>NZ_CAWOAW010000031.1:81605-165970 GCF_963879675.1 Pseudomonas sp. Larv2_ips
TTAACTGATCCACCGCATTCGCGAGCAAGCCCGCTCCCACATTTGATCTGCGCCGCCTGTTAGACTCACCCCATCTTTCCGCCCGCGAGCCGCCCTCATGCTCCACGTGTTATTCAGCGTTTACCTGAAGATGCTGGTGCTCTACAGCCCGTTCTTCGTGCTGTCCTGTTTTATCAGCCTGACCCGCGGTTACTCCAGCAAGGAGCGGCGGCGACTGGCCTGGAAAGTAGCGCTGGCAACGCTGGTCTCGAGCGTGTTGCTGTACCTGTTCGGGCGAGTGATTTTCAGCGTGTTCGGCATCACCGTGGACGCTTTTCGCATTGGCGCCGGCAGCGTGCTGTTCATCTCGGCGCTGGGTATGGCCCAAGGCAAGTCGGCAGTGCAGACCGACAACGTGCAGCAGGACGTGACCATCGTGCCGCTGACCATCCCGCTCACCGTCGGCCCGGGCACCATCGGTGCGCTGCTGGTAATGGGTGTGAGCCAGCCGCACTGGGATGACAAGATCATGGCCATCCTCAGCATTGCCCTGGCCAGCCTCACGGTGGGCGTGGTGCTGTACCTGTCCAATCGCATCGAACGCATTCTGGGCGACCAGGGCTTGCAGATTGTCAGCCGGTTGATGGGATTGTTCGTGTGCGCCCTCGCCGCGCAGATCATCTTTACCGGCGTACGCGGTTACCTGGTGCCCTAGATACGGTACTTGGCGATGGCCAGCTGGACCTTGTCACCGGCGCTCTCACGCATCAGCTGAAGCGTCGTTTCGTTGACCACCGCGGTATTGAGCACCAGGCAGGTTTGCCCGCTGAAGGCCTCGAACGAGGCGCTGTCCCATTCCAGAAAGGGCAAGCCCACCTGTTTGCTCACACCGTGGCTGCTGTAGGTCACCAGCACCATCATCACTTCCCCTTCGGTTTCGGCGCAGGAAGCCAGGCCGAAATCACCGCCCTGATGCACCGAGCTATTGCGTTTGAACAGGTCGAACGTCGCGGGTTGCTGCTTCAACGCCTCCAACGCATCCGCCGCCAGCTTGGGCAGTGCGGTGAGCAAAGGTCCGGCCAGTGACATCGAGGCCAGCATCGCCGCAATGATGTTCAGCGCCGCCAATTGCACGGTCAGGCCTTTGCCCGAGCGCGTGACCCGCTCGAAGCGGCTGCGCACCGGCAGCCAGCCCAGGCTGACCATCACCTTGATAAATTCGTCGTACCAGGCTTCGGTGCCGCGCTGAACCTTCAACACATCGCTGACGTAGCTGCTCGCAAGCAAGTAGCTCTTGCGAACGTATTCGCGGTTCAGGGCGGACATCCCCTCGATAAACGAGATCACGCCGTTGTTCACCACCGCTGCATTGCTGTCATCGTCCGCGCCCATCGGCACAGAGGTCTGTGCACCCGGCGCTCCCGGCAACTTGTAGGCGGCAATCAACTTGCGCCTCTTTACGCTGTTGATCCTTCGGTGCTGTCGCTCCATTTTCAGTTCTCCACAAGCACCCCACATGGGGCGTGTGTTCACACTAGTCCAGCCGCGAGAGCGCTTTCCAGGCCACAAACATCACTTGCCGGCATGCGGCAAGTCCCGCCACCCAACGATTGCTGGGCGGCCCGTGGGCCCTTCCGGATTTCGTCGATAAAAAAAGAAAAAGCCCCGAATAACGGCGGGCGTTCACCCAGCGTTACTCGGAGCTTTCCGGCGTGCGACAGGCCGTTTTCAGGAGGCGGGTTTTTCACCATACCAGCGCGGCGTGTACACCCACTCACCGCCACCGGCGCGCGCAAATACGCACGTGGTGGACGAGCCAATCAGCACCATGGTGCGCATATCGACCTGTTCGGGCGTCAGCTGCCCAAGCGTGGTGACACGCAGTGTCTGGCCTGGGCGACCGATATCGCGCCCCAGCACCACCGGCGTTTCAGGCGTGCGGTGCAGCGCGACGATTTCCAGCGCGCGCCCCAATTGCCATGGCCGCGAACGCGAGATCGGGTTGTAGAACGCCAACGCCAAGTCGGCCTGGGACGCGAGGTCCAGGCGCTTTTCGATGATCGACCAGGGCTTGAGGTTGTCCGACAGCGACATCACACAGAAGTCATGCCCCAGCGGCGCACCCGCTTGCGCAGCGGTGGCAAGCGAAGCCGAGACGCCTGGCAGAATCTGCAGGTCAACCTGATGCCAGGCCGGGTCACTCGACTCATGCAAGGCCTCGATCACAGCCGCCGCCATGGCGAATACGCCGGGGTCACCGGACGATACCACCACGACTGAGCGCCCTTGCGCAGCCAGCTCGAAGGCATGGCGCGCACGCTGCATTTCTTCGCGGTTATCGGTGCAGTGCTGCACCTGGTCGTCACGAAATGGCCCGGCCATGCGCACATAGGTTTCGTAACCGAGCACATCGGTGCAGCGCGCCAGTTCAGCCTTGACCGCCGGCACCATCAATTCGGCGGCGCCAGGGCCCAGGCCAATCACCGCCAGACGGCCGCGCGGGCGACCAACATGCGCCAGGTCCAGGGGCTGCTCGGCGACGCTGATGACGATGTCCGCCTCCTGCGTGACGCTGGAAAACAGCAGCGGCACACTCAATGCCAGCGCAGCCTCGTGCAGCGAAGGTTCGGCCATCTGTGTATCGCTGGCCAACACGCAGGCCAGGGATTGAACGGCAATACCCGCGTCGTGCAATGCCGCCCGCACACGTTCAGCCAGGTGCGCGCCGGGCTTGCAGGTGACGCACACGTTCTGCGGGTAAATCAGCAACTCGTTGGCGGCGGGCACGCGCTCGGCGCTGCCCACATGAATCGCCAGGCGTGCCTGCTGATCCTGCGGCAGATTGGCCTGAGCCAGCCAGGGCGCTGCGCCTTCGATGCGCACGCTTTCGCCGGCCAGCAGGTCCGAGACAAAACGCTTGCCCAGCTCCAGATCCGCCAGTTGATAACCCGCAGGCGGGTTGAGCAGGCAGGTGCCGAACCGCAACTCGCCACTGGTGGTGATCGCGGCAGACACGCCCAATGCAGCGCCAATGTCGCGCGCCATCACGTTCACGCCACCGAGGCCGCCGAGCAACGGCACCACGGCACTGCCGTCTTCCGCCACGGCCAGCACGGCGGGTTCCTCGCCTTTTTCCAGCAGCAGCGGCGCCAGGGTGCGGATCACGATGCCGGCAGCGCACAGCGCAATCAGCGGCGTACCCTGTTGATACAGCTGGCGCAGGGTCGCGCCGAACTCGCTGTAGGTCTGGTCGGCGCCTTCAACGCGCCCGGCCAAACCGTGGATCAGCGCGCCGGGGTAAACCTGCGCAATTTTGCGCGCCGTGGCCAGGCTGCCCTGGCCCAGAATGACAATCGCCGGGCGCATCAACCTTGCCACCGTTCGCCAGGCACGATGATCAGCGAGAAGTACGGTGAAGACGCCGGGTCGACCTGATCCAGCGGCACGATTTTCTGGTTGGCCATGGTCGCGCGCTCGACATACAGCGCGCGCTCGGCCAGGCCGAGTTCTTCCAGCACCTGACGCACCTTGGGGAAGTTACGCCCCAGCTTCATGATCACCGCCGCATCGGCATCCGCCAGGCGACGCTTGAGGTCGTCATGGGGCAGCACGCCCGAGAGCACCGACAGGCTCTGATTGCGATACACCAGCGGCGCGCCGAGTACCGAGGCGCCGCCGAGCATCGAGCACACGCCGGGAATGACCTGGGCGTCATAGCGCTCGGCCAGGCGGTCGTGCAGGTACATGTAGGACCCGTAGAAGAACGGGTCACCTTCGCAGATCACCGCCACGTCGCGGCCGGCGTCCAGGTGCGCGGCCACGTCCAGGCTTGCCGTGTCGTAGAAGTCGCTGATGACTTGCTCGTAGGACAGCGGCGCCGGCAGCACTTCGGTGGTCACCGGGTACACCAGTGGCATCAGGGTCTGCTGCGCAACCAGGTGGTCTTCGATGATGCCGAACGCATTGCCCTTCTTGCCCTTGGCCACGAAGTACGCCACCACTGGCGATTCGCGCAGCAGGCGCAGGGCCTTGAGGGTGATCAGTTCCGGGTCGCCGGGGCCCACGCCCAGGCCGATCAAACGTCCGCGTGCCGACATTATTCGACCTCCGTGGCCAGGGCGTTGACCGCAGCGGCCGCCATCGCACTGCCGCCCAGGCGCCCTTGCATGATCACGAACGGCACGCCACGGCTGTCTGCTGCGAGCATCGCTTTGGATTCGGCAGCGCCGACAAAGCCGACCGGGAAGCCCAGAATCAATGCAGGTTTTGGCGCACCGGCATCGAGCATCTCCAGCAGGTAGAACAGCGCGGTCGGCGCGTTGCCGATCACCACCACACTGCCTTCCAGGTGTGGGCGCCACAGCTCCAGGGCAGCAGCGGAACGGGTGTTGCCCAACGCGCGCGCCAGTTCCGGCACGCTGTCGTCGCGCAGGGTGCAGATCACCTGATTGTTGGCCGGCAGGCGCGCACGGGTTACGCCTTCAGAGACCATCCGCGCATCGCACAGGATCGGCGCACCGGCGGCCAGCGCATCGCGCCCGGCCTTGCCTGCGCCTTCGGAGAACTGCAGGCCATCGATGGCCTCGACCATGCCGCAGGCGTGGATCACCCGCACCGCGAGTTTTTCCAAATCAGCCGGGATGCGGTCCAATTTGGCTTCCGCGCGAATAATGGCGAAGGAGTTGCGATAGATCTCCTGACCGTCGCGGATGTAATCAATCATCGGTGTTGCTCCGTGAGCGTGCGCGTAACAGGGCGCCCGCCGCTTCAATGGAAAGAGTGCGCGCGTGCAGCCGGCCGAAACCTGGCTGGGCTGCATCGCGAAAATAGACGTCGTAGTGGCCGGGGCTCACTGCCAGTAACGTGACTGGCGCGGTGTGCGCGGCCGCGCAGGAGCGTGCGCAGCCGGATAAGTGCACCTCAACGCCAGGTTGCAACGCGGCCAATTGCAGGGCGTCGGCCTTGGTATCGGCCAGGCCTTTGCCACAGCCGCTTGAGCCGGTGCAGGCGATCAGGCGCGCCAGGGGTTGGTCGACTGAGCAGAGAAAGCCCAGGTGCTCCAGACGCTCAGTCACTGCGCCGTGGCTTTTAATGTTGGGCAGCAGCACGCCCTGCCATGGCGTGAAACGTAAAGTGCCGTCGCCCAACTCCATGGCCAACTGCGCGGCGCCTTTGAGCATGGTTGAATCCAGGCGACCCAGCGGTGCAACGGCGGCGACGTAGAATTGATCTTTTTGCCGCTGTGGATAACTGCCCAAGTGCAGCAAAGCCCCACTGGCCGGGCGTTTGAAGCCCTCCACCGGCAGCAGCGGCAGGCTCAGACGGGCCAATAAGTTATCCACAGACACCTGACGCATGCGGGTTTGCGTCGGCGTCGCCAAGTCGAGAAACAGCTCCAGCACTGCGACGACCAGGGCATGACCCTGCTCCAGGGGCACGGCCGCCACCGGCGCATCCAACCCAGGGCAACCCGCCAGCCCGAAGGCCAATAATGTTTCGCCATCGCGCTCAAACGCCGACAGCCATAGGTCGTGGTGATGCTCGAGCATCGCCAGGGCTTCACCGCCATCGAGCTGCACGGCGAACTTGGCCGACAACTCATGGAAACGTGGACGGTTTTGCAAGGTGGCGAGGATCTGCCCGGCCAACGGTCGGGTGTCGAACAACATTTGAGTATCGATACCGGCGCTGGGGCTGAGCATCAGGTTGCGCACATCATCGCCAGCAGCGTTGTTCGGGCCCAGGCCTGCGGCCAGCAGCGCGGCGATCAAGGCCTGCTGCTCGGCACCGATCCCGCGAATCTGCAGATTGGCGCGGTTGGTGGCCTCGATCACTCCACCGGCGTAGGCCTGGGCCGCGTCCGCCACGGCCACCGCCTGCGCGGCGCTGATGGACCCACCGGCCAATTTGATCCGGCAAATGCCGCCATCCAACGCCTGGACAATACGCAGCAACCCCGGACAAGCCGAGGGGCGCAAGGTGTTCAGAGCGGGTGTTGGGTTCACGGGGCTACCGGTTGACGGGTAAAGGCGCGGTATTATGCCTGCTTTGTCCGGCGGCATGAAAAGCCTGCCCGTCGGATGTCGTTCAAGGAATTGATATGTCGCCCTGGCTGACGGTAGTAGGCATCGGTGAAGACGGCTTCAAGGGGCTGGGCAGAAACGCCCGGCATGCCCTGTTGCGCGCCTCCCGGATTATAGGCGGCCAGCGTCAGTTGGACCTGTTGCCGGTGTGTATTCGTGGTGAGCGGCAGCTGTGGCCGAGCCCGTTTTCCCTGGCGCCCGTGTTGGCGCAACGCGGCGAGCCTGTGTGCGTGCTGGCCAGCGGCGACCCGATGTTCTATGGCGTGGGCGCCAGCCTGGCGCGGCAGGTGGCGGCTGAAGAGTTGCTGGTTTTACCGGCGCCGTCGTCGGTGTCGCTGGCGGCGGCGCGATTGGGCTGGCCGTTGCAGGACGTGGTGACGTTGTCGGTGGTGGCGCGGCCGCTGGCGGCACTGAATGCGCATCTGGCCAGCGGCGTGCGGTTGCTGGTGTTGAGCAACGATGGCCGCAGCCCTGCGGCGATTGCCTCGCTACTGGTTCAGTCCGGGTTTGGCGCCAGCCGTCTCAGTGTGTTTGAACACGTGGGCGGCGCGGATGAACAGCGCATTGACGGGCTGGCGGTTGATTGGCCACACGCCTCGGTTGCGGATTTGAATCTCGTCGCCATTGACTGCGTGGCCGACGCCAACACACCGCGCCTGTCGCGCCTCGCCGGCCTGCCGGACTCAGCCTTCCAGCACGACGGCCAACTGACCAAGCGTGACGTGCGCGCCATGACGCTCGCCCGCCTCGCACCGGTGCCCGGCGAGTTGCTCTGGGACGTAGGCGCAGGCAGTGGCTCCATCGGCATTGAATGGATGCGTGCCCATCCCAGCTGCCGCGCGCTGGCGATTGAAGCCGACGCAGGCCGCCAAGGCCTGATCGAACATAACCGCGACGCCCTTGGCGTGCCCGGTTTGCAATTGATTCGTGGAAAGGCGCCGGACGTGCTGCACGGACTGGAAGCACCAGACGCGATCTTCATCGGTGGCGGCGTCACCCGCGACGGCGTGCTCGACACGTGCTGGCAGCACCTGCGCCCGGGCGGCCGTCTGGTCGCGAACGCCGTGACCCTGCAAAGCGAAATGACCCTGATGGCCTGGCGCGCAGAGCACGGCGGCGAGCTGACTCGCATTCACGTGGCGCAGGCCCAGCCGCTGGGCGAGTTCGACACCTGGCGCCAGGCGTTGCCGATTACCTTGCTGGAAGTGGTCAAGCCGTTATGAAACGCATCCTGCTGTTGGGCGGCGTGACCGAAGCGCTGGCCATCGCGCGTACGCTGGGGCCTGAACATATCTACAGTCTGGCCGGTGTGGGCCGTGTGCCTACCGACCTCACCTGCCACGTGCGCGTCGGTGGGTATGGCGGGGTTGAAGGGCTGGCGCAGTTTGTTCGCGATGAACACATCAGCCTGATCCTCGATGCCACCCATCCGTATGCCGCCCAGATCAGCCGGAACGCCGCGCAGGCGGCGCGGCTGTGCGGCATCCCTTGCTGGGCGCTGCGCCGTCCGGCGTGGCAACCGCAGGCAGGCGATAACTGGCGTGAGGTGAGTGATTGGGCCGAGCTGGTTGAAGCGTTGAGGCCCTTCAAGCGCCCGTTGTTCACACTGGGGCGCGAGCCATTGCAGCATCTTGATGAGATCCCCGCCGATCAGCTCTGGACGCTGCGCGCACTGGATGTGTATCCGGGCAATGCACGCTGTGAAGTCATCGGCGCACGTGGGCCGTTTCTGATTGAAGACGAGCGCGCGTTGTTTGAGCGGCGTGGGATTGATGTGTTGATCAGCAAGAACAGCGGCAGTACGGCGACCGAACCGAAACTGGAAGTAGCGCGGGAGCTGGGAATACCGGTGCTTGTCTTGAAGCGTCCAATACTGGCTGCGGTAGATCGAGAGTTCACCGACGTGGCTGCGGTGCTACAGGCCGTCAACACGCTCTAAACACCACCTTTCCAATGTGGGAGCGGGCTTGCTCGCGAAGGCGCTGGGTCAGCCAATTAATCACTGGCTGACCCAGCGTTATCGCGGGCAAGCCCGGCTCCCACATTTGGTTTGTGGCGGGCGCAAAATTTTGGCCAGGCACAAATAAGTGTGGGAGCCGGCTTGCCTGCGATGGCGGTGGGTCAGTGAGCCTCGCCGTTACTGATACACCGCCTTCGCGAGCAAGCCCGCTCCCACATTTGGTTTGTGGCGGGCGCAAAATTTTGCCCAGGCACAAATAAGTGTGGGAGCCGGCTTGCCTGCGATGGCGGTGGGTCAGTGAGCCTGGCCGTTACTGATACCCCGCCTTCGCGAGCAAGCCCGCTGCCACATTTGGTTTGTGGCGGGCGCAAAATTTTGGCCAGACACAAATAAGTGTGGGAGCCGGCTTGCCTGCGATGGCGGTGGGTCAGTGAGCCTGGCCGTTACTGATACCCCGCCTTCGCGAGCAAGCCCGCTCCCACATTTGGAACTGCGTTATCAGGCTGCAGTTTTCGTTTGTCCGACGCCCATGTGCACTCGATCGGCCAGCAACTGCGCCAGCTCAATCAACTGCGCAACGCCGAGCAATTTCTCTGATTTAGGGCCATCCAGGTCAAAGGCAAGGTCGCACCTCAGCGCATTGGTCGAGGCGAGTGTTTCGCCGAGTTTTCAGCGGTGTCCGGGGACTAGAGTTCCATCTTCCTAGGGACAACCTTGAATCGTTGTCGGACGTTCCTATACGCCTCCATCCACCGCCGAACACAAGCCAGCCCCCACAGGGTTCAGCGTCACGCTGAATGTCGCGGCCCATCTGCAAAATTGGCAATCTGTGGTTCCCGGCTATCCTGTAGACAACCACTGCGACACCAAACCACACCGGCCTTTTTTACTTATCCCCACCGATCAGGCTAAATACGCACCTGATCGCTTAACCCTACGGATTGTCCGCCATGGCCCGTCAACGCTTTGCAATTGTGTGGATCGCCTGCTTTGCAGTGCTGTTCAACGCCTTTGCCATGCCGATGGCGAGTGCGATGCAGCAGTCCAGCGACCCTGTTCAGCAATTGCTATGGGGCAGTTTTTGCTCCTCCAATGGCGCCAGCCTGAAGACCATTGCCCTGGGCAAGCTCGACATTCCGGCGCCGCAGCAGGACGACCACTCCACCATGCAGCACTGCTGGTGTTGCTCGGGCTCACCGCCTTTGGTGGCCTTGCCGGGGCATGTGCCGCAGTTGTATCTCACCCGTTTTGCAGCGGCGCAGAGCCTGCCGCCGCCTTCATTGCAAGCCCCTACCCCGCGCCAGCAATGGCCGAGCCTCAACCCGCGCGCGTCTCCAACGGTCTGATTTCTTCGCAAGTGAACTGCGTTTAGAACCGTTCTGGAGAACTGCCATGCTCAAATCTTCCCTGCTTCTGGCTGCGTTGTTGCTGCCGGTGTGTGTTGCTGCGAATGCCGATGACTACAAGGCCGGCGACCTGCTGGTCAGCGATCCCTGGTCACAGGAGCTGCCACCGAATGCGCCGACCGTCGCTGCGTATTTCGTGATTCATAACGCCGGCGAAACGCCGGACCGCCTGCTTGGCGTCGAGACGCCGGTAGCGGACAAAGCCGAGCTTCACGAGCATGTGATGCAAGGCGACTTAATGAAAATGCAACAAGTGCCCAGCGTTGCCGTGCCGGCCAAGGGGGATTTGACCTTCGCGCCAATGGCCTATCACGTGATGCTGCTGGGCCTAAAAGACCGCAGCCTGCTGGCCGACGGCAAGCAATTCCCACTGACCCTGACGTTCGAAAAAGCCGGCAAGGTTGAAGTCGAAGTTTCGGTTCAGAAAACGCCGCCAGCGGCTGGCCACGAGTCTATGCACGCTCAATAGGCCAACCTCGATGGGCGCCCCTCGCGCCAGGTTATCCGCGCAACGCCGCAAGCCCCTGGGTTTGATGCGCGCCAGCTGGATCAGCCTGTTCGCCATGCTGATGATCTTCATCGGTCCGCTGATTTCCCAAGCGATGCCGATGGATCATCACGCCGGTATGTCGATGGAAATGTCCATGGACATGCCCAGCTGCCATGGCGATGCACCGCAACACAGCAAAGCGCCTGACGAGCACCACGTGCTCTGGGAAAAGTGCGGCTATTGCAGCCTGCTCTTCAGTTGCCCGGCCCTGCCCGGCAGCGTGTCCTATATCACCCTCGGCACCGCGCCACCCGCCAACGCCCTCACCCCCGCCCCACACCTGGGCCATGCCCGGCAGAGCATTTTCCCCGGCGCCCGCAGCCGCGCGCCCCCCATCACCGCGTAAGCCTTTCACCGCGCTACTTCACACCGGCCGACTTTAGACAGACAGCCGCAGGCTGCTGGCCGTGTTGTTTACGAATGATTGATGGAATTTTTCATGTCCAGGTTTTCTGCTGACACCCGTATGGGATGTACCCCCGTTTTCGCTGTTCTGTGTGGCGCACTGTTGGTGCCACAGGTACACGCCGACGATCATGAGTTAAGCCCCACGGTGATCACCGCGATTGCTCCCAGCTCGCCGCTGACCGTGATCACCAACCCCAAAGACCCACGCCAACCGGTGCCCGCCAGCGATGGCGGCGACTACCTCAAGACCATCCCTGGCTTCGCCCTGGTGCGCAACGGCGGCACCAATGGCGACCCGGTGCTGCGCGGCATGTTCGGCTCGCGCCTGAATATCCTCACCAATGGCGGCATGATGCTCGGCGCCTGCCCAGGCCGGATGGACGCACCGACCTCCTACATTTCGCCGGAAACCTACGACAAGCTCACCGTGATCAAAGGCCCGCAAACCGTGCTCTGGGGCCCGGGCGCGTCGGCCGGCACCATTCTGTTCGAGCGTGAGCCGGAGCAGTTCGGCGAGCTGGGCACGCGGGTCAACGCCAGCGTGCTGGCCGGCTCCAACGGGCGCTTCGACAAAGTCATCGATGCCGCCGCCGGCGGGCCGCTGGGCTACGTGCGCGTGATCGGCAACCAGGCACACGCCGATGACTACAAGGACGGCAACAACGACACGGTTGCCTCGCGCTACGACAAGTGGAACGGCGATGTCGCCGTCGGTTTTACCCCCGACGCCGACACCCTGCTGGAACTTACCGCCGGCCGTGGCGATGGCGAAGCACGCTACGCCGGGCGCGGCATGGACGGTTCGCAGTTCCTGCGCGAAAGCCTGGGCCTGCGCTTCGAAAAATCCAACATCGGCGAGGTGCTGGATAAAGTTGAAGCCCAGGTCTACTACAACTACGCCGACCATGTGATGGACAACTACAGCCTGCGCACGCCGTCCGGCACCGGCATGATGGCCGGGCCCATGGCCTCCAACGTCGACCGCCGCACCCTCGGCGCGCGGATCAAGGCCACCTGGCGCTGGGCCGATGTGCAACTGATCAGCGGCCTGGACGCGCAGACCAACGAACACCGCCAGCGCAGCAGCATGGGCGTCGACACCTACAAGGATCTGCCGCGCAACAAGGACGCCAACTTCCACAACTATGGCGTGTTCGGCGAACTGACCTGGTACGCCGCCGACCGCGATCGTCTGATCACCGGCGCACGCCTGGACCGCGCCTCGGCCAAGGATTTTCGCCAGACGACCGGTTCAGGGATGATGTCCCGCCCCAACCCGACCGCCGACGACACCCGCGCCGATACGCTGCCGTCGGGCTTTGTGCGCTATGAGCATGACTTGGCCGACAGCCCCACCACTGTCTACGCCGGGCTGGGCCATTCGGAACGTTTCCCGGATTACTGGGAGCTGTTTTCCCCTAATACCGGCGCGGTCGGTTCAGTGAATGCTTTCGAAGGTGTGAAGCCGGAAAAAACCACCCAACTCGACTTCGGCGCGCAGTACAAAACCGCTGACGTAGAAGCCTGGGCCTCGGCTTATGTCGGCCAGGTGCGCGACTTCATCCTGTTCGACTACACGCCCGGCATGATGGGCACCACCTCCCAGGCGCGTAACGTCGATGCCCGCATCATGGGCGGCGAACTGGGTGCGGCCTATAAGCTGACGCGCCACTGGAAGGCCGATGCCAGCCTCGCCTACGCCTGGGGCAAGAACACCAGCGACGGCAAGGCCCTGCCGCAAATGCCGCCGCTGGACGCGCGTTTCGGCCTGACCTACAGCGAAGACGACTGGAGCGCCGGTGCCTTGTGGCGCGTGGTGGCAGCGCAAAACCGCATCGACCCGAACAAGGGCAACGTGGTCGGCAAAGACTTCGACAAAAGCGGCGGCTTTGGCGTGTTCTCGCTGAACGCGGCGTACCGCATCAATAAGCACTTCAAGGTCAGCACCGGCGTCGACAACCTGTTTGGCAAAGCCTATGCCGAGCACTTGAACCTGGCCGGCAACGCCGGCTTCGGCTACCCGGCCAGCGACCCGCAAGCCATCAAGGAACCGGGGCGCACGCTCTGGACCAAGGTGGACATGAGCTTCTAAAAGCTTCGCGAGCAAGCCCGCTCCCACACTTGGAATGCATTTCAAATGTGGGAGCGGGCTTGCTCGCGAAGGCGGCATAACTGAATAAAATTTTTAAAGCCTTTGCGGAGCATCCTGATGACCACTCAAAAGATTTCCTTCTACAACCTGGCCTGGCGCTGGCACTTCTACGCCGGGCTTTTCGTCGCGCCTTTCATGGTGCTGCTGGCCCTCACCGGCATCATCTACCTGTTCAAACCCCAGCTCGACCCGCTGATGTACGCCGACCTGCTCACCGTGCAAAGCGCCGAACACGCCTTGAGTGCCGACGAGCAATTACAGCGCGCGCAGGCAGCTTTTCCCCAGGGCAAAATCAGTAAATACCTGCCACCGGCCGACGCCACCAGCAGCGCGCAGTTCGTGATGCATGACAGCGGCCGCGAAGTGACCGTATTCGTGGACCCGTACCGCGGCACCGTGCTTGGCGAACAGGATGCCAAATACAACCTGCAAGCCATCGCCCGCGCACTCCACGGTGAGCTGATGATCGGCACCGTCGGCGACCGCCTGGTGGAACTCGCCGCCGGTTGGGGCGTGATGCTGGTGGTGTCCGGCCTGTACCTGTGGTGGCCGCGCGGCAAGTCGTCGGCCGGGGTGTTATGGCCACGGTTCAACGCGCGTGGGCGCGTGTTCTGGCGCGACATGCACGCCGTCGCCGGTTTCTGGGGGGCGGCGTTTTTACTGGTGATGCTGCTCAGCGGCATGACCTGGACCGGCTTCTGGGGCAAGCAATACGCCGCGTTGTGGAATCGCTTTCCGGCGGCGATGTGGAACACCGTGCCGCAGTCGGATCAGCAGGCGCGCAGCCTCAATACCGCCAGCCAGCAAACCGTGCCGTGGGCGATGGAAAACACGCCGATGCCAATGTCCGGCGACCACGCCGAACACATGAACCACGGCGCCATGCATTCGGGCCCGGCTGCGCCAACCGTGCGTCTGCAGCAGGTGGTCGATCTGGCCAATGCTCGCCAGGTTGAACCCGGCTACAGCATCACCTTTCCCAGCACCGCCGACGGTGTGTTCACCGTCGCGGTGTTCGCCAACGACCCACGCAACGACGCGACCCTGCACGTGGACCAATACACCGGCAAGGTGCTCGCCGATGTGCGCTGGGAACACTACAACACGGTGGCGCGCGCCACCGAAACGGGTGTGATGCTGCACGAAGGCAAGATGTTCGGTTGGGTCAACCAACTGATCGTGCTGCTGATCTGCCTGATGATTTTGCTCAGCGCGGTCAGTGGTGTGGTGATCTGGTGGAAACGCCGGCCTGCCGGTGGCCTGGGTGTGCCGCCGCTGCGCCATGACGTGCCGAAGTGGAAAACCGCGATGGGGATCATGCTCGCGCTGGCGATCATTTTCCCCTTGGTCGGCGCCTCGTTGATCGGGGTGTGGGCATTGGATCGGCTGGTATTGGCGCGCGTTTTCAACCAACGTGAATCTACCTCAGGTTCTGCATGAGGCAGGCGAGATGCCCACGGCAGAGCCCTTCTGTAGCCTTGCGCGACTTTTGTCCCGCAGCCAATAAGTGTTAACTTATAACACTTTCTGCGTTATCGTTGCTCGCCGCGCACTGCGGCGAGTACCCCTCCAAGAAGTGATTGATTGATCGATGAACAAGTACCTAGCGCCCGGCCTGTGCCTGCTCGCCCTGCACACCAGTGCCCAGGCCCTGACCCTGCCCGCCAGCCCCGTCACCGCAACCGCCGTGGATGACGAACGCGTCGACCTCAACACCCCGACCACTGCGGGCTCGCGCCTGAACCTTACGGCCCTGCAAACCCCTGGCAGTGTTGAAAGCCAGACCGGCGAAAAAATCCGCGAACGCGGCGACGCCAGTGTGCAGGACGCTATCTCGCGCGCCACCGGCATCAGCCGCACCGGCACGCCGGGCGACGGCGGCACCTCGTTGCAGGCGCGCGGCTTTACCGGGCAGAGTGCAGTGCTGCAACTGTACGACGGCCAGCGCATGTTCGACGGCGCGGGCACTTCCACCTTCCCGGTAGACACCTGGTCGGTTGAACGCGTGGATGTGTTGCGCGGCCCCGCCTCGGTGATCTACGGCCAGGGCGCCACGGGCGCGGTGGTCAACACCCTGCCGAAAAAGCCGTTTGAAGGCGAGATCGAAAACCACCTGCGCCTCGGCTACGGTTCCTATGACCGCCAGCAGCAAGCCCTGGACAGCGGCGGCTCGCTGACCGACACCCTGAGCTACCGCCTGAACATCAACCGCCTGCGCAGCAACGGTTTCATCGCGCGCGGCGACTCTGCCAGCGACTTCGTCAGCGGCGCCCTGCGCTGGCAGCCGGCCGACAACCTGAGCGTCACCCTGGCACACGACTATGGCGACCAGACCCCGCAGAATTACTACGGCACGCCGCTGATCAATGGCCAGTTGCACAAAAGCCTGCGCGACAAAAACTACAACGTCAGCGACGACAAACAGCACTACAACGACCAGTGGACACGCCTGACCAGCGAGTGGCAGATCAACGACAACGTCACGGCCACCAACGAGCTGTCGTACCTGAAAAACCAGCGTCGCTGGCAAAACGCCGAGAGCTACAACTATGTGGACGGCGGGCTCGTACGCCAGAGCTACCTGGGCATCAAGCACGATCAGGAACAGGTCGGCGACCGCCAGACCTTCACCTTCAAACACACCCTGTTGGGCCTCGACAGCCAGACCGTGACAGGTGTCGAGTACAACCGTATTCGCTTCCGTCTGGCGAGCAACGCGCCCTTCGACGACCTGCCGGGTGGCGGCCAGCCGGTGGACATCAACCATCCCGTGCCACAACCGTTTGAAAGCGACAGCCCCTTTATTGCGCAGTCGGTCAGCACCACCAAACAGCTCGCCGCCTTCGCTGAAAACCGCCTGCAACTGACCGATAAACTGTCGCTGATCACCGGCGCGCGCCGTGACTATCTGCACATCGACAGCAACGACCTGACCACAGCGAACCAGGGCGCCGACAGAACCCTCACCGGCAACAACTGGAAAGCCGGCCTGGTCTACGCGATCACTCCGGACACTTCGGTCTACGGCCAATACGCCACCAGCACCGACGGCGTCGGCAGCCTGATCAGCTTGAGCCCGAGCCAGCAGCAGTTTGGCTTGTCCACCGCCAAACAAGCCGAAGTCGGTATCAAGCAGGCATTCTGGGACTCGCGCGGCGAGTGGACGCTGGCGGCCTATCACATCGTCAAAAAGAAGCTGTTGACCAACATCCCCGGCACCACGCTGCAACAACAAGTCGGCCAGCAATCCTCGAACGGCCTGGAAGCCAGCCTCGACCTGCAACTGCCGAACGCCTGGCAATTGCAAGCGAACGCCGCCATCGTGCGGGCCAAGTACGACGACTTTTCCGAAGCGGTGAATGGCCAGGCGGTGTCCCGCGCCGGCAACCGCCCGGTGGACGTCCCCAACCGTACTGCCAACCTGTGGCTGAGCAAGGCCGTGACCGATAATGTGCGCGCCGGTGCCGGGGTGCGTTACGTCAGCGCGCGGTATGCCGACACCGCCAACAGCAGCGAGGTGCCGAGCTACACCGTGGCCGACGCGACCGTGTCGTGGAAGGCGATGCGCAACACCACGCTGGGCCTGGAGCTGAACAACCTGTTCAACCGCACTTACGCGGTCAGCCAGTACAACAACGGCCAGCAGTGGATTTTGGGTGAGCCACGTTCGTTCTTCGTGACGGCGGATTACACCTTTTAACGGATACACCATGGAACCCTGCAGGAGCGGGCGTGCTCGCGAATGCGGTGTGTCAGCCATCACGTCTTTCACTGAACCACCGCCTTCGCGAGCAAGCCCGCTCCCACGTCGTTTGATCTGCGCTGACCTTGAGAATATGAATGGCCTCACTCTCACTCACCGACCTGACCTGGACCCCACCGGGCCACGACCACTGCAATCACCAGTTCCAACTGCGTGACGCCAGCCTGCAGGTCGGTGCGGGGGAGTTTGTCGGGCTGATCGGTCCCAATGGCAGCGGCAAAACCAGCCTGTTGCGCTGCGCCTATCGCTTCACCAAACCGGAACACGGCGACGTACTGCTCGAACACCAAAACGTCTGGAAGCACAGCGCCAAGTGGTGCGCACAACGTATCGCCGTGGTGCTGCAGGAATTTCCCGACGCCTTCGGTGTACGCGTGGATGAAGTGGTCGCCATGGGCCGCACGCCTCATAAAGGCTTGTTCGATGGCGACACGCTTCACGACCGACAATTGATTCAAGCGGCACTGGCATCGGTCGGCATGCAGGGCTTTGAAGACCATGCGTTCGCCACCCTCTCGGGCGGTGAAAAGCAGCGCGTCATCCTCGCCCGCGCGTTGGCCCAGCAACCGCAATTGCTGATCCTCGACGAACCGACCAATCACCTCGACCCGCGTTATCAGCTTGAGCTACTGCGGCTGATCAAACGCCTGAACATCGGCACCCTGGCGAGCATCCACGACCTGAACCTGGCCGCCGCCTTCTGTGACCGCCTGTACGTGATCAACCACGGGCGCATCGTCGCCAGCGGCACACCTCACCACGTGCTGACCGCCGAATTGCTGCGTGACGTGTTTGGCGTTGACGCACTGATCGACACTCACCCCTTGTCCGGCTACCCCCGAATCACCTGGATAACCCAACCATGACCCTGCGCGTCCTGTTGTCTCTCGCCCTGATGTTCGGCACTGCCCAAGCGTTCGCCCAAGCGACCCATTACCCGGTGACCGTCAAAAGCTGCAACCGCGACGTGACCTTTCAGGAAGCGCCCAAACATGCGGTCAGCCACGACATCAACATGACCCAGATGATACTCGCGCTCGGCCTCAAGCCGCAGATGGCCGGCTACAGCGGAGTGACCGGCTGGAAGTCGGTCACTCCGCAAATGGCCAGCAGCCTCGACGGCCTGCCGGAGCTGGCGAGCAAGTATCCGTCGGTGGAAACGCTGCTCAATGCCAACGTCGATTTCTTCTTCGCCGGCTGGGACTACGGCATGCGCGTGGGCGGCGACCTCACGCCGCAAACCCTGCAACCTTTGGGCATCAACGTGTATGAGCTGACCGAGTCGTGCGCCTTTGTGATGAAGCGCCCCGCCGCCACCCTGGAAGACACCTATAACGACCTGCGCAACCTGGGCAGGATCTTCGACGTGCAGGACCGCGCCAACGCCTTGATCGCGCAGATGCAGGCGCACGTTGCCGAGGTGCAAAGAGACCTGCCCGCCGAGAAGCCTCGCGTGTTCCTCTACGACAGCGGCGAAGACCGCGCCATGACCTCCGGCCGCCTGGGCATGCCGCAGGCGCTGATCGAGGCCGCCGGTGGGCGCAATATTCTCGATGACATCGACGCCAGCTGGACCCGCGTCAACTGGGAAACGGTGGTGGAACGCAACCCGCAGGTGATCGTGATCGTCGATTACAGCGAAGTCACAGCCGAGCAAAAGGCGCACTTTCTGCTCAACAACCCGGCCCTGCAATCGGTGGACGCCATCCGTAATCAGCGCTTTATCGTGATCCCCTACGTGCAGGCCACGCCGGGCATCGATAACGTGCTGGCGGTGGAAACCCTGGCCAAGGGGTTCCACGGCGAATGATCACGCGGCGCTACGTCCTGCTGTTAAGCGCCCTGGGTGCGTTGCTGTTGGTCTCCTGCGTGATTTCGCTGGGGTTCGGCTCGGCGCGGGTGCCGGTAGACGTGGTGTGGCACATTTTGCTGAACAAGGCGTTCGGCCTCGGTGAAGTGAATTGGAGCACCGGGCAGGAACACATCGTCTGGCTGATCCGCGTGCCGCGCATGCTGCTCGGCGCACTGGTGGGCGCCGGGCTGGCGCTGATCGGTGCGGTGTTGCAAGCGGTGACGCGCAACCCGCTGGCCGACCCGCACCTGCTGGGCGTGACCTCCGGCGCCACCCTCGGCGCGGTGATCGTGGTGCTGCATGTGGGGGAAATCATCGGCCTGCTCACGCTGCCCATCGCCGCCTTTATCGGCGCGCTGCTGAGCATGCTGGTGGTGCTGGCGGTGGCGAGCCGCAACGGGCGACTGGAGAGCGATCGCCTGCTGCTGTGCGGCGTGGCCGTGTCGTTTGTCATGATGGCGGCAGCCAACCTGTTGCTGTTCATGGGCGACCACCGCGCCGCGTCGGCGGTGATGTTCTGGATGCTTGGCGGGCTCGGGCTCGCACGTTGGGAGCTGTTGACGATTCCGTGTATCACGGTGCTGCTGGGCTTGCTGTTGCTGCTGAGCATGGCGCGCCCGCTCAATGCCTTGATGGCCGGCGAACAGACCGCCGTGACCCTCGGCCTCAACGCACGCACTGTGCGGTTGAAGGTGTTCCTGGTCGCCTCGTTGATGACCGCAGTGCTGGTGTCGATCAGCGGCTCCATCGGTTTTGTGGGGCTGATGGTGCCGCACATTGCCCGGCGCCTGGTCGGCGCCGAGCATCGGCGTTTATTGCCGGTGTGCGTGCTGCTGGGCAGCGTGTTCCTGGTGTGGGTCGACGTGGCCGCACGCACGCTGATCGCCCCCGAGGACTTGCCGATCGGCGTGGCCACGGCGGCGATTGGCGGGCTGTTTTTTATCGGGCTGATGCGCAAGCGCTGATAACACCTCAGAGTTCGTCCTTGTCCCGACCGTACTGGACGTCCAGCGGATCAGGTTCGGCCTGCAGGTTGGCTTGCCAGGCCGTGCCCAACACCCCTGCGCGGGTCCAGAAGGCGTCGGTTTCCAGCACCGCAAGCTGGCCGGCCGCCCATAAACCGCTGACCAACGCGCTGGGCAAAACCGACGCACCGGCACTCAGCAATTGCGTCTCGGCCGCCGTGAAACCGGGCACATACTTGAGCAGCGCGCCGCCTCGGCACGTCAGGTACACACTCTCGGCGACGGGGCGGTTGATCTTGACGATGTCCAGGTACGACCTCAGCTCGTTGCCGGAGACAAAATTGTTCAGCAGCTTCCATTCCTGCGCCTGCAGGTTCGGCACGGCAGCCATGCCTTTGTAGAAGGCCTGGACGGCGTTGACGGCGTAGCCGAACAGCGGGTGGGCGACGGTGACCTCAAGCCCGGCGCGCTCGAACCGGAACAGTTTCACAATCGTGTCCTGCAGCCAGGCGTGGCGGTCCTCTATCGGGTCAAGTGGCACAAACCCCGTAATCCCGGGACAGGTCAGCACCGCGCCGAGGTATTCGACGCCCTTGAACGGGCCCACCTGTTTACGAGCCCAGCGCGCCGCGTCATCGGCATGACTGAACAACGGCCCACAAAATGACAGCACGTGCGGGTTGTGTTCGAACGGCCAGGGTTCGGCGTTGGGCTGCCATTGCGCCGTCACGGCCTGCTCCTTGCCCCACACGGTGCTGCGCACCCGCACCTCCAGCGCGCCCTTGGCCGCCAGTTCTCTGACAAAGCTTGCGACGGTCGAGCTGCCCTCAAGCATGCGCCGGGCGATGGCGCCCGCTTGGCTGAGCATCGCGTAGGCCAATTGCCGGCCGTTCTTGTCGACCACATAGCTGAGCAGCGCCCCGTCGGCACACAGCAGGTAAAGCGGCAAGCCTCGGCTTTTGGACAGATTGCTGACGAAGCCGACGCCACCGGCCAACGCCTGGGGAGTGAAGAAGCTGGTGGCCATGGCATCGCTGGGCGGCGCAATCGCAGCGGTAGAGGCGCACAAATACAGGCCATCCAAGCCATAGCCCTGGGGCAGCAACCCGTCGGCAAAAACCTGTGCGAGCCGCGTGTAATCCCCGCGTACCAGCGGCAGAGTGGTCATGTAAGCATTTTTATTGACGGCCTTGAGCACGTAACCGAACTGCACCTCTGGCCGGGGCGATGCCAATCGTTGTGCATAACGTACGGCGTCGTCGGCGCGGGCAAAGATCGGGCTGCACGGCGCATCGGCGAATACCTGCTTGATCTCCAGGGCCGGCAGGGTCGCCAGATTCGCCACGAAAGGCGCGCTCAAGCGCCGGGCAAACCCCCACAACGCATTGCCCTTGATAACGCGCAGGTCGCCGGCCTTGGCGACCTGGCCGACGAAGTCACCCGGCAGCAGGGTACCGGCCCGCAGTTGGCGTTCAACCTCGGTGTCTACTTGGTTGCCGTTCAGTGGGTTCAGGGGCACCAGACGCGCTTTCAGCGCCGCTTCCTCCACCGAGCCGGTCAACTGGTAACGCAGGATCGTGCCGTGGGGCCCGAACAGGTATTCGCGCTGTATGCGCGGGTCACGGTGCAACAGGTTCGACAGCACGGCGGTGGGCAGCATGCTCTGGTAGATAGCCTTTTGCTCGGCGGCCAACAGCATTTGCGTCTCCTCGCCAAGCACCGAGCGGTAGCGCGCCACGACAGTGCTGCCATGGGGATAAAGCCCGCCAGTGACGGCCACATCGGGGTACACCCAGTTCAGCGCAACACCCTGGGGCGGCAAGGCCAATGGGTCCGTCGCCACGTACAGGCCATCCGCCTGCCGCAGCAGCACTCCGCCGTACGTGCGGCGGCGTCCCTCGCCGATAATGTCGGCGGCATAACGCGCCGCATCATCCGCGCTGGCGAAGGCCGGGCTCAACCGGCGTCGAGCCAGGTGCTCGTAGCCGGCCCAGGTACGCGATACCACGCCCGGGGTGTCCCAGCACTGGCTGGTGTGGATCACCTTGAGTTCACCTCGGTCGGCCCAGTCGCGGACAAAGGCTTGCGCCGTCTTCTGGCCCGAAATCAACAAGCGTTCGTCTTCCTCAAGGACCCTGTCCACCGGGCCGCCACTTCCCACGTTGAAGGGCAGCGACACGTACCGCAGCAAAGCGCCCTCCTCGGTCGAGAAGTACACCGGCAGGTTTTTGCCATGGTTGTATTTTTCGCCCGCGCGCTTGGTGTCGTAGAGGGCGACGTACAGCACCTTGGGCATCACGAAGTAGCGGGTCAGCCAGGCGGTTGGGGCAGGCAGGTCCGCCGGTTGCCACTGCTGCGAACGAAACAATCCACACAGAACGAACCCGTCAGGAAAGCGGAAATCGCCGCCCGCAATCGGGGCAAACACACGGTTGAGCTTGAACAGGGCATTCTGGTCGCCCGCGCCTGCGACCTCGCTCGCCAGGTATTGCTCGGTGTCCTTGTGCTTGAGAATAAAACCGAAGTACGCCTGCTCGGCAAGGTTGCGCCCATGAACCCGTGCGTGAAGGTTGCGAGCGGCCGCGTCTGCGCTGGCAAACAGCGCACCATAGGTCGCGTAGTCCGGCGCGCCGACTCTTGGCGCATAGTCAAAATACGCAGTCCAGTCGTCATAGACCGGTGAGCGCGGGCCCCACAAGGCATTGCCCAGGATCACCCGCAAATCACCGGCTTCGGCCAGCACGATGACCCATTGCGCAGGCTTGACCTGCCCGCTGTCCAGCCGTTGCTGAGCGGCACTGCCACCCGGTTGCGGCGCAGTTTGGCTCAGCAGCCGTTGCTCAGCACTGGAAAAACTCGGCGTGTACGCCAGTAAACAATCCTCGGCGGCCGACAGATAGGCCGGCTGCCTGTGACTGATCACATCGTGCATTTCATCGGCGGAAAAAACCTGCAGGTTGATCAGCGCGTCTTCACGGCTCCAGCGTCGTTGCGCCACCCACTCGGGGTCGACCATCGACAGCGCGGGGTGCGAGCCGTAACGCGCAAATACCTGATACGGCTCAGGCGGAATCAACGGGCCTTGCCCATCCGCAGGAAAAAACAGCAACTGGGCGAACGGGTTGGCATCACTTGCCTCAGGCGCGGTGATAAAGAAATGTCCTTTAGCGTCTTCGAGCACGTAGCCGCCGTAGGCACGCTCGCGGCGCCGCCCTATCTGCTCGTGCGCATACACCGCCGCATCGTGAGCCGAAATAAAGGCGCGGCTTATCACCGCCCGCGAAACACCGTCCAGCACCGCCGACCGATTGTCCACCGGGCCGACCGTTCGCCAAAGCAACCCCGTCGCCACTACCGACACCGTCGTTGAGGCAATCACACGGCGCACATAGCCACGCGGGCTCAGCGTGCCGGCCAGCAGCGCGGCCTGGGCGCCGTTGTCGTCAACATCAGCGCCGGCCAGGTCGGTCTCGGCGCCGGGCACTTGCAGTTTGAGCAGCGCGCCATCCGATGCCTGCAGATACAGCTGGAGCCCACGCGCCTTGTCCTGCAGCGCCAGGGTCGCGCGCGACTGGGTGATGGCGGCAGCCACTTCGGCGGGGGTAAAGAAGGTGGAATACAGCCAGGGTTCACGTGCGGGAATGTCCACGGCCAAGGGCGTGGCGCGGTAATAGATGGCCTCCAGTCGAAAGTTTGAGGGCAGGCGTAACTGGCCATCGGCGCGCAACGGAAACCGGGCTGCGGGAGAGAACAACGGCGTGCCAAGCGCCTCGGGGTAAGTCGCCACATACGCTTCGCCGCGCGTGTGCTTAAGCACAAAGCCCTGAGCTGAGCCTTCAGGGAACAACGCGCGCGCGGCCATCAGCGCCAGGTCTGCACGCTCGAAGACCGACGTGCAGAACGGCTGTTCCTCTGTCACCTGCGTGACGGCGGCGTTGATCCGCCAGCCGTGCTTGACCCGCCCGCGCACGCCGCCCCAGTGCGCGTTGGCCACCACCACGCGCAGATCGCCGGCTTGCGCGGCCAGCCAGATCAACGACTCGAAGTCTGCCGAGGGCGCGAATGGCTCCTCGCCGGCAATGCGCTTTCTCAATAGCACTTCGGCCGCCGAGCCACTGCTCACGTATTTGAGCAATGAGCCTTCGGGGCCAAACACATAGTGCGCCACCACTGAACGCCGGTGTTCGATGATAAAACGCAGGTCGGCAGGCGAGAAAAAACTGATGAACACCGAGGCCTGCTCATCGCTCATGCCGGGGTTGTGCCGCTTCACCTGCGCCATGTCCGGCGGGTGCGAGTGATAGAGCGCCTCGCAGGTATAGCCCTCGGGGGCGATGAAATTATCCTCGGCGTCGGTGGCCAGCACGATCCGATGATCGAAGGTGACGTGCTGGTCGGCCACAGGCGTTGTGGCAAACCAGTAGTGGCCCTGCTTGAGAATCGCGCCACCCAATTCCTTGTCGGCCGCTGCGTAGTCGGCCTGCCCATAGGCCCAACGCGCGGCATCGTCGGCGCTGATAAACGGCGGGCTCAAGACCGGCAGGGTCGGCTGTGGCGCAGCGACTCTTGGGGTACGTGGCATAAGTTCAGTCCTTGGAAAGTGAGGAGCGGTCACTGTTCCATCAACGCGATTCCAGGCGGCGCTAGATAGTTGTCGACCCCGGCACCACTTCAGCGCACCCCGTGCACGCCCACCCCGCCAGCGCGCCGATCTGGTGCGCGCGCCCGGCCCGGCAGCGTCCGTCTGCTGCGCAAACAAGCGCCCGCGTGCACCTCGGCACAGCCTTTGCAAAAGCCTGTGCAATGCCCTCATAACAACTTGAGTTTCTGGAGACCGCACCATGAAGCGTCGCAGTTTGATCAAGGCTTTCACCCTGTCCGCCTCCATTGCCGCCATGGGTCTGACCTGGACCGTGCAGGCCGCCGAGACCATCAAGGTCGGCATCCTGCACTCGCTGTCCGGGACCATGGCAATCTCCGAGACCTCGCTCAAAGACATGGCGTTGATGACCATTGACGAGATCAACGCCAAAGGCGGCGTGAACGGCAAGATGCTCGAGCCGGTGGTGGTCGACCCTGCATCGAACTGGCCGTTGTTCGCCGAAAAAGGCCGTCAGCTGCTGACCCAGGACAAAGTCGCCGTGGTGTTCGGCTGCTGGACCTCGGTGTCGCGCAAATCCGTGCTGCCGGTGTTCGAAGAACTCAACGGTTTGCTGTTCTACCCCGTGCAATACGAAGGCGAAGAGATGTCGCCGAACGTGTTCTATACCGGTGCGGCGCCCAACCAACAGGCGATCCCGGCGGTGGAATACCTGATGAGCGAAGAAGGCGGCGGCGCCAAGCGCTTCTTCCTGCTCGGCACCGACTACGTGTACCCGCGCACCACCAACAAAATCCTGCGCTCGTTCCTGCACTCCAAAGGCGTAGCCGACAAAGATATCGAAGAGGTCTACACCCCTTTCGGCCACGCCGATTACCAGACCATCGTGGCCAACATCAAGAAGTTCTCGGCCGGTGGCAAGACCGCGGTGATCTCCACCGTGAATGGCGACTCCAACGTGCCGTTCTACAAAGAGCTGGCCAACCAGGGTTTGAAAGCCACCGACGTACCGGTGGTGGCCTTCTCCGTGGGTGAAGAAGAACTGCGCGGCATCGACACCAAGCCGCTGGTGGGCAACCTCGCCGCCTGGAACTACTTCCAGTCGGTGGAGAACCCGGTGAACAAGAAATTCGTCGCCGACTGGAAGGCTTACGCCAAGGCCCACAACCTGCCGGGCGCGGATAAAGCGGTGACCAACGACCCGATGGAGGCCACGTACGTCGGTATCCATATGTGGGCGCAGGCGGTGGAGAAAGCCAAGTCCACCGACGTCGACAAAGTGCGCGAAGCCATGGCCGGGCAGACCTTTGCCGCGCCGTCGGGCTTCACCCTGACTATGGATAAAACCAACCACCACCTGCACAAGCCGGTGATGATCGGCGAGATCCAGTCTGACGGGCAGTTCTCGGTGGTGTGGCAGACCCAGGAGCCGATTCGTGCGCAGCCATGGAGCCCGTATATCCCTGGCAATGACAAGAAGCCGGATTACGCCGTCAAGAGCAACTGATCAAAGGGGTGTCGGCACCTCAGAGCCGACACAAACCCTGTGGGAGCTGGCTTGCCTGCGATGCTGACAACTCGGTATGTCTGATGCACCGCTATCGCAGGCAAGCCAGCTCCCACATTTGTTCGAGCAAGGCCCAAGAATATGCCCACTGCCCTCCACCGCTTCATCCTCGCCGCCCTGCTGTTGCTGCCTTTTGCCGCGCACGCCAGCGACGCCGAAGACTTCCTTGCCGCCAACCCGATGCAACAAGCCAAGCTCCTCCAGGACTGGGCTGCCCAGCCTGACCCGGCACGCATCGAGCTGGTGGACGCCCTGCAACAAGGCCAGATCACGCTCAACGGCGAAACCAAAACCGTGCGCCTGAACAACCGCCTGCGTGGCTTGATCGACAACGTGCAGGCCAGTCAGCAGTTGCTCGCCGCCGACCCCAAGGTGCGCCTGGCCGCCGCGCAAACCCTGCAAAAAACCGCGCAGCCTGCGCAGCTCAAATTCCTCGACCAGCAAGTGGCCGCCGAAACCAACGAAGACGTGCACACCGCCCTCAGCCTGGCCCTGGCCAACCTGCAATTGGTTGATACCGACCCCGTGGTGCGCCTTGCTGCCGTGCGCTTGCTCGGCAGCACCGGCGACCCGCTGGCGCGCACGCGCCTCGAAGCCCTGCTCGCGCCGGGGGTCGAAACCGACGCCGCCGTGCATACCGCCGCCGAGACCAGCCTGGCGCAGGTCAAACGCAAATTGATGGTCGGCGAGATCCTCGGCCAGGCCTTCAGCGGCATGTCCCTGGGTTCGATTCTGCTGCTTGCGGCCCTGGGCCTGGCGATCACCTTCGGCCTGCTCGGCGTGATCAACATGGCCCACGGCGAGATGCTGATGCTCGGCGCTTATTCGACTTACGTGGTGCAACTGCTGATGCAGCGCTACGTGCCAGCGGCCATCGAGTTCTACCCGTTGATCGCGTTGCCGGTGGCGTTTTTTGTCACCGCCGCCATCGGCATGGCCCTGGAACGCACCGTGATTCGTCACCTCTACGGCCGTCCGCTGGAAACCCTGCTCGCCACCTGGGGCATCAGTTTGATGCTGATCCAGTTGGTGCGCCTGGTGTTCGGTGCACAGAACGTCGAAGTCTCCAACCCGCAGTGGCTGTCGGGTGGCATTCAAGTGCTGCCCAACCTGGTGCTGCCGTACAACCGCATCGTGATCATTGCCTTCGCGCTGTGCGTGGTGGTGCTGACCTGGCTGCTGCTGAACAAGACGCGCCTGGGCCTCAACGTGCGTGCCGTCACCCAGAACCGCAACATGGCCGCCTGCTGCGGCGTGCCCACCGGGCGTGTGGACATGCTCGCCTTTGGCCTGGGCTCCGGCATCGCCGGCCTGGGTGGCGTGGCCCTGAGCCAGGTCGGCAACGTCGGCCCGGACCTGGGCCAGAGCTACATCATCGACTCGTTCCTGGTGGTGGTGCTCGGCGGTGTCGGCCAGTTGGCCGGTAGCGTCATGGCCGCCTTCGGGCTGGGCATCGCCAACAAGATTCTCGAACCGCAGATCGGCGCCGTGCTCGGCAAGATCCTGATCCTCGCGCTGATCATTCTGTTTATCCAGAAACGCCCGCAAGGACTCTTCGCACTGAAAGGACGGGTGATCGACTGATGAACCAGCCATTGATGCTTACGGCCACGCGAAAGGCCGGCCCCACGCTGACAATAGCCGTCGGCGCGGTGATCCTGATCCTGCTGCTGGCGTTGCCTTTGTGTTCGCTGCTGGCGCCGGAAAACCCGCTGCACGTGTCGGCCTACACCCTCACGCTGGTGGGCAAGATCCTTTGCTACGCCATCGTCGCCCTGGCCCTGGACCTGGTGTGGGGCTATGCGGGCATGCTGTCCCTCGGCCACGGTTTGTTCTTTGCCCTCGGCGGTTATGCGATGGGCATGTACCTGATGCGCCAGGCCTCCGGCGATGAGCTGCCGGCGTTCATGACCTTTTTGTCGTGGACCGAACTGCCCTGGTATTGGGTTGGCACCGAGCACTTCCTCTGGGCGATGTGCCTGGTGGTATTGGCGCCGGGGTTGCTGGCGCTGGTGTTTGGCTTCTTCGCCTTCCGCTCGCGGATCAAGGGCGTGTATTTCTCGATCATGACCCAGGCCCTGACCTTCGCCGGGATGCTGCTGTTTTTTCGCAACGAGACCGGGTTTGGTGGCAATAACGGCTTCACCAATTTCCGCAGCATTCTGGGCTTTGGGATTACCGAACCGGGCACGCGGGCGGTGCTGTTTTTTGCCACGGTCGTGTTGCTGGTCGCCAGCCTCTACACCGGCTGGCGCCTGGCGCAGAGCAAGTTCGGCCGCGTGCTCACCGCCCTGCGCGATGCCGAGAACCGCTTGATGTTCTGCGGCTATGACCCGCGTGGCTTCAAGCTGTTTGTGTGGGTGTTGAGCGCGGTATTGTGTGGCCTGGCGGGCGCGTTGTATGTGCCGCAAGTGGGCATCATCAACCCCAGCGAAATGTCGCCGACCAACTCCATCGAAGCCGCCGTGTGGGTGGCCTTGGGCGGGCGTGGCACGCTGATCGGGCCATTGCTCGGCGCCGGTGTGGTGAACGGCATGAAGAGCTGGTTCACCGTGGCCTTCCCGGAATACTGGCTGTTCTTTCTGGGAGCGCTGTTCATCCTCGTCACCTTGTATTTGCCCAAGGGCGTGATCGGCCTGTTGAAGAAACGGGGTGAACAATGAGAGTCACTGCGACGGCGGAATTTATGCTCGAACCCATTCTTGAGCCAAACAAAGACGCGGGCAGCAGCCGCGATGCGATCGGCCTCGGCCAGGCCGCCGGCAAGGGCCTCAATACCCGCCACGGCACAATACTGACCCTGGAAGACATCAGCGTCAGCTTCGACGGTTTCAAGGCGCTCAACGACTTGAACCTCTACATCGGCGTCGGCGAATTGCGCTGCATCATCGGCCCCAACGGCGCGGGCAAGACCACGCTGATGGACGTGATCACCGGCAAGACCCGCCCCAGCCACGGCAAGGCCTGGTTCGGCGAAACCCTCGACCTGACAGGCATGAGCGAGGTGCAGATCGCCCAGGCCGGCATCGGCCGCAAGTTCCAGAAACCCACCGTGTTCGAAGCCCTCAGCGTGTTCGAAAACCTGGAGCTGGCGCAGAAAACCGACAAATCCGTGTGGGCCAGCCTGCGCGCACGCTTGAGCGGCGAGCAAAAAGACCGCATCGATGAAGTGCTCGACACCCTGCGCCTGAGCGCCTCGGCGCAGCGCCCGGCGGGCTTGCTGTCACACGGGCAAAAGCAGTTCCTGGAAATCGGCATGCTGCTCGTGCAAGACCCGCAACTCTTACTGCTGGACGAACCCGTGGCGGGCATGACCGACGCCGAAACCGAATTCACCGCCGAACTGTTCAAGCGCCTGGCGGGCAAACATTCGCTGATGGTGGTGGAGCACGACATGGGCTTTGTCGGCTCGATTGCCGACCACGTGACGGTGTTGCACCAGGGCAGCGTGCTGGCCGAAGGGTCACTGGAACACGTGCAGGAAAATGAGCGAGTGATCGAGGTTTACCTCGGTCGCTAACCCAAAATGCGGGCTGCTTAGTGGGAACCGATTCAGATGTGGGAGCTGGCTTGCCTGCGATGGCATCACTCGGTCCATCAGGCATATCGAGTTGCCTGCATCGCAGGCACGCCAGCGCCCACAGTTGATCCGGTTCCTACCAGGGATTTGAGGAGATTTCGAACATGCTGCAAGTCGACAAGCTGCATCAGTACTACGGCGGTAGCCATATCCTGCGCGGGCTGTCTTTTGACGTGAAGATCGGCGAGGTCACCTGCCTGCTCGGCCGTAACGGTGTGGGCAAAACCACCCTGCTCAAGTGCCTGATGGGTTTGCTGCCGGCCAAAGAGGGCGCGGTGAACTGGGAAGGCAAAGCCATTACCGGGTTCAAGCCGCATCAGCGCGTGCACGCTGGCATTGCCTACGTGCCACAGGGCCGGGAGATTTTTGCGCGGCTGACGGTGGAAGAGAACCTGTTGATGGGCCTGTCGCGCTTTCCGGGTTCTGAGGCCAAGCAAGTGCCGGCGTTTATCTATGAATTGTTCCCGGTACTGCTGCAAATGAAACACCGGCGCGGCGGTGACTTGTCCGGCGGCCAACAGCAACAGTTGGCGATTGGCCGCGCCCTGGCCAGCCGCCCGCGCCTGTTGATCCTCGATGAGCCCACCGAAGGCATCCAGCCGTCGGTGATCAAGGAAATCGGCATGGTGATCAAGAAGCTCGCCGCACGCGGCGATATGGCGATCCTGCTGGTGGAGCAGTTCTATGACTTCGCTGCCGAGCTGGCGGACCAATACCTGGTGATGTCACGCGGCGAAATCGTCCAGCAAGGCCGCGGTGAAAATATGGAAAGTGAGGGTGTACGCGGGCTGGTTACCATCTAATCTGTAGCGTCCTGACGATAAGCACTCAACCATGAACCTGCCCGTTTCCCCTGCCCTGTTCACCCCCAGCTGGCATGCCGAGCTGGACCTCGGCTACGCGCGTTTCGGCGACACCACGCGCCCGGTGATGCGCCGCCACCTCGGCCCGCTGCGCGTGCAAAAGCACCTGTACGCCGAAGGTCCCCAGGTGTGCCAGCACATCATCGTGCACCCGCCCGGCGGGATTGCCGGCGGTGATCGCCTGGACATCCGCGCCCATGTTGGCGCCGGTGCCTGGGCGCAATTGACCAGCCCCGGCGCAGCCAAGTGGTACCGCGCCAGCGGCCCGGCCTTTCAACAGCTTGAATTGACCGTGGAAGCGGGCGCCACGCTGGAGTGGATGCCCCAGGAAACCATCGTGTTCAGCGCCGCCCAGGCCGAACTCACCACCCGCATTGACCTGCAAGGCGATGCCCGGCTGTTCTACTGGGACGTGGTCGCTCTCGGCCGGCCAGCCAGCGGCGAGCGTTTTGACCTGGGCCACTTTCAAGCGCACCTGGACATCCGCCGCGACGGCCAGTTGCTCTGGCATGAGCGCCAGCGCATTGTAGGCGCCGACGGGTTGCTCGACTCGCCCATCGGGCTGGACGGGCAACCGGTGTTCGCCACACTGCTGCTCACTGGCGATATCGAGCCTGACTTATTGGAAAGCTGCCGCGCCTTGCCCCATGCGGTGCGCGGCGACCTGACCCAACTGCCCGGGCTGCTGGTGGCCCGCTGTTTGGCCAGTGAAGCGCTGCTGGCGCGGGGCTGGTTGATTGATGTGTGGAAACTGCTGCGTCCGACCGTACTGGGGCGAGAGGCGGTTCCACCAAGAATTTGGAGCACATGACGATCTGAAGTGGAACCTGTCCCCTGTGGGGGCTGGCTTGCCTGCGATGCAGGCAACTCGGTATAGCTGATGTACCGAGGTGATGCCATCGCAGGCAAGCCAGCTCCCACTCTCGGATCTCTGTTGTTTTTAAGAATGCTGTCTATGAAGGACCTTGAACCATGGATTTGACCCCACGGGAAAAAGACAAACTGCTGATCTTCACCGCAGGCCTGGTCGCCGAACGCCGCCTGGCACGAGGCGTGAAGCTCAACTACCCGGAAACCATCGCCTACATTTCCGCCGCGTTGATGGAAGGTGCCCGCGATGGCCGCACCGTCGCCGATTTGATGCACTACGGCACCACCCTGCTCAGCCGCGAGCAAGTGATGGAAGGCATCCCGGAAATGATCCCGGATATCCAGGTGGAAGCCACCTTTCCCGACGGCACCAAGCTGGTCACCGTCCACCAGCCTATCGCGTGAGAGCCGATCATGATTCGTGATGCAACCGAGCAAGACCTGCCGGCCATTCGAGACATCTACAACGACGCGGTGCTCAACACCACGGCGATCTGGAACGAACAACCCGTCGACCTGGCCAACCGTCAGGCCTGGTTCGCGGCGCGTCAGGCCCAGGCGTACCCGATCCTGGTGGCGGTGGAAAACGATGAAGTCACCGGCTACGCCTCGTTCGGCGACTGGCGACCCTTTGAAGGCTTTCGCTACAGCGTCGAGCACTCGGTGTATGTGCGCAATGACCAGCGCGGCAAAGGCCTCGGCCCGCGCCTGATGCATGCGCTGATCGAGCGCGCCCGCAGCGCCGGCAAACACGTGATGGTCGCAGCCATCGAAAGCGGCAACCAGGCGTCTGTTCGCCTGCATGAGCGCCTGGGTTTCACCACCACCGGGCACATGCCGCAAGTGGGCATCAAGTTCGGCCGCTGGCTGGACCTGACCTTTATGCAACTGACATTGAATCCGGGCGCCGAACCGCCCAAGGAGTGAGATCGATGAACACTGCTCAACTGCGTCGAGTAAATGCTGAAAGTTTTGCCCATTACCGTCTGGGCTTGATCGAGCTGTTGCTGGACGCGGTGAAGCATGGTGCGTCGGTAGGCTTCATGGCGGATTTCGATGAAGCCCAGGCCCGCGACTATCTGAAGGGCGTACAAGCCAGCATCGAAGACGCCAGCCTGCTGCTGTGGGTGGTGGTGCGCGATGAACAGGTGATCGCCAGCGTGCAATTGGCTCTGTGCCAGAAAGCCAATGGCCTCAACCGCGCCGAAGTGCAAAAACTGTTGGTACACAGCAGCGCCCGCCGCCATGGCCTGGGCCAGCAATTGATGAGCGCTCTGGAACTCGCCGCGCGCCAGCACAAGCGCGGCCTGCTGTACCTGGACACCGAAGCCGGCTCCGGTGCCGAAGCCTTTTACCAGTCGCTGCGCTACACCAAAATCGGTGAATTGCCCGACTACTGCCAAAGCCCGGACGGGCGCTACAGCCCGACCGCCATCTACTACAAGACCCTGGGGCAACCTGCATGATTCCTGGTGAATATCAGATCCAGCCTGGCGATATCGAACTGAATGTGGGCCGGCGTACCGTCAGCCTCAGCGTGGCCAACAGCGGCGACCGGCCGATCCAGGTGGGTTCGCATTACCATTTTTTTGAAACCAATGACGCGCTGACGTTTGACCGCGCGGCGAGCCGTGGCATGCGCCTGAATATTCCGGCCGGGACGGCGGTGCGGTTCGAGCCGGGGCAGAGTCGCGAAATCGAGTTGGTGGATTTGAGCGGTGGGCGCCGGGTGTTCGGGTTTGCCGGACGGATCATGGGCGACCTTTAGGGCTCATCGGGGGCAAGCCCCCTCCCACATTTTGACCGCGTCCACAAACCGAAGGTGGGAGGGGGCTTGCCCCCGATAGCGGACTCACATTCAACATAATTTTTCAGGGTTCACACACATGAAAATCAGCCGCCAAGCCTACGTCGACATGTACGGCCCCACCGTCGGTGACAAGGTCCGCCTGGCGGACACCGAGCTGTTCGTCGAAGTCGAAAAAGACTTCACCGTGTATGGCGAGGAAGTGAAGTTCGGCGGCGGAAAAGTCATCCGCGACGGCCAGGGCCAAAGCCAGTTGCTCGCCCATGAGGTCGTGGACACGCTGATCACCAACGCGCTGATCATTGACCACTGGGGCATCGTCAAGGCCGACGTCGGCCTGAAGAATGGCCGCATTCACGCGATCGGCAAAGCCGGCAACCCGGATATCCAGCCGGGCGTAACCATGGCCATCGGCGCCAGCACCGAAGTGATCGCCGGAGAAGGCATGATCCTCACCGCCGGCGGCATCGACTCCCACGTGCATTTCATCTGCCCGCAGCAGATCGAAGAAGCACTGACCAGCGGCGTCACCACCATGATTGGCGGCGGCACCGGCCCGGCCACCGGCACCAACGCCACCACCTGTACGTCGGGCCCGTGGCACCTGGCGCGCATGCTTCAGGCCAGCGATTCGTTCCCGATGAACATTGGCTTCACCGGCAAGGGCAACGCCAGTTTGCCGCAGCCCTTGATCGAGCAGGTCAAGGCCGGCGCCATCGGTTTGAAGCTGCACGAAGACTGGGGCACCACGCCTGCGAGCATTGATAACTGCCTGAGCGTCGCCGATGAGTATGACGTGCAGGTCGCCATCCACAGCGACACGCTGAATGAATCGGGCTTCGTCGAAACCACGCTCGCCGCGCTCAAGGGCCGCACCATTCACACCTACCACACCGAAGGCGCCGGAGGCGGCCACGCGCCAGACATCATCAAGGCCTGCGGCTTCCCGAACGTGCTGCCCAGCTCCACCAACCCGACCCGGCCGTTCACCCGAAATACCATCGACGAGCACCTGGACATGTTGATGGTCTGCCATCACCTGGACCCCAGCATTGCCGAAGACGTGGCCTTCGCCGAAAGCCGCATCCGCCGCGAGACCATCGCCGCCGAAGACATCCTGCACGACCTCGGCGCGTTCTCGATGATCAGCTCGGACAGCCAGGCCATGGGCCGCGTCGGTGAAGTCATCACGCGCACCTGGCAGACGGCCGACAAAATGAAAAAACAGCGCGGCCCGTTGCCGGGTGACGGCGAAGGCAACGACAACTTCCGCGCCAAGCGCTACATCGCCAAGTACACCATCAACCCGGCGATCACCCACGGCATCAGCCATATCGTCGGCTCTATCGAAGTCGGCAAGTGGGCCGACCTGGTGCTGTGGCGCCCCGCTTTTTTTGGCATCAAACCGACCCTGATTCTCAAAGGCGGCGCGATTGCCTCAAGCCTGATGGGCGATGCCAATGCGTCGATTCCCACGCCGCAGCCGGTGCACTACCGCCCCATGTTCGCCAGCTTCGGCAGTTCGTTGCATGCCACCAGCCTGACCTTTATCAGCCAGGCCGCGCAGGCAGCCGGATTGCCCGAAGCCCTGGGCCTGAAAAAGCAGATTGCGGTGGTCAAGGGGTGTCGCGACGTGCAGAAAACCGACCTGATCCACAACGACTACCTGCCGGCTATCGAAGTGGACCCACAGACCTACCAGGTCAAGGCCGACGGCGTACTGCTGTGGTGCGAACCGGCCGACGTGCTGCCGATGGCGCAGCGTTACTTCCTGTTCTGACGCCTCGGCGGCCAGGTCATGGGGTTCTGCCCAAGGCCTGGTCGCTGAGTTGGCGCAGCAGGTTTTTGCGCGCCACGCCCATTGCGCTCAACTGCGCGAAGTACACCTCATCCGACATCACCTGCCCCGGGCTCAGCTCGCTGGCAGGCAACCCCAGGCGCCGTCCGGCTTCTTCGATGGTCTTGCGCAGCGCGAGTTTGTGCGGCGCGGCCAAACCGCCGTCGGCAGCCCACGTTTGCTGCGCCACCAGCAAGTCGTCCAGGGCATCGGCCTTGGCTTTCAACTCATCGAACTGCGCGCGGTTGGCACCTTCCAGGTAAGTGCACCAGAAATCCTGTTCCAGCAGGTTTTCCCTGAGCAGGTCACCTTGCTCCAGGCGCGTGACACGCTCAAACGCGGCATCCAGCATCGCCGCCGTGACGTCCGGCTCGCGGAACATCATGCTGCGCGACTGCCAGGGCAGGTCCAAGCGTTGCGCGAGCCCCGTGACGTACGCCAGGTGGATCTCGACTTCGTCAATCGGGCGCAACACCCTGCCCTGCGCATCGCGGTGAACAATCGGGTCGCCATTGCCGTTGTACTGGGCAAAGCGCCGGCCGCTCTTGAGCAATTCGCCTACGCGGGCATGGGCAATCCGGCCAAGCTCGTCCAGGCGTGATTTGCCCTTGGCGAGGTCCAGCAGTTCAAGCCCGACCAACTGCTCATTGGGCACCGAATAAGCTTCGCTCAGGAGCACTTCAACCCCCATGGCGTTGAACAGTTGCGCACCGGCATCGACACAGGTGGTGGGCGCACTGGCCATCTGGAACAGTTTGTCGCGCAGAGAGGCATCGGCGTACGCGGCCTCCAGCATGCGCCAGACTTTAGCCGCCAATTCATGCTTGTAGGCCGGGGAGGCCGCGTCGGACGACTCGGAGAGCTTTCTGATTTCGTCAAAAAAACCCTCGGCGCCCGGCGACGCCTCCAGTGCGTCCCACAGCGGTTGCTTGGCTTCCCACTGCGTCGGCGTCAGCTCGCCCTTCCAGTGGATACTGTCTTGCGCGCCCCGTGGCGGAAACCGACGTTCGGGGTCCAGGCCAATCGATTCGATATACAGCTTGAGCCTGGCGAGCACGTCGGGGCTCAACAGGTTGCGGTCTACCACCGTGCGGGCAATCAGCGCCGCGCGGTCAGAGCCGGGTGCCACATCGGGTATACGGCTCAACCGATTGGCAGTCATGTTCAGATAGAACCCACGCGGCCTGACCCGCCCGAACAGGCCGGTGGGCCAACGGTCCAGCCCGGTATTGCTCAGCAACAGCATCTGCAGGTTGGGCATTTGGCTGACATCCGGCGCCAGCCCCAGCGGGTTGCCTTCCATTTCAAGCATCCACAGGCTTCGCAGTGCACGTAACTGCGCCACGCCGTGCGCGTCCAGCACGATGTGGTTTTCCGAGAGGCTCAATACCCCCAGGCGCGGCATCCGCGACAGCGGCGCGGGCAGGCGGGTCAACCGGCAATTCTCCAGATTGAGGCTGGATACGCCGGTGAAGTACGTGAGGAAGCGGTGGTTATCATCGCCAAAATCGCTTTCGGACAGGTTCAATTCACTGACGTGACCAAAGCGGGCCGTCAACGCCGGCAAACTGTCGAGTTGGCGGCGAATGCGCACGCCACTCAAGTCGATCTGCTGGCCCAGGTAGTTGCCCAAGTGATCGATATGCCGGGGCCCGATGCCACGCCAGGCGTCCTTGAGCGCGCGCACAATTTTGCTGCGCACCTGCAGTTGCCGCCGGTAAGCGGCACTGCCGAATTCACCGACACCTTCGATAGGCGCGCTCAGCCAGGTTTGCAAGGTGTGATCCAGGGTCTTGTATTCACCTTCCAGGTTCTTGAGCCACTGGTCATTGAAGGGGTCGTTGTCTGCGCGCAATTGCGTCAGTTCTTCGGTGCTGATGTCCGGGAACAATGCACGCACACGCTCTTCAATAATCTGCCCCCAGGTGCCTTGCCCCCTGCCGCTCAGCGGATACCCGCGGCGGCCGTCCGGCAATCGCCGCGCCGGGACAAAAAATGGCCGGCTGTCGGGCTGCATCCCCAGTACCTTGAGCAACTGCTGACGGGGCAGCGCATACCGTTGAATCAACGCTTTCAGCGCCAGCCCTTGCCCAACATGAGGCAGGCCCAACGACGTCCGGTGCGCGTCAGTCAGTGCGTGCTGCAACGAGTCGTAGAAACTGTTGATGCCATGCAAGGCGTTGGCCTCCTCGTCGAAGGCCTGGTACTGCCCGTCCGCTACCTGCACGATCACTTTGCGGTGGGAGGCATTGACGGGCCCATAGCTGGCCCGCAACGCGCCATTGAACCCCTCGGCACGCACCTCCAGGCGCAAGTCGTCTTGCCAGCCCGGCAGGGTTTCCAGGGTGTTGAGCACCAGCGCCTCGGTGTCCGGGTTGGCCAGGGCATCCAGGTAAAGGCCTGCATAGGCGCGAACCAAACGCATCTGTCGTTGCAACTGATGCGCCTGCGTGGCCAACGCCAAAGGCACTTTGCCGCGGGTTTCAAGCGCGCTCACCTGACTGGGCCGCGCCCGCGCCAGCAGCTCGCGGGCCATGATGGCGGGCACCCCTTTGAAGTCGCGCTGCAACAGCTGCACAGCTTTTTCGGTGGGCGGTTGCTGGTCGGCATAGAAGCTTTGGAACAGCGTGGATCGATACTGCCGAGCATGCTGCGCCAGCCGATTCTGCAGCAACGTCGCACGCTGCAACGGGTCGTGGGGCGCGTGTTGCCCGAGCAGCTCGCGGGCATGCTCATCACTGAGCGCACGCGCCACCCGCTCGGGGAGCTTGCCCGCCATCAGCTCCGGAAGGCTGATCCGGATCACCTTCTGAACCGGGGTAATCCCATCGCCATAAAGCACCGCGTCGCCGCCCTCGCCCCTGAACCCCTCAATCGCCCAGGCACGCGGCCAACCTGGCAGGTGCACCATCAGCGCCGCCGCATAGCTGGCCAAACGGCTCGATAAACGCCCACGGTCGATCTGCTCACTCACACTCACCGCATCGGCGTAGGCACGAAACTGCCGCGCGGTGTCGATCAACACCGCAGGCACCGGTTCACTTTCGACATGCAAGCGGCGCAACACGCTTTCGTCAACGTCACTGACCCGCCGAATCTGCTCAAGCTGGGCGTCGCTCAAGCCATCCAGAAACGGCCCGAGGCGCCGCATCAGACGCGGCTGCTCCCAGCCCAGCGGATACTCCGCCTCATGCACCCAGCCACCGACACCGTTATGGCGCACCTCAGGCTGATAAGCCTCCAGCCGGCCAGGATGCTGGAGGCGACTTTTACCGGGATACGGCTCGCGTTTGAGCACAAACGTCCTGCCTTCCAGGTTCAGCACGTGCTGATTGGCACGTCGATATACGCCCTCCTCAGAGGCGACAGACTCAGGCGCCAAGGCAATGTCCGCCACATAGGGCTGGATGTCGGGCTTCCATAAACGGGTTTTCCCGCCGGGCAGCCGCACGCTTTTAAGCTGTTCGATAAACGGCGACACCGTGAAGTGAAACGCCACGCCACCGGCGGCCAGCATCGCCAGGTTTTCCACCACATCGTTGAGGTGTGACCAGCCAGCCTCACGGTCCCCTTGCGCCATGTCGACAACACCCTCGAAGGTCTCGTACAGCAACTGCCCGGCCGTCACCGCGAGCATGGCGTAACCCAGCGGCGGCACTGCCATCGAGACCACATTGACCACCAACAGCCCCAGGTTCAGGTAGTGCGACAGGCGCCTGGAGCGGTCGCGCGCATCCGCGTCGGCTGTCGGGATGGCCTGTGTTTTAGCATCGTCGAACAGGCGCACCAGCATGCCTTCATACAGCTCCTCCCACAGGTCGACCTCTTCCCAGATCTGTTTGAACGCTACGCCATTGATGTGCAGATTCGGCCCGCTGACCGGCACGCGCGAGGTGTGCGCCGGGTCGCCCAGGCTTGAGCTCGCCCAGCGCGTCTCGGGCGCCAGCACACCCGACCAGAAGCGCCCTTGCTCGGAGCGCAGCCACTGGGCAGCCTGCGACTGCAGCGGCGCGTCGACGACCAGTTCGGTCAGCCGATGAAAATAATAAGGTCGATCTTTTTGCGCCACGAAGCGGCTGAAAAACAGTTGAAAGTCGGTGGGCGACCATGGCTGCGAACGGTCGGCCCGGGCTGCCCCCTGAGTCAATCGGTCGGTCATGGCCTGCACAAACGCCGAAGACGTTTCGTAGCGTTTGATCGGGTGCTGCGGGTCGCTGGGGAACCAGGCGATAAACCAGGTGCTGTAGCGGTATTTGACGCACGGCTCGATCAACACGCAGCCCTGCAAACGCAGGTTCATCACGGTTGGCGTGCGATACCAGAGCTGTTTGTCGCCGACCCGGATGTTTTTCTCGCCGCTGGCCACGCGCATCAGCAAGGCGAAATCGCTGTCGCCAATGTCGCCCTGCAGCAACGCCAGATGGGCTGCGGCGCTGAACGCATCTTTTTGGGCGGTGAGATAGCGCTGGCGCAAGACGGCCTGGGACACCACGTCATCAGAACGCAAATGCGACTGCAGGTAGGCCTGGTACTGGCCGCCCAGATCGAGGTCGCGACACAGCCGGGCAAACGCCTCAAGCCTCATGCGCGTGGGGTGCCGCTCGAAATGGCCGCGCTCATCGGGTTGAGTGATAAAGCCGGACGCGCTGTTGAAATGACCGATGGCTGTTTCAGGCGCCTCGAAATTGTTCAGGGCCGCCTGCAGCAGGGAGAAGGTCTTGGGCACGAAACCCCCGGTCGCTCTGCCGAACGTATCCTGAACCGGGCTATAGAGGCGCACAAAGGTCTGCTCTACGTCCAGTTCATGCCCCGCGTGTTTCAACGCGGTTTCCAGCAACGGCCGGGCAAACGCAACGAGCGTCTGGACCTTGCTTTGGAGCTTTTCCCAGGCGTTGGTTGACTGCCAGGTGGCGTCCAGCACGGTTTTGAGGGTGTCTTTTTGCGCCGGTGTCGCTTGCGCATACCAGGGCGCTACAAGGGGTTTGACGCCGCGCAAGCCAGAACGGTTTTGCGTAGACGCCTGCACCAGATACGGCGGGATGACAGAGGACAGAAACGCGTAATGCTGCCCTTGGTCCCCCGGCAGCGCGAGCGCCGGGGGAAGGGTGATGTGAAGGTCCATGGCGGGTTCCCTTGGGAGGTGATAAAGCGCTGGAGCTTATTCACCACCCGCCATTGGCTGGGCCTATCTATGCAGTGCTGCCCTGCAGTGCTCGGTGCCTGGACGCGAGCGTCCCGGCGTCAGCTGTTCCAGTTTTCTCGCGGATCGAACGCGGCTTTTTTTGCCAGCTCCTGCCACAACGCCTTGACCTCATCGTCGCTGGTCTTCGGCATCACGGCCTTGAGCTGCACGAACAGGTAACCGCGCTGCCCGGCCTTGTTCAGCAGGCCATGACCTTTGGCGCGCATGCGTTGGCCGTTCTGGCTGCCGGCCGGCACCTTGAGGTTGATCTTGCCGGTGAGGGTCGGCACGGCCACTTCTGCGCCCAAGGCCAATTCCCACGGCGCCAGGGGCAGGTTGATGATCAGGTTTTCACCGTCCACTTCAAACCGTGGGTGCGGCGCAAACTTGATGATCAGGTACAGATCGCCATTGGCGCCACCGCCAATGCCCGGCGCACCCTGGCCCTTGAGGCGGATGCGCTCGCCGTCGGCCACGCCGGCGGGGATTTTCACGTTCAGGCTTTTGGTGGTGTTGCTGACGTGACGACCCGAGGCGTCGTATTGCGGCACCTGGAAGCTGATCTGCTTGGACTCGGTGGACAGCGTCTCTTCAAGGAATACCGACAGCTGCATTTCCACGTCCTGGCCCTTGCGCCCGGTTGGACGGCGCTGACCGCCGCCAAACGCGTCGCCGCGCGAGCCGAAGATCGAACTGAAGAAGTCCGAAAAGTCGCCCGCGTCCTGGCCGCCGCCAAAGCCGCCACGGCTCTGCCAGCCCGGTGGCCCCTGGAACGGCTGGCCATGTTGGCCGTATTTGCGCAGTTCGTCGTATTCCGCGCGCTTATCGGCGCTTTTAAGCGCTTCATAGGCTTCGGACGCGTCCTTGAATTTCTCTTCGGCGTCTTTTTCCTTGCTCACGTCCGGGTGATATTTGCGTGCGAGCTTGCGATAGGCGGCCTTGATTTCCTTGTCATCGGCGCTCGGCTCGACACCCAGAATCTTGTAGTAGTCTTTGAAATCCATCGGCGGTTCACCATCCTTAATCGAGATCGCACAGCCCGGGGCACAACGTGCGCTGCATTGCACCTGTTGAGTGATGTGGCCTGGGGGTGCGTCAAAGTGTTATCGGCGCTAGCCGTATGCAACAGATGTGGGGGCAAATCCTGCACTTTCAAGCACGATTTAACGGATGGTCGGCCTACGCATCCGTGCCCGACTGGCATACACTGCGCGGCCGTTTTTCAACCGGAACCCGATAGACATGAAAAACCCATCCCCAGCCCGTGCCTGCGGTATCGACTTCGGCACGTCCAACTCCACCGTCGGCTGGATCCGCCCCGGCATGGAAACGCTTATTGCGCTGGAGGACGACAAGATCACGTTGCCGTCGGTGGTGTTCTTCAACTTCGAGGAGCGCCGCCCGGTGTACGGTCGCCTGGCCCTGCACGAGTACCTGGAAAACTACGAAGGCCGGCTGATGCGCTCGCTCAAGAGCCTGCTGGGTTCCAAGCTGATCAAGCACGACACCAGCGTGCTGGGCACCGCGATGCCTTTCACCGACTTGCTGGCGCTGTTTATCGGCCAGCTCAAGAGCCGCGCCGAAGCCAACGCCGGCCGTGAATTCGAAGAAGTGGTACTGGGCCGCCCGGTGTTTTTCGTCGATGACGACCCGATGGCCGACCAGGAAGCGGAAAACACCCTGGTCGATGTCGCCCGCAAAATCGGTTTCAAGGACATTTCCTTCCAGTACGAACCGATTGCAGCGGCGTTCGACTACGAGTCCACCATTGAGAAGGAAGAGTTGGTACTGATCGTCGACATCGGCGGTGGTACGTCCGACTTCTCGCTGGTGCGCCTGTCACCGGATCGCCGTCACAATGACAACCGTCACGACGACATCCTTGCCACCGGCGGCGTGCACATCGGCGGTACCGACTTCGACAAACAGCTCAGCCTGCAAGGCATGATGCCGCTGTTCGGCTACGGCAGCCGCATGAAAAGCGGCGCCTACATGCCCACCAGCCACCACATGAACCTCGCCACCTGGCACACCATCAACTCGGTGTACTCGCAAAAGTCCCAGCTGGCATTGGGCAGTATGCGCTACGACATCGAAGACACCGGTGGCATCGACCGCCTGTTCAAGCTGATCGAACAGCGCGCCGGGCACTGGCTGGCCATGGAAGTGGAAGAAACCAAGATCCAGCTGACCCACGAAGACAGCCGCCACGTGCTGCTCGACCGGGTTGAACCGGGCCTGAGCGTTGAGCTGAGCCGCGCGCTGTTCGAGTCGGCGATTGATGGCTTGCTGGAGCGCGTGCGCAACAGCGTCACGCAACTGCTCAACGATGCCTCGGTGGAAGTGGCGCAAGTGGACACGGTGTTCTTCACCGGCGGTTCCAGCGGCATCCCGGCCCTGCGCCACAGCATCTCGGCGATGCTGCCGAATGCGCGGCATGTGGAAGGCAATATCTTCGGCAGCATCGGCAGTGGTTTGGCGATTGAGGCCAGCAAGCGTTACGGCAGCTGACCAGCCCCGATTTCACCAACACAGCAAATCCAACATGTGGGAGCGGGTTTGCTCGCGAAGGCGGTGGTTCAGTCGATATCTCTGTCGACTGACACACCGCTTTCGCGAGCAAGCCCGCTCCCACATTTTTGACCTGCGAACGCTCGAAGCCCCAGTCGTCATCGCCCCCCTCGTGGGGAACGGGCTTGCCCCGCGTTGGACTGCACAGCAGCCCCAAGACGATCCACGGCCGCGCGTTGTTGTTATTAGACTTCGCCGCTGCTTGAAATCGTGATCCTGCTCTTGGGTGCACCGCTATCCAACCCTAACTGCTCAATCGCCTTCACCAAATCCATACCTTCGACGACTTCACCGAACACGACGTGTTTACCGTCCAGCCAACTGGTGATAACTGTGGTGATAAAAAACTGGCTACCGTTGGTGTTCGGACCTGCGTTAGCCATGCTCAACAAACCTGGCTTGTCATGTTTCTTATAAAAGTTTTCGTCAGCAAATTTTTCTCCATAGATAGACTTGCCGCCTGTGCCGTTATGTCTGGTGAAATCTCCGCCTTGCAACATAAAGTTCGGAATGACCCGGTGAAATATGGACTTTGCGTACCCAAACCCATTTACGCCTGTACAAAGTTCGCGAAAATTTCTGGTGGTTTTCGGGACAATGTCGTCATAGAGCCGCATGACGATTCGACCTGCGGGTTTGTCGGCGATAGTGATATCAAAATAAACATCCGGCCCGGCCATAAAATCACCCTTTCCTTGTCAGTCATTAAAGAACAGGAAATACCCGGTATTTTCTGTTATCCGTTGATGTGCCACAGAAGTAAGGTAGGTGTTACGAGCCGGTTAAAAAACTGTGAAGAATGACAGTTTTTTAGATGGTTTCGCGATCAGCCCAAAAGCCAATGCCCACTCGAGTTGGGCACTGTTTGAGCAGGCGATTGATGGGTCGTTAGGACAGCTGACCGGCCCCGATTTCACCAACACAGCAACAAAATGTTGGAGCGGGCTTGCTCGCGAAGGCGGTGTGTCAGTCAGGACATCTGATACTGAACCACCGCTTTCGCGAGCAAGCCCGCTCCCACATTTAGGCCTGCACACACCCTAAATCCCAGTCGCCACAGCCCTCCTGTGGCGAGGGAGCTTGCTCCCGCTGGGGTGCGCAGCAGCCCCAAAACCATTCAACCCACTCTCCCGCCTGAATGCTGTAACCAAGCCATCCTGCGCCTTGCACCATTGACTCAATGACGTTTATAGTCCGCCCGTCGCCCCTATGGCGATCAGGTTTGGCGACCTGAATCCACGTTCAAAAATGCCTGCTTTCTTGGCAGGCATTCTTGTACCCGCAAAGCTGCGTCTATGGTAGCTGTGCGCGGGAGACCTTCGGGTCTGCCGGTTCCGTGGTTTCCGGTTCGCCAACCTGCGTACAGCTGCCACCCTATTGTTTGGCGACAATCGAGTGGAAGCTCCCTATAGACCACGGAGTTTCACTATGAATCGTTACATGCCCTTAACCGGCCACGACTGCACCATCCCCGCGTTAATCATCGACACCCAAGCCCCTCTCGATGTGCTCTATGAAGCCGCCGCCTTTCGCATTCGCGCGGTGACACAGCTGTTGGAGAACCTCGCTTTTCGAGAGGAGATCAGCAGCGACGCCGTGGTACTTCACGACTTCGCACAACTGATGGCTATCCCATTGCGGGATGGGTGTGACTTGATGGATGTGATTGGGCGCCGGCTAACTTGACAAGCGTCCTAAGCGGGAACAGGGCGGCTCTTCAGTCGCCCTGCCGGAACACAGTCAAACCATGCCGGCGAGCTTCAGCTCACTCTTCAGGTACGCATAGTAAATCGGCCCCGCCACCACACCCGGCAGGCCGAATGCGGCTTCGAACACCAGCATCGCCAGCAACAATTCCCACGACTTGGCGCTGATCTGCCCGCCAACGATGCGCGCGTTGAGGAAGTACTCGACCTTGTGGATCACGATCAAATACCCCAGCGCCGCCACTGCGACCCAAATCGACAGCGACAACGCGACGATGGTGATCAGCGTATTGGAGATCAGGTTGCCGATCACCGGCAGCAGGCCGACCAGGAAGGTCAGCACGATCAGGGTCTTGGTCAGCGGCAGGTGAATCCCGCACAGCGGCAGCACGATCCCGAGGAAGATCGCAGTGAACAGGGTGTTGAGCGCGGCGATCTTGATCTGGGCGAAGACGATGTTGCGAAACGCCTGGACCAGCAGGTGCAGGCGGTCGAACAACGCGGCGGCCAGCGGTTTGCGCTTGGTCAGGTCGGGCACGCGCTGCAGGGCAATGATCGCGCCCAGCACCATGCCGATGAGCAGGGTGACGAACATGTGGGCAGCGTCTTTGCCGACCAGTTGCAGTTCGCTCAGGTGCTTGCTCAGCCAGTCGCCGATGGCCACGCGAAACTCGGCGGCGCTGGCGGGCAGGTAGGCGTCGAAAAACGGCGGCAGCTGGCCGCGCGCGCGATCGACCACGCCCATGAATTTGTCGAGGGAAGCCCCGGGATTTTCCGCTTCGTGGAGCAGGAAACTGATGGCGCCGGCAAAGATCAGGGCCAGCACGCTGACGATCAAGGTGCCGAGCAACGCCACAGCGAGCCAGCGCGCGCGCCGACCTTCGATCAGCCGCTGCAATTGCGGGGTGAGCATGTTGACCAGTTCATAAACCAACAGGCCGGCCAGCAGGCTGGGCAGCAGCTTGAGCGGCAGGACCAGCAGTAATCCACCGAAAATGATGATGCAACTGACCAGCAACAACACGTGACGCTGAGAAAACGTTGGCATACAGCCTCAAAACGAACGGCGTTAAAGGATGGGCAGTCTGCCAGCCTTGAGGGAATCAAGCGAGAGGCCAGGGTGTGAATGCGATCAACTGTGGGAGCTGGCTTGCCCGCGATAGCATCACCTCGGTTTGCCTGATACACCGAGGTGTCTGCATCGCGGGCAAGCCCGGCTCCCACACCTGAACGCCAGCGGGCGCGAAAGCGTGATCAGCTACCCTTGAGGCAAGTGCTCATAAAGGTCTTGCGTGCATCGCCGGTCAACGCCTTGGTTTTCGCCGTGGCATTGCAGTCTTTCATCTTCTGCTGCTGGGGCGTCAGGGTCTTGGCGTCGTTGGCTGCCGGAGCGGCCTTGAGGCACGTGCTCATGAATGTTTTGCGCTCGTCGCCCGTCTTGCCTTTGGCTTCGGCGTTGCAGGTGGTCATTTTTTGTTGCTGGGCGGTCTGTGCGGCGGTGGCGGCAAACCCTTGGGAACACAGCAGCAGGCCCATCATCAACAGCGGAATACGCAGCATCTTCATGGAGTTTTCTCCCTGTTACCGTGCCGGGGGGCACGGCCTACGCAGGAGTGTAGTCAAAGCCCGTTACATCTTCACCGACCGCGAATATTAGTTCGACGATACTGCTCCGGTGTGCAGCCGGCGTGGCGCTGGAACATCGCGATGAACGCCGAGGCGGTGCTGTAACCCAGGTCAAATGCCACGTGTTGCACGCTGCGCTCGCTGTCGAGAGCTTCGATGGCGGCGAGGTAGCGCAGGCGCTGGCGCCATTCGCCAAAGCTCATGCCCAACTCCCGCACAAATTGCCGCGCCAGGGTGCGTTCGCTCACATGCACCTGCTCGGCCCAGTGCGCCAACGGGCGGTTGTCCCCGGGCGCGGCCTGCATGCCTTCAAGCACACCGAGCAGGCCGGGGTGACGCGCGTAGGGCAGGAAGCAATCGTGAATCGGCGCTTGTTTGAGTTGGTCCACCAGCACCTGGGCCAAACGGATATCGGCTTCGGTCTGCGGGATATTGACGTCACGCTGGGCAAAGTCGCTGAGGATGGCTTTGAGAATCTCGCTGATCGCCAGGGTGCACGGCGCCTGCGGCAATTGCTCGCAGAGTTCCGGGGCCAGGCCTACCGAACGATAAACAATCGCCTGGGCGTTGTAGGAGCTGTGCTCGGTGTTCGGCGGGATCCACACCGCGTACTGCGGCGGCGACATAAAGCGGCTGCCGGCCACCTCCATGCGCATCACGCCGTTGGCCGAATAGTCCAGCGAACCCCAGAAATGCCGGTGCGGGGTGCACTCGGTATCGGGGGCGAAATCGGAGTAACGGAAGTAGACCGGGCTTGGCAGGCTGTGGAAATCCGCGAGGCGTACGGTGTGTCTGGCCATATTGTCTGGATACAAAGGTCGGTTGTCTGGATCGCAGTATAGGCTTCGATCCAGACAGGGGATAATCCCGCCTCATCAACACACCTGGTTCCTTTCAATGCAATACGCGTATCCCCTGCTGGCCATCTTCATTTGGGCCGGTAATACCGTGGTCAACAAACTGGCCGTGGGCACCCTCTTCCCGGCAGAAATCGGCTTTTACCGCTGGTTGCTGGCGGCGCTGCTGTTTACCCCGTTCATGCTCAAGCCGGTGATCGCCAACTGGACGCTGATTCGCCCGAACCTGGGCAAGATCTTCATCCTCGGTGTATTGGGCATGGCGGTGTATCAAAGCCTGGCCTACTACGCCGCGGCCCTGACCTCGGCGACCAACATGGGCATCATCCTCTCGCTGATGCCGTTGATGGCATTGACCGCCGCCATTATCAGCCTCGGCCAGCGCCTGACCTTCGGCGCGCTGACCGGTGCGGTACTGTCGTTTGCCGGCGTGGTGGTGGTGGTGTCGGCCGGCAGTCTGGGCGCGTTGCTGCAACACGGGCTCAACCTGGGCGACGCCATGATGCTGATCGCCACCCTGGCCTATGCGGTTTACAGCACGCTGCTGAAAAAATGGCAGTTGCGCCTGCCGCCCCTGGTGTTGCTGTATTTGCAGGTGCTGGTGGCGGTGGTGGTGCTGTTTCCATTGTTCCTGTTCTCGAACAAGGCTGGCCTGGGCTGGGCGAATATTCCGCTGGTGCTGTATGCCTGTCTGCTCGCCTCGATGCTCGCGCCGTTGGCGTGGATGCATTCGGTGAAGACCTTGGGGCCAAGCCGCACCACGCTGTTTTTCAACCTGTTGCCGTTGATTACCGCGCTGATTGCGGCGGTGGTGCTCAAGGAAGAGCTGGCGATGTACCACTTGGTGGGTGGATTGCTGACATTGGGCGGGGTGATTTTGTCGGAGCGCTGGACCACGCCGGTGCGCCAAGAGGTCAGCGTCGCCTGATAGACCGCTATCGCGGGCAAGCCCGGCTCCTACAGTTGACCGAGTTCCAAGCTTGGAATGGGGGCGAATGCCGGAGCTGGCCTTGCCTGCGATGAACGAAGACGCGGCCCACCTGCTAAACCCCGGCAGCCTTCAACCGCTGCGCATGTTCAACAAACAACCGAATCGGCTCCGCCCCCTTGCCTACCAGCCCCATCGACTGGTTGACGATATCAAAGTGGTCCAGCGGGTAGTCATCGCCAATCACCAGCCCCAGGTGTGAGCTATACCGCCCGACCATGCCGTCGCACTGGCCTTTTTCGCGCACAAAACTGCGCGCAAACAACCGACAACTGCGGTGTGTGCCGTCCAGCAGGTTACGCCCGCGATCGGTCTTGCCCGGCTGCAAGGTGCCGGACCACGAGTAATAACGCACGCCGTTGACCACCTCGGCGCCCTGCCCGCCCCATGTTGACGGCAAACCCTGGGGGAACTGACGGTTGAACAGCGCCACGCCTTCGCAGGTCAGGGACTGGTGCGAGGCCTGCACATCCACCTTGAAGCGCGGCCCGCGATAGCCGGTCTCAAGCACGCCCATCACCCAGGCAGCCAAATGCAGCACCGCGCTTACGAGCCGGCCCTTCCAATGGTCTGCGGGGTAATGAACCTGGAAGTGGTCTGCCAATTCCGAGCCATGGTTAGGCCCGGCCACCGATGTCACCGACGCCACCCAATCTGGACGCCTGGCCGCCGCGTAACGTGCCGTCAGCGAGCCCTGGCTGTGCCCGATCAGGTTGACCTTTTCGGCACCTGTTTGCCGGCGAATGCGCTCGATCTGGGCCAGCAACTGCTCGCCGCGCACCTCACTGGCGTTCAGCGGTGCCACCTGCACCGGGAATACCTGCGCGCCGCCCGCCTGCAACGCCGGGACAATGCCGTACCAGTAGGGGAACAGCCCCAGGCGCACAAAACCCAGCATGCCGGGCACCAACACAAGCGGGTAACGCGTGGCGAGGGATTCGTCCATGCAGCGGATATCCTGATCGGGAAGACGATACGGTCATCCTAGACCACGCGAGATGACCGCCCCGTGACCGCCAGCGCTTTAGAAATGCCCCGCCAGGTCGTGCAGCTGGCGCTCGGCTTCCTCACAGGCACGCAGGAACACGCTTTTGTCCGACTCTTCACCTTCGGCAGCGATCACCCGAATGTCATCGATGCCGATGTAACCCAGCGCCGTGCGCAGGTGCGGGTCGGCATGGTTCATCGCCTCGTTTTCGCCACCGGGGCCGAACCCGTTGCTGCCACGGCTGGTGATGATCAGTGCGCGCTTGCCCTTGAGTAACGGCTGGTAGTGCGCGATGCCCTGGCTGTCGTGACTGATGTCGAAGGTCAGCCCCATGCGCACGATTTGATCGATCCAGGCCTTGAGGCCGCTGGGTACACCGAAGTTGTACAGCGGCATGGAAATCACCAGCCGCTCATGTTCAATCAGCTCGCCGACCAGCTCATCACTCAGTTGCAGGTCGGCCTTCATCACCTTCGGCAGGGACTGCGGCTCGGGGTAAAAATTTGCCGCGACGAACGCCTCGCTGACATGCGGAATAAAAGCCCGACCGACTTCGCGTCGGGTGATCTGCGCATCAGGGTTGGCCGCCTGCCAGGCATCGAGAAACGATTCGGCCAAGCGCCGGGAGTGAGAACGTTCGCCACGCGGGCTGGCGTGGACCACTAGTATTTTTTTCATCTGTTAAAACCTTCACAGGGTAGACTCGGGCAATCGGTATAACTGCCGCGCTTGCTCGCAAATCTAGAGCCGGGCGCGCTGACCGACAAATGAGCAATAGTTAATCCAGATGAATTCATCTCATTCATGGAGCCCCTGATGTTTGCCTCGCTGCCCCTTACTGCCCTGCGCACCTTTGAATCAGCCTCGCGCCTGTTGAGCTTCAAGGCTGCTGCCCAGGAACTGTCAGTCACACCCACGGCGGTGTCCCACCAGATCCGCGCATTGGAAACCTGGCTGGGCGTGCGATTGTTCGAACGCCTGCCGCGGCAGGTGCGCCTGACCGAAGGCGGCGAGCGCTTGTTTCACAGCGTGCACGGCGCCCTGCTGGACGTGGCGCAAAGCGTCGACAGCCTGCGCCCGCAGCGCAGCGCCGGCCATCTCACGGTGTCCACTACGCCGGCGTTTGCAGCCCTGTGGCTGGTGCCTCGACTGGGACGCTTCTATACCGCCCACCCGGATATCAATTTGCGCCTGGACACTCAGTGCGAGGTGGTCGACCTGCAGCAGGACGCCAGCATCGATCTGGTGATTCGCTACAGCATCGGCGATTACCCAAACCTCTACGGCCAGTGCCTGTTCGATGAGTGCTTTGCGGTGTATGGCGCGCCTGACGTGGTCGCGCGGGCCAGCGCGCAAGTGCCGACGCTGATCAGCGTGCGCTGGCACAATTCCCGGCTCTATGCCCTCGGCTGGCAAGCCTGGTGCGAAAAGGCCGGCGAGACTTGGCTGAACCACGCACTGCCGTTGCGCGAATACGACGAAGAGCATTACGCGCTGCAAGCGGCGATCGCCGGCCAGGGCTTGGTGCTGGCAAGCAATATTCTGGTGTCGGAAAGCGTCGCCACCGGCTTACTGGTGCCCTACCGGCCGCAGATCAGCGTGCAAGGGGCCGGTTACAGTGCGCTTTGCGTGCCGGGCCGTGAACGGCATCCGCCGGTGCGCGCGTTTTTCCAGTGGGTACAGGCGCAAGCGAAGCTGTCCGGTCAGGCACTTTAAAATCCGATAAAACTTTTTGCGTCGCGCAGCACTCACAACTTGGAGCGATCACGCCGGCAGAGCGTGGCGTAAAACCGGATTAGCACCAGGAGATTGAGATGACTGAAGCACATTTGACTGACGTTGCGACCCTGCGCTCACGCGCCCGCCAGAACGTCGAAAACGGCGCCGTCACCGAAGGCTACGACGCTGACCGCGAAGAAATCATTCGCCTGCTCAACGCGTCGCTGGCTACCGAGCTGGTGTGCGTGCTGCGCTACAAACGCCACTACTTCATGGCCACCGGCCTGAAAGCCAGCGTCGCGGCCGATGAGTTCCTGGAGCACGCCACCCAGGAAGCCGAGCACGCCGACAAACTGGCCGAGCGCATCGTGCAACTGGGCGGCGAGCCGGAATTCAACCCCGACTTGCTGTCGAAAAACTCCCACGCTCAATACGTGGCCGGCAACAACCTGAAGGAAATGGTCTACGAAGACCTGGTAGCCGAGCGCATTGCCGTGGACAGCTACCGCGAAATCATCCAGTACATCGGCGACAAAGACCCGACCACGCGTCGCATCTTTGAAGAAATCCTGGCTCAGGAAGAAGAACACGCCGACGACATGGCGGATATTCTGCAGGACCTGTAACCCGCCACACCGCTGAACCCTTGTGGGAGCGGGCTTGCTTGCGAAAGCGCAGTGTCAGTTGATGAAAGTGTCGACTGAACCACCGCTATCGCAGGCAAGCCAGCTCCCACATTTGGTTTTGGGTTGCGTCAGTTACTTTTTCACCGTGTTCGGCGGCTGATCAGGGCGGATACTTTGCCAGCCCTGCCATCCGCCACACCGCTGAACCCCTGTGGGAGCGGGCTTGCTCGCGAAAGCGAAGTGTCAGTTGATGAAAGTATCGACTGATCCACCGCTATCGCAGGCAAGCCAGCTCCCACATTTGGTTTTGGGTTTCGTCAGTTACTTCTTCACCGTGTCCGGCGGCTGATCAGGGCGGATACTTTGCCAGCCCTGCCATCCGCCAAACCGCTGCCCCCCTGTGGGAGCGGGCTTGCCCGCGAAAGCGGTGGGCCAGCCAATAAAGATATCGACTGAACCACCGCTATCGCAGGCAAGCCAGCTCCCACATTTGGTTTTGGGTTTCGTCAGTTACTCTTTTAGCGTGTCCGACGGCTGATCAGGGCGGATATTTTGCCAGTCCTGCCACCCGCCACACCGCTGAACCCCTGTGGGAGCGGGCTTGCCCGCGAAAGCGGTGGGCCAGCCAATGAAGATATCGACTCAACCACCGCTATCGCAGGCAAGCCAGCTCCCACATTTGGTTTTGGGTTTCGTCAGTTACTTCTTCACCGTGTTCGGCGGCTGATCAGGGCGGATACTTTGCCAGCCCAGTAACCCGCCACACCGCTGAACCCCTGTGGGAGCGGGCTTGCTCGCGAAAGCGGTGGGCCAGTCAATGAAGATATTGACTCAGCCACCGCTTTCGCAGGCAAGCCAGCTCCCACATTTGGTTTTGGGTTGCGTCAGTTACTCTTTTAGCGTGTCCGGCGGCTGATCACGGCGGATACTTTGCCAGTCCTGCCACCCGCCACACCGCTGAACCCCTGTGGGAGCGGGCTTGCCCGCGAACGCGGTGGGCCAGTCAATGAAGATATTGACTCAGCCACCGCTATCGCAGGCAAGCCAGCTCCCACATTTGGTTCTGGGTTTCGTCAGTTACTCTTTCACCGCGTCCGGCGGCTGATCAGGGCGGATACTTTGCCAGCCCTGCCATCCGCCACACCGCTGAACCCCTGTGGGAGCGGGCTTGCCCGCGAAAGCGGTGGGCCAGCCAATAAAGATATCGACTGATCCACCGCTGTCGCAGGCAAGCCAGCTCCCACTTTTGGTTTTGGGTTTTGTCAGTTACTTCACGGTTTTCGGTGCTTTGCCTTCCTTCATCTGCTGCAGCAACGGTGCGCACTGGTTCGGCTCATCGCCGCTCGGTGCTACCAATGCCAGCAACCCGGCGGCTGGGCCGGCGATGACGCCCAGCGCGACCATGCCGGCGCCGCGCAGGGCCAGAGGAATGGCTTTCACGCCCGCATTAGGCTTGATAAACGGCCCGTTGACGTACAGCGGCGAACGCAGGGAGAACAGCCGAAAGCCCTTGGACTCCGGCGTGATGGTGAGGTCCAGCTGTTCGGTCGCCATGTTCGCCGTGCCGTCGATGTAGATGATCGCGTTCTCGGTATCGAACACAAACAAGCGTGTCGTGGCCAGGCCGGTCTTGATACCGAAGTCTGCCGCCGCGCAGTTGATCTTCACTTCCTTGTCGCCAAACAAGCGGCCCACCACGTAGTTGCCTACGTTGAGCCCGGCAATTTCCATCAGCCCACGGCTGATCGCGCCATCGTTGATGAGCATTTTCAGGTCGCCGTTGGACGTGCCCAGCAGCGCCGCCACGGAATTGCCGCGCCCGGAAATGTCCGCGTCGCCGTTGAGTTCACCGAAGCTGGTTTTCATTGGCTCGAAGGTTGGGAACAGCTGCTTGAGCTTGAAGTTACGCGCCGTGAGTTTGGCGCGACCCTCCATCGGCACGGTGCGGCCGTTCAAGCGAATCTGCGCATCCAGCTTGCCGCCGGCGACGCCGAAACGCAGGGGTTCCAGGCTGAGTTCGCCGTCATTGAGCACCAAGTGGGTGTAGAGGTCGGTGAACGGCAATTCAGCGCTGTGCACGATGCGCTTGCCGGTGAACTCTACGTCGGCGTCCATCTCGCGCCAGCGCTCGGTGCGGAACTCTTCCACCGGCAGCACTTTGGTCGCCGGTTGCTTGCTTTCACCACCGCGGGCTTTTTGCTTGGCGTTGGAGTCGGCGCCGATCAAGGGCGCAAGATCCGCCATTAGCAGTTGGTTGGAAACCAACGCGCCACTGAGTTTGGGCCGTGGCTGGCTGGCGACGTAAGCCAGGTTGCCATGGATGTCGCTGTCGCCGATCTTGCCGTTGAAGTTCTCGTAGCGGAATGACGCGCCGCTGGTTTCATGCAGTTTGGCGATCAGGTGGCCGTCAGTGGAATAGGCCGGCGAGTCTGGCAGCGTCACGCCGGTCAGTGGGTACAGATTGCCCAGGCTGCTGCCGGCGAGTTTCAGGCGCAGGTCCAGGGCGCCAAGGTTCAGCGGGTCGGTCAGGGTGCCGGCCAGCGCGATGCTGGTGTCGGCGATTTTCACCTGGGCCTGCAGCGGGAACGGCTTGGCCGCGTCCTGCAAGGCGAGCAGGCCGCCGATCTTGCCCGTGCCCTCGAGTTTCTGGCCGTGGTACTGCCCTTTGACCTTGAGGCCAAACGCGTGGTCCTGAGGCGCCGAACCTTTTTCCAGGGCCTTCTTGGCATCGGCGTCGCCGACGATCTCGCCGAAGGGAATCGGTTTACCCAGCGGGTCAATGATGACGTCCAACTGACTCTTGAGCGTCTGGTCGTCCAGGGTCACGTGGCCCTTGTCGAAGCCGATGGCACCGATGTCCACCACCCAGCTGGACGGCTCGGCGTTGGGGTCTTTGGGATCGAACTTGAAGGTCCAGTTGGCGCGACCGTCGGCCAGGCGCTGCAGGTCGGCACTCGGCTCGGTGAGGTCGATACGTGGAATCACGACACGCTGCGCCAGCAGCGCCAGCGGTGAAATGCGCAGTTCCACGCGTTTGAGCGTGACCATCTGCGGTTTTTTCGACCAGTCCGGGTTACCCAGCGTCAGGTCTTCGGCAATCACGTGCGGCCACGGCACCCAGGCACGCCAGCCGCCTTCGTCAGGCTCACGCGCCCACACCACCGCAAGGTTGCCATTGATGGCAAAGGGGCGATGCAGTTCTTCGGAGACCTTGGCATTGATCGGCGGTTTTATGCGGTTCCAGTCAAAGAACACCAGCACCAAGACCACCACGGCGATTAACAGAACGAAGCTGGCGCAGCTCCAAGCGACGATTTTACGAGTGCGCGTCATTGCACAGGACTCCTGGTTACGACTGAGGGTGCGCGTTGCCACGCACCTTTTGACTACAGCTTATAAGGCTACGACTGACAAATGGCGTGGGGGTTTAGCCCAAGTACGAATTCCGAGCAAAAAAAGCGATTCCTCCTACAGCTCGAATCGACCAAACCATCAACAATGCACCGGTGTTACCCATGAACGGGTCGAAAATACCCACCATGGTGCAAAACCGCGGGCTTGAGAGGCGCGTTCTAGAGCCTCTGATGGGAACAATCAATTCTGTTGATTATTACCATTGTGTTTATGAACTTTTATATCGACTTATCGAGAGTAGCATTAGCCCTGTACCCACTTTATCGCCCTCCTAAGGAGCAACCCTCATGAAACGCCAAATACTCGCTACTGTTCTGCTGTCTGTACTGGCTTCCAGCGCCTTTGCCCTGCCAGCCGCTGAACAAGCCACCCCACAGAACAAAGCTCAAGCCGTTCAATCCAGCCAAACCCTGGCTCGCAGCGGTTCGCAAGAAGACGAAAACCGTGACTACGCCAAAGGCGCCGTTGCAGAAAATGGTTCGGAACACGCCAACAAACGTGCTTACACCGAAGGTGTTGCTGAAGGTGGCCGTGATCGCCTGGAACAGAAAGGTCTGGTAGAAGGCGGTGCTGAACAAGCCAACAAACGCGCTTACACCGATGGCGTTGCCGAAGGTGGTGCTGATCGTCTGCAAGAACTGCATCAAGCACAGAGCTAAGCCCGTGGTGGCCGAGAAAAAAGCCCGATCAGCCGATCGGGCTTTTGCTTTTTGACAGACCGCCTCACGCCTCACTCCCGCCAAGTTCGACGCCGACGAAGCTGTTTTGCTAGAGTGCGTCGCTGTACTTGCCGACAAAGTCCGCCCGCCGATGCTGCCCCGCGCTGAACAGAAGCAACAGACCCGCCTCGCTTTGATGGACGCAGCCCGCCATCTGATGGAGTGTGGCCGCGGGTTCGGCAGCCTCAGCCTGCGCGAAGTGGCCAAGACCGCTGGCATTGTGCCGACCGGCTTCTATCGCCATTTTGACGACATGGATCAGCTGGGCCTGGTGCTGGTAAGTGAAGTCGGCCAAACCTTCCGCGCCACAATTCGCCTGGTACGCCACAACGAGTTCGTGATGGGCGGCATCATTGATGCGTCCGTGCGGATTTTTCTGGATGTAGTGTCGGCCAACCGATCGCAATTCCTGTTCCTGGCCCGCGAGCAATACGGGGGCTGCCTGGCCGTGCGCCAAGCCATCGGCGCCTTGCGCGAAGACATCACCAGTGACCTGGCGGCTGACCTCACGCTGATGCCCAAGCTCCAGCACCTGGATGCCGAAGGCCTGCACGTGATGGCCGACCTGATCGTCAAAAGTGTATTCGCCACCCTGCCCGACATTATCGACCCGCCGGCCCAGGCCCTGCCTGCCCATCTCACACCCCAGGCGAAAATCACCCAGCAATTGCGCTTTATCTTCATCGGCCTCAAGCATTGGCAAGGCCTGGGCAGCACCGAGTAAGCCGATCAGCCCGCCACGTGAAAGCGTTTGGCAGTGGTGTAGTGCTTTTTCCAATAACGGCTGCTCAACGAATCGATGCGCACGCGCTTGCCGGTGCTGGGCGAGTGGATAAATTTGCCTTTGCCCACATACAGGCCGACATGGCTGATCTGCCCACTGCCATTGCCCTTGAAAAACACCGCATCGCCCGGCTTGAGCGCGGCTCTCTGAACCGTCGCGGCGCTTGATCGGTGCATCTGCGTTGTAGTGCGCGGCAGGCGGATATTGGCTTCGGTCTTGAACAGATAGACCAGCAGGCCGCTGCAATCGAACCCTTGGCCGACGCTGTTGCCGGCACCGTTATTGGGTGTGCCGAGCAACGCATGGGCGCGGTCGATAACACGCGTGATCGGCGCGCCAGGCAGCGCATTGGCCGCAACCGACCCCGCGGCGCACCACAGACTGAAAATGACCAGATACGTAAAGCCTTTGAACATGATCGACGCCGCGGTGAATTAAGGACGGCGAATATCCTAATGAAACAGCCCGTAGGTGCTTGAACGCCCTATCCGGCGTTCGTGTAGGTCAATTCCTGGAAAATTCCAGCACGAATCAGATGAAAGAAATTTCATGCAGCGCGCTACGGATCTCAACGCAAAACGCCCACATCCGGTGCTATAAATCCTGCCACGCACCAATTAGAAGCACCGTCGGAATCGACTGACGCCCTATTCGGTGGCACGCCGGTGCTTGCCTACAAGGATTTCCCACGCGCGTGCGTGATTGGCAAGCCCCTTGCTCTAGCACTCTTATCGCTCATAGCTGGAAGCCTCCTGATGCTGGTGATCCACCGCCGAATCGCGCCTCAAACCCTCTGGGCCGCTGAGCTGCTGCTGAATTTCGAAGCACGCAGCAAAAGCCGGCTGCGCTGTTTCAGTGCCGACGGCGAAGACGTCGGCCTGTTTCTGGAGCGCGGTCAGCCGCCGTTGCATGATGGCGAGTTCCTACAGGCTGAAGACGGACGCGTCGTACGCGTCGTCGCGCGCCCTGAACAACTGCTGCACGTCACCTGCAGCAGTGCGTTTGAACTGACCCGCGCCGCCTACCACCTCGGCAACCGCCACGTCGCCCTGCAGGTGGGCGATGGCTGGCTACGCCTGCTGGATGACTACGTGCTCAAGGCCATGCTCGAACAGCTCGGTGCGCAGACCGAAACCCTCGAAGCGCCGTTCCAACCGGAACACGGCGCCTACGGCGGCGGCCATCATCATTCGCGCCATGGCGACGAAGACTTCAACTACCCGCCCAAGCTGCACCAGTTCGGCGTACGTCCATGAACCCAGCCTGGGCGCTGTTGCGTCTGGCCAGTCCGCAATTGCCGATTGGTGGCTACAGCTATTCCCAAGGCCTGGAAATGGCCGTGGAAAATGGCCGCGTCAATGATGCCGCCAGCGCCCGTCGCTGGATCAGCGACCAGTTGCTGCTCAACCTGGCGCGCTTCGAAGCGCCCTTGCTGCTCGCCCATTGCCGCGCGGCGGCGGACCAGGACTGGCCGCGCCTGACACAGTTATGCGAAGAACACCGCGCCAGCCGCGAAACCCGCGAGCTGTACCAGGAGAGCCGGCAAATGGGCTACTCCCTGCAGCAACTGCTCAGTGGTTTGCCGGAACTGGACGCCGCCGCGCGCGCATTTGTGGACAGCTGCGCCGAACCGCACCTGGCCCTGGGCTGGGCGCTGGCGGCCCGCGCGTGGCAGATCAGCCCTGACGACGCCCTCGCCGCCTGGCTATGGAGCTGGCTGGAAAACCAGCTTGCCGTGCTGATGAAAACCTTGCCGTTGGGCCAGCAAGCCGCCCAGCGCCTGACCAGTGAGCTGCTGCCGTTGCTGCAGCAAGCCCAGCACGACGCCAGCCGCCTGGGCCCCGACTCATTTGGCAGCGCCGCCTTCGGCCTGTCCCTGGCGTGCATGGCCCATGAGCGCCAGTACAGCCGCCTGTTCCGTTCCTAAGCCCTTTTACTTCTGTGGAGAAGCACATGAACACACAACCCTTGCGTGTCGGCATCGGCGGCCCGGTGGGCTCCGGCAAGACGGCCCTGACCCTTGCGCTCTGCCTCGCGCTGCGCGATCGCTACAACCTGGCCGTGGTGACCAACGACATCTACACCCGCGAAGACGCCGACTTCCTGGTGCGCAACCAGGCCCTGGCGCCGGAGCGCATCATCGGCGTGGAAACCGGCGGCTGCCCGCACACCGCGATTCGTGAAGATGCCTCGATCAACCTCGAAGCAGTGGACCAGCTCAATCGCCGCTTCCCCGGCCTGGACCTGATTCTGGTGGAGTCCGGCGGCGACAACCTGTCGGCCACCTTCAGCCCTGAACTGTCAGACCTGACTATCTACGTGATCGATGTGTCGGCCGGCGACAAGCTGCCGCGCAAGGGCGGGCCCGGTATTTGCAAATCCGACCTGCTGGTCATCAACAAGATCGACCTGGCGCCGCTGGTGGGCGCCTCGCTGGAATTGATGAACAGCGACACTCAGCGGATGCGCAACGGCAAGCCCTTCGTGTTCAGCAACCAGAAAACCGGCGTCGGCCTGGATGAAATCGTCGCCTTTATCGAACGTCAGGGCTTGCTGACCGCAGCCTGACATCACCCTAAAAGGAGCCTGTTCATGGGTCTCAACAAACTTCTCGCGACCGCCGCCTTGCTGCTCACCCCAGCCCTCGCCTTCGCTCACCCCGGGCATGGCGATAACGGGCTGGTAGCCGGCATCAGCCACCCACTGGGCGGCATCGATCACTTACTGGCCATGGTCGCCGTCGGCCTCTGGGCGGCGCAGCAAAAAGGCAACGCACGCTGGGCGCTGCCTTGCGCCTTTGTCGGCACCATGCTGATTGGCGGCCTGCTGGGCTTTGAAGGCCTGGAACTGCCGGCACTGGAAAGCGGGATCGCGGCCTCGGTGCTGGCGCTGGGCCTGGCCGTGGCGCTGGCGGTGCGGCCGCCACTGTTCGTCGCGGTGGCTGCCACGGCGTTGTTTGCACTGTTCCATGGCGTGGCGCATGGCTTGGAGCTGCCGGACATGTCCAGCCCTTGGGCGTATGCGGCGGGCTTTGTCGGCGCGACGGCGGTGTTGCACGCGGCCGGGTATGCGGTGGTGCGTTTTCTGCCGGCGGCGGCTGCGCCGTTGGTGCGGGTGGCCGGGGCGGCTTCGGCGGCGACGGGGGTCTGGTTGCTGGCGGGCTGATGTGCGGCGCTGCTGAAGGCCTCTTCGCGAGCAAGCCCGCTCCCACATTTAACCGCGTCCTGGCGTTGGAAAGCGGTCGAATGTGGGAGCGGGCTTGCTCGCGAAAGTGGTCTCAAAACCACCAGCCATCCCAAGCCTGCTACCATGCGCGCCTACACCCCTGCCGTGACGACGCCAGCCGATGCCCACCGCTCCAAGTTCCGCCTCCCAGCCTTCGTTGAATGCCGTGCTCACGCACTTCCATGACCTGATCGTGCCGCTGTGGCAGGGCCCGGGCTGGAATGCCGAGCTGGCGTTGCCCTATGAGGCGCTGGACGCCCATCACCAGCCTTTGCCCCCGCAACGCTATCGGGCCATGGCCTGCGCGCGGCAGCTGTACCTGTTCGCCAGCCTGATCGGTGAGCCCCAGTCGGCGTTTGCCGAAGCGCGCGCGGCGGCGCTGTTTCGCTCCCTGCAACGGCACTTTCACGACGCCGAGCACGGCGGCTGGTTCTACAGCATCGACGCGCACGGCAAACCGCTGGATAAGCGCAAAGACCTCTACACCCACGCCTTTATCATCTTCGCCTGTGCCCACTACTGGGCCAAAGTGCGTGAACCGTTGGTGGAATCGGTGCTCGATGCGGCGCTGGCCGTGGTCGCCGACCGTTTCGCCACAGGCGACGGCCTGTACGAAGCGGTATTGGAACGCAACTGGTCATCCCTCAAGTCCGGCCCGCTGCAAAACCCGCTGATGCACTTGGCCGAAGGCTTTCTCGCCACCCTGGCCGTGCGTGAAGACGCCGTCACCCAAGATGCACTGCTGGACCTTGCCACGGCCATGCAGAAGCGCTTCATCGACCGCCAGCACGGCGTGATGATGGAAAAACCACTGGGCGCTGTGGATAACTGGTTTGAGCCGGGCCACCAGTTCGAATGGTTCTTTTTGCTGGCGTCTTCAGACGTGCTTCGCGGCACCGCGCTGCATGCCTCGTTGACGCGGGCGTTTGCCTACGCCGAGCTCAAGGGTGTGGATAAATCGAGCGGCGCGGTCAGCGGCATGCTCGCCCTGGACGGCACGGTGCGCGATGGCACTCAACGGATCTGGGCCCAGGCTGAATACCTGCGCGCGCTGACCTTGCGGCCTGCCAGCGAGGCGGTGCTGCAACGCCAATTGCTGGCGCTGCAACAGCACTTTTTGCATGACAAAGGCTGGCATGAATGCCTGGATGCCAAGGGCGCCGTGAGCCGACGGGACATGCCGTCGACCACGCCGTATCACTTGGCGACCTGCTATCAGGGTTTGATCCAGTATCTGGGCTGACTTTCAGGGCCTCTTCGCGAGCAAGCCCGCTCCCACACTCGGCCGCATTCCAAGGGTTGGCCGCGGTCAAGTGTGGGAGCGGGCTTGCTCGCGAATGCCTCACCTCGGTCTATCTGCCTGTTAGGCAATCCACTTGCGATCCCCGGTAAAGCTGATCGTCAGCCAGCGCGCCGCATCCGGCGTGCCCAGCGCTGTGGATATCTCTTCGCGCAGCGCGTCGAGGGTCGCGACGTTGTCCACCGGGTAATCCGCCGGCAGCACCACATGAATCTCGATAAACCGCGCCCGCCCGTGTTTTTGCACGTAGGACTCGTAGTCATCGAAACCATGCTTGGCTAGCGCCGCATCCATCACTTCGCGCACCTTGTCGTCCAAGTGATCGGGGGCAATCCCCAGCACTTCGCGCAAGGCCGGGCGCAAGATCTTGAACGCCGGCGCCAGCATGCTCAGGGCCAACAGGATCAGGATCAGCGGGTCGACATACACCGCCCACTCGTCATACCCCTGAGACTTGAGCAACAGCGCGGCGAGAAAGCTGATCAGTAAGCCCACCGAAAGCATCGCGTCCACCAGCCAGCTGATGTTGTCGAACTGGATCAGCGAAGATTTCAGCTTGCGATTGCGGTAGCGCACGTAGAAGAAGTAGGCGAATTCGACGACGGTAAACACCGCCGCATAGACAATCACCAGGCCCAACTCGATCTCGCGCCCGCCATTGATAATGCCGAACACGCCGTTGAGAAACGCGTAGATGGCGATCAGCAGCAAAAAGCTGCCTTCAATCAGCAATACCATCGGCTCCAGGTGCCAATAGCCAAACTGGAAACGCTCGTTGCTTTTTTTGGCGATCAGCTTGGCCGTGATCAGCATCAACACCTTGATGGCGGTGGCGATCAGCGAGAAAAAGCCGTCGAACAGAATGGATTGGGCGCCAGATATCACACCCGTGACAATCCCGGCGATCGCTACCGCGAACATCAGAATCGTCGATTGTTTGAGCAGTGCCTGCTCACCTCGGTTACTCACATTTCCTCCCGTCAAAACCTTTAAACCGCACAGTGCGGAGGGGTTTTCAGGGGTGGAGTGTACCTTATGTCGTGTTTTGGCCGATTTGACGCCATCGGGGGCAAGCCCCCTCCCACATTTGACCGCATTTCAAAGTTGAAACTCGGTTGAGTGTGGGAGGGGGCTTGCCCCCGATGGCAGCGACTCAGTCTTAAGCCTTACTTGGCCCCACGCTCAATCGCAAACCCAGCCCAAGTCTGACTAACCGGCATCAACTCCAACCGGTTGATATTCACGTGGGCCGGCGTGTTCAGCACCCAGAAGATGGTGTCGGCAATGTCCTGCGGCTGGATCGGCTCAGCACCGGCGTAGGTCGCGTCGTAACGCGCCTGGTCGCCGCCGAAGCGCACCAGCGAGAATTCACTCTCGCACAGGCCTGGTTCGATGTTGGTCACGCGCACGCCGGTGCCTTGCAGGTCGCAACGCAGGTTCAGCGAGAACTGCTTCACGAACGCCTTGGAGCCGCCATACACGTGGCTGCCCGGGTACGGGTAGCTGCCGGCGATGGAACCCAGGTTGATGATCCCGGCGCCACGGCCGTGAGCGATCAGGCGTGGCAGCAGCAGGCTGGTGGTGGTCAGCAGGCCTTTGATGTTGGTGTCGACCATGGTTTCCCAATCGTCGAGGCTGCACTTGGGCGCAGGGTCAGTGCCCACGGCCAGGCCGGCGTTGTTGATCAGCCCGCGCAGCTTGGCGAACGATGGCGGCAGGTTGGCGATGGCGTCTTCCATGCCCTTGCGGTCACGAACGTCCACGACCAGCCCGTGCACTTCGGTTTGCTTGGAAAGCTCTTCGACCAGTGCATTCAAACGGTCGGCACGACGGCCGGTGAGCACCAGTTTCCAACCGGCGTCGGCAAAGCGGCGGGCGCAGGCTTCGCCGAAACCTGAGGTTGCGCCAGTAATAAACAGCGTGTCGGACATGGTGTTCTCCTTGCGGGCATCTGGGAAAAAGTTGCCAGCAGAATGCCCTTACGCCGCGATTGCGGCAACCGCTGTGCACACACCTTCATGCCATGCTGGTCACTTTTTAACCACCGCGAACGAGGCCTTATAGACCGTGGCCTGCAGCCATATGCGCGCAGGTTATCCACAACTGCGCCCACAGTCTTTGGGGGCAAGTGCAAAAAGCCAAAAGCCGCTGTGTACAAGGCCTGCAGGCAGTTTTAGAAAGTTTTTTGCTTGACCTTGGACGGGCCGTATGTAGGCCCGGTTAACAACGGCAAACTCGAACGATGGCTCCAGGCCAGTCATTCCGGCCTCTGCGGCCGTCTTTCCAGAGTTTAGTCACAGACTTATCCACAGGCCAAGACGACATAAATCGGTCATATACCTGTGTCTTTAAACAGGTTGACAAAGCGCTCGACAGGTCCCGAAAAAACCGCTGATCAATAAACAACCACCGCCCTGCAGGCCACGGTTTTAAAGGCGTCCAGCCAGCTACTCCCACGTTACCCACAGCCGGTTCCACAGCGGATGGGGACAAGTCAAAACTGTGACAAAACAGGGATTTGCGGCGGCTATATGTCGCGCTTTGGAGGGTGGCTGGATTTGTTTTCCACAATTTGGCGGGGAGCCTGGGGATACCCCAAAAACAAATGTGGGAACCGGCTTTATGTGGGAGCCGGGCTTGCCCGCGATAGCATCACCTCGGTTTGCCTGACAGGCCGAGGTGTTCGCATCGCAGGCAAGCCAGCTCCCACATAAAGCTGGTTCCCACAGGGGTTATTGCATCAAGCCTTCAGATCAGTGCCCGCCCAAGTAGGCATTACGCACTTCCTCGTTCACCAGCAGCTCCTTCCCAGTGCCGGTCAGGCGAATCTCACCGTTGACCATCACATACGCCCGGTCCGACAAGCGCAACGCATGGTTGGCGTTCTGCTCCACCAGGAAGATGGTCATCCCGGTCGCCGCCAGTTCACGCAAGGTCGCGAAGATCTGCTTCACCACAATCGGCGCCAGGCCCAGGCTCGGCTCGTCGAGCAGCAACAGCTTGGGCCGGCTCATCAGCGCGCGGGCGATGGCGAGCATTTGCTGCTCGCCACCAGACATGGTCATGGCGCGCTGGGTGCGCCGCTCCTTGAGCCGCGGGAACAACTCGAACATGCGCTGCATGTCTTCCTGCGCGTACTTGTCGCCGATCGGGATGGTGCCCATCAGCAGGTTTTCCTCGACGGTCATGTCGGGGAACACCCGCCGCCCTTCGGGCGACTGCGCAATGCCGTTGGAGGCGATGTAGTGGGACGACTTATGGGTAATGTCGACGCCGTTGTAGAGGATCTGCCCGGACTCGGCGCGCGGTTGGCCGAAAATCGACATCAGCAGCGTGGATTTACCCGCGCCGTTGGAGCCGATCAGGCTGACGGTTTCGCCTTCGTTGATGTGCAGCGAGACTTTTTTCAGGGCCTGGATCGGGCCGTAAAACACGTCCAGGTCCTTCATTTCGAGGATAGGTGCACTCATACCAGCTCCTCTTCGTCGGCGCCCAGGTAGGCGGCAATCACTTTCGGGTCGTTGCGGATCGCTTCCGGGCCGCCCTCGGCGATCACGTTGCCGTGGTCGAGCACCACAATGTGGTCGGAAATACTCATCACCATGCCCATGTCGTGTTCGATCAGCACCACCGTGAGGTCGTGTTCGTCGCGCAGCAGGCGAATCATCGCGCTGAGCGCTTCGGTTTCCTGCGGGTTAAGGCCGGCTGCCGGTTCGTCCAGGCAGATGATCTGCGGCCGGGTGCACATGGCACGGGCGATTTCCAGGCGGCGCTGCTGGCCGTAGGAAAGCTCGCCGGCCAGGCGGTTGGCGCAGTCCACCAGGTCGACCACCTCCAGCCAGTAGAAGGCGTGGTCGAGCGCATCGCTTTCGGCCTTGCGGTAGCCCTTGGTGTTGAGGATGCCGGCGAGCATGTTGCGGTTGACCCACATGTGCTGGGCCACCAGCAGGTTCTCCAGCACCGACATTTCCTTGAACAGGCGAATGTTCTGGAAGGTGCGCGCCAGCCCGGCACGGTTGACCAGGTGAGTGCCGCCAAACATCTTGTAGTAAACGCGGCTGAAAAAGCTTTTCGGCGACACAAAGTCGGTGACCTTGAAGCGCTCGCCCAACAACTGGATCACGTTGGTCTGCTTGCCGCGGATGTTGAGTTGGATCTTGCCGCCACTGGCCTTGTAGAAACCGGTCAGGCAGTTGAACACCGTGGTCTTGCCGGCGCCGTTGGGGCCGATCAGGGCGAAGATCGAGTTGCGTTCGACCTTGAGGCTTACATCGCTCAAGGCCTTGATGCCACCGAAGTGCATCATCAAATGTTCCACGGACAGGACGACTTCCTTGCTCATGGCGCCACTCCTTTACGTGGGGTCACACCGGTACGGCTGATGCGAATCAGGCCGCGTGGCCGCCAGATCATCATCACCACCATCAACACGCCAAACAGCAGCACGCGGTACTCCGAGAAGCTGCGCAGCAACTCCGGCGCGACGGTCAATACAAACGCCGCAATCACCACGCCGACCGTCGAGCCCATGCCGCCCAACACCACGATGGCCAGGATCAGAGCCGATTCGAAGAAGGTGAACGACGACGGGTTGACGAAGCCTTGATAGCTGGCAAAAAACACCCCGGCCAAACCAGCAGTCGATGCGCCGATGGTGAACGCCGAGAGCTTGACCAACACGTGGTTCAGGCCCATGGAACGGCAGGCGATTTCATCTTCGCGCAAGGCTTCCCAGGCGCGGCCGACCGGCATGCGGGTCAGGCGATGCTTGATGTACAGCACGGCCAGTACCACCAGGAACAGCACAACGTAAATGAACATGAACTTGATATTGGGGTTGTAATCGATGCCGAAGAACTCGTGGAACGGTATTCCACCGTCCTTCGCCTTGCGCCCGAACTCAAGGCCCAGGAAGGTCGGCGAAGGCACCGGCATGCCGTTCGGGCCGCCGGTAAACGACAGCCAGTTGTTCAGCACCAGGCGGATGATTTCACCGAAGCCCAAGGTCACGATGGCCAGATAGTCACCGTGCATTCGCAGTACCGGGAAGCCGAGTATGCAGCCCGCTAACGCGGCGGCAATGGCCGCCAGTGGCAGCACGCTCCAAAAGCCCAGGCCCAGGTATTGATAACCCAGCGCCAGGCCGTAGGCACCAATGGCGTAGAACGCCACGTAACCCAGGTCGAGCAGACCGGCCAGGCCCACCACGATGTTCAGGCCCAGGCCGAGCAACACGTAGATCAGCCCGAGAATGACCACGGTCAGCAGGTACTTGTTGGCGAAGATCGGGAACACGATGGCGATCACGATCAGCGCCGGGATGATCCAGCGCAGGCGTGATTTGTAGTCGGGCGGCAACACGTGCACGCCGGAGCCACTGCTCTCGAAACCCTGCAGAATCTTCAGGCCCTTGGGGGTTTGCAGGAACAGGCTGAGGGCAAAACGGCCAGCCATCACAATGGCGACCAGGATCGCCACGCGTGCCGGTTCCAGGTTGAAGCTGTAGCCGTCGAGCACCACGCCGACAATCGGACCGAAGACGATCAACGAAATCAGCCCGGCGAGGACCGTATCGACCACACTTTTCTTGATATCGATAGATTTGGCAGCAGACATGTTTACACCTTCGCCACGAGCGGGCGACCAAGCAGGCCCTGAGGACGGAAAATCAGAATCACCACCAGCAGGGAGAAACTGAACACGTCTTTGTAGTCAGAGTTGATCAACCCCGAGAACAGCGACTCGGAGATACCCAGGATGATCCCGCCGAGCATGGCCCCAGGCAGGGAACCGATGCCGCCGAGTACCGCTGCGGTAAACGCCTTGATGCCGATGATGAAGCCGGCGTAGAAGTCGAACGTGCCGTAGTTGAGGGTAATCAGCACGCCAGCCAGGGCCGCCATCGCTGCACCAATCACGAACACGTAGGAGATCACCCGGTCGGTGTTGATGCCGAGGATCGACGCCATCTTGCGGTCTTGCTGGGTCGCGCGGCACATGCGGCCCAGCTTGGTGTACTTGATGATGTAGGTCAGCAGCCCCATGCCCAGAAACGCGGCCACCAGGATGAACACCTTGGTGTAGGTCAACTGCACGAACCCACTGCCGATATCGACGCGCCAGGCGCCGGCCAGCAGGGTAGGAATGCCTTGTTGTTTCGCGCCCTGAGCGATCTGCGCATAGTTTTGCAGGATCAGGGAGATACCGATGGCGCTGATCAGCGGTGCCAGTCGGGTGGAGTTGCGCAGCGGTTTGTAGGCGACACGCTCGATGACCCAACCGTAAACGCCGGTGACGACCACGGTGAATATCAGGGTGCCGAGAATGAGCAGCGGGAAGGATTCGATGCCGAAGTAAGCCAGCAGTGCCAGACTGATCGCCGCGAGGTAAGCGGAAATCATATAAACCTCGCCATGGGCGAAGTTGATCATGCCAATGATGCCGTAGACCATTGTGTAGCCGATGGCGATCAGGCCATAGACCGACCCGAGGGTCAGGCCGTTGACCAGTTGCTGCAGGAAAATACCATCCATAACGCAATCTCACGCGGTGAGCACCTGCACACCGGTGGGTGTGCGGCGCTTCTGGAGGAAAAGACAGACTTGTCGCCTGACACGATGGTGCGAGCAACCGCGCTCCCTGTGGGAGCCGGGCTTGCCCGCGATGACGGACTGACAACCAACACCTGTGTTGAAGGTGAAACCGCTATCGCAGGCAAGCCAGCTCCCACAGGGGATCGAGGCGCTTAAACGATCGTGTTTGTTCTTACTTCTGCTTTTCCAGCTGGTGGTATTTGCCGTCTTTATCCCACTGGTAAACCACGTAGTCGGAGATTTTCAGGTCGCCCTTGGCGTCCCAGTTTTTCTCGCCCATCACGGTTTTGACCGGGTGCGATTTCAGCCACTTGGCGGCGTCTTCGCCTTTATTGGACTTGGCGCCGTTGAAGCCAGCGGCCAGGGCCTGGATCGAGGCATAGGCGTACAGGGTGTAGCCTTCAGGCTCGGTGCCGTTTTTGCGGAACTCTTCCACGACGGTCTTGCTGTATGGCAGCAGGCGCGGGTCGGCGCCGAAGGTCATGTAAACGCCGTCGACGTATTGCGCGCCGCCTGCGGTGGCGACCAGTTCGTCGGTGACGACGCCGTCATCGGACATGAACTTGACGTCCTTGAGGCCCGCTTCACGGATCTGGCGCACCAATGGACCGGCTTCAGGGTGCAGGCCGCCGAAGTACACCACATCGGCACCGGTGGAGCGGATTTTGGTGACCAGCGCGCTGAAGTCTTTCTCGCCACGGGTCAGGCCTTCTTCCAGCACCGGCTTGACGCCACGCTTGGTCAACTGCTGAGCGGTGGCGTCAGCCAGGCCTTTGCCGTAGGTGTCTTTGTCGTTGATGACCGCGACTTTCTTGCCCTTGAGCACGTCGACGATGTAGTCGCCGGCGACGATGCCTTGCTGGTCATCACGCCCGCACATACGGAACACCGCGCCCAGGCCACGTTCGGTCACCTGTGGGTTGGTGGAACCCGGGGTGATCATGATGATGCCGGCTTCGTCGTACACTTCGGAGGCCGGGATGGTGTTGGAGGAGCAGAAGTGCCCGACCACGCCGATCACTTTGTCCTGGTCCGCCAGGCGGTTGGCTACGGCCACGGCCTGCTTCGGCTCACAGGCGTCATCGCCGGCCACCAGCTTGAGTTGCTCGCCGTTGATCCCGCCGGCCTTGTTGATCACATCGGCTGCCGCTTGGGCACCCTTCATGTACTGCTCACCGAAAGCTGCGTTGGCGCCCGTCATCGGCCCCGCTACGCCAATCTTCACATCAGCTTGAACAAACGCAGAAACACCCAGCGCCGCTGCAACGGCGAGGGCCAGAAAACCTTTCTTGTAAAACGTCTGGGACATGAGTGGTGCTCCGAGGTTTTTGTTTATTGGCACTACGATTTCACTGCGAACCTTCAACTGAAACTTTCAGGGAAAGCCCAGAGCAAGCCGCGTGCCATTACGTTTTTATTCTTCAAAAAGACACGGTGTCATTGTTATTACAGGCGTTTCGACTCCTTTTGCCAGGACGTGCAACCGTCTAGCATCGAGAGGTGCAACCGATGGCGCGAAAAAGTACAACCCTGGCAGGTCGCACCTGCAACCAGACGGATAAACGACCGTTCCTACGCCTGTAACAATGTGCGTAACGGAACTGCACATTTACAGTGCGTGATTGCTACGACTTGCACCAATACAGATTAGTAGCCTGCTAAGAAAATGCAGGCTTCTGACAGGTATTTCGCTGATCAGATCACGATCCGCAGGCATTGGCCCGCGTGGTACAGCGAAAATCCAGCTTCATACAGGCAGCTGCGCAGACCCACCCCGGCCAGCGGTTGCATCGGTGCAAAGGGAATTGGCAGGGCTTGGGGATTCTGGTGACACAAATAGTCGGCAAATGCCTTGCCCACCACGCTGCCGGTGGTCACGCCCCGCCCGTTATAGCCGGTCACCGCCACCAGGCCCGGCGCGGGTTCGAACAGACGCATCAGGTGGTCCGGGGTGAAGGCGATGCAGCCGGTCCAGGTGTATTCCCATTGCACCGATTTGAGGTACGGGAAGTAATGCTGCTGCACCCGATCGGCCCACGCCTTGAGGAACCACGCAGGTTTCTGATGACCATTGCCCAGGCTGCCGAGCAACAGGCGGCCTTCTGCATCGCGGCGGATGCTGCTCAACACCTGACGCGTGTCCCACGAACCCTGCCCGCCAGGCAGGATCTGTTTGGCAGCCTCGTCCGTCAGCGGCGCCGAGGCGACCTGGTAGTAATAGCCTGGGAAGAAGTTGCGCCGCAGCTCGGTCCATTCGCCTTCGGTGTAGGCATTGGAAGCAATCACCACTTGTGCAGCCTGCACCGAGCCCTGCGCGGTTTGCACCGACCAGTTTGCGCCCTGGCGCTCCAGTTGGGTGACCGGGGAATGGTCGAAAAGCTGCCCACCCAGGCCAACCGCCGCATTCGCCAAACCACTGGTGTAGGCCATCGGGTTCAAGGTGCCCGCGCGCCGATCCAGCAGCGCGGCGGCGATCTTTTTGGTGCCGGTGGCGTGTTCGCAGGCTTGCCCGGTCAGCAACTCAACCGGCGCGCCACGGCGCTTCCATTGTGCTTCACGACTGCGTAAATCCGCCTCGCCACGGGCATTGTGCGCCATGTGCAACGTGCCCTCGCGGCGCAGTTGGCAGTCGATGCCGTACTTGTCGATCAAGCTGAACACCAACGATGGCGCTGCGCCCAACATGCGGTTGAGCTGGCTGCCCACCGCCTCGCCAAAACCGGCTTCGATCTCGTCCGGTGGAATCCACATGCCGGCGTTGACCAGCCCGACGTTACGCCCCGAACCGCCGTGGCCGGTGCGATGGGCCTCCAGCACGGCGACGCTTTTACCTTGCTCCAGCAAATGAACGGCTGCCGACAACCCGGTGATCCCGGCGCCGATCACGCACACATCCACCTTGACCTCGCCCTTGAGCGCGGCCCGGTCCGGGCGGCCAGGGGTCAGGTGCTCCCACAAACATCCTTCGCGTAATGCCATTGCCAGACTCCGATGAGACCCAACAAACCACTTTTCCGAACTGCAAATGAAGTCAAATGTGGGAGCGGGCTTGCTCGCGAAAGCGGTGTGTCAGTCAACAGATATACAGCTGATCCACCGCATTCGCGAGCAAGCCCGCACCCACATTTTCAACCGCGTCTCGACAGGGATTTAGTCGAAGGTAATACCCTGCGCCAGCGGCAATTCCAGCGAGTAGTTCACGGTATTGGTCTGGCGACGCATGTAGCCGCGCCATGCATCCGAACCCGACTCGCGCCCGCCGCCAGTCTCTTTCTCTCCGCCAAACGCGCCACCGATTTCCGCACCGCTCGGGCCGATGTTGACGTTGGCGATCCCGCAGTCACTGCCTACCGCCGACATGAACTGCTCGGCTTCACGCACATCGGTAGTGAAGATGCACGACGACAGGCCTTGCGGCACGGCGTTATTCAAACGCAGGGCTTCGGCAAAGTCGCTGTAGCCGATCACATACAGAATCGGCGCGAAGGTTTCGGTGCACACCACGTCGCTTTGCTCGGGCATTTCCACAATCGCCGGCGACACGTAGTAGGCATTCGGGAATTTATCTTCCAGCTGACGCTTGCCGCCGAACACCTTGCCGCCTTCGCTCAAGGCCTGCTCCAGGGCGTCCTGCATGTTTTCGAAGCCGTGTTTGTCGATCAGCGGACCGATCAGGTTGCCTTCCAGCGGGTGGCCGATGCGCACCTTGGAATACGCCGCCTTGAGGCGGGTCACGATTTCTTCTTTGACCGACTCATGCGCGATCAGGCGGCGCAGGCTGGTGCAACGCTGGCCGGCGGTGCCGACGGCGCTGAACAGGATGGCGCGTACGGCCATGTCCAGGTCGGCGCTTGGGCCGAGGATCATTGCGTTGTTGCCGCCCAGCTCGAGAATGCTGCGGGCGAAGCGGGCGGCGACTTTGGGCGCCACTTCGCGGCCCATGCGGGTACTGCCGGTGGCGCTGATCAGTGCCACGCGCGGGTCATCCACCAGCGCGGCGCCGGCGTCGCGACCACCGATGATCACTTGGCTCAGGTACTCGGGCGCATCGGTGAATGTTTTCAGCACACGCTCGAACAGCGCCTGGCAAGCCAGCGCGGTGAGCGGGGTCTTTTCCGACGGTTTCCAGATCACGGCGTTGCCGCACACCAGCGCCAGCGTGGTGTTCCACGCCCATACGGCCACCGGGAAGTTAAAGGCGCTGATCACGCCGACCACGCCCAGCGGGTGCCAGGTTTCACGCATATGGTGGCCCGGGCGCTCAGAGGCGATGGTCAAGCCGTACAACTGGCGCGACAGGCCGACGGCGAAGTCGCAGATGTCGATCATTTCCTGCACTTCACCCAGGCCTTCCTGAGTGATCTTGCCGGCTTCCCAGGACACCAGCTCGCCCAGGTCTGCCTTGTATTCGCGCAATACGTCGCCGAACTGGCGCACCAGCTCGCCACGGCGCGGTGCCGGCACCTTGCGCCAAGCCTCGAATGCATGCTCGGCGCGACTGACCTGTTGCTCCACCTCGGCGGCGCCTTCCCAATGCACACTGCCGATACGGCTGCCGTCGATCGGCGAATGCACGGGTTGTTTTCCCGACTGGTACAGCGCCGGGTTCACCCCGAGACGATCAAGCAATGCGGCAACCATGGGTCACTCCTTCAATTCCAAACAGAAAATTCGCGCCGCCACGGACACGGCGATCCAGGCCTTATTTGTAGCTGGCCCAAGACTTGCCAACAAACGACGATTAGGCGAGATATCATTCCGTTTATTCATGCAAAGAATAAAAAGAGGCGTGCCGTGCTGAACAAAAGACATTTGCCCTCGATCACCGCCCTGCAGTGTTTCGAAGCCGCCACCCGCCACCTGAGCTTTACCCGGGCCGCCGAGGAACTGAACCTCACGCAAAGCGCGGTGAGCAAACAGGTCGCGCAGTTGGAAGAGTTGCTGCAACACCTGCTGTTTCGCCGGGTGCGCCGCCGCTTGCAGATGACCCCGGCGGGTGATTTGTACTTGGTGGAGGTGCGAAAAATCCTCACGCAGGTGGAGATGTCCACCCATTACCTGCGCTCCTACGGCGGCGAGACCGAAGTGCTGCGGGTGTCCACGCCCTACACCTTCGGCGCGCGCTGGCTGGTGCCGCGCCTCAAAGGCTGGCGTTTACGCCATCCGCACATCCATTTGGACCTGTGCAACGAGCAGGAGCCGGACGAACTGCTGCAAGGCAAGGCCGACATGGCTTTTTACTTCGGCCAGGGCTCACGGCCCGGCACCGAGAGCCTGAAACTGTTCAGCGAAGAGTTGGTGGCGGTGTGTGCGCCGGAAAGCCTCCCTGCGCAGCCGTTCACCGACCCCACGCAACTCAGCGACCTGGTACTGCTGCAGAACGCCTCGCGGCCCCAAGGCTGGCATGACTGGTTCGCCAGCCAGGGTTTCCACACCGAGCACAGCTACCACGGGCCGCGCTTCGACACCTTCTATATGTGCATTCGCGCGGCGCAAGTGGGCTGCGGCGTGGCCTTGCTGCCGCGCTTTCTGGTGGAAGAAGAATTGGCCGAGGGCAAGCTGGTGATTCCCTGGCAGCACGCGTTACCCAGCCAGGATGCGTATTACCTGGCGTATCCGGAGCATTCGGCGGAGGTGCCCAAGGTGCGCGATTTTGTGAAGTGGATGATGGAACAGGTAAAGCCTGTTTGAGGTGCGTCGCCTGCAATACCGCCTTCGCGAGCAAGCCCGCTCCCACACTTGAAATGCATTCCAACTGTGGGAGCGGGCTTGCTCGCGAAGGCGCCAGTGGCCACAACAACAGTGCCAAGCTGAAAAAACACTGGCAAAACCCCACGGGTCTATGCGCCACTAGCGCCATTCCTTAATAGTGCGTAAAGGTCGGCGCCCATCGTCGACCCGTCTGGAGATTCCCGTTATGAGCGAGAGTGTGTTTGCCGATCGCATCGTGCAGAACTTGCTCGACACCGACTTCTACAAGCTGACCATGATGCAGGCGGTGCTGCACAACTACCCGAATGTGGAAGTTGAATGGGAGTTCCGTTGCCGCAACAGCGAAGACCTGCGCCCGTACCTGGCGGAAATCCGCTACCAGATCGAGCGCCTCGCCGAGCTGAGCCTGAGCCCGGATCAATTGGGCTTTCTGGAGCGCATCAGCTTCATGAAGCCGGACTTTTTGCGCTTCCTGGGGCTGTTCCGCTTCAACCTGCGCTATGTGCAAACCGGCATCGAGAACGGCGAGCTGTTTATCCGCCTGCGCGGGCCGTGGCTGCATGTGATCCTGTTTGAAGTACCGATGCTGGCCATCGTCAGCGAAGTGCGTAACCGCTACCGCTACCAGACCGTGATCCTCGAACAGGCCCGCGAGCAGTTGTACCGCAAATTCGACTGGCTGACCGCCAACGCCAGCAGCGACGAGCTGTCGGAACTGCAGGTGGCCGACTTCGGCACGCGCCGGCGCTTCTCGTACCGGGTGCAGGAAGAAGTGGTCAGCGTGCTCAAGCACGACTTCCCAGGCCGCTTCGTCGGCACCAGCAACGTGCACCTGGCCCGCGAATTCGACATGAAGCCGCTCGGCACCATGGCCCACGAATGGATCATGGCCCACCAGCAACTCGGGCCGCGCCTGATCGACAGCCAGATCGCCGCGCTCGACTGCTGGGTCCGCGAATACCGAGGCCTGCTGGGCATCGCGCTGACCGACTGCATCACCACCGATGCTTTCCTCGGCGACTTCGACTTGTACTTCGCCAAGCTGTTCGACGGCCTGCGCCACGATTCCGGTGACCCGGTGCAGTGGGCAGAAAAGGCCATCGCCCACTACCACAAGCTCGGCATCGAGCCGATGAGCAAGACGCTGGTGTTCTCTGACAGCCTGTCGCTGCCCAAGGCCCTGGAGATTTTCCGCGCGTTGCGCGGTCGCATTAATGTCAGCTTCGGCATCGGCACCAACCTGACCTGTGACATTCCAGGGGTTGAGCCGATGAGCATCGTGCTTAAAATGACGGCCTGCAATGGCCAGCCCGTCGCGAAAATCTCCGATGAAGCGGGCAAGACCCACTGCACCGATCCGAATTTCGTCGCCTATTTGCGTCACGTTTTCAAAGTACCTGCCCTTTCCAGCAAGGAGTGAATCATGCAAGCCGTACAGCGTGAGATTGCGCAGCAGCTCAAGGTCCAAGCCCCGTTCAAGGACCAGGCCGCCCTGGAGGCCGAAGTTGCCCGCCGCGTGACCTTTATCCAGGATTGCCTGCGCAATTCCGGGCTCAAGACCTTGGTGCTGGGCATCAGCGGTGGCGTCGACTCCCTGACCGCCGGCCTGCTGGCCCAACGTGCGATGCGCGAACTGCGGGCCAGCAGCGGCGACGAGGCCTACCGTTTCATCGCCGTGCGCCTGCCCTACGAAACCCAGTTCGACGAAATCGACGCTCAGGCTTCGGTGGACTTCATCGAACCGGACGAGCGCCACACTGTGAACATCGGCCCGGCGGTCAAATCCCTGGCCAATGAAGTGGCGGCCTTTGAAGGCAAGGCGGCGGTGTCGCGTGATTTTGTACTGGGCAACACCAAGGCGCGCATGCGCATGGTGGCGCAGTACACCATCGCTGGCGCGGCCGGTGGCCTGGTGATCGGCACCGACCATGCGGCGGAAGCGGTCATGGGCTTTTTCACCAAGTTTGGTGATGGTGCCTGCGACCTGGCGCCATTGAGCGGGCTGGTGAAAAACCAGGTACGTGCGATTGCTCGGCACTTTGGTGCGCCGGAATCGCTGGTGGAGAAGATCCCGACGGCCGACCTCGAAGACTTGTCGCCAGGCAAGCCGGACGAAGCATCCCACGGCGTGACGTACGCCGAGATTGATGCCTTCCTGCACGGCGAGCCAGTGCGTGAAGAGGCGTTCAAGATCATTTGCGACACGTATCGCAAGACCGAGCACAAGCGGGTCATGCCATTCGCGCCGTGAGGTGAGCCAGATAGTTTTGTACTGATTGTTAGATCGCCTTCGCGAGCAAGCCCGCTCCCACATTTGAACGCATCCTCATGCTGGAACTCGATCAAGTGTGGGAGCGAGCTTGCTCGCGAAGAACGATAACGCGGTACTACAGGCCGCCCACAAAAAAGCGCCCCGCAAGGCGCTTTTTTTTCGACCGGAATCGGCTTACTTGACGGTCACAGTGCCTTTCATCATCGAGATGTGGCCTGGGAACGAGCAGAAGAACGCGTAATCCGTACCGGCGGCCAGTTTCGACACATCGAAGGTCACGGCGTCTTTCTCGCCAGCACCAATGATCTTGGTGTGGGCGATGATGCGCGTGTCGCCGTCTTTGAGGTAATTCTTTTCAATGCCGGCGGCCATGCCGTCGCTGGCGATGCCAGGCATGTCGGCGGCGGAGCTCAGCACCCAGTTATGGCCCATGACGTTCTTCGGCAAGCTGCCGGAGTGTTCCAGGTTTACGGTGAACGTCTTGCAGCTCTTGTCGATGGTGATTTCTTTGGTGTTGAAGGACATCTGGTCGGTGGAATCAACAGTGACCGCGCACTCTGCAGCAAGCAACTGGCCGCTCGCCAGTGTCAGCAGGGAAACAGCAACGATTTTGGCAAACATGTGAATCTCCATGGCAGGGTTTAAAAAACGCGTATTGCGACAAGGGTGCCTCAAGCAGGCTTGAATTCTTATGATCTGCATCAACAGATTGTATACAACTTTAGGCTATCAGACTGATCAACACAATCTACCAGCCAAAGTTCGACCACCTGCCTATGATCAGCTCATCCCCCTTGGAGCCCGCGCCATGCATCTGAATCAACTGTTCAACGGTCTGCTGGCCGCGTACGCCTGCGGTAAGTGAAGGCCAACCGCGCCGCTAAGCTGCTACCATAGCGACCCAAGGCAGCTGCGCGCCGCCACCCTCACCTTCGACCCTAGAGGATCGCCCATGGCCAAACCTAATTACTCCTTCGCCAAACGTCAGAGAGACTTGGCCAAGGAGCAGAAGAAAGAGGAAAAGCTGCAACGCAAGAAAGCCGCTGCAGATGAAGAAGCAAGTGCACTGAACCCGGATGCCGAAGGTGAAGTGGCAACCGACGAAACCGAGACACCGAAAGACCCGGCTGAATAAATTCTGTTGAGGTGAGCAGGCCTTCCCTGCTCGCCTCAATCCAATGCTATTGCAGCGGCATCACCGTCACCCGCACCTCCGGGTCATGGTTCCCTCCTCCCAGAATCACCCCCCGCAACGGCGACACATCCGAGAAATCCCGGCCCCAGGCCAAGGTGATGTGCTCCAGTGCCGGCTGCACATTGTTGGTCGGATCAAAATCTACCCAGCCCGACACCGGGCAAAACACCGAAACCCACGCGTGCGACGCATCGGCGCCGATCAGCCGTGGCTGGCCGGGCGGTGGCTGCGTAAGCAGATAGCCACTGATGTACCGCGCTGCCAGGCCACGCGAGCGCAGGCACGCTAGCATCAGGTGGGCGAAGTCCTGGCACACGCCGCGTCGGCGCTCCAGCACTTCCACCAGCGGCGTGGCGACCTGAGTGGCTTCGGCATCGAAGGTGAACTCGCTGAAAATCTTCTCCATCAACGCCTGCACGCCGAGCAGCAACGGCTCGCCGGGCGGAAAACAGCTTTCGGAAAACTCGACGAAGGTTTTTTTCAGGTGCACGTAGGGCGACTCGAAGCGATAGCGGCAGGCTTCGATCAGTTCGGCTGACAGCGGCTGGCTGCTGTAAGTCAGGCTGTCGCGGGTCTGATCCCAGGCCGGCGACTGCTGAAAATCCAGCGCAGGCCGCGCCAGCACTTCGACGGTCAGCCCTGCATTCACCAGCAGTTCATCATGGGGCCGTTCGAACGCCAGCCGGGTGATCGGGTTGCCGAACACGTCCAGCTCATCGCGCCGCGCCGTCGGCTCCGGGCTGATGTCCAGTTGCTGCGAACTGCAACGCTGCCACGCGCACGGCCGTGGCCACAAGTGCGCCAGCTGTTGCGCCAGCGACACCGGGCTGTCGTAGTGGTAGTGGGTATCGTGAAAAATCTGGTAGCGCGCACTCATCACACCGACACCGTCTGCTGGCTGACATCATCCACATGGGCAAAATGGCGCAACGCCAGGCGATCCGACACTTGCCCACTCTCATCGGCCACCGCTTGCAGCAGGTCAGCCAGGCCACCCAACGCGGCACGCACGCTGGACTCGCCGAACAGCGGGTTCTCCAGGCAACCCAGGTCAAAACGTGCCAGGCGCTCCACCAGCGGCGCCAGCCCGGTTTCCCGAGGCACACCGAAGTCATCGTTAAGACGACGTAACGTGCGGCTGACCAGTTTCAGCTGGAACAGCACCGCATGCGGGTTCTGCTCATCCAGCAACAACAGGTCGAGTACCGGGATCAACTGCGGCACCGCCAGGTAGCGCGAGCGATAGGTGATGCTGCTGTTACCCAACTCCAGCAGCCACTCAAGCCCGGCCTGATCAAACACCGCCACACCACGCAGGAATGCCGCCAGGCTGCTGCTCAGGAACTGCAGGCGCTCGATGCGCCGGCCCATCATCAAGAAGCGCCAGCCTTCATCACGGGTCATGTCATCCAGGGCAAAGCCGGACAGCGCCGCCAGGGACATCACCAGGCGGTTGAGGAAATCCAGCAGCTCGCCGAAGTCCGGGGTCTGGCTTTCCAGCTCCAGGGCTTCGCGCTGCAACTCGACCAAGGCCTGCCAGTTTTCTCGCGACAGCTTGCCGCGCACCTGGGACGCCGCCCACTGCAGACGCTGCAGGTTGGCGCGCAGGCTCGATGGCCAGTCATCGCCAAGCAAGGCGGCAAGCAGCCGCTCGGGCAATTCCCCTTCTTCGGGCAGCAAGCGCAGGGTCTCGCCCAGCTCGACCGCCGCCTGCAAGGCCAGCGGATCGTCACCGTCCACGTACCGCGCCAGCACAATCCGCAACCAGCGCGCACTGTCATCACAGCGCTCGCAGTAACGGCCAAACCAAAACAGGTTTTCCACCACGCGTGACGGCAGGTAGGGGTCGCGGCGCACCAGATCGTGGGCGCCAATTGGCCGCTGCGCGCGCCACTGCTCGCTACCGGCAGCGCTTTCGCCCAGCACCCACGTGTCTTTGCTCGCGCCGCCGCGTTGCATCGATACCACCTCGGCGTCGGCCTCGGCCGCCACACGGGTGAGGCCGCCGGGCAGCACGCGATAACCTTCGTCGCTGGCCACCGCGTACACGCGCATGCCGATGGCGCGGTGCTGCAAATGGTCATCCACGGTATGCCACACCGGCGCCTGGGACAGTTGCGCCAATTCCTGGGCGACATACGCATAAGGCCGCGCACGCATACGTTCGGCCAGCGCCTGGCGTTGTTCGTCGTTCAAGTCGCGGCCAAATACCGGGGCGAAACTTTGCGATGGAAACGCCGGTTTGATCAGCAGCTCGGGCAGTTTATCCAAGGCCTCAGCGAGCACCGGCGCCTCACCGCACCACCAGGTGGCGATGGACGGCAGGATCAATTCTTCGCCAAACAGGAACTGGTTGATCTTCGGCAAAAAGCCGAGCAAGCCCGGCGACTCCAGCACGCCGCTGCCCAGGGCATTGGCCACCAACACATTGCCTTGGCGCACGGCATCCAGCAGGCCGGGCACGCCCAGGGCAGAGTCGGTGCGCAGCTCCAGCGGGTCGCAGAAGTCGTCGTCCAGGCGACGCATGATCGCGTGCACCCGGCGCAGGCCGCTGAGGGTTTTCAGGAACACGGTGCTGTCGCGCACGGTGAGGTCGCCGCCTTCCACCAACGGGTAGCCGAGCTGTCGCGCCAGGTACAGGTGTTCGAAATAGCTCTCGTTGAAACGCCCCGGCGTGAGCAGCACGATCAGCGGTGATTGGTCGTCGCAGGAAGCCTGGCGGGCCAGGGTTTCCTGCAGCGTGCGGAAGAAACCGGTGAGGTGCTGAACCTGCAGGTCACGGTACAAATCCGGAAAGGCGCGGGACACGATGGTGCGGTTTTCCAACGCATAACCCGCGCCCGAAGGCGCCTGGGTACGGTCGGCGGTGACCCACCAGCGGCCATCCGGGGTGCGCGCCAGGTCCACGGCGTACAGGTGCAGAAAGGTACCGTCCGGCGGCTGGATGCCCTGGCACGGCCAGAGGAAGTTGTTATGCCCTAACACCAGCTCAGCCGGCAGCAGGCCTTCTTTGATCAGGCGCTGCGGGCCATACATGTCGGCCAACACGGCATTGAGCAGGCGCGCACGCTGGGCGATACCGGCCGACAAGTGCCGCCACTCATCGGCGGCCAGCACATGCGGGAGTAAGTCCAGCTCCCATGGGCGATCGGCGCCCTTGGGGTCGGCGTAGACGTTGTAGGTCACGCCGTTTTCCTGGATCTGCCGGGTCAGCAGCGCCTGGCGCTGGGCCAGTTGCGCGGGCGTGCTGCGTTGCAGGTGATCAAGCAAGCGCTGCCAATGGGCACGCACCGCGCCACTGTCGTCCAGCAGTTCGTGGTAAGTGCCCGCGGTCAGCGGGTAACGGTCGAGCAAGTCGGACATGGAACGCTCGGCAGAGGCAAGGGAAGTCAGGTTAACTCACATTCACTGCAATCTATTGTGGGAGCTGGCTTGCCTGCGATTGCGATTTCCAGCCACCTTATTGGCTGGTTGATATATCGCTATCGCAGGCAAGCCTGCTCCCACATTTAAATCGCATTCAGTCATTTTTATTGGGGAAACGCCGCAAATCCAGGGTCATGGGTAGTTCGTCATTGATAACCAAAGGTGGCACAGGCAACTTGCCAGGGCTATGCCCCAAGCGGAAAAACCGCGCCATACGCCGGCTCTCTGCCTCATTGGCGTTCACCGGCAAGCTGTCGTAATTGCGCCCGCCAGGATGGGCGACATGATACTGGCAGCCGCCCAGCGAGCGTTGCATCCAAGTGTCGAGCAGGTCGAATACCAGCGGCGCGTGCACCGCGATGGTCGGCTGCAGGCAGTTGGCCGGTTGCCAGGCGCGGTAGCGCACGCCGGCGACAAACTCACCCACGCGCCCGGTCGGCTGCAGGGGCACCGGAATGCCATTGCACGTCAGCAAATAGCGTTGTGGCGGCAGCCCGCTCAACTTCACCTGCAAGCGCTCAAGCGACGAATCCACATAGCGCACCGTGCCGCCCACCGCGCCCTCCTCGCCCAGTACGTGCCAAGGCTCCAGAGCCTGGCGCAGTTCCAGTTCGATGCCGCTGACGGCGTAGTCGCCGACCTTGGGGAAACGAAACTCCAGGTGCGCGGCAAACCATTCGGCTCGCAGCGGGTAACCGGCGGCGTTCAGTTCGACGATCACGTCGGCGAAATCCTGCTCGATGAAGTGCGGCAACAGGAAGCGGTCATGCAGCTCGGTGCCCCAGCGCGCCAGTTTTGGCGGCGCGTACGGCTCACGCCAGAAACGCGCGACCAAAGCGCGCAGCAGCAATTGCTGGGTCAGGCTCATGCGCGCATGCGGCGGCATTTCAAACGCGCGCAGCTCCAGCAAACCCAGGCGTCCGGTGGCGCCGTCCGGTGAGTAAAGCTTGTCGATGCAGAATTCGGCGCGGTGGGTGTTGCCCGTTACGTCGATCAGCAGGTTGCGCAGCAGGCGGTCGACCAACCACGGCGGGCATTCTTCGCCGGGCTCGGGCATCTGCGCGAAGGCAATTTCGAGCTCGTACAGCGCGTCGTTTCGCGCCTCATCCACTCGGGGTGCCTGGGAGGTCGGACCGATAAACAGCCCGGAAAACAGGTACGACAGCGACGGGTGGTTATGCCAGTAACTGATCAAACTGCGCAGCAAGTCCGGGCGGCGCAGGAACGGCGAATCCTTGGGCGTGGCGCCGCCGAGCACAAAGTGGTTACCACCGCCGGTTCCGGTGTGGCGACCGTCGATCATGAATTTCTCTGTGGTGAGGCGGGTTTGCCGCGCCTCTTCGTAGAGAAATTCGGTGCGCTCGACCAACTCGTCCCACGTGGCGGACGGCTGCACGTTGACCTCAATCACACCCGGGTCCGGCGTGACCCGGAAGTTGCTCAGGCGCGTGTCGAACGGCGGCTCGTAGCCTTCCAGCAACACCGGGCAATGCAGCTCCTCGGCGGTGGCTTCGATGGCGGCCACCAGTTCGAGGTAGTCCTCGACGCGCTCCAGCGGCGGCATAAACAGATACAGCCGCCCTTCGCGCGCTTCAGCGCACAAGGCAGTGCGGGTCAGCCAATCGGCGGACTCGTCCACCTTCGGCACGCGCTCATCGCTGGGCGCGGGTTCGCCGTGGCTTTGCAAGTGTGAAGCACTCGGCAGCGCCGGCTGATCCTGGTTCGGGTCGGTCGGGTGCACAAACGGGTACTCCGCCGCCGTCACCCAAGGCTGCGAGGCCAACGGCAGGCGATAGCCCAGCGGCGAATCGCCCGGCACCAGGCGGCAGTGGTTGTCGCGCAGGTACCAGCGCCCACTCTGCCAGCGGTCATTGGCGGCCGTGCGCGCCAGCGGCAACACTTGGCCGATGACTTTATCCAGGCCCTGGCTGAAGACTTTGCGCAGGCGTTCACGCTCCAGGTCGTCGCTCAGCCGTGGGTCTTGGGCGGTGACATTTTGCGGCAGCGCGCCTTCGCGCCACAGGTAGTAGAAATTGTCTTCGAAGGCCGGAAACACGAAGCGCGCCGGCAACTTCAGGCGCTCGGCGACGCTGGCCAGGAAGCGTCCGGCCATCACGCCGTCGGCGCCGTAATCCTGCTGTTCATCGGCGATCAGCGCGCTGTTGTGCCAGATTGGCACGCCGTCGCGGCGCCAGTAACAATTGAGCGACCAGCGCGGCAGTTGCTCGCCGGGGTACCACTTGCCCTGGCCGAAGTGCACCAGCCCCGTGGGCGCGTAGTGTTTGCGCATGCGCTGGAACAACTCGGCAGACAGGCGACGCTTGTCCGGCCCCAGCGCAGCGGTGTTCCACTCGGCGCCATCGGGGTCGTCGATGGAAACAAAGGTCGGCTCGCCGCCCATGGTCAGGCGTACATCGTCCTTGAGCAGGTCGCCGTCGATCTGCCGGCCCAGCGCCTGGATCGCCAGCCACTGCTCTTCGGTGTAGGGCTTAGTGACACGGGGCGCTTCCCAAATCCGCTCAACCGACATCTCGTGGGTAAATTCGCACTCGCAAGGCTCCACCAGCCCACTGATCGGCGCAGCGGACGACGGATCGGGACTACAGGCCAACGGGATATGACCTTCACCGGCGAACAGCCCGGAGGTCGCATCCAGGCCGATCCAGCCGGCGCCGGGCAAATACACTTCGCACCAGGCGTGCAGGTCGGTGAAATCCACTTCGGTGCCGGAAGGACCGTCGAGGGCTTTGACGTCGGCGGTCAGTTGGATCAGGTAGCCGGACACAAAACGCGCCGCCAACCCCAGATTGCGCAGCAACTGCACCAACAGCCAGGCCGAATCGCGGCAGGAGCCAGAAGCGTTTTGCAGGGTGAACTCCGGGGTTTGCACACCCGGCTCCATGCGGATCAGGTAGCCGATATCAGCCGCCAGGCGCTGGTTGAGGCCGACCAGAAAGTCCACGGCCGGCAAGGGCGTGCGGTCGATGCCGGCCAGGTAGGCGGCAAACTTCGGTGTCAGCGGCAGGGTTTCCAGGTACGGCGCCAGCTCGCGCTGCTCATCGGCGGCGTAGCTGAAAGGGATCTTTTCGGCGTAGGGCTCAAGGAAAAAGTCGAACGGATTGAATACCGCCATCTCAGCGACAAGGTCGACTTCAATGCGCAGCTGGTCAGTCTTTTCCGGGAACACCAGGCGCGCCAGGTAATTGCCCTGCGGGTCCTGCTGCCAATTGATGAAGTGCTGCTCGGGCAGCACTTTGAGTGCGTAGGACAAAATCCGCGTGCGGCTATGGGCAGCCGGGCGCAAACGCACGATCTGTGGGCCGAGTTCGACAGCGCGGTCGTAGCGGTAATGCGTAACGTGGTGCAACGCGACATGAATCGACACGGCGGCCTCCTGCGAGCCAGGGCATGGACACAAAGCGCGCAAGACTTATGCCAGAGCGGCCGTCATTGCGCTTTATCGTAAGACCCGCTGCAGTACAGCACCAAAACAGCGCCATCGTCAGTGCGATGGTGCATACGCTGCACATCTTTGTGGCGTGTGCGCGCGATTGGGGTGGTGAATCTACCCAGTCAAGCAGCCTTGGACGCGTTGCGCAGGCGCCGTACCTCAACCAATTTCCTGACCATCGCCCGATAGCCCTTGCTGTTGATCAGCAACAACCCGAGCAATGGCCAGAACAGGCTTTCACTGTAGATAAACCAGTGCGGGTGAAACTGCAGCGTCGGCAGCACCACCAGCAGGCACACCACAAAAAAGCCGACCATGCCCCACACCGCCCAGGCGTGCCCGCGCACGACCAGGAAGTTGCTGTTGACCACGAACAAGGCCGCGAAGATCACCACGAACCACGAGACGGTGGCATTGGTGGCCATGGGCACGTCGGCAAAATAGGTGGCGGCCGCCAGGGAAATTGCGCCGGAACCGCCCAGGCAACCGGCGAGAATCACGCCGATGAACGAGGGGAAATGTTCCAGCAAAAAGGGTTTCAATGACGGGGCGCCATTCATTATTCAAGCTCCTCGTACAACCCTATCGCCAAGGTTTTGAGCTGTTTGGGGTTGTCCGAGCGCACCAGCCCCCAGACGCTCAGCCCTGCACTGAAAGCGTCGCCGAGCTGGACGATGGTGGCGTGCTTGAGCTGCGTGTGGGTAAAGCGCTTGGGCAAATCGCCGCGCAATTGCAGCAGCTTGCGCATCTTGGTCGACATCTGTGGGTCGGCGATTTTCAGCAGCTCTTTTGTCAGCTTTTCCCGCTCCTGACCGTTCAGGCCTTTGAGCACTTGGCGCAGGGTTTTGCCGGTGGATGCACGGGCCACATTGACCAATTTGACCGTGGTCAGCGCAGACGCACCCACGCCCACCAAGGCAGCGCCATCCATGATCTTGGTAGCGGTCTGGTACCACTCCTCGTTATCCAGATAGTCATTCATGCCAGGGTTGACGATCTCATTGCGGGTGCGAAAGGCCCCCATCAGGCAGGACGCCGTACTGGCGGTTGCGCTGGTGTAGCCAATGACGGTGATGACCGAGCTGGCACCACCGCTGAACGGCACCGCGATGGTGCCGCTTAACATCACCAGCCAACCCAGCACCGCGCCGCCGCAGGACAAGGTGGTGTTGAAGGCTTCGCTGATCAACCGCGACTCGCGCGCGTTATTCATCACTTGGTCAGCAAACTGCGCTGGCGCGACGTATTTCTGCGCCTCGCGCACAATGATGCGCTTGGGCTGAATGCTGCAGATGGGCTTGAACTCACGCAGGGTGACGACATTGAAGTCGGCGTCGATATACACCACGCCTGCACCAACGATGTTGGGGTCGGCGTCGATGGCAGCAAATATCCGCGGCAGGTTGAGTTCGCTTTCGATGCGCTGGCGCGCCATGAATTGCGAGCGGTTGGAGTCCATGCCGATACCGGCCAGGGGGTTGCCCATGGGGGGTGATCTTCCTTGAAATGGGTGATGACTGAACTGACGCCTTCGCGAGCAAGCCCGCTCCCACATTCTTCCGAGTTCCAGCATGAGAATGCGCTCGAATGTGGGAGCGGGCTTGCTCGCGAAGGCGATTCAATGCGCGCCACCTTAACAAACAGGTTACCCACCGACTAGAAAGCAAAACGCCAGCACGAGGCTGGCGTTCTGCATATTCAGGCTGCGATCAACGCGGCACGACCGGCTTGCGCGCAGGCTTGCCGCCTTTGCCCTTGGCCGCGTCGGC
>NZ_CAWOAW010000031.1:165980-177674 GCF_963879675.1 Pseudomonas sp. Larv2_ips
TTTGTGGCTGCCGGCCGGCGTCGAGTCCAAACGGCGCCGTCGTCAGTCCAATGGTGCACGCGCTGCACATATGTGTGGCGCGCGTGCGAGGCTGGGTGGCGACCCTACTCAGTCAGCGGGCCTTGTGCTTTGCGCTCATGGCTTCACGCAGGTGACGGATTTCCCGTAGCTGACGGCGCATTTCCCGATGACGCTTACTGTTGAGCAACAGCAGTCCCAGCATTGGAAACAGCAACCCAATGACATAGGCAGCCATATGGGGCCGATAGCCATAGGTTGGTAATACGATCAAAAAACACACCGCGTAGAAGGCGACGATGGCCCAAACGCCCCAGGCTCTCCCCCGGATCATGACGAAGTGGCTGACCGCCAAGAGCAGCCCCAAAACAACCGCCGCCACGAAGGAGTAACGCGCTCGCTCTGGTTCACCGCGGAAAAAGGTACTGGATGCCAATGAAATGGCAGCAGACAGGGAAAAACAGGCAAGGAAAAATGCACAAATAAACGCAGGGAAATACTCAGCCAAAAAAGCTTTTAACGAGACTTGGCGCACCATCACTCAAGCTCCTCGTACAACCCTACTGCGATGGTTCGAATGTTGCCGGACACTGCACTGCCGGTGAAACCAATGGCGGCACCGAGGGAGTCCCTGATCTGCGTAATAGTCGCGTGGTTGATCTCGGTCGCCGAATAGCGCTTCACCAACTCACCGGAGCGCTGGCGCAACTTCAGCAGCTTATTGCTCAGGCGTGGATCTTTCAGGCTTAGCAACTCTTTGGTGAGCGCCTTACGTTGCTGGCGGGTCAAGCCCTTGGACAGCTCGTACCAGCTTCTACCTGTCGTTGCTTTTCGAGCCTGCAACAGTCGAACAGTCGTCAGGGTAGAGGCGCCGGCGCCCAACAGCGAGGCCGCGTCCAATACCGGCATCGCATAGCGATACCATTCCTCGTTGTCCATATCGTCGTTGGCGGTCGGGTCATTGAGTTCGTTGAACGTTCTCATGCCTCCCACCACGCACTGCGCGGTACTGGCCGCCGCAGCGGTGGCGCCCAGGCCCGCCACCACCAGGCTCGCGCCACCCGTGAACGGTACAGCGACCGTGCCGCTGAACACCACAATCCAACCCAGAATTGCGCCGGCACAAGACAACGTCGTATTGACGGCCTCCCCCACGAGCCGAGACTCACGCGGATTGTTGGTCACCTGATCGGCAAACTGCGCGGGGGCTATGTACTTCTGCGCCTCACGCAAAATGATGCGCTTGGGCTTGATGCTGCAGATGGGCTTGAATTCGCGCAGCGTCACGACATTGAAGTCGGCGTCGATGTACACGACACCTGCGCCGACAATGCCGGGGTCAGCGTCGATGGCCGCAAACAGCCGTGGCAGGTTGATCTGGCTTTCAATGCGCTGGCGCGCCATGAACTGGGAGCGGCTGGCGTCCATGCCGATGTTGAGCAAGGGGTTGCTCATGGGGTGATCGTCCTTGGTAGGTGGTGACTGAACTGGCGCGAAGGCGATTCAATGCGCGCCACCTTAACAAACAGACTACCCACCGACTAGAAAGCAAAACGCCAGCACGAGGCTGGCGTTTTGCATATTCAGGCTGCGATCAACGCGGCACGACCGGCTTGCGCGCAGGCTTGCCGCCTTTGCCCTTGGCCGCGTCGGCGCGTTCCTTGGCCGCCTGCTTGTTGCGCGCCATGGCCGCCGCCTTGGCTTGTTCGCGCTTGTCCCACGGGTTGCTGCCGTCGCTGCCACGTGGCGGCAGGCCGGTGTGCTGGGTGAGGATCCTGGTGGTGGTTTCCTTGGCGACCTTGTGGCTGCCGGCCGGCGTCGAGTTCTTGCGACGCGCGCTCTGGTAGCTGTCGGTGGCCGGCTGGTGCAGCGGGATCAACTGGTCCTTGCCCGGCCCGATCAGGTCGGCACGGCCCATGCGGGTCAGCGCTTCACGCAGCATTGGCCAGCCCTTCGGATCGTGATAGCGCAAGAAGGCCTTGTGCAGACGGCGCTGCTCCTCGCTCTTGACGATGGTCACCGCGTCGCTCTTGTAGGTGACCTTGCGCAGCGGGTTCTTGCCCGAGTGGTACATCGCGGTGGCGGTGGCCATTGGCGAGGGGTAGAACGCCTGCACCTGGTCGGCGCGGAAGCCGTTGCCCTTGAGCCACAGGGCCAGGTTCATCATGTCTTCATCGGTGGTGCCCGGGTGGGCCGCGATGAAGTAAGGAATCAGGTACTGCTCCTTGCCCGCTTCCTTGGTGTACTTCTCGAACATGCGCTTGAACTTGTCATAGCTGCCAATGCCCGGCTTCATCATCTGGTTGAGCGGACCTTCCTCGGTGTGTTCCGGGGCGATCTTGAGGTAGCCACCCACGTGGTGGGTCACCAGCTCTTTGACGTATTCCGGCGACTCGACCGCGAGGTCGTAGCGCAGGCCGGAAGCAATCAGAATCTTCTTCACACCCGGCAACGCACGGGCGCTGCGGTACAGCTGGATCAACGAGGAGTGGTCGGTGTTCAGGTTCGGGCAGATGCCAGGGAACACACACGATGGCTTACGGCACGCGGATTCAATCTCCGGGCTCTTGCAGGCGATGCGGTACATGTTCGCGGTCGGGCCGCCGAGGTCGGAGATCACCCCGGTGAAGCCTGGCACTTTGTCGCGGATCTCTTCGATCTCGCGAATGATCGACTCTTCGGAACGGTTCTGGATGATGCGGCCTTCATGCTCGGTGATCGAGCAGAAGGTGCAGCCGCCGAAGCAGCCACGCATGATGTTCACCGAGAAGCGAATCATGTCGTAGGCCGGGATCTTTTCCTTGCCGTACACCGGGTGCGGAACACGTGCGTAAGGCATGCCGAACACGTAGTCCATTTCTTCGGTGGTCATCGGAATGGGCGGCGGGTTGAACCACACGTCCACTTCGCCATGCTTCTGCACCAGGGCGCGGGCGTTGCCTGGGTTGGTTTCCAGGTGCAACACGCGGTTGGCGTGGGCATAGAGCACCGCGTCGCCACGGACTTTTTCTACCGATGGCAGGCGGATCACGGTCTTGTCGCGGGTCATGCGCGGGCTGGCCAGGATCTGTACGACCTTGGCTTCTTCCGGATCATCCTGCGGACCTTTTTCCTGCTCGATGGCGCAGGCCTGGGTGTCCTGGGTATTCACGTACGGGTTGATGATCTTGTCGACCTTGCCCGGACGGTCGATACGCGTGGAGTCCACTTCGTACCAGCCTTCCGGCGTGTCACGGCGAATGAACGCGGTGCCGCGCACGTCGGTGATGTCTTCGATCTTGTGGCCCCACGACAGGCGCTGGGCAACCTCGACAATCGCGCGCTCGGCGTTGCCGTACAGCAGGATGTCGGCGGCGGCGTCGATCAGGATCGAGTTGCGCACGCGGTCCTGCCAGTAATCGTAGTGGGCGATGCGGCGCAGGGAGGCTTCGATACCGCCGAGTACGATCGGCACGTTCTTGTAGGCTTCCTTGCAACGCTGGCTGTACACCAGGCTCGCGCGGTCCGGGCGTTTGCCGGCCATGCCGCCTGGGGTGTAGGCGTCGTCGGAGCGGATCTTCTTGTCGGCGGTGTAGCGGTTGATCATCGAGTCCATGTTGCCGGCCGCGACGCCGAAGAACAGGTTCGGCTCGCCGAGCTTCATGAAGTCGTCTTTGGACTGCCAGTTCGGCTGGGCAATGATCCCGACGCGGAAGCCCTGAGACTCCAGCAGCCGGCCGATGATGGCCATGCCGAACGACGGGTGATCCACGTACGCATCACCGGTGACGATGATGATGTCGCAGGAATCCCAGCCAAGCTGATCCATCTCCTCCCTGCTCATCGGCAGGAATGGCGCAGGACCGAAACATTCGGCCCAGTACTTGGGATAGTCAAATAACGGCTTGGCTGTTTGCATGACGGTGACCGGTGTTGAGATGAAAAATCGCGGGCGCGGAATATAGCACAAATTTTGACCAATTCCGACGGTAATGGTCGGAATTGTGGTGACGCTATCGCGGGCAAGCCCACTCCTACATTTGAAGGTGTTCACCGTTCAAGTGTGGGAGCGGGCTTGCCCGTGATGAGGCCTCTACAGGCGCGGGAGAATTATTCGTCGTCGTCGAAGTTGTAACTGCCCGGCGCGAGGTTCTCGAAGCGCGTGTACTTACCGATGAACGCCAGGCGGATAAAGCCGATCGGCCCGTTCCGCTGCTTGCCGATGATGATCTCGGCAATGCCTTTATGCTCCGTTTCCGGGTGGTACACCTCGTCCCGGTACACAAACATGATCACGTCAGCATCCTGCTCGATCGCTCCGGATTCGCGCAGGTCGGAGTTCACCGGGCGCTTGTTGGGACGTTGTTCCAGGGAACGGTTGAGCTGCGACAGCGCCACCACCGGGCAGTTGAATTCCTTGGCCAGGGCTTTGAGGGACCGGGAGATTTCGGAAATTTCGTTGGTCCGGTTGTCGCCACTGGAACCCGGGATCTGCATGAGCTGCAGGTAGTCGATCATGATCAGGGCAATGTCGCCGTGCTCACGCACCAGGCGGCGAGTACGCGCACGCATCTCCGAGGGGCTGATACCCGCAGTGTCATCGATGAACAGCTTGCGGTCATTGAGCAGGTTGACCGCCGAGGTCAGGCGCGGCCAATCGTCGTCTTCCAGGCGACCGGCACGTACTTTGGTCTGGTCGATCCGCCCGAGCGATGAAAGCATACGCATGATCAGCGATTCGCCTGGCATCTCGAGGGAGTACACCAGTACGGTCTTGTCGCTGCGCAGCACGGCGTTTTCCACCAGGTTCATCGCAAAGGTGGTTTTACCCATGGATGGACGGCCGGCGACGATGATCAAGTCGGACGGCTGCAGGCCGCTGGTCTTCTCGTCGAGGTCGGTGTAGCCGGTGGAAATACCGGTGATGGCGTTATCGGTGTTGAACAGCGTGTCGATACGGTCGATGGCCTTGGTCAATAGGTCGTTGACGCTGACCGGGCCGCCGGTTTTAGGCCGCGCCTCGGCGATCTGGAAAATCTGGCGCTCGGCTTCGTCGAGGATCTCGGCGGCGGTGCGGCCTTCGGGGTTGAAGGCGCTGTCGGCGATTTCGGTGCTGATGCCGATCAACTGGCGCAGGGTGGCGCGCTCGCGAACGATCTGGGCGTACGCCTTGATGTTGGCGACGGACGGCGTGTTTTTCGCCAGTTCGCCCAGGTAACCCAGGCCGCCGACTTGAGAGGTCTGGCCTTCCTTGTCCAGCTGCTCGGCCAGGGTCACCACGTCGATCGGTGAGTTCTGGTCGGCCAGCTTGGCGATGGCGCGGAAGATCAGCCGGTGGTCATGGCGATAGAAATCACCGTCCGAGACTTGATCCAACACGCGTTCCCAGGCGTTGTTGTCCAGCATCAAACCACCGAGCACGGCCTGTTCGGCCTCGATGGAATGCGGCGGCACCTTCAGGGCAGCGGTTTGCAGATCGTATTGCTCAGGAGCTGAAATATCGTTCATGGCCACTTGGAATTAGGGGATTGTAGAAAAACAAAAGGCACGACCTGTAAACAGGATCGTGCCCGATGTTAACTGGCTGACACGCTAGGTGCCAGTCAGTTAGGTGCTGCTTAAGCTGCTACCACGACAACGCGTACGGTGGCTTCAACTTCGGCGTGCAGGTGCACGGCTACGTCGAATTCGCCTACGTTGCGGATGGTGCCGTTCGGCAGACGAACTTCGCTCTTCTGCACTTCAACGCCGGAGGCGGTCAGTGCATCAGCGATGTCGTGGGTGCCGATCGAACCGAACAGCTTGCCTTCGTCACCGGCGGTGGCAGTGATAGTCACTTCCAGCTCAGCCAGTTGGGCAGCGCGAGTTTCGGCCGAAGCTTTTTTGTCTGCTGCTGCTTTTTCCAGCTCAGCACGACGCTCTTCAAACGCAGCCAGGTTGGCAGCGGTTGCAGCGGTGGCTTTGCCGTATGGCAGCAGGTAGTTACGACCGTAGCCGGCCTTAACGTTCACTTTGTCGCCCAGGTTGCCCAGGTTGGCGACTTTTTCCAGAAGGATCAGTTGCATGTGAAAATCCTCTAACTTTTAACCTTCACCGTTCGCGTTATCAGCATCTTTCGACGCCAGACGACCGCGAAAATCAATCAGGCCGTCGACAATGGCCAAAACCACGAGTAACGGATAGATCAGCTGCATGAACAGCAACAGCGTCACGTACAACCCCACCAGCCAAAACTTGGCCAGGCGCTTTCGCGCAACCAACCCATGAATCAGGGCCAGCCCGGCAAACACCAGCGGTACGCTGCAAATCGGCGCCAGCAAGGCTATCTGTGGACCGAAGTTCGGCCCGACAACCATGCACGCCAGCAGCAACATCGCCGGTCCCGCGGGAATTCTGATACTGCGAAACTCGCGACCAAAACCACCCGGGTTGTACAACAACGCCTGCCAATAACGCCCAAGAATCAGGCTCAGCACGCTGACGACCTGCAACAATGCCGCAATCAGGCCGGTCAGGACCGGAGCAATCAGTGACACAAACCGCGCTCGCTCATCTACCGACAAATGCTGGTAGAGATCCCCGAGGGCCAACGGCAGGATCTTGACGATTTCCTGCGACAGCGCCTCGATTTGCGGGCGGAAAGCCGCGCCAAGCATCACTGAGTACACCAACCCCAATGCCACGCTGACCAGCAGCGTGCGGACCCAGGACTCACTTGCGCGTAAAACCAACGCAAGGCTCGATGACCCCAGCAGTACCAGAAGTACGCGTGGATCACCCATTTGCAGCCACCAGATCAAGGCCGGCAACAAACCCAGGGCAAGAACGCCGAGGGCGTCCTTCAAACCGCGCCGCAGCAGCACAAGGCAACCGGCGGCAGCACCCAACCAATAAAGCAGCGGCAATGCCGCACATCCAGCCACTACCAGAGTGGCCTGCACGCGACCGCGCATGATGAACTCAGCTAAGGCGCGCATGCATTCAATCCCTTACTACTTGTCGACTGCCCGGTCTCAGCGGCCGTGGCTGTCGGTGTAGGCCAGCAGGGCCAGGAAGCGGGCGCGCTTGATAGCGGTGGCCAGCTGACGCTGATAACGTGCTTTGGTACCGGTGATACGGCTTGGAACGATTTTGCCGGTCTCGGATACGTAAGCTTTCAGAGTGTTGAGATCTTTGTAATCGATCTCTTTCACGTCTTCAGCGGTGAAGCGGCAGAATTTACGACGACGGAAGAAACGTGCCATTTGATAGGCTCCTTAAAAGGTCCGTGGATTACTCGTCAGCGTTATCGCTGTTGTCGCTGTCATCACTATCAGCGCTTTCGGCGCCTTCGTGCTCAGGACGGTCGCGACGCTCACGGCGCTCACTGCGGTTTTCTTCAGCCTTGAGCATCTCGGATTGGCCGGTAACGGCTTCTTCGCGACGGATGACCAGGTTACGGATCACTGCATCGTTGTAGCGGAAGTTGTCTTCCAGCTCGGCCAGGGCCTTGCCAGTGCACTCAACGTTCAGCATCACGTAGTGAGCCTTGTGAACATTGTTGATTGCGTAGGCCAGTTGACGACGGCCCCAATCTTCCAGACGGTGGATTTTGCCGCCGTCTTCTTCGATCAGCTTGGTGTAACGCTCAACCATGCCGCCGACTTGCTCGCTTTGATCCGGGTGGACCAAAAAGATGATTTCGTAATGACGCATGAATGCTCCTTACGGGTTGTAGCCTGCCGCTCAAAAACGGTCAGACAAGGAGTGAATGACACTTATGGATCTTGCCGCAGGGAGGCACATAGATGCCTGCCAGGAAGGCAAGGGGCGCAATTGTAGAGAAGGGGGAGAAACGGCGCAAGGTGATTGGTGATTATTTGAACAACGTGCAATCCAGGCAAACCCAAAGCAACTGTGGGAGCTGGCTTGCCTGCGATGACAATGGCTCAGGCAGCATCTGTGCTGACTGACACACCGTCATCGCGGCCAAGCCCGGCTCCCACAGGGTCTTGCGTCGCTCTCGAGCCTTATTTCTTGGCTTTAGCCTTGGCGCCACGCTGACGCTGGGCTTCGAACAGGCAGACGCCCGTTGCGACTGAAACGTTGAGGCTGCTGACGCTACCGGCCATCGGCAGGTGCACCAGGTAGTCGCAATGCTCACGGGTCAGGCGACGCATGCCTTTGCCTTCGGCGCCCATGATCAGGATGGTCGGGCCGGTAAGGTCCTGGTCGTAAATACTGACCTCAGCCTCGCCTGCCGTGCCCACGACCCACAGGCCGCGCTGCTGGAGTTTCTCCAGTGTGCGCGCCAGGTTGGTCACGGCCACCAGCGGAATCACTTCCGCCGCGCCGCAGGCCACTTTACGCACGACCGGCGTTAGGGTGGCCGACTTGTCTTTGGGCACGATCACCGCCAACGCGCCGGCAGCATCCGCCGAACGCAGGCAGGCGCCGAGGTTGTGCGGGTCGGTCACGCCGTCCAGCACCAGCAGCAGCGGTGCACCTTCGGTACGGTCGAGCAGCTCGTCGAGCATCGCCTCGCCCCAAACCTGGCTCGGACTGACGTCCGCCACCACGCCTTGGTGAACGCCTTCTACCCACACGTCCATTTCACGACGCTCGGCCTGGCCGATGGCAACTTTATTCTGGGTCGCCAGCTCGACCAGCGCTTGCACGCGCGGCTCGCTGCGACCTTCGGCCAACCACACCTGCTTGACGCGCTTAGGGTGATGACGCAGCAGTGCTTCTACGGCGTGCACGCCGTAGATTTTTTCCAGACTCATGACTTGGCCTTAGGTTTGCGCGACCCGCCGCTTTTCGCGGGGGCCGAACCCGCTTTGGGCGGGCCTTTACGATGTTTGCTCGGCTTGCTCGACGGTTTTTCCGCCTCGCGGGACTTTCCCCCAGACGCCGCTTTACCACCGCTTTTGGCTTCGTTGAGCAACTGCTGCTTCAACTCGCGGCTCTTGCGCAGCTCGGCATTTTTGGCCGCAGCATCGCTAGGGCGGTAGGCTTCGGGGGCCTTGTCCTTGGCAGACGAACGACGAGCAGGTTTGGCTGACGCAGGCTCGGCGACCGCTGCTTTAGCAGGAGCACCTTTGCCTTTGCTTGCCGGCGCAGTCGTCTCGGCGCCACGTTTTTTGCGGCCAGTCGGCTCGGCTGGTTTATCAGGCATGCCGAAGTCGATCTTGCGCTCGTCGAGGTCGACGCGCATGACCTGCACTTCCACCGTGTCGCCCAAACGGAAGCTGCGACCGGTGCGCTCGCCCGCCAGGCGGTGATGCACAGGGTCGAAGTGGTAATAGTCGCCCGGCAACGCGGTAACGTGCACCAAGCCTTCGACGTAGATGTCGGTCAGCTCGACGAACAGGCCAAAGCCGGTCACGGCGGTGATCACACCCGGGAACGATTCGCCCACACGGTCCTTCATGAACTCGCACTTGAGCCAGTTCACTACGTCGCGGGTGGCTTCGTCGGCACGGCGCTCGCTCATGGAGCACTGCTCGCCCAATTGTTCCAGAGCCGCTTCGTCGTACGGATAAATCCGTGCTTTGGGAATGGTCATGGCACCGGCGCGCTTGACGTGCGGGGTGTTTTGCTTGGAATGGATCACGCTGCGGATCGCGCGGTGCGTGAGCAGGTCCGGGTAACGACGAATCGGCGAGGTGAAGTGAGTGTACGCCTCGTAATTCAGGCCGAAGTGGCCCTGGTTATCCGCGCTGTACACCGCCTGGCTCAGAGAGCGCAGCATGACGGTCTGGATCACGTGGTAATCCGGACGGTCCTTGATACTTGCCAGCAGTGCCTGGTAGTCCTTCGGCGTCGGGCCGTCCTTGCCTTTGTGCAGGGACAGGCCGAGTTCACCGAGGAACGCGCGCAGCTTCTCCAGACGCTCCGGCGGCGGGCCGTCGTGCACGCGGTACAGTGCAGGAATCTCGTGCTTTTTCAGGAATTCGGCAGTGGCCACGTTGGCGGCCAGCATGCATTCCTCGATCAGCTTGTGAGCATCGTTGCGCGTGGTCGGGGTGATCGCCGCGATTTTGCGCTCGGAGCCGAAGACAATCCGGGTTTCCTGGGTTTCAAAATCGATCGCGCCACGCACATGACGAGCGCCCAGCAATACCTTGTACAGCGAATACAGCTGCTTGAGGTGCGGCACGACATGGCCGTACTCACCGCGCAAGGCTTTGGCTTCGCTGGTTTTCGGCTGTTCCAGAATGGTGCTGACCTTGTTGTAGGTCAGGCGCGCCTGGGAGTGAATCACCGCCTCGTAGAACTGGTAGTCAGTCATTTCGCCGGTTTTCGAGATAGTCATCTCGCACACCATGGCCAAACGGTCGACTTTCGGGTTCAGCGAGCACAGGCCGTTGGACAGCTGCTCAGGCAGCATCGGGATCACGCGCTCCGGGAAGTAAACGGAGTTGCCGCGCACCTGGGCTTCGTTATCCAGGGCCGAACCGATCTTCACGTAGCTGGACACGTCGGCAATCGCGACGAACAGCTTCCAGCCACCGGAGAACAGGCGCAGCTTGCCAGGCTTGGCTTCGCAGTAAACCGCATCGTCGAAGTCGCGGGCATCTTCGCCGTCAATGGTGACGAACGGCAGATGGCGCAGGTCGATGCGTTTTTCTTTGTCTTTTTCTTCGACTTCCGGCTTGAGCTTGGCGGCTTCTTTGAGCACAGCCTCTGGCCAGACGTGAGGGATATCGTAGGTGCGCAACGCAACGTCGATTTCCATGCCCGGCGCCATGTAGTTGCCGACCACTTCAACGATGTCGCCCTGCGGCTGGAAGCGCGCAGTTGGCCAGTGAGTGATTTTCACCTCGACGAACTGACCGACTTTGGCAGCGCCATTGCGGCCCGGGGTGATCAGCACTTCCTGCTGGACCTTTGGGTTATCCGGCACGACAAAGCCGATGCCGCCTTCTTCGAAGTAACGGCCGACGATGGACTCGTGGGCACGCGACACCACTTCGACGATCACGCCTTCACGGCGACCGCGACGGTCGAGGCCGGAAACGCGCGCCAGGGCACGGTCGCCATCGAACACCAGACGCATTTGCGCAGGGCTCATGAACAGGTCGTCACTGCCGTCGTCCGGGATCAGGAAGCCGAAGCCGTCACGGTGGCCGGCGATGCGGCCAAGGATCAGGTCGAGCTTGTCCACAGGCGCGTAAGTGCCTCGGCGGGTGTAGATCAGTTGGGCATCGCGCTCCATGGCACGCAAACGGCGGCGCAGGGCTTCGAGCTGGTCTTCGGTGGTCAGACCGAATTCTTCAACCAACTGCTCGCGGCTAGCAGGCGAACCACGATCAGCGAGATGCGCCAGGATCAGTTCGCGGCTAGGAATAGGGTTTTCATATTTTTCCGCTTCACGAGCGGCCTCGGGATCGAGGGACTGCCAATCGGCCATTAGAGAGTTTTCACCTTGTCTATATGCGGGTTAGTTTGGCATACGCGTATTGAAACGGGAAATTTCAGGCATCAACAAGCGTTTTAAAGGCCTTTGTCGCCGTCAGAACGCACCTTGCACGACCTTTGGCGAAATTTTCCAGGATTTTTTCATAGCAGGGCTTTACAGTTCAAAATCGCCTCCGTATAGTGCGCGCCATCGACGACGGCAACGTTGTTGATGCTGCCCAGGTGGTGAAATTGGTAGACACGCCAGCTTCAGGTGCTGGTGATCGCAAGGTCGTGGAAGTTCGAGTCTTCTCC
>NZ_CAWOAW010000031.1:177684-269797 GCF_963879675.1 Pseudomonas sp. Larv2_ips
TTTCAAACTCAAGGTTCTGCCTCGAGTCTCCAAAAACCCGCGAAAGCGGGTTTTTGCGTTTCAGGCCTTTGATTTCTAACGAGAATCTCGATTTATATTTTTGAATCAGGGGTTTACAGATCAAAAAGCCCTCCGTATAGTTCGCTCCATCAACGGCGCAAGCGTTGTTGATAAGCCCAGGTGGTGAAATTGGTAGACACGCCAGCTTCAGGTGCTGGTGATCGCAAGGTCGTGGAAGTTCGAGTCTTCTCCTGGGCACCAAATTCAGATCAAACCCGCGAAAGCGGGTTTTTTCGTTTCCGGGGTTTGAAAACCTGCCTGGCGATTTCCCCCGCTTGTCCGCACTTGAGAAGTTTTATCGTTTATCCTTGTAAGGATTTGTTGCACTCAAGTGAGGAAAACCCCGGATGATGATCCGCGATACCCGTCTCAAGACATCGCTTCTGCGTGGCCTGACCATCACTCTGCTCGGCCTGACCCTGCTCTCGCCCGCTGCCTATTCTGCCGACAAGGTTGCACTGACCTTGTACAACGGCCAACACAAGGAGGTCGGCGATGAACTCGCCAAAGCCTTCGAAGCCAAGACCGGCATTCACGTCAACGTGCGCAAAGGCAGCAGCAACCAGCTGGCCAGCCAGGTCGTCGAAGAAGGCGACCGCTCCCCTGCCGACGTGATCTACACCGAAGAATCGCCGCCACTGAACAAACTTGGCGAACAAGGCCTGCTGGCCAAGATCGATGCCAGTACGCTCGACGTATTGCCCAAGGATTATGTCGGCAGCAACGGCGACTGGATGGGCGTCACCGCACGCACCCGTGTCGTGGCGTTCAACCCAAAGCTGATCGCCGAAAAAGACCTGCCCAAGTCGGTGCTGGATTTCGCCGGCCCCGAGTGGCAAGGCAAAGTCGGTTTCGTACCCACCAGCGGCGCGTTCCAGGAACAAGCTGTGGCAATCATCAAACTGCACGGCCGCGAAGCCGCTGAAGAATGGCTGACCGGCTTGCGCGCCTTCGGCAAGGTCTACAGCAACAATATGGTCGCCCTCAAGGCTGTGGAAAACGGCGAAGTCGCCACCGTGCTGGTGAACAACTACTACTGGTTCGCCCTGAAGAAAGAAAAAACCAACCTGGATTCCCAACTCCACTACTTTACCGATGGCGACGCCGGTGGCCTGATCACTGTGTCTTCCGCCGCCGCGCTGAAATCCAGCAAGCACCCCAAAGAAGCCCAGCAATTGCTTGCCTTCATGGCCAGCGAAGAAGGCCAGCGTGTGATCACCAACACCTCGGCCGAATACCCGCTGCGCAAGGGCATGGAATCCAACCGTGGCCTTAAGCCTTTCAGCGAGCTGCAGCCGCCGAAAGTCACCCCTGCGGACCTTGGCAATGCCGAAGAAGCCCTGGACCTGGAACGTGACGTTGGCTTGAACTGATGAACCCATCGCTATCGGCCCCCGCCTCGCGCGGGGGTTTCAGCCCGCGACGCAAGCGCCCGTCGATCTGGCTGCTGATTCCCGTCCTATTCCTGGTTGGCCTGAGCCTGTTGCCGTTGGTGTATGTCGGCACAAAGGCCTGGCAGGCGGGCTGGGCACAAGCGATGCACCTGTTATGGCGCCCCTATGTGTTCGGGCTGCTGCGCAACACCCTGGCGCTGATGATTGGCGTGACGGTGGCCTGCGGCGTGATCGGCCTGTCGCTGGCGTGGCTACTGGAACGCAGCAACCTGCCGGGCCGACGCATCTGGGGCGTGATCCTGTGCCTGCCGTTTGCAGTGCCGGCGTTTGTCAGCAGCTTTACCTGGGTCTCGCTGAGCGCCCACTTCGAAGGGCTGGGCGGGGCGATCCTGGTGATGACCCTGTCCAAATACCCGCTGGTGTTTCTGCCGGTGGCGGCGACGCTGCGCAATCTTGATCCCTCTCTGGAAGAATCAGCCCGCACCCTGGGGCTGAATCGCTGGGGCGTGTTTTTGCGTGTCACCCTGCCCTTGCTGTGGCCATCGCTATTGGCCGGGGCACTGTTAATTGCGCTGCACATGCTGGTGGAATTCGGCGCGCTGTCGATCATCGGCCTGCAAACCTTTACCACCGCGATCTACCAACAGTTCGAGCTGGAGTTCAGCAATGCGAATGCCGCGATGCTCTCGGCAGTGTTGCTGGTGATGTGCCTGACGCTGCTGTGGCTGGAACTGCGCGTGCGCGGCAAGGGCCGGCACGTGCGCATCGGCCAGGGCGCGGCGCGGCATGCGGAACAGCTCAAGCTGGGGAAGTGGGCGGGCTTGGGCCAGGTGTATTGCCTGGCGCTGGCGATCATTGGCAGCGGCATTCCACTGGGAATGCTCGGGTACTGGCTGGCGGTGGGCTCATCGGCAGCCTTCCCCGTGGCCGAGATCGGTGAAGCACTGCTGTCGTCCCTTGCGCTGTCGCTGGGCGGCGCCGCGCTTTGCCTGGTGCTGGCCGTGCCAGTGGGGCTGCTGGTGGTGCGCTACAAAGGCCAATTGGCGATCTGGGCCGAGCGCCTGCCCTACCTGCTGCATGCCCTGCCCGGCTTGGTGATTGCATTGACGCTGGTGTATTTCGCACTGCATTACGTGCCGGTGCTGTACCAGACTTCCGCGCTGCTGTTGATTGCCTATGCGTTGCTGTTTTTGCCACTGGCACAGGCGCCGATCCGCACGGCTTTGAACAAGGCGGCACCGCAACTGGAAGAGGCCGCGCGCACGCTGGGTGCGTCGTCGTTCAGCGCGTTTTGCCGGGTGACCTTGCCGATTATTTTCCCGGCATTGGGCGCTGCATTTGCGCTGGTGTTTCTGGATGCGATGAAGGAATTGACCGCGACGCTGCTGCTCAGTCCGACGGGGTTGAACACCCTGGCGACGGCCGTGTGGGCGCACACCTCGAATGTGGAGTTCGCAGCGGCGGCGCCCTATGCGGCGTTGTTGATTCTGGTGTCGGGGTTGCCGGTGTATCTGCTCACGACTCGGATGTATCTGAGCCGCTGAAATAGCTTTCGCGAGCAAGCCCGCTCTCACACTTGAAACACATTCCAATGCGGGAGCGGGCTTGCTCGCGAAAGGGCCCTCCCAGGCGACATCAAGCCCTGAACTGCCCCAGGCTCGCCTTCAACTGCGCCGCCAACCCATCCAGCACCTTGCCACTGGCAGTAGTCTCAACCACCGCCTGCGCAGCACGCTCGGCCTGGGCATGAATCACCTCGACCCGCCCACGCACCGCGTGCGCACCCTGCGCCTGATGCTCAGCCGCGCGCGTCGCCAACCCAATCGCTGCGTGCACCTGCTCCACCGAAGCCTGCACCGTCTGCTGCAAGCGCACGCTGTCGCGCAGCACCAGCAAACCTTCATTGGCCTGACGCCCAGCCTTGCCGATGGTTTCCACCGCCTCGCGCGCGCCTTGCTGCAACGCCACGATGTGCGCCTGGATATCACCGGTAGAGCTTTGGGTTTTGCTGGCCAGCGCCCGCACCTCATCCGCCACAACCGCAAAACCACGCCCGGTCTCACCGGCGCGCGCAGCTTCGATGGCGGCGTTGAGCGCTAATAGGTTGGTCTGCTCGGCAATGCCGTGAATCACCGTGAGCACCACTTCGATCTGCTCGCTTTGCTGGGCCAGCCGCTCAATGACCTGGGAGCCGGCCTGCACCTGCCCGGCCAACGCTTCGATCAGGCTGCCGACTTCCGCCGAAGTGCGCGAGTTTTCGTCCGTGGCCTGGCGAATATCCACCACCTGCTGCAACGCCGCCTGCATCGCATGGCTTTCGGCCTGGGCCTCATCGGCCATTTGCGACAGTGCCCGCAAGCTCTCCGCCACTTCATCGCGCTGCAAACCGGCCGCCGCATCGGCGCCAGAATTGCGCAAGGTCATTGCGCCGATTTCCACGCCGGTGCGCTGGGCCACATCGCCGGCCTCTCGCACGATGGGCTGCAACTTATCCACAAAGCGATTGACCGCCGAAGCCATGTCGCCGATCTCGTCCTTGCTACTGATTTGCACGCGCTTGGTGAGGTCGCCCTCGCCCGCCGCCAGGTCATCCATGGCCGCAATCAGCAGCTTCAGACGATTGACCACGCGACGCCCAAGCACAACAGCGATCAGCAGCAACACGCCAAACCCAACAATCGCGAGCCCCATGCCGATGCGCCAACGCAAGGTGCCTGCAGCCTCCTGCACGGCGCTGGTGGTGTTGGCGGTCATTTGCGTGGCGGTGGCTTGCGCCGATTGCAGGCGCGCGCCCATGGCAGCTGCGCTGTCTGCGGCAGCGCCCTTGAGGCTGTCGCCCACCAGTTGATCGCTGCTGGCAATCAGTGCGGCAAACCGCTTGTCCAGTGCAGCCAGGTCAGTCTCTACCGCCGCAGTCGACACCCCCATGCGGACCTTGCCAATCTCTACGCCATTGGGGCTGATCGACGCTTCGACGTAGAACACGGAAGGGTCGTTTTTCGCCGCGTCCAGGACCTTATCCAGCGCACGGTCGCCCTGACCTTTGGCCAGCAATGCCTGGTTGATCGGGTTGTCACGGTTCAGATAACGGGTCAGATGCTCGCCGGCCGCATCGTCGTAGACCACGAACAGCACGTTGGGATTGCGCTGAGCGCGACGGGCAAACTCCGACAGCGTCGGCACGTCGCTGTCCCACATGGCGCGCGGCGCCACCGAGGCCAGCAGTTGCGCCATGTCGTTGGCCGAGTCTTGCAGGTCCTTTTCCAGGGTCGCACGCAGTTGCTTCTGCTCATCCTGCAAACGCGTGGATAGCCCCGCCGTCAGACGCTGGCGCGTGCTCGAAGACAGACTGTCCAGACTGGAGGTGACTTCCTTGCCGGCTTGCGCCAGCTCGCCGGACAGTTTCTGGCTGTCGATACCCAGGCGGTTGCCCAGATCAGCTTCCAATGCAGTGACCGTGCTCCGCGTCAGAGCGACGGCGACCAGCACTTGCACCAAAAGAGCGATACCAAGGGTAACGAACACCGGCCGCAACAGCCGGCTTTGTAACAATGAGAGAACGGCAGACACTGGGAATCCCTCCACCACGGGTGCCATTAATTTGATAGCACCGCGAAAGAAAGAACCATAGCAAGGGTCGTGCCGTTTACCAGGCAGATACGACAAAGGGCTCCCGAAGGAGCCCTTTGCTTTTTACATCAACAGCTTATTAAGCGAACGGGTGACGCAGAACGATGGTCTCGTTACGGTCCGGGCCCGTCGAAATAATGTCGATTGGCGCGCCGATCAGCTCTTCAACGCGCTTGATGTAAGCACGAGCGTTGGCTGGCAGCTCTTCGAGGGTTTTGGCACCCACGGTGGACTCGGTCCAACCCGGCACTTCTTCGTACACAGGCTGCAGGCCCACGTAGCTGTCAGCGTCGGTCGGCGCAACGTCCTTACCGTCTGCATCTTTGTAGCCGATGCAGATGTTGATGGTTTCCAGACCGTCGAGCACGTCCAGCTTGGTCAGGCAGATGCCCGAGATGCTGTTCACATCGATAGCGCGACGCAGGATAACCGCGTCGAACCAGCCGCAACGACGAGCACGGCCCGTGGTGGCGCCAAACTCATGACCTTGCTTGGCCAGGTGCGCGCCGACTTCGTCGAACAGCTCAGTCGGGAACGGGCCCGAACCTACGCGCGTGGTGTAAGCCTTGGTGATACCCAGGATGTAGTCCAGGAACATCGGGCCGACACCCGAACCGGTAGCAACGCCGCCAGCGGTGGTGTTGGAGCTGGTCACGTACGGGTAGGTGCCGTGGTCGATGTCGAGCAACGAACCCTGGGCGCCTTCGAACATGATGTCTTTGCCGGCGCGGCGCAGGTCGTGCAGCTCAGCCGTCACGTCGAGCATCAGCGGCTTCAGCAGCTCGGCGTACTCTTTGCACTCGGCCAGGGTCTTTTCGAATTCAATAGCCGGCTCTTTGTAGTAACCAACGAGCATGAAGTTGTGGTAATCCAACAGTTCACGCAGCTTGTCTTCAAAGCGCGGCATGTTGAGCAGGTCGCCCACACGCAGGCCACGACGTGCAACCTTGTCTTCGTAGGCTGGGCCGATGCCGCGACCGGTAGTACCGATCTTCAGCTCGCCACGGGCCTTTTCACGGGCCTGGTCCAGCGCAACGTGGAAGGACAGGATCAGCGGGCAGGACGGGCTGATACGCAGGCGCTCGCGCACCGGTACACCCTTCTCTTCCAGCTTGGTGATCTCGCGCAGCAGGGCGTCAGGTGCAACCACCACGCCGTTGCCGATCAGGCACTGCACGCCTTCGCGCAATACGCCCGACGGGATCAGGTGCAAGACGGTTTTTTCGCCATCGATGACCAGGGTGTGGCCAGCGTTGTGGCCACCTTGGTAGCGCACTACGGCGGCAGCATGTTCGGTCAGCAGATCAACGATCTTGCCTTTGCCCTCATCACCCCATTGGGTGCCCAGGACTACGACATTCTTACCCATAACACTTGTCCTCATTCGCGCAAACTTGGTGCCGGCGATGGCCGGCAGGAAAACTCAAGAAGCCAGTGGCGATACTTGCCAAAGCCCGTTCTGCAGAATCAATTGCCGGTCGCAGTCCGCTTCACGGGCGGCGGCCAATGGCTGCCCAGGCAAAGCCTGGACGACACGCTGACCCTCACTGCGCAACTGGCAAACCTGCTGCCAGAGTGCTGCGTCCGTGCTGTCGGGCATCCAGACGCCACCAGACGGCAGCTCGACCTCAGCACGCCCCAGGGTCACCAGGGTTTTCAAATCAGTGGAAAAGCCGGTCGCCGGACGGGCGCGACCGAAGTCGGCGCCGATGTCGTCATAGCGACCGCCTTGGGCGATGGCCTGGCCAACACCCGGTACAAACACGGCAAACACCACACCGGTGTGGTAGTGGTAGCCGCGCAACTCGCCCAGGTCAAAATACAGCGGCAGTTGCGGGAAGCGCGCCGACAAACGCTCGGCAATCGCCAGCACGTCATCGAGCGCCGCCAATACGAGCGCCGGCGCATTGGCCAGGCGCTCGCGCGCAGCCACCAGCACTTCACGACCACCGCACAGATCAACCAACGCGCGCAGCATGCCGGCGAGGTCTGCAGGTACACCCTCGGTAAGGGCGATCACTTCATCGATTGCCTTGCGTTGCAGAGCATCGAACAACTGCTGCTCAACTTCACCAGACAAGCCGGCCGCGCGGGCCAAGCCACGGTAGATACCAACGTGGCCCAGGTCCATGTGCACATCCGGCACGTCAGCCAGTTGCAGCATGGCCAACATCAAGCTGATCACTTCAACGTCGCTGCTCGGGCTGGCATCACCGTACAACTCAGCGCCCAATTGAATCGGGCTACGCGAAGACGACAAGGCACGCGGCTGCGCATGCAGCACGCTGCCGGCATAGCAAAGACGGCTGGGACCTTCGCGGCGCAGGGTGTGCGCATCGATCCGCGCCACTTGCGGCGTGATGTCGGCGCGAAAGCCCATTTGCCGACCCGATTGCGGGTCGATGACCTTGAAGGTGCGCAGATCCAGGTCCTGGCCCGCGCCGGTCAGCAGGGATTCCAGGTACTCGATATGGGGGGTCACGACAAACTCGTAACCCCAGCTCTGGAACAGATCCAACACCTGGCGACGCGCTACTTCAATGCGCGCAGCTTCTGGTGGCAGTACTTCTTCGATGCCATCTGGCAGCAGCCAGCGGTCTACCGTTGCCATTACGCCATTCCCCTATGATCCGGGCGGCCAGCCCTCGGCCGAGCCCTGAGTGAAGCAGAAAATGCCCGGCCCCTGCATAAACAACGCGCAAGAACGACGTGACGAAATGGCCTGCTAGCGGCCTCGTCGGGCACTTTCCTCGAAAAACCTGTGGCGTCTGCAACGCACCACAACAATCAAACATGCAGACGCAAAAAAGCCGGGAATTTCCCGGCTGCCGCATCATACACCCGTTTTCTGAAAGGATCACCCCGCCAGGCATTTTAGCCGCCCGACGGAGTGTGTCCTACAGAATCACCGGCTGGTTACTTGGACTTTTCCAGGTAGCGGAAGAAGTCGCTGCTTGGGTCCAGTACCATGACGTCGGTTTTGTTCGCGAAGCTTTCACGGTAGGCGCGCAGGCTACGGTAGAACGCGTAAAACTCCTGATCCTGACCGTAAGCCTTGGCGTAGATCGCCGCAGCTTGAGCATCGCCATCACCACGGGCCTCTTCAGACTCGCGATAGGCTTCTGCCAGCAGTACACGGCGCTGACGGTCGGCATCCGCACGGATACCTTCTGCCAACTCGTTACCCTTGGCGCGGTGCTCACGGGCTTCACGCTCACGTTCGGTGCTCATACGCTCGAACACGCTGCGGTTCACTTCCTTGGGCAGGTCGATCGCCTTGACCCGGACATCAACAACCTCGATGCCCAGTTCTTTTTCAGCCATGGTGTTCAGCGAACGCGTGATGTCAGCCATCAGCGCATCACGCTCACCGGATACCACCTCGTGCAGGGTGCGTTTACCGAACTGGTCACGCAGGCCCGATTCCAGACGGCGCGACAAACGCTCGTCGGCAATCTGCTTGAGGCCGGATGTCGCGGTGTAGAAGCGCTCGGCATCCTTGACGCGCCACTTGGCGTAGGCGTCAACCATCACGGCTTTCTTTTCCAGGGTCAGGAAGCGCTGTGTCGGTGCATCCAGGGTCATCAGGCGGCCGTCGAACTTGCGCACCTGGTTCACGTAGGGGACCTTCACATGCAGGCCCGGTTGGACATCCGCCTGGACCACACGACCGAATTGCAGCAACACCGCGCGCTCGGTCTGAGACACGATGTAGAAGCAGTTCCAGGCAGCGATGACCACGACGACGCCCACAATCAGGGCGGTCAGCGATTTATTGCTCATCAACGACTCTCCCTGGTACGTGTTTGCTGTTGCAGCAAGTCAGCGGCCGCACGGGCGCTCGCTTCGTTGGCAGCAGCGGTCGAACCGGTAGCCGGTGCGCTGGTGCTGCTACGACCACCTTCGATCATCTTGTCCAGCGGCAGGTACAGCAGGTTGTTCTGCCCACCCTTGCTACCGGTCACGAGAACCTTGCTGGTGTTGCTGAAGACTTCCTGCATGGTGTCCAGGTACAGACGCTCACGCGTGACTTCCGGAGCCTTGCGGTACTCGGCGACCAGCTTGGTAAAGCGATCCGCCTCACCCTTGGCGCGGGAAACCACTTCGTCGCGGTAACCATTGGCATCCTCGAGGATACGCTGGGCCTGACCGCGCGCTTCCGGCACGACGCCGTTGGCATAGGTCTCAGCCTGGTTGCGCGAACGCTGCTCGTCTTCACGGGCGCGGATCACGTCGTCAAAGGCTTCCTGCACTTCGCGCGGTGCAGCAGCGCTCTGTACGTTCACCTGGGTGACAGTGATACCGGTGCGATAAGTGTCGAGGAACCGCTGCAGGCGCTCCTTGATCTCGCTGGCCATCAATTCACGACCTTCGGTCAGCACCTGGTCCATGGCGGTAGAACCGACCACGTGACGCAGTGCACTTTCGGTTGCGTGTTGCAGGCTGATTTCCGGCTGATCAACGTTCAGCACGAAGTCCTGCAGGTTGCTGATCTTGTACTGCACGGTCAGCGGCACTTCGACGATGTTCTCGTCTTCGGTCAGCATCTGGCCCTGCTTGGTATAGGCACGCTCACGCGTGACGTTTTCCATGTACTTCTTGTCGATCGGGGGGAAGTAGATATTCAGGCCCGGGCCGACAGTCTCGTAGTACTTGCCGAAGCGCAGCACCACGGCCTGCTCCTGCTCGTCCACGACGTAAACCGCGCTGTACAGCCACACGGCTGCGAGCACGACAAGACCCAGGCCCAGCAGGCCATAGCCACCGCCCTTGCTTGTGCGACCGCCGTCGTCACCACCACGTTTTTTCCCACCACCGAACAACCCATTCAGGCTTTCCTGCAGCTTTCGGAAGGCCTCGTCGAGATCCGGTGGCCCCTTGCGGTCGCCATTATTGCGGCGCTTACCACCCCAAGGATCCTGATTATTCGAGTTGCCACCCGGCTCATTCCAAGCCATAGCGCTCTCCATCTGATAAAGCAAAGACGCACCCACGGCGCGCCGACCAATGCTACAGAATGCCTGCTACTGCGGCACAACCGCTTTCGGAGGCTTTTATTGCAAAGTGTGTTGTTCGATGAACTCCGTCGGCACCACACCTTCACGGCTGACCAGCCGATTCAGCTCCGAGCGCGGCAATCGAACGGCCAGCAAGCTGACACCTTCTTCGTCGTATTCTTCTTTCTGTACGGCGCCCAGCTCGAAAAACTGTGCACGCAGTCGAGCAAAACGCTGAGGCAAGCGCAAGGTGCCGACAAACAAATCGCTGCCCAGCAACTCGGCAATGGCTTGTTCAAGCAACTCCAAACCACTGCCATCGCGCGCCGACAGCCAGACCCGCTGGGGCTTGCCGTCTTCATCACGCTGAATTTGTGGCTCAACGCCTTCAAGCAAATCGAGTTTGTTATAGACCTCGAGGATCGGCAAGTCCTGTGCACCAATCTCGCCCAGCACCACCATCACCTGCTCGATTTGCAACATGCGATCCGGTTCGGCCGCATCGATCACGTGCAACAGCAGGTCGGAATTGCTCGACTCTTCGAGCGTAGACCGAAACGCCTCGACCAGCTTGTGAGGCAAGTGACGAATGAAACCCACGGTGTCGGCCAGGACAATCGGCCCCAGGTCGTCCAGTTCCAGACGGCGCAAGGTCGGGTCGAGGGTGGCGAACAGTTGGTCGGCCGCGTACACGTCCGATTTCGTCACGTTATTGAACAGGGTGGATTTGCCGGCGTTGGTATAGCCCACCAGGGAAACGGTGGGGATGTCCGCCCGCATGCGGCCGCGACGCGATTGCTCACGCTGGCTGCGCACTTTTTCCAGACGGCCCTTGATCTGACGCAGGCGAACCCGCAGCAGACGGCGGTCGGTTTCCAGCTGGGTTTCACCCGGACCACGCATGCCGATACCGCCACCCTGACGCTCAAGGTGAGTCCAGCCGCGAACCAGCCGGGTGCTCATGTGGTCAAGCTGGGCCAGTTCGACCTGGAGCTTGCCTTCATGGGTACGGGCGCGTTGGGCGAAAATATCGAGAATCAGACCGGTGCGGTCGATCACGCGACACTCGAAAACACGTTCGAGGTTGCGTTCCTGACTGGGCGTGAGGGTGTGATTGAAGATCACCAGATCGGCTTCTTCAGCATGGACCAGGTCGCGCAGTTCCTCGACCTTGCCGCTGCCGATCAGGAATTTGGCGGTTGGCCGATGACGCGGTACGTTAAAAAACGCAACGGTCTCGGCGCCGGCCGAATTTGCCAACTCCTGAAACTCCTGCGGATCTTCGCGCGCCTCAGGGTCCTGTCCATCCAAGTGAACGAGGATTACTCGCTCACCACCACCGTGGCGCTCAAAGAACAAAGGAGACTCCTATCAGGCGTTACCTGGCTCAGCGTCACCCTGTTCGGTATCAGTTGCGCTAGGCAGACGGATAGGACGAACGGGAACGACTGTCGAGATAGCGTGCTTGTAAACCATCTGGCTGACGGTGTTTTTCAGCAGGATCACGAACTGGTCGAACGACTCGATCGTGCCTTGCAGCTTGATCCCGTTGACCAGGTAGATGGAAACCCCCACTTTCTCTTTACGTAAAGTATTCAAGTAAGGGTCTTGTAGCGAATGCCCTTTTGACATGTGCCGCACTCCTTTAAGGATCAATAATAAAATTCGGAAAATAGATAGCTTATGGCCGTCACACCCCCAAGGATAGACGGCAATTGCAAGGACTCAGCTCAATATGGAGACCGTTCCCAAGTATTTCAAGGCGCGTGACAGATTGTCGCTGTCCAGGCTGTCCAGCCAGTGCAAATCGCTCCAGCTGCGCAACCAGGTGAACTGGCGTTTCGCCAATTGGCGCGTGGCAATGATGCCGCGCTCCTGCATTTCGGCTGACGTCAGCTTGCCATCCAGATGATCCCAGACTTGGCGGTAGCCAACAGCACGTATCGACGGCAACCCAGCATGCAGGTCACCTCGGGAACGCAGTGCTACGACCTCATCCACAAACCCCTGTTCCAACATAATTGTGAATCTTTGTGCAATTCGTTCATGCAGCACCTGACGATTTGCCGGAGCAATGGCCAGATTCGCCACAGTATAGGGCAATACTGCCCGTCCAGACGCGCCTGCGTCAGCACTTTGCGCAGTTTGTTTCAGCCGATGTTCAGTCATGGTCTGCCCGCTGACGCGCCAGACTTCCAGGGCGCGAGTGAGGCGCTGCGGGTCATTGGGATGAATGCGCGCCGCCGATACCGGGTCAACCGCCGCCAATTGGTCGTGCAGGGCTTGCCAGCCAAGGCGTACAGCCTCTTCCTCGAGTGCAGCGCGCACTTGAGCGTCAGCCGGCGGCATATCCGCCAGGCCTTCCTGCAACGCCTTGTAGTAGAGCATCGTGCCGCCCACCAGCAGCGGAATATTGCCCCGCGCGGTGATTTCGGCCATGGCGGCCAAGGCATCGGCGCGAAAATCTGCCGCAGAATAGCTCTCGGCCGGGTCGATGATGTCGATCAGCTTATGCGGATATTCGGCCAGCAGCGCTTTTGAAGGCTTGGCCGTACCGATGTCCATGTCCCGGTAAACCAGGGCAGAGTCGACACTGATCAGCTCGCACGGCAACACCTTGGTCAGCTCAATGGCCAGGTCAGTCTTGCCGGCAGCCGTGGGGCCCATCAGGAAGATTGCGGGGGGCAAGGCGCTCATCAACGGCCGCGCAAGAACAGTTTGTCCAGATCGTCCAGGCCCATTTGGGTCCAGGTCGGTCGGCCGTGGTTGCATTGGCCGCTGCGCTCGGTGTTTTCCATGTCGCGCAGCAAGCCGTTCATTTCTGGCAAGGCCAGGCGCCGATTGGCGCGGATCGCACCGTGGCAGGCCATGGTGCCGAGCAGTTCGTTGATGTGGGCCTGGATGCGGTCACTGGTGCCGTACTCCATCAAGTCAGCCAGCACGTCGGCGACCAGACTGTTAGCTTCAGCTTGCTTGAGCAGCGCAGGAATCTGGCGGATCGCCAGGGTTTCCGGGCCAAGGCGCTGCAATTCGAAGCCCAGTTTCTGGAACACGCTGTGGTGCTCTTCAGCGCAATCGGCTTCACGCTGGCTGACGGCCAGGGACTCCGGCACCAGCAATGGCTGGCCGCTCAGGCCTTCGCTGGCCATGGCGATCTTCAAGCGCTCGTACATGATCCGCTCGTGGGCGGCGTGCATGTCCACCAGCACCAGGCCGTGGGCGTTTTCCGCGAGGATGTAGATGCCTTTGAGTTGCGCCAGCGCATAGCCCAGCGGCGGGATATCACCGCCGCCTTCTGGCAACGCGACAGCATTGGGCTCGGCACCCGGCAGCGGCGCAAAAAACTCACGATAGGCCGCCTGGGCCTCAGCCACCGGCACTGCCGACTGCGGACGCGGTGTGTATTGATACTGATAGCCGGCACCGGAGCCGGAACCCGGTGCCGTATAGCTCGGCTGCGGCTGCGGCGATTGCAGCAGGTTGGCCGCCAGGCTCATTTCGCCTTGAGGGCCAAACTCACCGGCTTCCGGGCCGCTCGGCCGCACCACCGCCGTCACGATCGGCGCAGACAGCTGATCATCCGGGCGCACATCGCCCAGCGCGCGGTGCAAAGTGCCATAAAGGAAGTCATGCACCATGCGCCCGTCACGGAAGCGCACTTCGTGTTTGGTCGGGTGCACGTTGACGTCGACCACCGAAGGATCGACCTCAAAAAACAGCACAAACGTAGGATGCCGCCCGTTGAACAGCACGTCGCGGTAGGCCTGACGCACAGCGTGGGCCACCAATTTGTCGCGTACCGCGCGGCCATTCACAAAGAAATACTGCAAGTCCGCCTGGCTACGGGAAAAGGTTGGCAAACCCACCCAGCCCCACAGCCGCAAGCCATTGCGCTCGATCTCGATCGGCAACGCCTGCTCCAGGAAACCCGCGCCGCAGATTGCCGACACACGCCGAGCGCGCGCCGCGTCGTCATGGGCTTCGTGCAGGCTGAGGATGGTCTTGCCGTTATGGCGCAAGTGAAACGCCACGTCGAAACGCGCCAAGGCCAGGCGCTTGATGACTTCTTGCAGATGATCGAATTCGGTTTTTTCGGCCTTGAGGAATTTGCGCCGCGCCGGGGTATTGAAGAACAGGTCGCGCACTTCCACCGAAGTGCCCACCGGGTGCGCCGCCGGCTGAACCCTGGGCGCCATGTCGCGGCCTTCGGTTTCCACCTGCCAGGCCTGCTCGGCGCTGCGGGTGCGCGAAGTCAGGGTCAGGCGCGCCACCGAGCTGATAGACGCCAGGGCCTCACCGCGAAAACCCAGGCTCATGACCCGCTCAAGGTCTTCGAGGTCGCGAATCTTGCTGGTGGCGTGACGCGCCAGGGCCAGCGGCAGGTCATCGGAGGAGATGCCGCTGCCGTCGTCGCGAACGCGCAGCAGCTTGACGCCACCCTGTTCCACGTCGACGTCAATGCGCTTGGCGCCGGAGTCGATGCTGTTTTCCAGCAGCTCCTTGATCACCGACGCCGGGCGCTCAACCACCTCGCCCGCGGCAATCTGGTTGGCCAGGCGTGGGCTGAGCAGCTCGATGCGCGAGCCACTGTTCAAGACTGATTCGCTCATTACTGCGCCGCCAATTCGGTGCCAGGGATGGTCAACACCTGGCCGACTTTCAACTCATCGGTCTTCAGGTTATTGGCGCTGCGCAAGGTAGCGGCCGACACCTGAAAACGCACGGCCAGCATCGCCAGGGTGTCGCCAGGCTGCACGCGATGGTCACGTGGGCCCTGGGCGATTTTCCCGGAGTCACGCAGCCAGGCGATGTAAGTGCCCGGCGGCGGGTTCTGTTGGAAGAACTGACGAATGCCGGCGCTGATCGAGCGCGCCAACGCCTGCTGGTGGCTCGCACTGGCCAGCTTCGAGGCCTCGTTGGAGTTGGAGATAAACCCGGTTTCGACCAGGATCGACGGAATGTCCGGCGACTTCAACACCATGAACCCGGCCTGCTCCACGCGCTGTTTGTGCAGCGAGGTGACGCGACCGATGTTGCTCAGGACCTTTTGGCCAACGTTCAAGCTGGAGGTCAGCGAGGCGGTCATCGACAGGTCGAGCAGTACGCCAGCGAGCATTTTGTCTTTGTCGTCGAGGGACACGTTGCCAGCCCCGCCGATCAAGTCGGAACGGTTTTCGCTGTCGGCCAGCCAGCGCGCGGTCTCGGACGTGGCGCCGCGATCCGACAACGCAAACACCGAAGCACCAAAGGCGGCGGCCGATGGCGCGGCGTCGGCGTGGATCGACACGAACAGGTCGGCGCCCTTCTTGCGAGCGATCTCGGTACGGCCACGCAAAGGAATGAAGTAGTCGCCGGTACGGGTCAGCTCGGCGCGATAGCCTTTCATGCCACTGACCTGACGTTGCAGTTCACGGGCGATGGCCAGCACCACGTCTTTTTCATGCTGGCCGCGCGAGCCGGAGGCGCCCGGGTCTTCACCGCCGTGACCGGCGTCGATCACCACGATAATGTCGCGCTTGCCCGCAGGTGCGGGCGGCGGTGGTGGAAGCTTGACCTGAGGCTGCGATGGATTGACCGGCACGGCCGGCACAGTCGCCACGCTTGGCGTCGGCGCAGGCGGCGGCGCGGCATCGGCGGCATTGTCGAACAGGTCGACCACCAGGCGGTTGCCGTATTGGGCGTTCGGCGCCAGCACAAAGCTTTTCGGGGTCACCGCCTTTTTCAGGTCGATCACCACCCGCAGGTCGGTCGGCGTGCGCTGCGCCGAGCGCATCGAGGTAATCGGCGTGTTGGCGGTGGAGACTTTCAACGGCGCGGCCAGGGTCGCACCGTTGATGTCGATCACCAGCCGATCAGGCGCCGTGAGGGTAAAGACGCTGTGCTGGACCGGGCCAGACAGGTCAAACACCAGTCGCGTGTTATCCGGCGCTCGCCACAGGCGAACACTTTTCACCTGTGAAGCAGCCAGAGCATTGAAAGTCATTGCCGCAAGCAACACCCCTACGACAGCAACCATCGCGCGAAAGCGCATACCTAACCCCACCAATTTTATTTGAATTCCAGTGCCAGAGCGGCGCACCACGACTCACCGCGCGCGCTCTGGGGCAACAACTTCAGCTGACGTCCGTGGTCATGCGGCGTAATGGTAATGGTCAGGTCCGGCTTTGGCAAAAAGCCTGTGCCTTTATCTGGCCACTCGATCAGGCACAACGCGTCTTCGTCGAAGTAATCACGGATGCCCATGTATTCCAGTTCTTCCGGGTCGACCAGACGATACAGGTCAAAATGGAAGGCGCGAACTTTACCGATCTCGTAGGGTTCGACCAGGGTGAACGTCGGGCTTTTTACCGCGCCCGTGTGGCCCAACCCGCGAATAATGCCGCGTGACAGCGTGGTCTTGCCCGCCCCCAGGTCGCCTTCGAGAAAGATCAGCCCCGCGCCGTTTGTGACGTGGGCGATGCGATTTCCGAACGCAACCATGGCGTCTTCATCGCCCAGAAAAAGCGTTACTTCAGACACGGTGACTGCTCCTCCAGCAATTGACGAATGGCAGGTATCAGGTCACTGGCAGCCAGCCCGCGACCGAAAGTGCCTTGGCGATCCCCCGCCGTGGCGTGCAACCACACCGCCAGGCAGCTGGCTTCATAAGCCGGCATGCCCTGGGCCAGCAACGCGCCGACCAGACCACTCAACACATCCCCCAGACCCGCCGTGGCCATCGCCGGATGGCCCTGGTCACAGCGCGAAACACGCCCGTCCGGGCTGGCAATCAAACTGCCAGCACCCTTGAGAATAGCCACTGCATTGAATTTCTGGCTCAACGCGCGCGCCACCTTAAGGCGATCGGCCTGAACCTCGGCTGTCTTCATGCCCATCAAGCGCGCTGCTTCGCCAGGATGTGGCGTGATCACCGAGTTGGCCGGCAGGCTGACGCTGCCGGTAGCCAGTTGATTCAAGGCGTCCGCATCCCAGACTTGCGCCTGTTTGGCGTTGGCGGCGACGGATAACAAACTTTTGCCCCAGGACGCCTCACCGAGGCCTGGACCGATGACGATCACCGAGATTTTTTCCAGCAGCCCCATCAACTGATTGGCCGAACTCACGCCAACGGTCATGACTTCCGGCAGGCGCGCCAGGGCGGCGGGAATGTGTTCAGGGCGCGTGGCCAGCGAGACCATGCCCGCGCCACTGCGCAAGGCGCTTTCGGCGCTCAGCAGCGCGGCGCCGCCAAAGCCGTGGTCGCCGCCGATGACCAGCAGGTGACCGAACTGGCCTTTATGGGCGTCCGGGGAGCGTGCAGCCAGTTGCGGCAAATGGCCGTGCAATAGAGGCTGTACGTCGGTTATTGCGTGTTTTGTCTGCGGCATGCGTCTTCAAGCTCCGATGTCTGGCAGAATTATACCTATCTAACCTGCGGTTTCCCTTGTCTCATGCCTGCCATCACCACCGATCTGCCCGCCCTCGCCCAATCGATCAAAGACTGGGGCCGCGAGCTGGGCTTTCAACAAGTCGGCATCAGCGGCCTGGACCTGGCCGAGCATGAGCAGCACCTGCAACGCTGGCTCGACGCGGGCTACCACGGCGAGATGGACTACATGGGCGCCCATGGCAGCAAACGCTCGCATCCCGATGAACTGGTGCCGGGCACTCTGCGCGTGGTCTCGCTGCGCATGGATTATCTGCCAGGCGACACCCAAATGGCGCAGTTGCTGGCCAAGCCAGAAAAAGCCTACATCTCCCGTTACGCCCTTGGCCGCGATTACCACAAGCTCATCCGCAAGCGCGTGCAGCAACTGGCCGATCGCATTCAGGCCCAGATCGGCCCGTTTGGCTTTCGCGCGTTTGTCGACAGCGCGCCGGTGCTGGAAAAAGCCATCGCCGAGCAGGCCGGTCTCGGCTGGATCGGCAAAAACACCCTGGTGCTCAATCGCAAGGCCGGCAGTTATTTCTTCCTGAGCGAGCTGTTTGTCGATTTGCCACTGCCGGTAGATCCGCCTCACGCCACCGAGCACTGCGGCCGCTGCACCGCTTGCCTGGACATCTGCCCCACCAACGCGTTTGTCGGCCCCTATGTACTGGACGCGCGACGCTGCATTTCCTACCTCACCATCGAGCTCAAAAGCTCAATTCCTGAAGACCTGCGCCCGCTGATCGGCAATCGCGTGTTCGGTTGCGATGACTGTCAGATCGTTTGCCCGTGGAATCGTTTCGCCCGACCTACCGCCGAAGGCGATTTCAAGCCTCGGCACAACCTGGACAACGCCGAGCTGGCCGAACTGTTTATGTGGGACGAGGATAAATTCCTCAGCAGCACCGAAGGTTCGCCGCTACGCCGCGCCGGTTATGAACGCTGGCTGCGCAACCTGGCCGTTGGGCTGGGCAATGCGCCATCGAGCATTCCAGTGCTGGAAGCTTTAAAGGCGCGTCGGGATTACCCATCGGACTTGGTGCGCGAACACGTCGAGTGGGCGCTCAACCAGCACGCTACACGCTAGTGCACGTCGTCGTTGTAGACGAACTTGGGCATTTCCCAGTGAAAACGGATGGCCAGCAGGCGCAACAGAAAGCCGCTGAACAAGGTCAGCAGGATCGCTTGCTCGCTGGGCAACTGCAGATAAAGGCACAGCATGTAGAACCAGGCGGCAAGGAACGACACGCTGGCGTACAGCTCACGGCGGAAGATCAGCGGGATGTCGTTGCAGAAAATATCCCGCAGGATGCCGCCGAATACGCCAGTAATTACCCCGCTGACTGACGCCACCAACATGCCATGGCCCATTTCCAGGGCGGTCATGCAGCCGATCAAAGTGAACGCCACCAGGCCCACGGCGTCCAGCGCCAGGAACAGTGACCGCAGATGGCGCATCAACGGTGCGATAAAGATCGTCACCAACGCAGCGATGGAGGTCAACACCAGGTATTCCGGGTGTTTGACCCAGGTCAGCGGGTAATGCCCAAGCAATACATCGCGTACCGAACCACCGCCCAATGCCGTGACGCAGGCAATCAGCACCACCCCAAACCAGTCCATGCCCCGCCGCCCGGCGGACAGCGCGCCGGTCATGGCTTCGGCGGTGATGGCGATGAGGTAGAGCATCAACAGCATGATGGCGATCCTTGCAATGAGGCGCGCAGTCTAATCATTTGGTGATGGCACCAAAAGGGGGCGCCAGGCGAAAGACCGCGTCGCGCCCTTCGCGAGCAAGCCCGCTCCCACATTTAACCGAGTTCCACCTTTGGAATGCAGTCGAATGTGGGAGCGGGCTTGCTCGCGAAGGCGCCGGGCCAGGCGCCACAGATTCAGGCCTTGATGAAATGCTTGCGGTAATGCTGCAACTCAGCAATCGACTCGCGAATATCATCCAACGCCAAATGGGTGCTGCCCTTATGGAAGCTGTCTTTGACTTCCGGCGCCCAACGCGCAGCCAGCTCTTTCAAGGTAGACACATCCAGGTTGCGATAGTGGAAGTAGCTCTCCAGCCCCTTCATATGTGTATAAAGGAAGCGACGATCCTGGCAGATGCTGTTGCCGCAGATCGGCGACTTGCCCTTGGGCACCCATTTTTCAAGGAAGGCGATGGTTTCAGCTTCGGCGTCGCGCATGCTGATGCGGCTGTCACGCACGCGCTGGGTTAGGCCGGAGTTGCCGTGGGTGCGCGTATTCCACTCATCCATGGTGGCGAGGACGGCGTCGCTGTGGTGAATGGCGATCACCGGACCTTCGGCCAAGGTGTTGAGGTTGCTGTCGGTGACAATCGTCGCCATCTCGATGATGACGTCGGTGTCGGGGTTCAGACCGGTCATTTCCAGATCGATCCAAATCAGGTTCTGTGGGTTTTGCATGGCTTGATTCTCTTGGCACCTTGGCGTAGCTGCGCAGTTTAGCAGGCAGGGGCGTGCTAGACTCGCGACCGTTTTACCTAACTTTTGCATTATCGACACGGAACACCCATGGCCAAACGCCAGCTCAATCGTCGCCAAAACTGGCGCATCGAAAAGATCCAAGGTGAGCGCGCTGCTCGCGCCGCCAAACGTGAATCCTCCGCCGTAGAGGCGCTCGAGGGCGGCGACCTGGGCCCCGAACAGACGGGCCTGGTGATCGCGCACTTTGGTGTGCAGGTCGAAGTCGAGGCGCTGGAAGGCGAACTCGCAGGCTCTGTCTCCCGCTGCCACTTGCGCGCCAACCTGCCTGCGCTGGTGACCGGCGACAAGGTCGTGTGGCGCGCCGGCAACCAGGGCATCGGCGTGATCGTCGCCCAGTTGCCGCGCACCACCGAATTGCGCCGCCCTGACAGCCGCGGCCAGCTCAAGCCCGTGGCCGCCAACGTCGACATGATCGTGATCGTGTTCGCGCCGCTGCCCGAGCCGCATGCCAACCTGATCGACCGCTACCTGGTCGCAGCCGAGCATGCCGGCATTCGCCCGCTGTTGCTGCTGAACAAATTCGACCTGATCGACGAGCAAAACGCCCCGGCGCTCAACGCGCTACTGGCGGTCTACCGCACGCTGGGTTACCCGGTGCTGGAAGTTTCGGCGCATCACGGCAATGGCATGGAACAGCTGCAACAGCAGTTGGACGGGCGCATCAGTGTGTTCGTCGGCCAGTCGGGCGTGGGCAAGTCGTCGCTGGTCAACAGCCTGCTGCCGGAAGTCGACACCCGTGTCGGCCCGCTGTCGGAACTGTCCGGCCAGGGCACCCACACCACCACCACCGCGCGGTTGTTCCACTTCCCGGGCGGCGGTGAGCTGATCGACTCCCCGGGTATTCGTGAATTTGGCTTGGGCCACGTCAGCCGCAGCGATGTGGAAGCGGGCTTCATCGAGTTCAACGACCTGATCGGCACCTGCCGCTTCCGCGACTGCAAACACGACCGCGAGCCCGGTTGTGCACTGCTCAAGGCGCTGGAAGACGGTCGCGTTCAGCAGCAGCGCATGAACAGCTACCGGTCGATTATTGCGAGCTTGCCCGAGAGCAGTTACTGAACCGTTGTGGCGAGCCCGCTCGCCACAATCGCTCTGTTACGAGCCAGGCGCCGTAGGATCTTTCACCCCACCATCATCAAACAGGTTCAGCTTCTGCCGCAGCTCGTGGGCCGGCAGCGGCTCCTGCCCTGGCGGAATCGCGTTCGGGTCGGCCGGCACTTCGCCCGGTGCGCCTTCGCCTTGGGTCGGTGCTGCCGGCGCTGCGCCCTGATCGCCTTCGATCGCACGCTGGGCCTTTTTGGTCAGCACGACAATATCAATCCGACGGTTGATCGGGTTGAACGGATCTTTAGGATCAAATAGCTGCGACGACGCAAAACCCACCACACGTGCCACTTGCGGGTCCGGGTAGCTGCCCGCGACCAGCGCACGGCGGGCGGCGTTGGCGCGGTTGGCCGAGAGTTCCCAGTTGCCGAAGTCACCCTGGCCCGCATACGGCTTGGCGTCGGTGTGGCCGCTGATGCTGATCTTGTTCGGCACCGCCTTGATGGTGTCAGCCATGGCCAGCAGGATGTCTTCAAAATAGGGTTTCAGGCGCGCGCTGCCAGAGTCGAACATCGGCCGGTTGGCGGCGTCGGTGATCTGGATGCGCAAGCCTTCCGGCGTGATTTCGAAAGAAATCTGATCCTTGAATTTCAGCAGCTGCGGATTCTCTTCAACCTTGGTCTGCAGTTCCTGCAGCAACAATTCCAGGCGTTCCTGCTCGACCTGCTCGGCCATGGCCTCGACGGTGTCGCGCTCGATTGGAATGTTTTCCTGCGGCGATTCGGTCTTGACCTCCGGGTTGATGGTGCGCTCGGGCGCCAGCTGCGGCGAGCCGCCCAGGTCGATGACAAACGGTGTGCCGCTTTCCGAAAAGCCAATCGGGTCTTTGAAGTAACCGGCGATGGCGATCTTCTGTTCGGGCGTGGCGGTGGACATCAGCCACAGCACCAGGAAGAACGCCATCATCGCCGTCGCAAAGTCGGCGAAGGCGATTTTCCAGGCGCCGCCATGGTGCCCCGCAGCGAAGCGCTTGACGCGCTTGATGATTATCGGCTGGTTGTTTTCCATGACTTAGCGACCGCGAACCGCTTGTTCCAGCTCGGCAAAACTTGGGCGATGTTTCGGGTACAGCACCTTGCGCCCGAACTCCACCGCCAGCGATGGCGGCATGCCGGACGCCGAAGCCACCAGACAGGCCTTGATTGCTTCGTACAAATTCACTTCTTCCTTGGCATCGTGGGCCAGGGAAGTGGCCAGTGGGCCGAAGAAACCGTAGGCGGCAAGAATACCGAAGAAGGTACCCACCAGGGCCGCGCCCACGTGCATGCCGATGGCCTTCTGGTCGCCTTCGCCCAGGGACGCCATGGTCACCACGATGCCGAGTACCGCCGCGACGATACCGAAACCGGGCATGCCGTCGGCGATGCCGGTCACGGCGTGGGATGGGTGTTCCAGCTCTTCCTTAAGGCTGAACAACTCCATGTCGAACAAGCCTTCCAGCTCGTGCGGCGCCATGTTGCCGGAGGACATGATGCGCAGGTAGTCGCAGATGTAGGCGGTCATGCGCTCGTCTTTGAGCACCGCCGGGTACTTGGCGAAAATCGGGCTGGCGGCGGCGTCTTCGATGTCGCCTTCGATAGCCATCATGCCTTCGCGGCGACTCTTGTTGAGGATCTCGTAGATCAGCCCCAGCACTTCCAAATAAAAGGTGTGGGAGAAGCGCGAGCTGAACATGCCCAGCGACTTCTTGATCACGTGCATGGTCATGTAGCCGGGGTTGGCCTGCAGGAATGCGCCAAACGCGGCACCGCCGATGATCAACACTTCGAAGGGCTGGATCAGCGCGGCAATTTTACCGTGGGACAGGACGTACCCACCGAGCACACTTGCGATGACGACGATGATGCCGATAATTTTAGCCATAGGAGATTGGTACTTGCGCCGTCGGGTTCATGGACATATTGGGTGAAGCTGAAAACTCTTGTTCTACTTATCGGCAAAACTGCGCCAGACTATAGCCCGTTAAGGCGAAAAGCCAATTCGGCCCGTTCCGGGCGTGTAGAACGCAAGTGATGATCGCGCCCCAATCATGGCTAATGAAACGACAGCTCCAACGACAAAACCCACTACCCTCGCGACTTGGATAAAGCGCCTGGACGATGTGCTGCTGCCTGTTCCTCAGGCTAGTCACGAACGCGTGTGCAAGGCCATCCGCGATAGCCGTAGTTCTTTACGGGATATTGCTGAGCTGATGCAACACAGCCCGGCGCTGGTGCTCAGCGTGATGCGCGAGGCTAACGGCCAGGCCCATGGCAGCCTGTCGGGGCCGGCGGAAAACCTCGAAGTGGCGCTCAACCGCCTCGGCCTCAAACGCGCCGAGGAGTTGCTGGCGCGCCTGCCCTCGGTGCCGGAAAAAGACATTCCGGTGGCCCTGCGCCAACTGCTGCTGGTGAGCCAGCACGCCTCCCAGCAAGCCAACGGTTTGTTCGCCAGCCGCCTTGCGCGGTTGTGGCAAGACATTCATTGGGGCAGCCTGCTGTTTCTGTCGCCGCTGTGGCCGATGGCCGTCGCGTACCCCAAGCTTCTGGAAGAATGGGAACTGCGGGTGATCCACAAAGGCCAGTCGGCACACAAGGTCGAACAGGCACTGTTCGGTGTGCGCCTGCTGGACTTGTGCCGCGGTTTGACCGAAGCCTGGCACCTGCCGATCTGGGTCTCCCAAGGCTACAACCTGCTGCTGACTGAACAGCGCTTGCTGGTCAAGGCGCTGCGCATCGCCCGTGAAGACGACGCGCTGCGCCAACAGCAATTGCTCGACGCCGAACCCAACCTGCGCCGCTGGCTGAACCAGCCGGCCAACACTGTGCTGCTGGCCAACGGCCTGGCGATGTCGGCGCAGGAATCCTGGACTTGCCCGCACACCGAGCGCTGGCAGTACCTCACGGCGCTGTACCTGCAAGAGCCGCTGAGTGACGTGCAGCAACAAGTTCACCAGCAAGCGGTGACCAGCGCACGCACAACCTTGATGCCTGACCTCTGGCACCCGGCGTTGTCGCTGATCTGGCCGTGGCATGTGCAGAAAATCCATCGCGGCCTGTTGCCGGCGCCGCCGCCCACTGCCGAGGCACTCGCCGTGTGGCGCAAGCGTTGCACCGAGCTGCTGGTCGAACCGAGCCGTTTTGCCAATGCCATGCACCTGACTACCTGTGCCCGAGAAGCCTTGGTCGCCAGTGGCATGCAGCGCGTCTTGCTGTTCATGGCGGACCGCGCCTTGAGCACCTTGCGCGTGCACCAGGCTGACGGCTTGCCCAGGGACGCGGCAAACCTGAGCCTGGACGTGGTCAACAGCACGCTGCTGCAGCGCCTGCTGGAAAAGTCTGCCCAGGTACGCCTCACGCCAGACAACCACGCACAGTTCTCGGCCTTGCTGCCGCCGATCCTGCGCCGCCTGTTCAATGGCGAACACCTGTTGCTGCGTTCGTTGAGCTGCAACGGCAAGGTCGTGATGCTGATGGTCGCCGATCAGGGCGGTGGCCCCTTCTCGGAAACCACCGTGCAGGCCTTCGGCAAAACCGCTCAATGCATCGAGAAAGCGCTGCACAGCTTTACCAACCGCAGCGCTTGATGCTTGCGCTACAATCGCCCTCTTTTATCGCCAACAATTGTGCCCAGGAGACCTCACATGCCTGACTTCTCTGGCTTGCCGCTGGTGATCGAGTCCAGCGACCTGCTCGGTCAACTGGATGCCGAACACCTGATTCTGGTGGACCTCACCAGTGCTGCCCGCTACGCCGAAGGGCATATCCCCGGCGCGCATTTCGTTGACCCCAAGCGCACCCAACTGGGCCAGGCGCCCGCACCCGGTTTGCTGCCGCACAAGGCTGACCTCGAAAAATTGTTCGGCGAACTGGGCCACACCCCGGATGCCACCTACGTGGTCTACGACGACGAAGGCGGCGGCTGGGCCGGGCGCTTCATCTGGTTGCTCGACGTGATCGGCCACCAGAAATACCACTACCTGGACGGCGGCCTGCTGGCATGGCTGGACGGTCAGCACCCGCTTTCCACCGAGGTGCCCGCCCCTGTCGGCGGGCCGGTGAGCCTGACCTTGCACGACGGCCCTACCGCCACCCGCGAATACCTGCAAAGCCGACTTGGCGCGGCCGACCTGGGTATCTGGGACGCACGCGGCCCCCTGGAATACTCCGGCGAGAAAGTGCTCGCAGCCAAGGGCGGACACATCCCCGGCGCGGTGAACTTCGAATGGACCGCCGGCATGGACAAGGCGCGCAGCCTGCGTATCCGCCGCGACATGCCGCAGATCCTGGAAGACCTCGGGTTGACCAAAGACAAAGAAATCATCACCCACTGCCAGACTCACCACCGCTCTGGCTTCACCTACCTGGTGGCCAAGGCGCTCGGTTATCCGCGAGTCAAAGGTTATGCCGGTTCCTGGGGCGAATGGGGCAACCACCCCGACACCCCCGTTGAGATTTAAGGTTTAAGGACAGTTAATGAAAAAGCAGTTGTTTATCCTCAGCCAGTACTTGCTGCCGCACCACTTGCTCTCGCGACTGGCCGGCTGCATCGCCGAGTGCCGCGTGCGCTGGTTCAAGAACGCCTTCACCGCCTGGTTCGCCAAGCGCTATCAGGTGGACATGTCCCAAGCCCTGGTTGAAGACTTGACCGCCTACGAGCATTTCAACGCCTTCTTCACCCGCGCCTTGAAAGACGGCGCGCGCCCGCTGGATCAAACCCCAGGCGCGGTACTCAGCCCGGCCGACGGCGCCGTCAGCCAGCTTGGCCCAATCGAACACGGCCGCGTGTTCCAGGCCAAGGGCCACAGCTTCAGCGTGCTGGAATTGCTGGGCGGCGATGCCGCATTGGCTGCACCGTTTATGGGCGGTGATTTCGCCACTATTTACCTGTCGCCCAAGGACTACCACCGCGTGCATATGCCGCTGGCCGGTACGCTTCGCGAGATGGTCTACGTGCCAGGTCGAATTTTCTCGGTCAACCAGACCACCGCCGAAAACGTGCCTGAACTGTTTGCCCGTAACGAACGTGTTGTCTGCCTGTTCGACACCGAACGCGGCCCGATGGCGGTGGTGTTGGTGGGTGCGATGATCGTCGCGTCGATTGAAACCGTATGGGCCGGGCTGGTGACGCCGCCAAAACGCGAGCTGAAAACCTTCCGCTACGACGAGGCTGCACGCGCACCGATTCACTTGGAGAAAGGCGCAGAACTGGGCCGCTTCAAGCTGGGTTCGACTGCAATTGTGCTGTTCGGGCCGGACCAGGTTAAGTGGGCCGAAGAACTGGTGGCAGGCACGCCGGTACAGATGGGCCAGGGCATCGCCGCTCCTAAAGCCTGACACCAAACCCAATGTGGGAGGGGGCTTGCCCCCCGAAAGCTGTGTTTCAGTCACCTCATCGGGTGACTGACTCATCGCAATCGGGGGCAAGCCCCCTCCCACATTTTCAACTGCGTTTTGCCAGTTACAACTGACCGTCGCGGTCGCGCAAGCCCAGCAGGTACAACACGCCATCCAGCCCCAACGTCGAGATCGCCTGCTTGGCCGATTGCTTGACCAGCGGCTTGGCGCGGAACGCCACACCCAACCCGGCGATTGCCAGCATCGGCAAATCATTGGCGCCGTCACCGACCGCAATGGTCTGTTCCAGACGCAAACCTTCCTTATGCGCCAATTCCCTCAGCAAATCCGCTTTGCGCTGCGCGTCGACAATCGGCTCCACCGCCACGCCCGTCACCTTGCCATCCACCACTTCCAGCTCGTTGGCGAACACATAATCGATGCCCAGCTTGGCCTGCAGTTGCTTGGCGAAGTAGGTAAAGCCGCCCGATAGAATCGCGGTCTTGTAGCCCAGGCGCTTGAGCTCGGCGAACAGGGTTTCGGCGCCTTCGGTCAGGCGCAGCGAGGCGCCGATCGAGTCCAGCACGCTCACATCCAGGCCTTTGAGCAGCGCCAGGCGCTCCTTGAAGCTGGCACGGAAATCCAGCTCACCGGCCATGGCGCGCTCGGTAATTTCAGACACTTGCTCGCCCACACCGGCAGCCTTGGCCAGCTCGTCGATGACTTCGGCTTCAATCAGCGTGGAGTCCATGTCGAACACCGCCAGGCGGCGGTTGCGGCGGAACAGCGAGTCTTCCTGGAAGGCGATGTCGACATTCAGTTCCTGAGCCACGCTCAAGAACTCGGCGCGCAGGGCTTGCGGATCCGCCGGTTCGCCGCGCACGGAAAACTCGATGCAGCCCTTGCCTTTGTCGGCTGGCGTATCAAGCGGCATGCGACCCGACAAACGGTCGATATGATCAATATTCAAACCGTACTGGGCGGTAATCGAGCTGACACGTTGCAATTGCTCGGCGGTGACCTTGCGGGTCAGCAGCGTAACGATGTGGCGTTTTTTGCCCTGGCCTTCCACCCAATGCTGGTAATCGGCTTCGGACACCGGCGTGAAACGCACCTGCTGATCGAGCTTATACGCCGTAAACAGGATGTCCTTGAGCACCGAAGAAGCCTGTTCGGTACTCGGGATTTCCACGAGGATGCCGAACGAGAGGGTGTCGTGGATCACCGCCTGGCCGATGTCGAGAATGTTCACACCACCCTGGGCCAGCACACCGGTAATGGCTGCGGTGAGACCCGGTCGGTCAACACCTGTGATGTTTATCAGGACAATTTCGCGCAAAGCGCACCCCCAGGCTGGAAAAAAACCGCATTCTACCCACTTTCAGTGACCATCGGGCACAGCCAGCGCTTTGCCGGTCCCAGGCCTGTCGCTATACTGCGCGTCAACTTCACGGACTAAAGAGCCGAGCTCAAGTGAACCGGCCTACGCCAGTAAAAACCGATAACTTCTTCCTGCTGATCTTCCGGGCACTGCGCCACCGCCGTGTACCGATCGCATTACGCATCGCCAGCCATAACGTGATCCTGGTCGCTCTGGCCCTGGTGATCTATGCCTGCGTGATGGGCTTGCAGTTCAAGCAGGCCATGCACGAGCAAGCCGACGCCCTGGGCGAGAGCCTGACCACTCAGACCGCCACGTCGGCGACTGAGTTGCTGGTGTCCAACGACATTCTCAGCCTCAACGTGCTGCTCAACAACCTGACCAAGAACCCGTTGGTGGCCCACGCCGCGATTTACAGCGTGGACAACCGGATCATGGCCGAAGCCGGGCAACGCCCGAAAAACGGCTTGCTGGGTGAAGCCGAAGGTTTGTATTCGAGCAACATCACGTTTCAGGATGTGAAGGCCGGCCAACTGCGCATCAGCCTGGACATGCAGCAATTCCAGCAGCCGATGACCATCAGCCTGCAAAGCATGGGCATCCTCAGCGCGATCCTGTTGGCATTGGCCCTGGCCTTGAGCTTGCGCCTGGGGCGGCATATCTCCACGCCGCTGATGCAGTTGCGCATCTGGCTGCGCGATATTGACGAACACACCCCGGCCACTGATCGCCAGGATGAGATCGGCGACCTCGCCCGCCAGCTTCACGCCAGCTTCGCGCCCGAGCCGGTAGTGCCCGAGGTCGAGCCCGAACCCGAGTACGACGACACCGATTACGACGACGAACCCGAGTTTGAAGTGCGCGACCTGCGTGATCCAGGCTTTGACGAAAGTGCGCCGGTGGCAGGCCTCAAGCCCGCGCCCCGCCAGGTCATCAAGGCGGAGGAAGATGAACTGGATGACGAAGACCCGTTCTCCGACCTGCGCGATACCTCGGCCGCCACCGCGGCCGTCGCGCCTAAGCCTGCGCCGGTGAAGAACACCGAGCCCCAGCACAGCGCCGTATTGGCCGTGCAACTGGGCGCCCAGGACCAACTGCGCCGCCTGCCCCGCGCCCGCCTGACGGAATTGCTGGAACGCTACCGCGACTGCCTGGACCAGGCCGCCTCGCTGTATCAGAGCGAACTGCACACCCTGAACGACGGCAGCACGCTGATGCTGTTCCACAGCGAAGACAGCGGCGAAGATTACCTGACCAACGCCATTTGCTGCGGCGAGTTGTTGCGCGCCCTCGGCCATGCCCTGCAGATCGAAGTGGCCGACAGCGGCATCACCTTGCAACTGCAGCTTGGTTTGACCGTGGGCGATGATCTGTTTGGCATGAGCCAGATCGACCTGCTGCTGACTGAAATCGCCCAGGATGCGCTGGCCTTGTCGCAACACAGCCGCAACCTGCTGCTGGTGGAGCGCAAGATCAGCGAAGACGCGTTGATTCGCCAACGCGCGCGTATCCGCCCGATTGCCAGCCCTGAAGGCGCCAGCTGTGTGGAACGCTTGATGGAGCCGTATCCGTCGATGCTGGAGCGGCAGTTGGCGCGGATGCATGAGACCCGTACCAAGTCCTGAAGACACCGCCCAGCCCACTGAGCAGTGGGCTTGTGGGGGAGCGGGCTTGCTCGCGAAGGCGGCGTGTCAGTGGCCAGGCTTATCGACTGATCCAACGCACTCGCGGGCAAGCCCGCTCCCACATTAATCTGCAGCGCAACTCAAATCCCGGACAAACAAAAAGGCCCGCTTACTCAGCGGGCCTTTTTGTTTGTCTGCGATTCAGATCAGAACCTGAACACTTCCATGTCCGTACGAATCGGCGTAGCCATCGGCATCTTCGGCTTTTCCGGCGCTGCGGGCTTGGCCTGAGCCGGGGCTTGCTTGCGCGGCGCCTCGGCAACCGGCGGCTGGTTGGCCAATGGCTTGAGCGCCACCGACAACTGCTGCGCCAGATGCTGCAACAACACGCCCTGGGCCTGGACCTGGGACGCGGTGGTGCCGCTGTGTTCTTCCTGCAAATGCACGATGCGGTTATCGCGCACCTGGCCACGGCGGTCGATCAGACGCCACTGCGCGTCGAGGATGGCCGGCTGCGAGGCGCCCGAGTCAAGCCGCGTAATGGTCAGCAACACCTGCACATCCGGAGTAAAGCCGGTTGGCGCAGGCGCGAGCACCACACGCTGACTGTCCAGATGACCGGCCACTTGGCGCAACATCAACTGGTTGATGTCGGACGACAAACTGCCCGCCCAACGGCCGTCAGTGGAACCTTGCAGGCTGCCGTCGTTCTGACGTTGCAGCAGGGTTTCGCGTTGCAGGTAATCGGCAACGACTACCGGGCCAAGCAATACGGCCATGCCAGCGGTTTGCGCTGGCTGAGCTGGACTTCCGCTGTCCAGCTGGTACAGCGACACCGGCTGGTGCGTGCTGCAACCCGCCAGCCCCAAAAGGCCAGCGAGCATCAAAAATAAAGGAAGGCGTGGAGCAGTCATCATCCCATCCAGGTGGCTGCCACAAGGCGAACCACAATGTAATACTAAAAATAACCTAAACACGCTCGGCCACGCCGGCGCTGGAAAGGCCATATCATCCGTGAATATGCGCCATGACTCCAGCGCGAAAGCGTCGATCTACGCGTTAAATCGTAGATCGAGGGCTCTAATACGCCTTAAACCGGCGTTTCGACCAACAAAGCATCCACTCGCTGGAAGCCCCGCGGCAGTTTGTTACCGCGCCGCCCACGCTCACCCTTGTAATGTTCCAGGTCGTCAGCACGCAGCGACAGCGTGCGTTTGCCAGCCTGAAGTACCAGGGTTGAGCCTTCCGGGATCACTGCAATGTCGGTCACGTACTCTTCGCGACTGGCCACCCGCTCCCCGGGAATCCCAATAATCTTGTTGCCCTTGCCTTTACCCAGCTGCGGCAGGTCGCTGATCTTGAACACCAGCAGACGCCCTTCGGTGGTCACCGACGCCAGCCAGTTGCTCTCGCGGTCTTCCACTGTGCGCGGCAGGATCACCTTGGCGTTGTTGGGCAAGCTCAACAACGCCTTGCCCGCCTTGTTCTTGGCCTGCAGGTCTTCACCCTTGACCACAAAACCGTAACCCGCGTCGGACGCGATCACATACAGCGAATCATCATCGGGCAGCAGCACGCATTCGAAACTCGCCCCCGGTGGCGGTGTGAGTCGCCCGGTCAGCGGCTCGCCCTGGCCACGCGCTGAAGGCAACGTGTGCGCCGGCACCGAGTAACTGCGCCCGGTGGAATCGATAAACACTGCAAATTGGTTGGAACGCCCGGCAGCCGCGGTCTTGAAGCCATCACCGGCCTTGTACGAGAGGCCGGTAGCGTCAATATCATGCCCTTTGGCGGAGCGAACCCAACCCTTTTCCGACAGAACGACGGTAATTTTCTCGTTAGGCAACAGCTCGGTTTCTGTCAGAGCTTTCGCTTCTGCGCGCTCGACGATTGGCGAGCGACGGTCATCACCATAGGTTTCGGCATCTTTGATCAGTTCGCTGCGCACCAGCTTCTTGAGCTTGGCTTCGCTGCCCAGCAGCGCTTGCAGCTTGGCTTGTTCCTTGAGCAATGCATCCTGCTCGTCGCGCAACTTCATCTCTTCCAGGCGCGCCAACTGACGCAGGCGGGTGTCGAGAATGTAGTCGGCCTGGATCTCGCTCAGCTCGAAGCGCGCGATCAGCTCGGCTTTCGGGTGCTCGGCGGTACGAATGATGTGGATCACTTCGTCCAGGTTGAGATAAGCAATCAGCAAGCCGTCCAACAAGTGCAAGCGACGCTCGACCTTGTCGAGGCGAAATTGCAGGCGGCGGCGCACGGTTTGTATGCGGAACTCCAGCCACTCCACCAGCAAGTTGCGCAGGTTTTTCAGCTGCGGCTTGCCGTCCAGGCCGATGATGTTGACGTTGACCCGGTAGCTCGACTCCAAGTCGGTACTGGCAAACAGGTGCTGCATCAGCACCTCGTGGTCGACCCGGCTGTTGGTCGGGATGATCACGATGCGGCATGGGTTCTCGTGGTCGGACTCATCACGCAGGTCAGCGACTTGCGGCAGTTTCGACGGTTTGGCCTGCATCAGCGCGGCGATCTGCTCCAGCACCTTGGCACCGGACACCTGGTGCGGCAGCGCGGTGACAATAATGTCGCCGTCTTCGATGTGGTACACGGCGCGCATGCGCACCGAGCCCTTGCCGGTTTCGTACATTTTCAGCAGGTCGGCGCGCGGCGTGATGATTTCCGCTTCGGTCGGGTAGTCCGGGCCCTGGATATGCTCGCAGAGCTGCTCGACCGTGGCCTTGGGTTCATCCAGCAAACGTACGCAGGCGGTGGCCACTTCGCGCAGGTTATGCGGCGGCACGTCGGTGGCCATGCCGACCGCGATGCCGGTGGTGCCATTGAGCAGGATATTCGGCAAACGTGCCGGCAACACCAAGGGTTCGTCCAGGGTGCCGTCGAAGTTCGGGCCCCAGTTCGCGGTACCCTGGCCCAACTCGCTGAGCAGCACTTCGGAGTAACGCGACAGGCGTGCCTCGGTGTATCGCATGGCGGCGAATGACTTGGGATCATCCGGCGCACCCCAGTTACCCTGCCCGTCTACCAGCGTGTAGCGGTAGCTGAACGGCTGGGCCATCAGCACCATGGCTTCGTAGCACGCCGAGTCGCCGTGTGGGTGGAACTTGCCGAGCACGTCACCGACGGTACGCGCCGACTTCTTGTGCTTGGAATCAGCGTCCAGCCCCAACTCACTCATGGCGTAGATGATGCGCCGTTGTACCGGTTTCAGGCCGTCGCCGATATGCGGCAAGGCACGGTCCATGATCACGTACATGGAGTAGTTGAGGTAGGCATTTTCGGTGAAGTCAGCCAGCGACCGGCGTTCTACGCCATCTAAGCTGTCTGCGAGGATGTCACTCATGCGGGCCTCATCATTGTTTGGTCTGGCGCAGCAGCAATGTGCCGCTGCGCTGGGTAAATTCAAGTTGTTTCAATGCGCTCATGCCCAGCAGCACCTGTTCCCCGTCCAGGCCCGGCGCCACGATCGCGCGGACGTCCTGCAGGACGATATCGCCCAGCTTCAGGCGGTCAAGGTGGGTGCGGTAGCCCTGAACACGGCCGTTGGCGGTGCTCAAGGTCACCGGCAGGCCACGTTTAAGCCCGAGGCGGTCGGCCAATTCGGCCGGCACCGCCACATCGGTCGCGCCGGTATCGAGCATAAACTCCACCGGCTGACCATTGATCTGGCCACTGGCAACAAAATGCCCTTGGCCGTTGCCCAGCAATTTCACCTCGATGTACCCCTCGTGTTGCTGCGAGGTCACCACCGCATTGGGATTTTCCTGACGTGCTTCCCACTGCCCAAAAAACCGTGTGGCCAAAAACAGCCCGGCGCCCCATGCCACAAACATCAGCACACGTCCGGCGCGCTTGCCAGGCGGCTGCCCGCTCATGGCTGGGCGCTCCAGCCGCCGGCAGGCGCGGCGAAACGATAGACCACAGGGCGTTTTTCACCATCGGCACGCGGGCCAAAATTGTTGTCGATCCCCAGCCAGGCGCCGTCTGCATCCACCACCAGGGCTTCGGCCAGACCGTAGGGCTGGGCATAGCGCCGTTTCGGCATCAGGGTTTCGTCGGCAAACGACCAGCACAGCTCGACTTTGGCGGTGACCGCATCGCGCCGGCAAATCTGGAACGCATTGCGCTCCAGGGTAAACAGCTTGCCGTCAAACAGCGCCAGGTCGGCAAAATCCTTGGACACAGCCTTGGCGTTGGTGAACTGCGCCGGTTGCACTTCCTGGCCAGCCTCGCTCAACAACACACAGGGACCGTCACAGTCCCATACGCTCTGCCCGCGCTTGATCGAGATTAAGCCACGCCGCTCACGCTCGGCCGCCAGCCAAATCTGATTACCGGCAGGATTCACCGCCAGGCCTTCGAACAAAGCGTTGAAGTGCAGCAACATGCCACTGGCGCGGGCTTCACGCACCATGCCAGGGGCGATTTTCAACCATTCAGGGGCGCCCGCCATCGGCACTTGCAGCACCGCAGCGTGGGCTTCGCTGACAATGTAGCGGTTGCCGGCGGCATCGCAGCTAATGCCTTCAAAATCCAGGTCGCCACCGCGGATGAACGACGCCGCCTTGGTGCGCGAGCGCAACCCCCAGGGCAACCCGGACTCGGGCACCGGCGGCACGTCAATTTTCACGGTTTCGGCCTGCCAGGTCGGCGCACTGATGTCGAGTCGGTAAATCTGGTCGTCATCGCGATCGGACACCGTCCACAGCTCCTGGCCACATACCGCCAGGCCCGAGAGGTTACCGCCGCGCATGCCGTCCACCGGATGCTCGGATATCAGCTTTAGCTCAGTCACGGGCTCGGCGACCACTTGGGCCGCCGCCAACCCGCTCAACATCAGGATCGCCAGGGCGAAACCTGTGCGCATCAGCCCAGAACCTCGGCCAGGTTGCCTTTGGACTCCAGCCAGGCCTTGCGATCCGGTGCACGCTTTTTCGCCAGCAACATGTCCATCATTTCCGAGGTGCCGGCGAAGTCTTCCAGGGTCAACTGCACCAGGCGCCGCGTGTTCGGGTCCATGGTGGTTTCGCGCAGCTGCGGTGGGTTCATCTCACCCAGGCCTTTGAATCGCGTGACCTGTGGCTTGCCGCGTTTCTTCTCGGCGACCAGGCGGTCGAGGATGCCATCGCGCTCGGCTTCGTCGAGCGCGTAGAAAATCTCTTTGCCCAAATCGATACGGTACAGCGGCGGCATGGCAACGTAGACGTGACCGGCATCCACCAATGGGCGGAAGTGCTGGACGAACAGCGCGCACAGCAGCGTGGCGATGTGCAAACCGTCGGAGTCGGCGTCGGCGAGGATACAGATCTTGCCGTAGCGCAGCTGGCTCATGTCTGCCGCGCCCGGGTCGACGCCGATGGCCACGGCGATGTTGTGCACCTCTTGGCTGGCGAGGACTTCGCTGCCATCGACTTCCCAGGTGTTGAGGATCTTGCCGCGCAACGGCAGGATCGCCTGGAACTCCTTGTCTCGCGCTTGCTTGGCAGAACCGCCGGCGGAGTCACCTTCGACCAGAAACAGCTCGGAACGCATCGGGTCTTGCCCGGCGCAATCGGCCAGTTTGCCCGGCAGTGCCGGCCCTTGGGTAATGCGCTTGCGCTCGACCTTTTTGCTGGCCTTCAAACGGCGGCCGGCGTTATTGATCGCCAACTCCGCCAGGGCCAGGCCCAGCTCCGGGTGCTCGTTGAGCCACAGGCTGAACGCATCTTTGACCACGCCGGAGACAAACGCCGCCGCTTCACGCGACGACAGGCGTTCCTTGGTCTGACCGGAGAATTGCGGCTCCTGCATCTTCATCGACAGCACGAACGCGATGCGCTCCCACACGTCTTCCGGCGCCAGCTTCACGCCACGTGGCAACAGGCTGCGGTATTCGCAAAATTCGCGCATGGCGTCCAGCAAACCCTGGCGCAAACCGTTGACGTGGGTGCCGCCCTGGGCGGTGGGGATCAGGTTGACGTAGCTTTCCTGCACGCTGTCGCCGCCTTCAGGCAACCACAGCAGCGCCCAGTCAACGGCTTCTTTATTACCGGCCAGGCTGCCGCAGAACGGCTCGTTGGGCAGGCGGTCGAAGTCGCTGACAGAGTCTTCGAGGTAGGAACGCAGGCCGTCTTCGTAATGCCACTCGACCTTCTCGCCGGTGCCTTTGTCTTCAAAGCTGACCAGCAAACCCGGGCACAGAACGGCCTTGGCCTTGAGCACATGCTTGAGGCGGCTGATGGAGAATTTGGGTGAATCGAAGTATTTCGGGTCCGGCGCGAAGTACACGCTGGTGCCGGTGTTGCGCTTGCCAACGCTGCCGATCACTTCCAGGTCGGTGGCTTTGTAGCCATCGGCGAAGGTCATCTGGTACTCGTTACCGTCGCGCTTGACCTTGACCCTGACCTGCGTGGACAGGGCGTTGACCACGGAAATACCCACACCGTGCAAGCCACCGGAAAACTGGTAGTTCTTGTTGGAGAACTTGCCGCCGGCGTGCAGCTTGGTGAGGATCAGCTCGACGCCCGACACCCCCTCTTCGGGGTGGATGTCCACCGGCATGCCGCGACCATCGTCGGACACTTCCAGGGAATGGTCGGCGTGCAAGATGACTTGTACCGACTTGGCATGCCCGGCCAAGGCTTCGTCGACGCTGTTGTCGATGACTTCCTGGGCAAGGTGGTTCGGCCGGCTGGTGTCGGTGTACATGCCTGGGCGTTTACGCACCGGGTCGAGGCCCGAGAGGACTTCGATGGCGTCGGCGTTATAAGAGCTAGCGCTGGGAGTGGCCATGGGGTCTCGTCGTGAGTCGTTCGATTAAAAAGTAACCTGCGGCTTTACAGGGCTGCAAAGTCGAAGGATTGATACTGATCTGCACCAATGCCGGCAAAGCTCAACATCGCCGGCAGTTGCTGGGCGAACCCTTGGTAGCCATGGTCGCCACCGGCCTGGATGCGCAAGGCACAGGCCCGGTAATACTGTTGGGCGAGGCGATAATCCAGGGTTTCATCCCCGGTCTGCAACCACACCTGATAACGCGCGGCGTCCTGCGGGGCTGGCACTTCCAGTTCGGCCAGGGCCGAGACGTGGTCGTGGGTCAGCTCCCAGGTTTCATCGGTGTAGAGGTTTTTCTGGGTCCCCAGGTAACCGTCAAACATCCGATGCGGGCTGACCGCCGGGTTGACCAGCAGCGCCGTGAGGCCATGGCGTTCGGCAAGATGGGTTGCATAGTAGCCGCCGAGTGAGCTGCCGACCAGCAGCGGCCGACCCAGCTGCGCAATCGCTTCTTCCAATTGAACAATTGCCTGGCGCGGGTGGTGATGCAGGGCCGGCACGCGCAATTGGTCGGCCAGGCCGAGGCTGTCCATCACGGTCATCAACTGACTGGCCTTGTTGGAGGCCGGCGCACTGTTGAAACCGTGGATATACAAGATCGAAGCAGACATGCCGGGCTCTCCGTGCGTCAGCCAAAGAGGCGCAGTTTACAGGGATCGGGGTGGTGTGTGAGGCCCTCTATCCAAAGGACACAGAAGATCCACTGTGGGAGCTGGCTTGCCTGCGATGACGGTGTATCAGTCACACATTTATCAACCGGTATACCGCTATCGCAGGCAAGCCAGCTCCCACATTTTTGATCAGTGTTTGCAGCGGTTAGTAGCCGTTGCTGCCGTAATCGATGGTAAACGCGAAACCTTCGACCCGCTCTACGCCGGTCTCCAACCGCCCGTCGGCGTGCAGGCGCAGCCAGCGGTAACCCGGCGCTTGCTCGCTGACCTTGAAGTCTTCGCTGCCCGGCGCGAACTGAATGCAGGTAGACGGCGACGCCAGCAAGCGCACGCCGTTGCGATCGCGGTCGATTTCCTGGTGCACATGGCCCCAGAGCAGCGCCTTGACCTGCGGAAAGCGGTCGAGCACCGCAAACAAAGCCTCCGGGTTGCGCAGGCCGATGGGCTCCATCCACGCACAGCCAATGGGCACCGGATGATGGTGAAAACACACCAGATGATGACGGGAAGGCGCCTCGCTCAAGGCCTGGGCAAGCAATTGCAGTTGCTGATCTTGCAAGTAACCGGGCACTGAGCCTGGAACAGCCGAATCCAGCAAGGTGACGCGCCAGTTGCCGATGTCGACGACCGGCTCCAGCAAATCACTGTGTTCGGCGGCGTGGGCCATGATCTGCGGCTCGTCGTGATTGCCGGGAATCCAGCGCGCCGGAGCGTCGATCTGTCGGGTCAGGTCGCGAAACTGTTGATAGGACTCAAGCGTGCCGTCCTGGGACAGGTCGCCGGTGGCCAGCAGCAAATCGATCTGCGGCTGTTGCGAGCGCACCAACCCGATCACTCGCTGCAGGCTTTCGCGGGTGTTCATGCCTAGCAGCGCGCCGTCGGCCTCGGCATACAGGTGGCTGTCGGACAGCTGCACCAGCAGCGCTGGCGCATCAGGGTTCACGGTGGATACGCTCGGCAAGGCGCTCTCCCAAGGCAATCACAGAAAAGGACATGTGGGCGATTATGCTAGGGCAGGACGCAAAGAGGAAAGACGCAGTTCACATCTACCGCACGACTTCAAACTCATGGCCCAGGGCCAGGCAGTGGCTCAGCCATTCACCGAGGAACACATTGAGCTGTGCTTTCTCATCGGGTTGGTGCATGAACACGTTCGGGTAAGGATAGATGCTGCGAAAGCGTCGCGCATGTTCGGCGCTGATCACTTCGGCCATGCGCGCATCGTGGTAGACCTGCACCTCCAGTTGCGGCACCGGCAGCCACGGCAGGCTGTGCTCCTGGCGCACGCGCAGGGTGGTGGTGTACGGGCAGTTGACGATGACTTCAAGGGTCAGCACGCCAAGCATCTGGTCGCCGTGGGTCACGGCAATACGCCGCGCCTCGGGGGTGTGGCGCATGTCGGGCAGCAAGCGCATCAGCCGCGCATAGTTAGCCTCGCAGGCGGCTTGCAACCCGATCAGGTCAACGCGATATCGTTCCCGTGCCTTTACTGCCATAACCCCCTCACTTCCGCGCGATTAAGCGCAAGCCATTGCAGGGCGATAATGCTGGCTGCGTTGGAAATTTTGCCGTCACGCACCGCTTGCAAGGCATCTTCAAAGGCCCAGGTGGTGACGCGGATATCTTCTGCCTCTTCTTCCAGTCCATGGACGCCACCGGCCCCGGTGCTGTCGCAACGGCCCAGGTACAGGTGGACAAATTCGGTACTGCCACCGGGCGATGGGAAATATTGGGTGATTGGCCACAGCGCAGAGAATGTCAGCCCAGCTTCCTCCTCGGCTTCGCGGTGTGCAACCTCCTCCGGCGCTTCATCCTTGTCGATCAGGCCGGCAACCATTTCTATCAGCCACGGGTTGTCGGTACGGCCCATGGCGCCCACGCGGAACTGCTCGATCAGCACCACTTCATCGCGCTGCGGGTCATATGGCAACACGCACACCGCGTCGTGCCGAACAAAGACTTCACGGTTGATCACCCGGCTCATGCCGCCGTCGAATTTCTCGTGGCGCAGCTGCACGCGATCAAGCTTGTAGAAGCCCTTGTAGGCATTGTCGCGCTGAACAATTTCGATTTTGTTCGGCGTCGATTTGGCAATGTCCGTCATATTCTTCCTCGTTTACGCGGGTGCAATTCGCGCCATCCTAACGCGCCCTTGCCACTTGATGCAGCCCCTTTCCAGTTGCCGGGATAGACGGCGGAGGTCAAACTCACTCTAATCAGCTTAGTGGCGAACTGACGGCTCTGTTCGCAGTCGAAGCGCTACTCTTTTTCGCTTTCCATCGATTTCCGAAGGACGCACATGTCGCTTTTAAAAATCGCCTCCGTGGCTTGTATTGCCTTGACCCTGGGTGCCTGCCAGAGCCTGTTCCAGCCCAGCTACCTGAAGCCGCTGGACACTAAATCGGACGCCTCCGAACAGATCAAACCCGGCTGCGGCAGCCCTGACTGCCCGCTGGTGAACATTGACACCGTGCACTTCCCCAGCGAGCCGCAGCTCGACACGATTGTGGAGCAACGCCTGCTGCAAATGACCCGCACCACGCCCGGCGCCAGCGTGCCGCCGACGCTGAATGCCTACCGGGACAAGTTCCTGCGCGAATCGCCGGACCGCAACAGCATGTACTTGCAGGCCAAGGTACGTGACCAGCATGACGGACTGGTGATCATTGAAGTTTCGAGCTACCTGGACACCGGAGCCGCCCACGGTGAACCCGGCCGCGGCTTCATCAACTACTCACGCCTGCAGCACAGAGAGCTGAGCCTGACCGACATGCTGCTGCCGGGCCAGGAACAGGCGTTCTGGAACACCGCGAAAGTCGCCCACAACAGCTGGCTGATCAATTCGCAGATGGACCGCGACCCGGCGTTCGTCAAGAACTGGCCGTTCCAGAAAACCCCGAACGTGGCCTTGACCAGCGACGGTGTGGTGCTCAAGTACAACGTGGCCACCATCGGCCCTTACGCATTGGGGCTGATCGAAATGACCATCCCCTATGCGCGTCTGACGGGCGTGCTCAAGCCTGAACTGATGCCCGCGCGCCGCTGAAGACCCGGCCCAATATCAACTGCAACAGCCCTGCCAGCACCAGTGCCGGCAGGGTCGCGCCGATATCCGGATACAGGTTGGCCAGCACGTGATACGTGGCAATGCCACCCAGCCAGGCCACCAGCGCCGCCCAGTGCAGGTTGCCAACTGAACCCTGGCCACGGCGGCGCAGGATAAAGTGATCCACCAGCACCACGCCGAACAGCGGCGCGAACACCGAGCCGATCAGCAACAGGAAGTTCTGGTATTGCGCCAACGGCGCGAAGCAGGCGATCAGCGTGCAGATAACGCCGATGGCCAACGCCAGGTGTTCGACCTTCCAACGCAGCAAAATCCCGCTGGAGACTGCTGCCGAGTGGATATCGGCGAAGGCGTTTTCCGACTCGTCCAACAGGATCAGCAACAGCGGAATGCCCAGACCTGCACCGGCCAGCGCCAGCAACAGCGCATTCACCTCACCACTGGGTGCAAACGCCAGGGTATAGGCCACGCCCAGGCTCATCAGCCAGAAATTGCCGATAAAAAAGCCCAGCGCCGTCCCGCCGAATACATTTTTTGCGCGTTTGCCGAAGCGCGAGTAATCGGCAATCAACGGCAGCCACGACAGCGGCATGGCGATGGCGATATCAAAACCCACCGCGAACGGCATCGAGCCGTCACCGGGTGTTGCCCACAACGCGGCGAGGTCGGCCTTGGCGAACAGGTTCCAAGTCAGCCACAGGCAGGCGGCCAGCAGCAGCCAGATGCCCCACTTGCGCAGGATCTGGCGCACAAAAGTCAGCGGGCCACTGACGGCCAGTAACGTCGCCAAACCACCGAAAAACAGCGTCCACAGCAAAGGACTCGCCAGCAGGCTACCCTCGCTGAATGCTCGCGTGCCCAGCAAACTGGCGGCATCGCGCATCACGATGATTTCGAATGAACCCCAGCCGACCAGCTGCAGCAGGTTCAGCAATGCCGGCAGGCTGGCGCCCTTGGCGCCGAGGCTGAGTTTGAGCGCGGCCATGGCGGACAGGCCAGTGTCGCTGCCAATCACGCCGACGGCGGCCAGCAACAGCACGCCCACCAGCGTGCCGAGAAAAATCGCCAACAGCGAACCGGAAAAGCCCAGGCCCGGAGCGAGCAACGCGCCGGTTTGCAGGACCATCAGGCCGATGCCGAGGGAAAACCACAGGGAAAACAGGTCGCGGGCGCCGAAGACGCGTTTGTCGCTCGGCACCGCTATATCAGGGGAGTAGGTACTCGGTTGAATGCTCAAGGGTGTTATCTCTGAGGGACATGTGTTGTTTGAGAGATTGCATTCGCGGGCAAGCCCGCTCCCACATTCGACCGCATTCCAAAGGTGGAACCCGATCAAATGTGGGAGCCGGGCTTGCCCGCGATGACGGCAGTGCAGGCACCACCGTCTCTGGATCAGACCTTTTTGTACAACTGACTACCTCCCACATTCGACCGCATTCCAAAGGTGGAACCCGATCAAATGTGGGAGCCGGGCTTGCCCGCGAAGAGGCCCTTACAGGCGCCCGCAACCCCGGATCAGACCTTTCTTGTACAGCTGACTGCCTCCCACATCCGACCGCATTCCAAAGGCAGAACCCGATCAAATGTGGGAGCCGGGCTTGCCCGCGAAGAGGCCCATACAGGCGCCCGCAACCCCGGATCAGACCTTTTTTGTACAGCTGACCGCCTCCCACATCCGACCGCACTCCAAAGGTGGAACCCGATCAATGTGGGAGCGGGCTTGCCCGCGAAGAGGCCCTTACAGGCGCCCGCAATCCCGGATCAAACCTTGTTGTACAGCTGACTACCTCCCACATTCGACTGCATTCCAAAGGTGAAACCCGATCAATGTGGGAGCGGGCTTGCCCGCGAAGAGGCCCTTACAGGCGCCCGCAACCCCGGATCAGACCTTTTTGTACAACTGACTACCTCCCACATTCGACCGCATTCCAAAGGTGGAGCCCGATCAAATGTGGGAGCCGGGCTTGCCCGCGATGACGGCAGTGCAGGCACCACCGTCTCTGGATCAGACCTTTTTGTACAGCTGACTGCCTTCCTGCTTGAACCGCTCTGCCTGCTCGGCCAAGCCCTTGGCCACGTCCACATCCACCGCTTCAATGCGCTGGTTGGCGGCGTACTCACGCACTTCCTGGGTGATCTTCATCGAGCAGAATTTCGGCCCGCACATCGAGCAGAAGTGCGCGACCTTGGCCGAGTCTTTCGGCAAGGTTTCGTCGTGATACGAGCGCGCGGTGTCCGGGTCCAGGCCGAGGTTGAACTGGTCTTCCCAGCGGAACTCGAACCGCGCCTTGCTCAAGGCGTTATCGCGGATCTGCGCCCCCGGATGGCCCTTGGCCAAATCCGCAGCATGCGCCGCGATCTTGTAAGTGATGATCCCGGTCTTCACGTCATCCTTGTTCGGCAGCCCCAAGTGTTCCTTGGGCGTGACATAGCAAAGCATCGCGCAACCGAACCAGCCGATCATCGCCGCGCCGATGCCCGAGGTGATGTGGTCGTAGCCTGGTGCAATGTCTGTAGTCAGCGGGCCGAGGGTGTAGAACGGCGCCTCGTCGCAGCACTCGAGCTGCTTGTCCATGTTCTCTTTGATCAGTTGCATCGGCACGTGGCCGGGGCCTTCGATCATGGTTTGCACGTCGTGCTTCCAGGCGATCTTGGTCAGTTCGCCCAATGTCTCCAGCTCACCGAATTGCGCAGCGTCGTTGGCGTCGGCAATCGAGCCAGGACGCAGGCCGTCGCCAAGGGAGAAGCTGACGTCATAGGCCTTCATGATTTCGCAGATTTCGTCGAAATGCGTGTAGGTGAAGTTCTCTTTGTGGTGCGCCAGGCACCACTTGGCCATGATCGAACCGCCACGCGAGACGATGCCGGTGACGCGCTTGGCCGTCAGCGGTACGTAGCGCAGCAGCACGCCGGCGTGGATGGTGAAGTAGTCGACGCCCTGCTCGGCCTGTTCGATCAGGGTGTCGCGGAACAGCTCCCAGGTCAGGTCTTCAGCGGCGCCGCCGACTTTTTCCAGGGCCTGGTAGATCGGCACGGTACCGATCGGCACCGGCGAGTTGCGGATGATCCATTCGCGGGTTTCGTGGATGTGTTTGCCGGTCGACAAGTCCATGACGGTGTCCGAACCCCAGCGAATGCCCCAGGTCAGTTTCGCCACTTCTTCTTCGATGGACGAACCCAAGGCGCTGTTGCCGATATTGCCGTTGACCTTCACCAGGAAGTTACGGCCGATGATCATCGGTTCCAGTTCGGTGTGGTTGATGTTGGCCGGGATGATCGCGCGGCCACGGGCGATTTCTTCGCGCACAAATTCGGGGGTGATGATTTTCGGCACGCTGGCGCCGAAGCTGTGGCCGGCGTGTTGCTGATCGAGCAGGCCGCTGGCGCGGGCTTCTTCAAGCTTCATGTTTTCGCGGATGGCGACGTATTCCATCTCGGCGGTGATGATGCCTTTGCGCGCGTAGTGCATCTGCGTGACGTTGGCGCCGGCCTTGGCGCGGCGCGGGTTCTTCACGTGGGCAAAACGCAACGCGGTGAGTTCGGCGTCGCTCAGGCGCTGTTGGCCGAAGTGCGAGCTCAAGCCCGACAGGCGCTCGGTGTCGCCACGCGACTCGATCCACGGCGAGCGCACATCGCCCAGGCCTTTGCGCACGTCGATGATCACATTCGGGTCGGTGTACGGGCCGGAGGTGTCGTAGACCACCACGGGCGCGTTGATTTCGCCGCCGAAGTCGGTGGGGGTCACGTCCAGGCTGACCTCGCGCATCGGCACACGAATGTCCGGACGAGTGCCTTGCACGTAGATTTTTTGTGAGCGGGTAAACGGCTGCACGGAGCCGGAGTCGACCTTGGCCGATTCACTCAAGTGCACGGTGTTTTTCAGTTTTGTACTTTTTATATCTGTGCTCATCACGGGCTCTCCAACTATCCAGGCGGTGGATTTTTGTCGGAGCGAACCTGTGACGGATGGACGCACTGAAACCAGTGCTGTGCAAGGCACGAGGGCTGTTCGATTGTCGAACAACATCCCGGACGAAGCACAAGAGGACTCGCCGGGTGACGAGAAATCTTGTTCCCTACGCAGGCGCTAACCTGATCAGGTTCAACGGGATCCGGTATTTACCGATCTCAGCCTTCCAACAAGGCACCCCGACAAGAACGCGGCCAGTCTAGACCAAGGCGTGGGCAAATTGCCAATGGCGGTGCATTCAGCGTGATGAATGGCGTGATTGCGGGATTGTTGCGCCGGGTCAGCAACACTACACTCGGTTGCCGCCACAATGGCTTGACGCCAGAAATGGCCAGCCTTAGCCTTGGGCGCTAAATTATCGCCGTAATATTCACACTAGGGATCGCCTCATGCTGCGCAAACTCTCACTGGCTCTTGCCGTGTCTTGTGCGACCAATGGAATGGTCTGGGCAGCTGAAGCGCCCTTGTCCGCCAAAACCGATTTGGTCAGCGTCTACCAGGAAGCGGTGAACAACAACGCCGACCTGGCCGCCGCCCGCGCCCAATACGGCGCGCAGAAAGAAGTGGTGCCCCAGGCCCGTGCCGGCTTGCTGCCGAACCTGTCGGCCGGTGCCGACAGCAATAACGTGCGCACCCAGATCGACCAGCCGGCGGCCACCGCCAACCGTGATGCGCACTCCTGGCGCGCAACCTTGAGTCAGCCGCTGTTCCGTGCCGACCGCTGGTTCCAGCTGCAAGCCGCCGAAGCCGTCAACGAGCAGGCCTCGCTGCAGCTCTCGGCCACCGAACAGAACCTGATCCTGCAAAGCGCCGAGAACTACTTCGCCGTGCTGCGCGCCCAGGACAACCTGGCGTCGACCAAGGCTGAAGAAAATGCCTTCAAGCGCCAGCTCGATCAGTCCAACGAACGCTTTGACGTGGGCCTGTCGGACAAGACCGACGTGCTGCAATCCCAGGCCAGCTACGACACCGCCCGCGCCAACCGCATCGTCGCCCAACGCCAGGTAGACGACGCCTTCGAAGCGCTGATCACCCTGACCAACCGTGAGTACAACGCGATCCAGGGCATCGTGCACACGCTGCCGGTGTTGCCACCGGCGCCGAATGACGCCAAGGCCTGGGTCGAAACCGCCGGCCGCCAAAACCTCAACCTGCTGGCCAGCAACTACGCGGTCACGGCCGCCGAAGAAACCCTGCGCCAGCGCAAGGCCGGCCACTTGCCGACCCTCGATGCCGTGGCGCAATACGAAAAGGGTGACAACGACGCGCTGGGTTTCAGCAACCCGAATCAACTGCCCATCCCTTACGGCGGTGATGTGTCGCAACGCACCATCGGCCTGCGCCTGAACATCCCGATCTACAGCGGCGGCCTCACCAGCTCGCAAGTGCGCGAATCCTATTCACGCCTTGACCAAAGCGAGCAACAACGCGAAGGCCTGCGCCGCCAAGTGGTGGAAAACACCCGCAACCTGCACCGCGCGGTGAACACCGACGTGGAACAGGTGCAGGCACGCCGCCAGTCGATCATCTCCAACCAGAGCGCGGTGGAAGCCACGGAAATCGGGTATCAGGTGGGTACGCGCAACATCGTCGACGTGCTGGATGCACAGCGCCAGCTCTACTCGTCGGTGCGCAACTACAACAACAGCCGCTACGACTACATCCTCGACAACCTGCGCTTGAAGCAGGCGGCGGGCACGCTGAGCCCCGGCGATTTGCAGGACCTGACGCGCTACCTCAAGGCTGACTACAACCCGGACAAGGACTTCCTGCCACCGGACCTGGCCAAGGCCGCTGCCGAACAGCTCAAGGCTCGCCCCGGTTACTGAGCACAGCACAAAACCACTGTGGGCGCTGGCTTGCCTGCGATAGCATCACCTCGGTCTACCTGATGGACCGAGGCGTTTGCATCGCAGGCGAGCCAGCTCCCACCTTTGGATCAGCGTTGAATCAGTCTGTCCAACCCATCCAGCAGGCGCTTCAGTGCGCCCTGGTTGGCCTGCATCACTGCCAGCCCCGCCTGCGCCATCTTGCGCGCATCCTGCGGCAGCTCGAACAGCTGCCGCACCGCCTCGGCCAAGCCCTGGGCGTCATCCACCTCCCGCAACGCCCCGGCCTCGCGCATCATTGCGCTGATTTCGAGGAAGTTGAACAGGTGCGGTCCCATGATTACAGGCTTGGCCAGCGCTGCCGGCTCCAGCGGGTTATGCCCGCCCGTCGGCACCAGGCTGCCGCCGACAAACGCGCTGTCGGCCAGGGCGTAGAGAAACAGCAACTCGCCCATGGTGTCGCCGAGCAGTACCGACGTTTGCGCCGTCACAGGCTCGCCACTGGAGCGGCGCACCGTGGTGAATCCTTGCTGCCCGCACAGCTCGAACATCGGGCCGAAGCGCTCCTGATGACGCGGCACCAGAATCAACAATGCATTGGGATAACTTTCGAGCAGCTGGCGATGCGCAGCCAGGACCACGTCGTCTTCGCCTTCATGGGTGCTGGCGGCGATCCACACCGGGCGTTCGCTGGCGCCCCATTGCTCGCGCAAGGCGGCAGCGCGCGCCGGCAGCTCGGGGTCAATGGTCAGGTCGAACTTGATCGAACCGGTCACCTCTACGGTTTCCGGGCGCGCGCCCAGGCTCAGGAAGCGCTGGGATTCAGTGCGCGTCTGCACGGCGAACAGGCTCATTTGCGCCAGCATCGGTGCGGTGAGCTTGGCGAATCGTGCGTAGCCCTTGGCCGAACGCGCCGACAACCGCGCATTGGCCAGCGCCACTGGAATACCGCGTTGGGCGCAGGCGTGAATATGGTTGGGCCACAACTCGGTTTCCATGATCACGGCGAGCTTAGGCTGCACGCGATCTAGAAAACGCTTGGCCGCGCACGGCAAGTCATACGGCAAGTAGCAATGCTGTACGCGCGGTTCATTGGCGAACAGCGCCTGGATGCGCTCGGAACCGGTGGGCGTCATGCAGGTGACGGTGATCGGCAGCGTCGGATGCCGCGCCATCAGCCCGCGAATCATCGGCGCGGCGGCGATGCTTTCACCTACCGATACCGCATGCACCCAGATCCCGCCCGGCTGCATCACCGGCAGGCCATAGGAGAACCGCTCGCCGACGCGCTTGGCGTAGGCCGGCGCCTTGCGCGCGCGCAGCCACAAACGTAAAGCCACCAACGGCAGCGCCAGGTAAAACAGACAGCTGTAGAGAGTTCTATTCATGGCGGCGGAGTTTATCGGCTTTTTCAGTCTATCGCCTGCAAGCACTCGGCAAATCGTGCGGCCAGGAAGCGCGCTGCGGGACCGAGGTGCTCGTCACGGCGCCAAACCAGTTCCACCACCAGCGCGGGCGGTGTCCATTCGCTGTCCAGCTCAACCATTTGTTGTTGATAAGTCGGGTACTGCACGATGTGCCGCGGCAGCCAGGCCCAGCCCAGGCCACTCATCAGCCATTCGGCCAACACGTAGAAACTGTCGGCGCGCCACACCAGAGGGCTGGCGGCTTCGCTGCCGGGGTAGACGCTGGTCTGGGTCGACATCAACAGTTGGCGAAACTGCGCCAGATGCTGGCAGGTCACGTACGGTTGCTTGGCCAGCGGATGATTCACACCGCACACGGTGACCATTTCCACACTGCCCACCACCCGCCGCTCAAGCGCCTCAGGGATTTGGTCGTGGTAAAACAACAGGCCCAGGTCGGCCTTGCGCTCCACCAACTTGCGCGCCACATCGCCTTGAGCGGCGCTGGAAAGCTGCACCTCCAGCTGCGGGTATTGCCCGGCCAGCGCCTCAAGGCTGTCGAGTACCGGCTGAAACAGCATGGCCTCGTCCTGGGCCAGGCGCAGGCAGGCTTCCTCGCCACGCGTCAGTGACAGCGCGCGGCCATTGAGCCGTTCACACTGGCGCAATACCTCACGGGCTTCCTCCAGCAACACACTGCCGGCTTCGGTCAGGCGCGGCTGGCGGCCACTGCTACGCTCAAACAGGCTCAGCCCCAGGTCCGCTTCCAGCAGGGCGATACCGTTGCTCACCGCCGATTGCGCCTTGCGCTGGTCGCGGGCCACTGCCGAAAACGAACGCTGTTCGGCAACGCTGACAAACAGGCGCATCTGGTCCAGGTTCCACTGCACGCTCATGGCTCAACCCATCTTGAATTCGGATAGGTAATGACTTTATCCCATCTGCCGAAGCGTTAGAATGCTGACCTTATTCAAGTACGTCACACACCGAGGATTACCCCATGAATGCCGCCTACCTCTACCTGGCCATCGCCATTTGCTCGGAAGTGATCGCAACCGTGTCCATGAAAGCCGTCAAGGGCTGGAGCACACCGCTTCCACTGGCGCTGGTCATCGTCGGCTACGGCATTGCGTTCTGGATGTTGACCCTGGTGGTGCGCACCGTGCCGGTGGGCGTGGCGTATGCGGTGTGGGCCGGCATGGGCATTGTGATGGTCAGTGTCGCCGCGCTGTTCATCTATGGGCAAAAGCTCGACCTGCCGGCGATGCTGGGCATGGGCCTGATTGTGCTGGGCGTGGTGGTGATTCAGCTGTTCTCGAAAACCGCCGGGCACTGACCGCCACTCAACAGCCTGTATACTGCGCCTCTTGTCTTGAACACTGAGGTCGCCGATGCCATCCGTTATTTCCACCGACGTTCTGATTGTCGGCGCCGGGGTTGCCGGCCTCTGGCTTAACGCGCGCCTGCGCCGCCAGGGGTTTTCCACGGTGTTGGTGGAAAGCGCCACGCTGGGCGGCGGGCAAAGCGTGAAGTCCCAGGGGATCATCCACGGCGGCGCGAAATACGCCCTGCACGGCGCGCTCACCGGCGCGTCCGAAGCGATTGCCGACATGCCGCGCCGCTGGCGCGAGGCGTTGGCGGGTGATGGCGAACTCGATCTGTCGGGCGTGCGCCTGCTGTCCGAAGCCCATTACCTGTGGTCGCCCGGCACACTCGCCGGCAACCTCACCAGCTTCTTCGCCAGCAAGGCCGTGCGTGGCAGGGTCGACCAGGTCAAGGGCGACGAATTGCCGCCGGCCCTGCAGGACCGTCGCTTCAAGGGCAAGGTCTACCGACTGGCCGAGCTGGTGGTCGACGTGCCGAGCCTGATCGAGCGTCTGGCCCAACTGGCGGGTGACGGTTTGCTCGCCGGCCAGCACATCGAACCGCTGCGCGATGGCGATAGCCTGGTGGGTTTGAAGGTTGACGGCCGTGAGATTCGCGCCCAGCGCATCGTGCTCAGTGCCGGTGGCGGCACGGCTGATTTGCTCAGCGCCCTGGGCCTGAGCCAGCCCGCCATGCAAAAGCGCCCGCTGCATATGATCATCGCCAAGGGCCCGGGCTTGAAACCGCTGTATGCGCACTGCCTGGGCGGCGGCACCAAGCCACGCCTGACCATCACCACCCACCCGGCCGCCGATGGCAACTGGGTGTGGTACATGGGCGGCGATATCGCCGAGGCCGATGGCGTGGCGCGCACACCTGAAGAACAGATCGCCACTGCGCAAAAAGAGCTGGCGCAATTGCTGCCGTGGATCGACATGAGCCAGACGCAATGGGCGACCTTGCGCGTGGACCGCGCCGAGCCGCTGCAATCGGGCCTGACCCGACCAGACAATGCGTTCCTTGCCGAAGAGGGCCGCCTGCTGGTGGGTTGGCCGACCAAACTGGCGCTGGCGCCAGACTTCGCTGACCGCGTACTCAACGCCCTGCAACGCGACGGTATCCAGCCGAGCACCAACAACGACGCCCTGCCCGAGCTGCCAAAACCAGCCCTCGGCCAACCTGCCTGGGAGCACCTGTTGCCATGAGCCTGCCCACCCTGCACGACCTGCATCGCCCCTTGGGCAGCACCGGCCTGCTGGTGTCGCCACTGGGTCTTGGCACAGTAAAACTGGGCCGCGACCAAGGGGTGAAATACCCCAACGGCTTCCAGATTCCTGATGATGACGAGGCGCGCATGCTGCTACGCCAGGCACGCCAGCTGGGCATCAACCTGATCGACACCGCGCCGGCTTACGGCCGCAGCGAAGAACGCCTGGGGCCGCTATTACGCGGCCAACGCAATGACTGGGTGATTGTCAGCAAGGTGGGTGAAGAGTTTGCCGATGGCGTGTCGCAGCATGATTTCAGTGCGGCCCATACGCGGATGTCGATCGAGCGCAGCTTGAAACGACTTGAAACGGATTTTATCGACCTGGTGCTGGTGCACTCCGATGGCAATGACCTGCATATCCTCAATGATTGCGAGGTGTACCAGACCCTCGCAGCGCTGAAAAAAGAGGGCAAGATTCGCGGTTTCGGCTTCTCCGGCAAAACCGTCGAAGGCGGCGTGAAGGCTCTGGAACAAGGTGATTGCGCAATGGTCACCTACAATCTGAACGAACAGAGCGAGAAAACCGTCATTGATTACGCCGCTGCCCATGGCAAAGGCATCCTGGTGAAAAAAGCCCTGGCCAGCGGCCACGTGTGCCTGGAGCCTGGAATGGATCCAATTCACGCCAGTTTCATGTTGTTGTTTGCGCAAACGGGCGTCGCCAGTGCTATTGTCGGGACCATTAATCCGCTGCACCTGGCCCATAACGTGGCGACCGCTGCCAAGGTCATTCGTCAACTCTGATGCCGCCGACGCGGCCGACCCCGTCGCAAGAAGGAGCCGACATGCCGCGCACGCTTATTAGAAAAAACCCCAGCAACTTTAAAACACTGCCGCTGCACGTCGAAGCCACCCCCGAAGGCCTGAGTTACCAGAGCGTGGGCATGCCGCTCAACTTCGCCCAGACCCTGCAACGGCGCAAGCCGGTGGAGGTGGCGGACCCGGAGCGTTTCGCCCTGGAACTGGCGAATCTCGGTGTGTCGGTGCGACTGACCCTGCACTGGCAAAACAAGGATTACTGGGTATTGGTCCGCCAACGCCGCCAGGACCGTGGCGACGTGGTGCTCAAGCTGATCTCGGGCTATGTGCCGGCCCACGAACTGAACCTGCCGCTGCACACCGCCATCCAGGAAATTGCCGAAGAATGCCTGCTGGAGACGCCTGAAGGCTGGCTCGGCGGACGCTTCAACGACACCTGGCTGCCAGCGCCCTACTCCACCGCCCTGCATTACCGTGAAGCACTGCCGTTTCGGTTGAGCCCTTTGTCGGGCGCCGCCCGCCCGGTTCGCTGCGCTACCACGCAATTGATCGAGCGCCCACGGGCCTACGTGCACCTGCCGACGGCGTCGCTGCAATTGATTTATGACTTGCGCCTTGAGGTGCCGAAGGAAGCCAAATCCCTCAGCCTGTTTCATGTGGATGAGCGACTTGAAGGCGACCAGTTGGTAGCCCGACTGGACCGCAAGCGCCCGGACTTGTACCTGATGCCGCTCAAAGATGGCCAGCCTGTAGCAGAGCTGTACACCGTCAAGAAAGACCAGCTGTATCCCGCCAGCACACGCGGTTTATACCTGGCCGAAAGCTTTGCTCAGCAAGACGGCTGGTTGGTACGTGATGAGCGGATTCGCTGGAAGGATTGGCTCAGGCAGCAAGGCCTGGCCCAGCCTGAAAAAGAGTCGAAACTGAAGCGATTGACCGGCAAGGCGCGGCAGATGCTGCGCAAGATTGTGCCGAAGAAAAAAGCCAAGGGGTGAAACCGCTCTGATCTGGGCGCTGGCTTGCCCGGCTCCCAGATAAAGCGGCTACTACAGTTGACGGTGTTCAGCCCGTGAGCAACCGCTCCAGGCCCACCTTCAACGGCGTGGGCTCAGGCAGCGTGAAACTCGCCAACAGCCGCTGGTTATTGGCCCGCGAATGCCGAATATCCCCCGAGCGTGCCGGGCCGTAAGTGATCGTCGGCAACTGACCCACCACTTCTTCCAGCGCCTGCAACACCTGCTTGAGCGTGGTGGTGCGGTTCCAGCCTACGTTGATCGCACCCAGCGGCGCGTCGGGCGCTTCGATGGCCTGTACCAGCACATCGACCAAATCTTCCACGTACATGAAATCGCGGGTTTGCTCGCCATCACCAAACACGTTGATTGGCACACCCTGCTGCACACGCTCGCTGAAAATACTGATCACCCCGGAATACGGCGAGGACGGATCCTGGCGTGGCCCGAAGATGTTGAAGAAGCGGAAGATCACCGGCTCAAGGCCATGCTGGCGGCGGTAGAAATCGAAGTAATGCTCACCGGCCAATTTGTCCGAGGCATAAGGTGTCAGCGGCGCCTTGGTGGTCTCTTCGTCAATCGACGCGCCCTCACCATTGTTGCCATACACCGCCGCGCTGGACGCAAACACCACGCGCTTGACCCCGGCCTTGCGCATCGCTTCGCAGACATTCAGGGTACCGACGAAGTTGCTCTGGTGAGTGCTCACCGGGTCATCCACCGAGGCCTGCACCGAGGCCACTGCGGCCAGGTGCACCACGGCGCTCACGCCAACGGCGGCGTGCGCCACCAGCTCGGCATTGGCGACATCACCCTCAATCAGTTGCACACGCGGGTTGCCCAGCGCCAGGTTGCTGCGCTTGCCGGTGGACAGGTCATCCAGCACCCGCACGGCATAGCCTTTGGCAAGCAACGCATCAACCAGATGCGAACCGATAAAACCGGCACCGCCGGTGATCAAGACCCACTTATCAGCGTTACTCATTGTTGCGGATCTTCTCGACAATGGCGGTGGTCGAGCTGTTCTCGACCAGGCCCAGCACCTTCACCGTGCCGCCGTAAGCGCCAACGATATCGGCACCCACGACCTGATCGACGGAGTAGTCGCCGCCCTTGACCAATACATCGGGCTTGACCTGGGCCAACAGGTTTTCCGGAGTGCCTTCAGAGAAGCTGATCACCCAGTCCACCGCGCCCAGACCGGCCAATACCGCCATGCGCCGATCAACACTGTTGATCGGACGGCCAGGGCCTTTCAGGCGGCTGACCGAAGCGTCGTCGTTGACCGCAACGATCAGGCGATCGCCTTGGGCTCGGGCCTGCTCAAGATAGGTCACGTGACCGGCGTGCAGGATGTCGAAACAGCCGTTGGTGAACACAATGCTTTCGTTGTGGGCCCGCGCATCGTCAATCGCCAGCAGCAATTGTTCGATGGTCAGCACACCGCGCTCGGAGCCTTCGGAGCGCTGGATAGCCCGGCGCAATTCTGGCGCGCTGATGGCCGCGGTGCCCAGCTTGCCGACCACAATGCCCGCCGCCAGATTGGCCAGGGCCACGGCGTGGGGCAATTCCTCACCGGCTGCAATCGAGGCAGCCAGGGTGGAGATCACGGTGTCGCCGGCGCCGGTAACGTCGAACACTTCACGCGCACGCGCCGGCAAGTGCATCGCCGGGTGGCCCGGACGCAGCAGCGTCATGCCATGCTCGCCACGGGTCACCAGCAAGGCGCCCAGGTCGAGGTCGGCCATCAGCGTGGCGCCCTTGGTCACCAGCTCGTGCTCGTCGGCGCAACCGCCGACGATGGCTTCGAACTCGCTGAGGTTTGGCGTGATCAGGCTGGCGCCCCGATAAATCGAGAAGTCCTTGCCCTTGGGGTCGGCCAGTACCGGAATGTTGCGGGCCTTGGCGGCCTGGATCAGCATCTGGTGGTTCTTCAGGGCGCCTTTGCCGTAGTCGGACAAGACCAGCACCTTGATGCCTTCGAGCAACGTGTCGACTTGCTCGCTCAGCGCCAAGGCGTCGGTGGCGAAGGGTTCTTCAAAATCAATACGCAGCAATTGCTGGTGACGGCTCATGACCCGCAGCTTGACGGTGGTCGGCTGATGGGCGATGCGCTGGAACAGTGCGCGCACGCCGGCACCGCGCAGGCTGTTGGCCAGGCTGTCGGCGGCTTCGTCGTCGCCGGTCACACCCACCAGGGAGGCCGGGGCGCCGAGCGCGGCAATATTGAGGGCAACGTTGGCAGCGCCACCTGGACGGTCTTCGATTTGCTCGACCTTGACTACCGGTACCGGTGCCTCAGGGGAAATCCGTGAGGTACCGCCATGCCAGTAACGGTCGAGCATGACATCGCCGACCACCAAGACAGGGGCTTGATCGAATCGCGGCATGGACAACTTCATGGAGCAACCCACATACAAAATGAACAGGGGCGCGATATTAGCACAGGGTTACAGGAGGCTTGTGGAGGGCGTGACAGAAGATGGTACGGGAGACGGAGAGCGAATCCGCTGATGAAACAAATATGGGAGCGGGCTTGCCCGCGAAGACGGCGTGTCAGTCGACATCTCTATGACTGATCTACCGCATTCGCGAGCAAGCCCGCTCCCACACTGGGCCGGTGGCCCCTGACTCAGGTGATGTCGGCCGGTACCGGCGCATCCAGGCCCATGGCATGCAGACGGGCGTAATAGCCGTTCTGGGCCAGCAGCTCGGCGTGAGTGCCGCGCTCGACAATCCGGCCGTCGTCCATCACCAGGATCAGGTCGGCTTTCTCAATGGTAGAGAGGCGATGCGCAATCACTAACGTCGTGCGGCCCTGCATGACTTTGTCCAGTGCGGCTTGGATGTGCCGCTCGGATTCGGTGTCGAGGGCCGAGGTGGCCTCGTCGAGAATCAGCAACGGCGCGTTCTTGAGCAACGCCCGCGCGATCGCCAGGCGCTGACGCTGGCCGCCGGACAACAGCACGCCGTTCTCGCCAACCTGGGTGTCGAAACCCTTCGGCAATTGGTCGATGAAGTCTTTGGCATAGGCATCCGCCGCCGCCGCTTCAACGTCCGCACGTGGCGCGCCGGCCAGGTCGCCGTAGGCGATGTTGTTGGTGACGGTGTCGCTGAACAAGGTCACATGCTGGGTCACCTGGGCGATGTGCCGGCGCAGGTTAAGCAGTTTGTAATCTTCGATCTCTACGCCGTCGAGCAGGATTTCACCACTCTCGTGATGGTAGAAACGCGGAATCAGGCTGGCCAGGGTCGACTTGCCGCTGCCGGAACGCCCCACCAGCGCGATCATCTGCCCAGGCTCGGCGGTGAAGCTGATGTCCTTGAGCACATGGCGTTCAGTGCCTGGGTAGGTGAAGTTCAGGTGACGCACTTCCAGGCGGCCGCTGACCTTGTCGCGCTCAACGGTGCCGCGGTCGATTTCCTGCTCTTCGTCCAACTGCTCGAAAATGCTCTCGGCGCCGGCCACACCTTTCTGGATGGTCGAGCTGACTTCCGACAATTGACGGATCGGCTTGGGCAACAGCCCGGCCAATGTGATGTAGGCCACCATGTCACCCGCCGACGCATCACCGCGAAGGTAAAGCACCAGGAACATCAGCACCGCCATGGCGGTGTAGATCACCAGTTGCAGCAACGGGGTGTAGATCGCCCCGGTGCGGGTCATGCGCAGTTGCTTGTCGGTGTTGCCCTGGCTGGCCTTGAGGAAACGCTTCTCCTCGTAGACTTCGCCGCCGAAGCTGCGCACCACACGGTAGCCCTGAATGGTTTCCGAGGCCACGTGGGTCACATCACCCATGGCAACCTGGATCTTCTTGCTCTGCTTGCGGAATTTCTTGCTGGCCGTGCTGACCATCACCGCAATCAACGGCAGGATGGCGATCATCACCAGCGTCAGGCGCCAGTTCATGAACAGCAGCGAGGCGAACAGGAAGATCACCGTCATGCCTTCGCGGATCACCACTTTAATGGCATCGGTCGCCGCACCCGTGACCATGGTCACGTTAAAGGTGATGCGCGAAATCAGGTGCCCGGAGTTGTGGTTGTCGAAGTAGCGGTTGGGCAGCGTCAGCAGGTTGTTGAACAACTGCACGCGCAGGTCGTGGACCAGGCCCAGGGAAACCTTGGCCAACAGGTAGTTGCCTAGGAACGAACCCAGGCCCTGCCAGGCTGCGATCAGAATGATCAACAACGGCACGGCTTGCAGCAATTGCAGGTCACGCAGGAACGGTACGCTGGGAAACAGCACCGCTTCAGGGTTGGACAAACCGTCGACGAAGTACTTGAGGATGTACCCCAGCATGGGCTGGGTCGACGCGAAAATCAGAAATCCGACAATACTCAACGCGAACAAGCCGGCGTAGGGCTTAACGTACATGAGCAGGCGGAAGTATATTTTCAAGCTCGAAGGGCTTGCGCTCGGACTGGAGTCGGTCATATCACGCGGCGTTTTGAAAAAGGAGGCTGACTTTAGCACAGCTTCTCTGTTGTACTTGCACCCGGTATGACCCTCGGCCTGGTTGGATCCAGGCGACGACATTATATAGCCACTACTTTAAGATGGTCGGCTTTCTCTATTCTGGAATGGCTTTTCTGTATGCACTCCAAGCGCCTTATTTATGGCTCAAATCGCGTTTTCGACTTCCTGGTCCTATGGATTTTGCCCATTGGCTTGTTGTTGCTTCTGAGTTCATTGTTCTACGTCACCAACCGCAACGTCATGCACCGTCTCTACTACGGCTTTTTCAGTGTGCCGACCTTGTTCCTGCTGTGCCTGCGCCCGCGGGAAATCAAAGAACTGCTGCGCGAACCTTTGATCATTGCGCTTCTGGCATTTTGCGCCTGGGCGCTGATCACCGTGCTGTGGAGCCCGCAACCCACCGGCGACTCCAACCTGTTCAAGGTGCCGCTGCAAACCTTCATGCTGTTTGCCGGCTGTGGGCTGTTGCTGCACTACCGCAGCGAGCTGTTCAAACCGATCTTTTTCAGCGCCGCCGTCATTGCCCTGGTGGTGTGCCTGTTCAACCTGGTGGCGTTCGCCAAAGGCTTCGTGCCCGGCGTGAGCATGCGCATGATCGGCGGCCTGGGCGCTCTCGATAACCCACTGCTGAGCTCCCATCTGTTCGGCTTTTTCTGCATCTATTGGCTGTATGTCTGCATCACCACCCAGCGCTTGCAGGTGTTGTTGTTCAGCGCGCCTGCGCTGGCGGTCATGACGCTCGCAGTCCTGGCCACCGGCTCTCGCACGCCACTGGTTGCGCTGACGCTGGCCGCCGTGTGGATCGCCTTCGTCAGCCGCAATCGCCGCTCAGCACTGATGATCGCGACCCTGGTGCTTGGCGCTGCAGCGCTGCTGCTGTTTTATCCTGAAGCGATTACCGAGCGTGGCAGTTCGTACCGTTTTGAATTGTGGGGCATGACCCTGCAGCGTATCGCCGACCATCCGCTGATCGGCCACAGCTACGACTCCGAACTGTCCTTGATCGTGGACGGTTACGAACTGATGGAACCGCACAGCTTTGCCCTCGGCGTGCTCTATTACGTCGGCATCATCGGCTTTATCCCGTGGATCTTCATGCTCGGCTGGGGCCTGTACAAAGGTTTCAAAGAGCGCGCACAACCGCTGTTTCTGCTGGCGTCCGCCCTGCTGGCCTATGGCATCGGCGCCGGTCTGACTGAAGGCGGCGGGATCCTGTCGCGCCCTAAAGAGCATTGGTTCCTGCTGTGGATTCCGCTGGCGCTGATCGCCGGCCTGAGTATCGCCAAGCGCCGTCGCAGCCTGCTCGGCATGCGTGTGCAAACGCCCACACCGCTGGCGTTCGACGCCCTGCGTAAAGGCGCTGCAGTCATCGAGGAAGATGGTCTTGGGCCCAAGGTCCTGCGCCTTGAGGACGGCAGCTTCCTCAAGCTGTTCAGGGCGCGCCGCTGGTACACTTCCGGGGGTTTCAATCCGTATTCGGAACGCTTTGCCAGCAACAGCGAACACCTGCAGCAACTGGGTATCGCGTCACCGCGGATTCTGGATGTGTATAGCTTGCGCGATGGCAGCAGTGCCGTGCGCTATCAGCCCCTGCCCGGCCTGACCTTGCGCCAGGCGCTGCAGAGCCTGGACAGCAGCCTGCGAGAATCGCTGATCGAACGCTTTGGCAGGTTCATGGCCCAGCTGCATGAGCGCGGCGTGTACTTCCGCTCGCTGCACTTGGGCAACGTTCTGCTGATGGACGATGGTGAGTTCGGCCTGATCGACGTGGCCGACATGCGCATTTATCCGTCGCCGCTGCGCAACACGCTGCGCCAGCGCAACGTGAAGCACATGCAACGCTACACGCAGGACCGCAACTGGCTGTTCGAAGCTCACTTTGAACAGTTGGCCAGTGGCTATGCGTTGGTTGCGTCGCCGCAAGCCACGGTCAAACTCCGCGAGCACGTGCTGACCCTGGCACGCCCGGCCGCTTGACACACGCCAAGTGCGCCCCGGCGAGGGGCGCACACTGGCGTGTCAGTCTTTTTCCAGCGGCGAAAAATACAGCCGCGCCAAACCCCGCCAGGTTTTCTTGTTCCAGGCCCGAAACGGGATCTGCGCCAACAACTCTCGCGCCAACGCGCGATTGCGGTTGGAGGTCTTGAGGAACATGGAGCTGAGAAACTTGTAACGCACCTCGTCATAGAGCGGGTGGTCACTGAACAACGCGTAAGAGCGCAGGATATTGTCGATCATGAATCGGTGGTTCTTGTACGAGTTGGTGGCGTGCTTGCGGTAGCGGGCCATGACCACGTTCAGACCATCGATGAAGTACCCGGCATGGGTGATCTTCAACTCGATCAACAAGTCTTCCAAGCGAATCTCGGGGTCAAACCCACCGACCTTTTCCAGCGCCTCACGCCGAATCATCAGCGTGGGTGCCGGCGGATAGGGTTTGCGCTCCAGGAACATGTCGTCGAAGTCCAGGCGCCGAAACGGCACGTCGCGGCGCTGGCGCTTCTCGGGAAGCAGTTCGCCTCGCGAATCGATCAGCTCGATGTTACCCGCACAGATACCCACTTCCGGCTTGCCGTCCATGTAAGCCACCTGAATCGCAATGCGCTCCGGCTTCATGATGTCGTCGGAGCCAAACGGCACGATCAGCGGGCCTTGGGAGCGTGCAATAGCGCCATTGAGCGTATTCGTCAGACCTTGATTCTGCTGGACGCGAAAGTCGAACGTGTGGCGCTCCTGCAGGCGGCGGATGCGCTCGACACTGTCGTCTGTCGAGCCGTCATCAATCACCAGCAGTTCGATGTTTGGGTAGGTCTGGTTCAGCACACTGAGGATGCTTTCCTCGATGTACGGGCCGTGGTTGTACGAGGCAATGATCACCGTGACCAAGGGCTGACTTGGGTTCATACATTGTTCCTGCGTGCTTGGGCCAACCCGGATTCGATCAGCTCCAGGTATTGCTGGCGGAACACCTCAATGTCATGTTGCGCCTGAAGGTACTGGTAAGCCTGCTCGCCCTTTTGCGCGAGCGCTTCATCGGACAGCGCCAGATACGTGTCCAGCGCCTGGGTCAATGCGGGCACGTTGGCCGGCTCCACCGCCAGGCCACCGGCGCCTTCAATCAGTGGCAGCATGGCCGGCACACTGGAGGCGATCACCGGCAGGCGACCGCTCATGCCTTCGAGCAGCGCCAGGCCCAAGCCTTCTGCCAGCGAGGGCATGGCCCAGATGTCGAAAGCGCGCACGTACTGCAGGGCGTTTTCCTTGAAGCCCAGCAAGTGCACCCGCCCATCAAGGCCAAGGCTCTGGATCTGCGCGGCCAGGTTGGCCTGCTCACGCCCCGCGCCAATGATGGCGAGTTGCGCCGCAGGGTATTTATCCTTGAGCGCTGCAAACGCCTGCAGCAAATAGGTGTGCCCCTTGACTGGAACCAGACGGCCCAGGGCGCCGATCAATCGCACCGAAGGGTCGATGCCCAGTAACTCACGCGCGCGTTCGCGTGAATGCTGCAAGCCTTCGGCCTGCTCGATGTCGATTGCGTTGGTAATCGCGTAGGTATTGCTGTCGGTAAACCCGCACTTGCAGTCCAGCAGGTACTGCTTGACCGCGGGCGAGACCCCGACAAACCGCCAATGCTCGTCGATCCAGCGCTGCGCCTGTTTACGGCGGTAGAGACGGTCGTACTCGCCAAAGCCGTGGGAGATCCCGATACACAGTGGAATCTTCAACCAGCGGTTGAGTTGCAACATCATGTTGACCGGCTTGAAGCGGTTGCACACCACCACGTCAAACTGTTCCTTGCGACAGAACTTATACATCTGCCACATGGCGCGCAGCCTCAAGCCCTTGAGCGCCTTGTCGGAGAAATCGAAGTAGACCGACGTTGCCGCCCGGCTGACCGGGTCCGCGGGCCCGGGTCGGCCACGCAAAAACGCGGCGGTGACTTCATAGCGGTCCGCAGGCAATGCCTTGACGATCTGTTCGGCCAGGTCGGCAAAATCATGGGATTTAACATTGTAGTCAGGCTGCAATTGCAGGACCTTGAAACGCCGACTCATAACTCTCCTCGATGGAAACCTGTGGCATCAACGACCCACGACGGTTCAGCCGCCAGCGCCTCGACGTACTCGCTGTCGGGCTCCGGTAACCGTGGCCACTGATTACGCTTCCAGCAGACAAAATGGAAATAGGGAAATTCGCGCTCGCCATCCCTGTCATTGGTCAGACGACCGTTATTCCAGAACCACTGATGCGGGAAGCGATCACTGCCGTCGTGCCATTTGATCACACCGCCCGGCGTACTGAACGCCTCGGTGAACTCACTGCGGCGGCGCCAGGGATTGAGCTTGCCGACCAACTCGAACAACGGTTTCGGAAAATTCTTGCGCCACAGGAAAATCCTGCTGAACGCGCCTTCATCCAGCGCATGATGCGCCTGATCAGTGAAACGCGCCTCCCAATCCTTGATCTGCATGAACACCTGGCGCTTTCTGGCCGTGTTGCGCATCAGGCACAAATGGCCGGCGACCCGTCGTTCGTGGGTCGAAAACAAATCATAGCCAGCCAGTCGATCGGGCGTGAAATAGCGGCGCAGGTTGCCGTAAATCAGGTCCAGGTCGCCAAACGCCCAGAAGTCGTAACCTTGGAGGCGATCAGCATGGATATGCCCCAGCGCAGGCTTGATGTCACATAACTTGTAAGCCGCTTGCGGTGCAAACGGGATGTTCAACCGTTCCGATACCAACGCGCAGTAATCGGCGAAGGTAATGCTTTCAATCCTGACGTTGTCCGGCACATTGCTCGGTATCGGGCAGTCGCTGAATAACAGCCAGTCAATATCGGCATTGTGTCGGCAGCTTTCGAGAAAAAACGGCATCCAGAATGGCCAGCGGCCAAAGTAAGGAATGAGGAAGAGGATGCGGGGGCACTGATTGATCAAAACGGACTCACTGTCATTTTTTGCGGGAGCGCACTGCGCCCCTCCACGTTACGTAACCTTACTTGTGCTTGATGAACCAAAAAAGTTCATGTCGCCTTACAGCCTTGCGGTAAAACTCATTTTCCCCCCAGGGTGAAATGGCCCTTGCGGCCAGCAACCGTTGGATCGCACGCCGCACGCGCCGCTTGAACGGCATCCTGGGCTGCAAGTCATGCATCATGCCCAGCGACATGGCCTTGTCACGCTGTTGTTCGGCAGACAACGGCACGCAGAAAGGCTGCAAGGTGATGGTCGAATCAAAACAGGGCGGCAACGCGATGCCGTTGCCCGAATCGCCCATCGGCCAGCGGTCGTTGTCATGCAGGTGATTGGCGTAGCCGAGCAGCGTGGTCGGCTGCCACTCCAGCCCTTGCAGGGCTTGCAGCACGGCATGCTGTGCGCAGACATGGTCAGGGTGCGGGTCGAGCACCGGATGCGGCAGCACGATAACGTCAGGACGCGCCATCAGCAGCACCGCGCGCAGATCTGCCAGCAGATTGTTCCAGGTCGGCCGGCCATCGGCATCCGCAGGCAAGGGGAACGGGTTGAATTGGCGAAACACGCGAATGTCGCTCAACTCGGCTTCTCGTGACGCCACCGCGCGATCAGGCTCGGCCCTCATCGCCGCCAGCTGCAGGCAGAAGTACCCCAGCTGCACGCAATTTTCCTGCGGCACACCCGCCCAACGCGGCACGGCGATACTGTCCCAGGCGCGCAACCGGCCCTTGAGGCGTGCAGCCTCGGGCTTGCCCAGGCCCATCTGCTGATAATGCTCGGCTTCGATTTCGCCGGCCGTCAACGTCACGATCCAGGGCTGCGCCGCCTGACTGTACAGGCCAAAGGCGGCAAGCTCGGCATCATCGGCATGGGGCGCAATCACCATCACCCGCCGCTGACGCACGTCGGGCTGGCGAAATACCGACAACACCGGCGTGCCTTGCACACGGCAGAACCGGCCGCTCAGGCGCAGTTGCCCCGCGAGCAGCGCTTGCGCCTGGCCGGTGAGGTTCAAGTAGCGCACGCCGTTGACGCCGCGTTCGAACACCTGCCGATCGCCCTGTGGCAAGGCGATAAACGGATCAATAAAGCGCCCCAGCAAGCCGCTCTTGAGCCGCAGCGCAAGGATCAGCGTCTCGTCGCCCGACAGCTCCAGCGCCTGCTCCAGCAGCAATCGGCCGTTATCCAGAACAACCTTGGGTTGCTCGGTCTCGGCCGCAAAGGCGTACTGATAGTCGTCGCCGGGCGAGTAAAACAGATGGTCGGCAAACCAGGCTTCATGGGCCACCCAGGCCAGAACTGCCAGCAGCAGCGGCAGCCACCAGGCCACCGCCACGCCGACGCCGATCAACACCAGCAAACCGACCAGCAGCGCCGTACGCTTGTTGCGGCGATGGCGTTTGAGCAGGGCTTGCTTGCGGCTGGGAGAATCACTCATACCTTGAACACCGGCACCGGGTTGCACCAACGGTCTTTGTACTCGCGGTCTGCCCGGCCAAACGAAAATCGCAGCGGCTTGCCGGCTTCCCGCGCCTGTTCCCAGGCACTTTGCGTGTTGAGGAAACTCAGCACGCTGCCGGGGCTGAACTCACGCGTCTGAGGGTCTACGCCGCCATTGACGTACTCGACGCTGACCCACTCTGGCGCTTCAACGCGGTAAACCAGCTGAATCGCGATCGGCGCATCGTTGAGGAAAATCACCGAACCGATCAACCATTCACGCAGCAGTTCGATCACCTGCGCCATGCGCTCGGCGCCGGTGGCGGGAAAGCCCCAGCGGCGTTGGAACAAATCACAGTAAATTGCCGCCAGCTCGGCACTGGTGAACGTCTGGACCGCACGCACAACACCGCCCGCCTCTTCCAGCAGACGCAACTCGCGGCGCTGGTTATAGCGAAATTTCTTCGACAGTTCTTCCGGGGTACGCGCCATGGCCAACTGCTCGGTCTGCAGCTTGATGCCGGCAAAACGGCCTTCATTCAGCGCCGACAGGTAGCGCGCGCGATGACGCAAAGGGGCTTGAGCATCGGCGGCGGCCGGCAGAATCAACTCGGCATTGCCCAAGTCGAACAAGCCCTTCTTGCCTTTGCGCTTGAGCACATCCTTGGATAACGCCAAGTCCTGGCCCCAGGTCGCAATACAGGCCTTGAGTTCGCCGCCGTGTTCCCACGCCAGGTAGCGCACAGGAATCTCGGCCAGCCCGGCAAGACGCTCAACCACCTGCGGATGGGTGGCAACACTGCCACCGTAACGCTGCCAGGCGTCGCTGTAGGTGGACGCGTCAACGACGGACCAGCCACGCTCGCGCCAGCCTTGGAATCGATTGAGCATCACGCCCTCGCGGTCAGTTCAGTAACGTGCGGCAGCTGCCAGAAGGCAGCGCGAACCGCCTGGTCCGAGAACTGCTCGTGCAAGCGCTCCAGCATCATCTGGGCGCATTGCGCGTGCTGCTGACGATCCATTGCCGCCAGGTGCCGAAGCCCCTGGCCCAAGTGCTCGGCATCGCCGAAGGGAAACAGGATCCCCACGCCTTCGACCACTTCCCGGGCGCCACCACACGCTGTTGCCAACAGCGGCACGCCGGCGGCCATCGCCTCCAGCAGTACCATGCCGAAAGGCTCGTGATCGGAACTCAAGGCAAAGGCGTCGAAGGCTCGGAAGTAACGGCGCGCATCCGGCACCTGGCCGAGGAACAGCACCTGCTCGGCAATCCCAAGCTCACGGGCCAAGGCCTTGAGGTCTTTCTCCAAGCGGCCGGTGCCGAGGATGGCCAGACGACTTTGTGCCGGCAAATGCGGCAGCGCCAGGGCAAACCCCTTGAGCAAGGTCGCCTGGTCCTTGTCCGGGTGCAGGCGGCCAACGTTGCCGACCACCCACTCATCCGGCGACAGCCCCAACGCATCACGCGCCGCTTCGGCCGGAACCTGCAGGGCCTGCATGGCGTCGACGTCGATGCGGTTGTACAGCGTTTGAATCCGCGCTGCCGGCCAGGCCGGCAAGCAACGGCGCATGTCATCACGCACCGCATCGGACACACCAAGCAGGCTCAAACGCTTGCGGAAAATCGACGCAAACAGCTTGCGGCTGCGGCGCTGATAATCACCAAAAGCGTGATGCACACCGATCACCGGCAAGCGCGTGCCGAGCAAGGCGATATAGATCGGCTTGAACCGGTGAGCAATGCAGAAACTGAAATTGCGTGACGCCGCGATCTTGCGCAGCTCACCGATGGCGCCCAGCTTCAGGCCACGAATGGCCTTGGAGCTGAATTCCATGAACAACACTTCATCAGAGGCACAACCGGCCGCCACATCGGGGTCGGCGGCCCCGGTGAGAAACACCGTGGTCACCTTGTAGCCCGAGCCTGCAAACAGGCTGGCGTACTGCCGCGCGCAATCGAGGAACGGCCCGTCATAGCCGTGGCAGAACTGCAGGACGTGGCGATCAGCCGACCGAGTCATAAGGGTCCACGCCGTCTTTGACGACCAGGATGTCTTCCATGATCAGGTACTGCAGGTCGGAGCCGAAGAACATGTTCAGCGCGTCGGTCGGCGAGCAGATCATTGCTTCGCCGCGACGGTTGAGCGAGGTGTTCAGGGACACGCCGTTGCCGGTCAGTACTTCCAGCTCTTTCATCATGTCGTAGTAACGCGGGTTGTATTCGCGCTTGAGCACCTGGGCACGGGAAGTGCCGTCTTCGTGCACCACTTCCGGCACACGGGTTTTCCATTCTTCCGACACTTCAAAGGTGAAGGTCATGAACGGCGCCGGGTGATCGACCTTGATCATCTGTGGCGCAACGGTGTCGAGCATCGACGGGCAGAAAGGCCTCCAGCGCTCGCGGAACTTGATCTGGTGGTTGATGCGATCCGCCACGCCGGTGGCGCTTGGGCAACCAATGATCGAACGACCGCCCAACGCGCGCGGGCCAAACTCCATGCGGCCCTGGAACCAGGCCACCGGGTTGCCGTCGACCATGATCTTGGCGATGCGCTTGGGCATGTTCTCGATCTTGCGCCACACCGGTTTGCTTGCGTGCTTGGCGCACGCGGCGATCACGTCTTCGTTGCTGTAGGACGGGCCGAGGTAGACGTGTTCCATCTTCTCGACCGGTACACCACGGGCGTGGGACACGTAGGCGGCGGCACCCACCGCGGTGCCGGCATCGCCGGACGCCGGCTGCACGAACAGCTCCTTGACGTCATCGCGGGCAATGATCTTCTGGTTCAGCTTGACGTTCAGCGCGCAGCCGCCGGCGAAGGCCAGCTTGCCGGTGTCTTTGAGGATGTCGCCCAGGTAGTGGTCGATCATCTGCAGGGCCAGCTTCTCGAACAGCGCTTGCATGCTGGCCGCGTAGTGGATGTACGGCTCGTCGGCGATATCGCCTTCGCGCTTGGGACCCAGCCACTCGATCAGTTTTGGCGAGAAGTAGAACCCCTTGCCCTTCTCTTTGTAGCGACGCAGGCCGATGACGTTGGCGTAGTCGGTGTTGATCACCAGCTCGCCGTTCTCAAACGAGGCCAGGCGCGAGAAATCGTACTTGCTGGCATCGCCATACGGCGCCATGCCCATGACCTTGAACTCGCCGTCGAGCATCTCGAAACCAAGGAACTCGGTGATCGCGCCATACAGGCCGCCGAGGGAGTCCGGGTCGTAGAATTCCTTGATCTTGTGGATCTTGCCGTTTTCGCCGTAGCCGAAAAAGGTGGTGGCGTACTCGCCCTTGCCATCGATCCCGAGGATCGCGGTTTTCTCCTGGAAGCCGGAGCAGTGGTAAGCGCTGGAGGCGTGGGCCAGGTGGTGTTCAACCGGTTCGATCTTGATTTTCTTCGGATCGAAGCCCAGTTGCTCCAGGCACCAGACGATCTTGTTGCGGTAGCGCTTGTAGCGACGGTTGCCCATCAGGATCGCGTCAAGGGCGCGGTCCGGGGCGTACCAGTAACGCTTGGCATAGTGCCAGCGCGCCTCGCCGAACAGGCTGATCGGGGCGAACGGAATCGCCACCACGTCAACGTCGGAAGGCTTGATACCGGCTTGTTCCAGGCAGAACTTCGCCGACTCGTAGGGCATGCGGTTCTTTGCATGTTTGTCGCGTACGAAGCGCTCTTCTTCGGCGGCCGCGATCAGCTTGCCGTCGATATACAAGGCTGCGGAAGGATCATGGCTAAGGGCGCCGGACAGGCCAAGAATCGTCAATGCCACAGGGGTCTAGCCTCTTTTAGTCTGCATGCAGGCGGGTTGCGCCTGAAAAAAGTGTGCCTCTCGCCTGGACGAGAAACAGCTAAAGGGCGGGATTATAGCGTAAACACGCCACGTGATGATCTAGGGAATGTGGCGACCGGTTGTCACTGCGCCTAGCGGTAGATCTCAATGCTGCCGTCCTTGTTCTGGCGGTAGATCGTGTAGGGCAGCACCAGCGTGTCCATTACACCGGAGGCAATCGCCTCAATGGCAATGACCGGGAACGCATTGCTTTCGCGCGGTGGAAAGGTTGGGTTGTTGATGCCTTTTTCAGGCTGGGGCTCGCTGTTCAAGTAACAAAACCCGTAGATCACGCCGCTGTAGATACGCGGCACGTTTTCGCAGTGGCTGTGCGCATCCTTGAGGCTCTGGCTGGCCACAGCGTCCGGGCGAAACACGGTATTGATGGTGCCGCAGCCGGTGAGCAGTGCGAGCGTCAGCATCCATGGAAGGGTGAAACCACGATTCATAGACAACTCCATTTGTCATGGCCAGCTTATGCACAGCCTCGTTCAAGAACCGCCAGGGCGCCAATAGACGCTGATGTTGCCGTCGTTTGCCTGGCGATAAATCGTGTAGGGCAACACAACGGTATCGGCAACGCCGGACGCTGCAATGTCCAGCAGCACGAAGGGTATCAGTATGCCGGTCGGATCGGGAGCCGCGTGCAGCGCGCAGAAATCAAAGGCCACGCCACTGTAAACGCGGGGTATGGACTGGCAGTACGTTTTGATAAGCCGCAGCTCACGCGCGGTGTCGCCGTCTTTGCGAATGACGCTGTTGACGGTCCCACAACCGCCCACCAGCAGTGCGGCAATACCCATTGCAGCCGTGATTTTCATTGTGATTGTCCTGTGATCGCCAACGGCCGGCCACGCTATCAGCGAAAGGTCGGATCCCCCACCCAAGCGCATCGCCAAATTGCGTGCGAAAAATCCGAAATGGCAAAAACTCAGCATTTCACTAAACTCGCGCCCTTTTGCGCGTTTATGTCTTATGCGCCACGGATTCGGGCTGCCCCATGAAAACCCTTGCTCGCCTCACCCTATTGCTGCCAAGCCTGTTCACCTTGTGCGACACCGCCCGGGCTGAAGACGCAGCCCTGATCCTCGACCCCAGCGTGGTAACCGGTTCACGCAGCGCCAGCCCGACGTTCGACCTTCCGTATTCGGTCGACAGCATCAGCCGCGAGCAGATCAGCGAGGGCCAACTCGGCATCAATGCCTCCGAAGCCCTGTCCCGCGTGCCTGGCCTGGTGGTGCAGAACCGTCAGAACTACGCGCAGGACCTGCAGATTTCCTCACGCGGCTTCGGTGCGCGCTCGGCCTTTGGCGTGCGCGGCATCAAGCTGATCGCCGACGGCATCCCCGCCAGCACTCCGGATGGCCAGGGCCAGGCCGCCACGTTCAACCTCGACACCGCCGAACGCATCGAAGTGCTGCGCGGCCCGGCCGCCACGCTGTATGGCAGCAATGCCGGCGGCGTGATCCAGATGTTCTCGCGCGATGGCGAAGGCCCGCCGCGCATCGGCGCCGAAACGCTGGTGGGCAGTGACGGCCTGAACAAGAACCACCTGACGGCCGAAGGCGCGGCGAATGGCGCCGGTTTTGTACTCGACGCCTCGCGCATGGACACCGACGGCTACCGCGACCACAGCAGCGCCCGTCGTGACCAGACCTTTGCCAAGCTGAATATCCAACCCGATGACGACAGCAAACTGGCGCTGATCTACAGCAGCCTGGAGCAAAACGGCACGCAAGACCCGCTGGGCCAGACCTGGGCCGCGTACAAGGCGGACCCGCGCTCGGTAGCGCCGGCCGCGCTGCAGTACAACACGCGAAAAAGCATCGATCATCAGCAATTGGGCTTGAATTACGAGCGTTATATCGGTGATGCCACGCTGCAGGTGAATGCGTATACAGGGCGGCGCAGTGTGATTCAGTACCTGTCGATCCCGGACAAGTTCGCCAGTGGCGCCCCCAACCCGGCCAATGCCCGCGGCGGCGTGGTGAACTTCGACCGCACATTCTACGGCGGCTCCGTCCACTGGCTGCAGCCGATCACCAGCGTTCCCGGCGACCTGACCCTGATCACCGGCCTCGACTACGACCGCAGCCAGGATGATCGCCAAGGCTACTCCAACACCCTCAACGGCGTGCACGGCGTCAAAGGCGCGCTGGGCCGCGACGAAATCGACACCGCCACCAGCCTCGACCCGTTCGTGCAGGCCAACTGGTTGCTGGGCGACTGGACCCTGCAAGCCGGCCTGCGTCACAGCACCATGAAGATGGACGTGGACGACCACTTCCTCAGCGACGGCAACGACAGCGGCAACAAGACCTACCAGAAGAACACGCCGTCAGTGAGCGTGATGTATGCGTTCACACCGGACCTGCATGGCTATGTGAGCGCAGGCAAAGGGTTTGAAACCCCGACCCAGGCGGAGTCGGCGTATTCCAGCAGCTCGAACGGCTTCAATTTCGCGCTCAAGCCGTCGGTCAGCAAGCAGTATGAAATGGGGCTCAAGGCCCGGATCGGCCAGGACACACGCGTGAATGCTGCGGTGTTCCAGATCACCACCGATGACGAACTGGTCGTGCAGCAATCCAGCGGCGGTCGCACCACCTACCAGAACGCCGGTCGCACCTTGCGCCGTGGTTTCGAACTGGGCGTGGAAAGCCAATTGACCGAACAGTGGAGCACCCACCTCGCCTACACCCGCCTGCAAGCCACCTATGACAGCGACTTCGTCAGCGGCACCAGCACGGCGGTCGACAAAGGCAACTACCTGCCCGGCGTCCCCCAGACCACGCTCTTCGCCGAGCTGAACTGGAAACCACGCGACTGGGTCAGCACCGCCCTCGAAGGCATGTACCGCAGCAAAGTCTACGTGGAAGACACCAACCAGCAACGCGCCGCGCCGGCCTACAGCGTGTTCAACTGGCGTGCGCGCTTCGAGCAGAAGGTCGAGCACTGGACCTTCCACCAGACCCTGCGCCTGGATAACTTGCTGGATCGCCAGTACGTGGGTTCGGTGATCGTCGGGGACGGCAACTTCCGCTATTACGAAGCGGCGCCGGGAAGGTCGTGGTACGCGGGGGCGGGGGCTGAATATCAGTTTTGATCAGCCAGCGCGGCGCCTGGGCGCCCGTCATCGCGGGCCAGCCCGCGCCCACATCAACCTGTAGGAGCGGGCTTGCCCGCGATAGAGCCGAAGGCCCGTCTTAACCGGCGGCGCCGATCGCTTTGGGCAAACGCTGATCGATCAGCTGGTACAGCGCGCTGCTCTCGGGCCAGTTGCGCATAAACCGCGCGCGGTCCTTGGCATACACCGGCGCGAAGCTGGCGAGTGAACTGTGCTGACACATGGCGTCCAGGTCGATCAAGGCCCAGCGGTCTGCATGCCAGAACAGGTTATGGCCTTTGAAGTCACCATGACTGATGCGCTCACGAATCAGCTCGGCAAACAGATGATCCAGCGCCAGCAGCTCATTCTCTGGCGCATCACCGCGCTCAACGTACGGCGCAAAACGCTCGATGATGTCCGGCCCCGGCAAGTATTCAGTCACCAGGTACGCCCGACTGCGCAGCCACAAAAACCGCTTCTCCAGCACCGCCAGCGGCTTGGGCGTAGCAATCCCCAGAAACGCCAGACGGTTGCCTTCGCGCCACGAATGCCAGGCGCGGCTCGGGCGCCAGAAGCGCTTGAGCCAATGGGCGAAACCCTTGATGTTGTAGCGCTTGATCACCAGCGGCCGACCGCCCACCTCGACCTTGCCCACGCTGGCGGCCCCGCCGGTTTTGTACAGGTGGCCCTGATCCAGCAATGCATCGGCCTGCTCCAGCACCGGCAGCAAGGCGGCCTCTTCCTCACGGCGAATGGCGCGCAAGGCAAAGGCGCCACGCACGACACTGAACAGCGTGCAGTCGCGGCCAACCTTGTTCAAAAAGTCCTTCAAGCGCCAGGCGCTGACCTTGCGCACCTGCTTTTCGAGCGCTTCCAGCGGCAGGGCGTGCTCGCCATTGCTCAGCAGGTAATAGACCAATAATTCCTCGGTAAAGGGTTCGAGGTTTTTCGGCAACTGCGCAAAAAACACCCCGAGGTTTTCCAGTACCCGGTTGCGCGACAGCGGCTTGCCTGCGGCTTCGACACGAATGCCGGCGCCGTCAATCAGGTACAGCTTGCCGTCCTGACGCAGCAGGTTGTCCAGGTGCAGGTCTTCCTGCCACAGCCCTTTGGCATGCATGTGGGCAATCGCCCCCAGCGCCTCGGCGAGCACGGCTGTTTGTTCGTCCGCCAGCGGCGGCAAGCCTTCAACTGCCTGCCAGGCATCGGCGAGGCTTTGGGCGCCTTCAATAAAGTCGAACAGCAGCCAGCCGCCCTCGCCTTCCTGCAAGCCATCGGCCAACAGCTGCGGCGTGGTCAGGCCTTGCTGGGCGAGCAAGCGTACGCCGCTGAGCTCGCGCTGAAAATGCCGTGCCGCCTTGCTGCCCACCAATAATTTGGCCAGCACCGTACGCCCGCGCCAGACGCCGGCGCCCACATAACGCTCGCCCGGCAACACACGCAACAGACTGAGCAGTTGCAACTGCCCTGGGCCGGCGGCATCTGCCAGTTCGATGGTCAGCGGCAGGCTGGGCGTGCGGCCGGCTTTTTTCAGCTCGGACAAACGCATCAGCGGTTCTCCTTGTGGCTGCGACGCGCCGTCAGCCGTTCAAACCAGGCACCCACCTTTGCGCTGTTTTCAGGCTCTGCCAGGTAGGCCGCCAGCAACTGCCGCACTTGCGCGTCCGTCCACTGCGGCGCGCGGCGCAGCAGCGGCTCCAGGTCTTTGACCCGGTCACGCTGGCCGAACAACAGCGGGCGGGTTTTCTCCAGGTCGATCAGCTGCGCGGCGTAACCGTCGCCCAGGGCCTGCAGAAAAATATGCTTGGGATAAAAACAGCCATGTACCTGACCTACGCTGTGCAGATGACGGGCCAATTGACCGCAGGCCAGCAGAATTGCGCGGTGCTGGGCGTCAGTCAGTTGCGACCACTGCTCCAGCAACGAATCCAGGTCGTTCCAACCGTCCAGGGCACGGGTCAGCAACATCGCGCGGTGCTCGCCGCTGACCTTGCGCTCACCGAAAAAAGCGGCCTGCAACGCCGGAATACCGAGTTTCTGATAACGGCTGATATTGCGAAATTCGCGCGCAAAGGTGGGCTCGCCAAACGGCTTGTGCAGCGTGCGTGTCCGGTAGTTGCTCTGGCGCTTGAGGTAGTAACCCTGCCCTTCAAGCTCCAGGCGAAACACGCTGCTCCAGCCACCCTTGCTGGTATTGGGCTCATCCACCGCGTCCAGTTGTCTGGCCCACAGGGCGTCAAAGGTTGCCAGACCATGGCGCTCCAGCAGAGCGCGGTCTTCGGCCGCCAGGAAATCACTCATTCGCGTCCCTCGAAAAACTTCACCACGTGGCGAATTCGCTGTTTGTCTGACGCCGTCAGGTGCGTGCGTTGGCGGTATTGCATGTAGAAGCGCAGGCGCTGTGTGGCCGACAAGTGATACTTGGCGACCTTGTCCAGGCAGGCCAGGTCCTTGGTAATTCGGTACTTGAGCCAGAAACCGCGCCAGAAATCACCGTTGGGGCAATCGATGAGGTACAGGGTCTGCTGGTCGTCGACCAGCAGGTTGCGCCACTTCAAATCGTTATGGGTGAAGCGGTGCTCATGCATGGTGCGCGTGTATTCGGCGAGCTGGCGACTGATCACGCTGACCCAGTTGGGGTCTTTCAAGCGCGGATCTTTGCGATCAGCCAGCACCGACAAGTCTTCAGTCTTGGGCAATTCGCGGGTGATCATCGCGCCCCGCGCGTAGGCCAGGCCTTTGCGTTCCAGCCCCCAGGCCACCACGTCGGCGGTGGGAATGCCCCACTTGGCGAAACGCTTGAGGTTCTGCCATTCGGACTTCACCCGAGGCTTGCCCAAGTAGCGGCGCAGGCCCTTGCCGGCACCGACGTAACGCTTGACGTAGTAATTGATCCCGCCGCGCGCCACTCGAATCACTTCCGACAATGGGTCGCGGGTCAGGCGCTCGCCTTGCAGGGCGAATACCGCTTCAAGGCTGCCGAAATCATCCGCCAGGGCGGCGTAAGCAGGTTCCAGGTTCCAACCCGCCATCAGAGCGCATCCCCGTAGCGTTGTTTACGTGCATACAGCTTGTCGGCCTTGGTTTGCAGCCACTGCAACAAAGCATTTTCTTCAGCGAGGATCTGGCGCAACGGCTGCTGGAAGTAGCCTTTGAGGAAGCGCAGCTTGTCACGACGCGTCAAGCCAATGTCCAGCGCCGAGAAGTACAACGCGGCCAGGTCTTTGTCGCGCCAGCGATGACTGATTTTGTCGCGGGTCTGGGCGCGGTGCAGGTCGATCACCGACAACTTGAAGGTGTCAGCCGTCACCGGCGTATCGGTGTGCAACAGGAAGTGGCAGATGTAGCAATCGCGATGGTTGACCCCACCGCGATGCATCATGCCGGTCATGCGCGCCACTTCGGCGATCAGCGCGTGCTTGAGGCGCGGCGCGGGCGGCTGCTTGAGCCAGTCGATGCTGAAATCTTCCAGGCTGACAGTCGGCGCCAGTTCTTCAGTGATGATGAACGAGTGCTGGTCGGCCGGGTTGCTGCCGCGCTCGCCGTACGCCACGGCGGTCATGGTCGGCACGCCGATCTCATGCAAGCGCTGGATGGCCTGCCACTCCTGGCCCGCACCGAGCACCGGCAGCTTGGCGGTGACCAGATTCTTGACGATCTCGCCCCAGCCGATGCCACGGTGGATCTTCACGAAATAGCCACGCCCATCCACCTCGGTGCGCAAGGTGCGCCGGGCTTCAAGTTCACGGTACACCTCGCCTTCCAGCCGCTCGACTTCGGCGAAGGCATCACGCCCGGCCCAGAGGGTCTTGAACGGTTCGGCAAGCATCAACTTCATCGTTTTGGCTCCGCCAGAATCACATCCGCCGCGTGCTGCGGCATGCTGTAGAGGTCGGCCGTCTCGGCGTACGCCAACCCATTGCGGCCCCAGGCCGCACGCTGTGCAGTGTCGGTAAGCATGCGTGTCAGGTAGTGGTTGAGCTGCGTTTGATCGAACGGCTCGTCCAGCACCAACCCACTGTCGGCCTCGCTGATGTAGTGGGCGTAACCACACACCGCCGAGACCAGCACCGGCAACCCGGCCACCAGGGCTTCGAGCAACACGGTGCCGGTGTTTTCGTTGTACGCCGGGTGGATCAACAGGTCGGCGCCCAGCAGGAAACGCGGAATATCGCTGCGCCCTTTGAGGAACTGCACGTTATCGCCCAGCCCCAACGTAGCACTCTGCAATTGGAATACTTTGGGGTCGTCCTGGCCAATTACAAACAGACGCGTGCGTTTTTTCAGTTCCGCCGGTAAGGCGGCCAGGGCCTTGAGGCTGCGATCAACGCCCTTGGTCTTGAAGCCCGAACCGATTTGCACCAGCAGCAAGTCGTCGTCGGCGAGGTTGAATTCCTGGCGGAAACCTTCGCGGATTTCGGCGGCATTCGGCGGCGCGCGGCGGTCCTGGGCGATGCCCGGCGGCAGCAGGTGGAAACGTTCCAGCGGGGTGTCGTAATGCTTGATGAACAGCGGTTGCTGCACTTCAGAGATCATCAGGATTTCAGTCTTGGCGTCCCTGGCGAACACCGCGCGCTCGTACTCGGCAAAATGGCGGTAACGGCCAAAGCTTTTGTACAGCGAGTGACGCAGGTTTTGCGCCTTGTCTTCAAAGCAGCCATCGGCGGCGTAGTACGCGTCCAGGCCGGGCATTTTGTTGAAGCCGATCAGACGGTCCACCGGGCGTTTGGCCAGGTCGGCTTCCATCCAGGCGCTGAGCTTTTCATTGCGCCGATGGTTGAAGAACGCCTTGACCGGCGCCACCAGCACTTCGAAGCCCGGCGGAATGTCGCCTTCCCAGATCAGCGTGTAGACACGAATCTGATGGCCGCGCTGCTGGCACTCCAGGGCGATGCGCATGAAGTCGCGCTGCAGGCCACCGAAGGGGAAATATTTGTACAGAACAAAAGCCAGTTGCATCAGTGCAGCTCCTCAGCCAGTAACAACGTGCTCAGTCGGCTTGCCACACGCTCAGGGTTCAGGCGCGTGAAGCACAGGGGCGACTCACGCTTGATGTCGAACCGACGCAGGTCGTCGGCCGTTGGTTGATAGGTACAGTGTTTTTGCAGGCACGGCGCGCACGGGAAGTCGCTGGCCAGGTGAATCTGGCCCTTGCCATAGGCGCCGGTCAGGCCGGGGTTGGTGGGGCCGAACAGGGAAATGGTCGGCACGTCCAACGCAGCGGCCAGATGGCCTAGGCCAGTGTCCACCGCCACGCAGGCACGGGCGCCGGCCAGCACGCGGGCCACGCCGGCCAGGTTGAGCTTGGGCAGCACTTCGGCGTTTTGCAGGCCATGGGCCAGGCGTTCGGCACGGGCTTTTTCGTCGGCATTGCCCCACGGCAACTTCACGTCCACGCCCAGGCGGCCCATGCGCTCGGCCAGCTCGCGCCAATAGGCTTCGGGCCAGTGCTTGGTGTCCCAGGTGGTGCCGTGCAGCAGCAGCACAAAGGGTTTTTTCGGCGGCAGGCCGAGCAGCTTGTCGGTGCTCAGGCCGTAGTCGCCCAACCCCTTGGGCAGGTCGTAGCCCAGCGCAACGGCGAACAGCTGGCGCAAACGCTCTACCGCATGCTGCCCACGGGCCACGGCCAGGCGGCGCGAGTAGAAACGCGCAGCGATGGGTTCGCGTGCAGAATGCTCGTCGAAACCCGCTACCGGAGCGCGCACGTAGCGCGTCAGCCAGGCACTTTTCAGCAGGCCTTGGGCGTCAATCACCAAGTCATATTTGGTCGACTGAACACGCTGCTTGAACCGTCGCCACTCGCCGCTCTTGATGGTTTGCCAGATGTTTTTGCGCCAGCGACGAATCGCCACCGGAATCACCTGGTCCACCGCCGGGTGCCAGGTGGGGATCTCGGCAAAGCCTTCCTCCACCACCCAGTCAAAGCGAATGCCGGGGATCGCCCGCGCCGCGTCGGTCAGTGCCGGCAAGGCGTGGATCACGTCGCCCAGGGATGAGGTCTTGACTACCAGTACTCGCAAACTAACGGACCTCGACCACAGAGCCTTGCAACCGCTGCAACGCGTCGCTGACCGGTTGCGGCAGCAGCTGGCGCAGGCAATTGTAGTGGCCGAAACGGCAGGTACGCTCAAAACACGGACTGCAATCCAGGCCCAGGCGCACCACTTCGACCTTGTCGGCCAACGGCGGTGTGAAGCCAGGCGAGGTCGAGCCGTACACCGCCACCAGTGGGCGATTCAACGCGGCAGCCACGTGCATCAGGCCGGAGTCGTTGGACACCACCGAGTCGGCGCAGGACAGCAGGTCGATGGCTTCGGCCAGTGACGTGTCGCCGCTGAGGTTCACCGCTTCTTCGCGCAGCCCAGGGATCAGGCGCTGGCGGATGTCCTCGCCCACCGAGTGATCGTTTTTCGAACCGAACAACCACACCTGCCAGCCTTCGCGAATCTTCATCTCGGCGACTTTGGCGTAATGCTCCGACGGCCAGCGCTTGGACTCGCCAAACTCCGCGCCTGGGCACAGCGCCAGCACCGGACGGTCGAGCATCAGGCCGAACTTGGCCAGGGTCGCGTCACGGGTTACCGGGTCGATCTGCAAGCTGGGGCGCGGGTACGGCGTCGGCAGGTCGGCACCTGGCTCGTAGGCCAGGGCCATGAAGCGCTCGATCATCAGCGGGTAGCGTGCTTTGTCGAGGGTGCGCACATCGTTGAGCAAGACGTAGCGAAACTCGCCGCGCCAGCCGGTGCGTTTGGGGATGCCGGCGAAATACGGCACCAGCGCCGACTTGAGCGAGTTGGGCAACAGGATCGCCTGGTCGTACTGGCCGACCATGGATTTGCCGATGCGCCGGCGCGTCGCCAATTCGAGGGCACCGTGGCCGAGCGGGAAGCTCAAGGCCTTGCGCACCTGGGGCATGCGCTCGAGGATCGGCCGGCTCCACTCGGGGGCGAGCACGTCGATTTGGCAGTCGGGATGACGCTGTTTCAGGCACTGGAACAGTGTCTGCGCCATCACCATGTCACCGACCCAACTGGGCCCAACGATCAGAATATTCATGTAGTTTCCACAAACGATGCGGGGAGGCTTATGCCTCCCCGCATCGACAATGATTGTAGATCGCGCTTTGTGTGGGAGCTGGCTTGCCTGCGATGGCATCGCTTCGGTATGACTGAAGTACCGAGGCGCCTGCATCGCGGGCAAGCCCGGCTCCCACATAAGGCCGATTTCCACATTAAATTGGCGCCACTCAATTAATCAGCTTAACCCCAGCGCCTGCCAGATTCGCATCACCTGGCGCCGTTCGTCGGCGAACTGATCCCCGGCTACCGTGCCAGCCTCATTTTGCAAGGCCTGGCGGTGCGCGGCGGAACGGTAGGCTTTATACACCTCGCGCAGCAGATGGGCATCGGCGGCGGGCATCAGCCCGACCTGCTCCAGGCCCTCCAGAATGCGGATATTGTCGGTGTAGCGCAGCAACGATGGATGTTGCGCAGACCACGCCAAAGCCGCGTATTGCACCATAAATTCAATATCGACGATACCTCCGGCGTCCTGCTTGAGGTCGAACACCACCGTGGGCTCAAAGGCATTGGCGCCGGTGCCGGCCGCCGTAGACCGGGTGCCCAGGTTGTCGCGCATCTTGGCGCGCATCTCGCTGACCTCCTGGCGCAGCTTGGTCAGGTCACGCTCACGCCCCAATACTCTGGCGCGTACGTGCTCGAACGCCTGGCCCACATCCTGACTGCCCACCAGCACCCGCGCGCGGATCAGCGCCTGATGTTCCCAGGTCCAGGCCTCATTTTGCTGATAGCGCTCGAAGGCTCCGAGTGAACTCACCAGCAAGCCGGACGCGCCGGATGGGCGCAGGCGCATGTCGACCTCATACAGCTGGCCGGAGTTGGTCTGGGTGGTCAGCAAGTGGATGATGCGCTGGCCCAGGCGCGTGAAGAACTGCGCGCCGTCGATCGGCTTGGCGCCGTCAGTCTCGGCCTGCGGGTCACCGTCGTGGATAAACACCAGGTCCAGGTCAGAACCATGCCCCAGCTCGATGCCACCCACCTTGCCATAACCGACAATGATGAACCCCGGGTCGCACAGCGTACCGTCAAGCCGCTGCGGCGAGCCGTGGCGGGCCACGGTCTGGCGCCACGCCAGGGCCAGTACTTGTTCGAGAATGGCTTCGGCAAGCCAGGTCAGGTAATCGCTGACTTTCATCAATGGCAGGCTGCCGGCGATTTCCGAGGCGGCCACGCGCAGACGGTGAGCCAGCTTGAAGTGGCGCAGCGCCTCCATCTGCTGCTCAAGGTCATCCTCAGGGATGCGCGTGAGGCGTTCGCGCAACTCGGCGGCGAGTTCCGGCGCCAACGGCGGTTTGAACAGGCGGCCTTCGTTAAGCAGTTCGTCGAGCAACAGCGGGAAGCGCGTGATCTGTTCGGCGATCCACGGGCTGGCGGCGCACAGTGTGAGCAGACGGCGCAAAGCGTCGGGGTTTTCCGTGAGCAGCACCAGATAAGCGGACCGGCGAGCGACGGCTTCGACCAGCGGCAGTACACGCTCAAGCACCAAATCCGGGTTGGCGTGTTCGACGGCCTGGGCCAGCAGACGCGGAATAAAAGCATCCAGCCGCTCCCGCCCCAGGCGCTGCATGGCACGCAATTGCGGGCTGCCGCGCAAGCCGGCCAGGGCTTTGAGGGCTTTGGGCGCGTCGGTAAAGCCACCTTCCTGCAATTGCAGGCGAGCGGCGTCTTCGTCCTGAGACTCTTCCCACAGTGGCAGCCACTCGCCACCTACGACCAGCTCACTCTCTGCGCCTTCTTCTTCGTCGGGGTCGGCGATGACCTGGCGGAAGTGCCAATCCACCCGACCACGCCAATACATCAGGCGCTCATGGAACGCGGACCAATCGGCAAAGCCCAGCATAAAGGCAATGCGCGCCTGATCTTCCGGGGTGTCCGGGAGCATTTGCGTCTGGCGGTCGGCGATCGCCTGGATCGCATGCTCGGTGTAACGCAAGAATTCGTAGCCGTTGCGTAACTCGGCAATCACTGTCGCAGGCAAATAACCCTGCCCTTCGAGCGTGCCGAGCACCTTGAGCAATGGCCGTTGTTGCAGGCTCAGGTCGCGGCCGCCGTGGATCAACTGGAACGCCTGGGCGATAAATTCCACTTCGCGGATGCCGCCCGAGCCCAGCTTGATGTTGTCGGCCATGCCTTTGCGCCGCACTTCCTGCTGGATCAGCTGCTTCATGGTGCGCAGCGCTTCGATGGCCGAAAAGTCCAGGTAACGCCGATAGACGAACGGGCGCAGCATATCCAGCAGTTGCGCACCGGCCACCTGGTCACCGGCAACCACGCGCGCCTTGATCATGGCGTAGCGTTCCCAATCACGGCCCTGGTCCTGGTAGTACTGTTCCAGCGCGTTGAAGCTGAGCACCAGGGCGCCAGCCGAACCGTAGGGGCGCAGGCGCATGTCGACGCGGAACACAAACCCGTCGACCGTCATCGGGTCGAGCGCCTTGATCAGTTTTTGACCAAGCCGGATAAAAAACTCCTGGTTATCCAGCGCGCGCTTCACGCCCACCGTCTCGCCGCCCTCGGGGTAGGCGAAGATCAGGTCGATATCAGAGGACAGGTTCAGCTCCACGGCGCCGAGTTTGCCCATGCCCAGAATGACCATGTGTTGGGCTTCGCCGCTGCGTCGGCCGGTGGGTGTGCCAAATTGCACGCAATGGCGTTGGTACAGCCATTGGTAGGCTTGGTCGATGCTGGCGTCGGCCATGTCGGAAAGGTCGCGACAGGTTTGCACCAGGTCGGCCTGGCGCGTCAGGTCGCGCCAGATGATGCGCACTTGCTGGCGGGTGCGCTGGCGACGCAGCACGCGACCCAGCTCATCTTCTGTTTCTACCTGTTGCACGGCGCCGGCGATCTGACCGCACAGCTCGCCGGGCGCAAAGCCGCGGTCCAGCTCGCCCCAGGCCACCAGCTCGAGCAACATCAAAGGGTCACGCAGGCTCTGTTCAATGACAAAATCACTGGCGGCGCACACGCGGGCGAAGTCAGCCCACCGTTGCGGCGTCCATGCAGAAAGTCCATGATCGTCGTCCAGCGCGGCCACTGCGTCACGAAATGACTGCTCGGCCCGCTGGGCAAAAGGCAAGAGAATGGCCGGTAATGGGGCCAGTGCTGGAAGGCTCATGGTCTATCCTTGATCGGCGCGTAAAAGGCTTGTTGCTGTGAACGCAAGAACCACGCTCGGTGAAGGACTGTCGAACAAAGGTTATAAATAGCTGAAATTAAATTAATCTTGGCAGGCAACATCAAACTTTCACCTTTTCTTGTTCGCAAAAGATCAACAATAACGATTATGCTCACCAGCCAGACCGAGCAATCCACTCGGTCTTGTGTAGTTTTACTACTCGTATATACATTCGAAAGGCTGAAATGGCCGACGATTTGTAGTAAAACTACAGGACGCCGAAGCAACCTTCGGCCATCCAAGAATTTATGTCGTCTGCCCACAAGGCCAGTCGCAAACTTCAGGCAACCGATTCTGGTAGCCTTTCCGCCCTGGAGCAAGCCATGCAAGACCTCGATCCCGTCGAAACCCAGGAATGGCTGGACGCCCTGGAATCGGTTCTCGACAAAGAAGGCGAAGACCGTGCTCACTACCTGATGACCCGTATGGGCGAACTCGCGACCCGCAGCGGCTCGCAATTGCCTTACGCCATCACCACGCCATACCGCAACACCATCCCCGTTACCCACGAAGCACGCATGCCTGGCGACCTGTTCATGGAACGCCGCATTCGCTCGCTGGTACGTTGGAACGCCATGGCGATGGTAATGCGCACGAACTTGAAAGATTCTGACCTGGGCGGTCACATCTCCAGCTTCGCTTCCAGCGCAACCCTGTATGACATCGGCTTCAACTACTTCTTCCAGGCCCCGACCGACGAACACGGCGGCGACCTGATCTACTTCCAGGGCCACACTTCTCCAGGCGTTTACGCCCGTGCGTTCATGGAAGGCCGCATCACCGAAGAACACATGAACAACTTCCGCCAGGAAGTGGACGGTAACGGCCTGTCGTCGTACCCGCACCCTTGGCTGATGCCTGATTTCTGGCAGTTCCCGACTGTGTCGATGGGCCTTGGCCCAATCCAGGCGATCTACCAGGCACGTTTCATGAAGTACCTGGAAGCGCGTGGCTTCATCCCTGAAGGCAAGCAGAAAGTCTGGTGCTTCCTGGGCGACGGCGAGTGTGACGAGCCGGAATCCCTGGGCGCCATCTCCCTGGCTGGCCGCGAGAAGCTCGACAACCTGATCTTCGTCATCAACTGCAACCTGCAGCGCCTCGACGGCCCGGTTCGCGGCAACGGCAAGATCATCCAGGAACTCGAAGGCGTGTTCCGCGGTGCTCAGTGGAACGTGACCAAAGTGATCTGGGGCCGTTTCTGGGACCCACTGCTGGCCAAAGACGTCGACGGTATCCTGCAGCGTCGCATGGACGAAGTCATCGACGGCGAGTACCAGAACTACAAAGCCAAAGACGGCGCGTTCGTCCGTGAACATTTCTTCAACACGCCTGAACTCAAGGCAATGGTTGCAGACCTGTCCGACGACGAGATCTGGAAACTCAACCGTGGCGGCCACGACCCGTACAAGGTCTACGCGGCGTACCACGAAGCGGTCAACCACAAAGAACAACCGACCGTCATCCTGGCCAAGACCATCAAGGGTTATGGCACCGGTGCCGGCGAAGCGAAAAACACCGCGCACAACACCAAGAAGGTTGATGTTGAAAGCCTGAAGCTGTTCCGCGACCGCTTCGACATCCCGGTCAAGGACGAAGAGCTGGAGAACCTGCCGTTCTTCAAGCCGGAGCCAAACAGCGCCGAAGCCCGCTACCTCAGCGAGCGTCGCACTGCACTGGGCGGTTTCGTGCCACAGCGCCGCGCCAAGTCTTTCGACATTCCGACGCCGCCACTCGATACCCTCAAGGCTATCCTGGACGGCTCGGGCGACCGTGAAATCTCCACCACCATGGCCTTCGTGCGCATCCTGGCGCAGCTGGTCAAGGACAAGGAAATCGGCTCGCGTATCGTCCCGATCATCCCGGACGAAGCCCGTACCTTCGGTATGGAAGGCATGTTCCGTCAGTTGGGCATCTACTCCTCCGTCGGCCAGCTCTACGAGCCAGTCGATAAAGACCAGGTGATGTTCTACAAGGAAGACAAAAAGGGCCAGATCCTCGAAGAAGGCATCAACGAAGCGGGCGCCATGAGCTCCTTCATCGCTGCCGGTACCTCGTACTCCAGCCACAACCAGCCGATGCTGCCGTTCTACATCTTCTACTCGATGTTCGGCTTCCAGCGTATCGGCGACCTGGCGTGGGCAGCAGGCGACAGCCGTACCCGTGGCTTCCTGATCGGCGGTACTGCCGGGCGGACCACGCTGAACGGCGAAGGCCTGCAACACGAAGACGGTCACAGCCACATCCTGGCTGCCACCATCCCGAACTGCCGCACCTTTGATCCAACCTACGGCTATGAGCTGGCGGTGATCATCCAGGACGGCATGAAGAAGATGACCGAAGAGCAGCAGGACGTTTTCTACTACATCACCGTGATGAACGAGTCCTACCAGCAGCCAGCCATGCCGGCCGGTGTCGAGGAAGGCATCATCAAGGGCATGTACCTGCTCGAAGAAGACACCAAGGAAGCGGCACACCACGTACAGCTGATGGGCTCCGGCACCATCCTGCGCGAAGTGCGTGAAGCGGCCAAGATCCTGCGTGAAGAGTTCAACGTCGGCGCCGACGTGTGGAGCGTTACCAGCTTCAACGAACTGCGTCGCGACGGCCTGGCAGTGGAGCGTAACAACCGCCTGCACCCAGGTCAGAAGCCAGCGAAGAGCTACGTCGAAGAATGCCTGGCCGGCCGTAAAGGTCCAGTCATCGCCTCTACCGACTACATGAAGCTGTTTGCTGAACAGATTCGCCAGTGGGTCCCGTCCAAGGAGTTCAAAGTCCTGGGCACCGACGGTTTCGGCCGCAGTGACAGCCGCAAGAAGCTGCGTCACTTCTTCGAAGTTGACCGTCACTTCGTGGTGTTGGCAGCCCTGGAAGCCTTGGCTGACCGTGGTGAGATCGAACCCAAGGTGGTGGCTGACGCTATCGTCAAGTTCGGTATCAACCCGGAAAAACGCAACCCACTGGACTGCTGAGGAGATTTTTTGTGAGCGAACTCATTCGCGTACCTGACATCGGCAGCGGTGAAGGTGAAGTAATCGAGCTGTTTGTAAAGGTCGGCGACACCGTCGAAGCCGACCAGAGCATCCTGACCCTGGAATCGGACAAGGCGAGCATGGAAATCCCTGCTCCCAAGGCCGGTGTGGTCAAGAGCCTGAAAGTGAAGCTGGGCGACCGCCTGAAAGAAGGCGACGAACTGCTGGAACTGGAAATCGAAGGTGCCGCTGACGCGGCCCCTGCGCCAGCGCCTGCTGCCGCTGCTGCACCCGCACCGGCTGCTGAAAAGCCTGCCGCCGCTGCCGAGGCGCCTGCAGCCCCGGCCGCTGCTCCGGCTGAGGCCTCTGTTCAGGACATTCACGTCCCGGACATCGGCTCGTCGGGCAAGGCCAAGATCATCGAGCTGCTGGTCAAGGTCGGCGACACCGTCGAAGCCGACCAGTCGCTGATCACCCTGGAGTCCGACAAGGCCTCCATGGAAATCCCATCGCCGGCGGCCGGCGTGGTGGAAAGCATCGCGGTCAAGCTCGAAGACGAAGTCGGCACTGGCGACTTCATCCTCAAGCTGAAAGTACAAGGCGCTGCGCCGGCTGCTGCTCCAGCACCGGCTGCGGCCGCTCCTGCTGCAAAAGCTGACGCGGCTCCCGCTCCGGCTGCTGCCGCTCCTGCACCTGCTGCAAAAGCCGAGGCCGCTCCGGCCCCTGCTGCTGCCGCACCTGCGCCAAGCGGTGCCAAGGTTCACGCCGGCCCAGCCGTGCGTCAGCTGGCCCGTGAGTTCGGCGTTGAGTTGAACGCTGTGTCGGCCACCGGCCCGCACGGTCGCGTGCTCAAGGAAGACGTGCAGGTTTACGTCAAGGCCATGATGCAGAAGGCCAAGGAAGCTCCGGCTGCCGGCGCTGCTACCGGTGGCGCTGGTATTCCGCCAATCCCGGTCGTGGACTTCAGCCGCTTCGGCGAAACCGAAGAAGTGCCGATGACTCGCCTGATGCAAATCGGCGCGTCGAGCTTGCACCGTAGCTGGCTGAACATTCCGCACGTGACCCAGTTCGACCAGGCCGACATCACCGACCTGGAAGCTTTCCGCGTTGCGCAGAAAGCCGTGGCCGAGAAAGCTGGCGTGAAACTGACCGTGCTGCCTCTGCTGCTCAAGGCCTGCGCGCACCTGCTCAAGGAACTGCCGGACTTCAACAGTTCGCTGGCGCCAAGCGGTAAAGCGATCATTCGCAAGAAATACGTGCACATCGGTTTTGCAGTTGATACCCCGGACGGCCTGCTGGTGCCTGTGATCAAGAACGTTGATCAGAAGAGCCTGCTGCAACTGGCTGCCGAAGCTGCTGCACTGGCCGCCAAGGCCCGTGACAAGAAGCTGACCGCAGACGATATGCAGGGCGCCTGCTTCACCATCTCCAGCCTCGGGCACATTGGCGGCACTGGCTTCACGCCAATCGTCAACGCGCCGGAAGTGGCGATCCTGGGTGTGTCCAAGGCCACTATCCAGCCTGTGTGGGACGGTAAAGCGTTCCAGCCGAAGCTGATGCTGCCGCTGTCGTTGTCCTACGATCACCGTGTGATCAACGGCGCCGCCGCTGCACGCTTCACGCAGCGTCTGAGCCAACTGCTGAACGACATCCGCACCATCCTGCTGTAAGCCTCAACGGGCCTCCCTTTTACCAGGGAGGCCTGGCTGCACCGATTTCCGAGCGCCACGCTCGTACCTCAACCCCGCCAACTGGCGGGGCTTTTTTTGGCCTGCTTTTTTGTCGGGGCAAGGGGCGTAGCGCCTGCGTCAATGCGCCACCCATCACCTGGATTGTAGAAACCGTTCCCGCGGCCGATAACAGCCATATAGCACTTAGCCTTCATCCTCTCTTGTCAGTGCGTGCTGCATGATGCAACCTTGCCGCAGGCGACAGTAAAGAGGGCGTGAGCCCGGCGCCGTGCGCATTTTTCCAAGCGAGTTTCCCCATGAAAAGCCAACCCGATGTCGCCCGTATGGCGGCCGAGGTAGTGACGCAGTTACCGGTGCCTTCGCGCCTCGGCATGCTGCGTTTCGAACGGCTTAATGAGGCAAGCTGGGCGCTGCTGTACCTCGACCCCAATTGCGAGCGCCAATTTGGTCTGCCGGCAGTCGAGCTGTGCGCCCTGGTCGGCACGCCCTACGCCAGCCTGATGGAACCGCAGGCGCGCTACCAACTGCACGACGCCATCCAGCAACAACTGACCCAAAGCCCGCATTACCTGGTGCGCTACACCTTGCACACCAGCGACGGGCCTTTGAGCCTGCTGGAGATGGGCGAGGCCTACAAACAACACAATCGTCACCTGCTGCGCGGCTACCTGATGGTGGTTGACGGCCTGTTCAGCGAAATCCCCACTGCCGCCCCGACCGCAGACCTGGAAAACCAGAACAGCCGCCTGCAGATCGCCCTGGAACTCAACCAGCGTGCCCAGCAGGAACAGTTGCAGCATCTGGAGCGTGTGCGCGCCCAACAGGAGCTGATCCTGCTGCTGGCACGCCAGCGCTACACCACGCCCAACTCGCTGCAGGAAGCCGCCGAGCTGATCACCCGCAGCGCGTGCGACATCTACCAGATCGATTGCGCGAGCATCTGGAACCTTGAAGGCCAGCGCCTGGTGCCGATCTCGGCGTACCACCGCGACGACCAACAGCATCACTTGCCTGAAGCGATCGACGCCAGCGGCTTCCCGGACTACCTGGAAGCCCTGCACTCGAGCCGCGCCATCGACGCCACCCACGCGTTGCGCGACCCGCGCACCCGGGAAATGGCCGAAAGCCTGCGCGCCAAGGACGTGCACGCGATGCTCGACGCGAGCATCCGTGTGGACGGCCAAGTCATCGGCGTGTTGTGCCTGGAACAAAGCGGCAGCTCGCGTGCCTGGCAGGCGGATGAGATCGCCTTCGCCGGCGAGCTGGCGGACCAGTTCGCGCAAGTGATCAACAACCACAACCGGCGCACCGCCACCAGCGCGCTGCACTTGTTCCAGCGGGCTGTGGAGCAAAGCGCCAACGCGTTTCTGCTGGTCAATTGCGACGGCGTGGTCGAGTACGTCAACCCAAGCTTCACCGCGATCACCCAGTACAGCGCCGAAGAAGTCCACGGCCATCGACTGGCGCAGTTGCCAGCCCTGGAAAACCTCAGCGAGTTGCTCTTCGACGCACCGTCGAGCCTGGCCAAAAGCAACAGCTGGCAGGGTGAGTTCAAGAGCCGACGCAAAAACCTCGAACCCTACTGGGGCCAGCTGTCGATTTCCAAGGTGTATGGCGACAACCGTGAGTTGACGCACTACATCGGCATCTACGAAGACATCACCCAGACCAAGCTGGCCCAGCAGCGCATCGAGCGCCTGGCCTACACCGACAACCTGACCAACCTGGGCAACCGCCCGGCGTTTATCCGCAACCTGGATGAGCGCTTCGCGCGCGACAGCGACAGCCCGATCAGCCTGTTGCTGGTGGACATCGACAATTTCAAGCGGATCAACGACAGCCTCGGCCACCAGACAGGCGACAAGTTGCTGATCAGCCTGGCCCGGCGCCTGCGCAACAGCCTGAGTGCCGGTGGCAGCCTGGCGCGGTTTGCCAGTAACGAGTTCGCGGTGTTGCTCGACGACACCGACCTGGAGAGTGGCCAACAGGTCGCCAGCCAGTTGCTGGCAACCCTCGACAAACCGATGTTTGTCGACAACCAACTGATCAGCGTCACCGGCTCCGTGGGCCTGGCTTGTGCGCCGTTGCACGGCCGCGACCCGCAGACCCTGATGCGTAACGCCGGGCTGGCCCTGCACAAGGCCAAGGCCAACGGCAAACACCAGGTACAGGTGTTTACCGAGGCGCTGAACGCCGAGGCCAGTTACAAACTGTTCGTGGAAAACAACCTGCGCCGCGCCCTGACCCAAAACGAGCTGGACGTGTTCTACCAGCCCAAGCTGTGCCTGCGCAGCGGCCGGCTGTTGGGCATGGAAGCGCTGTTGCGCTGGAACCACCCGGAAAAGGGCATGATCCGTCCCGACCAGTTCATCAGCGTGGCGGAAGAAACCGGGCTGATCATCCCCATCGGCAAATGGATCGCGCGCCAGGCCTGCCGCATGAGCAAGCAATTGAGCGCCGCGGGCATGGGCAATTTGCAGGTGGCGATCAACCTGTCGCCCAAGCAATTCTCCGATCCGGACCTGGTGGCCTCGATTGCCACCATCCTCAAGGAAGAACAGTTGCCCGCGAACCTGCTGGAGCTGGAGCTGACCGAAGGTTTGCTGCTGGAAGCCACCGAAGACACGCGCCTTCAGCTGGACCAGCTGAAGAGCTTTGGGCTGACCCTGGCCATGGATGACTTCGGCACCGGCTATTCGTCGCTGAGCTACCTGAAGAAATTCCCCATCGACATCATCAAGATCGATCGCAGCTTTATCCACGAAATCCCGGACAACCAGGACGACATGGAAATCACCTCGGCAGTGATCGCCATGGCCCACAACCTCAAGCTCAAAGTGGTGGCCGAGGGCGTCGAAACCTCCGAGCAACTGGCCTTCCTGCGCCGGCATCGTTGCGATGTGGGCCAGGGCTATTTGTTCGACCGGCCGATCCCCGGTTCAGAGCTGCTCGAGAAGCTTAAACGTTACCCACGCGGGCCAATCGCCTGACAGCGCTGTAACACTCGGGCACACTGGCTGTCTGAATCTTTACCGCTAACTCAACCTGACGAGAGGACTGATCATGGTCTTGCGCTCGGAAATTCTGGTGAACAAAAACGTGTTGCCCACTCAAGAACAAGCTTTGCCTGGCCGTGAAACCCCGATGGCGCTGCCAGAGACGCATTTCGTCAACGGCAACCCGCTGCTCGGCCCCTTTGTCGACAACGTCGAGTTCGCGATCTTCGGTCTCGGTTGTTTCTGGGGTGCCGAACGCCGGTTTTGGCAGCGCGACGGTGTGGTCAGCACCGTGGTCGGCTACGCCGGCGGCTACACGCCGAACCCAACTTACGAAGAAGTTTGCTCGGGCCTGACCGGCCATAGCGAAGTGGTACTGGTGGTGTTCGACCAAGACAAGATCAGCTACGAAGAGCTGCTGAAAATGTTCTGGGAGCTGCACAACCCGACCCAGGGCATGCGCCAGGGCAACGACATCGGCAGCCAGTACCGTTCGGTGATCTACGCGGTGAAGCCTGAGCACCTGGAAGCGGCCAAGGCCAGCGCCGAGGCGTATCAGGGCGAACTGACCAAGGCCGGCCTGGGCACCATCACCACAGAAATCGAAGAGGCACCGACGGTGTACTTCGCCGAGGCGTATCACCAGCAATACCTGGCGAAGAACCCGCAGGGCTATTGCGGGATCGGCGGCACAGGCGTGACCTGCCCGATCTAAGCACAACGCAGATCAAAAAATGTGGGAGCGGGCTTGCTCGCGAATGCGGTCTATCAGTCGACATATCTGTTAACTGACACTCCGCTTTCGCGAGCAAGCCCGCTCCCACATTTAGTTTTGTGCTTGGCTTGAGATCTGATTACTCAGCGATGAGCCAATCCATCTGCCACCCACCCTGGGTCTGGCCAAGTTTCTTGGACAGCCACGGCAGCAGCTCACGCAACTCCTCTTCCAAACCCCACGGCGGGTTGGCAATCGCCAGGCCCGAGCCGGTCAGGGTGTTGGGCGTGTCCAGCGGATGCACCAGCAACTCCACCCGCAGCAACTTCGGCGCGCCCGTGCCGGCCAGGTCCTGGTAGAAGCGGCGCAGCATGCGCTGGTCTTTCACCGGGTACCAGATCGCCGCAACGGTCTGGCGCATGCGGCTGACTGCTTCCTTGAGGGACGCTGCGCAGCGCTGCATCTCGTCGAGTTTTTCGAACGGCGGATCGATCAGCATCAACGCGCGTTTTTCCGGCACCGGCAGCAAGGCGCGTGGCACATGCCAGCCTTCGCCCAAGTGCACTTTGACGCGGCGATCGCCCTTCATGTTGTCTTTGAGCAGCACGCCGTCTTCCGGGTGTTTTTCATTCAGCAGCACACGGTCCTGAGGCCGTGTGAGGCGGCGCGCCAGTTCCGGCGAGCCCGGGTAGTAGCGCAACTGGCCATCCGGGTTCATCTCATGCAACACGCGCATGTAGTCGGCGGTCAGCGGCGGCAGGTCGCTCTCGCCCCACAGGCGCGCAATGCCTTCCAGGTATTCACCGGTACGGTTGGCCTGATCACCTTGCAGGTCGTACAGCCCGATCCCGGCGTGGGTGTCGAGGTAGGCGAACGGCTGCTCCTTGCGCGACATCAGGGCGATGAGGCGGGTCAAGGTCAGGTGTTTGAAGACATCGGCGTGGTTGCCGGCGTGAAAGGCGTGACGATAATTCATGGTTGCTCCTGCGCAGGGGGCGAAGTTTACCTTCTACAGGCGCAAAGGGGCAGAGTGTGGCGAACTGGCTCGCCCCACGTTGGGCTGCGCAGCAGCCCTGAAACGGTCACCGCGTTCTTTTTTTGCCAGAACTCATTGGCAGGTTTTGGGGCCGCTACGCAGCCCGACGCAGGGCAAGCCTGCTCGCCACAACCACCCCTCACACCGATGACTGTTTCCAGCAGGCGCTGCGTCAACTCAACTCTGAGGCCAGATAGTCGGCCAGCGCCCCATGGCTGACATCCGCCCCGCGCGCAAAGCAGGCGACCTTGTGGCGCAAGATCGCAGGCTTGAAAGCGGTCTGCAGGTCGGGGCGCTGCTCTTCGAGCCATTGCAGCAAGTTGTCGATCAGCACGTGGGGTGATTGCGCTGCCAGATGCTCCAGCAACGAGGCAGGCACTTGCCACCATGGGCTGGTGTTGGCGGCAGTGACCGGGCCAGTCGTAACCGTTAGCGGTTGGCCGTTGATCAGGTAACGCTGAAATACCGGCAACACCTTCCCCGCCTCATTGCCGATGTTTTGCACAATCGGCAGAAATTGACCGCCATCCCAGAAGCGCAAAAACACTTCCTGCCCCTCGGGCAACAGCACCTTGGTCAAGCTTTGCAGGTGCGCTACCACTGTTTCCAGTGGGCTGGACGATACCGCCAGCCAACCCCAGTCCGTAGACACGGTGGTTGCTATCCAGTCGAGGAATGGGCTGTCGGGCTCGATGATGGCGACATAAGGCATGACCTCAGTCCACTCAGCATAGGCCGTGCTTGCCCAGACGGGCTGGGGCGGCATGCCAGCTGCCATTTTTCGCCAGACATCTACCGGCTTCGCGTCGCTGGCGTTACTGAGAATGACGAACGCATTCTCAGTCGTCCGAAGGGGACAATGGGTTAACCAAGTTTTTGGTAACAACTGATTCGGCATTAGGTACATTCCATTCAAAGGAGGACGCAAGCAATGATTCGTTTTTCATAACAATTGCTGTCACAAACAAAGCGTCAACAATTTCATTTTGAAAAGCTCTCGCCTAATCTAGAACCAATCAACATCCTCCCATCCCACAAGCTCTCCTATTACAAGCAAAATAAAAATGCCAAGGACGGAGGCCACTGAACAGACACCTAGACTTTTCAAAATAAATTTGAGCATCTTCGGAAACTCAGCGTAGTCCTCAGCACTAAGACATCCGTGTTTTATAGAGTGTGCGGGAAAGGCGAAAGCACCGATCACAGCCCTTATCGCCCACGATCTACTTATAGGATCCCAACCGACACTTCCATCCGAACTTATAACATACCAACTACGCTTAAGTTCTTCCGTATCTTTTCCTTCTTAAAATAAGAAAGTTACAAAGCCCACACAGGAACAGTCAAAATAAATAAAAAAACACGCAACCATTAAGCTTCAGCAAATAATTCTTGCACCTTCAAAGGACAAAGTTGAGGCAACAAAGCTAAACATGTCACAACCCCCCATGAGCCAATGTACAACCTCATAGATATTTTCGCCTAACTTTTCGCCCCTATTGCCAGACAATGCACTTACACTTGCCAACGCCTTTACGCACCAGAGGTCCGAGACAGTTATTCAATTGACTCAGTAAATTTAATCGCTACGCGATAACATCTTAAGTACTCTAGGTAGGCCACCCTAGAAAATTAATTGCCAAGGCCATCACCACACCACCTAATGTGAGCACAATTGCTGCTGTCGCAGAGGATACAATCCAAAACTTTAAGGGCTTCGGAAACCGCCTATAGTCATCCGGGTCAAGCTCACCTCTTTCAATTGATTTTTGAGGAAAAACCAACACACCCGAGACACCACTTAGAATATAAAACTTACCGACCAGCCCAGCGTTCAAAAGCGAGCTCCTATTTTGAACAACTAATGATCGCCCCAAACATCCGACAATTTCTGACATTCTAAAAAAAACCATATAAAACCAAATACCAATAATAAAAATACCGGACAAAAACAAGCCTAAGGAGGACATCAAAAAAATGATTTCCGAGTCACTTATCATCGGACAACCTTATAAACAACTTCCCCAATAGTTTCACCCACTTTAGAAAATGCGTTACCCCCTACAGCAGATCCCACCCCGCGACTACAACAGCGCAAACCGCTCCACCCACCCCGACGGTAGCAACGCCAATACCGATACATATGGCCCACTTCCCTCCATTCGCTGTAAACCGTGCCTGCCCAGATGGGATGGGGCGGTAGACCGGCTGAAAGGGTTCGCCAAGCGTTCAAAGGCCTCGCGGCGCTGGTGCTGCTGAAAATGACGAAGAGTTTTTCGGCTGTTTGAATCGGTGAGTGGAATAGCCATGTGCGGGGTATGGACTGCATTAGTATAAAATAATGTTCCTTCACCACAAAATATGGCAAAACAACCGGCGAATAACCGAGCGTCTAAGTATGTTCATTAAGCCAACCCATATACTCACCCATACACAATAAAGCGATGCAAACCCCAACCAAAACAAACAAAACATACACCAGTGCTTTTAGTTGAAATCTAAGCCGATAAGGAACGCCTTCAAACTCCTCACGAGTAAACCCGCCGTCTTTTATATGCGTTTCAGGAAACACAAGCATCCCCGCAATCGACAGTACAAAAAAAGACCTACTGAAAATCCCGTCCCCAAGAAGAAATTGACGACCCAATACACTATTTGACCGACCTAGGCATTCCAGTATTTCATTAACTTTAGAGTAAGAAAAATAAACTTGAACCAAAAATGTAAAAAAAATTAACACAAATACGCCTAACCAGCACCACATATAAAATGCGTAAAATTCACCCTTCATTACTTCCCCACCTCATAAATAAAATCTCCGACCCTCTCTCCAGCAAGCGCACCAACGGCGCCACCGGCAGCAGTGCCTGCACCTACAACAACCAAAATACATAAAATGCCTCCTAAACCCGCAGTACCTGCACCTATAGCAACACACACTGTTCCTGCACCCGCTGCTGCGGAAGCACCACCTAACCAGCCAACCGCGGCGTTCCCGACAAAATTCCCTCCTTCTGTATATTTCAC
>NZ_CAWOAW010000031.1:269904-297005 GCF_963879675.1 Pseudomonas sp. Larv2_ips
TTTACTTCCAACTCGACACGTTTCCTTCACCTTCAATGCGGACGCTGATCCCCCTAGCCCAATACCGATAAACCCGCCGACCTTCATATACTGACTCGCCCGCGCGACACTTTGAATATGTGTCGCATATCCAGGAATCCCCCCTGACACACCCGCTTTGCTCCAATGATGAACCAAACTGCGACTGGAAATCCCCAATGCTTTTTTGAGCTTTGGGTGATCGGCAATGCCAACTCCTTTGCGTACCAGAGGCCCGAGGCTGTTATCCAGTTGAGTTAACAGCTTCTGACGTTTAGCGAAAAATTCTGCACCTTGCAAATTGCCCTGAGCCTGGAAGGTTTTGACGTGCAACTTTTCAAGATCTACCAGGACGGACTTGGTCCGCGTTAAATGATTTTCCACCATGCTTGATCCCACCCCCAACGCCATCGAACTCTGCGCCAAAAAAGCACCAACCTCTTGCTGGTGCTCAACCATAAACGCCGCCTCGTCATCGCTCATCGGCGTCAGTGCATCGTTCACTTCTTTCGCCGCCTCCATCAGCAATGCCTCTTCACGCGTGCATTGGCTGTTAAGCGGGTCGCTGAGGACGAGCATTTGCCCCGGCCTGGCGTACTGCGTGAGTTGTGGATTGAGGCTGCGAAACCGCTCCAGCACAATCGCACTGGGCGATTCGAACAGCGACTTTTCCAAGGCATCCCGAGACATTGCGCGCTGCACGATATGAAACCCCGGCTCGACGCCAGCAGCTTTCCCGGCAGAAGGTCCCGGACCTTTATTCCCATGCTGCGGGAGGTCGCACTGGCCGTTCTTGCAGCGCTCGCACTCTTCGCAAAAAGGTGCACTACGTTTCAGGCTGGCCACTTGCACGCGGCTTAATGGGGCGGGAACAACCGCCAGCAGCTTTTCCTTTATTCCCGGCATTAACGGCGCAGTCGCGGCAGCCGGCGCGCCGCCAAGCTGGATCGGCACGCTGCTGAAAATCCCACCCGCCGACAGCGTGATCGACTGCCCTCCGGCCTGGATTGTCACGCTCGCACCGGCGTCGATGACGATGCTCTGCCCCGCTCCGATCTGGATGGTGCGACCTGCACGCATCTGCTGCGAACCGCCAACCGTCAGGTGGTCATCCTGCTTGAGTTCGGTGAGGCGATTGCCATGGGTAATGCGCTGCTCTGCGCCTTGCAGCTCGTGATGCGACTCGCCGCCCACCTTCACCCGGCGCCCGTTATCGACCTGCACCTGCTGGTCATTCAGCACGTGCTGGGTCCAGTCACGCTGGGCACGCAAGTAGATTTCCTCGGCGCCTTTGCGGTCCTCAATGCGCAGCTCGTTGTAGCCGCCACCGCCCGGGCTGCTCTGGCTGCGAAAGATACTGCGGGTCTTGTCCGCTGGCAGATCGAGGGGCACCGGCGTTGCGGCGTTGGGCAGGCAGCCCATCACCAGTGGCATGTCCAGGTCACCATTGGCGAACCCCACCAGCACTTCCATACCGACTCTGGGTATCAGCACCGAGCCGTAACGATCATGCGCCCAGCCACTGGCGACACGCAGCCAGCAGCTGGAGTGCTCGTTGTGTTGCCCGTCACGGTCCCAGGCCAGTTGCACCTTGACCCGACCGTATTCGTCGCAATGGATTTCACTGTCGGCAGGCCCGGTAACCACCGCGTGTTGATAACCGCCGATGCTCGGGCGCGGAAATTCAGACAAGGGTGGGCGGAAAATCACATCCCATGGCACGGCGATAAACGTGTTGTGATAACCCTGACGTAAACCCTCACCTGAAGCCTCGGTAACAGCCTCTTCCAGCATCTGGGGTTGTTTGCCCTCATGGGAAACCTGGGTGACCAGCCACAAATCATTCCAGCTTTCTCGCGGGTGCCCGCCAAGCCTGAGGAACCGACCACTGACCAAGGCAGGATCATCGCCTTCACCCCGGGCGGCTCTCGAGTCTGTGCGCAGGCGCTCCAAGCCTCGCTGCGCAAGGTATTTGCCATGGGGGCGATCGGAAAAGTGGCCGGGATACTGCTGCATTTCAAGGCTCGGAAGCTGCTCGCCAGCCACGGCACTTTCCAGCGTCAGGCGCGGCTTGCGAAAATCATAATCGCGCAGGTTTATCCCTGTTGTGCGGGTTTCCAGTTGCATCGCAAAGCGCTTGATCGCCGGAGTCGCCGCCACCATCCCGGAGCCGGGGCTGTAGGGAGTGGGCTGTTCGGCCCGGGCGAACACGGTCTGGTCATCACCGAATACCAGCAGGTGCCCGTCGGGCGAATGCTGGAAGTGGTAGTGGATGCCCACCTCGGCGCACAGACGTTGAATGAACGCCAGATCAGTCTCGCCGAACTGCACGCAGTACTCGCGCAGTGGATAAGTACCGCTCAGGCGAAACTCAAAGCGGTCGCTCAGGATGCCTTGCCCGACCAACACCAGCGCCACAATCTGCGGCACACTCTTGTGCTGAAAAATACGCTGATGACTGCTGTGCGCCAGGTACTTCAGATGCGGCACAAGACGGATCTGATAACGCGTCAGGCGCCGCCCCGACTCGCCCTGCCCGACTCGATAGACCAGGCCATGCACACCATGCCCCTGCTCATCGAAACCCAGATAGGCCTGGCGATGCAGCAAGCTTTCCAAATCGAGATCGGGCTGTTCGCTGACCAGTTCAAGGTCGATACAGTAAGGCTGACTCAGCGCCTCCTCACCCTGGAAGCTGTAGACCTTGAGGTCGCTGGCAACCCCATCCAGGGTCAGGTTAAACGCACTTTGATTGGCAGGAGCGAACATCCGGTGTTTCTCTGCGAAGGGTAGGCGGCCGATTCTGCACTACGGGTGCGCCCTGCTGAGCACGCCCCAGACAAATCAGTAAATCCCTACACGCTCGCATCAGAATCTTCTTCGGACCAACCCAAATCACACGCAAAAAAAGGCCCGCCATCCGTAGGACGCGGGCCTTTTTCTAATTCAACGGGCGCTTGTCACCCGACGAATTATTTGTTGAGGTTGTAGTCTTTTTCCGCCGCGTCAAAACGCTCGACCATACCGGCAGTCGGTGCGCCCAGCTTGCTGACGAAGTAGATCGCCAGGCTGGCGAAGATAAAGCCTGGGATGATTTCGTACAGGCCCAGCAACTCGAAGTGCTTCCACACAATCACAGTGACCGCGCCGACCAGGATGCCGGCCAGTGCGCCGTTGCGCGTCATCTGTTTCCAGATCACCGAGATCAGCACCACAGGCCCGAACGCGGCGCCGAAACCGGCCCAGGCGTAGCTCACCAGGCCCAGCACGCGGTTGTTCGGGTTGGCTGCCATGGCAATCGCGATCAGGGCAACCAGCAGCACCATCGCGCGGCCGACCCACACCAGCTCAACCTGGGAGGCGTTTTTGCGCAGGAAGGTTTTGTAGAAGTCTTCAGTCAGCGCGCTCGAGCACACCAGCAGTTGGCAGCTCAGGGTGCTCATGACGGCAGCCAGAATGGCCGACAACAGCACGCCCGCGATCCATGGATTGAACAGCAGTTTGGCCAGTTCGATGAACACACGTTCGTGGTTCTCGTTGACCGGGCCGGCCACTTCCGGGTGCGCCGAGAAGTAAGCGATGCCGAAGAAGCCCACCGCCACGGTGCCGCCCAGGCACAGGATCATCCAGGTCATGGAGATGCGACGCGCCTTGGCAATCGACTTCACCGAATCCGCCGCCATGAACCGCGCGAGGATGTGCGGCTGGCCGAAGTAACCCAGGCCCCAGCCCATCAGCGAAATGATGCCGATGAAGGTGGTGTTTTTCAGCATGTTGAAATTGTCAGGGTTCTTGGCTTCGATCGCCAGGAACGTGGTGTCGATACCACCAGTGGCCAGCAACACGATGATCGGCGTCAGGATCAGCGCAAAGATCATCAGCGTGGCTTGTACGGTATCTGTCCAGCTGACCGCCAGGAAACCACCGACGAAGGTGTAGGCAATTGTCGCGGCAGCACCGGCCCACAGCGCGGTCTCGTAGGACATGCCGAAGGTGCTTTCAAACAGACGGGCGCCGGCCACGATGCCGGAAGCGCAATAAATGGTGAAGAACACCAGAATCACCACCGCAGAGATGATTCGCAGCAGGCCGCTTTTGTCTTCGAAACGGCTGGAGAAGTAATCCGGCAGCGTCAGGGCGTCGCCGTTGTGTTCGGTCTGCACCCGCAGGCGGCCGGCCACGAACAACCAATTCAGGTACGCGCCGACGATCAGGCCGATGGCGATCCAGCTTTCCGACAGACCGGACATATAGATGGCGCCCGGCAGGCCCATCAACAACCAGCCGCTCATATCGGAAGCACCGGCGGACAATGCGGTGACCACGCTGCCGAGGCTGCGACCGCCGAGGATGTAGTCAGAGAGGTTGTTGGTGGAGCGATAGGCCATGAAGCCGATCAACACCATTGCTGCGATGTAGATCACAAATGTGATCAGGGTGGGATTACTAACGCTCATAAGAGTGACGCCCTGGCTTTGTTTTTATGTAGCGACGGTCTGTGTCAGACGGCCACCCGTTGATAAGCGGATAGACGAGACTGCGTGCCGCGCATTTATGACTGACGTTTCCCCAGGAAAGCCGCCAGCCGATGAACCGAACCTTGCAGGCGGTTGCACCTTGGGCGCGAATGCTATTCAACAAAGCAAATAAGGTGCAACCAGTTTCTTGAGAATAAGTTGCACCTAGGCGTGTTTACGCCCAAACAAAGGCTTTTTGCTTCTTTTCGGAGCAAGAACGGCCGACCTCAGAAGCAAACGCACCAAGGGAGAGCGGATTTTGTTGAAGGCCGGATTTTTTCCCGATCACGATCAAAAATTTCCTGAACAATTTGGGTTGCACCCGGTTGCACCTCTGCATGCGCAAAGCTAATCTTGCCGCCAGCAGATGCCACGCAGTAGTGGCACCCATGAGGATAAAAAGATGGCAACGACCACCCTTGGGGTCAAACTCGACGACCCGACCCGCGAACGCCTCAAGGCCGCCGCGACCTCCATTGATCGCACGCCGCACTGGCTGATCAAGCAGGCGATTTTCAATTACCTGGAGAAACTGGAGGGTGGTGCAACCCTGAACGAGATTAATGGCTTGGGCAGCAAGGACGCGGAGGACGCTGGAGAAATTCAGCCAGACCACGCCCACCAGTGCTTCCTGGAGTTCGCCGAAAGCATCCTGCCGCAGTCCGTACTGCGCGCCTCGATCACCGCCGCCTACCGCCGCCCGGAACCGGAAGTGGTGCCGATGCTGATCGAGCAGGCCCGCCTGCCGCAGCAGATGGCCGAAGCCACCAACAAGCTGGCCGCCTCGATTGCCGAGAAGTTGCGCAATCAGAAGAGCGCCGGCGGCCGTGCCGGTATTGTTCAAGGCCTGCTGCAAGAATTTTCCCTGTCGTCTCAGGAAGGCGTGGCCCTGATGTGCCTGGCCGAAGCGCTGCTGCGCATCCCGGACAAGGGCACGCGCGATGCACTGATCCGCGACAAAATCAGCACCGGCAACTGGCAGCCCCATCTGGGCAACAGCCCATCGCTGTTCGTCAACGCCGCCACCTGGGGCCTGCTGCTGACCGGCAAACTGGTCGCCACGCACAATGAAGCCGGCCTCACCTCGTCCCTGAGCCGCATCATCGGCAAGAGCGGCGAGCCGATGATTCGCAAGGGCGTCGACATGGCCATGCGCCTGATGGGCGAGCAGTTCGTCACCGGCGAAACCATCGCCGAAGCCCTGGCCAATGCGAGCAAGTTCGAAGCCAAGGGGTTCCGCTATTCCTACGACATGCTCGGCGAAGCCGCGCTGACCGAACACGACGCCCAGAAGTACCTGGCCTCGTACGAACAAGCCATTCACTCAATCGGCAAAGCCTCTCACGGCCGTGGGATTTATGAAGGCCCGGGCATTTCCATCAAGCTGTCGGCATTGCACCCGCGTTACAGCCGTGCGCAATACGAGCGTGTGATGGACGAGCTGTACCCGCGCCTGCTGTCGCTGACCTTGCTGGCCAAGCAATACGACATCGGCCTGAACATCGACGCCGAAGAAGCCGACCGCCTGGAGCTGTCGCTCGACCTGCTCGAACGCCTGTGCTTCGAGCCGCAACTGACCGGTTGGAACGGCATCGGTTTCGTGATCCAGGCCTATCAGAAACGCTGCCCGTATGTGATCGACTACGTCATCGACCTGGCCCGCCGCAGTCGCCATCGCCTGATGATCCGCCTGGTAAAAGGCGCGTACTGGGACAGCGAGATCAAGCGCGCCCAAGTTGAAGGCCTGGAAGGCTACCCGGTGTACACCCGCAAGGTGTACACCGACGTTTCCTACATTGCCTGCGCACGTAAACTGCTGTCGGTGCCGGAAGCCATCTACCCGCAGTTCGCCACGCACAACGCCCACACCCTGTCGGCCATTTACCATATCGCCGGCCAGAACTATTACCCCGGCCAGTACGAGTTCCAATGCCTGCACGGCATGGGTGAACCGCTGTACGAGCAGGTTGTAGGCAAAGTTTCCGAGGGCAAGCTGAACCGTCCGTGCCGCGTGTACGCCCCGGTCGGCACCCACGAAACATTGCTGGCCTACCTGGTGCGTCGCCTGCTGGAAAACGGCGCCAACACCTCGTTCGTCAACCGCATCGCCGACCACACTATTTCGATTCAGGAGTTGGTGGCCGACCCAGTGGCCAGCATCGAGCAGATGGCCACGCTGGAGGGCGGCTTCGGCCTGCCGCACCCGCGTATTCCACTGCCGCGTGACCTGTATGGCAGCGACCGCGCCAACTCGGCCGGTATCGACCTGGCCAACGAACACCGCCTGGCGTCGCTGTCTTGCGCGCTGCTGGCCACCGCGCACAACGACTGGAAAGCCGCGCCGATGCTGGGCTGCGCCTCCAGCAATGAGCCGGCCGCACCTGTGCTGAACCCCTCCGACCTGCGTGACGTGGTCGGCCATGTACAGGAAGCCACCGTCGAAGACGTCGACAACGCCATTCAATGCGCGATCAATGCCGGCCCGATCTGGCAGGCCACCCCGCCCGCCGAGCGCGCCGCGATCCTGGAGCGTGCCGCCGACTTGATGGAAGGCGAGATCCAGCCGTTGATGGGCCTGCTGGCCCGCGAGGCCGGCAAGACCTTCGCCAACGCCATCGCCGAAGTGCGCGAAGCCGTGGACTTCCTGCGCTACTACGCGGTACAGGCCCGTAACGATTTCACCAACGACGCCCACCGCCCATTGGGCCCCGTGGTGTGCATCAGCCCGTGGAACTTCCCGCTGGCAATCTTCAGCGGTCAAGTGGCTGCGGCACTGGCTGCCGGTAACCCGGTATTGGCCAAGCCTGCCGAGCAAACCCCGCTGGTGGCGGCACAAGCCGTGCGCATGTTGCTCGAAGCCGGTATTCCGGAAGGCGTGCTGCAACTGCTGCCGGGCCAGGGCGAGAGCGTCGGTGCCCGCCTGGTGGGTGATGATCGCGTCAAAGGCGTGATGTTCACCGGCTCCACCGAAGTGGCGCGCCTGCTGCAACGCAGCGTCGCCGGTCGCCTGGATGCCCAGGGCCGCCCAATTCCGCTGATCGCCGAAACCGGTGGCCAGAACGCAATGATCGTCGACTCTTCGGCGCTGACCGAGCAAGTGGTCATCGACGTTGTGTCCTCGGCCTTCGACAGCGCCGGCCAGCGCTGCTCGGCCCTGCGCGTTCTGTGCCTGCAGGAAGATTCGGCAGACCGTGTGATCGAAATGCTCAAGGGCGCCATGGCTGAATGCCGTCTGGGCAACCCGGAGCGCCTGTCGGTAGACATCGGTCCGGTGATCGACGCCGAAGCTAAGGCTGGCATCGAGAAACACATCCAGGCCATGCGCGACAAAGGCCGCAATGTGTACCAAGTGGCGATTGCCGACGGCGAAGAGATCAAGCGCGGCACCTTCGTGATGCCCACCCTGATCGAACTCGAAAGCTTCGACGAACTGCAACGCGAGATCTTCGGCCCGGTGCTGCACGTGGTGCGTTACAAGCGTAAAGAGATCGACCAGCTCATTGCGCAGATCAATGCCTCCGGCTACGGCCTGACGCTGGGCGTGCACACCCGCATCGATGAGACCATCGCCAAGGTGATCGACAATGTTCACGCCGGTAACGTCTATGTGAACCGCAACATCGTGGGCGCCGTGGTTGGGGTGCAGCCCTTCGGCGGCGAAGGCCTGTCGGGCACTGGCCCGAAAGCCGGTGGGCCGCTGTACCTGTACCGTCTGCTGTCGACTCGTCCTACCGATGCGATCGAACAATCCTTCGTGCGCGGCGACAAGCTGACCGCGCCGGACGTGCGTCTGCGCGATGCCATGAGCCAACCGCTGACCGCCCTGAAAACCTGGGCCGACAGCAGCAAGTTCAGCGAACTGAGCGCCCTGTGCAGCCAGTTCGCCGCGCAGTCGCAAAGCGGTATTACCCGCCAACTGGCCGGCCCGACCGGCGAGCGCAACAGCTACGCAATCCTGCCCCGCGAGCACGTGCTGTGTCTGGCGGACGTGGAAGGTGATCTGCTGACGCAACTGGCGGCAGTATTGGCCGTCGGCGGTTCGGCGGTATGGCCGGAAACTGACCTGACTAAAGCGGTGTTCCCACGCCTGCCGAGAGAAGTTCAGGCGAAGATCAAGCGCGTGGCTGACTGGACCAAGGATGAGGTGGTATTCGACGCCGTCCTGCACCACGGTGATTCCGACCAATTGCGTGCGGTGTGCCAGCAAGTGGCGCAGCGGGGTGGTGCGATTGTCGGGGTGCATGGTTTGTCGCAAGGTGAGACGGCGATTGCGCTGGAGCGTCTGGTGATCGAGCGGGCGTTGAGTGTTAACACCGCCGCGGCGGGCGGTAACGCCAGCCTGATGACCATCGGTTAACTGGCTAAATGCAGTAAAAATGTGGGAGCTGGCTTGCCTGCGATAGCGGCGAGTCAGTGACAGAAATGTCGGCTGGCACGGCCTCATCGCAGGCAAGCCAGCTCCCACACTGACCGCACCCCACCTTCGGCCCTTGTTCTGCCCTTCCATCACGCAAATCAATCTTGCTATCCAGCCTCTATTGGCGCACTTAGACTCCGGCCATTCCCTTAAAAGGTAAGCCGCCATGTCCGAGACGCTGCTCAGTTCCCGCAATCTGGCTTTCGAGCTGTACGAAGTCCTCGATGCCGAGGGCCTGACCCAGCGCGAGCGGTTTGCCGAGCACAACCGCGAAACGTTCGATGCCGCCATCAGCACCGCGCGCAGCATTGCCGAAAAGTACTTCGCGCCGCACAACCGCAAGAACGACGAAAACGAACCGCGCTATGAAGACGGCAAGGCGATCCTGATCCCGGACGTCAAACCTGCCGTGGACGCCTTCCTCGAAGCCGGCTTTCTGAACGCCGCACGCAGTTTCGACGCCGGCGGCATGCAGTTGCCGACCCTGCTGTCGCAAGCCTGCTTTGCGCACTTCCAGTCGGCCAACGCGGCCTCGACCTCCTACCCGTTCCTGACCATGGGCGCCGCCAACCTGATCGAAAGCTTCGGCACCGAGCCGCAGAAGCAGCGCTTCCTGCAGCCAATGATCGAGGGCCGCTTTTTCGGCACCATGGCACTGACCGAGCCGCATGCCGGGTCATCCCTGTCGGATATTCGTACGCGGGCAGAGCCAGCGGCTGACGGCAGTTATCGCCTCAAGGGCAACAAGATCTTTATCTCCGGGGGCGACCACCCGCTGTCGGAAAACATCGTGCACATGGTGCTGGCCAAGCTGCCGGACGCGCCGGCCGGGGTGAAAGGCATTTCGCTGTTTATCGTGCCCAAGTTCCTGGTCAATGAGGATGGCAGCCTGGGCGCGCGCAACGATGTACTGCTGGCCGGGTTGTTTCACAAGATGGGCTGGCGCGGCACCACGTCCACGGCGCTTAACTTCGGCGATAACGGCAATTGCGTCGGCTATCTGGTAGGCAAGCCGCATCAGGGTCTGAGCTGCATGTTCCAGATGATGAACGAGGCGCGCATCGGCGTGGGCATGGGCGCAGTCATGCTCGGTTACGCCGGCTACCTCTACTCGCTGGAATACGCCCGCGAACGCCCGCAAGGTCGCTTGCCCGACAGCAAAGACCCAGGCACCGCGCCGGTTTCGATCATCCAGCACGCCGATATCAAACGCATGCTGCTGACACAAAAAGCCTATGTCGAAGGCGCTTTCGACCTCGGCCTGTATGCCGCGCGGTTGTTCGATGACACCACCACGCTGGAAACCGACACCGAGCGCAAGCAAGCCCACGAACTGCTCGACCTGCTCACGCCCATCGTCAAATCCTGGCCGTCGGAGTTCTGCCTCAAGGCCAACGAGCTGGCGATCCAGATTCTCGGCGGCCACGGCTACACCCGCGAATACCCGGTGGAGCAGTACTACCGCGATAACCGCCTGAACCCTATCCACGAAGGCACCCACGGCATCCAGTCCCTGGACCTGCTCGGGCGCAAGCTGGCGCAGAATGGCGGCGCGGGCCTCAAGCAACTGATCCGCCTGATCGCCGAGACGGGCGCACGAGCACAGCAATACCCATCACTGACCGCACTGCGAGAACCACTGGAAGAATTAGTGACCAACCTGCAGCGCGTCACACTCGGCCTGCTGACCGATCTCGCCCAAGGCAAGGTCAACAGCAGCCTGGCGAATTCGGCACTGTATTTGAAGGTGTTCGGGCACACGGTGATTGGCTGGCGCTGGCTGGAACAGGCAATTCGCGCCGAGGAAGGCCTGGCCAAGGGCAATGCGGCGGATGTTGCCTTCTATAAAGGCAAGCTCCAGGCCGCTCGGTACTTCCTGACCTGGGAAGTGCCGAGCTGCCATCATGAACTGGCGATTCTGGAGGCACGCGATGACACGTGCCTGGGGATGCAGGATGCGTGGTTCTAAGGCGTTCCGATCGCCTTGGAAATCACTTCGACCGTGGCGCTGACTTGCTCTTGGTAACGGTCGAGTTCCTGCTGGTGGTGCTTTTGCATTTCGATCTGCTCGGCGCACAGGTTCAGCGCAGCCAGTACCAATAATTTGTCACCGATCAGGGTCGGGTACTTTTTCTTGGTGGTGGCCAGGGAGGCCTTGAGCATGGTCACGGCGTGCATCAGGGTTTGATCTTCCCCGTCCGGCGCCTTGATCGAGTAATCCTCTCCGAGAATCGAAACGACCTTTATGCCTTCATTCATGCGCCGACAGGACCTGCGCTCACACGCTCAACCAGGGCCTGGATGCGCGCGGCGGTTGCGCCGTGCTTTTCTTCCTGTTCCATCAGGTTCAGTTGCAGGCTGTCGTTTTCATCCTTGGCGCGGGCCAGTTCGGCCTTGAGGGATTCGTTGCTGCCCAGTAGGTCCTGATTTTGCTGTACCAGGTCGCTGACCAGTTGTTCGAGTTGGCTGAGGGATGCTTCTAACATTTTGATTTCTCGGGCTTTTTCAAAGGGCGGTGACGATAAAGAAAATTCACCTCGGATGCCAGGGTTATCCCAGGCGCGCAGCCCGATATTTAAGGGCCGGGCCGCACTTTCGAGCCTTAGTGACTGTATTTACCCCATCTGGTTCCTGAATCCGCCCAACCCCTCGTCTGATGCGACAAAAGCGCGCGCCCCCTTAAGACTTTAGTCGCATGGCCGATAGCTGATGCACACCCCGTCTCATGGCCGCACGGATCGCGCTTCTCCCCAGGACTTCAGCATGTCTCTTCGTAATATGAATATCGCGCCGCGCGCCTTTCTTGGCTTCGCGTTTATTGGTGCGCTCATGTTGTTTCTCGGTGTGTTCGCCTTGAACCAAATGAGCAAGATCCGTGCTGCCACCGAAGACATCACACTGTCCAGCGTACCGAGCATTCGTGCCCTCGACGAGTTCACCCAGCTGACCCTGCGCCTGCGGGTGTTGTCGTATCGCTTGCTGACCAACCGTGAGCCAGACGTGCAGCAAAAGACCCTGGAAGCCTTTGAACTGCGCAACCAGCAGATCCGCACCGCCCAGGGCGTCTACGAAAAACTCATCGAGAGTGGCGAAGAACGCTCGACCTACGACGAATACGTGCGCTTGCTCGGTCAGTACCACCAGATCGAAGAGCGCATGAAGAGTTTGTCTCGCGCCAACCAGATCGACGACCTGCGCAACTTGCTCAACACCGAATTGCTGAGCAACTCCGAGCAAGTCAACGCAGTGCTGACACGCCTGCTGGACATCAACAACAAGATGGCCAACGCCACCAATCAGCAAGCCAAAGACCAATACGACATGGCCTTTGACCTGGTGGTGGGCCTGCTGATCATTGCCACGGCGCTGACTCTGCTGTTTGCGTGGCTGCTGACCCGCAGCATCACCCTGCCAATCGCCCAGGCACTCGAAGCGGCCGAAGAAGTCGCCGAAGGCAACCTCACGCGCCCGATCAAGGTCGACGGCAACGACGAAGCCGGCCGCCTGCTGGCCGCCATGGCCAAGATGCAGGAAAAATTGCGCGACACGCTGCAACGCATCGCCGGTTCCGCCACGCAGCTGGCCTCCGCCGCCGAGGAGCTGAATGCCGTCACCGACGAAAGCGCCCGTGGTCTGACCCAGCAAAACAACGAAATCGAACAAGCCGCCACCGCCGTCAACGAGATGACCAGCGCCGTCGAAGAGGTGGCGCGCAATGCGGTCAGCACCTCCGAGGCCTCGCGCAATGCCACCACGTCAGCGGGTGACGGCCGTGACCTGGTGCAGGAAACCGTCAGCGCCATCGAGCGCATGAGCGGTGACGTACAGGCCACCGCCACACTGATTGGCGAACTGGCCAATGAATCGCGTGACATCGGCAAGGTGCTGGACGTGATTCGCGGCCTGGCCGACCAGACCAACCTGCTGGCGCTGAACGCCGCAATTGAAGCCGCACGCGCCGGTGAAGCCGGTCGCGGGTTTGCCGTGGTGGCTGATGAAGTGCGCGCCCTGGCCCATCGCACCCAGCAGTCGACCAGCGAGATCGAGCGGATGATTGGCAGCATTCAGGCCGGCACCGAACACGCGGTGGATTCGATGCGTAACAGCACCGAACGCGCGGAGTCGACACTCAACATCGCCAAAGGCGCGGGCCTGTCGCTGGATACCATCAACACCGCGATTGCCGAGATCAACGAACGCAACCTGGTGATCGCCAGCGCGGCAGAAGAGCAGGCGCAGGTGGCGCGGGAAGTGGACCGCAACCTGGTGAACATTCGTGATCTGTCGGTGCAATCGGCCACCGGTGCCAGCCAGACCAGTGCGGCGAGCAGTGAGTTGTCGCGCCTGGCCGTGGATTTGAACGGGATGGTGGGGCGCTTCAGGCTGTAAGTCGATTCCTGTGGGAGCTGGCTTGCCTGCGATAGCATCTCCTCGGTGAACCTGACCCACCGAGTTGCCTGCATCGCAGGCAAGCCAGCTCCCACATTGGATTGATGTAGGCCGGCAAAAGCTTTTTGACAGCACAGCAATTCAACAGGTTAGAATCGCTGGCACGCAGACTGCATGGTCAGTTTGCGCCCTGTCTTCCCCGTTCTGGAGTACTGCCTTTGAATGCGACGACCATCAACAGCCTGTTCTTGATCGGCGCGTTGCTGGTGGGTGCGAGCATTCTGGTGAGTTCTCTTTCGTCCCGCCTGGGGATCCCGATTCTGGTGATCATCCTGGCCGTGGGCATGATCGCCGGCGTCGATGGCGGCGGCATCATCTTCGACAATTACCCGACCGCCTACCTGGTGGGCAACCTTGCCTTGGCAGTAATCCTGCTCGACGGCGGCTTGCGCACACGGGTGGCGAGTTTTCGCGTGGCACTCTGGCCGGCGTTGTCGCTGGCCACGGTAGGGGTATTGATCACCACCGGGCTCACCGGCATGGCCGCGGCCTGGCTGTTCAACCTTAATATCATTCAAGGCTTGCTGATCGGCGCCATCGTCGGCTCAACCGATGCCGCTGCGGTGTTCTCGCTGCTGGGCGGCAAAGGCTTGAACGAGCGGGTCACCGCCAGCCTGGAAATAGAATCCGGCAGCAACGACCCGATGGCGGTGTTTCTCACCGTGACCCTGATCGACATGCTCGCCACCGGCCAGACCGGCCTGCACTGGAGCCTGCTGACCCATCTGATCCGCGAGTTCGGCATTGGCGGCATCGTCGGCCTGGGCGGCGGCTGGCTGATGCTGCAGATGGTCAACCGCATCAACCTGGCCACCGGCCTGTACCCGATCCTGGTGATCGCCGGTGGCCTGGTGGTGTTCGCCCTGACCAACGCCCTGCACGGCAGCGGCTTCCTCGCCGTGTACCTGTGCGGTCTGGTGATCGGCAACCGCCCGGTGCGCAGCCGCCATGGCATTTTGCATATGCTCGACGGCATGGCCTGGCTGGCACAGATCGGCATGTTCCTGGTGCTGGGCCTGCTGGTCACGCCGCATGACTTGCTGCCCATCGCCCTGCCCGCCCTGGGCCTGGCACTGTGGATGATCCTGTTTGCGCGGCCGTTGTCGGTGATGGTCGGCCTGCTGCCATTCAAGGCGTTCCACGGGCGCGAAAAAGCCTTTATCGCCTGGGTCGGCCTGCGCGGCGCGGTACCGATCATTCTGGCGGTGTTCCCGCTGATGGCCGGCCTGCCGCACGCGCAGCTGTACTTCAACCTGGCGTTCTTTATCGTGCTGGTCTCGCTGCTGGTGCAGGGCACAAGCCTGCCGTGGGTGGCCAAGCTGCTGAAAGTGACCGTACCGCCGGACCCTGCGCCGATCTCCCGCGCCGCCCTGGAAGTGCACGTTACCAGCGAGTGGGAGCTGTTCGTCTACCGCCTGGGCGCGGAAAAATGGTGCATCGGCGCGGCCCTGCGCGAACTGAAAATGCCCGAAGGCACGCGGATCGCCGCGCTGTTCCGTGGCCAGCAACTGCTCCATCCGTCGGGCAGTACGGTGCTTGAAGTCGACGATTTGCTCTGTGTGATCGGCCACGAACACAACCTGCCGGCCCTGGGCAAACTGTTCAGCCAGGCGCCGCAACGCGGTCTCGACCTGCGCTTCTTCGGCGACTTTGTGCTCGAAGGCGACGCCCAGCTGGGCGCGGTGTCGGCGCTCTACGGCCTCAAGCTCGAGGGTATCGACCCGGATATGCCACTGAGTCGCTTCATTACCCAGAAGGTCGGCGGCGCACCAGTGGTAGGCGACCAAGTGGAATGGAACAACACGCTGTGGACCGTCGCGGTCATGGACGGGAACAGAATCGGAAAAGTCGGCGTCAAATTCCCCGAAGGAAGTCGTCCAGGCCCTGGACTCTTCCTCTAAACTGCGGGGCTACGGCGCCACGCCCCCACCTTTTTTACCTTGCTCGACCGGTATCCATGACAACTCTGCGCACCTTTTTAGCCACTGCCCTGCTGGGCCTGACCCTCTGTGTCGGCAGCGTTTACGCCGCCGACCCGCCCAGCGCCGAGTCCATCCAGCAAACCCTGGACAAACTGCCCGACCGCAAGCTGCCTGACGCCGACATGAAGGCGCTGCAAACCATCCTGCAACAGACCCTGACCTACCTGGGCAACAAGCAGGATTACGAGCAGCGCCTTGTCGACCTCAAGCGCCAGCTCGAAGACGCCCCGCGCCAGACCACTGAAAACCAGCGCGAACTGGTACGGCTCAAGGCCACCAAAATCATCCCGGTGGCGCAGCGCTACGCCACCCTGCCGGTGCCGCAGCTTGAGCAATTGCTGGTGCAACGCACCACCCAGCAAGGCGATCTGCAAAAAACCGTGGCCGACGCCAACAGCATGTCCGTCGCCGCCCAGACCCGCCCCGAACGCGCCCAGACCGAAATCAGCAACAGCCAGACCCGCATCCAGCAGATCAACTCGATCCTCAAGGCGGGCAAAGACAACGGCAAGACCCTCACCGGCGACCAGCGCAACCAACTGAATGCCGAACTGGCCGCCCTCAATGCCCTGATTCCACTGCGCCGCCAGGAACTGGCCGGCAACAGCCAACTGCAAGACCTGGGCAATAGCCAGCGCGACCTGGCAACCGAGAAAACCAGCCGCCTGGAGCAGGAAATCCAGGACCTGCAAACGCTGATCAACCAGAAACGCCTGGCCCAGTCCCAGCAGACCGTGACCCAACAGTCCATCGAAGCGCAGAAGGCCGGCGGCAGCAGCCTGCTGGCCTCGGAAAGCGCGGCCAACCTTAAACTGTCCGACTACCTGCTCAAGAGTACCGACCGCCTCAACGAGCTGACCCAGACCAACCTCAAGACCAAGCAGCAACTGGACGCAGTGACGCAAAGCGACTCGGCCCTGGACGAGCAAATCAACGTGCTCAAGGGCAGCCTGCTGCTCTCCAAGATCCTCTACAAGCAGAAACAGGCGCTGCCCCGTCTCACGGTCGACCGCGACCTGGCAGACGATATCGCCAACATTCGCCTGTACCAGTTCGAGATCAACCAGCAGCGTGAGCTGATCAACTCGCCCAGTGCGTATGTGGATAACTTGCTGGCCAACCAGCCGCCGGAAGACGTGACGCCGCAACTGCGCCGCACCTTGCTGGAGTTGGCGATCACCCGCAGCGACTTGCTTGAGCGCCTGAGCCGTGAGCTGAGCGCACTGCTGAACGAATCGATCACCCTGCAACTGAACCAGAAACAACTGCTCAGCACCGCCACCACCCTGCGCGCGACGCTGGACGAGCAAATGTTCTGGATCCCCAGCAACAAGCCGCTGGACACCGAGTGGCTGGAAACCGTACCGGCGCACCTGAACAAACAGATCACCACCCTGCCGTGGGCCTCAAGCGTCAGCGAACTCTACGACGGCCTGACCCAGCGCCCGCTGCTGTTCCTGCCACTGCTGCTGTTGATCGGTGCATTGTTGTGGCGCCGTAAAGCGCTGTACCAACGGCTGAACAAGGTTCACCTGGACATCGGCCACTTCAAGCGCGACAGCCAGTGGCACACGCCGCAGGCCATCCTGATCAACATCCTGCTGGCGATGCCGGTGTCCCTGGGCCTGGCGCTGTGCGGCTACGCGCTGCAGATCGACGCCCGCGGGCAAAACGCCAACCTTGGCGATGCACTGCTGCAGATCGCCCAAGCGTGGCTGGTGTTCTACACCGCCTACCGCATCCTGGCGCCGGGCGGCGTGGCGGAACTGCACTTTCGCTGGGAGAAACCCCAGGTTGAATTCCTGCAAGGCTGGGTGCGCAAACTTGGCCTGGTAGTGCTGGCATTGGTGGCCGTAGTGGCCATCGCCGAGCACCAACCCGAGGCGCTGGCCGACGACGTGCTTGGCATCGGTGTGGTACTGACGTGCTACGCGCTGATGGCCTGGCTGCTGGGCCGCCTGCTGCTGAACAGCCCGACCCACGAGAAAGCTTCACTGTTTCGTAAAGCCGTGGGCCTGGTGTTCACCGCCCTGCCCGTCGCCCTGTTTCTGGCGGTGTGCTTTGGCTATTACTACACCGCGCTCAAACTCAGCGACCGCTTGATCAATACCCTGTACCTGCTGATGTTCTGGCTGGTGATCGAAGCCACCTTCGTGCGCGGCCTCGGCGTCGCCGCACGGCGCCTGGCCTACGCGCGTGCACTGGCCAAACGCCAGGCCGCCAAGGAAGCCGGTGATGGCGAAGCGGTGATCGAAGAACCGACCCTGGACATCGAGCAGGTCAACGAACAGTCCATGCGCCTGATTCGCCTGGCCTTGCTCGGCGGCTTTATCGCGGCGCTGTACTGGGTATGGAAAGACCTGATCACCGTGTTCTCCTACCTGGACAACATCACTCTGTACGAGTACACCAGCGGCACCGGCGCCAACATCAGCATGGTGCCGATCAGCTTCGGCGACTTGCTGGGTGCGTCGATCATCGTCGGCATCACCTTCGCCCTGGCGCGCAACTTGCCGGGTTTGCTGGAAGTGCTGGTGCTGTCCAAGCTGGACCTGGCTCAAGGCAGCGCCTACGCCACAACCACCTTGCTGTCTTATGTGATTGCCGGGGTCGGCTTCGTCTCCACCCTGTCCACGCTCGGCGTGAGCTGGGACAAGTTGCAATGGCTGGTGGCAGCGCTGTCGGTGGGGTTGGGCTTCGGGATGCAGGAGATCTTCGCCAACTTTATCTCCGGCATCATGATCCTGTTCGAACGCCCGGTGCGTATCGGCGACACCATCACCATCGGCAACCTGTCGGGCACCGTCAGCAAAATCCGCATCCGTGCGACGACCATTACCGACTTTGACCGCAAAGACATCATTGTCCCGAACAAGACGTTTATTACCGGGCAACTGATCAACTGGTCGCTGACCGACACCATCACCCGCGTCACGCTAAAACTGGGTGTGGACTACGGCTCCGACCTGGACCTGGTGAAGGAACTGCTGCTCAAGGCCGCGCGAGAAAACCCACGCGTGCTGAAAGAGCCGGAACCCCACGTGTACTTCCTCAACTTCGGCGAAAGCACCCTCGACCACGAATTGCGCATGCACGTGCGCGACCTCGGTGACCGCAACCCGGTGATTGACGAGGTGAACCGCTTTATCAACCGCGAGTTCAAGAACCACCACATCAACATCTCGTTCCGCCAGATGGAGGTTTACCTCAAGAACCTTCACGGCCAGGAATACAAACTGGTGGAAGTCGACACCCCGGCCAAACCCGCCAACGACGGCGGCGTGCAAGAACCACCGCCGAGCAAACTCGACTAACGCGCCTATCCCCAGCAGAATGCTCGGACATTCTGCTGGAGATGGCCGGTGAAAGCCCTCGACGAACTGACCTTCGACAACCGCTTCGCACGCCTGGGCGACGCGTTCTCAACCCACGTATTGCCTGAGCCGCTCGACGAGCCGCGCCTTGTGGTCGCAAGCAATGCCGCCATGGCCCTGCTCGACCTCGACCCGGCAGTGGCCGACACGCCGGTGTTTGCCGAGCTGTTCAGCGGGCACAAGCTGTGGGCCGAAGCGGAGCCGCGGGCGATGGTCTATTCCGGCCACCAGTTTGGCGGCTACACCCCGCAACTGGGCGACGGCCGCGGGCTGTTGCTGGGCGAGGTGTACAACGAGGCCGGCGAACACTGGGACCTGCACCTCAAAGGCGCCGGGATGACGCCTTATTCGCGCATGGGCGACGGCCGCGCGGTGCTGCGCTCTTCGATCCGTGAGTTTCTCGCCTCCGAGGCGTTGCATGCGCTGGGCATTCCCAGCAGCCGCGCCTTGTGCGTGATTGGCTCCAGCACACCCGTGTGGCGCGAGAAACAGGAGCGCGGCGCCATGGTGCTGCGCCTTGCGCACAGCCATATCCGCTTCGGGCATTTCGAATATTTTTACTACACCAAAAAGCCCGAGCAGCAGGCTGAACTGGCCGAACACGTGTTGAACCTGCACTACCCCGAGTGCCGCGAGCAGCCCGAGCCGTACCTGGCGATGTTCCGCGAAATCGTCGAGCGCAATGCCGAGATGATCGCCAAATGGCAGGCCTACGGTTTCTGTCACGGCGTGATGAACACCGACAACATGTCGATCCTGGGCATCACCTTCGACTTCGGGCCGTTTGCGTTCCTCGATGACTTTGACGCGCACTTCATCTGCAACCACTCCGATCACGAAGGGCGCTACTCCTTCAGCAATCAGGTGCCCATTGGGCAGTGGAACCTGAGTGCGCTGGCCCAGGCGCTCACGCCGTTTATCAGCGTTGACGCCTTGAAAGAGGCACTTGGCCTCTACCTACCGCTGTACCAGGCCCATTACCTGGACCTGATGCGCCGTCGGCTTGGGTTGACCACGGCTGAAGACGATGACCAAAAGCTGGTGGAGCAGTTGCTCAAGCTGATGCAAAACAGCGGCGTGGACTACACGCTGTTCTTCCGCCGCCTGGGTGATGAGCCCGCAGCGCAAGCTGTGGCGCGGCTGCGCGATGACTTCGTCGACCTTGCAGGGTTTGATGCCTGGGCCGAAGTGTACACAGCCCGAGTTGCGCGCGACGGGGACTACAGCGAAGCGCAGCGCCGTGAGCGCATGCACGCGGTAAACCCGCTGTACATCCTGCGCAACTATCTGGCACAAAACGCCATCGCCGCCGCCGAGTCAGGCGACTACAGCGAAGTGCGGCGGCTGCATGAAGTGCTGAGCAATCCGTTTGAAGAGCAGGCGGGGATGGAGCAATACGCCCAGCGGCCGCCGGATTGGGGCAAGCATTTGGAGATCAGTTGTTCGTCGTAAGCTCGCAAAAGCGATACGTTCACGGCGGCGAGCGGGCTTGCCCCGCACTGGGCTGCGCAGCAGCCGCAAAATCTGCAATGAAGATCCGCCTGATACAACTCGGTTACTTTACTGGGGGCAAGCCCGTTCGCCACAGTTATGTATTTGCCTTGATAAATAGCGGCGCTGGCTCCAGATAGAAACCATTGGCCATCTCCAGGAGCCCTCCATGTCCGAACCTCTCGTCATTCCCTGCCCCCATTGCAACGGCCTCAACCGCATCCCCGGCGAACGCCTGGGTGATGCGCCAAAGTGCGGGCGCTGTAAACAGCCGGTGTTGTTGAACAAGCCTTTTGAATTGAAACAGGGCGACTACTCAAGCCAGATAAAAGGCGACCTGCCTTTGTTGGTGGATGTGTGGGCTGAGTGGTGCGGGCCGTGCAAGTCGTTTGCGCCGGTGTTCGAGCAGGCGGCTGGGCAGTTGGAGGGCAAGTGCCGGTTGGCCAAGCTCGACAGCGAGGCCAATCAGCAGCTGTCGGCGCAATTGGGGATTCGCTCGATTCCCAGCCTGATTCTGTTCAAGAACGGCCGCGAAGTAGCGCGCCAGAGTGGGGCATTCCCGTTGCCGCAGTTAATGAGTTGGTTGCGTAGCCAAGGGGTGTAATCCAAACCCAATATCAACTCGGTCAAATGTGGGAGCTGGCTTGCTTGCGATGGCATCACCACGGCTTGCCTGACAGACCGAGTTGTCTGCATCGCAGGCAAGCCAGCTCCCACACTGACCGTGTTTTAGGCTTGGGCTACGGGGGTTTCGCGGTCCTTCATCTGGCCTACGAGCTGTACGCCGAGTTCGCTTAATTGATGGATGGCCAGGGCGACGTCGCGGTGTTCTCCGGTGAGGTCGTTGGACAGCTTGAGTAATAGCGTGCGCACGGAAGAGAAGGTTTCGTAGCTGTTGAGTACGAGGGTTTCGGTGGGGAGGTTGGGTGATACGCAGAACAGGTTGGTGGCGTTTGGCATAATCGACTTTTCCTGAATTTGGCTGCTATCACACCGCTACTAAACGGAGGGGTGGCAGCTGTACGCAGGTTAGTAGACCGGTGGAAAGCCGAAGACCGGCGCACCCGAGGGTGCCCTACGCACAGCCACCATCATGCTCAGACCAGAAGGTCCGACAGACGACACTTGTACGTTCGGCGATCACACTCGGGCTACTAAACCCGCCCACTGAGAATTCAGCGGTCCGAGAACCTTAGAGACGCCCATCCAGACGCACAAGCCGGCGGATTCTGGCTTATCTGTAGGCAGCGATACAAGGCGCAACCCCGCTTGCCAGACCCTTCCTACAGCCTCTGTGGGAACAATCCAATTCCCCCTGCGGCAATGCAAAACAAATGTGGGAGCTGGCTTGCCTGCGATGCAGGCAACTCGGTTTGCCAGTTAAACCCAGGTGAGGCTATCGCTGGCAAGCCAGCTCCCACAGGGTCAGGCGGTGCCGGCAAGGATCACGCGCTTTCCAGCAAGTTATGCAACTCCACAAACTGCTGCGTTAGCTTGTGCCGTGGGTCCAGGTGGATCAGCGGCTTGCTCTCCTGGTGCGACTCGCGCATGCGCACGGAGCTGGCCAGGTACACCGGCAGCACCGGCAGGCCTTCGGCGATCAGCTCATCGAGCATCTGCTGCGGCAGGCTTGCGCGCGCCTGAAATTGGTTGACCACGATGCCTTCCACTTCCAGGCCTTCGTTGTGGTCTTCCTTCAATTCTTCGATTTCCGCCAGCAGGCCATACAGCGCCTGGCGTGAAAAACTGTCGCAATCGAACGGAATCAATACACGATCAGCGGCAATCAGCGCCGAAACCGCATAAAAATTCAGTGCCGGCGGCGTGTCCAGGTAGATCCGGTCGTAGTCCTCGCTCAGTTCATCGAGCAGCTTTCGCAGCTTGTTGATCTTGTGCTTGGCCTCAAGCTTGGGTTGCAGGTCGGCAAGCTCGGCCGTCGCGGTAATGACGTGCAGGTTGTCGAACGGCGTTTCGTAGATGTCCACGCGGTTTTTCTTGGAAAACGGCCCGGATGACAGGGTTTGCTTGAAGAATTCGGCGATGCCCATCGGGATATCGTCGCCGGTCAGCCCGGTGAGGTACTGAGTCGAGTTGGCTTGCGCATCGAGGTCCACCAACAGGGTTCGATAGCCTTCACTGGCGCTGACCGCCGCCAGGTTGCAGGCAATGCTGGACTTGCCAACGCCGCCTTTCTGATTGAACACCACACGCCGCATGGAAAAACCTCCGTGTATCAATGAATGTCCGAGTGTAGAGGGCAAAAGCGCCTGTTAGCTACCTCGTTCATCCATGCACTGGCGCATTGCGCGGCCGGATGCGCAATACCCGTAATCCAGCGCTGACAAACTAAAAGGAATACTCCGACAACCCCGCCAGTCCTCGGGTAAAGGACAATCTGTAAATCTTTCCCAGTAAATTGTAATCAGCCGTGAACAATTCTTTACCAAAGTTTGCTAGAAGCCCACAGCACCGGGATAATGCGCGCCATTCGGCCTGTGTTCCCTGTCCCGGTATTCGGGGCCAACGGCCGCACATGGAAGCCCGCAGGGGCGGGATAACTTCTCAGTGATCACTTTCAACATCGCCCAATGGCGCGCCTGGGCTCCCGGCCTGGAGAGTGCGCACGACTGGCACGCCTGGTGCCAGGCCCCAGTGGCGCTGCCTGGCAGCGATGCTTCGCCTGACGTGTCCTTTTTGCCTGCCATGCAGCGCCGACGCCTGAGTCGCCTGGCACGCATGGCGTTCAGTGTCGGTTGGCCCCTGGCCGAAGGCCTGCAAGACCTGCCGCTGGTGTTTATTTCCCGGCACGGCGAAACCCCGCGCACCCTCGACATCCTCAGTGATCTGGCCGATGGCCAACCCCTGTCGCCGACCCAGTTCAGCCTATCGGTGCATAACGCGGTGATCGGCCTGTGGTCGATCCTGCGCAATGAAACCAGCGAAATGACCGCACTCGCCGCCGCAGGCGACGGCCTGGAGCACGGCATGCTCGAAGCCGCTGCGCTGCTCAACGAAGGTGCCCCGGCGGTGTTGCTGGTGATCACCGAGGAGCAGCCCCCCGAAGCCTATGCTCGCTGGATTCATGACGTGCCCTTCCCTTACGCCCTCGGCCTGCTGCTGACACCGGGCGACGAGTGGCGATTGGAACTAAACAGCGGCGCTGTCCAACTCACTCAAACCCAGTGGCCCCACGCCCTGAACCTGCTACGCACCCTGCTCACCGAACAGGTTGCCTGCCAACATGCCTGGAAGAACCGTGTATGGAACTGGCAACGCAAGCCCTGACCGAAAAACCCCGGGACGCCTATTACTGGCGCCTGTTCGCCACCGCCGCGAGCTTTTTCTTCTTCGGTGTCGGCGGGTTGTGCCTGCGATTGCTGGTGTTTCCGCTGCTCAGTTGCCTGCCAGGCAGCGCTGAAAAACACCAGCGCCGTGCCCGCCACACCATCAGCAAACTGTTCTGGTTCTTTATCCGCCTGATGCAGCGCGCCGGCGTGCTGACCTACAGCGTTGAAGGCGCAGAAAAACTCGGTCGCCCAGGCCAGATGATCATTGCCAACCACCCGTCGCTGATCGACGTGGTATTCCTGATCGGCCTGATGCGCCAGACCAACTGCGTGGTCAAGCAGAGCCTGTTTCAAAACCCGTTCACCCGTGGGCCGGTGCGCGATGCAGGCTATATCAGCAATGACGGCAGCGCCGACATGCTCGACGCCGCCGCCGAGGCGTTGCGCCAGGGCCAGACCCTGATCATTTTCCCCGAGGGCACCCGCACCACACCCGGCGCGGCACCCGCCTTTCATCGCGGTGGCGCCGCCATCGCGCTGCGCGGTGCGACAATCATCACCCCCGTGGTGATCAAGGTCAGCCCCACGACGTTGACCAAGGCAGAACCCTGGTACCGCATTCCCAAACGTCGATTTCATTTCAGTTTGCGCGTGGGTGCCGATATAGAACCACACACCTTTGCCGCACTCGGGCCCGCGCCCCAGGCTTCACGCAAGCTCAACGATTACCTGCACCACTATTTCATTAAGGAGCTCGCCGAAGATGAGCGACCAACACCGCCTTGAGCACGACATAAAGATGCTGATCATCGAGGCCTTGGGCCTGGAAGACATCAGCGTCGACGACATCGGCAGCGAGCAGACCCTGTTCGGCGAAGGCCTGGGCCTGGATTCGGTAGACGCCCTGGAATTGGGCCTGGCGATCCAGAAAAAGTACGGCATCAAGATCGATGCCGACGCCAAAGACACGCGCAATCACTTCACCAACGTGGCCAGCCTTGCGGCGTTCGTCACGGCCAGACAGGCAGCTTGAGACCGGACCATGCAAACTCGTGACGATATTTTCAACACCCTGCGCGACGCCTTGGTGGAACTGTTTGAACTGGAGCCTTCGCGCGTCACCCTCGACGCCAACCTGTACCAGGACCTGGAAATCGACAGCATCGACGCCGTGGACTTGATCGATCACATCAAGCGCCAGACTGGCAAGAAGATCGCCGCCGAAGAATTCAAGGCAGTGCGCACCGTAAACGACGTGGTTGAGGCGGTGTACCGTCTGGTCGCACCTGCCGCATGAGCCGGCTGATCGGCCTTGGCCTGTTGCTGGCGGGGCTGTTGTACCCTTTTGCGGTGTATTACGGCACCGAGCACTTTGCGCCGTGGCAATTCGGCCTGCTGCTGGGCAGCCTGTGGTTGCTGCGCGCGCTGACCGGCGCACGCCGCCCTGGCAGCCGCTGGATGGCAATGGCGGTGATCGTGTTTTGCCTGCTGCTGGCCTGGTTCGACAACCCGCAGCTGCTGCGCTGGTACCCCAGCCTGGTCAGCGCATTCATGCTGGCGCTGTTCGGCTTGAGCCTGAAATACGGCCCGCCGATGGTCGAGCGCCTGGCACGCATCACTGAACCGCAACTGCCGCCCGAGGCCATCCGTTATACGCGCCAGGTCACCGTGGTGTGGAGTGTGTTTTTTCTGTGTAATGGCCTGCTCGCCGCCGCCCTCACCCTGTGGGCGCCGCTGAGCTGGTGGACGTTGTACAACGGCCTGATCGCCTATGGGCTGATGGGGTTGTTGTTTGCCGTGGAATGGCTGGTACGACAAAGGGTTCGAGGCCGCGTATGAATGGGTTGAAACTTGAGCACCTGCTGCTTGAGCCGCTGCAACAGCGCTTGGTCACTACCGAGCCTGAAATGAACCATGCCCAACTGTGGGCGCACTCACTGAGCCTGGCGGCGGGCCTGCAAGCGCGCGGCATCCGGCGTTTGGCCGTGCACCTGGAAGACGCCGGCCTGCTGGCCATTGCCCTGCTGGGCGCCTGGCGGGCCGGGGTCAGCGTGCTGCTGCCAGCCGACCTGCAACCCCAGACCCGCCAGCGCTGGGACGACGCTGTAGATGCCTGGCTGGTGGAAGCCGCTGACCTCGACGCGCTGTACCAGGCGCCGTTGAGCGCCGCCGCACTCGACCTGGACGCCTGCCACTTGAGCCTGTGCACCTCCGGCTCCAGCGGCGAGCCCAAGCGCATCGACAAGACCCTGCGCCAACTTGCCAACGAAGTGAAAGCGCTGGAAGCCTTGTGGGGCGCGGACCTTAACGACGCCTGCATCATCGGCAGCGTCGCCACCCAGCACATCTACGGGTTGCTGTTTCGGGTGTTGTGGCCGCTGTGCGCCGGGCGCACGTTTGTACGCAAACAACTGGCCTTCCCCGAAGACCTGCAGCGCGCCAGCCGCGAACACTCAACATTTGCCTGGGTCGCCAGCCCCGCGCTGCTCAAACGCATGGGCGACAACCTCGACTGGCCCGCCCTGAGCCACGTGTCGCGGGTGTTTTCGTCCGGTGGCGCGCTGCCCATCGAGGCTGCCGGCAGCCTGTACGACCGCCTGCAGCAATGGCCGACCGAAATCCTTGGCAGCTCGGAAACCGGCGGCATTGCCTGGCGCCAGGGCGCGCAGCCGTGGCAGCCGTTTGCCGAGGTAGAACTGAGCCAGGATGCCGACGGCGCCCTGCGCATTGCCTCACCTTATCTACCGGCCGGACACATTGAACAGACCGCCGACGCTGCCCGCATCCACTCCGACGGGCGCTTCGAGCTGCTCGGCCGCCTGGACCGCATTGTCAAGCTGGAAGAGAAACGCATCTCTCTGCCGATGCTCGAACAGGCGCTGATGGCCCACGCCTGGGTCGCCGAAACCCGCCTGGGCGTGGTGCAGGAAAACCGCGCCTCGCTCGGCGCGCTGGTGGTGTTGAGCGCCGACGGCCTGCATGCCCTGCGCAATCAAGGCCGCCGCGCCGTCACCCAAACCCTGCGCCAGCATCTGAGCCAGCATTGCGAAGCCCTGGCGCTGCCGCGGCGCTGGCGGTTGCTGCGCCAGTTACCGCTGAATGCCCAGGGCAAACTGCCTCAAGCCGACGTCACGGCGCTGTTACTCGCCCCACGGCCCAAAGCGCCGGACGTGCTGGCGCAAGTGCAAGCCAACGGCGAATGGACCGTGCAACTGAGCATCCCGCCAGACCTGGCCTATTTCAGCGGCCACTTCCCTGTCACGCCCGTGTTGCCGGGCGTGGTGCAGGTGGAATGGGCCTTTAACCTCGGCCAGCAGTTGCTCGACCTGCCCGCGACCTTTGCCGGCATGGAAGTGCTCAAGTTCCAGCAACTGGTGCGCCCCGGCGATCAGGTTGAACTGCACCTGCGCTTCGACCAGGAGCGCGGCAAGCTGTATTTTGCCTACCGCAATGGCGTCGCCGCCTGCTCCAGTGGCCGTATAGTGCTGGAGGCGCCAAGTGCATAACCGTCGATGGCCAGCGGGCCTGGTGTGTCGAGCGGGCTTCCTGTGGCGAGCGGGCTTCGC
>NZ_CAWOAW010000031.1:297141-466833 GCF_963879675.1 Pseudomonas sp. Larv2_ips
GCCCAACGCGGGGCAAGCCCGCTCGCCACAACAAGCGCGCTCAGCACAGTAAGTGCGCTACCAGTCGGTTGGGTCAGCCATGCATAACCCCTGCGCCCTGATCCCGGTCTACAACCATGAAGCCGCCGTACCGGCCGTGGTTCACAGCCTGTTGAACAGCGGCTTGCCGTGCCTGCTGGTCGACGACGGCAGCAGCCCGGCTTGCGCGGCGGTGCTGGCGCAACTGGCGACACTCGACAACGTCACGCTGCTGACCTTGCCCAACAACCAAGGCAAAGGCGGCGCGGTCATGGCCGGTTTCCGCGAAGCCGCGCGCCGGGGCTTCACGCATGCCCTGCAAGTGGACGCCGACGGCCAGCACGACCTGCGCGAAGTCGAGGGCTTTCTCGATACCTCACGCAGGCACCCCGACGCGGTGATCTGCGGCTATCCCGAATACGACGACAGCGTGCCCAAGGGCCGCTTGTACGCGCGCTACCTGACCCACGTGTGGGTGTGGATCAACACCCTGTCGCTGCAGATACGCGACTCGATGTGCGGCTTTCGCGTATACCCGCTGGCGCCTACGCTAGCGCTGATGAACTCGGCCTACATCGGCACGCGCATGGATTTCGATTCCGACATCCTGGTGCGCCTGGCCTGGCGTAACCAGCCGATGCGCTGGCTGCCGACCCAGGTGCATTACCCCGCCGACGGCTTGTCGCACTTTCGCCTGTTTCGCGACAACGTGCGCATCTCGGCCATGCACACGCGGCTGTTTTTCGGCATGTTGGTGCGCGCGCCGATGATTCTGTGGCGACGGTGGCAGGCATGAGCGAGCGCACCAAACACTGGGCCGACCGCGAGGAGCGCGGCAGTTTCTGGCTGATGAAGCTCACTGCCGTCGCCGCCAGGGTCCTTGGCCGCCGCCTGCTGAGCCCGTTGCTGTACAGCATCGTGCTGTACTTCTTCCTGTTCGGCCGCACCGCCCGCCACAGCGCATGGGAATACCAACAGCGCCTGGCCGACTGGAGCGGGCGCGATGAGCTGCGGCCCACGCATAAAAAAGTCTTCGGCCAGTTCATGGCGTTTGCCGACTCACTGCTCGACAAACTCGACGTGTGGAACGGCAAGCTGCGCCTGGAGCAGATCGAAATCAACGACCCGGCGCAATTGCGCGGTCAACTGCGCGGCGAGCGCGGGCAGATGCTGGTCGGCGCGCACCTGGGCAACCTCGAAGTGTGCCGCGCGCTGGCCGAGATCGGTGAACAAGTCACCATGAACGTGCTGGTGCACACCAAGCACGCCGAGCGTTTCAACCGCCTGCTGGGCGAAGCCGGGGCCACGCATCTGCGCCTGATCCAGGTCAGCGAACTGGACCCGGCGACCATGCTGCTGCTCAGCCAGCGCCTGGACGACGGCGAGTGGCTGGCGATTGCCGGCGACCGCGTGCCGCTGCACGGCGGGCGCAAGGTGCGCGTGGATTTCCTCGGCGTTGACGCGGCGTTCCCGCAGGGCCCGTGGCTGCTGGCCGGGCTGCTCAAATGCCCGGTCAACCTGCTGATGTGCCTGAAACACAACGGTCGCTATCGCCTGACCATCGAGCCGTTCGCGCAATTGATCGAATGGAAGCGCAGCACCCGCGAGCAGGTCATCGCCCTGTGGACCGTGCGCTACGCCGCACGCCTGGGCCAGTTCTGCCTGGAAGCGCCCCAACAATGGTTCAACTTTTACCCTTTCTGGAAAACCGATGACGACGCATCTTGAGCCAGTAACCTTTGGCGAACGCGCTTTGCGCATTGAAGACGTGCTGGCCTTGGCCAACCGTCAGGCGCCCACGCAGTTGCAGGGCGACGCAGCGTATCGCCAGCGCATAGCCAAAGGCGCGCAGTTCCTCGACTCGCTGCTGGACAAGGAAGGCGTGATCTACGGCGTGACCACCGGCTACGGCGACTCGTGCGTGGTGGCGGTGCCATTGCAGCACGTCGAGGCGCTGCCGCGTCACCTGTACACCTTCCACGGTTGCGGGCTGGGCAAGTTGCTCGACGCCCAAGCCACCCGCGCGGTGCTGGCGGCGCGTTTGCAGTCGCTGTGCCACGGCGTGTCCGGGGTGCGTGTGGAATTGCTCGAGCGGCTGCATGCGTTTCTGCAACACGATGTGCTGCCGCTGATTCCGGAAGAAGGCTCGGTAGGCGCCAGCGGTGATTTGACGCCGCTGTCCTACGTGGCCGCGACCTTGTCCGGCGAGCGTGAAGTGATGTTCCGTGGCGAGCGTCGCCAGGCGGCTGACGTGCACCGCGAACTCGGGTGGGAACCGCTGGTACTGCGCCCCAAAGAAGCCCTGGCCTTGATGAATGGCACTGCCGTAATGACCGGCCTGGCCTGCCTGGCCTTCGCCCGCGCCGACTACCTGCTGCAACTGGCCACGCGCATCACTGCAATGAACGTCGTGGCGCTGCAAGGCAATCCGGAACACTTCGACGAGCGCCTGTTCGCCGCCAAGCCGCACCCGGGGCAGATGCAAGTCGCTGCGTGGCTGCGCAAAGACCTTGCGATTGATGCGCCGACCGCGCCGCTGCACCGCCTGCAGGATCGCTACTCGCTGCGCTGCGCACCGCACGTACTTGGCGTGCTGGCCGACAGCCTGAACTGGCTGCGCTCGTTTATCGAAATCGAACTGAACAGCGCCAACGACAACCCGATCATCGACGCCGAAGAAGAGCGCGTGCTGCACGGCGGGCACTTCTACGGCGGGCACATCGCCTTTGCCATGGACAGCCTCAAGACCCTGGTGGCCAACGTCGCCGACCTGCTCGACCGCCAGCTCGCGCTGCTGGTGGACGTGCGTTACAACCACGGCCTGCCGAGCAACCTGTCCGGCGCGCCGGCCGACCGCGCGATGATCAACCACGGTTTCAAGGCCGTGCAGATCGGCACCAGCGCGTGGACCGCCGAAGCGTTGAAAAACACCATGCCGGCCAGCGTGTTCTCGCGCTCCACCGAGTGCCATAACCAGGACAAAGTCAGCATGGGCACCATTGCCGCACGTGATGCTATCCGCGTGCTGGAATTGACCGAACAAGTGGCGGCCGCCACGTTGCTCGCGGCCAACCAGGGTGTGTGGCTGCGCGCCCAGGCGGACGATGCGCGCCCCCTGCCACCGGCGCTGGCAGCCATGCATGAAGCGCTGGGTAAAGACTTCCCGCCGGTCATCGAAGACCGTGCGCTGGAGGGCGAGCTGCGCCTGTGCCTGAAACGTATTGCCGAGCAACACTGGAGGCTGCATGCGTAGCCAGGGCGTGTTGCATTGCGACACTGAAATCCTCGTGCCGTTTTTCGACATCGACACCATGCACGTGGTGTGGCACGGGCATTACGTGAAGTACCTTGAAGTGGCGCGCTGCGCGCTGCTGGACAAGATCGGCCATAACTACACGGCGATGCTGGAGTCCGGCTACGCGTGGCCAGTGATCGACATGCAGCTGCGCTACGTACGCGGCGCGGTGTTCGGCCAGAGGATCAATGTGCGCGCCAGCTTGGTGGAGTGGGAGAACCGTTTGAAGGTCAATTACCTGATCACAGACCTCGCCAGCGGCGAACGCCTGACCCGCGCCAGCACCGTGCAAGTGGCGGTAGAAATCACCAGCCGCGAGATGCAGCTGGCCTCCCCCAACATCTTCACCGACGCCGTAGAAAGGGCCCTGAAATGCTGACCCCTGTGGGAGCGGGCTTGCCCGCGAAGGACGTTAACGATAACGCGAACCGCCTGACACTGCGCAGCGCCCTCAGGTTCTTCGCGGGCAAGCCCGCTCCCACATTGATCGGGTTATTGCTGAGCTTCAGCGCCCATGCTTTTGATCTGCAACAGCTCAGCGATCAGTTGGCCAAGCCCTCGGTGATCCACGGCAACTTCATCCAGGAAAAACACCTGCGCGCCCTGCCCCAACCCTTGGTCAGCAAAGGCACCTTCGTGCTCGCCAAAGACCACGGCCTGTTGTGGCTGTTGAAAACCCCGCTGCAGCAGGACTACCGCATCAGCGCCCAAGGCATTGCGCGCCGTGACGCCAATGGCTGGCAACTGCTGCCGAACAAGAGCGCCGGGGCCGAGCAGAACCGCCTGTTCCTCGCCGTACTCCAAGGCGACAGCAGTGGCCTGCAACGCGATTTCGAATTGCAGCTGCAAGGCGAAGCCAAGCAGTGGAAGCTGACGCTGATCCCGCGCTCATTGCTGCTCAAGCAGGTCTTCACCCAGATCAATATCGACGGCGGCGAATTGGTGCAGACCATCCAACTGCTGGAAACCCAAGGCGACAGCACCGTGCTGCGCATGCAGGACAGCACCGCCGCCCAACCGTTAAGCGATGCGGAGCAACACGACTTTGCCCAGTGAGCGCCTGCTGCCGCGCCTGTTCCTGATCCTGCTGGTGGCCGTGCTGGCACTGGCCGGCTGGCAGTGGCGCCATGGCGCGCCGCTGTCGGCCAACCTCATGGAGCTGGTGCCGGGCAGCACGCCGGATGCGCTTGAGCTAAAAGCCGAACAACGCATGCAGGAGCCGCTGAACCGCGAAATGCTGGTATTGGTCGGGCATGCGGATCGGCAAAAAGCCGTGGCGGTGGCGCAGCAATTGGGCGAGCGCTGGCAAGCCAGCGGGCTGTTCGAAAAAGTGCAGTGGAACCTGCAGGCCGACTTGCCGGCCCTGCGCGAGCAATTGCTGCGCGGGCGCCTGGCGATGCTCTCGGCCAAGGACCGCGAACAACTGATCGAGCACCCCGACGCGTTCATCCAACAACGCGTGCAAGCCCTGTTCGATCCCTTCACCGGGTTCAGCCTGGTGCCGAGCCAGGACGACTGGCTGGGCCTGACCGGGCGTATCCAGAACAGCCAGCCACAACACGGCTCGGTGCAATTGGATATCGGCAGCGGCGCCTTGATCGCCGATGCCGACGGCAAAAGCTGGGTGCTGCTGCGTGCGCGCACCACCGGCAATGCCTTTGATATGAAACTGCCGGTGCAAGTGGCGGATCTGCTCCAGGCCAGCCGCGCGCAGGCCGGCGAGCAAGGCGCGCAATTGCTCGCCGCCAGTGGCTTGCTCTACGCGGCCAATGGGCAACAGCAGGCGACCCGTGAAATTACCTGGGTGGGCGGCGGCGCCACGCTGGGCATCCTGTTATTGCTGTTGCTCGCCTTCCGCCGCTGGCGTGTGCTGCTGGCCTTTGTGCCGGTGCTGGTGGGCATGTTGTTTGGCGCGGTGGCCTGTGTGGCGCTGTTCGGCCATATGCATGTGATGACCTTGGTGCTCGGCTCCAGCCTGATCGGCGTGGCGGTGGATTACCCGCTGCATTACCTGTCCAAAAGCTGGAGCCTGCAGCCGTGGCGCAGTTGGCCGGCGTTGCGCCTGACCCTGCCGGGGCTGAGCCTGAGCCTGGCGACCAGTTGCATCGGCTACCTGGCGCTGGCCTGGACGCCATTCCCGGCGCTCACCCAGATCGCGGTGTTCTCTGCCGCCGGTCTGGTCGGCGCCTACCTGTCGGCCGTGTGCCTGTTGCCCGCGCTGCTCCAAGGCGTGGACCTGCGCCCGGCGCAATGGCCGCTGCGCATCGCTGAAGGCCTGTGGGTGCTGCGGGCCACTTTGATCAAACACTTACCGAGCCCGCTGCTCCTGGCGCTGGTGCTGCTGTTTTGCGCCGGCGGCCTGTGGCACCTGAACAGCAAGAACGATCTGCGCCAATGGATCGGCGCCCCGCCGCAATTGCTGCAGGAAGCCCAGGCCGTGGCGCGCATCACCGGGTTCCAGCCCACCAGCCAGTTCTTTCTGGTGCGCGCCGACAATCAGCAGCAGTTGCTCGAACGTCAGGCAGCCCTGGGCCAGCGCCTGGATCAACTGGTGAACATGGACAAGCTGCAGGGCTACCTGGCGCTTAACCAACTGGTCAATTTGCCCGCCGAGCAGCAACGGCTGCGCGACGCGCTGAACCAATTGCCGCAACACTGGCAGCCGCTGTTGGACCTGGGCGTGCCCGCCAGCGCCCTGCACGCCGAAATCGCGCAACTGCAAGGCTTGCCCATCGAAGACATCGACGCGGCGCTGGTCGGCCCGCTCGCCGAGCCTTGGCGCACGCTGTGGCTGGGGCCGGTGGACGGCGGCGTCGCGGCGATGGTCAGCCTGCAAGGCCTGAACAACCCGGCGCTGCTACGGGTGCAGGCGCTGGACTTGCCTGGCGTACAGCTGGTGGATCGCCTGGGCGACTTGAACCGGGTGTTCGCCGACACGCAGATCAGCGCCGCTGAATTGAAATTGATGTCGTGCGTGCTGATCGTGCTGTTGCTGATCCTGCCGTTCGGTGTCGGCGGCGCCTTGCGCATCGTCGCCCTGCCGCTGCTCGCAGCGCTGTGCAGCCTGGCCAGCCTGGGTTGGCTGGGCCAGCCACTGACCTTGTTCAGCCTGTTCGGCCTGCTGCTGGTCACAGCGATCAGCGTTGACTACGCGATCTTGATGCGCGAACAGATCGGCGGCCCTGCCGTGAGTCTTTTAGGTACGCTGCTGGCGGCGCTGACGACCTGGTTGTCGTTCGGCCTGCTGGCGGTGTCGAGTACACCGGCCGTGAGCAATTTCGGCCTGTCGGTCAGCCTGGGCCTGGCCTTCAGCTTTATGCTGGCGCCCTGGGCCGGCCATCAGAAGCACGCCTTATGAATGTGATTATCGCCATAGCGGCAAGGAGCCCTCGTGCCCACAGTTGAAATGGAACGTCGCCAGGTGGTGGTGATCGGTGCCGGCCCGTCCGGTGCCATCGCCGCCGCGCTGTTAAAGCGCAACGGGCATGATGTATTGATTATCGAGCGCCAGCATTTTCCACGCTTCTCGATTGGCGAAAGCCTGCTGTCGCACTGCATCGACTTTATCGAAGAAGCCGGCATGCTCGAGGCCGTGCAGGCAGCGGGTTTCCAGGTAAAAACCGGCGCTGCGTTTGCCTGGGGCGAGCGCTACAGCGCGTTTGATTTTGGCGACACGTTCAGCCACGGCAAACCCACCACCTTCCAGGTGCAGCGCGGTGAATTCGACAAACTTTTGGCCGACCAGGCCGCCTTGCAAGGCGTCGACATTCGCTACGGCGAAAGCGTCGTCGGTGTGGATTTTGCCGGCGACAGCCGCTACCTGCATGTGCGCCGCGAGAATGGCAGCGAGTACCACCTCAAGGCCAAATTTATCCTCGACGCCAGCGGCTACGGCCGTGTGTTGCCGCGCCTGCTGGACCTTGAGGCGCCATCGGATTTCCCGGTGCGCCAGGCGGTGTTCACTCACGTCGAAGACCGCATCGAACACCCCGGTTTCGACCGCACCAAAATCCTCGTGACCACCCACCCGACCCAGCGTGACATCTGGTTCTGGACCATCCCGTTCAGCAATGGCCGCTGCTCGGTGGGCGTGGTCGCGGCGAAGGCGCATTTCGACGGCCGCGACAGCGACCTCGACGCGTGCCTGCGCGGCTTTATCGCGGAAACGCCGAGCCTGGCCGGCGTGCTGCAAAACACCGTATGGGACACGCCTGCGCGCACCATCGGCGGCTACTCGGCCAACGTCAAAACCCTGCACGGTCCGGGCTTTGCGCTGCTGGGCAACGCGGCGGAATTCCTCGACCCGGTATTTTCTTCCGGCGTGACCATCGCCATGCGCTCGGCGAGCATGGCGGCGGGCTTGCTGCACCGCCAACTCAAGGGCGAAACGGTGGACTGGCAAACCGAGTTTGCCGAGCCGTTGAAACGCGGCGTCGACACTTTCCGCTGCTACGTCGAAGGCTGGTACGCCGGCACCTTCCAGGATGTGATTTTCCATCCGGGCAGCTCGCCGGACATTCGCCGGATGATCAGCTCGATCCTCGCCGGCTACGCGTGGGATGAGCGCAACCCGTTTGTCAGCGAGCCCAAACGGCGGTTGCGGATGTTGTCGGAGATTTGCGCGGGTGAGCCGGTATGAGCAGTCCAGCGCTGGAAAAAAACTACCTGAGTAAAAACTACGTCGAAGAAACCAGGTTCGGTTTCTGGTTCCTGCGCAGCCACACTTGGCAGCACCACGTGTTGCGCGTGGCGATCAACGACCTGCGCGGCTTGTTCACCGAGCCATTGCCGGTCGCGCCGGTGCTGCTGGACGCCGGTTGCGGCCAGGGCAAGTCGTTCCAGTATTTGCAGCAGGTGTTCGCGCCGCAGCGCCTGATCGGTGTGGATGCCGACCCGCATAGCCTGGCGCTGAGCAAGGCCGAAGCCGCGCGCCAGGGCCTGGCCGTCGAGCTGATCGGCAGCGACTGCGCCACCCTTGAAGTGCCCGACGCCAGCGTCGATATCGTGTTCTGCCACCAGACCTTCCATCATCTGGTGGAACAGCATCGCGCCTTGAAGGAGTTCTACCGCGTGCTCAAGCCGGGCGGCTACCTGCTGTTTGCCGAGTCCACCGAAGCCTATATCGATACCTGGGTGATTCGCTGGCTGTTCCGCCACCCGATGCACGTGCAGAAAAGCGCCGACCAATACCTGGAGATGCTGCGCGAGCAGGGTTTTGAATTCGCCCCGCAGAATGTCTCGTACCCGTATCTGTGGTGGAGCCGTTCCAGCGATTTTGGCCTGCTTGAGCGCTGGGGCCTGCGCAACCCGCCACCGGTGGGCCAGCGCGAAGAGACGCTGGTCAACTGTGTGGCGCGTAAACCTTTCGCGAGCGTCGCACCATGATCCGCCTGCTGTTGATCGGTTGCCTGTTGCTGCTGAGCGCCTGCGCCAGCCAACCGCCGTTGCCCGCAAAAACCCCGGCGCTGGCCTTGCCGATGCAATTGCATGTGCAGCGCCTTTCGGGTGGCCAGAGCCAGGACTGGCTGTTGGTGATCCAGCGCGAAGGCGCGGCCCTTCGCTGGTCGATGATGGACCCGCTGGGCATTCCCCAGGCCCGGCAAAAACTGCTCGATGGCCAGTGGCAGGCCGATGGTCTGCTGCCGCCCAACCCGGCGGCGCGCGAACTGTTTGCCGCCTTGCTGTTTGCCCTGACTTCATCGGATGACGTGCGCGCGCTTTATCCGAGCGCCCAGGCCATGGACCTCACGCGCACGCTGCCGGGTCATTGGCAAATCGTCTATCAGTCTTCAGAGGTGTTCAGCGTGAACATGACGGGCCAACCGCTGAGCTATCGCATCACCCCGCTGGGGGCCGCTCGATGACGGCTTATCTGAATGCGCTGGGCGTGATTTGCGCCCTGGGACGCGGCCAGGCCGAGGTCAGCCGCAGCCTGTTTGCCGGCGACTGCTCGGGCATGCGCGCCGAGAGCGGCTGGGTGCCGGAACGCGTATTGCCGGTTGGCGGCGTGCGCGGCGAGCTGGTGACTATTCCGGCCGAACTGAACCAGCAAAGCAGCCGCAACAACCAGTTGTTGCTGGAAGCAGCGTTGCAGATCGAGGGCGAGATCCGCCACGCCATTCACACCTATGGCGCCTCGCGAGTCGGCGTGGTGCTGGGCACCAGCACCTCGGGCATCGACGAGGCCAGCCGTGGCATCGCCAATTACCTGCGCGACAAGCAGTTCCCCGGCGACTACGACTACCAGCAACAGGAACTCAGCGCCCCCGCCAACTTCCTCGCCGACTGGCTGCAACTGAGCGGCCCGGCCTATGTGATTTCGACCGCCTGCACCTCCAGCGCCCGCGCGTTGATGAGCGCCCAACGCCTGTTGGACCTGGGTGTGTGCGACGCGGTGATCTGCGGCGGCGTCGACAGCCTGTGCAAGCTGACGCTCAACGGTTTTACCGCGCTGGAGGCGGTCTCCAGCGAGCGCTGCAATCCGTTTTCAGTGAACCGCAATGGCATCAATATCGGCGAAGCGGCCGTGCTGTTTCTGATGACCCAACACCCTGCGCCGATTGCCCTGCTGGGCAGTGGCGCCAGTTGCGACGCGCACCATATTTCTGCGCCCGAGCCTACCGGCAAAGGCGCATTGCAGGCGATGCGCAAGGCCTTGGCCAGCGCGAAGCTGGTGCCCGAGCAGATCGGTTACTTGAACCTGCACGGCACCGCGACCCAGCACAACGACGCCATGGAAAGCCTGGCCGTCGCCAGCCTGTTTCCCCACGGCGTGGCCTGTTCGTCGACCAAACCCATGAGCGGCCACACCCTCGGTGCAGCTGGCGCGCTGGAAGCGGCGTTCTGCTGGCTGAGCCTGACGCACGGCCGCGTGCCGCCGCATGTGTGGGACGGCCAGGCCGACCCGGCGCTGCCCGCCCTGCAATGGGCGCAGACCGGCGACACCTTGGAAAAACGCTGCCTGATGAGCAACTCGTTTGCCTTCGGCGGTAACAACGTCAGCCTGATAATCGCAGAGGCCCCATGATTGATTGGCCACTCGCCCAATTGCTGCCCCACGCGGGCGACATGATCCTGATCGACCAGGTGCTGTCGTTCGATGAAGAGCAGATTCACACGCGCCTTACCGTCAAGCCCGGTGGCCTGTTCAACCGCCCGGACGGCAGCCTGCCGGCCTGGGTCGGGATCGAGCTGATGGCCCAGAGCGTCGCCGCGTATGCCGGGTGCCGCGCGCGCCAGAACGGCGAAGCCGTGGAGCTGGGCTTCCTGCTCGGCACGCGTAAGTTCGAGTGCAACGTGGAACACTTCCCGGCAGGCGCCGAGCTGCGCATCCACGGCCTGCGCTCGCTGGAAGACGACAACGGCATGGGTGTGTTCGAATGCCACCTCACCGGCGACGGTATCCAGGCCAGCGCGCGCTTGAACGTATTTCGACCGCCCCAGGCGGCCACCTATTTAGATGAACCGAAGGACGAAACGCCATGACTGAATCCGTACTGGTCACCGGCTCCAGCCGTGGCATCGGCCGCGCCATTGCCCTGCGTCTGGCGCAGGCCGGGCATGACATCGTGCTGCATTGCCGCAGCGGCCGCGCGCAAGCGGACGCGGTGCAGGTCGAGATTGAAGCCCTGGGCCGCAAGGCGCGGGTGCTGCAGTTTGACGTGGCCGATCGCGCCAGCTGCAAGCAAATCCTTGAAGCCGACGTGGAGCAGCATGGCGCCTACTACGGCGTGGTGCTCAATGCCGGCCTGACCCGTGACGGCGCGTTCCCGGCCTTGTCCGAAGACGATTGGGACGTGGTGATGCGCACCAATCTCGACGGTTTCTACAACGTGCTGCACCCGGTGATGATGCCGATGATTCGTCGTCGCGCCGCCGGCCGCATTGTGTGCATCACCTCGGTGTCGGGGCTGATCGGCAACCGTGGGCAGGTCAATTACAGCGCGTCGAAGGCCGGTCTGATTGGCGCGGCCAAGGCGCTGGCCATCGAGCTGGGCAAGCGCAAGATCACCGTCAATTGTGTAGCGCCCGGCTTGATCGACACCGCCATGCTGGACGAAAACGTGCCGGTCGAAGAGCTGATGAAAATGATCCCGGCGCAGCGCATGGGCACCCCGGAAGAAGTGGCCGGTGCAGTGAATTTCCTGATGTCGGCCGAAGCCGGCTACATCACGCGCCAGGTGCTGGCCGTGAACGGAGGCCTGTGCTGATGAAACGCGTCGTCGTCACCGGCATGGCCGGCATGACCTCCCTGGGCAGCGATTGGGACACCATCGCCGCCAACTTTCGCGCCAACCGCAGCGGCATTCGGCGCATGGACGAGTGGGACCGCTTCACCGAACTGAACACGCGCCTGGCCGGGCCGATTGACGATTTCGTGGTGCCCGCCCACTGGACCCGCAAGCAACTGCGCAGCATGGGCCGCGTGTCGCGCCTGGCGGTGTGGGCGGCGGAACAGGCGTTGCAGGACGCCGGCTTGCTCGGCGACGAGTCGATCAAGGACGGGCGCATGGGCGTGGCCTGTGGCTCGTCCACCGGCAGCACCGACGAGATCAAGGCATTCGGCAACATGCTGCTGAACTCGGTGGCCGAGGGGCTGAATGCCAACTCCTATGTGCGCATGATGCCGCACACCACGGCGGCGAATATCAGCATCTTTTTTGGCCTCACCGGACGGCTGATCCCGACGTCCAGCGCCTGCACCAGCGGCAGCCAGGGCATCGGTTATGCGTATGAAGCGATCAAGTTCGGACGCCTGCCGTTGATGCTCGCCGGCGGCGCCGAAGAGCTGTGCCCCACCGAAGCCATGGTGTTTGATGCGCTCTACGCCACCAGCCTGAAAAACGACGCGCCGCAGACCAGCCCACGTCCTTACGACAGCGGCCGTGATGGCCTGGTGATTGGTGAAGGCGGCGGCATGCTGGTGCTCGAAGAACTGGAACATGCGTTGGCGCGTGGTGCGCACATCCACGCCGAACTGGTCGGCTTCGGCAGCAACGCCGACGGCCAGCACACCACCCGCCCGGAGCAGAAAACCATGCGCCGCGCGATGGAGTTGGCCCTGGAAGACGCCGGGCTTGAGCCTTCTGCCATTGGCTACGTGAACGGTCACGGTACCGCCACCGACCAGGGCGACATCGCCGAAACATTGGCCACCAGCAGCCTGTTCGGCAGCCGCATGCCTATCAGTTCGCAGAAAAGCTTTCTCGGCCACACCCTGGGCGCATGCGGCGCGCTGGAGTCGTGGTTCAGCATCGAAATGATGAACCGCGACCAGTACGTACACACCTTCAACCTGGATGTGGTCGACCCGCAATGTGGCGAGCTGGATTACCTGCAGGGCGGCTTTCGCGAGATGCACCACGATTACGTGATGAACAACAACTTTGCGTTTGGCGGCGTCAACACCTCGCTGATTTTCCGTCGCTGGGCCTGATTTTTTAATTGATTGGAGAAAATGGAATGTCTTCCTTGCTACGCGCCACCCTGATCACCCTGGCCTTGCTGACCGCCGGCGGTTGCACCAGCAAACCCGTGCTCAACACCCAGCACGCGCTGCCGGCCGGCACTCAGGTGAGCGAAGAAACCATGAAGCAGGTCATCGTCACGGCCCTGCAAAAACGCGAGTGGACCGTGCAGCGTTTCAGCCCACAACTCGTGCAGGCCGAGATCACCGTGCGCAACCAGTTCTACGCAGCCATCGACATCCGTTACAGCCGCAACAGCTACGCCATCACCTACCGCGACAGCCGCGACCTGGGCTACAAGGACGGCAAGATCCATCGCAACTACAACCGCTGGGTGAGCATGCTCGATCGCGACATCATGGCGGCGCTGCGCAGCAATGGCGTGGGTAACGCACCCGGATCGGCGGCGCAGTCGTTTGAGCAGACAGGGGCGTCGAAGCAGAACTGAGGATCGCGGTCCGTCAGAAACGACAAAGGGCGCCTTTCGGCGCCCTTTTCACAAACAGGTTGGCTTGTCATCGCCGCTTCCTGCCTGGCTCTGCGATGGCTGGTTACCCAGGGTCCTCAGAGTCTCACAAGCCCCTTTCGGGAACTCGGCGAGTATGCCTGAAAACAACTCGACTGCAATCGGTGGCAAAGCGCCGCTTGTTCTTTACCCACTTCATCGCAACCCCAGCGCACTGTGCACCGCTGCTTTTATCGCTGAAAACTGATCATTGGTGAGCTCCGCGATTGTGTAAGTTCGTTTTCCATGACGGTCTTTGCTTTTGATTCGATCCAGTCGCCCCAGGCTTACGGTCGCCACAACTTCGCACTTCGCCCAGCAGATGGGGTTCGCGCCCTGCAGATGACTGTCTAGCTGCAAATGATGCGCCAGCAGCGTTTGCGGGGCGGTGGTGCTCAAAGGCACAACCGTCACCAGCAGCTTATTGGTTCGGTGTTTGCGTATCACAATCACGGGTCGAACCTTGATGATTTCCGGGACCTCATAGCCTCGAAAATCACACATCAACACGCTGCCCTCCTTGGGCTGATAGAGCAGTGCCATCCATATCGCTCGCTTGAAAAAGAGCGATTCTGCGCAGGTTTCTGGCTAATCACTAAGGCAGTTCCGTTACCTGATATGTGACTTCGCCTACACCACGGCCTTGCGCGTCAACAACTCCACAAACGCCTTCGCCCTCGGCGACTGCGCGCCCTTGCGCTGCACCAGCCACACCGCCGTGACCGCCTCCTGATCGAGCAGCGTGCGATACACCACGCCATCAATGCGTATGCGCTGGTAAGACGCCGGCAGCACCGACACGCCCAAGCCCGCCGCCACCAACCCGATAATCGTCATCGCCTCCCCCGCTTCCTGGGCGAAGTGCGGGCTGAAGCCTGCGTCACGGGCCAGGCTGAGCAATTGGGCATAAAGGCCGCTGCCATAGCTGCGCGGGAAGAATACAAACGGCTCCTGCGCCAATTGCGCCAGGTGCAAACCGCGTTCGCTGCCTTCCGCCAGCGGGTGGCCGGCGTTGAGTACGGCTACCAGCGGTTCGCGCATCAGCTCGATGACACTCAGCGAATCCGGCAACGGCAGCGGGCGCATCAGGCCGACCTGGATCGATTGATCCACCAACGATTCGGCCACTTCGGTGCTGCTCATTTCCTGCAGGTTCAAGTGCACCGCCGGGAAGGCCTGACGAAACGCAAAGATCGCCTGCGGAATGCTCGAATTGAAGGGTGCGGACGAGGTGAAACCAATCTTCAGTTCCCCCAGCTCTCCCAACTGCGCACGCCGAGCGACATCCGCGGCCTTGTCGACCTGCGCCAGCACCAGTCGCGCCTCTTGCAGGAACAACCGCCCGGCCTCACTGAGCTCGACCCGACGATTGGTGCGCTCAAACAAACGCGCGCCCACCTCTTGTTCCAGGGCCTGGATCTGCTGGCTCAGCGGCGGCTGCGAGATGCCCAGCACCTGTGCAGCGCGGCCAAAATGCAGTTCTTCGGCGACGGCGATGAAGTACCGCAGGTGACGCAATTCCATGCAAACCTCATTAGGTCGTAAAAGCTATCAAACAGGTCGAACAATATATTGGAAAGAATCATTAGCCAGCTATATTCTTTTTTGCATTGCCAGTCCTGGCAGGCTTTCCCTCGCCGAGGTCCCCGTGAAATCTGCTGTCGCTTCATCCGCTCAAGAAATCCCGCCTACCGCCCTGGATGAGGTGGTGGCCCAGCTCAACGAACAGTTCATCGAAAAAGGCACGCCGATGTTCATGCGCACCGTGCTGGCGCTGTTCTCCGGTGGCTTTGCCACCTTTGCCCTGCTGTATTGCGTGCAGCCGATGATGCCCGCGCTGTCCCACGAGTTTTCCATCAACGCGGCGCAGAGCAGCCTGATCCTGTCAGTCGCCACCGCCATGCTCGCGTTTGGCCTGCTGATCACCGGACCGATTTCCGACACCCTCGGGCGTAAACCGGTGATGGTCGCCGCGCTGTTTTGCGCCGCCCTGGCCACCATCGCCAGCGGCCTGATGCCGTCCTGGGAAGGCATCCTGCTGATGCGTGCGCTGGTCGGCCTGTCCCTGAGCGGCCTGGCAGCCGTTGCGATGACTTACCTGAGCGAAGAGATCCACCCGCAACACATCGGCCTGGCCATGGGCTTGTACATCGGCGGCAACGCGATTGGCGGCATGAGCGGGCGCCTGATCATGGGCGTGCTGATCGACTTCGTCAGTTGGCACACCGCCACGCTGATCATCGGCGCCCTGGCGCTGATCGCTGCCACGGTGTTCTGGAAGATCCTCCCCGAGTCGCGCAACTTCCGCGCCAGCAGCCTCAAACCGCGCAGCCTGGTGGACGGCTTCGTGATGCACTTCAAGGATGCAGGCCTGCCCTGGCTTTTTCTCGAAGCCTTCCTGTTGATGGGCGCGTTCGTGACGATGTTCAACTACATCGGCTATCGCCTGCTGGCGTCGCCTTACGCGCTGAGCCAGGCCGTGGTCGGCCTGCTGTCGCTGGTGTACCTCTCGGGCATTTACAGCTCGGCGAAAATCGGCTCGCTGGCCGACCGCCTTGGCCGGCGGCGCGTGTTGTGGGGCACGATCGTGTTGATGCTGTCGGGCATGTTACTGACCCTGTTCACCCCGCTGTGGCTGGTGGTGCCGGGCATGCTGATCTTTACCTTCGGCTTCTTCGGCGCGCACTCGGTGGCCAGCAGCTGGATCGGCCGGCGCGCGGTCAAGGCCAAGGGGCAGGCGTCGTCGCTGTACCTGTTCTGCTACTACGTGGGCTCAAGCATTGCGGGGACGGCGGGCGGGTTCTTCTGGCACTTTGCCGGGTGGAACGGGATTGGCGGGTTTATCGTGGCGCTGTTGATTGGCGCGCTGCTGGTGGCCCTGAAGCTGGCGAAGTTGCCACCGCTGGGGAATGTGCAGGCCTGAGGATTTCTGGCTTTTAATGTGGGAGGGGGCTTGCCCCCGATTGCAGTGTGTCAGCCAATGAATGTGGTGACTGATACACCGCTATCGGGGGCAAGCCCCCTCCCACATTTGTTGCGCGTGTTATTCGTGGTACTGCGCCGACAGCTCGTGCACCGCGCGCAAGAACGCGCCGGCATGCTCCGGATTCACTTCCGGGGTGATGCCATGGCCGAGGTTGAACACGTGCCCCGTGCCTTTGCCGTAGCTGGCCAGGATGCGGCCGACTTCGGTGCGGATCGCTTCCGGCTTGGCGTAGAGCACGGTCGGGTCCATGTTGCCTTGCAGCGCGACTTGGTTGCCAACGCGACGGCGAGCTTCGCCAATGTCGCAGGTCCAGTCCAGGCCGAGTGCATCGGCGCCGGCATCGGCGATGCTTTCCAGCCACAGGCCGCCGCCTTTGGTGAACAGGATGACCGGCACTTTGCGGCCTTCGTGTTCGCGGATCAGGCCGCTGACGATCTTGCGCATGTAGGCCAGGGAGAATTCCTGATACGCCGCCGCCGACAAGTTGCCACCCCAGGTATCGAAGATCTGTACCGCTTGCGCGCCGGCCATGATCTGGCCGTTGAGGTAGGCGGTAACCGACTGCGCCAGTTTATCCAGCAGCAGGTGCATGGCCTGTGGGTTGTCGTAGAGCATGGCTTTGGTCTTGCGGAAGTCTTTCGACGAGCCGCCTTCGACCATGTAAGTCGCCAGTGTCCACGGGCTGCCGGAGAAGCCGATCAGCGGCACGCGGCCGTTCAGCTCGCGGCGGATGGTGCTCACGGCGTCCATCACGTAGCCCAGGTCTTTGTGCGGATCGGGGATCGGCAGTGCTTCGATGTCGGCAAGGGTGCTGACGACTTTCTTGAAACGCGGGCCTTCGCCGGTTTCGAAGTACAGGCCTTGGCCCATGGCGTCAGGGATGGTCAAAATATCGGAGAACAGGATGGCCGCGTCCAGTTGTGGGTAGCGGTCCAGCGGCTGCATTGTGACTTCGCAGGCGAACTCCGGGTTCATGCACAGGCTCATGAAGTCGCCGGCGTGGGCGCGACTGGCGCGGTATTCCGGCAGGTAGCGACCGGCTTGACGCATCATCCACACGGGCGTGACGTCTACGGGTTGCTTGAGCAGGGCACGAAGGAAACGGTCGTTCTTGAGGGCAGTCATGTCGGCATCCGCAAAAAAAGTGCGGGCATTTTCTCAGAGCGCGACGCAAAAGGCACGGAGTGAGCCGTGCCTTTTGTCTATCGGGTCAATTTGTCGCGGATATCAAAGCGCTACAAAACCAATGTGGGAGGGGGCTTGCCCCCGACTGCAGTGTGTCGGTTTCAGTATCTGTAACTGAACCACCGCTATCGGGGGCAAGCCCCCTCCCACATTTTGATCCCATTTCAACCTGGGATCAGGGGTCAGACCTGCAAGTAATCCAGGATACCTTCGGCGGCGTTGCGGCCTTCGAAGATCGCGGTTACCACCAGGTCAGAGCCGCGCACCATATCGCCACCGGCGAAGATTTTCGGGTTGCTGGTCTGGTGCTTGTACTGGCCTTGTTCCGGGGCTACAACGCGGCCCTGGCTGTCGGTCTGGATTTCGAACTGCTCGAACCACGGCGCCGGGCTTGGGCGGAAACCAAAGGCGATGACCACGGCGTCGGCCGGGATGATTTCTTCGGAACCCGGGATCGGCTCAGGGCTGCGACGGCCACGGGCGTCCGGCTCGCCGAGACGGGTCTCGACCACTTTCACGCCTTCAACACGGTCCTCACCCACAATGGCGATCGGCTGGCGGTTGTAGAGGAATTTCACGCCTTCTTCCTTGGCGTTCTTCACCTCTTTGCGCGAGCCGGGCATGTTGGCTTCGTCACGACGGTAGGCACAGGTGACCGACTTGGCGCCCTGGCGGATCGAGGTACGGTTGCAGTCCATCGCGGTGTCGCCACCACCCAGCACCACAACTTTCTTGCCTTTCATGTCGACGAAATCTTCCGGCGACTTTTCAAAGCCCAGGTTGCGGTTGACGTTGGCGATCAGGAAGTCGAGCGCGTCATACACGCCCGGCAGGTCCTCACCGGCAAAGCCGCCTTTCATGTAGGTGTAGGTGCCCATGCCCATGAATACGGCATCGTATTCGGCGAGCAGTTGCTCCATGGTGATGTCTTTGCCGATTTCGGTATTGAGACGGAACTCGATACCCATGCCGGTGAACACTTCACGACGGTTGCTCAGTACAGTTTTTTCCAGCTTGAACTCGGGAATGCCGAAGGTCAGCAAGCCACCGATTTCAGGGTTCTTGTCGAACACCACCGGGGTCACGCCACCACGCACCAGCACGTCGGCACAGCCCAGGCCCGCCGGGCCCGCGCCGATGATCGCAACGCGCTTGCCGGTTGGCTTGACCTTGGACATGTCCGGGCGCCAGCCCATGGCGAACGCGGTGTCGGTGATGTACTTCTCCACCGAACCGATGGTCACCGCGCCAAAGCCGTCGTTGAGGGTGCAGGCACCCTCGCACAGACGGTCTTGCGGGCACACCCGGCCGCACACTTCCGGCAAGGTGTTGGTCTGGTGCGACAGCTCGGCGGCGGCGAGGATGTTGCCCTCGGCCACCAGTTTGAGCCAGTTGGGAATGAAGTTGTGCACCGGGCACTTCCATTCGCAATACGGGTTACCGCAACCCAGGCAGCGGTGGGCCTGGTCGGCCGAGTGCTGGGGTTTGAAGGGCTCGTAGATTTCCACGAACTCTTTCTTGCGTTGACGCAACAGTTTCTTCTTCGGATCTTTGCGCCCGACATCGATGAACTGGAAGTCGTTATTCAGACGTTCAGCCATGTTAAAACCTCATCAAACTCTTCAGGCGCATATCACTGCGGGTTGGCACGGATGCTGGAAAGCAACGATTTCAGGTTGGCAGCCTTGGGCTTGACCAGCCAGAAACGACGCAGGTAATCATCGAGGTTTTCGGCGAGGTTGCGACCCCATTCGCTGCCGGTCTCCTCGACGTACTCGTCCAGCACGTGCTGCAAGTGGTTCCGGTAGGATTCCATGGCTTCGCCGCTGATCCGCTGGATCTCGACCAACTCGTGGTTGACCTTGTCGACGAAGGTGTTGTCCTGGTCGAGCACGTAGGCGAAACCGCCGGTCATGCCCGAACCGAAGTTGTAACCGGTCTTGCCCAGTACCGCGACAAAGCCCCCGGTCATGTACTCGCAGCAGTGATCGCCTGTGCCTTCCACCACGGTGTGGGCACCGGAGTTACGCACGGCGAAACGCTCACCGGCCGTGCCGGCGGCGAACAGCTTGCCACCGGTGGCGCCGTACAGGCAGGTGTTGCCGATGATCGCGCTTTCCTGCGACTTGTAGACGCTGCCGATAGGCGGAACGATCACCAGCTTGCCGCCGGTCATGCCTTTGCCCACGTAGTCGTTGGCGTCGCCTTCGAGGTACATGTTCAGGCCACCGGCGTTCCACACGCCGAAGCTCTGGCCCGCAGTGCCCTTGAAGCGGAAGGTGATCGGCGCCTTGGCCATGCCCTGGTTGCCGTGCTTGCGCGCGATTTCGCCGGAGATGCGTGCGCCGATGGAACGGTCGCAGTTGCAGATATCCAGCGCGAATTCGCCACCGCTGGCGTCGTTGATTGAGGCGCTGGCCATTTCGACCATCTTCTCGGCCAGCAGGCCCTTGTCGAACGGCGGGTTGCGGTCAACCTGGCAGAATTGTGGCTTGTCTGCCGGGATGTGGTCGCTGCCCAGCAGCGGCGTCAGGTCCAGGTGCTGTTGCTTGGCGGTCTGACCTTCGAGGATGTCGAGCAAGTCGGTACGCCCGATCAGCTCTTCCAGCGAGCGCACGCCCAGCTTGGCCAGCCACTCACGGGTTTCTTCGGCGACGTAGGTGAAGAAATTCACCACCATGTCGACGGTGCCGATGTAGTGATCCTTGCGCAGCTTCTCGTTCTGAGTGGCGACGCCGGTGGCGCAGTTGTTCAGGTGGCAGATGCGCAGGTATTTGCAGCCCAGGGCGATCATCGGCGCGGTGCCGAAGCCGAAGCTTTCGGCGCCGAGGATCGCGGCCTTGATCACGTCGAGGCCGGTTTTCAGGCCGCCGTCGGTCTGCACGCGCACTTTGCCGCGCAGGTCGTTGCCGCGCAGGGTCTGGTGAGTTTCCGCCAGGCCCAGCTCCCACGGCGCACCAGCGTACTTGATGGAGGTCAACGGCGAAGCGCCGGTGCCGCCGTCGTAGCCGGAGATGGTGATCAGGTCGGCATAGGCCTTGGCCACGCCGGCGGCAATGGTGCCCACGCCGGCTTCCGCGACCAGTTTCACCGAGACCAATGCCTGCGGGTTGACTTGTTTGAGGTCGAAAATCAGCTGCGACAAGTCTTCAATCGAGTAGATGTCGTGGTGCGGCGGTGGCGAAATCAGGGTCACGCCGGGCACTGCGTAACGCAGCTTGGCGATCAGACCGTTGACCTTGCCGCCGGGCAGTTGCCCGCCTTCACCCGGCTTGGCGCCCTGGGCGACCTTGATCTGCAGCACTTCGGCGTTGACCAGGTATTCCGGAGTGACACCGAAACGGCCGGTCGCGACCTGCTTGATTTTCGAGCTCTTGATGGTGCCGTAGCGCGCCGGGTCTTCACCGCCTTCGCCGGAGTTGGAACGCGCACCCAGGCGGTTCATGGCTTCGGCGAGGGCTTCGTGGGCCTCAGGCGACAAGGCGCCGAGGGAAATACCGGCAGAGTCGAAACGCTTGAGGATAGATTCCAGCGGCTCGATCTCGCTGATGGCCAGCGGCGTGTCCAGGGTCTTCACCTTGAACAAGTCGCGGATCATCGACACCGGGCGGTTATCCACCAGCGCGGTGTAGGCCTTGAACTTGGCGTAGTCGCCCTGCTGCACAGCGGCTTGCAGGGTGCTGACCACGTCCGGGTTGTAGGCGTGGTATTCGCCACCGTGCACGAACTTGAGCAGGCCGCCTTGCTGGATCGGCTTGCGCGCGCTCCAGGCTTCGGCTGCCAAGGCTTTCTGTTCAGCTTCGATGTCGACGAAACGCGCGCCCTTGATGCGGCTCGGCACGCCACGGAAGCTCAGCTCGCAGACTTCTTCGGACAGGCCGATGGCCTCGAACAGTTGCGCGCCGCGGTAGGACGTGACGGTGGAGATGCCCATCTTCGACAGGATCTTCAACAGGCCTTTGGTGATGCCTTTGCGGTAGTTCTTGAACACCTCATAGAGGTCGCCCAGCACTTCGCCGGTGCGGATCAGGTCACCGAGCACTTCGTACGCCAGGAACGGGTACACCGCCGACGCGCCGAAACCGATCAACACCGCAAAGTGGTGCGGGTCACGGGCGGTGGCGGTTTCGACGAGGATATTGGAGTCGCAACGCAGGCCTTTTTCGGTCAGACGGTGGTGCACCGCGCCAGTGGCCAGCGAGGCGTGGATCGGCAGCTTGCCTGGGGCGATGTGGCGGTCGGTCAGCACGATCTGGGTACGGCCGGCGCGCACGGCTTCTTCGGCCTGATCGGCGACGTTACGCACCGCGGCTTCAAGGCCGAGGCTCTCGTCGTAGTTCAGGTCGATGATCTGGCGGTCGAAGCCTGGGCGTTCCAGGGTCATCAACGAGCGCCACTTGGCCGGAGACACCACCGGCGAGCTGAGGATCACGCGCGAGGCGTGCTCAGGCGATTCCTGGAAGATGTTGCGCTCGGCACCGAGGCACACTTCCAGCGACATCACGATGGCTTCACGCAGCGGGTCGATCGGCGGGTTGGTCACCTGGGCGAACTGCTGGCGGAAGTAGTCGTACGGCGTGCGCACGCGCTGGGACAGCACGGCCATTGGCGTGTCGTCACCCATGGAGCCGACGGCCTCATAGCCTTGCTCGCCCAACGGACGAAGCACTTGGTCACGTTCTTCGAACGTGACCTGGTACATCTTCATGTACTGCTTGAGCTGGTCCACATCGTAGAAAGCCGAACCGTGGTCGTTGTCTTCCATGGTCGCCTGGATGCGCAGAGCATTCTTGCGCAGCCATTGCTTGTACGGGTGACGCGACTTCAAGCGGTTGTCGATGGCATCGGTGTCGAGGATCTGCCCGGTTTCGGTGTCCACGGCCAGGATCTGGCCAGGGCCGACGCGGCCTTTGGCGATCACGTCTTCAGGCTTGTAGTCCCACACGCCGATTTCCGACGCCAGGGTGATGAAACCGTTGGTGGTGGTGACCCAACGCGCCGGGCGCAGACCGTTACGGTCGAGCAGGCACACCGCGTAGCGGCCGTCGGTCATGACCACGCCGGCCGGGCCGTCCCACGGCTCCATGTGCATCGAGTTGTACTCGTAGAACGCACGCAGGTCCGGGTCCATGGTCTCGACGTTCTGCCACGCAGGCGGAATGATCATGCGCACGCCACGGAACAGGTCGATGCCGCCGGTGACCATCAACTCGAGCATGTTGTCCATGCTGGAGGAGTCGGAACCCACGCGGTTGACCAGCGGGCCGAGCTCTTCGAGGTCCATCAAATCGTTGGCGAACTTGGTGCGACGGGCCACGGCCCAGTTGCGGTTGCCGGTGATGGTGTTGATCTCGCCGTTGTGGGCGAGGAAGCGGAATGGCTGGGCCAGCGGCCATTTCGGCAGGGTGTTGGTGGAGAAGCGCTGGTGGAACACGCAGATTGCGGTTTGCAGTCGCTCATCGCTCAGGTCCGGATAGAAGGCGGTCAAATCCGCCGGCATCATCAGGCCTTTATAAATGATGGTTTTGTGCGAAAAGCTGCAGATGTAGTGGTCGGTGTCGGCGGCGTTGGACACCGACGAACGACGACGCGAGGTGAACAGCTTGATCGCCATGTCCTGGTCGCTCAGGCCTTCGCCTGCGATGAACACTTGTTCGATCTGCGGCAGGCGCTCCAGAGCCAGGCGGCCGAGCACGCTGGTGTCAATTGGCACTTTGCGCCAGCCAACCAGTTGCAGGCCGGCAGCCAGGATCTCGCGGTTCATGTTCTCGCGAGCGGCCTCGGCTTTCACCGAGTCCTGGTTGAAAAACACCATGCCCACGGCGTATTGCTTGGGCAGGTCGACCGCAAATTGCTCTTTTGCGACAGCGCGCAGGAACTGGTCGGGCTTTTGAATCAGCAAGCCGCAACCGTCACCGGTCTTGCCATCGGCGTTGATCCCACCGCGGTGGGTCATGCAGGTCAGGGCCTCGATGGCCGTTTGCAAAAGGGTATGACTGGGCTCGCCCTGCATGTGGGCTATCAGGCCGAAACCGCAGTTATCCTTGAATTCATCGGGTTGGTACAGACCTGCTTTCATAGACACTTTCTCACCAGGCTGCCTCTTATATCGAGGCAAATTTCTTTTCAATTCAACCGGTTACCTTCCACGCCGAACGTACGCCGGCTTAGCGGGGGCAAAAGGGAGGTCATTGTACACACCGACACGAACGCTCACAAATTTAACGACGAAATGTCGCAAATCTATGTCGCATTTATGAAAGGTTTAAAGCGATATGCTGTGCTAGTCAAAACTTTTTTAGTCTTGACTGCCACGACTCAAACGCAACGTGCGCAGACACCACAAAGCGCGCGGCCTTCAGGGCTGCACGCTTTTGTAGTTTTTTGAGGTGCCGGGAGAGGCGGCCTGGGTAAGGCCGCCGAATCTTCAGCGAGTTGTTGCGAGTTCTTGTTGAACGCTGGCAACAGTGCGAGGCCAAGGTTTACCAGCCTGAACCTTCGCTGGCAAGGCCTTGATAGCGGATTCAGCTGCTGCACGGCTGGAGAAGTTGCCGTAGGTGATCACGTAGAGAGGCTTGCCGTTGAGCACTTTCTTGAAATAACGGTACTCACCGCCCTGCTCTTTCACGAACGCCTGAGCGTTGGCTTCGGAGCTGGTGCCGAGGATCTGCACCACGAAGTTGCCGGTTGGCTGGCTGGTGTACCAGCTGCTGCCGGTGCCGCCGGCCTTGGCGACGGTGGCGGCGGGCTTCTCAGCAGGCTTGGCAGCCGGAGCCGGCGCTGGCTTGGCGGCTGGCGCGGGTGCGACAGGCTTGGTCACCGGCGCTGGCTTGGCAGTGGCGACAGTCGGTGCAGGGGTCGGCTTGGCAGCCGGAGCTGCTGGCTGACCGGCTGGCACGCCCGCAGGCGGCGCGGTAGTGGTCACGGTCGGCGGCGTGGCGCTGGAGCCCTCCACCGGCACACCGTCGTCACCTTCGGAAATGCCACCGGCTTCTTCGGCGAGCGGGCCGCGCATTACCGGCTGGCCAACCATCGGCAGGTTGGTCGGTTGGCCGGAGTTGGCGAATTCGACGTTTGGCGTGGGTTTGCCCAGTGGCAACTGCGCCTGTTCGGTTGGCGCGCCGGCCGTGGCGGGAGCCTTGCTACGACCTGGGATCAACCAGGCGGCGGCGACAGCGACCACGACAACGGCGGAAATAGCCAATACGTGCTTCTTAGGCATAGTAAACCCCATCTTTGGACGCTTAACCGCAGAGCGGCTTGCAATCATGGCTTCGATCAAGGCATCCCGGGCAACCTGGTTGATGGTGCCAGGCCAGCCGTCGGAGCTTTCGTGAATATCAGAGATCTGCGCAGCGGAGAAAAGTTCGATACCGGCCCCGGCGCCCTCAAGGCGTTGGGCCAGGTATTCGCGGGTTTCTTCCTCTTCGTACGGCTGCAATTCGATGACGTGAAACAGCTCCTGATCACCGCTGATCTGCTCCAGATCGGCGATCAACGACGACTCGCCAAACAGGAACACGTGCGGGCGGCCTTCAGGCGTACCCGCCGCCAGCGCCAGCAGCGCTTCCAGAGCGGATTCGTCGAGCTGCTCGGCGTCGTCGACCAGCAAGTAGACTTCCTGGCCGGTCAGGCCCAGTTGCACCACTTGCTTGAGAATCGCGTTCGGCTCGGCATTGGATACATTCAGCGCCTGGGCCACTTGGCGCAACACGCCCGCCGCGTCACCGGCACCACGGGCCGACACCACCACGCTCTGTACCGATTGCTTGTTGGTGCTGGCGACCAGTGCCTGGCGCAGCAGGGTCTTGCCGCTGCCCAACGGCCCGGTGACCACCAGCAACAGCTGGCTGTAGCGCGCCAGATGGTGCAACTGGCCAAGCACCGGCTTGCGCTGGGCAGGGAAAAATTTGAAGCCAGGTACCCGCGGAGCAAAAGGGTCGTGGCTTAACTGGTAATGGCCGAGGAACGCCTCGTCGGCATGCAAACTAGTCATCGGGATCTTATTAACCTTTAAGCTGGGCCAGGGCGCGGTAATCCGCTCCCAGCGTGGCCTGTAAAATCTCTTTCGGATAATCGTCGGTCACTACCGCTTCGCCCATGTGGCGCAGCAGCACCAGTCGTAGGCGACCGTCGATCACTTTCTTGTCTATTGCCATATGTTCGAGGAAATCCGCCTCGGTCATCTCCTGAGGAGGAATAACCGGCAAACCGGCGCGCTGGAACAGGCGAATACCCCGATCCCGCTCCTGGGCACTGATCCAGCCCAGGCGTTGCGACATCTCCAACGCCATCACTGTGCCAGCCGCTACGGCTTCCCCATGCAACCACACACCATAGCCCATGTGCGTTTCGATCGCATGGCCGAAGGTGTGACCCAGGTTCAAGGTGGCGCGTACGCCGGACTCCCGCTCGTCGGCATTTACCACCAGCGCCTTGGCGGCGCAGGAGCGTGAAATCGCCTCGGTCAGTGCCACCTGATCCAGAGCGCGCAGGGCGTCCATATGCTCTTCAAGCCAGGTCAGGAACGGCTCGTCGCAGATCAGCCCGTACTTGATGACTTCCGCCAGGCCCGCCGACAGCTCGCGCGGTGGCAGGGTGTTCAGCGTCGCGGTGTCGATCAGCACGGCCTGGGGCTGATAGAACGCACCCACCATGTTCTTGCCCAGCGGGTGGTTGATGCCGGTCTTGCCACCGACCGACGAATCGACCTGGGACAACAAGGTGGTCGGCACCTGGATAAAGTCCACGCCGCGCTGGTAACAGGCCGCCGCAAAGCCGGCCATGTCGCCGATCACACCGCCGCCCAGGGCGACGACGGTGGTCCGGCGGTCATGACGCGCAGTCAGCAGGCCATCAAAGATCAGTTGCAGGGTTTCCCAGTTCTTGTGGGCCTCGCCGTCAGGCAGGATCACCGAAATCACCGAGTACGCCGCAAGGCTGCGGCTCAGGCGCTCAAGATACAGCGGCGCGACCGTTTCATTGGAGATGATCGCCACTTGCCGACCGGCAATATGCGGGGCAAGCAACTCGGGCTGGTCCAACAAACCTTCGCCAATATGGATTGGGTAGCTGCGCTCGCCTAGATCGACCTTAAGTGTCTGCATGTGTCCCCGCGTGAAGATGGATATACGATCGGCAACGCTCAGATCTGACGCTGCCTGATGGCTCTACGCCACACCTCAAAGGCTGTTAGCGCGCCGCCGAGAATAGCGCATTTCGGGTCTGGCTTTAACGGGGTGGCAGCTGCTGTAAACGCTCGAGAATGTCGAGAACGACCATTCGCGGCGGCCGCTCATCGGTTTCCACCACCAGATCGGCAATTTCCCGATACAGCGGATCGCGCAGCGTCAGCAAATCCCGCAGGGTTTTTGCCGGGTCGGCAGTGCGTAACAACGGGCGATTCCGGTCGCGGGCGGTGCGGCCCACTTGCTGCTCGACCGACGCATGCAGGTAGACCACGCGCCCACCGGCATGCAGCGCCCGGCGGTTTTCATCGCGCATCACAGCGCCGCCGCCGGTGGCCAATACCACGCCGTCGCAACCGCACAGCTCGGCAATCATCGCCTGCTCGCGGTCGCGAAAGCCCAGTTCGCCTTCCTTATCGAAGATCCATGGGATATTGGCGCCCGTGCGCAATTCAATTTCCTTGTCGGAATCTTTGAATGGCAGGCGCAGCTCTTTGGCCAGCAAACGGCCGATGGTGCTTTTTCCAGCGCCCATCGGTCCTACAAGAATCAAATTTCGCACAGAATCAACGACTCACAGCAATCGCCTGGTTATTCATAATACGCGGAGTCAGGAATACCAGCAGCTCGGATTTTCTTTCCGCCATCACATCGCGCCGGAAAAGGCGGCCAAGATACGGCACATCGCCTAAAAATGGCACTTTATCTACCACTTTGCTCTGGGTATTGGAGAAAACGCCACCGATGACGATGGTCTCGCCATCCTTGACCAGCACCTTGGCGTTGACTTCGTTTTTCTTGATCGGTGGCACGTCATTGAGCTTGTTCAGGTAGTCGGGCTCATCCTTGGTCACCTTGACCTCCATGATCACCCAGCCATCAGGGGTGATTTGCGGGGTCACTTCCAGCGATAGCGAAGCTTCCTTGAACGACACTGAAGTGGCGCCACTGGAGCTGGATTCCTGATAGGGAATCTCGGTGCCCTTGAGGATCCGTGCCGTTTCCTTGTCGGAAGTGACCACCTTGGGCTGTGAGACGATTTCGCCGTTGCCGGTTTTCTCCATGGCCGTCAATTCAAGGTCCAGCAACAGGTTGTTGGTGATATAGGCGATGCCCAAGCCCGATGTGCCGGTGAGCGCCCCCATGTCGACAAATGGCGAACTGACAGGGTTCTGCGGTGGCTCGGCACCGGCGGCCAAGGGTTTGCTGATGCCCCCAGCGCCCCAATTGGCACGGTTGAGTCGCCCTCCCCAGCGCACGCCGAGGCTTTTGTCATAATCAACATTGGCCTCGACGATCCGCGCCTCGATCATCACTTGGCGCACCGGGACGTCCAGTTGCGCCACAATCCGGCGCAGCTCTTCGAGGCGCTCGCCAGTCTGGTAGGCAATGATGTTATTGGTGCGGTCATCCACTGCCACGGAACCGCGCTCATCGCCGGCGCCTTCAAGGCCTGTCACCGACTGGAACAGCTTGGCCAGGTCCGCCGCCTTGGCGTAGTTGACCTGCAACAGCTCGCGGCGCAAAGGCGCCAGCTCGGCCATCTGCCTGCGCGATTCCAGCGTGAGCAATTCACGCGCCGCCAGCTCATCGGCAGGTGCCACCAGCAAAACGCCGGCCTTCACGCGCTTATCCAGCCCCTTGGTCTGCAATACCAGGTCCAGCGCCTGGTCCCAGGGCACGTCCTTGAGCCGCAAGGTAATGGAGCCTTGCACTTCATCGCTGGCAACCAGGTTGAGCCCGGCAACATCGGCAATCTGCTGCAGTACCGCGCGCACATCGATGTTCTGGAAGTTGAGGTTCAGTTTGGCGCCGTTATAGGTGCCTGGCGCCGCGCTGCCAGGCGGCGGCAGCTGGATAAGGTCCACACGATTGGGCACAGCGAACGCCGTCGGTGCCGTGAACGCTATCCATAGCGCCACACCGAAGGACGAGAAAGTCCATTTCATTGTTTGATTCCGTTATGAGTTGAGTTTCAACACGAGGGTTCGCGGGCGCTCCAGCCACGCGCCCTGTTTATCGGGGAACAGCTCTGCCAGCTCGATGTAGTCGTCATGAATCGCCGTGACCTTGCCGTGGTTCGGCCCCAGGTAGTCGCCAACGGCCAGCCGGTGCACCGTGGAGGCCACACGCAACAGCGCAAAGTTCTGCTCACCACGAGACAGCGTACCGACCATCTCGAACTGGTCGATGGCGACCTTTTCCAGGGCGCCGCGGACTCGGGCAAGGTCGGGCGCCAGCACCGGGCGTCCGGGCAGGTGATCAACCTGCAATGCAACCGGCTGGAACGGGTCGCGCAGGGAAAATGCGTCGTAGACGAATGCTGGCCCCGACTCGAAAACCGAGTCAGGTTCGCCGCGCAGCGACGTGCTGCGGTAGGTCTTCACCAACATGCCGAGGCGCAGCAACGACCCTTCAGAACGAAGCGTGATGTCATGCACGGTAACGATCCGGGACAAGCCGCCCAACGCACTCACGAAGGTAGCCAGGTCGTGGTAGGCCCCAACCACATCGACCTGCACCGGCTCCTCGATGTAAAACGGCCGAGTTTGCTCGTCCAGCACCGTGACACCTTCGACCACCACGCCGTTGGCAGCCACCAGCCGCGCAATTTCATCCAGCAGGGCCGGCATGTCGGGTGTGCCAGACAAATGCCCTAAGGCCCCGCCGTTTTTTTCCTGCATCACCTGAGCCGGGTGGGCACCGCCCTCAAGGCGGGAGGCCAGATCGACTTTCTGCGCGAGCACCTGTTGTAAGACCTCTTCCTGCGCCTCCCGCTCGTGCAAACGCTCGCGTGACGGGCTCAAATAAACGCAATCGCCCACCACCAGCACCAAGCCTGCCAGCGCACAGCCCAGCAGAAGCTTGCCCGGCAAGGGCCATTTCGAAGCGTTGTGAGAGAACGTGGAAAAGTCGAGCCTGGGCAGGCTCAAGGCTGAGCCTCGGTGGATTCCCCCTGGCGCACCATCAACTGGAATTCGTTACCGCCCCGCTCGCCCTCTGCTCGCACATGCTGCAGCCGAGTGGCGTGGGTGCCCTGCGAGGCTTCCAGGCGGCGCATCAGTTGAGCAATGTCCTGGCTGGACTCGGCACTGCCGCTGACGCTGATGGTGTCGCCATTCGCCACCACTTCATGCAGATGGACACCCTCGGGCACCGCGCGGGCCAGCTGATCAAACATCTGGGCGCTGGAAGAGCGGGCATCATGCAGGTCCTGCACGACTTTCATGCGCGCGGCCAGTTGCTGGCTTTGCTCCTGCAAGTCGCCGATGGTCTTGATGCGCGAATCAACGACAGTCACTTCTTTGCTCAGGTGGTTATTGCGTGCGCCCTGCCGGTCGATGGCCTGGTCGATCACCTGGTCCGCCAGCCATAACGCCGCGAAGGCCGCACAGGCAAACGCCAGCAAAAACATCAGAAAGTATTTGCGACGCCGGTCCGCCAGGGCTTGGCGCCAGGGCAAAAGGTTGATTCTTGTCATCAAGCGAAACTCCTCAGGGCCAACCCGCAAGCAATTCCCATCCCGTGGGCATCCACGGCCCATTGTGTGCCATCGACTTGATGACCCGGCGTGAAGCTGGCGAAATCCTGACTGCAAGCGCGCTCCAATGCAAACCCTTCGACATCCACCACCCGCGTCACGAGCCCCGCCAGGGCCAAAACCGCAGTGCGAGCCTCGACTTGCTCCCTCAGGCAGGCAGCCAGTAAAACCTCGACCCGGGCCGGATCCTGGGCCGAAGGGCCACGCACCTGAAAATCGATGGCCACCTCATCCAGCGGGTAAGGAATGTACTGGTCGGCTTCCATCTGGATCTTCCACACCATCTCTTCATCACTGAGCCCTGCCTCCATGTCGATGACCCGCGTGATGACCGACGGGCCCGCTACAGCGACCGCCGCCTGCCGTGCGGACGTGCGTAGCCGGGATAACGCCAGTTGCAAGGCTCGCCCTGCCTCTTCAAGGTCCAACAAAGTGCCATCGACCATCGCATTCGGCGGCAACATTTGGGCGCTGTAGCCCTGCACCTGGTAACCCGCGGCCGAACGGCCCAGTTCTATCAGCTTGATGCCCGTGTCATTGATGTCGACACCCAGCAGGGTGTCGGTTTTGCGCCTGAAAAATCCCTTTCTCATAAAACTCCCCAAAACTTTGCCTGTCATACCGCCTGATTACCGCCGGCCACCGTGCATTCGGTCGACTTGTTTGAGTGGCGTGAATGACGCCCCAAGCCGAAAAATGCTTTAATGCCCAGCGTTTTTTCCCGCTATTTATCTGCTGCTCGGGTCGATCCATCGTTTGCCATGCATGCCCCGACGCCTAACTCATTCTTTTCTCTGGAAATCCAAAAGCCTTGATTCGTCTGCTGAAGTTTTTCGGGTACTCCATTGTCGCGATCGTCTGCGGGCTGCTGCTCGTACTCAGCGGTGCCTACCTCTACCTTAGTCCGGGTTTGCCTTCCGTAGAGGCACTCAGAAGTATCCAGTTGCAGATTCCTTTGCGGGTCTACAGCAGCGACGAAAAACTGATCGCGGAGTTCGGCGAGATGCGCCGCACACCGATCCGTTTCGCCGACATTCCACCCAATTTCATCAATGCTCTGCTGTCGGCAGAAGACGATAATTTCGCCAATCACTACGGCGTTGACCCCAGCAGTCTGGTGCGTGCGGCTACCCAGCTGGTAAAAAGCGGACACATTCAATCCGGTGGCAGCACCATCACCATGCAGGTGGCGAAGAACTTCTTCCTCACCAGCGAGCGCAGTTTTTCGCGCAAGGCCACTGAAATCCTGCTGGCCCTGCAGATCGAACGCCAGCTGACCAAGGACGAGATCCTTGAGCTGTACGTGAACAAGATCTACCTGGGTAACCGCGCCTACGGCATCGAAGCGGCGTCGCAGGTCTACTACGGCAAGTCGATTCGTGATGCCAGCCTGGCGCAAATGGCAATGATTGCCGGCCTGCCCAAGGCCCCTTCGCGCTTTAACCCGCTGGCCAACCCGGCGCGCAGCAAAGAGCGCCGCGACTGGATCCTCGGCCGCATGTACAAGCTGGGCAAGATCGACCAGGCCGCCTATGAAAGCGCCGTGGCCGAACCGCTGAATGCCAGCTACCACGTGCCGACACCGGAGGTGAACGCACCGTATATCGCTGAAATGGCGCGCGCCGAGATGGTCGGCCGTTATGGCAGCGAGGCCTACACCGAAGGCTTCCGCGTGACCACGACCGTTCCCAGCAACTTGCAGGAAATTGCCAACAACTCGGTACGCGATGGCCTCGTCACCTATGACCAGCGCCACGGCTACCGCGGCCCCGAATCCCGCCTGCCCGGCAAGACGTTGAGCGCCTGGACCACTGAACTGGGCAAACAGCGCCCGATCAGCGGCCTGGAACCCGCCATCGTCACCCAAGTGAAGAAAGATGGCGTGCAGGTGCTGACCCGCTCTGGCGAAGCGCATGTGGCGTGGGACAGCATGAAGTGGGCACGCCCCTTCCTGAACACCAACAGCATGGGCCCGATGCCCAAGCAGCCCTCGGACGTGGCGCAGGTGGGTGATTTGATCCGCGTGCAACGCCAGAAAGACGACAGCCTGAAATTCAGCCAGGTCCCTGTGGCCCAAGGCGCGCTGGTGTCCCTGGACCCGCAGAACGGTGCGATCCGCGCCCTGGTCGGCGGTTTTGCCTTCGAGCAGAGCAACTACAACCGTGCGACCCAGGCCAAGCGCCAGCCGGGCTCGAGCTTCAAGCCGTTCGTCTACAGCGCCGCACTGGATAACGGCTACACCGCCGCCAGCCTGGTCAACGACGCCCCGATCGTGTTTGTCGACGAGTACCTGGACAAGGTCTGGCGCCCGAAGAACGACACCAACACCTTCCTCGGCCCGATCCGCATCCGCGAGGCGCTGTACAAGTCGCGTAACCTGGTGTCGATCCGCCTGCTGCAGGCAATGGGCGTCGGCAAAACCATCGACTACATGACGCGTTTCGGCTTCAACAAGTCGGACCTGCCGCCCAACCTGTCCCTGGCGCTGGGCACCGCGACCCTCACGCCGATGGAAATCGCCACGGGCTGGAGCACCTTTGCCAACGGCGGCTATAAGATCTCACCGTACCTGATCGACAAAATCGAAAGCCGCAATGGCGACACCCTGTTTACCGCCAACCCTCCGCGCGTACCGGGTGACGTGGTCAACGGCGTGGCGGCGCCTGATGGCATCGCGGCGCCCAGCAACGGCGGCATCACCATCGAGCCGACACCGGGCGCAGCGCCAGCCACACCGAACACTGCCGCCGCAAACGAGCCACAAACGCCCGCAGTCGCTGAACGCGTAGTGGATGGCCGCACCACGTATATCCTCAACAGCATCCTGGAAGACGTGATCAAGAAAGGCACCGGCCGTCGCGCCCTGGCGCTGGGCCGTGCGGACATTGCCGGCAAGACCGGTACCACCAACGACTCCAAGGACGCCTGGTTCTCCGGCTACAACGCCGACTACGTGACCACCGTGTGGACCGGCTACGACCAGCCGGAAAGCCTGGGTCGCCGCGAGTTTGGTGGCACCGTCGCGTTGCCGATCTGGATGAGCTACATGGGCGCGGCCTTGAAGGACAAGCCGTTGCACACCCAGCCTGAGCCGGAAGGCATTCTCAGCCTGCGCATTGACCCGGTGAGTGGCCGTGCGGCTTCGCCAAGCACGCCGAACGCGTACTTCGAGCTGTTCAAGAGCGAAGACACGCCGCCGTCGGTCAACGAACTGGGCAATGGTGTTGCACCGGGCAGCCCGCTGCCGGCGGATGAAGGGGCGCCGATCGATTTGTTCTGATCGCGACCGCGAGCTGACGGGGTGCAAAATGTGGGAGGGGGCTTGCCCCCGATAGCGAACTTCCAGCCAATGAAGCTGCTGACTGATACACCGCAATCGGGGGCAAGCCCCCTCCCACATCTGGATTCCTACGCAGCTCCAGTTAATCGCAGGCAATAAAAAAGCCCCGACTCGCAAGAGCCGGGGCTTTTTGTTGGTGCGCTACAACGGCTTAGCCGTTGAACACATCATCCACGCTTTGCAGCGGGTAGTGCTTCGGATACGGCAGGGTCGCCACACCGGTCTCGATAGCGGCTTTGGCCACGGCATCGGAGATCAGGGTGATCAGGCGCTTATCCATTGGTTTCGGAATGATGTACTCACGGCCGAATTCCAGCTTGATGCCACCGTAGGCGTCGCACACTTCCTGAGGCACCGGCAGCTTGGCCAGTTCACGCAGGGCGTTGGCGGCAGCGACTTTCATCTCTTCGTTGATGCGCTTGGCGCGAACGTCCAGGGCACCGCGGAAGATGAATGGGAAGCCCAGTACGTTGTTGACCTGGTTCGGGTAGTCCGAACGGCCGGTGGCCATGATCACGTCGTTACGGGTGGCGTGTGCCAGTTCCGGGGAGATCTCCGGATCAGGGTTGGAGCAGGCGAACACGATCGGGTTGGCCGCCATGGACTTGAGGCCTTCGGCGCTCAGCAGGTTCGGGCCAGACAGGCCGACGAACACGTCTGCACCGTCAAGGGCGTCAGCCAGGGTGCGCTTGTCGGTCGCGTGGGCAAACATCGCCTTGTACTGGTTCAGGTCGGTACGCTCGGACTGAACAACGCCCTTGCTGTCGACCATGAAGATGTTTTCCAGCTTGGCGCCCATGCTCACCAGCAATTTCATGCAGGAGATGGCTGCAGCGCCGGCACCCAGGCAGACGATCTGCGCGTCAGCCAGGGTTTTGCCGGCGATTTCCAGGGCGTTGATCATGCCGGCCGCGGTAACGATCGCGGTGCCGTGCTGGTCATCGTGGAATACCGGAATGTCGCACTGCTCGATCAGGGCCTTTTCGATCTCGAAGCACTCAGGTGCCTTGATGTCTTCCAGGTTGATGCCACCGAACGTGATGGAAATGCGCTTTACGGTGTCGATGAAAGCCTGCGGGCTTTCGGAGTCGACTTCGATGTCGAAAACGTCGATGCCGGCAAAGCGCTTGAACAGCACGCCCTTACCTTCCATGACTGGCTTGGAAGCCAATGGGCCAAGGTTGCCCAGGCCGAGAATCGCGGTGCCATCGGAAATCACTGCAACCAGGTTGCCTTTGCCGGTGTACTTGTACGCCAGTTCAGGGTCGCGGGCGATTTCACGTACGGGCTCGGCAACGCCAGGGCTGTAGGCCAGCGACAGGTCGCGGGCGGTGGCAGTGGCTTTGGTGAGCTCTACACTCAGCTTTCCTGGACGAGGATGGGCATGATATTCGAGAGCGGCAGTTTTCAAATCAGACATATCGGCATTCCGCTTTTACTGTTGGTCGACGGACCGCCGAGGATACGCGTGTCGCAAAGTCCCTACAAGACTGGGCAGTCACAGGTGTCAAGGGCCCTGCGCTACGACTTTTGGCCAAGAGCCACGGGATACAAGGGCTCAACTGTTCACAATCGCATCAAAAAATGTCTACAATTTTTTTATTAAAATCGATTTGAATCACGCGCAGCCAAATTGCAGGCACAAAAAAGGCGTCCCAAAGGACGCCTTCTTCAACAGCTGACAAAAACCCGGAGGGCTTTTGAGCCTTACTCTGCTGGAGTAGCAGGCTTCTTGCCGAAAGCACCAAAGCGATCTGCGAAGCGCTGTACACGGCCGCCGGTGTCCAGAGTTTTCTGCTTACCGGTGTAGAACGGGTGGCACTCGTTGCATACGTCAGTACCCAGTGGCTTGCACAGGTTCGAACGTGTTTCGAACTTGTTGCCGCAGCTGCAGGTTACTTCGATGGTTTCGTACGCTGGATGGATATCGGCTTTCATGGTGACTTCCTCGGGCTAGCGTGCCGCCACTCGACACTATTGTCGAATACCGCACGTAATTAGGCCGCGGATTCTACCAGACCTTTTTAAACGCGCAAGCGGCGCTTCCGGCCGATTTCCCACATATGAGCCCCTTTCATCAGAAAAACTGCCGGTTCACCACGATCAATGTGGGAGCCGGGCGTGTTGTGGCGAGCAGGCTTGCCCTGCGCTGGGCTGCAAAGCAGCCCCAATAGGCCAATGGTGTTTTTGCAGTCAAAACTCGCTGTAGGCATCGGGGCCGCTGCGCGCCCCAACGCAGGGCAAGCCTGCTCGCCACGATAGGCCCGGTTCCCACAGAAGTGCTGGCTGCTGCAGCAGAGACGGGACACCTCTACCGCAGGTCTGCTAGGCTCCCGCCCCTGCGCCACCGCCTGCCTTTATATGAGATTCCCCGCGTGCCCGACGCCATTTTGCGCCTAGCCCTGCCCTCGCCCCTGCGCCGTCTGTTCGACTACCGAGCCCCCGCCGGCGTGCTGCGGGCGCAGTTGCAGCCAGGCATGCGCGTGCGCGTGCCGTTCGGGCGCCGAGAAATGATCGGCATTCTGGTCGAAGTCGCCGACCACAGCGAAGTGCCCGCAGAAAAGCTCAAGCCCGCCATAGCCATCCTCGACACCACTGCGCCGCTGCCACCGGCCCTGTTCAAGCTGTGCCTGTGGACCGCTCAGTATTATCAGCACAGCCTGGGCGATACGTTGAGCTGGGCGCTGCCGGTGCTGCTGCGTCAGGGCGAGCTGGCCGAAGCACGCCAGGAGCGCTTCTGGTCGATGGTGCCCGGCGCGCGCCTCGATGACCCGCGCATCGCCCGCGCGCCGCGCCAGCGTGAAGCCCTGGCCACGCTGGCGCAGCATCCCCACGGCGTGGCGCATCAGCTATTGAGCAAGCTGATGCTGAGCAAGGACAGCCTCGACCTGCTGCTGGCCAAGGGCCTGGTGCAGGTGGAAATCCGCAAGCACGCTCCCGACCCACGCCACGAACACTGGCTGGCCCAGCCCGAACTGCCGCTGAACACCGAGCAACGTGCTGCTTATGAAGCGATCCGCGCAGGCTTCGACAGTTTCCACGCGTTCCTGCTGGCGGGCGTGACGGGCAGCGGCAAGACCGAAGTCTATCTGCAGCTCATCCGCGAAACCCTGCAGGCCGGCAAGCAGGCGCTGGTGCTGATCCCCGAGATCAACCTGGGCCCGCAAACCCTGGCGCGTTTCGAGCAGCGCTTCAACGCGCGCATCGCCCTGGTGCACTCGGCGGTCAACGACCGCGAACGCCTGGAGTCCTGGTTGGCCGCGCGGGACGGCGAAGCCGACATTATTATCGGCACCCGCTCGGCGCTGTTCACGCCGATGAAGAACCCCGGGCTGATCATCATCGACGAGGAGCACGACGGCTCCTATAAACAGCAGGAAGGCCTGCGCTACCACGCCCGCGATCTGGCGCTGGTGCGCGCACGCCAGGAAGACATCCCGATTGTGCTGGGCTCGGCCACGCCGTCCCTGGAAAGCCTGCACAACGCCTACACCGGCCGGTACGGACTCCTTCGTTTGAATGAGCGTGCAGGCGGCGCCAAGCAGCCGCGCTTCCTGCGCCTGGATGTAAAAAGCCGTCCACTGGACAGCGGCATTTCCGGACCGATGCAGCAAGCCATCGGCCAGACCCTCGCCGCCGGCCAGCAAGTGCTGGTGTTTCTCAACCGCCGAGGGTTTGCGCCGACGTTGCTGTGCCATGACTGCGGCTGGATGTCCGAGTGCGAGCGCTGCGATGCGCGCATGACCGTGCACCAGCGCCACGGCGAGCTGCGCTGCCATCATTGCGGCCATGTGGAGCGGGTGCCGCGCCACTGCCCGCAGTGCGGCAAAGTGGATTTGCGCCCAGTGGGTGCGGGCACCGAGCGCGCCGAAGAGCGCCTGGGCATTCTGTTCCCGGACTACCCGGTGCTGCGGGTCGACCGCGACAGCACTTCGCGCAAAGACGCGATGAACCAGCTGTTCGCGACCATCCAGAAAGGCCAGCCGTGCATCCTGATCGGCACGCAGATGCTTGCCAAAGGGCACCATTTTCCGCGGGTGACGCTGGTGTCGATCCTGGATGCCGACGGCGGCCTGTTCTCCGGTGATTTTCGCGCCAGCGAGCGCATGGCGCAGCTGATCGTGCAGGTCGCAGGCCGCGCCGGGCGCGCTGAAGAGCCGGGCAAAGTGATTATCCAGACCCACCTGGCCGACCATCCGCTGCTGATCCAGCTGACAGAACAAGGCTATTTCGCCTTCGCCGAGCAGGCGCTGAGTGAACGCCGCTCTGCCGGCTTGCCGCCCTTCTCTCACCTTGCCCTGCTGCGGGCCGAGGCCCATAAACCGGGGCAGGCGGAAGGTTTTCTGGATGAGGCATGCAGCGCCGCCGAACGTTTGCTCGGCGAACTGGGTCTGACCGGCATCGAATTGCTCGGCCCGGTGCCTGCACCTATGGAACGCCGCGCCGGGCGTTATCGCGCTCAGCTACTCTTGCAGGCAACCTCCCGCGCGCCCCTGCATCGGCTATTAAGTAGCTGGTTGCTTGCTCTGGAGCAAATGCCCAGTGGCCGCCAGGTGCGATGGTCGTTGGATGTGGACCCGGTAGATTTGTATTGATAGCAAAACCGCTATCGCAGGCAAGCCAGCGCCCACATTTTGAAATGTGAATACCCTTAAATGTGGGAGCGGGCTTGCCCGCGACGAGGCCCGCAGGTCTACCAACCCGTCTGAACGGTTGGCAAGCCTGCCCTCGCCACGGATAATGCCCAGTTTTTCCACCTGCGCATCGCGCGCCGCCGCTTGCGGTCGAAAGAGAACACCATGAAAGACACCATTCGCCAGCTGATCCAACAAGCCCTCACCCAACTCGTCAACGAAGGTGTGTTGCCTGAAGGCCTGACGCCGGCGATCCAGGTGGAAAACACCCGCGACAAGACCCACGGTGACTTCGCCAGCAATATTGCGATGATGCTGTCCAAGCCTGCGGGCATGAAACCGCGCGACCTGGCGGAAAAAATCATTGCCGCGCTGCCGGCTGACGACAGCGTCACCAAGGCCGAAATTGCCGGCCCTGGCTTCATCAACTTCTTCCAGAACACCCAGGCCCTGGCCTCGCGCCTGGACGCCGCCCTGGCCGACGCCAGGATCGGCGTGCGCAAGGCCGGCCCGCTGCAGCGCGTGGCCATCGACCTGTCGGCACCCAACCTGGCCAAAGAGATGCACGTCGGCCACTTGCGTTCGACCATCATCGGCGACGGCGTGGCGCGGGTGCTGGAGTTCCTCGGCGACACCGTGATCCGTCAGAACCACGTGGGCGACTGGGGCACCCAGTTCGGCATGCTGATGGCCTACCTGCAGGAAAACCCGATCACCAGCAACGAGCTGGCCGACCTGGAAAACTTCTACCGCGCCGCCAAAAAGCGTTTTGACGAATCCGAAGAATTCGCCGACCGCGCCCGTGGCCTGGTGGTCAAGCTGCAAGCCGGTGACGAGGAATGCCTGGCGTTGTGGGGCCGCTTCCGCGAGATCTCGCTGTCGCACTGCCAGGAAATCTACGAGTTGCTCAACGTGAAGTTGACCATGGCCGACGTGATGGGCGAAAGCGCCTATAACGACGACCTGATCAACGTGGTCAACGACCTCAAGGCCAAAGGCCTGCTGGTCGAGAGCAACGGCGCGCAGTGCGTGTTCCTCGAAGAATTCAAGACCGCCGACGGCGAGCCGCTGCCGGTGATCATCGTCAAGGCCGATGGCGGCTACCTCTACGCCACCACCGACCTGGCGGCCGTGCGCTACCGCAGCGGTGTGCTCAAAGCCGACCGCGCGCTGTATTTCGTCGACCAACGCCAGGCCCTGCACTTCCAGCAAGTGTTTGAAGTGGCACGCCGCGCAGGTTTCGTCACGCACCCGATGCACATGGAACACATGGGCTTCGGCACCATGAACGGCGCCGATGGCCGCCCGTTCAAGACCCGCGACGGCGGCACCGTGAAGCTGATCGACCTGTTGAACGAAGCCCAGGAACGTGCCTACAACCTGGTGAAGGAAAAGAACCCGGAACTGGCCGAAGCCGAGCTGCGCAACATCGCCCGCGTGGTGGGCATTGGCGCGGTGAAATACGCCGACCTGTCCAAGCACCGCACCAGCGACTACAGCTTCAACTTCGAACTGATGCTCAACTTCGAAGGCAACACCGCGCCGTACCTGCTGTACGCCTACACTCGCGTCGCCGGTGTGTTCCGCAAACTGGGCAAGGACTTCAGCGAAGTTGAAGGCCGGATCGTGCTGGATGCCCCGCATGAACAGGAACTGGCGGCCAAACTGGCGCAATTCGGCGAAGTGCTGAACAGCGTCGGTGAGAAAGGCACGCCCCATATCCTGTGCACCTATTTGTACGAAGTCGCCGGCCTGTTCTCCAGCTTCTACGAGAACTGCCCGATCCTCACCGCCGACGACGAAGCCCAAAAGCAAAGTCGCCTGCGCCTCGCCGCACTGGCTGGACGGACCCTCAAGCAAGGCCTGGAACTGTTAGGCCTGGAAACCCTGGAGCGTATGTAAGTTGGCTGCCAAGAAAAAACCTGCACCCAAGCGCGGCGCCAGCCGCTATCAAGCCCCGGCAAAGAAGCCTATTCCGGGCTGGTTGTGGATGGCCATCGGCCTGGCGGTCGGTGCGTTCGTCGTGATCCTGATGAAGCTGGAGCCGGGCAAGGGCGATGACGTCAAGCGCGTCAAGCAAGAGCAGCAGAAGGCCACGAAAATGGCCGAAGCCAACAAGACGGCGCCAAGCCCGACTGCACCGGTGAAGCCAAAATACGACTTCTACACGCTGCTGCCGGAATCGGAAGTGATCGTGCCGCCCGACGCCGTGCCGGAGAAAACCCTGCCGACGCCGCAAGTGCCGACCACGCCGGTGACGCCAGCGGAAGCAGCGAAAATCGACACCGCGCGGGCGCAAGCTGCGCTGGCCGGGATCACCCCGCCGCCACCGCCGCCCGTGGCCACCACCAAGGCTGCGCCGGTGACCAAGTTCTTCCTGCAAGCGGGCTCGTTCCCGAAACAGGCGGACGCGGATCGCGTGCGTGCGCAGATCATCCTGCTGGGCCAGGCGGTGACGGTGGAGTCCGGCACGGTGAAGGATGCGACGTGGTATCGCGTGCTGGTGGGGCCATTCAGCAACCGTGAACAGCTGACCGTGGCGCAGAAGCAGCTGGCCGGCGCAGGGTTTAGCAACCTGTTGTTACAACAACGCCAGAGCCGTTGATTCAGAGTCAACGCGGATCAAAATGTGGGAGGGGGCTTGCCCCCGATAGCGGTAGATCAGTCACTATGTTTGGCGACTGAAGCGCCGCCATCGGGGGCAAGCTCCCTCCCACATTTGGTTTTGAGGTGTGCTTGAGAAAGTGTAAGACTTATAAACACCGCCCGTCCGCCATAACCCTCTACGGTTGAAATCCCTCCCGCCACCCCCATATGAGATTCCATCAGGGCATTTTCGCCCCGCTGCGTGGAGACTCTCCCCTTGACCACCATCGTTTCAGTACGTCGCCACGGCAAAGTCGTCATGGGCGGCGACGGCCAGGTTTCCCTTGGCAACACCGTGATGAAAGGCAACGCCAAAAAGGTGCGTCGTCTATACCACGGGCAGGTTCTCGCGGGCTTTGCCGGCGCTACCGCCGACGCCTTCACCCTCTTCGAGCGTTTCGAGGGCCAGCTGGAAAAACACCAGGGCCACCTCGTTCGCGCCGCGGTCGAACTCGCCAAAGAATGGCGTACCGATCGCTCCCTCAGCCGCCTGGAAGCCATGTTGGCCGTCGCCAACAAAGACGCGTCCTTGATCATCACCGGTAACGGCGATGTGGTTGAGCCTGAACATGGCCTGATCGCCATGGGTTCCGGCGGTGGTTATGCCCAAGCGGCGGCCAGCGCCTTGCTGAAGAAAACCGATCTGTCGGCCCGTGAAATCGTCGAGACTGCCTTGGGCATTGCCGGCGACATCTGCGTGTTCACCAACCACAACTTCACCATTGAGGAGCAGGACCTCGCCGAGTAAGCCGTAGGCTTATTCCCGCTTGAGGCCGCCAAACACTATGTCCATGACTCCCCGCGAAATCGTCCATGAACTTAATCGCCATATCATCGGCCAGGACGATGCCAAGCGCGCCGTTGCCATTGCGCTGCGTAACCGCTGGCGCCGGATGCAATTGCCGGAAGAATTGCGCGTTGAAGTAACGCCGAAGAACATCCTGATGATCGGCCCGACCGGCGTCGGTAAAACCGAAATCGCCCGGCGCCTGGCCAAATTGGCCAACGCCCCGTTCATCAAAGTCGAAGCCACCAAGTTCACCGAAGTGGGCTATGTGGGCCGCGACGTCGAGTCGATCATTCGTGACCTGGCCGACGCCGCACTGAAGTTGCTGCGCGAACAGGAAATGACCAAGGTCAGCCACCGCGCCGAAGACGCCGCCGAAGAACGTATCCTCGACGCCCTGCTGCCACCGGCGCGCATGGGCTTTAACGAAGATGCCGCGCCGTCGTCCGATTCCAATACCCGTCAGCTGTTCCGCAAGCGCCTGCGTGAAGGCCAGCTGGACGACAAGGAAATCGAGATTGAAGTCGCCGAAGTGGCTGGCGTGGATATTTCCGCACCGCCTGGCATGGAAGAAATGACCAGCCAGTTGCAGAACCTGTTCGCCAACATGGGCAAGGGCAAGAAGAAAAGCCGCAAGCTCAAGGTGAAAGAGGCGCTGAAACTGGTGCGCGACGAGGAAGCCGGGCGCCTGGTGAATGAGGAAGAACTCAAGGCCAAGGCGCTGGAAGCGGTCGAGCAGCACGGCATCGTGTTTATCGACGAGATCGACAAGGTGGCCAAGCGCGGTAACTCCGGTGGCGTCGACGTGTCCCGCGAGGGCGTACAGCGTGACCTGCTGCCACTGATCGAAGGCTGCACCGTGAACACCAAGCTGGGCATGGTCAAGACCGACCACATCCTGTTTATCGCCTCCGGCGCGTTCCACCTGAGCAAGCCAAGCGATCTGGTGCCTGAGCTGCAAGGCCGTCTGCCGATTCGTGTGGAACTCAAGGCGCTGACCCCAGGCGACTTCGAACGCATCCTCAGCGAGCCGCATGCGTCGCTAACCGAGCAGTACCGTGAGCTGCTGAAAACCGAAGGCTTGGCGATCGAGTTCCTGCCGGACGGTATCAAGCGCCTGGCGGAGATTGCCTGGCAGGTCAACGAGAAGACCGAAAACATTGGTGCGCGTCGCCTGCACACCTTGCTTGAGCGCCTGCTGGAGGAAGTGTCTTTCAGCGCCGGTGACATGGCCGGTGCGCAAAACGGCGAAGCGATCAAGATCGACGCCGACTACGTCAACAGCCACCTGGGCGAATTGGCGCAGAACGAAGACCTGTCTCGTTATATCCTGTAAGCCTTTTAGAAAAAGGCGTATGTAGGAGCCTGGCTTTTGTGGGAGCTGGCTTGCCTGCGATAGCATCACCTCAGTGTTTCTGAAACACCGAGGTGCCTGCATCGCGGGCAAGCCCGGCTCCCACAGAAGCCCTCCCACATTTTTGAGCCGGTTTCTTCAGGATTATTATCGATGTCGAAATTCCCTACTGCTGTAAACCTGCACAAAACCTCCAACACCCTCGGCCTCACCTACGGGCCCGATGAGGTCTACCAGCTCAGCGCCGAGCTGCTGCGCACCCACTCGCCTTCCGCCGAGGTCCAGGGCCACGGCAAACCCATCCTGCAATTCGGCAAGATCAACGTCAGGCTGATCAAGATAGAACCGGCCGGTCAGTACGCACTGAAATTGACCTTCGACGACGGCCATGACAGCGGCCTGTTCACCTGGGATTACCTCTACCAGTTGGCCGTGCGCCAGGAAGCCCTGTGGGCCGACTATCTCGCTGAGCTCAAAGCAGCCGGTAAAACCCGCGACCCGAGCGAGTCGGTCGTGCGGCTGATGCTCTAACTCAGGCGTCTTGCTCTTTAGAGGGCATTTTCTAATTTCATCTGCTTGAATGCCCTGTCGCGTGGTCAACGATTGGCCCGCTTGCGAAAAAAATTAAACTCGGGTAACCAATGGAACTGGCAAGTTCCCTGCATTTGACGATGCGGTATCAACGGTCACCCGAGTCGCAGTACCAGGCTGGTGTCGTGTATCGAAATTGGGTGCGCAGCAATCGCCGGTACTCGTCTTTCGGACAATGGAGCGTCGTAGATGAGTAACAAGAATAACGATGACTTGAAACGCCAGGCCTCTGAAAACACCCTGGGACTGAACCCGATCATCGCGTTACGAAAAAAGGACTTATTAGCTTCGGCGAAGATGGTGCTGACCCAAGCCATCAAGCAACCGTTACACAGCGTCAAACACGTCGCGCATTTTGGTGTCGAGTTGAAGAACGTGATGTTCGGCAAATCCGCGCTGGTGCCCGAAGGCGATGACCGTCGCTTCAACGACCCGGCGTGGAGCCAGAACCCGCTCTACAAACGTTACCTGCAAACCTACCTGGCGTGGCGCAAGGAACTGCACGACTGGATCGGCGACAGCAACCTGTCGGAACAAGACATCAGCCGCGGCCACTTCGTGATCAACCTGATGACCGAAGCCATGGCCCCCACCAACAGCGCGGCCAACCCGGCGGCGGTCAAACGCTTCTTTGAAACCGGCGGCAAAAGCCTGCTCGATGGCTTGTCCCATCTGGCCAAGGACATGGTGCACAACGGCGGCATGCCGAGCCAGGTCAACATGGGTGCCTTCGAAGTGGGCAAGACCCTGGGCACCACCGAAGGCGCCGTGGTCTTTCGCAACGACGTGCTGGAGCTGATCCAGTACAAGCCGATCACCGAACAGGTGCACGAGCGCCCACTGCTGGTGGTGCCGCCGCAGATCAACAAATTCTATGTATTCGACCTGAGCCCGGAAAAGAGCCTGGCGCGCTTCTGCCTGCGTAATGGCCAGCAGACGTTTATCGTCAGCTGGCGCAACCCGACCAAGGCCCAACGCGAGTGGGGCCTGTCGACCTATATCGAGGCGCTCAAGGAAGCGGTCGATGTGGTTACGGCGATTACCGGCAGCAAAGACATCAACATGCTCGGCGCCTGCTCCGGCGGTATCACCTGCACCGCGCTGCTGGGCCACTACGCGGCGCTGGGGGAGAAGAAGGTCAACGCCCTGACCTTGCTGGTGAGCGTGCTGGACACCACGCTGGACACCCAGGTAGCGCTGTTCGTCGACGAGCAGACCCTGGAGGCAGCCAAGCGCCACTCCTACCAGGCCGGTGTGCTGGAAGGCCGCGACATGGCCAAGGTGTTTGCCTGGATGCGCCCCAACGACCTGATCTGGAACTACTGGGTCAATAACTACCTGCTGGGCAACGAGCCGCCGGTGTTCGACATCCTCTTCTGGAACAACGACACCACGCGTTTACCGGCCGCCTTTCACGGTGACCTGATCGAGCTGTTCAAGAACAACCCGCTGGTGCGTGCCAACGCCCTGGAAGTGTGCGGCACGCCGATCGACCTCAAGCAGGTTACCGCCGACATCTACTCACTGGCCGGCACCAACGACCACATCACGCCGTGGCAGTCCTGCTACAAGTCGGCGCAGCTGTTTGGCGGCAAGGTCGAGTTTGTGTTGTCCAGCAGTGGGCATATCCAGAGCATCCTCAACCCGCCGGGCAACCCCAAGGCGCGCTACCAGACCAGCGATGGCCTGGCGGGCAAGGCGCTGGAATGGCAGGAAAATGCGACCAAGCACACTGACTCGTGGTGGCTGCATTGGCAGGTGTGGCAGGCAGAGCGGGCGGGTAAGTTGAAGAAAGCACCTACGAGTCTGGGTAACAAAACCTATGCGGCCGCTGAGGCGGCGCCGGGCACATACGTTCACGAAAGGTAGGCTGGAATGGGATCAAATGTGGGAGCTGGCTTGCCTGCGATGGCATCCACTCGGTAGGCCTGATACACCGCAGCGCCTGCATCGCAGGCAAGCCAGCTCCCACATTGACCGTGTTCCCGCAGGGAAATAGCGCCATTTTGCAGGGTAAGCCCATGCCGCAACCGTTCATCTTCCGTACCATCGACCTGGATGGCCAGGCCATCCGCACGGCGGTACGCCCGGGCAAGCCTCACTTGACGCCGCTGCTGATTTTCAACGGCATCGGCGCCAACCTTGAGCTGGTGTTTCCGTTCGTCCAGGCGCTGGACCCGGACCTGGAAGTAATCGCCTTCGATGTACCGGGCGTCGGTGGCTCCTCGACGCCGAGTCGGCCCTATCGCTTTCCTGGCCTGGCCAAACTCACCGCGCGCATGCTCGATTACCTCGACTATGGCCAAGTGAATGCCGTGGGCGTGTCATGGGGTGGCGCGCTCGCGCAGCAGTTCGCCTATGACTACCCGGAGCGCTGCAAAAAACTCATTCTCGCCGCCACCGCTGCCGGTGCGTTCATGGTGCCGGGCAAGCCCAAGGTGCTGTGGCTGATGGCAAGCCCACGGCGCTACATCCAACCGTCCCACGTGGTGCGCATTGCGCCGATGATTTATGGCGGCTCGTTCCGGCGCGACGCGAAACTGGCCGCTGAGCACGCAAGCAAAGTGCGCTCGGCCGGCAAGCTCGGCTATTACTGGCAGCTGTTCGCCGGGCTGGGTTGGACCAGCATTCACTGGCTGCACAAGATCCGCCAACCCACGCTGGTGCTGGCGGGTGACGACGACCCGCTGATTCCGCTGATCAATATGCGCATGCTCGCCTGGCGTATTCCCAACGCGCAGTTGCACATCATCGATGACGGTCACCTGTTCCTGATCACCCGGGCCGAAGCCGTGGCGCCGATCATCATGAAGTTTCTTGAAGAGGAGCGCCTGCGGGCGGTGATTCACCCGCGACCGGCCGTGTAAGGACCGCACTGCCGCGCAACTTGCCGAGAACCGACTATGGTTCTGAATTGGCGTGCCTGTTGTTGCCTTGACGAAGGAGTGTTGGCTCATGCGAGAAAGACCCGTGACGAACCCGGCGCCCACCCCTGCCGTGTTCATCAACGCGCAAAATGCAATCACCGGCCTGCGCGGTCGGGATTTGCTGGCGACCCTGCGCAGCGTCGCCGCCCACGGCTTGCGCAACCCGGTGCACACCGCGCGCCACGCCCTGGCGCTGGGTGGTCAGCTGGGCCGCGTGCTGCTGGGCGAAACCGTGCATGAGCCCAACCCCAACGACGCGCGCTTCATCGACCCGACCTGGAAGCTCAACCCGCTGTACCGCCGCAGCCTGCAAGCCTATTTGAGCTGGCAGAAACAGACCCGCCACTGGATCGACGACAGCAGTCTCAACACTGACGATCGCGCCCGCGCGCACTTTGCGTTCTCGCTGCTCAACGATGCGGTGTCGCCTTCCAATACCTTGCTCAACCCGCTGGCCGTCAAGGAACTGCTCAACTCCGGCGGCAACAGCGTGGTGCGTGGCGTGAGCAACCTGTTTGATGATCTGCTGCACAACAACGGCCTGCCCCGCCAGGTCAGCAAACACGCTTTCGAAGTCGGCAAGACAGTGGCGACCACCCCCGGCTCAGTGGTGTTTCGCAACGAACTGCTGGAGCTGATCCAGTACAAGCCCATGAGCGAAAAACAGTACGCCAAGCCGCTGCTGATCGTGCCGCCGCAAATCAACAAGTACTACATTTTTGACCTCAGCCCGGCCAACAGCTTTGTGCAGTACGCACTGAAAAACGGCCTGCAGACGTTTATGGTCAGCTGGCGCAACCCGGATGTGCGTCATCGTGAATGGGGCCTGTCCACCTACGTCGCCGCGCTGGAAGAAGCGCTGAACGTGTGCCGCGCGATCACCGGTGCCCGCGAAGTCAACCTGATGGGCGCCTGCGCGGGTGGCCTGACCATCGCCGCACTGCAAGGCCATCTGCAAGCCAAGCGCCAGTTGCGACGCATCTCCAGCGCCAGCTACCTGGTGAGCCTGCTGGACAGCCAGATCGACAGCCCCGCCACCCTGTTTGCCGATGAGCAGACCCTGGAAGCCGCCAAGCGCCGTTCCTACCAGCAAGGCGTGCTCGACGGCCGGGACATGGCCAAGGTGTTTGCCTGGATGCGTCCCAACGACCTGATCTGGAACTACTGGATCAACAATTACCTGCTGGGCAAGGAACCGCCGGCGTTCGATATCCTGTACTGGAACAACGACAACACACGCCTGCCTGCCGCGCTGCATGGCGACTTGCTGGACTTCTTCAAGCACAACCCGTTGAGCCATCCCGGTGGCCTGGAAGTGTGCGGCACGCCTATCGACTTACAGAAGGTCACGGTGGACAGCTTCAGCGTGGCTGGCATCAACGACCACATCACGCCGTGGGATGCGGTGTATCGCTCCACGCAACTGCTGGGCGGTGAGCGGCGCTTCGTGCTGTCCAACAGCGGGCATGTGCAGAGCATCCTCAACCCGCCGGGGAACCCCAAGGCCAATTACGTCGAAAACCTCAAGCTGAGCAGTGACCCGCGTGCCTGGTACTACGACGCCCACCACGTCGAAGGCAGCTGGTGGCCACAGTGGCTGGAGTGGATTCAACAACGCTCCGGCGTGCAGCGCGAAACCCTGACCGCCCTGGGCAACCAGAATTACCCACCGATGGAAGCGGCGCCGGGCACTTACGTGCGTGTGCGCTGAGCTCAACGATCACATTAAGAAGACTGGATGAAGACCCGCGACCGTATCCTTGAATGTGCCTTGCAGTTGTTCAACCACAAGGGCGAACCGAACGTGTCGACCATGGAGGTAGCCAATGAAATGGGGATCAGCCCCGGCAACCTCTACTACCACTTCCATGGCAAGGAGCCGTTGGTGCTTGGGCTGTTCGAGCGCTTTCAGAATGAACTGGCGCCGCTGCTTGACCCGCCGGCGGATGCGCAACTCAGGGCCGAGGATTACTGGCTGTTCCTGCATCTGATCGTCGAGCGCATGGCCCATTACCGGTTCCTGTTTCAGGACCTGTCAAACCTGGCGGGGCGCCTGCCAAAGCTGGCCAAGGGCATTCGCACCTTGCTCACGGCGCTCAAGCGCACGCTGGCGTCGCTGCTTGCGCGCTTGAAGGCGGCGGGGCAACTGGTCAGTGATACCCAGGCACTGGGCCAATTGGTGGAGCAGATCACACTGACGCTACTGTTTTCGCTGGACTACCAGCGCATCCTCGACCGAGAAGGCGAAGTGCGCGTGGTGGTGTACCAGATCATGATGCTGGTGGCGCCGCATCTGTTGCTGCCGGCGCGACAGGCGACCGAAAAATTTGCCCTCAAGTACCTGGATGACACGGATTAAAACCTGTGGGAGCGGGCTTGCCCACGATAGCGCCAGATCAGTTGGCACCTATGTCATCGATTCACCGCCATCGCGGGCAAGCCTGCTCCCACAGTGGACATGAGGGGGGTCATAAAATCGCCAATAAAAAACGCCCGACCTTCACAGGCCGGGCGTTTTTTGTGCCCTGAAAAAATCAGGACTGACTGGATGGCGTCGGGGTTGCCGGCGATGCAGTCGGGGCAGTAGCAGCGTGCGTCGGTGCGGACACCGAGTTGGCTGTCGAAGCGGTAGGCGCCGGCGTTGCAGGCTTGGCCGCAACCGCTGGTTTTGCCGCTGCGGGTTTTTTCGCTGCAGCAGGCTTCTTGGCGGCGGCTGGTTTTGCCGCTGGCTTGGCAGCCACAGCTTTGGGAGCCGGTTTTGCCGCGGCTGGCTTGGCCGCAGATTTCGCCGCAGGCTTGGCAGCCGGTTTTGCAGCAGCCGTTTTAGCCGCAGGTTTCGCGGCCGCCTTGGCAGCAGGTTTAGCCGCTGGCTTGGCAGCTGCTTTAGCGGCCACGGGTTTAGCAGCAGACTTGGCGGCAGGTTTGGCAGCGGCTGTTTTAGCGGCGAGCTTGGCAGCCGGTTTAGCCGGCGATTTGGCCGGAGCCTTCGCCGCAGGTTTGGTAGCGGTTTTTGCCGCCGCTTTAACCAGAGGCTTGGCTGCAGTTTTCGCAGCAGGTTTTGCCGCAGCCGTTTTAGCGGCAGGCTTAGCAGCTGGTTTGGCCGCTGCGGTTTTAGCCGGAGCCACTTTTGCACCCGTGAGTTTTTCGATTTGACGGGTCAGCGTATCGACCTTGCCGTGCAGCGTCTTCAGCTCAGCCTTGCTCGGCACGCCCAGTCGCGAAATGGCACTGTTAAGGCGCTTGTCGAAAGTTTCTTCCAACTTGCCCCACGTGTCAGAAATGCTCGACTTGGCAGAACCCGCACTCGCCTTTGCCGCTTCTACTTTCTTACCGACTGTAGTCTTGGTCAACTTCTCGGCCTTTTCGCCGTCCTTGACCAAAGTCTCGAAGTACTTACCGCCGTCACTGCTAACCTTCGAGTACACGCCTAAACCAGCAAGCCAGATCTTACGGGAATATTTTTCAACTTCCCCGATCCACGAGCTGCCTTCTTTCTGAGTAGTCTTTTTAACAGCCATCCCGATGTCTCCTTAGTGTTTACGCGCGACACGTTCTAGCAATGCCGTCAGCTCTTCGAGCTTAGCAGAGAGTGTCTCAACGTCATGTTTAGACGCAATGCCGATCCGATTCAAGGCACTGGCAACACGCGTGTCAAAAGCTTTTTCAACTTTATCCAGTTGAACTTCAACCACACCTTTGACGCTTGAGACATTACTCTTGACTTGATCAATCTGACTGTTGGCAGCATCAAGTTGTTCAACGACAACTTTTTTACCTTTACTTTCAACATGTTGACCAGTCTTAACCAGCTCTTTGAAGTACTCGCTGCCTTCACTGCCGACCTTGGCGTAGGCACCAAGACCTGCCAGCCAGATCTTGCGGGCGTAGCTTTTAACGTCACTCAGGGCGGTGGTCTGAATGTCGATTTTTTTCTTCAAAATAACTTTGGCCATGGTGCACCTCACGCAAATTAGGGTCGAGGAACGGCCCACAGGAGTTGAGGGCTTGGGCACAAAGTAGGGTGAAAAATTAGAATCGGCACCCTAAGCGCACTCGAATCAGGCCAACGCCTTATCCACGGCTTTCTCGATTTCGGATTTGATAGTGCCACTCATGGCCGACATCAACAGGCCCAGTTCCACATCAATGCGCAGCGAATCATCCGCCACAAGTACCGTGCCTTTAACCCCGGACCGTTTGAGCATCAGGGTGTCGCCGGACCACGTGGGCTCAAGGCCATATTGCTCTTTGAGTTTGTGCGCCAACTTCTCGGCCTTCGCCCGCGCGCCTTCTTTACCCAGGGAATGTGCACGCTCTACGGTAATACGGGCCATTGCAATGACTCCTCTTTATAACGACTCAGAACACCTGCCATGCGGCAAAAGGTCTCGGTAACCGTCTATCTTACCTTCAGCCTTGCCAAGACAAAGCAAGCCTTGGGGATTATCATGTCCCGCATTCTCTTTTGGTGACAGCGATATGACTGATCAGCGCAAAGGCAGCGATGCCGAACCCACCACTCACTTCGGCTTCAAGAACGTTCCGGAAAGCCAGAAAGCGGAAAAAGTCGCTGAGGTGTTCCACTCCGTAGCCGCCAAGTACGACCTGATGAACGACGTGCTGTCGGGCGGCATGCACCGCCTGTGGAAGCGCTTCACTATCGAGTTGTCGGGTGTACGCACCGGCAACCGCGTGCTGGACATCGCCGGCGGTACGGGCGACCTGGCGGCCAAGTTCTCCAAGCTGGTTGGCCCTACCGGCCAAGTAGTGCTGGCGGATATCAACGGCTCGATGCTCAAGGTTGGCCGTGATCGCCTGCTGGATAAAGGCGTGGCCGGCAACATCGAATTCGTCCAGGCCGACGCTGAAAAGCTGCCGTTCCCGGATAACCATTTCGACTGCGTGACCATCGCCTTCGGCCTGCGCAACGTAACGCACAAAGAAGACGCTATCCGCTCGATGCTGCGTGTGCTCAAGCCGGGTGGCCGCCTGCTGGTGCTGGAGTTCTCCAAGCCGACCAACGCGCTGATGTCCAAGGTCTACGACACCTACTCGTTCGCCTTCATGCCGTTGATGGGCAAGCTGATCACCAATGACGCCGAGAGCTACCGCTACCTGGCCGAATCGATCCGCATGCACCCCGACCAGGAGACCCTGAAGTCGATGATGGTAGACGCCGGCTTCGACCGCGTGACCTACCACAACATGACCTCGGGCATCGTCGCCCTGCACCGCGGCATCAAACCCTGATGCTGTTCGCAGGCCTTCTCGCCAGCGTTGAACACGGCCTCAATCGTGTTCTGCGCCTGGACAGCACCGCTCTGGCGCGGCTCGCGCACTTGAACGGCAAAGTCATTGCCGTCGACTGCACGAGCCCCGCCTTGCAGCTGTTTATCCTGCCCAGCGATGAAGGCGTGCTGCTCGCAAGCCAATGGGCCGCCGAAGCCGACTGCACCCTGCGCGCACCGGCGTCGAGCCTCTTGCACCTGGCACTGAGCCGCAACAAGACCGCCATCCTCCACGGCCCCGACGTGGAACTGGAGGGCGACAGCGCGGTGCTGATGGACCTGGCCGCCGTGCTGCAAGACCTGGAACTGGACTGGGAATACGAGCTGTCACGCTGGATCGGCCCCGTCGCCACCCAGTTGATCAGCGGGCACCTGCGCAGCCGCTCGCGCTGGTACCAGCAAGGGTTCGCCGCCCTCAACCAGAACCTTGCCGAATACCTGAGCGAAGAATCGCGCACCCTGGTCGGGGAACGGGAAGCGCAAGCGCGCTTTCGCGAACTCGACAAGGCCAAAATCGACCTGGAACGCCTCGAGGCGCGCGTTGAGCGCCTGAGCCGTTCCCTTGATCCAAGCGATAACGCATGAAGCTGCTCGCCGTCCGCCGTCTGTTTCGTATCCAGCGCGTCGTAATCCGCTACCGCCTCGATGACCTGCTGTTCGCCCTGCCCTTGCCGTGGTTTCTGCTGGCGGTGCGCTATGTACTGCCGTGGCGCTGGTTCCCGCGCAAACCGCTGGAGCTGAGCCGCGGCGCGCGCCTGCGCCTGGCGTTGCAGGATTTGGGGCCGATTTTTATCAAGTTCGGGCAGATCCTCTCCACCCGCCGCGACCTGCTGCCCGAAGACATCGCCGATGAGTTGATGCTGCTGCAGGACCGCGTGCCGCCGTTTGATTCCCAACAGTCGATGAAGCTGATCGAAGAGCAGTTGGGCAAGAAGATCAGCGACGTATTCAGCCGTTTCGACGTCGACCCGCTGGCCTCGGCCTCGGTCGCACAAGTGCACGCCGCGCAGCTCAAGACTGGCGAAGAAGTGGTGGTGAAGGTGATTCGCCCCGGCCTCAAGCCGATCATCGGCCAGGACCTGGCGTGGCTGTTCATTCTTGCGCGCGCCGCTGAGCGCTTCTCCGCCGACGCGCGCCTGCTGCACCCGGTGGACGTGGTCGCCGATTACGAAAAAACTATCTACGACGAACTCGACCTGCTGCGCGAGGCCGCCAACGCCAGCCAGCTCAAGCGCAACTTCGAAGGCTCGCAGCTGCTGTACGTGCCGCAAGTGTATTGGGACTGGTGCCGCCCCAAAGTGCTGGTGATGGAGCGCATCTACGGCGTGCAGGTCACCGACCTCGCCACCCTGGCCGACCAGCGCACCGACATGAAAATGCTCGCCGAGCGCGGCGTGGAGATCTTCTTCACCCAGGTATTCCGCGACAGTTTCTTCCACGCCGACATGCACCCGGGCAACATCTTCGTCAGCACCGTCAACCCGTGGAGCCCGCAGTACATTGCGATCGACTGCGGCATCGTCGGCAGCCTGACCCCGGAAGACCAGGACTACCTGGCGCGCAACCTGTTCGCCTTCTTCAAGCGTGACTACCGCCGCGTGGCGCAACTGCACATCGATTCGGGCTGGGTGCCGGCAGAAACCAAGCTCAACGAATTCGAAGCGGCCATCCGCACCGTGTGCGAACCGATCTTCGAAAAACCGTTAAAAGATATTTCATTCGGCCAGGTACTGATGCGCCTGTTCCAGACCGCGCGGCGCTTCAATATGGAAGTGCAGCCGCAGCTTGTTCTTTTGCAGAAAACCCTGCTCAACATCGAAGGCCTGGGCCGTCAGCTGTACCCGGACCTCGACCTGTGGAACACCGCGCAGCCGTTCCTGGAGCGCTGGATGCGTGAGCGGGTCAGCCCAAAAACCTTGCTGGGCAACCTGCAAAGCCAGGTCGAGCAGCTGCCGCACCTGGCCAACATGACGCGCGACCTGCTGGAGCGCATGTCCCAGCCCCATGCCAAAGACCCCGCGCCGCCCTGGCAGAAGCGCAAGGACGATTGGTTCCTGCGCCTGCTGGGCGCCGCGCACCTGGTGGGCGGCGTGATGCTGGCCATCGGTGGGCCGTTGAACCAACTGGGCCACTGGCCGGCCGGCATCATGGTCGCCGTGGGTGTTTATCTGATCGTGCGCCGATAGCCGATCCGGTTATACACTGTCGCAAATTGCCGGAGCGGAACATGAAAGACTGGCTGGACGAGATCAAATGGGACAGTGACGGCCTGGTGCCGGCCATTGCCCAGGACTACAAGACCGGGCGCGTGCTGATGATGGCCTGGATGAACCGTGAGGCCCTGAGCCTGACTGCCACTGAGCAGCGCGCCATTTACTGGTCACGTTCGCGTGGCAAACTGTGGCGCAAGGGCGAAGAGTCCGGGCACGTGCAAACCCTGCACGAGATGCGCATCGACTGCGACGCCGACGTGGTGATCCTCAAAGTCGAGCAGATCGGCGACATCGCCTGCCACACCGGCCGTCACAGCTGCTTCTATCGCGTGTTCGAGAATGGCGAATGGAAGGTGGTCGAACCGGTGCTCAAAGACCCGCACGCCATTTACTCGGCAGGACACTAGACATGAGCGATACCCTCAACCGCGTGGCCCAGGTGCTGGAAGACCGCAAAGGCGCGGACGCCGACAGCTCCTATGTCGCCAGCCTGTACCACAAGGGTTTGAACAAGATTCTGGAAAAACTCGGCGAGGAATCCGTCGAAACCATCATTGCTGCCAAAGACGCACAGATCAGCGGCGACTGCAGCGATGTCATCTACGAAACCGCTGACCTATGGTTCCACAGCCTGGTCATGCTCGCCCAACTGGGGCAGCATCCACAGGCCGTGCTGGACGAACTGGACCGTCGCTTCGGCTTGTCCGGGCACGCCGAAAAGGCCTCGCGCCCGTCCGCCTGAATAACTTTTACAGAGGAATTGCAGCATGGGCATTTTTGACTGGAAACACTGGATCGTCATTCTGGTGGTGGTGGTACTGGTGTTCGGCACCAAGAAACTCAAAAACCTGGGCACCGACGTGGGCGAGTCGATCAAGGGCTTTCGCAAAGCCATGAACGATGACGAAAAGCCAGCCGACCCCGTGGTCAACCCTGTCGTTAACCCAGCGCCGCCGGTCCAGCCTGTGCACCCGCAGGCCACCCAGCCCATCACCGAGCGTCGTACCTTCGACGTGCAGGCTGAAAAAGTCCAAGAGCCGACCCGCAAAGACTCGTGAGCACTGACTAATGTTTGGTATCAGCTTCTCTGAACTGCTCCTCGTCGGCCTCGTCGCCCTGCTGGTATTGGGGCCGGAACGCCTGCCCGGCGCCGCGCGCACGGCCGGCCTATGGATCGGGCGCCTGAAACGCAGTTTCAACGCCATCAAACAGGAAGTTGAACGGGAAATCGGCGCCGACGAGATTCGCCGCCAACTGCACAACGAACATATCCTTTCGCTGGAGCAGGAAGCGCGCAAGATTCTGTCGCCGGTCAATGAGCCGAGCAAACCGACAGAGCCCGTGGCCGAGCACAGCATCGCGCCGCCTGTGGCCGAAGCTGCACTGGTGTTGGAACACACCCCGGCACCCACCGCACCTGCCCCGACAGCGCCAGCGCCGACGCCCGTTGCGTCGCCCGCTCCCCATGACCCTACATTGCCGCCGCGAGCCCCATGAGCGCTGATAAACCGGAAAACGACCAGCACATGCCACTGGTCTCGCACCTCACCGAGCTGCGTACCCGCCTGCTGCGTTGCGTAGCGGCCATCTTCATCATCTTTGCCGGGCTGTTCGCCTTCACCCAGCAGATCTACACCTTCGTTTCGACACCGCTGCGCCAGTACCTGCCGGCCGGCGCGACGATGATCGCCACCGACGTGTCGTCACCGTTCCTGACGCCGTTGAAGCTGACCATGATGGTTTCGCTGTTCCTGGCGATCCCGGTGATCCTGCATCAGATCTGGGGCTTTATCGCGCCGGGCCTGTACAAGCACGAGAAGCGCATCGCAGTGCCATTGCTGGTGTCGAGCATCCTGTTGTTCTACACCGGCATGGCCTTCGCCTATTTCCTGGTGTTCCCGCTGATCTTCAAGTTCTTCGCCGCCGCCACCCCGGCCGGCGTGGAGATGATGACCGACATCACCAGTTACCTCGACTTCGTAATGACGCTGTTTTTCGCCTTTGGCGTCGCCTTCGAAATCCCGGTCGCCGTGGTGCTGCTGGTATGGATCGGCGTGGTTGACGTCAAGTACCTGAAGAAAGTGCGCCCGTACGTGATCATCGGTTGCTTTGTGGTGGGCATGATCCTGACGCCACCGGACATCTTCTCGCAGACCCTGTTGGCTGTGCCGATGTGGATGCTGTTCGAGATCGGCATCCTGTTTGGCAGTTTGATCAGCAAGCGCGGCGAGCACCCGGATGACCAACCCGCCGACGACGATCAGCCGCCAGCGACCCAGCCGTGAACCTGCTGCTGCTTGAGGAGGCCGACTTTATCGCGGCCGACCGGGTGATCCTGCGTGATCGCCGCCTGGTGCATATGCAGGACGTCCACCGCGCTGCGGTGGGCGACAACCTGCGTGTGGGGCGCATTGGCGGGCTGATGGGCAATGCCCAACTGCTGCGCCTGGAACCCGGCGAAGCCGAGCTGCAAGTCAGCTTCGACCTGCAGCCGCCGGCCAAACTGCCGTTGACCCTGCTGCTGGCCCTGCCGCGCCCGAAGATGCTGCGCCGGGTGTTGCAAACCGTTGCAGCCATGGGCGTGCCCAAAGTGGTGCTGCTCAACAGCTACCGCGTGGAGAAGAGCTTCTGGCAAACCCCGTTCCTTGAGCCCGAGGCGATTCGCGAGCAGCTGGTTCTGGGTCTGGAGCAGGCGCGCGATACGGTGCTGCCCGAGATCGTTATCGAAAAGCGCTTCAAGCCGTTCGTCGAAGATCGCCTGCCGGCCATGACCGCAGGCACCCTCGGCCTGATCGGCCACCCCGGCGACTACCCGGCCTGCCCGCGGGCGCTGGATGAGCCGGTAACGCTGGCCATCGGCCCGGAAGGTGGCTGGATACCCTACGAAGTGGACCTGCTGACCAAAGCCGGACTGCAACCCGTGCAGCTTGGTGCGCGAATCCTGCGCGTAGAAACCGCCGTCACCGCCCTGCTCGCCCGCCTGTTCTAAACCTCACCGCCCGCCAACAACACTGCCATCGGTAGCAGCGCGCCTGTTGTGGCGAGCGGGCTTGCCCCGCGTTGGGGCGCGAAGCGATCCCAAAACGGTCAGCTCGTTATGCCTGACAGACGCGGCGTTGCTCTGACTGGGGCTGCTGCGCAGCCCAACGCGGGGCAAGCCCGCTCGCCACAACAAACCAGCTCGCCACAACAAGCCCGCGGGCCACGGCCTGCCCGCCCAGCACACCAAGCCTGCCCGCCTCAAGACGCGCCACATGATCCATCGCGCCTACAGAATAATCCTGCCCAGCCGATAGCCTCTGAATAAGTCCAAGCCTTGTTCAAAGGGAGTTCGCAGCATGTATCGTTGGTTAGCCGAAAAACTGGGGAATGTGAGCGTCAACCGCAAGCTGAGCATTGGCTTTGGCTTGGTGTTAGTCCTGACGTTGTTGACCACCTTCACCGGCTGGACCGGCCTGGGCGATGTGATCAGTCGCGGTGACAAACTGGGCTTTATCTCCAGCCTCAACGGCCTGACCAAAGACCTGCGTCTGGCGCGCCTGGACTTCGAAATGCGTCGCGGCGAACAAGGCACGGATGCGGTCAACAGCCTGCTCACCCAGCTGGACAACGGCCTTAAAACTGCACAAACCCTGATAGAGCAACCCGACGACAAGGCCCTGGTGGAGCAACAACAGGAGGCCTTGAACCAATACAAAAAAGCCTTCGCCACCATGGTCCAGGCCGGTCTAAAGCGCGAAGGCGCGCGCAGCAAGCTCGGCGACACCGCCGACAACGCCGTGGCCAAGACCAATGAGGTCGAGAAGGCACTGCTGCAAGGTGACAGCGTCACCCAGTTCAACAACGTGGTCGACTTGAGCAAGCTGATTCAGCAATCACGCTTCCAGGTGCGCGGCTACACCTACAGCGCCAAGGCGGAAGCCGAGCAGCCGGCCCTGGATGCCATCGACAACGCCCTCAAGAAAATCACCGACCTGCAAGGCCAATTGCCTGCCCAGTATCAGGCCAACCTGCAAGAAGCCGGCGTGTCGCTGCAAGCCTATCGCGCCGCCGTCAGCCAGTACCGCGATTCCCAGGTCGCCAGCGCTGCGGCCCTGAAAATCATGACCGAGCAAGGCGATATCCTGCTGGGCCACAGCGAAAAACTCACCCTCTCGCAAACCGCAGTACGCGATGCCGACGCGGCGCAAGCCAAACAGCTGTTGCTGCTGGCCACCGTACTGGCGCTGATCTTCGGCATGGTCGCCGCCTGGGCCATCACGCGCCAAATCGTCATTCCGCTGAACCAGACCCTCAACGTCGCAGAGCAAGTCGCCTCTGGCGACCTGAGCCACAACCTCAACTCTGCGCGCCAGGATGAGTTGGGGCAGCTGCAACGCGCCATGCAAAGCATGACCGTCGGCCTGCGCGAGTTGATCGGCGGCATCAGCGATGGCGTCACTCAGATCGCCAGCGCTGCCGAGCAACTGTCGGCCGTCACCGAGCAGACCAGCGCGGGGGTCAATAGCCAGAAGGTCGAGACCGACCAGGTGGCCACTGCCATGAATGAGATGGCAGCCACCGTGCAGGAAGTAGCGCGTAACGCCGAAGAAGCCTCTGAAGCCGCCGTGGCCGCTGACCAGCAGGCCCGCGAAGGTGACAAAGTCGTGGGTGAGGCCATCGCCCAGATCGAGCGCCTGGCCACTGAGGTGGGCAACTCCACAGAAGCCATGGGCCATCTGAAGCGCGAGAGCGACAAGATCGGCAGCGTGCTCGACGTGATCAAGTCGGTGGCCCAGCAAACCAACCTGCTGGCGCTTAACGCCGCGATCGAGGCCGCGCGTGCCGGTGAAGCCGGACGTGGCTTTGCCGTGGTCGCCGATGAGGTGCGCAGCCTGGCCCAGCGTACGCAGAAGTCCACTGAAGAGATCGAAGAGCTGATCGTCGGCCTGCAAAGCGGCACCCAGCAGGTGGCGACCATCATGGACAACAGCCGTGGCCTCACCGACAGCAGTGTCGAGCTGACCCGTCGGGCCGGCAACGCGCTGGGCAATATCACACGCACGGTCTCGACCATCCAGGCGATGAACTCGCAGATCGCCACCGCCGCCGAGCAGCAGAGTGCCGTGGCCGAAGAGATCAACCGCAGCGTGCTGAATGTACGCGATGTGTCTGAACAGACCTCTTCGGCCAGTGAGGAAACCGCCGCCTCCAGTGCCGAACTGGCGCGCCTGGGGATTTACCTGCAAACCCTGGTTGGCCGCTTCCGCATCTGAGCCGCCTTGCACGGCGGCCGACCCGGGCCGCCGAATCCCTTGAGCGTTTCAGCGCGTTGGCGCTGAACCGCTTGCAGGCACCGCACAATGCAGTGCCGGAGCAAATCAATCGCAGTGTGATGAGGGTGCGGTGCGTGTCGCCACGCACTGCGGCGGCCGGTGCTCAGTTGACCTCGTCGGGCCCGGCCTTGAGGTTTACAGGACCTGGCGCAGGAAGGCCTGGGCCCGCGGGTCTTTCGGCGCGTCAAAGAACGCGGCAGGGGACGCGTCTTCCAGCAATTTGCCATGATCGAAAAACAGCACACGGTCGGCCACTTCGCGGGCAAAACCCATTTCGTGGGTGACGCAGACCATGGTCATGCCTTCCAGGGCGAGGGTCTTCATCACGTCCAGCACTTCACCGACCATCTCCGGGTCCAGCGCCGAAGTGGGCTCGTCAAACAGCATGACCTTGGGTTCCATTGCCAACGCGCGGGCGATGGCCACACGCTGTTGCTGTCCACCAGACAAACGTGACGGAAACTCGTTGGCCTTTTGCGCAATACCGACCTTTTCGAGCAGCGCCAGGGCCTTGGCCTCGCGCTCCTGTTTGCCGCGCTTGCGCACGACTTTTTGCGCCAGGCACAGGTTTTCCAGCACGGTCATGTGCGGGAACAAGTTGAAATGCTGGAACACCATGCCAACTTCGCGGCGGTAGGCGTTCACGTCGGTTTTCGGGTCAGCCAGTTGCAAGCCGTCGATGCTGACGGAGCCCGAGTCGAATGCTTCCAAACCATTCAGGCAGCGCAGGAAGGTGGATTTGCCGGAACCCGACGGACCGATCACCACCAGCACTTCGCCCTTGGCGACGTGAGTGGTGACGTGGTCCACCGCGCGCACCACGTGACCACGGGTGTCGAAGACTTTTACCAGATCGCGGACTTCAATCACTTTGCGCGAGCCTCCGCTCAAGCCGGCTGGCCATTTTTGACAGCGGCAGGTTGATCAGCAGGTACAGGCCTGCCACACAGAACAGGATTTCAAACGGCGAGAACGAGGTGGTGATCACCTCGCGACCACTTTTGAGCAGCTCGGTAATCGCGATTACCGACACCAGCGACGTGTCCTTGACCAGGCTGATAAATTGCCCGGCCAAAGGCGGCAGCACGCGTTTGAACGCTTGCGGCAATACCACATGGCGCATCGAGTGGCTGGCACTGAGGCCCAGCGAACGCGCGGCTTCATTCTGGCCACGGGTGATCGACTGCACACCGGCGCGCACGATTTCCGCCACATAAGCGCCAGTGAACAGCGACAGTGCCGCGATCCCGGCAAACTCCCGCGACAGGTTGAGCACCGTGCCGATGAAGAAATAGAAAATGAATATCTGCACCAACAGCGGCGTCCCGCGCACCAGCTCGACGTAGATAGTCGACAGGTCGCGCAAGGTCGGGTTATTGGACAGACGGCACAGGCCGGTTGCCAAGCCGATCGCCAGGCCGAGAATGCCGGACACCACCGAGAGCCACAATGTGGTCCACAGGCCCCACATCAACGGCCCCAGCGCCCAATGCCGGTTCACGCCCACCACGTCGCCTTCGGCGACATCATCGCCACGCGACACTTGCAGGCTGTTGTCGGCTACGGTGAGCTTTTGCTCGGTGCCGGCGTCGTTGCGCAGGGTCACTTCAGCGACGTCGCCTTTGTGCACCAGTTCCACCACGGTGGAAATGTCGGCGGCACGCTGGGACGTTTCGGCCTGATAGGCGAAGTACTGCGGCACGCGGTTCCAGCGCCACTCGTAAGACATCAGCGAAGTGGCGTAGTACAACGCGCCAGCCAGGCCAACCAGCACGACCACGGTCAGCAGGTGCCAGGGCCATTGGGCTTTTTTCTGTTTCATTTCACTTTCCGAAGATGTATCGCCTGGCATGCCGTCATCGCGGGCAAGCCCGCTCCCACAAGGGAACGCATTTCAACTGTGGGAGCTGGCTTGCCTGCGATGAAGTCGACTGGGTGTCAGCCCTTATTCCATGTCCTTGAGCCACTCGGCGCTCTTGAACCACTTGTCATGGATGCGATCGTAGGTGCCGTCGTTGCGGATCTGGTGCAGGAAGTTATTGATGTAATTGAGGCTGTCGTAATCGCCTTTTTTCAGGCCAAACGCCAACGGCTCGAACGTGAAGGGTTCTTCCAGGAACACCAGTTTGCCGTTGCCGACCTTTTTCTCGGCAACCACGTTGTACGGCGCGTCATACACAAAGGCATCTGCCTTGCCGTTGACCACGTCGAGCACGCCTTCCTGCTCGTTGTCGTAGCCGTGGTACTTGGCTTTGGAGATCAGCTTTTTGGCGACCATCTCGCCGGTGGTGCCCAGCTTGGAGGTCAGGCGGTATTTCTCATCGTTGAGGTCTTTGTAGGTCTTGATGGTGCCTTCCAGGTCCTTGCGAATCAGCAGCGTCTGGCCGACCACGATGAAAGGTTCGCTGAAATTGAGTCGCAGGTTGCGCTCTTGAGTCAGGGTCATGCCGCTGCCGATCATGTCGAACTTGCCGGTCAGGAAGGCCGGGATGATGCCGTCGTAACCGGTCGACACCAGCTCCAGTTTGACGCCCATCGATTTAGCCATTGCCTTGAGGATGTCGACTTCAAAGCCGATGATTTCACCGCGCTTGTCTGTCATTTCGAACGGCATGTAGGTCGGGTCCATGCCGACTTTCAGCGTGCCGCGCTTGACCGCATCATCGATGGCGCCAGCGTGAGCCGCGGTGGCCGCGACCAGCGCGGTGACGCCGAGCATCAGCATCGAAAGATACTTTTTCATCATCAAGTCCCCTGAACGGTTCTTATAAAGTCGGCGCGCAAAAGGGCTGCACCAATTCGGGGTGCGATCCTACCCCACTCGCTGCCCGTCACAAAGGTTTCGCGGGTAAATGTTCCCTGCGTATGTCGGAAAAGCCCCACAACGGTGCAGCGAGGCGCAGGGTTAGACAGGTTCAGCGGGAGAGCGCGGCAACGTCTTGATAGATAAGTGGTTATGACGATCAATCGATCTCGGCCATCCAGGCGGTGTCCTTGAACCACTTGTCGTGCAGGCGATCGTAGGTCCCGTCCTGGGCCACCTGGCTGAGGAAATGGTTGATCCAATTGAGGCTGTCGTAATCACCCTTTTTCAACCCGAACGCCAGAGGCTCAAAGGTAAACGGCTGTTCAAGTGCCAACAGTGTGCGGTTTTCCGGCCGGGCCATTGCGATCAGGTTGTAGGGCGCGTCATGAATGAAGGCATCGGCGTTACCCTCCACCACCTGCCGCACGCCCTCTTGCGCGGTGGCGAAACTGCTTAATCGGGCCGCCCCGAGCAAACGTCGCGCCGCTGCCTCTCCGGTCGTACCTGCCGTGGCGGCGATCCGGTAACCCGCCTCGTCCAGGTCTTCGATACTGGAAATTTTGCCGGCCAGGCTCGGATGCAGCAGCGCGGTTTGGCCAACCACGATGAAGGAGTCGCTGAAATTCAGCTTCAGATTGCGCTCTTGCGTGACCGTCATGCCGCTGCCGATCAGATCGAACTTCTTCGCCATAAGCCCCGGAACCAGGTCGGCATAGGGCATCGTGACCAATTCAAGTTGGACGCCCAGGGCATGGCTCATGGCCTGGAGCAAATCGATCTCGAAGCCGACGATGCGCCCCTGCTTGTCCGTCATCTCGAAGGGCACATAGGCGGGCGTGGTGCCGACTTTGAGCACGCCACGGCGCACGGCGTCATCCAGGGCGCCGGCACTCAACAGGCCCGCGTACACCCATGCGACAGCGCCTGCCAGCCACGCCCAACAATAGCTCTTGCTCATGATTCCCCCTGTGACCTCGTCAATTCGAGGGGGCGATGCTAACCCAGCCACAGGCACGGCAATACGTCGCGAACAAAGGACTTTTGTTTCGAAATAACAAGGCGTTAGTGCTTAGAGGAAGAAGCGCGAAACGCTGTAGGACCAGCGCTTCAAACGCCCCCGAGGTGGGCCCTCGGGGGCGTATGAATCAGGCCGGTTGAGCCTGGGACGACAGCGGTTGCAGCGGCAGCAAAGGCGCGTGCGGGTCCGCCTTGATCGAAGCACGCCAGGCGTCCAGCCACTCGGCGTGGCCTTCGCTCCAGACTTGCTGGTGCAGACGAGCCAGGGCGACAGGATCGCTGAGCAGCGCCACGCGTTCGCCGTTGTTGAGGCCGGCAGGGCCGACTTTCAATGCGTGGCGGACACGCTCCTGACGCAGATGCTCGATCGGCTCCGCTTCACGGTGACGCGAGGTCGCCAGGGCGCAGGCCAGCGCATTCTGCTGCGGGTCGACGACCGAACGCACAAACCCGTCGTTCAGCGCGTGCCAACGGTTTTCGTGGGTGTACTTCTCGGTCGACAGCAGGGCTTGCGGCGGATTGTATTCCTCAGGGATCAGGAACAGGCTCTCGTCGCGGGACTTGAGGCCCAGTTTCACGCGGCTGGAAATCACCGACACCGGAATCGACAGCATCAGCGAGCCGACAATCGGGATCAGCCACCACAGGAAGCTTGGGTTCAGCCACACCACCAACAACGCCCAGAGGAAGCCGAGCAATGTTTGCGGGCCGTGACGCTTGACCGCCTCGCTCCACGGCGTGGAGTCGTCGTCACGCTGCGGCGAGTTCCAGGTCGCAGCCCAGCCGAGGAACGCGGCGAGCACGAAACGGGTGTGGAAGATCATCCGCACCGGCGCCAGCAGCATCGAGAACAGCATCTCCAGCAGCATCGACAAGGTCACCTTGAACTTGCCGCCGAACTCTTTCGCGCCCTTGGCCCAGATCAGGATGATGCTCAGCAGTTTGGGCAGGAACAACAGCACGATGGTGGTGGAGAACAGCGCCACCGCCTTGTCCGGATGCCATTGCGGCCACAGCGGGTACAACTGGCGTGGTGCCATGAAGTACTGCGGCTCCATCAGGGTGTTCACCGCCAGCAACGCCGTCGACAGCACCAGGAAGAAGAACCACAACGGCGCCGACAGGTACGACATCACGCCGGTCAGGAACACCGCGCGGTGCACCGGGTGCATGCCTTTTACCAGGAACAGGCGGAAGTTCATCAGGTTACCGTGGCACCAGCGACGGTCACGCTTGAGTTCGTCCAGCAGGTTCGGCGGCAGTTCTTCGTAGCTGCCCGGCAAGTCGTAGGCAATCCACACGCCCCAGCCGGCACGGCGCATCAGCGCTGCTTCAACGAAGTCGTGAGAGAGGATCGCACCGGCAAACGCGCCTTTACCCGGCAACGGCGCCAGGGCGCAGTGCTCGATAAACGGCTTCATGCGGATGATCGCGTTGTGGCCCCAGTAGTGGGATTCACCCAACTGCCAGAAGTGCAGGCCGGCGGTAAACAGCGGGCCGTACACACGGGTGGCGAACTGTTGCATGCGCGCATACAGGGTGTCCATGCCCGACGCACGCGGCGCGGTCTGGATAATCCCGGCATCCGGCGTGGCTTCCATCAGGCGCACCAGGCTGGTCAGGCATTCGCCGCTCATCACGCTGTCGGCGTCGAGGACCACCATGTACTTGTAGTCACCGCCCCAGCGACGGCAGAAGTCGTCGAGGTTGCCGCTTTTGCGTTTGACGCGACGGCGACGGCGGCGATAGAAGATCTTGCCGAAACCCCCGGCTTCGCGGCACACGTCAAGCCAGGCTTGCTGTTCGGCGATGCAGATATCGGCTTCGTTACTGTCGCTGAGTACGAAGAAATCGAAACGGTCCAGGTCGCCTGTGGCGGCCACCGACTCGAAGGTGGCGCGCAGACCGGCAAACACCCGCGGCACGTCTTCGTTGCAGATGGGCATCACCAGCGCGGTACGCGCATCCTTCGGGATCGGCTCGTCACCGGCACTCTTACCGGAAATCCGGTATTTATCGTGACCGGTCAGCAGTTCCAGAAAGCCCATCAGCGCGGTCCAGAAACCGGCCGAGACCCAGCAGAACAAGATCCCGAACATGATCAGGATGCTGGTTTGCAGGGCGTAAGGCAGGACTTGGGTCGCGGTTTGCAGCAAGGTCTGGTTGCGCACTTCGTCGAAGTCGACCAGTGACCAGCCCTGGTACGGCATGATGCCTTTCATGTACCAGCCGGCAACGATGGTCTGACCGAGCATCAAAATCAGCAGGATGTAACGGCGGATCGAACCGACGGTACGCCAGCGCGCGGCCGGCAGTACACGCTCGTCTTTGGGCGGCTTCGGCGGGTTGGTGCGACCGGTCATCCGGCGCCAACCGCGCACCAGAATGTTGGTGCGCCAAGGCTCAGGCACTACTTTGGTCCGACGAATCGGCGGCGTAGCCTTCAGGCAAACCCGGCCACTGGCGTCGAGCGCAAGCATTTCTGCGTCTTGCAGCTCTTCGGCGGTGTTGAGGGTCAGCCGACGGCCGACCGACGCTTGGGCAGCGTCGGCTGGTGCGTCGAAGGTCGCAGACGAAAGCCGCTCATGCAGCTCGCTGAAGGACGTGCAGCCCGCCAGTTCGGCGCGCTGCTCGGCGGTCATCGGGAGGTGCGCCAGGTACTCGGACAGAGTCTCGGGCGTGGCTTGAGAATTACTCATCGGCAGGCAACTGATAGCTCCAGGTTTCGGTCAGGACGTGTTCTGTCTTGGCCGGCTCCGGATTAGAGAGTGGCGTGGCCGGGGCAGCTTCTGGCTGCTTGGCTTCCTTGTCTTTGGCTTCTTTCGCGTCTTTTGCTTCTTTTGCTTCTTTAGCTTCTTTCTTGGCCTGTTTCTCGTGCTGCTTGGCCAGCAGCTTGTCGGCCTTGATCACTTGGGTCGACGCTTTCTCAGGCTCCGGCTGCGGGATGTCCTGGACCAGGGCTGCACGCATTTCAGTCGGTTTGCCTGCGTCCTTGATCTTCATCCGCAGGGTCAAGCGCCAGCCTTTGGTGTGTTCGTTGTAACGCACGCTGTTTTCAACGATTTCGGCGTTGTCGCCGACACTCACCTGGCTGCGCACCGCGGCGTCTGCCGGCAGGGCTTTGAGGGACGGGCCCTCGAAGTCAACCAGGTAGGCCACGCTGCCGTCCGGCTGACGGATCAGGTTGGACTGCTTCACGTCACCGGTGGAGCGCAAGGTTTGCTTGACCCAGGCGCTGTCGGCCGGGTGCAGGGCTTTCTCGTCCATGGTCCAGTGCAAGCGGTAGCTGATGTCCAGCGGCTCGCCGACTTTTGGCAGCTCGGCCGGGCTCCAGAACGCAACGATGTTGTCGTTGGTTTCATCGGCGGTCGGAATCTCTACCAAATCGACGGAACCCTTGCCCCAGTCGCCCTCAGGCTCGATCCAGGCGCTTGGGCGCTTGTCGTAGTTGTCGTCCAGGTCTTCGTAGTGGCTGAAGTCGCGGCCGCGTTGCAGCAGGCCGAAACCACGCGGGTTTTCGATGGTGAAGTTGCTGACCGACAGATGTTTAGGGTTGTTCAGAGGGCGCCAGATCCACTCACCGTTGCCGGCATGGATCGACAGACCGCTGGAATCGTGCAGTTCACGACGGTAGTTGAGCACCTTCGACGGCTGGTTCGCACCAAACAGGAACATGCTGGTCAGCGGGGCAACGCCCAGTTTGCTGACCTTGTCGCGCAGGAACATCTGGGACTTGACGTCGACAACGGTGTCGGTGCCAGGGCGCAGGGTCAGGCGATAGGCGCCGGTGGCGCGTGGGGAGTCCAGCAAGGCGAAAATCACCAACTGCTTTTCACCCGGTTTTGGACGCTCGATCCAGAATTCGGTGAAACGCGGAAACTCTTCACCGGACGGCAATGCAGTGTCGATCGCCATGCCACGGGCCGACAGGCCATACGACTGGCCTTTGCCGACGACGCGGAAGTAGCTGGCGCCGAGCATGGTCATGATTTCGTCTTGCTTGTCAGGCGTGTTGATCGGGTACAGCACACGGAAACCGGCATAACCCAGCTGTTCAGTGGACTTGGGATCGTATTTCACGTCGCCGAAATCGAAACGCGTCGGGTCGTATTTGATTTCCTGAACGGTGTCGGCGGTGACTTCGTTGATTTTCACCGGCGTGTCGAAATGCATGCCCTGGTGATAGAAGGACAGCTTGAACGGCGTGTTTTGATCGGCCCACTCGGCTTTTTCGTTACGGAAACGAATCTTCTGATAGTCGGCGAATTTCATTTCGCGAAATTCGTTCGGCAGATTGCTGCGCGGAGCTTCGTATTTCTGCCCGGCCAGCTCTTTTGCCTTGGCCGACACATCATCCAGACTGAATGCCCACAGTTGACCCGCGCCGAACAGGCAAAACAGGGCGGAGCCCGTCACCAGTGCGTTTCGTAACCGTTTGGCAGACAATTTTGGTGCATTACAGGGACTAACAATCACGAGCAACCCTCGCCGAAAACAGATCAAAAAACCAACGGCCAGCTATCTATATGCCAGGTTGGCGAGCATTGTTCCGACTCCCTTGGGTCAAAATGATTCCCCATTGGTTTGTCGGACAAGTCTCTACCTAAGTCAAAAATGGACCAAACAACGCTGATCCCCGTAGCGCGCGATTATCTAGTAGCCCGCGAAACAACGCATCAGGGACAACGAAGTATTTGTAGCGAAACCCTGCGTTTTTAGGCATTAACGTCGTTTTTAATACATTCATGTCTGTAAGAGGAAGGTCACAGGGCCATCATTGACCAAATGCACCTGCATATCCGCCCCAAAACGCCCTGACGCCACCTTGCCATGCAATTGTTGCGCTTGTAACAGCAAGTGATCAAAAAGCGCTGCTCCCAGCGCCGGAGGGGCCGCGGTGGAGAAGCTCGGCCGCAGGCCGCTTTTGGTATCCGCCGCCAGGGTGAACTGCGACACCAGCAGCAAACCACCGCCAATGTCCTTCAAGGACAGGTTCATCTTGCCCTCGTCATCACTGAATACCCGGTAGTTAAGCAGCTTGTGTAACAGTTTGTCGGCGCTCTCTGGGGTATCTGAAGGCTCAACGGCGACAAGCACCAGCAAACCCTGGTCAATTGCGCCTACGACCTCGCCCGCCACCTCGACGCGGGCGCCACGCACCCGTTGCAACAGGCCCTTCATGCTTCTTCTGGCGGCAGATCAAGCAGGCGCCGTGCCATTTCGCCGGTTGCACGCACCAACGCATCGGTGATGCCGGGCTCGGACGCGGCATGGCCGGCCTCGCGGATCACCTGCAGCTCACTGTTGGGCCACGCCTGATGCAGCTCCCAGGCATTGTCCAGCGGGCAGATCATATCGTAGCGCCCGTGAATGATTACGCCAGGCAAGTGGGCGATCTTGTGCATGTCGCGAATCAGCTGGTTGGGCTCCAGGAAGGAGTTGTTGGTGAAGTAGTGGCACTCGATACGTGCGATCGACAGCGCGCGCTGCGGCTCGGAAAACCGCTCGACATGCTGCGGGCTCGGGCACAGGCCCAGCATGCGGCCTTCCCAGCCGGACCACGCCTTGGCGGCGTGCATCTGGGCGATCTGGTCGTTGCCGGTCAGGCGTTTGTGGTACGCGGCGACCAAGTCGTGACGCTCATCCGCCGGGATCGGTGCCAGGTAGTCCTGCCAGTAATCCGGGAACATGCGGCTCGCGCCTTCCTGGTAAAACCAGTGAATGTCCTGGTCGCGAGCCAGGAAGATTCCGCGCAGGATCAGGCCATGCACGCGCTCGGGATGGGTTTGCGCGTAAGCCAGCGACAGGGTCGAGCCCCAGGAGCCGCCAAACAGCACCCACTTTTCGATGCCCAGGTGTTCGCGAATGCGCTCAAGGTCGGCGACCAGGTCCCAGGTGGTGTTGTTTTCCAGGCTGGCGCGAGGCGTGGAGCGTCCGCAGCCGCGCTGGTCGAAGGTGACAATGCGGTACAGGTTCGGATCAAAGTAGCAGCGGCTCTGGGCGTCGCAGCCGGAGCCTGGGCCACCGTGGATAAAGACGACGGGCAAGCCTTCGGGGGAGCCACTTTCATCGACGTACAGCGTGTGGGTGTCATCGACGGCCAGATCGTGCCGGGCGTAGGGTTTGATCTGCGGGTACCAAGTCTGCATTGCGCGCTCCGTAGGGTGTCGGGTTCATCCCTGAGGGGACGTCTATTATTTTTGCCGTCTGGCATCATAAACCCGAATTGTGCAATGAGCATGTCCTTGAGCACTTAGACCTGTGTCAGCCCTTCGCTCCCCAGACAGCGCCGCACGTAGCCCAGCAGATAGTCGTAGAGCTGATCCACCTGCGCCACGTGGCCGCGCGCGCGCAAACAGCCGTGGACCAGGCCTTTGCCGGGGTACAACACAGCCTCCACAGTCGCCGCCCGCAGGCGTTCGGCATACAGCATGCCGTCATCGCGCAGCGGGTCGAACTGGGCCACGGCGATCAGCGCCTTGGGTAAACCGCTGAAGTCCTTGGCCAGCAGTGGCATGGCATAGGCCGAAGGCGTGTCTGCGCCCGGCAAGTAGAGCGCCAGGTAGCAGTCGGTGTCGGCGGTACTGAGCAAGGGCGCATCCCTGCAGTCGCGGCGCGACGGCAGGTCCGCCGCGCCGCCCAAACCTGGGTAAATCAGCACTTGGGCGCGGGGCAGCGGTTGGCCGTCATCGCGCAAACCCAGGCACAACGCCGCGGCCAGATTGCCGCCCGCGCTGTCGCCCATCACCACCAGGCGCTGCAGGTTGATCGCGTGCGGCCCCTGCCCGGCCTGGATGGCCTGCCACACTGCGCGGCAGTCCTGGTACGCCGCCGGGAACGGGTGCTCCGGCGCCAGGCGGTAGTCGATGGCGATCACCAGTACTTCAAGCGTGCTGGCCAGTTCGAAGCAAATGAAGTCATGGGAATCCAGCCCGCCGACCACCCAGCCGCCGCCGTGCATATAAAGGAGGCATGGCCAGCCTTCGGTTGGCGTGGGCGCCGAAGGGAGATAGCTGCGCACGCCGACTGCACCGAGGGCAAAGTCAGAGACTTGCAGCCCTTCTGGCTTCGGCGGGGTGAATGCCTGGCACATGCGGTCGTAGTTGCGGCGTAAACCTGCGAGCGACGAGTCGTCGCTGCTGAAAGATTCGGTTTTAGTGACGAAGGCCGCAAGCTGCGGAGAAATCGGATACATGCGCAAATATCCCTAATCGCTGTAGATCAAGTGCGGGAGCGGGCTTGCCTGCGACAGCGGTGTGTCAGCCACTTGTGAATGACCTGATACACCGCCATCGCGGGCAAGCCCGCTCCCACATTTGCCCTGTGTTGTTTGAGCTACCGTGCCTGGCTTAGGGTTTGAGGCTGGCCTTGACGGCCGCGACGCCATCGCCGCCATCAAACGCTGCTACCCCAGCCAGCCAGCGCTGCAAATCCTCCGGGTGGTCGCGCAACCATTGCTTGGCCACGTCCTGCGGCGATTGGCGCTCCATGATCGGCACCATCAACTGACTTTCCTGCGCGGCGGTGAAGGTCAGGTTTTCCAACAGGCGGTTGGCGTTCGGGCAACGCTCGGCGAAATCCGGCGCAGTCACGGTGGACACCGTGGCCCGGCCTTCGTCAGCCCCAAATACATCCTCGCTGCCGGTGAGGTAAGCCATTTTCATGTTGATGTTCATCGGGTGCGGAGTCCAACCAACAAACACGACAAACTCTTTGCGGTTTACCGCACGCTGCACGGCCGCGAGCATGCCCGCTTCACCGGAGGCTACCAGCTTGAAGCCGCCCAGGCCGAAGTGGTTGGCGTCGATCATTTTCTGGATATCGGTATTCGCGCCGCTGCCGGGCTCGATGCCGTAGATCTTGGCGCCCAGCTTGTCCTTGAAACGCGCAATGTCGGCGAAGGTTTTCAGCCCGGCATCGGCCACGTATTGCGGCACCGCCAGAGTGGCCTGGGCGTCAGACAAGCTGGGCGTATCGAAGACCTTGACCTGCTTGGCGGCCAGGAATGGCGCGATATTGTTGTCCATCGCCGGTTTCCAGTAGCCGAGGAAAATATCCAGGCGCTTGTCGCGGATGCCGGCAAAAATGATCTGTTGCACGGCGCTGGTCTGTTTGCTGTCGTAGCCCAGGCCATTGAGCAACACGTCGGCCATGCCGGAGGTGGCGACCACGTCAGTCCAGCTGACCACGCCCATGCGTATGGCTTTGCAGGAGGCCGGTTCCGCAGCCATGGCGTGCGCACTGAGCAGTGCGGCGCCGGTGAGGGTCAACAGGCAACGGTTGAACAGTCTTTTCATGAAAAGAGGTCTCACTCGGCAGCGTTATTGTGGGAAGTGGCATCTGACGCGCCCTATCCACAACATTACCCAGCGGGACTTTGGTGAAAGCGACCTGTGGCGACCGGCAATTGCACTGCGGCGACTGTGAGGCCTCATCGCAGGCAAGCCAGCTCCCACCTTTACACCGCATTCTCATGTTGGAACGCGGCCAAATGTGGGAGCGGGCTTGCTCGCGAAAGCTATTTCAGCAGTACCAAAAGTTTAACGGTAGTGCTTCTGTCCCCAGGCCAACACCCCTTCCAGCAACTGCTTCAACACCACCTGGGTCGGTTCAGCCAAGTCAGGGCGATACCGAAACGGCTCGACCTCTTCCATGTACGCGCTCTGACACAACTCCAGCTGCACCGCGTGGATGTCCTGCGCCGGGTCGCCGTAATGCCGGGTGATGTGCCCACCCTTGAAGCGCCCGTTGAGCACATGGGTGTACTGCGGATGCGCGGCGCAAATCGCCTCCAGCTGGCTGGCCAGCTCAGGATCACAGGCGGCGCCGTTGAAAGTGCCGAGGTTGAAGTCCGGCAGCTTGCCTTCGAACAGGTGCGGGATCACCGAGCGAATCGAGTGCGCATCAAACAGCAGCGCGTAGCCGAACTCGGCCTTGAGCCGCGCCAGTTCCTCTTGCAGGGCGCGGTGGTACGGCCCCCAAATCTTCTGCAGGTAGGTCGCGCGCTCCTCGGCGGAAGGCTCCAGGCCTTCGCGAAATAACGGCACGCCGTCGAACAGTGTCGCCGGGTACAGCCCCGTAGTGGCGCCGACATACAGCGGCTTGTCGTCCGATGGCCGGTTCAGGTCGATCACAAACCGTGAGTACTCTGCCGACAAGGTGCTGGCGCCCAGGTCTTCGGCAAAGTCATACAGCGTGGGAATGTGCCAGTCGGTGTCCGGCAGGCTTTGTGCCTCGGGGATCAATCCGGCTTCCACCGCGGGCGTCAGGCGCAGGCCCGCGTGGGGCATGCTGATCAGCAGTGGCACTCGGCCTTGTTTGAAGTTCAGAACCTTATCCACAGCAGTGCTCCTTAAACAGTGACATCGACGCCGTGGCGCACGACGCGTTTATCCAGTTCGCCGCCCAGCCAGTAGGCCAGGTCGGCGGGGCGATCAATCTGCCAGGCGACAAAGTCGGCGACCTTGCCCACTTGCAGCGAACCGTGGGTGTCGCCCATGCCCAGCGCGGTAGCCGCGTGTTGCGTGGCGCCGGCCAAAGCTTCTTCCGGAGTCATGCGGAACAGCGTGCAGGCCATGTTCAGCATCAGGCGCACCGACAGCGCCGGCGAGGTGCCTGGGTTGAGGTCGCTGGCGATGGCAATCTTCACGCCGTGCTTGCGCAGCGCATCCATCGGCGGCAGCTGGGTTTCACGCAGGAAGTAGAACGCGCCCGGCAGCAACACGGCGACGGTGCCCGACGCGGCCATGGCGATGGCGTCGTCTTCGGTCATGAATTCCAGATGGTCCGCCGACAGCGCGTGGTAACGCGCGGCCAGGCTTGAGCCATGCAACGAAGAGAGTTGCTCGGCGTGCAGCTTCACCGGCAGGCCAAGTTGCTGGGCGACCTTGAACACACGCTCGACCTGTTCCGGGGAAAACGCCAGGTATTCGCAGAAGGCGTCTACCGCGTCCACCAGCCCTTCGGCTGCCAGGGCCGGCAGCATCTCGTGGCAGATGTGGTCGATGTAATCGTCGGCGCGGTCCTTGTACTCCGGCGGCAACGCATGCGCCGCCAGGCACGTGGCGCGCACGCTGACCGGCAGTGCTTCGCCGAGGCGCCGTGCCACGCGCAACATCTTGCGCTCGTTGACCAGGTCCAGGCCGTAGCCGGATTTGATCTCCACCGTGGTCACGCCGTCACGCAGCAAACTGCGCAGGCGCTTGTGCGCGCTGGCAAACAGTTCATCTTCAGTGGCCGCGCGGGTGGCGCGCACCGTGCTGGCAATACCGCCGCCCTGGGCCGCGATGTCGGCGTAGCTCACGCCCTGAAGGCGCTGCTCGAATTCGCCGCTGCGATTGCCGCCGAACACCGTGTGGGTGTGGCAGTCGATCAGCCCGGGGGTGACCCACGCGCCTTGCAGGTCATGCACCTGGGCGTAATCCGCCGTCGGCGCCTGGCTGCGAGGGCCGATCCACTCGATGAGCGAATGGGCAGTGACCATGGCGGCATCCTCGATGATCGAGTACTTGCCGTCTGCCATAGTTGCGACGTGGCAGTGTTGCCAAAGCGTTTTCATCAACGCCTCCCTAAGTTAACGATGAGATAAAGCCGGGTCGTAATGAACCGTGGCCGCTTGCCCGGCAGCCGGTTTGACCCACAGCAGGTAAGCGACGACGAGCAGCACGATCCACACGGCGCCGACCAGCAAAGCGGCCTGGGTGTCCGGGAAGTAACCCAGCACGCCAAACACGAACAGCATGAACACGATGGCCGCTGCGGGCGCATAGGGCCAGAACGGCACCGGGAATTTCAGCTCGGCGACCTGCTCCCTGGTCATCGAGCGGCGCATCGCGACCTGAGTGAACAGAATCATCAGCCACACCCACACCGTGGCGAAGGTGGCAATCGAGGCGATCACCAGAAACACGTTTTCCGGGATCAGGTAATTGAGCACGACGCCGCCGAGCAACGCCGCGCCCATCACCACCACGGTCATCCACGGCACGCCCTGTTTGGACAGCTGGGCAAAGCCCTTGGGCGCCTGCCCCTGCTGGGCCAGGCCGTACATCATGCGGCCAGCGCCAAAGATGTCGCTGTTGATGGCCGAGACGGCCGCCGAGATCACCACGATGTTAAGGAGGGTCGCCGCCGAGCCGATGCCGAGGTTGCTGAAGATCTGCACGAACGGGCTGCCCTGGCTGCCGATCTGCGGCCACGGGTAGATCGCCATCAACACAAACAGCGTCAGCACGTAGAACAGCAGGATGCGCAACGGCACCGCGTTGATCGCCTTGGGGATCACGCGTTGCGGGTCCTTGGCTTCACCGGCGGTGATGCCGATGATTTCGATGCCGCCGAACGCAAACATCACCACCGCGAACGAGGCGATCAGGCCGCCAACGCCGTTGGGCATGAAGCCGCCATGGGCCCACAGGTTGCTGATGCCGCTGGCCTGGGTGTCGCCGGCCGAATGAATGCCAAACAGCATGATGCCCAAGCCACCGAGGATCATCGCCACAATGGCGCCGACCTTGAGCAGCGACAGCCAGAACTCCATCTCGCCAAACACTTTGACGTTGCACAGGTTCAGGCCGCCGATCAAAAACACAATGCCGAGCACCCACACCCAGCGCGCGACCTCGGGAAACCAGAAGCCCATGTAGATGCCGAACGCGGTGACGTCGGCGAGGCAGACAATGATCATTTCAAACGCATAGGTCCAGCCGAGGATAAACCCGGCCATTGGGCCCAGGTAGGTGCTGGCGTACTGGCCGAAGGAGCCTGCAACCGGATTGTGCACAGCCATCTCGCCGAGGGCGCGCATCACCATGAATACGGCGGCGCCGCCGATCAGGTAAGCGAGCAGCACGGCGGGGCCGGCCATCTGTATGGCGGAGGCAGAGCCATAGAACAGCCCGGTGCCGATCGCGGAACCGAGTGCCATGAAGCGAATATGTCGGGCGTTCAGCCCGCGTTTCAAACCCTTTTCTTGCTGGTGCATTTCTCTTCCCTAGTTATTGTTATCCCGAGAAAATTCAAAGCTATCGCAACTTAAATGTGGGAGCTGTCGAGCCCCAGCGAGGCTGCGAAGGCGGTGTGTCAGGCAACAAAAATGTTGCCTGTACCGACGCCTTCGCAGCCTCGCTGGGGCTCGACAACTCCCACATTGGACAGCAGCGAGCTTACAGGCTCGGCAGCAACTTGGCCGACACCAGCTCGTTCAGGCAGCGGCTGGCGAGCAGTTCGCTGGCGGCATTGATGTCCGGGGCGAAGAAGCGGTCCTTGTCGTAGAAGCCGACCTTGGCGCGCAGGATGCCACGGGCTTGCTCCAGCTTCGGCGAGGTTTTCAGGCCGTCGCGCAGGTCCAGGCCCTGGCACGCGGCCAGCCATTCCACTGCGAGGATGCCACGGGTGTTCTCAGCCATTTCCCACAGGCGTTTGCCCGCAGCCGGGGCCATGGACACGTGGTCTTCCTGGTTCGCCGAGGTCGGCAGGCTATCCACGCTGTGCGGATGGGACAGCGCCTTGTTTTCGCTGGCGAGGGCAGCAGCAGTCACCTGGGCGATCATGAAGCCGGAGTTAACCCCGCCATTGCCCACCAAAAACGGCGGCAATTGCGACATGTGTTTGTCCATCATCAACGAGATACGGCGCTCGCTCAGGGAGCCGATTTCGGCGATGGCCAACGCCATGTTGTCAGCCGCCATGGCCACCGGTTCGGCGTGGAAGTTGCCACCGGAAATCACGTCGCCTTCGGCGGCAAACACCAGCGGGTTATCCGACACGGCGTTGGCTTCCACCACCAGCACGTCGGCGGCCTGGCGGAACTGGGTCAGGCAGGCGCCCATGACTTGTGGCTGGCAGCGCAGGGAGTACGGGTCTTGCACCTTGTCGCAGTTCTGGTGCGACTGGGAGACCTGGCTGCTTTCGCCGAGCAGGTCGCGATAGGCCGCAGCCGAATCGATCTGCCCACGCTGGCCACGCGCGGCGTGAATACGCGCGTCGAACGGCGAGCGCGAGCCGAGCACGGCTTCCACGGTCAGGCCGCCGCATGCCAGTGCAGCGGCGAACAAGTCTTCACCCTCGAACAGGCCGCGCAGCGCATAGGCGGTGGACACCTGGGTGCCGTTGAGCAGGGCCAGGCCTTCTTTGGCGGCAAGGGTCAACGGCGTCAGGCCGGCGACTTTCAGTGCCTCGGTGGCTTCCAGCCATTCGCCTTTGTAGCGCGCCTTGCCTTCGCCCAGCAGCACCAGCGACATGTGCGCCAACGGCGCCAGATCGCCCGAAGCGCCGACCGAACCTTTGAGTGGGATGTGCGGGTACACCTCGGCGTTGATCAGTGCGATCAGTGCGTCGATCACCTGGCGGCGAATCCCGGAGAACCCACGGCTCAGGCTGTTGACCTTGAGCACCATGACCAGCCGCACCAGCGCGTCGCTGATCGGCTCACCAACGCCGGCGGCGTGGGACAGCACCAGCGAACGCTGGAGGTTTTCCAGGTCTTCGCTTGCGATGCGGGTCGAGGCCAGCAGGCCGAAACCGGTGTTGATGCCATAGGCGGTGCGATTCTCGGCGAGAATCTGCTCCACGCAGGCAACACTGGCTTCGATCTGCGCCGTGGCGCTGTCATCCAGACTGAGGGTTACCGGCTGCTGGTAGATGGTCCGCAGTTGGGCAAGGCTCAGTTGGCCTGGAATCAGATTTAGCGCAGTCACATTCATGCTCCTTTGAATTGTTCTTCTGAATATTTGTGAATAAGTAATCAGTGCAAATGGGGTAATACGTGGTGCAGCAAAGCGGTGTCCTTCAGCAACGCGGCAGCGCTGGCGATGTCCGGCGCCAGCCAGCGGTCTTGCTCGTACGGTGGGACTTTTTCACGTAGCAGGCGCCAGGCGCTGTCGGTGCCCGCGCCGAAACGCTGGTCCTTGAGAAACTCGAAGGCCTGGGCCGCCAGCAGGTATTCGATGGCGAGAATCTGGGTAACGTTGGCCAGTAACTGGTGCAGCTTGAGCGCGGCGTTGGTGCCCATGCTCAGGTGATCTTCCTGCAGGCCGGAGGTGACGAAATTGTCGAGCACCGCCGGTTGCGCCAGCTGGCGGTTCTGCCCGCACAGCGAGGCGGCGACGTATTGCACAATCATCATCCCGGAGTTGACCCCAGGGTTGCTGACCAGGAACGCCGGCAAGCCGCTGACGTGCGGGTTGATCAGGCGGTCCAGGCGGCGCTCGGCCACCGAGCCGATTTCCGCCATGGCGATGGCGAGCATGTCGGCCGCCAAGGCCACGGACTGCCCGTGCGGGTTGGCCTGGGACACCACGCGGTAGGTGTCCGGCGTGCCGAGCACCAGCGGGTTGTCAGTGGCGCTGTTGAGTTCGGTCTCGATCTGGCGGGTGGCGTGTTCGACCTGGTCGCGCGCTGCGCCGTGAATGTGCGGGATCGAGCGGATGCTCAAGGCGTCCTGGGTGCGAATGCCTTGGCTGCTGGCGATCACTTCACTGCCGTCGAGCAAGGCGCGCAGGTTGATGCCGACTTGCTGCATGCCCGGGTGCGGTTTGAGGGCGATGATGGCTTCGTCGAACGCGTCGATCTGGCCGCGCTGGGCTTCGAAACTCATGGCGCCGATCACGTCGGCCCATTGCAGCAAATGATGTGCGTCGGCCAGGGCCAGGCAGCTCAGGCCGGTCATGCACGGCGTGCCATTGACCAGGCACAGGCCGTCTTTGGCGCCGAGTACCACCGGCTGCAAACCTTCTGCCTGTAATGCTTCTTGCGCTGTCACGATCTGACCGCGATAGCTCACCGTGCCGACACCGAGCAATGCCACGCCGACGTGGGCCATGTGAGTCAAGTAACCCACCGAACCCTGGGACGGCACCTGCGGCGTGATGCCGTGGTTGAGCAGCGCCAGCAGCGAATGCACCACCTGTGGGTGCAAGCCGGATTTGCCGTGGCTGTAGTTGATGATCGCCGCGCAAATAATCGCGCGGGTTTGCTCGTCACTCAGTACCGGGCCGACGCCGCAGGCGTGGCTCAGCAAGGTATTGCGCGACAGCTGGCTGAGTTGCTCGCCCTTGAGCGACACATTGCACAGCGCGCCCAGGCCGGTGTTCACGCCATAGGCGCGCTCGCCGCTGGTGACGATGCGCTGCACGATGGCCTGGGCATTGTCGATGCGCGCCCAGGCGTGGCCCGAGAGTTCGAGCTGCGCACCAAAGCGGGCGACGGCGACCACGTCCTGCCAGCGCAGGGGAGCGTCGGCGATGATGATTTTTGCTGCCTGGGACATCTTCATACCTTCTTCAATTCTTGTGCAGCCTTACCGGCCTCTTCGGGGGCAAGCCCCCTCCCACCTTGAAGGTGTTCACAGTTCAACATGTGGGAGGGGACTTGCCCCCGATAGGGCCCGCAGCCTCACCACACAATCCGGCTCAAACCACCGCAGCGCGGCGCTGAACAAACCGGTCCACATACTCATCCGCCGGCGAATGCAGAATCTCGCGCGGCGTGCCGACCTGGATCAGCTTGCCGTCCTTGAGGATCGCGATGCGGTTGCCGATGCGCACGGCTTCGTCGAGGTCGTGAGTGATGAACACGATGGTTTTGTGCAGGGTTTTTTGCAGCTCCAGCAACTGGTCCTGCATCTCGGCGCGGATCAACGGATCGAGGGCGCTGAAGGCTTCGTCCATCAGGATGATGTCGGTGTCGGCGGCCAAGGCGCGGGCCAGGCCCACACGCTGGCGCATGCCGCCGGACAGCTGGTGCGGGTATTTGTTTTCGTAGCCTTTGAGGCCCACGGTTTCGATCCAGTGCAGCGCGCGTTCGGCGCACACCTGCTTGGTTTCGCCACGCACTTTCAGGCCGTAGGCGACGTTGTCGAGCACGCTCTTGTGGGGCAGCAGGCCGAAGCTCTGGAACACCATGCTGATCTTGTGCCGACGGAATTGGCGCAGGGCTTCCATGTCCAGTTGCAGGATGTCTTCGCCGTCCACCAGGATCGCGCCGCTGGTAGGGTCGATCAGGCGGTTGAAGTGGCGCACCAGCGTGGATTTGCCGGAGCCCGACAGGCCCATGATCACGAAGATCTCGCCGGTGCCGATGCTCAGGGACAAGTCGTTGACGCCGACCACGCAACCGGTCTCGGCCAGTACCTGGTCCTTGGTCTTGCCTTGGCCAACCATGGCCAGGGCGTCCTTGGAACGGTTGCCGAAAATCTTGAAGACGTTTTTAACTTCAATTTTGCTGACAGTAGTCATTTGCTCGCCTCATGCCGTGGACGACCATAGGCCTGGGTAATGCGGTCGATGACCACTGCGAGAATCACAATCGCCAGCCCGGCTTCGAGGCCACGACCAACATTGAGGGTCTGGATGCCGACGAGCACGTCTTCACCCAAGCCACGCGCGCCGATCATCGAGGCGATGACCACCATCGACAACGCCATCATGGTGGTCTGGTTGATACCGGCCATGATGCTTGGCAGCGCCAGCGGCAGTTGCACGCCGAACAGCTGCTGCCAGCGGTTGGCGCCAAAGGCGTTGATGGCTTCCATGACTTCGCCGTCGACTTGGCGAATGCCCAGGTCGGTGAGGCGAATCAGCGGCGGCGCGGCGTAGATCACCGTGGCGAAAATCGCCGGCACCTTGCCCAGGCCGAACAGCATCAGCACCGGAATCAGGTACACGAAGCTCGGCATGGTTTGCATGATGTCCAGCAACGGCATCAGCACCGAGCGCAGGCGATTGCTGCGCGCCGACAAGATGCCCAGCGGAATGCCGATCAGCACCGAAATCACCGTGGCGACCATCATCAGCGCCAGGGTTTGCATCAGCTTGTCCCACAGGCCAACCGCGCCCACCAGGAACAGCAAGCCGACGATCACTGCGGTGGTCAGCACCTTGCGGGTGGCATGCCAGGCGATGCCGCCGACGATGGCCAGCATCAGCCACCAGGGCGCCGCGCGCAGCAACCCTTCCAGGTTGACGATGGCCCACAGCAGGGTGTCGGAGATGTGCCGGAACACATCGCCGTAGTTGGTGACCAGTGAGTCCACCCAACCGTTGACCCAGTCGGCGATGGAAAACGTAAAACTCTCAGGAAACATATCGTGCTCTCGATCCAGTGGGTTGTGGCCGGGTGTCCGACCAGCCCCTCAGGGTGGTCGGACACGGTTGACCTACAAGGCCGCGTCGATTTTCTTGGCTGCGTCGTCGCTCACCCATGCGTGCCAGACTTCAGGATGTTCCTTGAGGAAAATTTTCGCCAGTTTTGGCGACTCAATTCGCTCTTTGGCCATGCGGCCCAGGTTCTGGTTCAACAAGTCGATAGGCAGGTTGACCTTCTCCAGCACGGCCACCAGCTCTGGCGCTTGCTCGTGAAAGGTCTTGGACAAGCCGACCTTGATGCTCACGCTTTTATCCACACCGGGCTTTTCTTCCAGTTTGACCAGGTCGACCTGGCCCATCAGCGGCGTCGGCGACCAGTAGTAGAACAGGATCGGCTCGCCACGCTTGTAGCTCGACAGCACCGCCGCATCCAGCGCCGGGCCGGTGCCTGGGCGGAAGTTGGTATAGGTGCTTTCCAGGCCGTAGCTTTTGAGCATTTCGCTGTTGTCCAGCTCACAGGTCCAGCCGGCCGGGCAGTTGTAGAAACGGCCTTTGGACGGTTCTTCCTGGTCCTTGAACACCGAGGCGTATTTGGCCAGGTCGGCGATGGTTTTCAGGTCCGGCGCCTTGGGTTCCAACTTGCGCTTGGCGTCGCCTTCAATCACGTAGCGCGGCACGTACCAACCTTCCACCGCGCCGACGACCGGCGCGCCGACGCCAACGACTTTGCCGGCCTTCTCGGCCTTGTTCCAGACTTCGCTGCGGCCGACCCATTCTTCGGCAAACACTTGGATGTCGTTGCTGCTCAGGGCGTTTTCCATGGTGATGGAGTTACCCGGCAGGCTGTCGGTTTTGCAGTCGTAGCCTTTTTCCAGCACGGTTTGCAGGATGTCGGTGAGCAACATGCCGCTTTCCCAATTCAGGCCCGCAAACTTCACCGGTTTGCCGGATTCACACCAACCAGCCGCCTGGGCGCCGGCACTCGCCAGCACGCTTGCAGAGAACAACGTGGCCAGCAGGGTCTTATTCATCTTCATTGTTGTGACGCTCCCAATCTTGAAATGGATTACGGCAGTCAGTAGGCATCCTGCCCTGTCCACGTCCCATCAGGCCTGTGCAGCCAGCCCGTTTGTCGTTGGTATAGCGCCCTGCTCTACCGGCAGGATCAGTCGTTCAGGAATTGCGCTGTGCCACTTTTTCGCGGCCCAGTAATACAGCGCGGCGGGCACCACCAGGCCGATGATCCAGGAGATATCGGTGTCGCCAAGGCTGGCAACCAATGGGCCGGTGTAGAAATGCGTGGAGATGAACGGCATCTGAATCAGCACGCCCAGCACGTAGATGCCGATGCCCATCCAGTTCCAGCGGCCGTAGCGACCATTGGGGTTGGAGAGTGCCGGGATGTCGTAACGCTCTTTGGTGATGCAGTAGAAATCCACCAGGTTGATCGCGCTCCACGGCGTGAAAAACGCCAGCAGAAACAGGATGAACGCGGAGAAATCCTTGAGGAACGAGTCCTTGCCCAGCAGCGCCAGCGCGGCGGCAATCGACACCATCAGGAAGATGTACAGCAGGCGCACCGCACTCGAAATGTGCCGGCTGCCACGAAAGCCGCTGATGATCGTCGCGATGGACATAAAGCTGCCGTAGGCATTGAGGGTGGTCACCGTGACCTTGCCGAAGGCGATGCTGAAATACAGCAGCGCCGCGACAATGCCGGTGCCGCCCAGGCCGACGATAAACGACACTTCGTGGTGGGCGAATTGCGCACCGGCCAGGGCCGCCGCGAACACACCGAACACCATCGACGCCTGCGCCCCGATCACCGAGCCCAGGCCAACCGCCCAGAAGGTTTTCGAGGCCTGCGTGCTGCGTGGCAAGTAGCGGGAGTAGTCCGCCACATATGGGCCGAACGCAATCTGCCAGGACGCCGACAACGAAATCGCCAGCAGGAAACTGCTCAGCGAAAAATGCTTGTTGCCCAGCAGCGCACCGACATCGTTACCGGCGAGCAATTTGTAGAACAGGTAGATGAAGGCAACCACGCCAAGCACGCTGGCGACGCGACCAATACCGTGGATCACGCGGTAACCGAAGACGGTGAACACCATGATCAGCCCGGCGAACAGCACAATGCCGACCCAGTCTTCCACGTGCAGCAGCTGCGCCACCGCCTGCCCCGCCAGCAGCGAGCCGCTGGCCGAAAAACCGATGTACATCAGGCACACCAGCACCAGCGGGATCACCGCGCCATACACGCCAAACTGCACGCGGCTGGAAATCATCTGCGGCAAGCCCAGTTGCGGGCCTTGCGCCGCATGCAGCGCCATCACGCCGCCGCCCAGCAGTTGGCCGATCAACAGACCGATCAACGACCAGAACACATCGCCGCCCAGCACCACGGCCAAGGCCCCGGTGACAATCGCAGTGATTTGCAGGTTGGCACCCAGCCACAGGGTGAACTGACTCAATAGACGACCGTGTCTTTCCGCTTCCGGGATGTAGTCGATCGAACGCCTTTCGATCAACGGGGTGGTGCTTGCACGTGCGTCATTTGCAGCCATGTGTGTTCAACCTCTGATGGATTGTTCTGTATGCGGATTGCTCTTCTGTGGGAGCTGGCTTGCCTGCGATGGCATCACCTCGGTTTTACTGAAAAACCGAGTCGTCTGCATCGCGGGCAAGCCCGGCTCCCACAGGACCGAGCCAGTCTTTACTTGATCATCGGCAGATTGAGGCCCTGCTCTTTGGCGCAGTCGATGGCGATCTGGTAACCGGCATCGGCGTGACGCATCACCCCGGTGGCCGGGTCGTTGTGCAGTACGCGAGCAATGCGCTCAGCCGCTTCGTCGGTGCCGTCGCAGACGATCACCATGCCCGAATGCTGCGAGAAGCCCATGCCCACGCCGCCGCCGTGGTGCAGCGAGACCCAGGTTGCGCCGCTGGCGGTGTTGAGCAAGGCGTTGAGCAGTGGCCAGTCGGACACGGCGTCGGAGCCGTCCTGCATGGCTTCGGTTTCGCGGTTCGGGCTGGCTACCGAGCCGGAGTCGAGGTGGTCACGGCCGATCACCACCGGCGCCGACAGCTCGCCGCTGCGCACCATTTCGTTGAACGCCAGGCCCAGCTTGGCGCGCTGGCCCAGGCCAACCCAGCAGATGCGTGCCGGCAGGCCCTGGAAGCTGATGCGCTCGCGCGCCATGTCCAGCCAGTTGTGCAGGTGGGCGTCGTCGGGGATCAGCTCTTTGACTTTGGCGTCGGTCTTGTAGATGTCTTGCGGGTCGCCGGACAGTGCAGCCCAACGGAACGGGCCGATGCCACGGCAGAACAGTGGCCGGATGTAGGCCGGTACGAAACCCGGGAAGGCGAAGGCATCTTCCACGCCCTCTTCCTGGGCCATCTGGCGAATGTTGTTGCCGTAGTCGAAGGTCGGGATGCCTTGCTTCTGGAACTCGAGCATGGCTCTGACGTGCACGGCCATCGACTGCTTGGCGGCCTTGATTACAGCAGCCGGTTCGGTCTTGGCGCGGGCGCGGTATTCGTCCCAGGTCCAGCCGGCCGGCAGGTAGCCGTTGAGCGGGTCGTGGGCGCTGGTCTGGTCGGTGACCATGTCCGGGCGCACGCCGCGCTTGACCAGTTCCGGCAGGATTTCCGCCGCGTTACCCAGCAGGGCGATGGAGATGGCCTTGCCTTCCTTGGTGTATTTGGCGATGCGCGCCAGGGCGTCGTCGAGGTCGGTGGCTTGCTCGTCGACATAGCGGCTGCTCAGGCGGAAGTCGATGCTGACCTGCTGGCACTCGATGTTCAGCGAGCAGGCGCCAGCCAGGGTTGCCGCCAATGGCTGCGCGCCGCCCATGCCGCCGAGGCCGGCGGTGAGAACCCAGCGGCCGGTCAGGTCGCTGTTGTAATGCTGACGACCGGCTTCGACGAAGGTTTCGTAGGTGCCCTGGACGATGCCCTGGCTGCCGATGTAGATCCAGCTGCCGGCGGTCATCTGGCCGTACATGGCCAGGCCCTTGGCATCCAGCTCGTTGAAGTGTTCCCAGCTGGCCCAGTGCGGCACCAGGTTGGAGTTGGCGATCAGCACGCGCGGGGCGTTGCTGTGGGTCTTGAACACGCCGACCGGCTTGCCGGATTGCACCAGCAGGGTCTCGTCGTCATTCAGGTTGGTGAGGCTTTCGACGATCTGGTCGTAGCACTCCCAGTTACGCGCTGCACGGCCGATACCGCCGTACACCACCAATTCTTTCGGGTTCTCGGCCACTTGCGGGTCGAGGTTGTTCATCAGCATGCGCAGCGGCGCTTCAGTCAGCCAGCTTTTGGCGGTGAGCTTGTTACCGCGAGCGGCACGGATTTCGACGTCACGGTACTTTGTAGGCTTGGTCACAACAGACTCCTCGGCGATCGATGCGCGAACATTGATGGTGCGAAGGAGAGTCTTACGCACACATCTTTACTTGTACATACAAGCATATGCAATCGAGCGGCCAACTTTGCGCGTGAGCTGTTGAGATTTTTTTGGAAGGTGTGTGTAAGCCTTGAAAATTAAGGCTTGGAGGTTTGGTGAAATTTCTTACAGAGGCGTTTTTCAGCGAGGGAGATTGTTCATAACAACGCGGCATTGCGCCACGCTGGGGCATTCGGTAACAAATTGGTGCGGGACCTGGAAACACATGCTGTAAGCGCCACAGAAGCAAATGTGGGAGGAGGCTTGCCCCCGATTGCGGTGTATCAGCCAGCCCATCTGGTACTGATACACCCTAATCGGGAGCAAGCCCCCTCCCACATTTTTTAACCGCGTGCGGTCAGTTCGATGACGCAGCAGCGGCCACTGACCGAGAGGTCCAACAGGCCGGTGTTACCGTCCACCTGCAGACAATCGTGATGCCCCAGCTTCTGGTCCAGCACCTTCACTTCATCCGCCACGCTGAACACCAGCACCGTCTGCGCCGTCGTGAAAAACCGCTGCACGCCATCAATCCACTGAAAGCGCGCCTGATAACGCTGCGGCGAATAAATCAGGTTGAAATCGCGGATCGGTCCGGTGATCAAGCGGCACGAAACCTCGCTTTCACCGCTGAACGCAAAGGGCTGCAGCGGCAACAAACCACGCTGCTCTTCGCCATCCACGGTCAGGACCATGCCTGCACCCTTGATCACAGTGATCACGCGCTGATAGCCGGCGAAGGTGGAAAACCCACCCGACTCGGCGATATCGGCAATCGACAGGCGCCAGCCAAAGCCATCCAGGCCGGTGCCTGCGTCACGGGTGATTTCTTCGGTGCTGCCGCCGCCGTTTTTCCACGGCATGCGGATGTAATCGGTGGCGCGCCAGACTTTCACTGCACTCATTTACTGAAACGTCCTTCCAGGCTATGACGGGAACCGGGGTGGATCAAACGCGCGGCGGTCACCGGCTGGCGCCCGGACCACGTACGCCGGCGAATCAGCAGGCACGGCTCGCTCGGCTCGATCTGCAGCAGCTTGCACTCCTCGGCATCGGCGAGGATCGCTTCAACCACGTGCTCGCCTTCGGTCAGCGGTGCAACCTGGTTGAGGTAGGCGTACGGCGTTTGCTGGGTGAAATCCTGCTGCAGGTAATCCGGCGCGACGAGGGCATTGACGAAACGGTCTTCGATTTGCACCGGAATGTCGTTTTCGAAGTGCACGATCAGCGAGTGGAACACCCGCCCGCCTTCGCGCATTTCCAGGGCGACGGCGCGCTCGGAGCCTGCGGCCTCTTCGCACAAATGGATGACCTGGCAGGTATGCCGGTGACCGCGGGAGGCGATCTCATCGGCAATGTTGTGCACTTCAAACAGCGCCGACTGGCTCTTGGGCTCGGCGACGAACGTGCCGACGCCTTGCATGCGCACCAGCAACCCTTCGGCGGTGAGTTCGCGCAGGGCGCGGTTGATGGTCATGCGGCTGAAACCCAGCTGGCTGACCAGCTCGCTCTCGGACGGCACGCGGTAATGCGGCGGCCAGTTGCCGTTGAGGATCTGCTGGCTGATCATCTGTTTGACGCGGGCATACAAGGGCGCCGGACTTTCGTCCATGTGGGCAGCCAGCGAAGACTTGGCAGGCGGAGTCGGCACAGGGAATCCTTGCAGGGGGAAAAGATGCATAGATTGCCGGAGTTTACCGAGCAGGCAAACGTCTGTATATGTATATACAAATAAACACACGACCGGGGTGCCTTGATCATGTCCGCTTTCTTTGCCGAACGCGCGCTGCTGCCTAATGGATGGGCCAACGATGTACGCTTTGATGTCAGCGCCGATGGCGTACTGACCCACGTTGAGCCCAACGCCACGGCAGACGGCGCCGAACGGCTCAGAGGCCCGGTGTTGGCGGGCATGCCGAACCTGCATTCGCATGCGTTCCAGCGCGCCATGGCGGGCCTGGCCGAAGTGGCCGGCAACCCGAATGACAGCTTCTGGACCTGGCGCGATCTGATGTACCGCATGGTCGGCAAGATCAACCCGGAGCAACTCCAGATCATCGCGCGCCAGCTGTATGTCGAGATGCTCAAGGCCGGTTACACCTCGGTGGCCGAATTTCACTACGTGCATCACGACGTCAGCGGCCAGCCCTATGCAGATCGCACGGAGCTGTCGCGGCAGATCAGCCAGGCAGCCGCCAGCAGCGGGCTCGGCCTGACGCTGGTGCCGGTGCTTTACACCCATTCCGGGTTTGGTGGCCAAGCGCCGAACGAAGGCCAGCGCCGATTTATCAACAGCACCGAAAATTACCTGGACCTGCAAGCGCGCCTCAAGCCGATCCTCGCCGCGCAACCGGCGCAGCAGTTGGGCCTGTGCTTTCACTCCTTGCGCGCTGTCACGCCGCAACAAATCAATGACGTCCTGGCTGCCAGCGACAAGACGTGCCCGGTGCATATCCACATCGCCGAGCAGCAAAAAGAGGTCGATGACTGCCTGGCCTGGAGCGGCAAACGCCCGTTGCAATGGCTGTATGACAATGTCGACGTCGATGAGCGTTGGTGCCTGGTGCACGCCACTCATGCTGATGCTGATGAAGTGGCGCGCATGGCCAAGAGCCGCGCGATTGCCGGTCTGTGCCTGACCACCGAAGCCAACCTGGGCGACGGGATTTTCCCCGCCGTCGATTTCCTCGCTCAAGGCGGGCGCATGGGCATTGGTTCCGACAGCCATGTGTCGTTGAGTGTGGTGGAAGAATTACGATGGCTGGAATACGGCCAGCGCCTGCGCGATCAGCGGCGCAACCGCTTATACCGCAGTGACCAACCGATGGTCGGCCGCACGCTGTTTGATGCCGCGCTGGACGGCGGTGCCCAGGCGCTGGGCCAGCCGATTGGTCGACTGGAAGTGGGGAAACGCGCGGATTGGATTGTGCTGGACGGTGATGACCCGTACCTGGCCACGGCCAGCGAAGACGGCATTCTCAACCGCTGGCTGTTCGCCGGCGGTGACCGGCAAGTGCGTGATGTGCTGGTCAACGGCAAGTGGGTGGTGCGCGATGGCCGCCATGCCGGTGAAGAAGAAAGCAACCGGGCATTCACGCACGTGCTGAGAGATTTGTTGGGCTAACCGCCGACACAAAACAAATGTGGGAGCTGGCTTGCCTGCGATAGCATCACCTTGGTGTAACTGATACACCGAGGTGTCTGCATCGCAGGCAAGCCAGCTCCCACATTAGATTGAGGGTGACTTCAGGTTACTGGGAGGTCTTCGCCATTTGCCTGTCCGACGTACGCCAGATCAATCGCGTGGTGTCATACCCTTGCTGGCGCGCCCTGCTCAGCAGGTCTTCGCGGGTGTCGGCGTTCACCGTCGGCGTACGTGACAATATCCACATGTAACGCCGGCTTGGGCTGCCGACGATGGCGGTCTTGTAGTCGTCGCTGACATACAGCACCCAGTAATCGCCCTTGGCGACGCCCGGCAGCAGCGCCGTGAACCAGTTATTGAATTCCACCCAAAGCTTGTCGGTCTTGCCCGGCACTTGCGGCGTGGCCGTGCCCTTGGCTTCTTCCCACTTCCATTCAGGTGTCAGGCAGCGGTTGAACACCGACATGTCGCCATCGGGCAGCAACGTGTAGCGGGCTTCGGACTGCGCGCAGTTGCGCTGGAAGTACATGGGCAATCGGGCCAACTCATACCAGGTGCCCTGGTAACGCTTGAGGTTGACGTTGCTTGCTGTCTTGGGTTGCAGATCATCGCCAGAATGGCTGGCGCAGCCTGCCAAAAACAGGCTGGCACAAAGGCACAAAACAAAACGCATCATTCTTCTTCTCCCGCAGGCTCGCGCCCCGGTTTACTTCAGGCCTTGCCCGGAAAACATCAAAACTTTGTCACCGGCATATTGAACGCTGATAAAGCTGTTTTTATCGCCCCAGGTGCAACTGGACATGCCCAGTGCGCCAGAACAATCGGTTGGCTTGCCCAGCAGCGACTCCACCTCAGCCTTGGCCATGCCAGCCGACAACTTCGCGTAGTTTTCTTGGTTGACCTTGCTGCAAGCGGCCAATAGCACGCAAAAAGCCAGCAGGGCGAGACGGCGTAACGACATGGAAAAACTCCTGGAGGGACGAAGCAGCTTGGGTATCTGCCAGAAGCTTAGAAGGGAAAAGAGGTGTCTGGTTCCCGATGAGCAAAAACAAAAAAGCCCCGAAAACGCTGAAACGTTTCGGGGCTTTTTCAAGAGTGAACAGCCTCACAACATCGCGGATAAGTGATCGCCGCGTCTTACTTCTTGTGGTAACCGGTCACACGCTCAACTTCTTCTTTGGAACCCAGGAACACCGCCACGCGCTGGTGCAGGCCTTCGGGCTGGATGTCGAGGATGCGCTGGTGGCCGTCGGTGGACGCGCCGCCCGCTTGCTCGACCAGGAAGGACATCGGGTTGGCTTCGTACATCAAACGCAGCTTGCCCGGCTTGGACGGCTCGCGGCTGTCACGCGGGTACATGAACAAGCCACCACGGGTCAGGATACGGTGCACGTCAGCCACCATCGCGGCGACCCAGCGCATGTTGAAGTTCTTCTTCAACGGGCCTTCCTCACCTGCCATCAACTCGCCGACGTAGCGAGTCACCGGCTCTTCCCAGTGACGCTGGTTGGACATGTTGATCGCGAATTCCTGGGTAGAAGCAGGAATAGTGATGTCTTCGTGGGTCAGCACGAAGCTGCCCATTTCGCGGTCCAGGGTGAAGCCTTTGACGCCATCGCCCAGGGTCAGCACCAGCATGGTCTGCGGGCCGTAGATCGCGTAGCCGGCAGCCACTTGCTCGGTGCCTGGCTGCAGGAAGGCCTTTTCGTTCAGCGCTTCGTTCTGGCTCAGGTATTCGTTCGGGCAACGCAGTACCGAGAAGATGGTGCCGACCGGAGCGTTGATGTCGATGTTGGACGAACCGTCCAGTGGGTCGAACACCAGCAGGTAGGCGCCTTTCGGGTATTTGCCCGGGATCTGGTAGGCATTGTCCATTTCTTCGGACGCCATGCCGGCCAGGTGACCGCCCCATTCGTTGGCTTCGAGCAGGATCTCGTTGGAAATCACGTCGAGCTTCTTCTGCACTTCGCCTTGGACGTTTTCAGTGCCCATGCTGCCCAGAACACCACCCAGTGCGCCTTTGGACACGGCGTGGCTGATTTCCTTGCAAGCACGCGCCACCACTTCGATAAGGAAGCGCAGATCGGCAGGCGTGTTGTTGCTGCGGGTCTGCTCGATCAAATAGCGACTCAGGGTAACGCGGGACATGTAAGGCTCCGGAGAATGGGGGGCTTAAAAACCCGCGCAGTTTAACGCGAGTCGAGGGTTATTTCCTCTAATCAGAGGATTTAACGCCAATAGAGTTCACGGTTTGGCCGCAGGCGCACGCAACAAACTGTAGGCCATCGCCCCCAGCGCCGCCACACCCAACAGGAGCACGGCCCACAGGCCGAGTTTCTTCCAATCGGTGCCCACTTCGGGCGATGCGGCAACGGTGGCGCTTTTAACCACAGCGTCACCGGTGACCCTGGCCTGGCCCAGCGTCTTGAGGCGCTCGGCGCTGTAGTCGGGAATCAAAGTCGACAAGGGCAGGTTCGCCGCCTTGACCGCGCCATTGCCCAACGCCAGGGTAAACGGCGGCTCACCCCGCGCCAGAAACACCAACTGCGTGGCGCGCACGGCAAAACGCAGGGCTGGCGCCTCAACGCCCAGGCCACCGCCGCGCTCATCCACCTGCAATTTAAGCTCGCCGACGGCCACTCCCGGCAGTTGCAACTCATCCTGCACCACATCCTGGCCATTCTGGGTCAAGCGGTACAACACACCAGTGCTCAGCGGCTGCCAGGCTTGATTGGCATCACGGCGCCCCGCCAAGGTGACCGGCGCCAGCGTGTTCGGCTGCTTCAGCTCGATGCGCAAACGCTCGACATGCAGCCCCGTCGGCAACGGCCAGCTGTACTCGCCCGCCTTGAGCCGCGCGCCCGACAAGGGCTGCGACCACACCAACGGCATCGGCAGGCTACTGCTGGTGGCGCTCACCAGCTTGGCCGAGGTCAGCGTCGGCGCGACCTGGCCCTGCCACAGCAGGCGCAGGTAGCGCGCCGATTGCCCCGGCAAACTCACCTCATGTTGCTCGACACGCTCGTCGGCAAACGACAGACGTGCCACCTGGCCATCGCCCCACGACGCCCAGTGCTGCAAGTCGTCGCTGGCCTCAATGCTGAAACGCTGGAAGCCGTCCTGTTCGCGGCTCCAGTCCAGGCTCAGTTGCTGCAACGGCGCCTTGATCGCACTGGCGTCCAGCACCCAACCGCGCAGCACTTGCTTGCCCGCCCTGGACGGGCGCACTTCGAGCAACGTGCCTTCGGCCGTGGATTTCATCACCACATCCGGCACGCTTTCGCGCGTGTCGGCGGCGTACAGCGGGAACCACTTCACGTCGGTCACAGTGCGGCTTTCGGTGCGTTGCGCAGATTGGCGTGACAGCGCATAGGCCTGAGGTTCACCGGCGGCGTTAAACACGCGCACATCGCCGAGATCCGCCTGACGCGCGCTCAGTTGCACAGACAGCGGCAACTCCAGGCGATACCAAGGGCCGTTGCCACTCACCGCCAGCGGCACTTGCGTGGTGAAGTCGGCAGGCGTTTCCTGCGCCCACACCGACGACGTCATACACACGCCCACCGCGATCACGCTCAACTTACCGATCAAGAGGATGCTCCTTCAGTTTCCAACACAGGTTCGGCACGCTTGGGCGGCAGCGGCGCAAAGTAACCCACCACCAACAGCAACCCACCCACGCCGATAAACGACACGATCCGCGCCAGCCCGCCGCGGTTGCTCAGCTCGACGAAGAACAGCTTGGCGACCACCACCGCAATCAGCGCCGCACCGATCAACCACACTTCGCGACGATGGCGCAGATGGCCGCCGATCATCAGCCCGAGGGCGATGAGGGTCCAGACAATCGACAGGCCGGCCTGAACCAGCATCGACTCCAGCAACGCCTCCGGATGGAACGGCACGCCTGCCCAGTGGTGGGCAGCGCGCATCACCAAGGCCGTGAAAAAGGCAAACAACGAAACACCCGCAACACCTTGGGCGACCAGCTCGGCGCGAGGACCGCGCTGCGGCGCTACGCTGCGCGACCACAGGTAAATACCCAGCAACGCGAACAACAGGCCCAGGTCCAGGGGGCTGAGCAGCGGCACATATGGCAGCGGTTTGGCCGTGCCATCGCTGAAGATATTGGCCAACCAGAACCAGCCGAGCATCAACACCGCCAGCGGCAGCGCGGCGAGCACACGGTATTCACGTGGATACGCCGACACCGGCCATGGCCAGCGGCGTGGCGCAGCCGCCAACACCAGGTACAGACTTGGCAGGATCGCCCAACCCAGCCAGCGCCAGGCGTTGTACTCGCTCGACAGCAGCAACAGGCCGTAACGCAGCTCGAGCGCCAGCACGCCGATCAGCATCCAGCAGCCGAGTACGTGAGCGATGCTCAGCACGTTGCTCGGCACCACCGCCGCCAAACGCCGTAGCGAAATGAAATGCACCACAAACACTGCCAACCATGCCAGCCAGCCGTACTGCGCCGCCGGGTGGTAATAATCATCGGCTGAGGCCAGCAACACCAGGCCCGCCGCCGGCATCAGCAACGCGCATAGCATGCCCAGCGACGCCCAGCGCAAACGTTCGGCCAGCAGCGCCCAGATCGCCACGCTCACCGCCGCGATGCCGAGCAAATAGGCGCCTTGCTGCGCCTGCGCGATAAACCGCAACACTTCACCGATCAGCGCCAGCGTCCACCAGGCCGCGCCCCACACCAGCAGCAGGTCAGACAGGCGTTGCAGTTTCAACACGGCAAACACCGGCGCATGCGGCTCACGCTGCAAGCGCCAGGCGCCGACCAAGGCAGCCAGGCCCAACACCATTGGCGTCCAGAAACCGCTGTGCGCCAAGGGGCGCAAGCCTTCGCTGCTCAACGGCCCGAGCAGCTGCGGCACCGCCAACAGGAACGAGGCGCCGCCGATCAGTTGCAGCAGTAACCCAAACACGAAGCTCACACGCTGTTGCAGGTACAGGCTCAGCCAGATGATCAGCAAACCGCTGGCCGCCCACACGCCGCTGGCGCTTTGCCACGGCAGTACAAACAGTACCGCGAGGTTGATCAGTACCAGACCGGCGAGCAGCACCACTGACAGACCGCGCAGCAGGCCGACGTCGCTGCGCACCTTGTCGTCGCGCACGGCCAGCAGCATGCCGCCAACCAACGCCAAACCGATCAGCGAGGCGGTCAACAAACCGCTCCAGCCCGCACTGAATACCGCCGTCCCGTCGCCGCCCTGCAGGCGCAGGAGGAACAACGCACCACCGAGCAATTGCACGCCAAACGCAGTGAACAGGAAGGTGCGCGAGCCGATGCGCAGGCCGACAAACAACGTCACAAGACCCGCGATTGCCCAACTGATGGCGGTGCCTTGGGTCAGCAGCAGCAACGGTGCAAGCAGGTACAAAAAGCTCAGGCCCAGGCTCGCCAGCACGGGCAGGCCTTTGCGCTCCCAGTCCGCCGCCTGCTCGATTGACGCCCTGCGCAACTGAGCGAAGCTGAACAACAGCGCAGCACCCAGCAACAGCGCGCCCAGCGGTGCACCATCAAGCAAGGTCAGTTCGCCTACGCGCAGTTCGCTGAGGAAGGTCAGCGCCGAACCCAATTGCAACAACAGGCCAAATGCCCGTGCCAGCGGCCGCTGCTGACGCAAGCCGAGCCAGAAGATCCCGGCGCCCTCCACCGCCCAGGCCGCGGCCGTCCAGCGTGCGTCGAGGCCCAGCGGAATCGCCAGGCTGGCAAAGATCACGCCCAACGCCAGGCAGGTTTCCGCCAGCAACAAAGCCCGCCCGCCACGCAGCCCTTGCGCCAGCCCCATGTACAGGATGCCAAGGCCCAGCGCACTGAATGCGGCGGCAAATTCCAGGTGCTGCACCAGCGCGAACTGCAAACCAAAGCCCACCAACGGCGGGCCGAACAGCATGCTGCCATCGACATAATCACCCTTGGCCGCCGACCAGCGCAGCAGCGCACCGCGACTGTCGTCTTCGGGTGCGTCGCTCATCTCAAGCAAGGTGCGCCGGGCAAACAACAGGCCGATGGCCAGGTACATCAGAAAAAACACGATCAGGAACGGCTCGGTGCTCCACAGCAGTTCCGGTGTGTAGGAACGCATGCCCCAAGCGAAACCAATGCCGAAGGTGCCGACAAAACCGATCAGGTTAAGCAAGCGCCAGGCCTTGAACCAGGCGATGGCGAGGATGCCGGCGTTCAGCAATGCGAAGTAGCTGAACAACGCCACGTGATTGCCGGCGCCGGTTGACGTGAGAATCGGCGCGGCAAAACCACCCAACGCCGCCGCGCAAGCCAGGCCGAGGGCATCCTGGGTGATCGCCAGGATCGCCGAGAACACCGTAACCGCCACCAGCAGGCCCAGCGCGGCGCCCGGATCGATCAACGGGTGCAAGCGCATCGCGGCGAACACCGTCAGGTACAACACGGCAATGCCGGTGCCTTGCAGCATCAGGCCGTAATTGCTGTTACGCAGCCGCAACCACCAACCCAAGCCCAACAGGCCGATGGCGGCAGCGGCAACCCCGGCGTAACGCAACTCGATCGGCACCACCACGCCTTCGGTGGCATAGCGCAGCAAAAAGGCCAGGCCCAGGAACAACAGCACCACGCCGACGCGCAGCACGGTGTTACCGCCAAACAGCCAATTGCGTGCGCCACTGATGGCGCGCTCGATCAGGTTGGGGCCGCGGGGCGCGGCAGGCGCTTTGGGAGTTGGCGCTGCGACCCAGGCGTCATCGGGCAGCGGCTGACTGGCTTGGGCGGCCACAGCCACAGGCGCCAGTTCGGCGGGTAGCTCCCAGACAAGTTCGGGCTTTGCAACGACAGGAGGGGGTTCAGGCACGGAGGGTTCGACAATCACGCTGTTCGTCGGCGCGGGCACCTCCAGTTGCCGCAGGCGCTCACCCAGCGCAATCAGCGCCTTCTGCGTGGTTTCCAACTGACGGGCCTGCTGGTCCGCCTGCGCCGACAGCTTCGCCAGGCGAAGGGCCTGGCCAATGCCCAAGCCCAGCAGCGCACCGATACCCGCATCACTGAACGACTCATCGAGTGTCCAGCCGAGCACCAGGCCAATCAGCATGAAAATCCATTGCATGGTCGATATCCCTAAGCAGCCCGAGGCGGGCAAACCGGGGCCTAGTATATCGACGCGGGGCCAATGTGGGAGGGGGCTTGCCCCCGATAGCGGTGTGCCAGTCGACATATCTGCAAACTGGCAATCCGCTGTCGGGGGCAAGCCCCCTCTCACATTTAGTATTGCGGTGATTAGTCGAGCGCTTTCCAGATTTCGGTCGCGTACTCCCTGATGGTGCGGTCCGAGGAGAACCAGCCCATGCGCGCCGTGTTCAGCACCGCCGAGCGCCACCACGCCTTGGAGTCATGCCAATGCGCCTCGACCCGCGCCTGAGCGTCCCAGTAGGAGTCGAAGTCGGCACACACCAGGAAGCGGTCGTAGTCGATCAGCCCGTCGATCAGGCCCACATAGCGGCCGGGATCATCCGGCGAGAACACCCCGCCCCGAATCGCTTGCAACACGTCGTTGAGACGATGGGAGGCAGCAATTTCCGGCCCGGCGTTGAATTCGCCTGCGTGCTTGCGGGCTTCAACCTGCTGAGCACTGAGGCCAAAAATGAACATGTGATCGGCGCCCACGCGCTCGTGCATTTCCACGTTGGCGCCGTCCATGGTGCCGATGGTCAGCGCGCCGTTGAGGCCGAACTTCATGTTGCTGGTGCCCGAGGCTTCAAAGCCGGCCGTGGATATCTGCTCGGACAAATCCGCCGCCGGAATAATGCTTTCCGCCAGGCTGACGTTGTAGTTGGGCAGGAACACCACCTTGAGCAAACCGCGCACGGTCGGATCGTTGTTCACGGTGCGGGCGATGTCGTTGGTCAACTTGATGATCAACTTGGCCTGGTGATAACTCGCTGCTGCCTTGCCGGCGAAGATCTTCACCCGTGGCACCCAGTCGGTGCCAGGCTCGGCGCGGATCGCCTGGTACAGCGCCACGGTGTGCAGCAGGTTGAGCAGTTGGCGTTTGTACTCGTGGATGCGCTTGACCTGCACGTCGAACATCGCCGCCGGGTTGACTGAAATACCCAGGCGCTCGTGGATGATCTCGGCCAGTGCACGTTTGCTGTGCAGGCGCTGGTCGGCGAAGGCTTTGCGGAAGGATTGCTTCTCGGCGAAGGTTTCCAGCTCCGTCAGGCGGGTTTCCATGGTGTCGAGAATATCCGGGCCCAGCGCCTCCACCAGCATCTCGGTGAGCTTGGGGTTGGCCTGGTACAGCCAGCGGCGGAAGGTGATGCCGTTGGTTTTGTTGTTGATGCGCTCCGGGTACAGCTTGTGCAGCTCGGAGAACACCGTGCTGCGCATCAGTTGGGTATGCAGGCCAGACACGCCGTTGACGCTATGCGAGCCGAGGAACGCCAGGTTACCCATGCGCACGCGGCGGCCGTTGTCTTCTTCGATCAGCGACACGGCGCGCAGCACGTCGAAGTCGTGAATGCCTTTGGCCCGCAGCGAGTCGATGTGCTGGGCGTTGATCAAGTAGATGATTTGCATGTGCCGCGGCAGCATGCGTTCCATCAAGCCTACGGGCCAGGTCTCCAGGGCTTCAGGCAGCAGGGTGTGGTTGGTGTAGGAAAGGGTTTCAACCGTCACGTCCCACGCCGCTTCCCACGGAATGTCATGCAGGTCGACCAGTTGGCGCATCAGCTCGGCGACGGCAATCGAGGGGTGAGTGTCGTTGAGCTGGATGGCGGCGTGCTCGCCCAGGCTCAATACCGAGCCGTGCATGTTTTTGTGGCGGCGCAGCAAATCTTGCAGCGAGGCAGAGACGAAGAAGTATTCCTGGCGCAGGCGCAGTTCCTGCCCTGCTTCGGTGCTGTCGGCCGGGTAAAGCACACGGGAGATGCTTTCGGCGCGGGCGACTTCGGCGACGGCGCCCAGGTGGTCACCGGCGTTGAAACGCTCCAGGTGCAAGTCTTCCACGGCCCGTGCACGCCACAGGCGCAGGGTGTTGACGCTGGCGCCGCGCCAGCCGACGACGGGGGTGTCATAAGCCACCGCGCGCACGGTTTCATTCGGCGACCACACCTGGATCATCTTGCCGGAAGCGTCCGCCAGGGTTTCGACGCTGCCGCCAAAACCGATGGGGTAAATCACCTCGGCCCGTTCGAATTCCCACGGGTTGCCAAAGTCCAGCCAGCGCTCGGTCTGCTCCTGTTGCCAGCCATCGACGATCGCCTGGCGGAACAAACCGTGCTCGTAACGAATGCCATAACCGTGGCCGGCAATGCCCAAGGTCGACATGCTTTCCATAAAGCATGCGGCCAGGCGGCCCAGGCCACCGTTGCCAAGCGCCGCGTCGGGCTCCAGCAGGCGGATGCGCTCCAGGTCCACACCGAGTTCGGACAGCGCTTCGCGCGCGATCTCCAGCACGCCGAGGTTGCTCAGGCTGTCGTAGAGCAAACGGCCGATAAGAAATTCCAGCGAAAGGTAATAAACCCGCTTCTGGCCTTTGCGGTAAATACGCCGCGTGTGGTCCATCCAGTGATCGACCATCTGGTCGCGGGCGGCCAGCGCAATGGCTTCAAACCAGTCGTGGTCGAAAGCGTGGTCGGGGTCCTTGCCCACCGCGTAGGTGAGTTTGGTCAAGACAGCATCGCGGAATGCGGCTACCTCTGCTTCTCGTGCAAGCGGTTCCTGAGACATCGGTGCGACCTCGGGCGAGATTGAAGGAGTTGCTAGAGCCTAGTCGGTCTGACAGACGGTAGACGCTCTGGTTCGGCAGTTTTTTAACTCATTCACCGTTGCGCAAAATTGATGCAGGGGTCGTGCCCAATCGGTGCGTGAGTCGCCTTCGGGCTGAAAACCGCAAAATATTGTTCAAAAAACCATCAATCCCGGTATGATCGCGCGCCCGGATATAGCCCCACCTTGGAACCCTGATGAAGCCTCAACTGATCGCCGCTGCGGAACTCGACCGTCTCGAGACCTGGCAGAAATATTCCGCCCACATGTGCGGTGGCTGCGTGTCCAGCTGCTGCACGCTGCCGGTTGAGGTGAAGATCAAGGACCTGATCCGCATTGGCATCGTCGATGAGTTCGAGCGCGGCGACCCGCCCAAGAACATCGCCAAGCGCTTGCAGAAAGAAGGCATCGTCGAGCGCTTCAATTCCAAATCCGAGATTTTTACCCTGCAGCGCATGAGCAATAACGATTGCCTGTACCTGGATCGTAAGACGCGCTTCTGCACTATTTATGACAAGCGCCCGGATACGTGCCGCAACCACCCGAAAATCGGGCCGCGGCCGGGGTATTGCGCGTACAAGCCCAAGGAAGTGGTGCGCGAGACGAAGTTCAAGACGCTCGATAAGTTCTGATTCGATTTTTGTGGGGCTGTTGAGGGCCCTATCGGGGGCAAGCCCCCTCCCACCTTTGATCTGTGAGCACATTCAAGTGTGGGAGGGGGCTTGCCCCCGATGAGGCCGGTATATTCACCACAAATTCTGCAGGCACAAAAAAACGCCCCCGGCCTTTCAACCGGGGGCGTTTTTCATTCAGCCTGAGTTAACTCAGTTCTTGGCTTTCTTGGCAGCGCGGGTACGCTCGCCTTCGTCCAGGATCTTCTTACGCAGGCGGATCGACTTAGGCGTGACTTCGCACAGCTCGTCGTCCTGGATGAATTCCAGGGCCTGTTCCAGGGTGAAGCGAACAGGTGGAACCAGAGCGATGGTTTCGTCTTTACCCGAAGCACGCATGTTGTCGAGCTTCTTGCCTTTGGTTGGGTTGACGCCCATGTCGTTGTCACGGCTGTTCAGACCAACGATCTGACCGTTGTAGATCTCTTGACCGTGTTCAACGAACAGCTTGCCACGCGCCTGCAGAGTTTCCAGGGAGTAGGTCAGTGCCTTGCCGGTTTCTACCGATACCAGAACACCGTTCTGACGGCCGGACATGTCGCCGGACTTCATGGTGTCGTAGCGATCGAAGATCGAGGTCAGGATGCCAGCACCGTTGGTCAGGGTCAGGAACTGGTTACGGAAACCGATCAGACCACGAGCAGGGATGTTGTATTCCAGACGCACACGGCCTTTGCCATCCGGCACCATGTTGGTCAGGTCGCCCTTACGCAGGCCCATCTCTTCCATGACCTTGCCCTGGGATTCTTCAGGGGTGTCGATGGTGACGTTTTCAAACGGTTCCTGCTTCACGCCGTCAACCTGACGGATGATCACTTCTGGACGACCAACGCCCATTTCGAAGCCTTCGCGACGCATGGTTTCGATCAGTACCGAGAGGTGCAGCTCACCACGGCCGGAAACCTTGAACTTGTCAGCCGAGTCGCCTTCTTCAACGCGCAGAGCAACGTTGTACAGCAGCTCTTTGTCCAGACGTTCCTTGATGTTACGGGAAGTCACGAACTTGCCTTCTTTACCGCAGAAAGGCGAGTCGTTTACCTGGAAGGTCATGGAAACGGTTGGCTCGTCAACGGTCAGAGGCTTCATCGCCTCGACGTTGTCCGGCTGGCACAGGGTGTCGGAGATGAACAGCGAGTCCATACCGCTCACGCACACGATGTCACCGGCAAACGCTTCTTCAACGTCGATACGGTGCAGACCGTGGTGACCCATCAGCTTCAGGATACGGCCGTTGCGTTTCTTGCCGTCGGCGCCGATGGCGACAACCGGAGTGTTCGGCTTGACGCTACCACGAGCGATACGGCCAACACCGATAACACCCAGGAAGCTGTTGTAGTCCAGTGCCGAGATTTGCATCTGGAACGGGCCTTCACGGTCAACTTTTGGCGCCGGTACGTTGTCGACGATCGACTGGTACAGCGGGGTCATGTCTTCAGCCATGTCGGTGTGTTCCAGACCGGCAATGCCGTTCAGGGCCGAGGCGTAGACGACTTTGAAGTCCAGCTGTTCTTCAGTAGCACCCAGGTTGTCGAACAGGTCGAAGATCTGGTCCAGAACCCAGTCCGGACGCGCGCCTGGACGGTCAACCTTGTTGATGCACACGATCGGACGCAGGCCGGCTTCGAACGCCTTCTTGGTCACGAAACGGGTTTGCGGCATAGGGCCGTCTTGAGCGTCGACCAGCAGCAGAACGGAGTCAACCATCGACATTACACGTTCAACTTCGCCGCCGAAGTCGGCGTGGCCCGGGGTGTCCACGATGTTGATGTGGTAGCCGTTCCAGTTGATAGCGGTGTTTTTAGCCAGGATGGTAATACCGCGCTCTTTTTCCTGGTCGTTGGAGTCCATCACGCGCTCGTCGTTGAGCTCGTTGCGCTCCAGGGTGCCGGATTGACGCAGGAGTTTGTCTACCAGGGTGGTTTTACCATGGTCAACGTGAGCAATGATGGCGATGTTACGTAGATTTTCGATCACTTGTGTATCTCGATCAGAGGATTCGGTGTGCTGACAGGTCGTGGCAGCGATTAACAGTAGAGTCAGGCCTTGCCGTTACAGCTTGACGGCAGAGTCGGGGGGCCGGTGACGCAGGCCACAGGCAAACAGCCCCGGGCTCTTAGCTCGGTCGATAAACGCGCACATTGGCATGCCCCTCACTGAGCAAATGGTGGGCATGCAGGCGACTCATCACGCCTTTGTCGCAATACAGCAGGTACTGACGGCTGTTATCCAGTTCCTTGAAACGCGCGTTCAATGCGTAGAACGGCAGCGTTTGCACGTCGATGCCAGCGATTTCCAGCGGCTCATCTTCGGCGGCATCCGGGTGACGGATATCGACGACAATCTGGCCGGCCAGGACTTCGCTGACTTCTTCGATTTGCACATCCTGGCCCAGTTCGTCGATTACACGATCGATCGGGACCATTTTGGCGTTCTCGAGCGCACGCTCCAGAATCGCCATGTCGAACTGTTGTTCTTCGTACTCCACGCGGTTGCGCTTGGCGTGGGTCTTGGGGTTCACCGAGATGACCCCGCAATATTCAGGCATGTGTTTGGCAAACGCCGCCGTGCCGATTTCTTCGGCCTGGTCGATGATGTCCTGCTTGTGACTCGCAATCAGCGGGCGCAGCACCAGCTTCTCGGTCACGCAGTCGATCAGCGACAGGTTCGGCAGCGTCTGGCTGGAGACCTGGGAAATCGCTTCACCGGTCACCAGCGCGTCGATCTGCAACTGATCGGCAATCCGCGACGCAGCGCGCAACATCATACGCTTCAATACTACGCCCATATGACTGTTATCGACTTTGCCGAGAATTTCGCCCAGCACTTCCTCAAACGGCACGCTTACGAATAGCACGCGCTGGGAGCTGCCGTACTTCTTCCAGATAAAGTGCGCGACTTCCATCACGCCCAATTCGTGTGCACGCCCGCCCAGATTAAAGAAGCAGAAGTGGCTCATCAGGCCGCGGCGCATGATCTGGTAGGCCGCCACCGTGGAATCGAAACCGCCGGACATCAATACCAGGGTCTGTTCCAGGGCACCCAGCGGGTAGCCGCCGATGCTGTTGTGCTGGCTGTGGATCACAAACAACCGTTGGTCGCGAATTTCCATGCGCACTTCAATTTGCGGCGCTTTCAGGGAAATTCCGGCAGCGCCGCACTCGCGACGCAGCTTGCTGCCGACGTATTTCTCGACGTCCATGGAGCTGAAGGTGTGCTTGCCGGCGCGCTTGCAGCGCACCGAAAAAATCTTGCCTTCAAGCTCGCTACCGTAGTGCTGCTTGCACTTTTCGGTGATGTCGTCAAAGTCGCCCAGCGGGTACTCATCCACCTGCAGGAAATGCGCAATGCCCGGCATGCAGCTCAGGCGCTCAGTCATGTCCTTCAAGGCTTTGGCGTCGGTGACACGGGTTTCCAGCTCGAGGTTGTCCCACACGCCGTTCACCACCACAGCCGGGTCCAGGTCACGGAGCACGGCACGGATGTTCTTGGCCAACTGACGGATGAAACGCGTCCGTACCGGTCGGCTTTTGATGGTGATCTCGGGGAACACTTTAACGATTAATTTCATGGAAACAGCGCGCGCCGGGCCTGCTGAAAAAGGGGGGCGCGGATTATAGCGGAAATCGCTCAAGGTTTAACCAGTTAATATGCATCAGACACAACGCGCACCAAAACGGGTCGTTTGCGCAAATTAACGCTACATTGCAGTGCGTTATTTATTCCGCTTCAGCGGATTGCACCTTTATAGGGGCCATTTTGAGGCAAAAAGGCCATGTTGGCGCACTGGCATGCAATTTGCTCTCTTGTGAGGCAGGTTGCCTTGGTCGAGTATTCGCGCCGGCATCACCCACATTCTAAGGGCTAACTCCACTACCCCAGCCCGAAGCCACCCGGAGGACACCATGTCGAAGTCGGTTCAACTCATCAAAGATCATGACGTTAAATGGATTGATCTGCGCTTCACGGACACTAAAGGTACTCAGCACCACGTGACCATGCCGGCTCGCGACGCGCTGGATGATGCTTTCTTCGAAGAAGGCAAAATGTTCGACGGTTCCTCCATTGCTGGCTGGAAAGGCATCGAAGCCTCCGACATGATCCTGATGCCGGACGACAGCACTGCCGTTCTCGACCCGTTCACCGAAGACCCAACCCTGATCATCGTCTGCGACGTGATCGAGCCTTCGACCATGCAAGGCTACGACCGCGACCCACGTGCGATCGCCAAGCGTGCCGAGGAATACCTGAAGTCGACCGGTATCGGCGACACCGTATTCGTAGGCCCAGAGCCAGAATTCTTCATCTTTGATTCGGTCAAGTTCAAGTCCGACATCTCCGGCTCCATGTTCAAGATCTTCTCCGAACAAGGTTCGTGGATGTCCGACCAAGACATCGAAGGCGGCAACAAAGGCCACCGTCCAGGCATCAAAGGTGGCTACTTCCCGGTTCCGCCGTTCGACCACGACCACGAAATCCGTACCTCCATGTGCAACGCCATGGAAGAAATGGGCCTGGTCATCGAAGTTCACCACCACGAAGTGGCGACTGCCGGCCAGAACGAAATCGGCGTGAAGTTCAACACCCTGGTTGCCAAGGCTGACGAAGTTCAGACCCTCAAGTACTGCGTACACAACGTGGCTGATGCCTACGGCCGTACCGCTACTTTCATGCCTAAGCCGCTGTACGGCGATAACGGCTCGGGTATGCACGTTCACCTGTCCATCGCTAAAGAAGGCAAGAACACCTTCGCTGGCGAAGGTTATGCCGGCCTGTCCGACACCGCCCTGTACTTCATCGGCGGCATCATCAAGCACGGTAAGGCCCTGAACGGTTTCACCAACCCGTCGACCAACTCCTACAAGCGTCTGGTCCCAGGTTTCGAAGCACCGGTAATGCTGGCTTACTCGGCACGTAACCGTTCCGCCTCGATCCGTATTCCTTACGTGTCCAGCCCTCGCGCTCGCCGTATCGAAGCGCGCTTCCCGGATCCAGCAGCCAACCCGTACCTGGCCTTCGCTGCCCTGGTAATGGCCGGCCTGGACGGTATCCAGAACAAGATCCACCCTGGCGACGCCGCCGACAAAAACTTGTACGACCTGCCGCCTGAAGAGGCCAAAGAGATCCCACAAGTGTGCGGCAGCCTGAAAGAAGCCCTGGAAGAGCTGGACAAGGGCCGTGCGTTCCTGACCAAAGGCGGCGTATTCAGCGACGACTTCATCGATGCCTACATCGAGCTGAAAAGCGAAGAAGAAATCAAAGTACGCACCTTCGTACACCCACTGGAATACGAGCTGTACTACAGCTGCTGATCCGGTAGCGCCGCTTAAAGCAGCGTGACAAAAAAGGCCTCCTTCGGGAGGCCTTTTTTATGCCTGAAAAAATATCGAAGCTACCCGCGCGGCGCGGCAGAAGGCGGCGGTCGATGCCAATCAGGGCCATCGTGTTTCTGGCGGCGCTGCGGCACCTACCACGCCCACCTCTTACATCACGCAGGCAGATAACTGCGCAGACTTACCGCCTCGCCCGACATCCATCCCGACCGCACGCCCGTAGCCTGAAGCACTACTCTGCTCAACGGATCAAATCATGGACAACCGCTCGCTCGCGCTCATCGCCTGCCTGTTCCTGCACGGGTGTGGCACCCCGCCCAACGCCCTTGCGCCAATCGAAAGGCAAATCCTGCTGCAAAGCAGCGCATCCTGGGACGGTACGCCTTATACCGGCTACCCCCAAAGCGCCCCGGAGCTGACACTGCTGAAGCTCAAGATTGCGCCACACACCACCCTCGCCTGGCACACACACCCGATGCCCAACGCGGCTTACATACTCCGTGGAGAACTCACCGTGCAAAGCCGCGACAGCGGTCACGCTCAGGTTTTCAAACAAGGGCAGACACTCGCCGAGATGGTCAACATCGTCCATCGAGGCGTCACAGGGGATACACCGGTGGAATTACTGGTGTTTTATGCCGGCAGCCCGGGCATGCCGCTCTCCCACACCGATTGATGCCGCCCGGCGCCAATAACCGCCGGGCAACGGCGGCGCGCAAAAAACCTCATGCGTGCCGCGCGCCTTCAATAATTACGCGTTATCGTTGGCGACCTTCGAACACGCTCGTGCCTACAGGGGATCGCCTTTGAAACATCGACTCGTACTTGCCTTGCTGTTCGCCAGCGCCACGGCCAGCGCCGCGCCGCCGACACTCGAACCGCTGCTCAATAGCATCGCCGAGCGCCTGACCATCGCCGACCAGGTCGCACTGAGCAAATGGGACAGCCACAAGGCCGTGGAAGACCGACCTCGCGAACAGGCTGTGATCGCCAGCGCGAGAGCCCAGGCCCCCGACTACAAAGTCTCGCCCGAGGCGGCGGAGCAATTTTTCTCCGCGCAGATAGAGGCGAATAAACTGGTGCAATACACCCGACTGTCCGACTGGCAGTTTAAAGGCAAGGCGCCCGATACGCCGCGCCCGGACCTGACCGGCAAGATTCGGCCCCAACTGGACCAACTGCAAAAGCGCATGCTGCAACAATTAGCTGACTTCGGCCCCGAGCGCAGCAACCCGCAGTGCCCGCACTGGGTAGCCCTGGCCGTGCATCAACCGCTTAACGATCCCTTGGTGCAGATCGCAATGACCCGCGCCACAGCCGAGTTGTGCGTCTACACGCCTTGAAGGATAAGGGCCTGCTTCATTGAAGGCCCTTTCCCGAACCTTGGTTAAATCGCGGAAATGTCTGATACATCCCAGGCCATCGACCCCCTACGATGCAGCGTCCTGCCGCCACTCGCCGATGTCTTCGCGATGAACCTTATCTGTAAGACCCTGTGTTCACTGACGCTCGCGCTCAGCCCAATCGCCGCAGCGCAAAAACCCACACCGCCTACGCCCCTCGACCTTGAGCCCACGGCGTGGACGGTAGAAGCGCCCTACCCGCAAAGCACGATTATCAATGCCCGCATCAATGGCATCGCCGCCCACGACGGCAATTCCAGCATGGCGATCCTGCATGTGGCCTGCTACAGCGCGCCCTTGCGCCCAATGATCTCGCTGCTCACCCACACCGACCAGTTGCATTTCAAACCCGGCATTTATGAAGGCCCGGATGCTCGCTCCACCGGGCCGCTCAGCCTCACCACCGGCGTGCTTCCACCCCGCACTTACCGCGTAAACGGCTATTACAGCGCCGAGCCCACGCAGCAGCACGGCGTGCTGTTCAAACTCACCATGCCCGCCAACCGCCAGGAGCTGCGCGAGTGGATCACCGACGACATGGGTGGCCAGCTCATCAGGATGACCATTCCCTCCGCGATTCCCGGTGATTCGCCACTGAGCGCCGAGTTCATCCTGCCCAAAGACAGCAAAGGCTTGCGCGAGGTCATCAAGCCCTGCCTGAACAATCGTAAAAGCACGCCTAAAAAACCTTCCTGAACAGACCTCGCAAAACTGCACTATATTGGTGCGTAGCGCCGCACCCTTCCCACCCTGACAGCCCATTTTGGTTCGAATCTTCCCGAGTGAGCTGGCAGAACGCCACAGTTTCGCGCCTTAAACCCCTATTTCAGGGCTTTAACGCTTCTTTTCGGAGCCTTGGTTTGGTTTTTGCATTTTCCTTGTATCAGCGTGTGCCTCAAGCCCGCGCCTTGCTCCAAAAGAGGTCCTGATGACCATTAGCGATGCACTGCACCGTTTGTTACTCGACAACCTGACCACCGCGACCATTCTGCTCAATGACGACCTGCGTCTTGAGTACATGAACCCGGCGGCGGAGATGCTCCTGGCCATCAGCGGCCAGCGCAGCCATGGGCAGTTCATCAGCGAATTGTTCACCGAGTCGGCCGAAGCCTTGAGCTCGTTGCGCCAGGCGGTGGAGCAGGCACACCCGTTCACCAAGCGCGAAGCGATGCTCACCGCCCTCACCGGCCAGACCCTGACCGTCGACTACGCGGTCACCCCGATCCTGAGCAACGGCGCCACCCTGCTGCTGCTCGAAGTACACCCGCGCGACCGCTTGCTGCGTATCACTAAAGAAGAAGCGCAGCTGTCCAAGCAGGAAACCAGCAAGATGCTGGTGCGCGGCCTGGCCCATGAGATCAAGAACCCGCTGGGCGGGATTCGCGGCGCCGCGCAATTGCTGGCCCGCGAGCTGCCGGACGAGAACCTCAAGGACTACACCAACGTCATCATCGAAGAAGCCGACCGCCTGCGTAACCTGGTGGACCGCATGCTCGGCTCCAACAAATTGCCGTCGCTGGCGATGACCAACGTGCACGAAGTGCTGGAGCGCGTTTGCCAGTTGGTCGAGGCCGAAAGCCAAGGCTGCATCACCCTGGTACGCGACTACGACCCAAGCATTCCGGACGTGTTGATCGACCGCGAACAGATGATCCAGGCCGTGCTCAATATCGTGCGCAACGCCATGCAGGCCATCAGCAGCCAGAACGAGCTGCGCCTGGGCCGCATCAGCCTGCGCACCCGTGCCCTGCGCCAGTTCACCATCGGCCATGTGCGCCACCGCCTGGTCACTAAGGTCGAGATCATCGACAACGGTCCGGGCATTCCTGCAGAACTGCAGGAAACCATCTTCTTTCCCATGGTCAGCGGCCGCCCGGACGGTACCGGGCTGGGCCTGGCCATTACCCAGAACATCATCAGCCAGCACCAGGGTTTGATCGAGTGTGAGAGCCATCCCGGCCACACCACCTTCTCGATCTTTCTGCCTCTGGAACAAGGAGCCCCATCGACATGAGCCGTAGTGAAACTGTCTGGATCGTCGATGACGACCGTTCTATCCGCTGGGTCCTCGAGAAAGCCTTGCAACAGGAAGGCATGACCACCCAGAGCTTCGACAGCGCCGACGGGGTGATGAGCCGCCTGGCGCGCCAGCAGCCGGACGTGATCATCTCCGACATCCGCATGCCCGGCGCCAGTGGCCTGGACTTACTGGCGCGCATCCGCGAGCAGCACCCGCGCCTGCCGGTGATCATCATGACCGCGCACTCGGACCTGGACAGCGCTGTCGCGTCCTACCAGGGCGGCGCGTTTGAATACTTGCCCAAGCCGTTCGACGTGGACGAGGCAGTGGCGCTGGTCAAGCGCGCCAACCAGCACGCCCAGGAACAGCAGAGCCAGGAAGCCCCGCCGGCCCTGACTCGCACCCCGGAAATCATCGGTGAAGCACCGGCGATGCAGGAAGTGTTTCGCGCCATCGGGCGCTTGAGCCACTCCAACATCACCGTGCTGATCAACGGTGAGTCTGGCACCGGTAAAGAGCTTGTGGCCCATGCGTTGCACCGCCACAGCCCGCGGGCGGCTTCGCCGTTCATCGCGCTGAACATGGCGGCGATTCCCAAGGACTTGATGGAGTCCGAGCTGTTCGGCCATGAAAAAGGCGCGTTTACCGGCGCGGCCAACCTGCGTCGTGGGCGCTTTGAACAGGCGGACGGCGGCACGTTGTTCCTCGATGAAATCGGCGACATGCCGGCCGACACCCAAACCCGCTTGCTGCGCGTATTGGCCGACGGTGAGTTCTATCGCGTGGGCGGGCACACGCCGGTCAAGGTCGATGTGCGCATCATCGCAGCGACGCACCAGAACCTCGAAACCCTGGTGCACGCGGGCAAATTCCGTGAGGACTTGTTCCACCGCCTGAACGTTATCCGCATTCACATCCCACGCATGTCGGATCGCCGCGAAGACATTCCGACGCTGGCTCGCCACTTCCTCAGCCGCGCCGCTCAAGAGCTGGCCGTCGAGCCGAAGTTGCTCAAAAGCGAGACCGAGGAGTACCTGAAAAACCTGCCATGGCCAGGCAACGTGCGTCAGCTGGAAAACACCTGCCGCTGGATCACCGTGATGGCATCGGGTCGCGAAGTGCATATCAGCGACCTGCCGCCGGAGCTGCTGAGCCTGCCGCAGGACTCGGCACCCGTGACCAACTGGGAACAGGCGCTGCGCCAGTGGGCTGATCAGGCCTTGGCACGCGGCCAGTCGAACCTGCTCGACAGCGCCGTACCGGCGTTCGAGCGGATCATGATCGAAACCGCCTTGAAGCACACCGCCGGCCGCCGCCGCGACGCCGCCGTGCTGCTGGGTTGGGGCCGCAATACCCTGACGCGCAAGATCAAGGAGCTGGGGATGAAGGTCGATGGCGGCGACGATGATGAGGGTGATGAAGGCTGATCACAGCCTTCTCATCCACTGAATATCAAATGTGGGAGGGGGCTTGCCCCCGATTACGGTGTATCAGCCACACACTCGCTGACTGAAACACCGCTATCGGGGGCAAGCCCCCTCCCACATTTTGATTGTCTGCACGTTCGGATCGCCACAAGGTTGCGTGACCGTGCACCGCTTCAATGCACCATGAACCGGCATCGGGCACGTATCTAACGCCTGAAACCTCAACCTCGTTGAAAAAATCTTGCACATCGAAAACCCCAAAGCCCCGTATTTCGGGGCTTTGAGCTTTCTGGCAATTTTTTTTGCACCCATTGCAAGTTCTGGCACGCGCCCTGCAATAACCCTTGTACTACCCAGTTTCGGGGACCTTGGTACAGGCAGGCCGAGAATCCCCTCTTTACACCCGGGGTGCTTGATGCGGATCGCGTCGCGCCCCACACCCGTTTCGGGAACCTCGGTACAGGCAGGCCGGGGATTCCCTCTTTAATACCGAAGCCGTTGGCTTCACCCCGTTTTGGGAGCCCTGGTACAGGCAGGCCGGGAACTCCCTTCTTTACACCCGGGGCTTACGTGGCACAGCGCCCGTAGCCCCAGCCCGTTTTGGGAACCTTGGTACAGGCAGGCCGGGGATTCCCTCTTTTATTCCTCGCGCAGATGGATCTGCAACCGCCAACGGCCATCGGCCTTCTCTCCCTTCCACTCCCCGCGCAACGGCCGAGCCGCCACCAGGTTCAGCAGCAGGCCGCCATCAGTCTTGCGGATGCGCCAGTTCACGTCATTGTCATTGACCTTGAGTTGCCCGCTGGCAGCTTTGCCCAGCGCGTCAAACAGCAGCGCCACGGTGCCGTCGATATGTTCGCCGTGCAGCTTGGGTTCGCTGTTGAACCACACCACCAGGCCGTCCGCCGCGGTCTCGACGTGTTGCAGCTCGACCGGGTCCGGCGTGGTGAGGCGGCCGATCATCAGGCCGATCATCAACCCGACAATCGCCAATGAGCCCAAAACCCTGGGCAATAGCTTCGGTCTTGGGTCGTCTTCGGGGGTAGAATGCAGCGCATCTTTGCCTTCGGAGCCGTGCATGTTTCACGTCATCCTTTTTCAACCAGAAATTCCGCCGAATACCGGCAACGTTATCAGGCTGTGCGCCAACAGTGGCTGCCACCTGCATTTGATCGAGCCTCTGGGCTTCGACATGGACGACAAGCGCCTGCGCCGCGCCGGGCTGGACTACCACGAGTACGCCACGCTCAAGCGCCATGCGGACCTGGCCAGTTGCCTGGAAAGCCTGGGCCACCCGCGGCTGTTCGCGTTCACCACCAAGGGTTCGCGGCCGTTTCATGACGCCAGCTTTGCCGAAGGCGACGCCTTCCTGTTCGGCCCGGAAAGCCGTGGCCTGCCGGCCGAGGTGCTCGACGCCCTGCCCGACGGCCATCGCCTGCGCTTGCCGATGCGTGAGGGCTGCCGCAGCTTGAACCTGTCCAACACCGTGGCCGTCGCTGTGTACGAAGGCTGGCGCCAACTCGGTTTTAAATAACACACAAAACAAAATGTGGGAGGGGGCTTGCCCCGATGGCAGAGTGTCAGTCGACAACTATGTGACTGATCCACCGCTATCGGGGGCAAGCCCCCTCCCACATTGGGTACTGCGTCGGGCCCATTACTGAACGGTCGACGAACCTTCTGTTTGCATGCGCTGCAGCTCTTGCGCGTACAGGGCATCGAAGTTCACCGGAGCCAGCATCAGCGCCGGGAACGAGCCACGGGTGACCAGGCTGTCCAGGGTCTCACGGGCATACGGGAACAGAATGTTCGGGCAGAACGCGCCCAGGGTGTGGCTCATTGAAGCTTCGTCCAGGCCCTGGATCAGGAAGATGCCGGCCTGTTGCACTTCAGCGATGAAGGCCACTTCTTCGCCGTTTTTGACGGTGACCGACAGGGTCAGCACGACTTCGTGGAAGTCGCCTTCCAGTGCCTTTTGACGGGTGTTCAGGTCCAGCGCAACGCTTGGGGTCCATTCCTGGCGGAAGATGGCCGGGCTTTTCGGCGCTTCGAACGACAGGTCACGCACGTAGATCCGCTGCAGCGAGAATTGTGGGCCTTGGTCTTGCGCTGCTTCGGTGTTCTGTTGGTCAGTCATCGCAGATCCTTCTTGATCTTGGGGTCTTTTAGGGGTTAGGAGTCAGACGAGCAGCAGCGCATCAAGCTTACCGGCGCGCTCTAGGGCGAACAGGTCATCGCAACCACCGACATGCTTGTCGCCGATCCAGATCTGCGGCACGGACGTGCGTCCCGCTTTCTTGGTCATCTCGGCGCGCACCTGGGGCTTGCCATCGACCTTGATCTCTTCGAAGGCAACGCCCTTTTTCTCCAGCAGAGCCTTGGCTCGCATGCAGTAAGGGCAATAATCGCTGGAATAAACGACAACCTGGCTCATATCACTTCACCAGCGGCAGGTTATCGGCCTTCCAGCTGCCGATACCGCCGGACAGTTTGGCGGCGGTGAAACCGGTCTTGAGCATCTCGCGGGCGTGGGTGCCGGCGTGCTGGCCTTGGGCGTCGACCAGAATGATGGTCTTGGCTTTGTATTTTTCCAGCTCGGGCAAGCGTGCGATCAGCTTGTCCTGCGGAATGTTCAGGGCGCCGACGATATGGCCGGCGGCAAAATCCTTGGCCGGGCGAATATCCACGACAACGGCCTCATCCTTGTTGACCAGCGCGGTCAGCTCCGACGTGCTCAGGCTGCGGCCACCGCGGCTCATTTCATGAGCGATCAGCAGCGCCAGCAGGATGACGAAGGCACCCGCGAGCAGGTAGTGGGCAGTGGCAAATGCAATCAGGTGATCAACCATCAAGGAGGTTCCAGGGCGTTAAAATGGCGGTAAGTATACACAGCCGTCAGGGGGGGCCAACCCCCGTAAAGCGGTGACGTGGTCGGAACTTCGCTTTAAACTGCTACTCCCTTTTAGATTGCCTTCCTTTATTACCGCCGCGAGAGGATCTATGACTACTACGCCTAAACCTTTGGTCCTGATAATTCTCGATGGCTTCGGACACAGTGAAAGCCACCACGACAACGCCGTGTACTCGGCCAAGAAGCCGGTACTCGACCGCCTGACCGCCACAGTACCCAACGGATTGATCTCCGGTTCCGGTATGGACGTAGGCCTGCCGGACGGCCAGATGGGCAACTCGGAAGTCGGCCACATGAACCTCGGCGCCGGACGAGTGGTATACCAAGACTTCACACGCGTGACCAAATCGATCCGTGACGGCGAGTTCTTCGAGAACCCGGCCATTTGCGCGGCGGTGGATAAAGCAGTTGCGGCCGGCAAGGCCGTGCACTTCATGGGCCTGCTGTCCGACGGCGGTGTACACAGCCACCAGGACCACCTGGTCGCCATGGCCGAGCTGGCGTTCAAGCGCGGCGCCGACAAAATTTACCTGCACGCTTTCCTCGACGGCCGCGACACCCCGCCAAAAAGCGCCCAGTCGTCCATTGAACTGCTCGACGCCACCTTCGCCGCCCTCGGCAAAGGCCGCATCGCCAGCCTGGTCGGCCGTTACTTCGCCATGGACCGCGATAACCGCTGGGACCGCGTGGCCCAGGCCTACAACCTGATCGTCGACGGCCAGGCCGAATTCAACGCGGCTACCGCCCAGGAAGGCTTGCAAGCCGCCTACGCCCGAGGCGAGAGCGATGAATTCGTCAAAGCCACCACCATCGGCGAGCCAGTAAAAGTCGAAGACGGCGACGCCGTGGTATTCATGAATTTCCGCGCCGACCGTGCCCGTGAGCTGAGCCACGTATTCGTCGATGCCGGCTTCAAGGACTTCGAGCGCGCCCGTCAGCCAAAGGCCGAGTTCGTGATGCTCACCCAATACGCTGCCAACATCCCGGCCCCGTCAGCGTTCGCGCCGGGCAGCCTGGAAAACGTGCTGGGCGATTACCTGGCCAAGAACGGCAAGACCCAGCTGCGCATCGCCGAAACCGAAAAATACGCTCACGTCACTTTCTTCTTCTCCGGCGGGCGTGAAGAACCGTTCCCGGGCGAAGAACGCATCCTCATTCCATCGCCAAAAGTCGCCACCTACGACCTGCAGCCGGAAATGAGCGCGCCGGAAGTGACCGACAAAATCGTCGATGCCATCGAACACCAGCGTTACGACGTGATCGTGGTCAACTACGCCAACGGCGACATGGTTGGCCACAGCGGCAACCTGGAAGCGGCCGTAAAAGCCGTGGAATGCCTGGACCTGTGCGTCGGCCGCATCGTCGACGCCCTGGACAAAGTCGGCGGCGAAGCGCTGATCACCGCTGACCACGGTAACTGCGAGCAGATGTCGGATGAATCCACCGGCCAGGCCCACACCGCGCACACCACCGAGCCCGTGCCGTTCATCTATGTCGGCAAGCGCGACTTCAAAGTGCGGCACGGCGGCGTGCTGGCCGATGTGGCGCCGACCATGTTGATGCTGATGGGGCTGGAGAAGCCGAAGGAAATGACCGGCACTTCGATTCTGGTTTGATCCCCAGCATCACCGCAAAACAGTGTGGGAGGGGGCTTGCCCCCGATTACGGTGGGTCAGCTGACACCTAGGTGGCTTATACACCGCTATCGGGGGCAAGCCCCCTCCCGCATTGGATCTCCTGTGTTTGGTCGATATCTTTTCGCCATACCACCGCCACTCGGCACCTATCTTGCCTTCCAGCCCGAATTGGGCGTTTTTTTTGCGGCGCTTGGCGGGCATACTAGGCCGTCCCTTTCCCTGGTGTCGCCCGCCTCTATGCTTCGCGCCTTGATTACCCTCGCTCTAGTCTGCCTGCTCCAACCGGCATTTGCCGATGAGCGCGCACAAACCCAACAACAGTTGGACGCTACGCGTCAGGACATTACCGAGCTGAAGAAACTGCTCGGCAAGCTCCAGGAAGAGAAATCCGGGGTGCAGAAAGACCTGCGCGGTACCGAAACCGAGATGGGCAAGCTCGAGAAGCAGGTCCAGGAGCTACAAAAAGAATTAAAGAAGAGCGAGTCGGAACTGGAGCGACTCGACGCTGAGAAAAAAAAACTCCAGAGCGCACGCGTTGAACAGCAACGCCTGATTGCGATCCAGGCCCGCGCCGCGTACCAGAGCGGCCGCCAGGAATACCTCAAGCTGCTGCTCAACCAGCAGAACCCGGAAAAATTCGCGCGTACCCTTACCTATTACGACTACCTGAGCAAGGCACGCCTGGCGCAATTGAAGGGCTTTAACGAAACCCTGCGCCAGCTGGCCAACGTCGAGCAGGAAATCGCCGACCAGCAGTCGCAACTGCTCGACCAGAAAACCGCCCTCGATACCCAGCGCGACCAGCTGGACAAGGTACGCAAAGAGCGCCAGCTAGCCCTGGCCAAGCTCAACGACGATGTGAAAGCCCGCGACGCCAAGCTGCAGGCCCGCGAGCAAGACCAGGCTGACCTGGGCAAAGTGCTCAAAACCATCGAGGAAACCCTGGCTCGCCAGGCACGTGAGGCCGAAGAAGCGCGGCAGAAAGCGCTGATCGCCCAGCAGGAAGCGGAAAAAAAGCGTCAGCGTGAAGCCGAACTGGCCGCCACCACCGACGCTCCGGCCCCACGCAAACCGGCGCACGCAGCGCCTGGCCCGCTGGTTTCCAGCGCCGGCGAGTCGTTCGGCGGACCTTTTGCTTCAGCGCGTGGAAAACTTCCATGGCCTGTTGATGGTCGACTACTGGCACGCTTCGGTGAAACCCGAGGTGACGATACCCGCGCCAAATGGGACGGGGTCATGATCAGCGCTGCCGCCGGCAGCCAGGTTCATGCCGTTCACGGTGGGCGCGTGGTGTTTGCCGATTGGCTGCGCGGTGCCGGTTTGTTGGTGATTCTTGACCACGGTAATGGCTATTTGAGTCTTTACGGCCACAATCAGACTTTACTCAAGTCGGCAGGTGATGTTGTAAAAGCCGGTGAATCCATCTCCACTGTCGGTAACAGTGGTGGCCAGGACACGCCGGCGCTGTACTTCGCTATTCGTCAGCAGGGCCGCCCGAGCGACCCTGCACAATGGTGCCGTTCCCAAGGATAGGGCCGCATCTACATTAGGAGTTCGTTCGACATGCTGCATTTGTCCCGCCTCACATCGCTGGCCCTGACGATCGCCCTGGTGATCGGCGCGCCTCTGGCTTTTGCCGACCAGGCCGCCGGGGCTGCACCCGCTGCCACGGCTGCGACCACCAAGGCCCCGCTGCCGCTGGACGAGCTGCGTACCTTTGCCGAGGTCATGGACCGGATCAAGGCAGCCTATGTCGAACCCGTAGACGATAAAACCCTGCTGGAAAATGCCATTAAAGGCATGCTCAGCAACCTCGACCCGCACTCCGCTTACCTGGGCCCGGAAGATTTTGCCGAGTTGCAGGAAAGCACCAGCGGCGAGTTCGGCGGCCTGGGCATCGAAGTCGGCTCCGAAGACGGCCAGATCAAAGTGGTCTCGCCGATTGACGACACCCCGGCGTCCAAGGCCGGCATCCAGGCCGGCGACCTGATCGTGAAGATCAACGGTCAGCCGACACGCGGCCAAACCATGACCGAAGCGGTCGACAAGATGCGTGGCAAGCTCGGCCAGAAAATCACCCTGACCCTGGTGCGCGACGGCGGCAACCCGTTTGACGTGACGCTGGCCCGCGCGACCATCACGGTCAAGAGCGTGAAGAGCCAACTGCTGGAGTCCGGCTACGGCTACATCCGCATCACCCAGTTCCAGGTCAAGACCGGCGACGAAGTGGCCAAGGCCTTGGCCAAGCTGCGCAAAGACAACGGCAAGAAACTCAACGGCATCGTGCTCGACCTGCGTAACAACCCAGGCGGCGTGTTGCAGTCTGCGGTGGAAGTGGTCGACCACTTCATCACCAAGGGCCTGATCGTTTACACCAAAGGCCGCATCGCCAACTCCGAGTTGCGCTTCTCGGCCACCGGCAATGACTTGAGCGAAGGCGTGCCATTGGCTGTATTGATCAACGGCGGCAGCGCCTCGGCGTCGGAAATCGTCGCCGGTGCCCTGCAAGACCAGAAACGCGGCGTGCTGATGGGCACCACCAGCTTCGGCAAAGGCTCGGTACAAACCGTATTGCCGCTGAACAATGACCGCGCATTGAAGATCACCACAGCGCTGTACTACACGCCGAACGGCCGTTCGATTCAGGCGCAGGGCATCGTCCCGGACATCGAAGTGCGTAAAGCCAAGATCACCAACGAGATCGACAGCGAATACTACAAAGAGGCCGACCTGCAAGGTCACCTGGGCAATGGCAACGGCGGTGCCGACCAGCCAACCGGCAGCGGCGCCAAAGCCAAGCCGATGCCGCAGGACGACGACTACCAACTGGCCCAGGCGCTGAGCCTGCTGAAAGGCCTGAGCATCACGCGCAGCCGTTGATATGCGTTTTGTTCTGATCATCGCCCTGCTGTGCAGCCTGGCAGGCGTCGCCCACGCGACGCCTGACGGCGAGCCACACAAAGCCTACCTGACCCTCATCATCGACGACCTGGGGCAAAACCTGCCCCGGGATCGTCGCGTGCTGGCCCTGCCCGGGCCGGTGACCACCGCGGTGATGCCGGACACGCCCCACGCCGCCGAATTCGCCCGCGAAGCGCACAAGGCCGGCAAGATTGTGATCCTGCACATGCCCATGGACCCGGCCACCGGCCCGTTCGCCTGGCACCCCGAGCTGCCGATCGAAGAACTTGGCAAACGCCTGGACGCCGCGTTCAAGGCCGTGCCCTACACCGCTGGCATCAACAACCATATGGGCAGCCGCATGACTGCCCAACGGGACGCCATGGCCTGGTTGATGGGCGAACTGCAGCGGCGTAACAAGTTCTTTGTCGACAGCCGCACCAGCGCGCAAACCGTCGCCGCCGCCGAAGCGCAAAAGATTGGTTTGGCGCATGTCTCGCGGGATGTGTTCCTCGATGACGAGCGCACCGAGGCGGCCATTACCACGCAGCTGCAAACCGCGATCAAGCTGGCGCACAAGCAGGGCTCAGTGGTGATGATCGGCCACCCCTATCCGCAGACGCTGGCGGTGCTGGAGCGCGAGTTGCCCAAGCTCAAGGCTCAGGGAATCGACTGGATTGATATCAAGCTGATGATCAGCGTGCGCGGCAATCAGGCCATGGCCGGGCATGGCAAGAACGGTCAGTACCGTTAGATAAGGTGGCGACATTCCATGTGGGAGCGGGCTTGCTCGCGAAGGCGGTGGGTCAGTCAACCAATTGAGTGGCTGACACTCCGCTTTCGCGAGCAAGCCCGCTCCCACATTTTTGACCGTGGTTTTCCCGCTGATTGCAGTGCGCCGCATGGGTGCATTTGAAATGCAGTATTCGCGGTGGGAGCTGGCTTGCCTGTGATAGCAGTCTTTCAATGACACCTATTTCAGCTGAACCACCGCTATCGCAGGCAAGCCAGCTCCCACAGTAGTTCTTGCCAGTTAGAGGTAGCGCGCCATGATCTCGTCGATTACGCCGTCTTTGCGCAGCTGATCCAGCGCGGCCTGAAGCTTGGCGACCAGTTCGTCCGGCACGTCCTTGTTCAGCGCGAGGTAGAGTTGCGCGCTATTGAAGCGCAACACGGTCTTGAGCCCCGTCACGCCTACCTGACGCGCCAGGTAGCGCCCAGCCGGATCGCCCGTCGCCCATAGATCGATCTGGCCATCCATGAGTTTTTGCGCGTTGTCCTGGTCGCGTAACACCACCAGCGGATTGAGGCCCTGCTTCTCCAGGGTTTCGGCAATGGCGTCGCCCTTGTAGGCGCCAATCTTGTAGCGACGGGCGTGCTCAAGATCCGCCAGCTCTATCTTGCTGTCAGCCTTGGCCAGCATCACCCAATCGTCCGGGCCGATCGGGCCGACCCACTTGAACAGGGCTTCACGGTCCGGCAGGCGCGCCATCACGAATACGCCATAGCCAGGTTTTTCCAGGGCGAGCTTGTAGATTCGCTCCCAAGGAAAACGCAGGGTCAGGTTGTAGGAAATGCCGGCACGCTTGAAGGTCTCGCGCACGATGTCCACGGCGATGCCTTCGATGTTCTCGTCCTTGGCGAAGTTCTTGCCGTTTTTTGCCATGTTGTACGGCGGGAAGTTTTCCGTCAGCAACACCAAAGAGGCGTCCGACGGTTCTTCGGCACGGGCCGAGCCTGCCAAAAGCATGGAAGAACTGGCGAGGGCGAGCAGCAGGTGTTTGAACATGAAAGTTACCGGAATCCATGGCAAGCGCAGAGAGTGCCGCGCGCTCGCCATGGTGTCCAGCAGCGTTTAGCGAACGACGATACCGCGCGCCGCCATGTAGGCCTTGGCCTCCGGAACGGTGTATTCGCCAAAGTGGAAAATGCTTGCCGCCAGCACCGCACTGGCGTGGCCTTCGATCACGCCGTCGGCCAGGTGCTGCAGGTTGCCGACACCGCCGGACGCAATGACCGGAATGCCCAGCGCATCGCTGATGGCGCGGGTCACGCCGAGGTCGAAGCCGTTTTTCATGCCGTCCTGGTCCATGCTGGTCAGCAGGATTTCACCGGCGCCCAGGCCTTCCATCTTCATCGCCCACTCCACTGCGTCCAGCCCGGTAGGTTTGCGACCGCCGTGGGTGAAGATCTCCCAACGCGGGGTTTCGCCAGGCCCGGAGACTTTCTTGGCGTCGATGGCGACCACGATGCATTGCGACCCGAAGTGCTGCGCGGCTTCGCCGACAAACTCCGGGTTGAACACGGCGGCGGTGTTGATCGAGACCTTGTCCGCGCCGGCATTGAGCAGGTTGCGGATGTCTTGCACGGTGCGCACGCCACCGCCCACGGTCAGCGGGATAAACACCTGGCTGGCCATGCGCTCCACAGTATGCAGCGTGGTGTCACGGCCATCGACGCTGGCGGTGATGTCGAGAAAGGTAATCTCGTCGGCACCTTGCTCATCGTAGCGACGGGCGATTTCCACCGGGTCGCCGGCGTCACGGATGTTCTCGAACTTGACGCCCTTGACCACGCGACCGTTGTCGACGTCCAGGCAAGGGATGATGCGTTTGGCCAGCGCCATGGTCAGTCCTCAGCCGTTGTAGGCATCGCAGTAAGCCTGGGCTTCGGCGACGTCCAGGGTACCTTCATAAATCGCGCGGCCGGTGATGGCGCCGATGATGCCAGGCGCCTTGGCGTCCAGCAGCGACTTGATGTCGCCCAGGTTGTGGATACCACCGGAAGCGATCACTGGAATCTTGGTGGCGGCAGCCAACGCGGCGGTGAACGGCACGTTGCAGCCCTGCATCATGCCGTCTTTGGCGATGTCGGTATAAACGATGGCGGACACGCCGTCGGCCTCGAACTGCTTGGCCAGGTCGATCACTTGCACGGTGCTGATTTCAGCCCAGCCGTCGGTGGCGACGAAGCCGTCCTTGGCATCCAGGCCGACAATCACCTTGCCCGGGAACGCGCGGCAGGCTTGGGCAACGAACGCCGGGTCCTTCACGGCCTTGGTGCCGATGATCACGTAGCTCACGCCAGCCTTGACGTAGTGCTCGATGGTTTCCAGGGAGCGAATGCCGCCGCCGATCTGGATCGGCAGGTTAGGGTAGCGCTTGGCAATGGCGGTCACCACCTCACCGTTGACCGGCTGGCCTTCGAAGGCGCCGTTCAAGTCCACCAGATGCAGACGACGGCAACCACCTTCTACCCATTTGGCAGCCATGCTCACCGGGTCATCGGAGAACACGGTGGAGTCTTCCATGCGGCCTTGGCGCAGGCGTACACAAGCGCCGTCCTTGAGATCGATAGCGGGGATAATCAGCATCTGGCAAACCTTATTCGATATTCAGCAATGCTTGGGAAATCAGGGTTTCTCAAGCGACCACAAGTCGCTTTCGATGCTTTCGAACCTTTCTTTAAGGAGCGTCTGCGTGTCGAAAATCGCCCTGTTGTAATAGTGCGGCGCTACTTCGGTGGTGAACAGCTCAAGAAGCTCGGCGACCTCGAACGAGCCCAACTTGAGCTCAAAGCGGTCTTCCATGAAGCGCTTGATCTTGAGCGTCGCCTCACGCTCCTGTTCGGGCGTGAGGTTCAAGATCGGCACTTTCGGCTTCTTGGCCATTTACCACCGGCCATCCCACGCGGCGAAGTTCTGCAGCAATTGCAGGCCATGGGTATGGCTCTTCTCCGGGTGGAATTGCACGGCAAAACGCGAACCTTCGGCCAGCGCTGCGGCGAAGTCGACGCCGTAGTGCCCGCCACCGACCACCTGACGCGGGTTACCGGCGGCGATGTAGTAGCTGTGCACAAAGTAGAAACGCGCCATGTCCGGGATTTCGTGCCACAGCGGGTGGTCGACGGTGCGACGCACCTCGTTCCAGCCCATGTGCGGGACTTTCAAGTGCTCGCCGTCTTCGTGCAGGTCCTTGCCAAAGAACTTCACCTGGCCTGGAAACAGGCCGATGCAGTCAACGCCGGCGTTCTCTTCGCTGCGCTCAAGCAAGGCTTGCATGCCCACGCAGATGCCGAGGAACGGGCGGTCCTGGCTGACTTCGCGCACCAGGTTGTCAAAGCCCAGGCGGCGGATCTCGGCCATGCAATCGCGAATCGCGCCAACCCCAGGAAATACCACCCGGTCGGCTTCGCGAATCACGTTGGCGTCACTGGTGATCAGCACCTTGCCGGCGCCTACGTGCTCGAGGGCCTTGGCCACCGAGTGCAGGTTACCCATGCCGTAATCGATAACCGCGACCGTCTGCATTACAGAACGCCCTTGGTCGAGGGCATTTGCCCGGCCATGCGGTCATCCAGCTCCACGGCCATGCGCAGCGCGCGGCCGAAAGCCTTGAACACGGTTTCGATCTGGTGGTGGGTGTTGGTGCCGCGCAGGTTGTCGATGTGCAGGCTGACGAGGGCGTGGTTGACGAAGCCCTGGAAGAATTCCTGGAACAGGTCAACGTCGAAGCCGCCCACGGTGGCGCGGGTGTAGGGCACGTGCATCTGCAGGCCTGGGCGGCCGGAGAAGTCGATGACTACGCGCGACAGCGCTTCGTCCAGCGGGACATAGGCGTGGCCGTAGCGACGGATGCCTTTTTTGTCGCCGATGGCTTTGGCAAAAGCCTGGCCCAACGTGATACCGACGTCTTCCACCGTGTGGTGGTCGTCGATATGCAGGTCGCCCTTGCTGACGATATCCAGGTCGATCAGCCCGTGACGGGCGATCTGGTCCAGCATGTGCTCAAGAAAAGGTACACCGATATCAAATCGGGCCTTTCCGGTGCCATCCAGGTTGATCGAGGCTTTGATCTGGGTTTCCAGAGTGTCGCGCTCGACGGACGCCTTACGTTCGGCCATCACCAGCTCCGCAAAATCATTGGGCGAAAAAGGCAGCCATTATAGGGGCGCGGGCGCTAAACAGAAACATCGAAGGGGATAAGACTGATGGAGTGTCGGCGATAGACATGTGCGTACAAGTGCGTGCTCCAGGATGGTGCGCGCGGCATATTAGCCAAATGCCAGCGCCGGCTTCGCTGTAACATGAGCGCTACGTTTGAAACCTGATGAATACTGAACAGTGACGATACCCAGAGTCTTACGGCGCAGCGGCATTCTCCTCCTGTGGGCGCTGACCTACTACGTCACCGGCATGGCCTCGCTGGCCTTTGATGACCCCGTCTCGAAGATGGCGATTATCTGGTTTCCGGCGGGCGTCTCGGTGTCGGCCTTCCTGAGCTCGCGCCGTGCTCACTGGCCGATGCTGTTCCTTGTGTTGTTGATCGCGCGGGTGCTGCTCGGTGCGCACGGCTGGGAGGAGTCACCGGCCGCCATCGCGCTGTCGGCTGAGGCGCTGGCAGGTTCGATTGCCATTGCCTGGCTGGTACGGCGCTTCGCGCGCCGTGGCGACGACCTGCACGCCATCGTGCTGTGGTTGCTGGCGACCGTGGCCATTTGTGGCGTACAGGCGCTGATCAGGAAGGGTTGGCTGATGCTGGCCGGGGAAACATCACCCCATACGCTGATGACCAACTGGATGTCTGGCGTTAACGGCGTGTTCTTTGCGACCGTCGTGGTCATGAACGTGCTGAACAGCAACTTGCGCGAATTTCCCACCAGCGCGCGGGAGAAACTCGCCGGCGCAGGGTGGCTGCTGCTGCTCGCATTGAATACCTGGTACGTCTTCGGGGCCGCGCCGCACTGGCTCACCAGCATGCTGGACACCGATGCCGGCGCCGCGGTGTATTTCATCCTGGCCTGCCTGCCGATCGCCCTCGCCCTTGCTGTGTGCGTGACCTGGCGCAGCCCTGGCGGCTCAATCGCGCTGCTGGTGCTGGGCAGCATCGTGGTCAATTACACCGATCAGAAGACCGGGCCGTTTTATGTGCCGGGCCTGCTCGAAGGCGAGCCTCTGCTGCTTGCGCAAAGCTACTTGTCCATTACCGCCCTGCTGGTGGTGGTGATACGCCTGATGACGCAATCGGCCAAGCCCTACGACCCGCAAACCGGGCGGCTGGGGGGCGACGGCGTGATGTACCAGTTGCATCCCGAAACAGGCGACATCCTCTGGGACGACAACCTTGATTCGCTACTGGATATCGGCACCCGGCCCCTGGGCACCATCGAGCAGGTGCTGGCGCGCGTGCACCCCGAGGACCGTGAAAAACTCAAACAGCACTGGTCGCCGGACACCCGTACCCACGCCTCATCGCTGGCCTTTCGCATCGACAAAGGTAACGGTGACTGGCTGACCCTTTACGACCAAAGCCCCGGCGCCATGCGCGATGCCAGGGGCCAAGTATTTGTCGGCAACTGGCAAAGCAGTCGCTATTGCTGAACCTTTGCCCTTTGCCGACCAGCGTCTACCTGTACGAGTACCTTCATGATTCAGATTGCTTTACTGCTGTTCGGCGTTGAATTCGTCCGATCCAAATTCTGGTTTCTCGGCCTGATCGGTATCGTATGGGGCGTGATGGGCGTTGGCGTGATGATCGACGGCCTGGATGGCGAGTTGTACTTTCCGCTGCGCGCGTTCGGCTTGCTGTTGCTGCTGGAAAGCATTGTCACCCTGAGCGTGGCCGCCAGCGGCGTAGGTACTCAGCGCGCCGTGCTGTATTTCAAGGGCGGGATTTGCTTTTTTGTCGCGGTATTGATCCTCGCCGACAAGGTCTACAGCAACCTGCTGCTGGCGATCATTTTTGGCTTTACCTATTTTGTGATCGGCCTGCTGACCATCACCTCAGCCTGGGTCGTCAGGTTCCCGCGCTGGCGATCATCGTTGATCAGCGGCGGCGCCCAAGTGGTATTCGCCGGGTTGCTGGTCAGCCCCTACCCCATCGCCAACAGTGCCACCGTGTCTTTTTTTCTTGGCGCGCTGATGATCGTCAGCGGCCTGAACACGGTACGCATTGCGCGTCGCGTCAGGCGATTGCGCCATGGCACCTCGACGTTCGAGCTGCTTGCGCCCAGGGATCTGCTATCGGATTTCAAGAAGCTGCCGCCGCAGGAACCGCCGCCGCAGCTTGAGCCGGAGCCTGCCTGCACCGATCCACTGGTGGTGCATATCTGGACGCCGGAAGGCACCGCCAGCGCAACCACCATTCCCCGCCCGATCATCAATCGCTACATCGCGGCCGTGGACGCACAAGGTGTGATTTCAACCGGGCACGCTGCCCTTGAACTGTCGCCGTCGGTGTACCTGAGCCTGTATCCGGTGGCAGACATCGATCGCTCACCGTCAGAGTTTTTCCGTATCCTCAAGGCCACCCGCAACAATGACGTGCCGGGCACCTTCCAGCCGGACTACGCCACCGAAGTGGCCAACTGGTGCGATTCGGACCGCAAGATCATTTTTCACCGGTACAGCCGCAAGGCGTTGATTGAGTTTTCCAATAACTATCGCCAACAGGCCACTTACAACCTGACCTACCGCAACTGCTCGAGCAGCGTGGCATTTGCCTTGGAAGCCTCGATGGATGGGGTATTGGCGGAACGCTCGCGACGCTGGCGGTCGGTGTTGCAGACCCTGCTCATGCCGGAACTGTGGATTGCCGCGCAAGTACGCAAGCGCGCCATGACCATGGCCTGGACACCCGGCCTGGTGATGGATTACGCACGAGCCTTGCGGGTGATCGTGCATCCGGTGCCGCGGCCATGGTTTCAACGCATCCCATGGCGCGGTCAATCAACCAAAGCCTTGCCTGACAAGAAGCAGGATTAGCCCGCGCCGGCTGCCCGAGGCCCGCTCACCTTGCGTGAGCGGGCACTGGGGAACGGTCTGTCAGTGGAACAATACCGCGGTCTTCTGCAGGGTCACCCACACACCCCACGCCAACGGAATACCCACCGCCAGCCACGCCACGATGGCCAATGGCACGCTGGCGGAAGAGGCCTTCCACTCCAGCGAGGTAGAGGCAGTGGCGCCTTTGTCATGGCCCAGCGCCTGTTCGGCAGCCAGTTCCGCGTCGGTCATGAAGTACTTGTCGGCCACCGGGCGCACCAGCAGGTTGCAGATGAAACCCAGCACCAGCAGGCCGGCGAGGATGTACAAGGTGATGTCGTACGCCGCGGCACGTTCAACGCCGATGCTCAGCTGATACTCACGCAGGTAGTTGACCAGCACCGGGCCCAACACGCCCGCCGCCGCCCAAGCGGTCAACAGGCGACCGTGGATCGCGCCGACCATCTGGGTGCCGAACAGGTCGGCCAGGTAGGCCGGAACGGTCGCAAAACCGCCGCCGTACATCGACAGGACGATGCAGAACGCCGCCACGAACAGCGCCACGTTGCCCAGGTGCCCCAGATTCGGGATCAGCGCGTAGAGGGCAAAGCCCAGGGCGAAGAACACGAAGTAGGTATTTTTACGGCCCAGGTAGTCGGAGAACGACGCCCAGAAGAACCGCCCACCGATGTTGAACAGGCTCAACAAGCCGGTGAAGCCTGCGGCGATGGCCGCGATGGACGCCAATTGCCCGGCATCCAGTTGGCCGAACGGCACATCCACACCCAACAACTTGCCACCGAACACTTCCTGCAGCAGCGGCGACGCCATGCCGAGAATGCCGATACCGGCAGACACGTTCAGGCACAGCACCAGCCACACCAGGCGGAATTGCGGGGTTTTCCACGCCACGTTCACGTGAACGTGACGGTGGGTGATCATCGCATTGGCGGCTTTTTTTACCGGCGCGGTCCAGCCCTCAGGCTTCCAGCCGGTTGGCGGAACGCGGTAGGACAAGGCGCCGCCGATCATGAACACGAAGTAGATCACGGCCATGACCACGAAGCTCTGCCACACGCCAACGCTGGTCGGCGAAGCGAAGTGGCCCATCAGGGCGGCTGCCAACGGAGCACCAACCATCGCGCCGCCGCCGAAACCCATGATCGCCATGCCGGTAGCCATGCCGCGTTTGTCCGGGAACCATTTGATCAGGGTCGACACGGGCGAAATGTAGCCCAGGCCCAGGCCGATACCGCCGATCACGCCGGAGCCGATCCACATCAGCCAGATCTGGTGGGTATAGATGCCCAACGCCGAGATCAACAGACCGCCACACCAGCACAAGGCCGATACAACGCCGGCTTTACGTGGCCCGGCATGTTCCAGCCAGCCGCCCCAGATCGCTGCGGAGCAACCCAGGAAGATGAAGAACAGCGTGTAGATCCAGCCCAGCATGGAGATGGGCCAGTCGCATTGGGACGAGAACACTTGTGTGATGAAGCTCATGTCCGGCGCGCAGGCGACCGGTGCAGTGATACCCAGCGCCTTGGACAGCGGCAGCCAAAACACCGAGAACCCGTAGGCCATGCCGATGCAGAGGTGGATGGCCAGAGCGGCCGGTGGCACCAGCCAGCGGTTGAACCCTGGCTTGGCGATAATGCGTTCCTTGGACAGGAACGCAGGCTGTGCGGCATTACTACCCGCCGCAGTGCTTGTGCTCATTGGTGTTTCCCCCAGTTATTAGTATGTGTCCGTCAGGCGCTCTCTCCCTCGGCCTTGCACGCAGAGCGTTGGCCGTTGTTGTTGAGTAAAGCTCCTTTTGAGCGCGACGCTGTGTCGCAGACGACAGACGAACCCGCGCAGATTAGCACCAGTGGATGACAGAAAAACCAAACTGATATCACCTTTTTCACGCAACCTGCTCTGTTGGGCGGCAAAATCCGATTTTGCTGCGCCTAGATACAATGTAACGATGCATGAACTGACGCAGGCCGTCGGGCGTTATACTCTGCGGCTAAATTTTGAAATCGACATACAAGGACTCGCCCATGAAAGCGTTCGGCAAAATCCTGGGTCTGGTACTTCTCGGGCTGTTGCTGATCATTGTGGCCCTGGGCTTTGCCCTGACCCACCTCTTCGATCCCAACGATTACAAAGACGAGATCCGCCAGATTGCCCGCGACAAGGCCCACATCGAGCTGACGCTCAATGGCGATATCGGTTGGAGCCTGTTCCCCTGGCTGGGCCTGGAATTGCACGAAGCCAGCGTCGCGACCATGACCAACCCGACTCAGCCGTTTGCCGACCTGCAGATGCTCGGCTTGTCGGTGCGCGTGCTGCCGCTGCTGCGCCGTGAAGTGCAGATGAGCGATGTGCGTGTCGAAGGCCTGAACCTGCGCCTCAACCGTGACAAGCAAGGCCACGGCAACTGGGAGGACATCGGCAAGAACGTAACCGAGAAACCGGCCAATGCGCCGGTGCCTGCCCCCGAGCAAACGCCGGCCGAACCTGAACCGGAAAAGCCGCCAAAACCGATCCGTCTGGACATCGACAGCCTGACCATCAACAACGCCCGCGTTGAATACAACGATGAGCAGACCGGCAAGCAGTACAGCGCCGAGAGCATCCAGTTGAGCGCCGGTGCCGTGCACGAAGGCGCGAGCATTCCGCTCAAACTCACGGCATTTCTGGGCAGCAACCAGCCGCTGATGCGCGTCAAGACCGAGTTGAACGGCAACCTGCGCATCCAGCGTGCGCTCCAGCGCTACCAGTTCGAAGACATGAAGCTGAGCGGCGAAGCCACCGGCGAGCCACTACTGGGCAAGACCGTAACGTTCTCCACCCAGGGCCAACTGCTGGTGGACCTGGCGGCCAACATTGCCGAATGGACCAACCTGAAACTCTCCGCCAACCAGCTGCGCGCCTTGGGTGAACTGAAGGTCAATGACCTGAACAAAACCCCACAGCTCAGCGGTGCCCTGTCCATTGCCCAGTTTGACCTGGCCAAGTTCCTCGACAGCGTCGGCCACCCGTTGCCGCCGATGGCGGCGGGCAGCCTCAGCAAGGTCGAACTGGTCAGCCGTCTCAAGGGCACGCCTACCAGCGCGGCACTGGAAGACTTGAACCTGAAACTCGACAGCAGCACCTTCACCGGCCGCATCGCTGTCGAGGATTTCGCCAAGCAATCCCTGCGCCTGCAACTCAAAGGCGATACCTTCAACGCCGACAACTACCTGCCGGCCAAGTCCGAAACCGCCAAAGGTGCAGCGGCCGCACGCCAGGCCGAAGTGCAGAACAGCGAAGCCGGCGCCATGGCCGCCGGTGGCACCACACCGCTGCCGGACGCACCGACCAAAGGCGCGTGGAGCACCGACAAACTGTTGCCACTCACGCGTCTGCGCACGCTGGACGTGGACGCCGACCTGGCCTTCGGTCAACTGACCCTGAGCAAGCTGCCGATCCAGAACGCGGCACTCAAAGCCTCCGGCGTCGATGGCCAGCTCAAGCTTGATACCCTCAGCGGCGGTCTCTACAACGGCACCTTCCAGGCCAACGGCACACTCGATGTGCGCCAGGACATCCCGGTGCTGGCGCTGCAAACCCACATCAAGCAAGTGCCGGTTGAGCGCATCCTGCAAGCTCAGGGGCAAAACCCGCCGGTAAAAGGCCAGATCACCCTCGACAGCAACCTCAACGGCCGTGGCAACAGCCAGAAGGCGCTGATCGACAGCCTTAACGGCACCGCCAGCTTTGTGATCAATAACGGCGCGCTGCTCAACGCCAACATTGAACAGCAGCTGTGCACCGGCATCGCACTGCTCAACCGCAAGACCTTGAGCACCACGCCACAAGGCAAGGACACGCCGTTCCAGGAACTGCGCGGCAACCTGACCTTGCGCAACGGCGTGGCCAGCAACCCGGACCTGAAAGTGCGTATCCCGGGCCTGACGGTCAACGGCAACGGTGACATCGACCTGCGCGTGCTGGGCATGGATTACCGCGTCGGCATTATCGTCGAAGGCGATACACGCGACGTGCCGGACCCGGCCTGCCAGGTCGGCTCCAACTTCCAGGGCATCGAAGTTCCGCTGCGCTGCCGTGGCCCGCTGGAACTGGGCGCCAAAGCCTGCCGCCTGGACAAGGACGGCTTGACTCAGGTTGCGGTCAAAGCCGCCGGCAACAAACTCAGTGAGAAGCTCGAAGAGAAACTCGACAAGGTCAACCCGCAGTTGAAAGACGCCCTTAAAGGCTTGTTCAAACGATGAGAAACGAGCAGTTTTCACAGGCGGTGCTGGACTGGTACGACCGCCACGGCCGCCATGACCTGCCCTGGCAACAGGGTATTACGCCTTACCGGGTGTGGGTCTCGGAGATCATGCTGCAACAGACCCAGGTCAGCACCGTGCTCAACTACTTCGACCGGTTCATGGCTTCCCTGCCGACGGTCGAAGCCCTGGCCGCCGCGCCGGAAGACGAAGTGCTGCACCTGTGGACCGGCCTGGGTTACTACACCCGCGCACGCAACCTGCAGAAGACTGCCAAAATCGTCGTCGCCCAATACGGTGGCGAGTTTCCCAAGGACGTCGAAAAGCTCACTGAACTGCCCGGCATTGGCTTATCCACTGCCGGTGCGATCGCGAGCCTGAGCATGGGCCTGCGGGCGCCCATCCTCGACGGCAACGTCAAGCGCGTATTGGCGCGCTTTACCGCGCAAGAGGGCTACCCCGGCGAGCCCAAGGTCGCCAAGCAGCTCTGGGCCACCGCAGAGCGCTTTACGCCGCACGATCGCGTCAACGCCTACACCCAGGCGATGATGGACATGGGTGCCACGCTCTGCACCCGCAGCAAACCCAGCTGCCTGCTGTGCCCGCTGGAAAAGGGCTGCGAGGCGCACATGCTCGGTCTGGAGACGCGCTACCCCATTCCCAAGCCGCGCAAGACCATCCCGCAAAAGCGCACGCTGATGCCGATGCTGGCTAACGCAGAGGGCGCGATTCTGCTTTACCGCCGCCCTTCCACGGGCCTGTGGGGCGGTTTGTGGAGTTTGCCGGAGCTGGACGACCTCCAAGACCTGGAACACCTGGCCAACCAGCACGCGCTCGCGCTGGGCACGCCGCATGAACTGCCGGGGCTGATCCACACCTTCAGCCATTTCCAGCTGGCCATCGAACCCTGGCTGGTCCAGGTGGAGGAATCCGCCCATCACGTGGCCGAGGCCGACTGGCTCTGGTATAACCTCGCCACCCCGCCGCGCCTGGGCCTTGCCGCCCCGGTAAAAAAACTGCTGAAGCGCGCGGCCGACGTATTGAACGCAGGAGTTCCGTCATGACCCGCACCATCATGTGCCGCAAGTACCACGAAGAATTGCCTGCCCTGGAGCGCGCACCGTTCCCCGGCGCCAAAGGCCAGGACATCTTCGACAATGTCTCCGCCCAAGCCTGGGCCGACTGGCAAAAACACCAGACCCTGCTGATCAACGAAAAACGCCTGAACATGATGAACGCCGAAGATCGCAAATACCTGCAGGGCGAGATGGACAAGTTCTTTTCCGGCGAGGATTACGCCAAGGCCGACGGTTACGTGCCGCCTGCTCAATAATTGATCAAAAATCGGGGTCGGCACGTAAGCGACGGTAATAATTAAATATTTTTTGAAAACTTGCTTGACGACCCCCTGAAAAACCCGTTTAATGCGCCCCGTTGCCCAGATAGCTCAGTCGGTAGAGCAGGGGATTGAAAATCCCCGTGTCGGCGGTTCGATTCCGTCTCTGGGCACCACTAATTAGTTTCAGGTGGTGCAAACGTCATCTGAAACACACAAAAAACCCGCCAAGTGCGGGTTTTTTGTTGCCTGGATTTTATGTACACAACCCAGGGCGATCCACTATCGCCCCGAGCCTATGCAACGCCAGTAAGCCGCCCGCCTACTTCAGCAAAAACACCATCAGCGGATTATCGTTCAGCCGCCCTTCAAAGCTTGGCGCTTGCTGCTCCATCGACGTCCCTTTCAATAGCGCTGCCTCCTTGCGCGGCACAATCACCCAGGATGGCCGTGGCAACGTGGTTAATTGCTCAAGCTGATTACCAGCGACGAACAGCGGCTGTTCATCGTGATCCAGGTTCATCATGTAGCGCACCGCCCAGGTATCGCGCCCCAGATTGACGAACACCAAGGGGCCTGGCTCGGCCACACGCAGCGCTTCAACTTGGGTGACAAACTTGCGCGTATCAAATTGCAGATCCTTGGCGGGGTCTATCACCACCACCAACAGCAGCCATTGCGCCGCCAGTGCGACCACGCTAAGCCACACCAACCGCAATGGACGACGCCAGGCCATCAGCGCCGCCACTTGCAACACCAGCATCGCGCCAATCATCAGCGATAACGAAACGTCCGGCCAGTAGCCGTGCTTTTGCCAGGCATGCCGACACACAAACAGCACGACCACGCACAACGCCGGTAGCACCGCGACAAGCCCTTCGTAGCAGCGGCGCACGCCAATCAGCCAATGTTGCGCCTGAAGCAGCCCATAGGCGGCGACAGCGGCAAACATCGGCACCATCGGCAAGATGTAATAAGCGCGCTTGAAGTGCGGCACCGAAAGCCCGAGCAAAATCATCAAGCCACAGGCCCCAAGCCGCACCACCAGCTCAATATCGTCATTGACCCAGCGCTCAGACCAGCGATGACGCAGCGCAATCATCGTGGCCAGCGCGAGTGGCACCACCGGGAAGTAGCGGTACAAACTGAGCTTGAAGTAGAAGTAAAACGGCTCGCCACTCTCATCGAGGCGCCCGCTGACCTGCATCCTGAACACCTCATCGGCAAAGGCGTCGCCCCCGCTGAACCGCGCCAGCTTCATCAACACCCACCAGCACGCCACCAGCAACACCAACCCCACAACACCGTGAATCAGCACCTGCTTGACGCGCTCCCCCGGCCGGCCGAGCGCCCAGTACACGCACACCACGCCACACACCTCGATCAACCCAAGCGGCCCACGAATCGCGAACGCCAGAATAAATAACGGGAACACAGCAAGCTGCCTCAACCGCGACCCCATGCGCTCGCCGCTGTGCAGCAGGTAGAAACTGCCCACACATAGCAATGCGATCATCAGGTCCAGGCACACCGAGCGCGACTTGTCGAGCAATTGGGTGGTGAGCAGCGTCAGCAATACCGTCAGCCACGCCCAAGGTCGGCTAAATGGCACCAGCAAGCGATAGATCAGCGCAATCATGCCCGCCGAGGCAAGCGCCGTCGGCAGCACATTCGCGAGGTGGTTGGGCGCCCCGAACACGCCGGCAAACACGAAGCTGAAAAAGGTCGCGGTGCCCGGGTAGTCAGGGTAAGGCTGACCGTAGGTAGTAGGAAAAAGACTCGCGCCATTGCGAAACATTTCCTGCAGGAACAGTGCCCAACGCCCGTCAAACCCTTGGGGCTGCTCATCCCAGATGCCCAAGGTGAACAGCAATAAAGCGATCAGAAACAGGCCCAGGGACTCCAGGCGAAAACGGCTGCGGTGATCCATCGAATATCCTTTCAGTAGGCTGCTCCGACGCCATGGTGCCGACTCGGCCCCTGAATAGCGCCTGAACAAACCCGAACATTTATGGATTTATCGACCAGCGCGCCACACCAGTACCGGAATCAGCCGGATGTAGACTAGCTCGCCCATCAACTCAACGAGGGTTTGCAGAATCACCGCCGTTGCAGCCAGCCCGCGCACGTCTTCCGGCAAAGCCAGCGCAAGGGGCAAGACCACCAGAGAATTGCGGGTCGAGGCACTGAACGTGACCGCCCGCGCGGTCACGGCAGGCAACGCAAACAACCGCGCAGCCAGCGCGCCCATCAACGGCGCCAGCAACAAGAAGCCCACGTACACCGGCATCAGCGGCAACAGCACACCGATATCGCGCACCACCGAGGTAATCTGCGAGCCGATGACCACAAACAGCACCAGCGCCATCGCGGGCACCGGCAGCCAGGCCCAGGCGTCGTTCCACGCATTGATCACACTGGAGCGACGCGCCAGGAACGTCGTCAGTACCGCCAGCATCATCGGCAGCACAATCAACAGCACAAACGCCTCCACGAACGGCTCTACTGCCACGACGACAGCGGATTGCGCGCCCAGCATGAAACCCAGATACACCGGCAGCAGTACCAGTTGCAGCAGTAACAGCACCGGTGTTGCCGCCAACATCAGCCGCGAATCGCCCTTACCGATGTGGGTAAACACCACCACGTAGTCGATGCACGGCGTCAGCAACACCAGCAACGCCCCCACCAACAGCGCCGGGCGCTCCACCAGGCCACGGGTCAACGCCCACACCAGCAAGGGCACCAGGATGAAATTGGCCAACAGCAGCGCCGAAATAAAGCGCTTGTTGCCCAAGCCCTGGCGCAGGTCCAGAAACGGGATTTGCAGGAACATCGCGTACATCAGCACCGCGATGGCAGGCGTCACCAGTACGCCAAGACCGTGGGCTGCAAGCGGCGCAAGCACGCCGAATGCGGCCGCCAGCAGGACGGCGACGAAGTAGATGAGGATCTGATTGTGTTCGAGGGTGTCGCGGGTCATGGACTGACTTTGGCTGATGAACAGATCGCAAGCCTAAGCACTCAGGGGGCCGAGGTCGAGCATCGCGATATTTGTTACGCCCCTGCCGCGCTAAATTTGTTAATTTCGGTTTCTTATAAAAGCGCGTGGCCCTACAGCCCACACCAAAAGCGCAAGGATCAAGCCGCCCTATGAACCTGCCCACTCGACCAGCCCCAGAAGCATTCCGTGAGCCCGCCACCGACGGCTATCCCATCGGCGGCTTCACCTGGCGCCATATCAGAACCGACCCGACACGCCCGGTTGTCATCATCAACGCCGCCACCTCCGTGCGCTGCCGGCACTACTCACGCTTCGCCGACTACCTGTTTGCCAACGGCTTGGACGTCATCACGTACGACTACCGAGGCATAGGCGAATCCCGCAGTGGCTCGCTGCGCGGCTTCAAGGCGACGTGGTCGGATTGGGGCGTGCTGGATTTCGAGGCGATGCTGCAGCGCGCGCAACGGGAGTTTCCAGGGCAGCCGATTGACGTGGTCGGTCATAGCTTTGGAGGCTGTGCGGCGGGGCTTGGCGCTTCCGGCGCGATGATCCGACGCATCGTCACCGTCGGCGCGCAGTTTGCGTACTGGCGCGACTATGAGGCCAGCGGGCGCTGGCGCATGTTTGCCAAGTGGCATGTGGTGATGCCGCTGGTGACCGCGCTGTATGGCTACTTCCCCGGTAAACGCCTGGGCTGGCTGGAGGACACACCGGCCGGCGTGGTGCACGACTGGGGCACGCCAACCCCCAGGTATGAGACGCGCCCCAGCGGGCGGGCGCTGAATGAGCTGCCGTTTGCCCGCGTGAAGGCGCAATTGCTGGCGATCAGCATCACCGACGATCCGTTTGGCACAGTGGCGGCCATTGAGCGTCTGCTGGGCTATTTTGAACACAGCGAGCGCACGCATCTGCGCATAGCTCCTGAAGATATTGGCGATAAAGCCGTCGGGCATTTCGCTTTTTTCCGCAGTGAATATCAGGACCGGCTGTGGCCGATTGCACTGGCGTGGCTGCAACACGGTGAGTTGATGCAAGGCGCTCCCGGCCTGCGCGTTTAGAATCCCTTGGGATTTACCCCCAACCTGCGCTTCAATACCCACCCAGACCCAGTACCCAAGGACGTTGAGCCCATGGCCTCGCCGAACAAGCAGCAAAAACGTGCCCACCGGGCAAAGGCCAAGGCCAAGCAAAACCGTACCCAACGCAGCGTGGCGACCAAGCCGGATGCGTTCGCCGGCGATGACAGCCGCATCGACCTTGAGTCGGTAGATTTGACCGAGTTGTTTATGGAGATGCGCACCGCGGGCGAAACCAGCCAGCAGGCACTGTGTGCAGTATTCCTGGCGCATCCGTTGTTGGCGCTGGTGCTGGAGCAGGAAGGCGAAGAAGAGGCCACCGACTTCATTCTCGCGGCACTGATCGAGTACCGGCAGTGGGCGACGGACAGTGACGATGAGGCGGCAGCGCTGGCGTGGATCGAGTCGCCGGAGTTTCAGGCCGATTATGTGGCGGCGTCCCAAGCGCTCACCAACTCGCCAGACTGACACAAAACCAAATGTGGGAGCGGGCTTGCCCGCGAAAAGCGGTGGATCAGTCGCCAGATGTGCTGGCTGATCTACCGTAATCGCGGGCAAGCCCGCTCCCACATTTGCATTGCGGTGCAATGAGCACCGCATTTCATTCCATCAATTGAGTACGGCAGCGCCTACCCTCTGCGCCTTGCGACGGCTCGCCACAAACAACCCCGCCAGCACCACCAGCAAGCTCAAAATCCCGGTCGCAATAATCTCGACCCGGTGCGCTTCCTGGAACAGCATGATGGTCAGCGTACCGACGATGAACACCATTACCGCGTAGGTCAGGCCAGGGAACAGCCACATCTTGAATACAATCTTCTCGCCCGCAGCCGTGCGCTTCTGGCGCATGCGCAGTTGCGACACCGCGATCACCAGGTACACCAGCAACGCGATGGCGCCGGAGCTTGCCAACAGGAACTCGAACACCGCCGCCGGGGCGACGTAGTTGGCGAACACGGCCAGGAACGCCGCGCCAGTGGACAACAGCACCGCGCAGTAAGGCGTGCCGCTTTTATTGGTGCGCTTGGACATCGCTGGTGCATCACCGCGACGACCCAGGGAGAACAGCATGCGCGAGGCGGTGTACAACGCCGAATTCAGGCAGCTGGTCACGGCAACCAATACCACCAGGTCGACGATCAGCTTGGCGTTCGGAATGCCCATGCGTTCCAGCACAGTCTGGTAGGAACCTACGGCAGCCAGCGTCGGATCGTTCCATGGCACCAGCGACACAACAATGAAGATCGACAGCAGGTAGAACAAACCAATCCGCCAGATCACCGAGTTGGTGGCCTTGGTGATTTGCTGGCCAGGGTTCTTCGATTCGGCCGCAGCGATGGTGACAATCTCGGTGCCCATGAACGAGAACATGGTGGTCAGGATGGCCGCCAACACCGCGCCCATGCCATTAGGCATAAAGCCTTGGGTGTCGAACAGGTGGGACACACCGCTGACCTGACTGGTCGGCAGGAAGCCGAAAATCGCCGCCAGGCCGAGGATCACAAAGCCCACAATCGCCACGACTTTGATCAGCGCAAACCAGAACTCGAACTCACCGTAGTTTTTCACGCTGAACAAGTTGGTTGCCGTGAGCAGCAACGTGATGATCAAGGTAAAGGCCCAGATCGCCACATCGGGGAACCACGCATTAAGGATGGTCGCAGCGGCGTTGGCTTCCAACGGAATCACCAGCACCCAGAACCACCAGTACAACCAGCCAATGGTGAAACCGGCCCAGTGGCCAATCGCGCGGTCGGCATAGGTGGAGAACGAACCGGTATCCGGCGAGGCCACGGCCATTTCGGCGAGCATGCGCATCACCAATACCACCAGCGTACCCGCAGCGGCGTAAGCCAGCAGTACGGCCGGGCCGGCGGCAGCAATCGCGTGGCCGGAGCCAACAAACAAACCGGCACCAATGACGCCGGCAATCGACAGCATGGTGACGTGACGCGGTTTGAGCCCCTGTTCGAGGTCATTGGAGCTTTGCGTACTACTCATTGACACACCTTTACGAGGAATTGCGAAAACGGTCCGCCCGGCCTGCGATCTTTCTCGTGAAAAGAAACCAACGGGGCGTTCTTTATTTTTTACGCAAGATTTGCGCCAAAATGTTACAGAGCCGCGATTGACGCGGGCTGTAGGACAATTCAACGTGAGCTGCAAGTCATTGAGAACAATGGCATTCCGCTATAGCGTTACCGTGCGACCCACATTCAAGACGCTCGGGCGCACCAAAAACACACACAAAAAGTGCGTGACGCCCCACAAAGGGGCTGATATGGACCGTTTGCCCGGTTAACCCTTCCAACACCCGCCCAAAGCTGGCACCATCGCGCCCTTTTTTACGCAAAGCCTGTGGATTTCTCGGGTTCAAACGTCTGTAGGTTGTTGATGGCGCGACACGCTGCTGCGCCGATGCGACACCCTGCCGCAGGCCACCCGTTAACCGTCCGCAGCGCTGTTGGCTGCCATCCGAACGCTATGCTAGCTTGGCGCCTCGCCAGGAAGGCGGCCCAACAGCAGGAATGCAATGAACACAATGAGGACCGCACATGGCCGAGGCCGCGCCCGCGCTTGAAATCCGCAACTTGCATAAACGCTATGGTGAGCTTGAGGTACTTAAAGGTATCTCGCTGACCGCCCGCGACGGCGACGTGATCTCGATCCTGGGTTCCTCCGGTTCCGGCAAGTCCACCTTCCTGCGCTGCATCAATCTGCTGGAAAACCCGCATCAGGGGCAGATCCTGGTCGCCGGCGAAGAGCTCAAGCTCAAGGCCGCGAAAAACGGCGAGCTGATGGCCGCCGACGGCAAACAGATCAACCGCCTGCGCAGCGAAATCGGTTTTGTGTTTCAAAACTTTAATCTGTGGCCGCACATGAGCATCCTCGACAACATCATCGAGGCGCCCCGCCGTGTGCTCGGCCAAAGCAAAGCCGAAGCCACAGAAGTGGCCGAAGCCTTGCTGGCCAAGGTCGGCATCGCTGACAAGCGCCACGCCTACCCTGCGCAACTGTCCGGTGGCCAGCAGCAACGGGCGGCCATTGCGCGCACCCTGGCGATGCAGCCCAAGGTCATCCTGTTCGACGAGCCGACATCGGCGCTTGACCCGGAAATGGTCCAGGAAGTACTTAATGTGATCCGCGCGCTGGCCGAAGAAGGCCGCACCATGCTGTTGGTCACCCATGAAATGGGCTTTGCCCGTCAGGTGTCCAGTGAAGTGGTGTTCCTGCACCAGGGCCTGGTCGAAGAGCAAGGATCGCCACAGCAGGTGTTTGAAAACCCGCTTTCGGCGCGCTGCAAACAATTCATGTCCAGCAACCGCTAACGGAGCAACATGCATGCAGAACTATAAAAAATTCCTTCTGGCCGCGGCCGTTTCGATGGCGTTCAGCGCCACGGCCATGGCAGAAACCTTGAAGATGGGGATCGAAGCGGCCTACCCGCCCTTCAACAATAAAGACGCCAGCGGCAACGTCGTCGGCTTCGACAAAGACATCGGCGACGCCCTGTGCGCGAAGATGAAAGTCGAAAAGTGCGAAGTGTATGTGTCCGACTGGGACGGCATCATCCCGGCCCTGAACGCCAAGAAGTTCGACTTCCTGGTGTCCTCGCTGTCGATCACCGATGAGCGCAAGCAGGCCGTCGACTTCACCGACCCGTACTACTCCAACAAGCTGCAATTCATCGCGCCTAAAGCGACTGCGGACTTCAAGACCGACGCCGCTTACCTGAAGGGCAAGGTCATCGGTGCACAGCGCGCGACGTTGGCCGGTACCTACCTGGAAGACAAGCTGCCGGACACCGAAGCCAAGCTTTACGACACCCAGGAAAACGCCTACCTCGACCTGACGTCCGGCCGCCTTGACGGCATCCTCGCCGACAAATACGTGCAGTACGAATGGCTCAAGAGCAAAGACGGTTCGGCCTATGAATTCAAGGGCGACCCCGTTGTAGAAAGCGACAAGATCGGGATCGCCGTGCGCAAGGGCGACCCGCTGCGCGAGCGTCTGAACAAAGCTTTGGCAGAGATCAAGGCAGACGGCACCTACAAAAAGATCAACGACAAGTACTTCCCGTTCAGCATCGAATGATCTGAACGGCCTGCCCGACGCGCTGCTTGAGCGCGTCGGCTTTTAGCAATGCCTGCCGCGATATGAAAACACCATGAATTTCGATCTCTACGGATTCGGCCCGGCGCTCGCCGCCGGCGCGCTGATGACCGTCAAACTGGCACTCACGGCTTTATGCCTGGGGCTGGTGCTGGGCCTTGCCGGCGCCTTGGCCAAGACGTCCCCGTACAAGCCGTTGCAATGGCTTGGCGGCGTTTACTCGACCATCGTTCGCGGCGTGCCGGAACTGTTGTGGGTGTTGCTGATTTATTTCGGCACGATCAATGCGATGCGCAGCCTGGGTGAAATGCTCGACATCCCCGACCTGTCGCTCAGCGCTTTCGCGGCCGGCGTGATCGCCTTGGGCCTGTGTTTCGGGGCCTACGCCACCGAGGTGTTACGTGGCGCGATCATCGCTATTCCCAAGGGCCATCGCGAAGCCGGTGTGGCATTGGGCCTGTCGAAGTTTCGCATCTTCACCCGTCTGATCATGCCGCAGATGTGGCGCATCGCTCTGCCGGGCCTGGGCAACTTGTTCCTGATCCTGATGAAAGACACCGCGCTGGTCACCGTCATCGGCCTGGAAGAAATCATGCGCCACGCCCAGATCGCGGTCACCGTCACCAAACAGCCGTTCACCTTCTATCTGGTTGCCGCGTTCATTTACCTGGGGCTGACGTCGCTGTCGATGGTCGCTATGCACGTGCTGGAAAAACGCGCCGCCCGCGGCTTCGTGAGGACGACGTAATGGAATGGGAAGTCATCTATAAGTGGCTGCCGAAGTTTATCCAGGGCGCCATTCTGACCCTGGAACTGGTGGGCATTGCCGTGATTCTCGGGCTGATCCTGGCGATCCCACTGGGTATCGCTCGCTCGTCCAAGCGCTGGTATGTGCGTTCGCTGCCCTACGCGTATATTTTCTTTTTTCGCGGCACCCCGTTGCTGGTGCAGTTGTTCCTGGTCTATTACGGCCTGGCCCAATTCGACGCCGTGCGCGCAAGCTTCATGTGGACGTATCTGCGCGACCCTTTCTGGTGTGCCACGGCCACCATGACCCTGCACACGGCGGCTTATATCGCCGAGATATTGCGCGGCGCCATCCAGGCTATCCCGCCGGGCGAAATCGAAGCGGCGCGCGCGCTGGGCATGTCCAAGCCGAAAACGCTGTTCTATATCATCCTGCCGCGTGCGGCCCGCATCGGCCTGCCGGCCTACAGCAACGAAGTCATTTTGATGCTCAAGGCCAGCTCGCTCGCGAGCACGGTGACCTTGCTCGAGCTGACCGGCATGGCCAGGACCATCATTGCGCGCAACTACCTGACAGTTGAGATGTTCTTCACCGCCGGCGTGTTCTACCTGCTGATTTCCTACATCCTGGTACGCGGCTTCAAACTGCTCGAACGCTGGTTGCGCGTCGATGCTTGCCAGGGACGTTGAGGCGCGCTTCGCGGCGCTGGATGCGTTCCTGATCGAGCACCAAGGGCTGTGGCGACCACGGCCCTTTACGCATCTGCAATTACCCTGGGAACGCGAGTATCCCGAGCTTGCCCAGTGGTTACGCCAGCGCACTTTGACCGATGCCGAAAGCTGTCACAACTGGCCTCACGACCTGCCGGCGCCTGCGCCTTTTCCACAGCTGGCCGAACAGGCGCTTCAGCTCAGTGCCGTGGACAGGTTACCGACACGGGCGCTGGAGCCGGCGCGTCATCGATTGAATGTCGACGTGCCGGGTCGCAAATGGCAACAGATAGAAGCTTTCGGCGCCGCACTCAACTTCACCCACACGCCCGGCCATTGGCTGGACTGGTGCGCCGGCAAAGGCCACCTTGGCCGCCGACTGCTGCAACCCGGCCAACAGCTGACGTGCCTGGAACACGACCCGGCGCTGATCGCCTCCGGCCAGGCAATAAGCGACCACCACCGCTTGCCCGTCACCCATCGCCTGCAAGACGTGATGGCCAAAGTGGCACTCAGCCCCGAACACACACCCGTCGCCCTGCATGCCTGCGGCGACCTGCACGTGCGCCTGCTGCAACTGGCCAGCGCGGCCGGTTGCAAGCAACTGTCACTGGCGCCCTGCTGTTACAACCGCATCAACGCCGACAGCTATCAAGCTGTATCCGGCACCGCACGCGCGTCGCAATTGCGGCTGTCGATTGATGACCTGGGCCTGCCGTTGAGCGAAACCGTCACTGCCGGCAACCGCGTACGCCAACAGCGGGATATCTCCATGGCCCGACGCCTGGGCTTCGATCAGCTACAGCGGCAATTGCGCAACTGCGATGACTATTTGCCCACGCCTTCCTTGCCCGCCCGCTGGCTGGATCAACCTTTCGCAGACTATTGCCAAGCACTGGCGAGCCTTAAAGGCTTATCCACAGGTGAACAGGATTGGCAGGCGCTGGAAGCGCAGGGCTGGCGCCGGCTGGCCGAGGTCAGAAACCTGGAGTTGGTGCGTGGGTTGTTTCGGCGCCCATTGGAGATGTGGCTGGTGCTGGACCGGGCACTTTTTCTGCTCGAACAGGGCTACAACGTTGAGATAGGCAGCTTCTGCGAAGCCACGCTGACCCCGCGCAATTTGATGGTGGTGGCTGAGCGCGATTAAAGGGCAAATTTTCCTACACGCGCCCTGTGGATAAGTCTGTTGATGAATTCTTTACGAGCGCTGTAACTATCAGCACTACAGGCCAAAAGCCGAGCTGGTCATTTTTTGTTCACATTATAAAGTGCACGCAAAACAGGCAGTTGCAGCGTATTGAGAACGGCTCCACAAAATGGCTGTTTCGTGACACCCACGACCAACCGATTGTGCATAAGCATCTGGCTTAAAGCATATAAACCACGCTTAAGCCGTTCTTTTGGGCGCCTTCAACAACCGGCAAATTTCGTTGATATCGTCGCTGGCCAGGTGTTTCGCAACGTTATCCAACGGGTCGGCGGCAAACGCTAGCGCCTCGTTGATCGCCACGTCACGGTGAACCTCCAGCGGAGCCTTGCCGAGGTGCTGTTTGAAGGCCTCAACCATGTCCAGGCTGAATGCATTGCTCTCATCCACCTGATTGACCACCACATACACGGCAGGCGGACGCTCACCGGCAAGGTGCGGCGCAAGCAATACATCCAAGTGATCGAGCGTGCCAAGGCACGCGGCATCCGCCTGCACAATCACCAACACCACGTCGGCAACGTTCAGCGCTTGATGAAAGTAGACGTTGTTGCCAGCCGGCGTATCGATGATCACCGTTTGCCGCTCGCTCAGGCCCAGCGACAAGAGGCGTTGAGCCAGCCAGGTCGGCTCGTGCTTGAGCCAGCGCTCGAGATTTTCCTGCTGCTGGACATCGATATCGCCAAAGGTGAGCACTTGGCAACCGGCGAAACCAAGCTGTTGCAACGGGCTCCACTGCCCATGCTCCAGGCTGGTGCGGCCGATTCCGGGGAGCGCCGCGCTGACGCCGAAGTGATGGTGCAAGGCGTTCTGCGGGTCCAGGTCCAACGCCACCACTGATTCGCCGTGGCGCTGCAGGCCGCTGCTCAGGGCTGTGGCCAATGTGCTTCGGCCGACACCCCCATTCATCGACACCAGCGCGACGATTTTCGGGCGCAGTGCTGCCAGATCAATGGCTTGAGCGTGTGCGTGGGGGGATGGGTCGGAAGGCACGCTGCCGAAAAAGTGCATGCGCGCATTGATGCCTTGGGCATCGTGGGTGACGTTTTTGCCGAACAACGTCAAAAGCTCTTCACTCAGGCTCATGGCCTACTCCTCACGACGCAGCGTAAAGACGTGAAGGTCGGCAAGCAGGCACTTACCGCAGGTCTTATTATTGGCGTCTTAGTGACGCATTCTGTGACAGGTGCGGCGAAGTGTCATTATTTTGATGTTTTGACTGGTTGTTTTTTAGACAAACGGTAAATAGTCAAATTAATGGCCGTGCACGTTTTAACGCATTCGCGCGCTCAACGCACGACACAGCGCATTCACGTCCTGGCATCCGACGCTATCAAGCACCGGGTCGAGCGGGTCTCGACCGTAAGCCTGCGCCTCGCTGAACGAGGGATCGCGTTGAACCGTGCCCAACACGGCATCACCCAGGCGTAATTTGAAAACGCCCGCCATGTCCTGGCTGAACGCGTGAGCGCCGTCGACCTGATTGATCACGTAAAACCGTTGAGGCGGCGATTCACTTGCAAGGTAGGGCGCGAGTACTTCGTCCATCTTCGCCAATCGGCGAAACGAAGCCGCGTCCGGCTGAACCACCACCAGCACCGCATCCGCCACCGACATTGCCTGGCCGAGATACACCGTGTTGCCCGCAGGGACGTCGATGACCACCGTGTCCTGGCCATTGAGCCCGAGGCCGGCCAAACGCTTGCCGAGAAAATCGAGGTCCTGCCCCAGCCAACGATTCAGGCTTTGTTGCTGCACGGCGTCGGTTTCACCAAAGCTGACCAGCCGGCACCCGGCAAACCCTCGTTTGGGCAAGGCGTGCCAGGTTTGATTGAGCAAGCTGGTCGCCCCCAGGCCAGGTAGATCAAACCCCGGACACAAGTGATGACGCAGCGCGTTTTGCGGGTCCAGGTCCAGCGCCAGCGCTGGATGCCCCTGACGCTGCAAACCGCTGGCAAGCGCGGCGGCCAACGTGCTGCGCCCAACGCCGCCGGTAGCAGAAACCACCACCACGACCTTGGGCGCCGAGGCGTGCGAATACACCTCGCCACGCGGGCTTTCTACTACTTGGGGTGGGTGAGCAGAAGCGGCCGTGCCTTGGTTCAATTGATCCAGCAAGCGCTGTAAAGGCTCGGCCACCGAGGGCTCGCGCAAAGAGGGTTCAGCCAGCGCGGTGTAAAGTTTTGAAATGTGATCTGCACGCCCCACTGACTGCTCCTCCCGTTCTCATCGCTGATCAATTAAGGCGCGCATTGTGTGATATCACACTGATGGTGTCAGTATTTTGGTGTTTGTAACGAATTCCTTTCAGATGAGCGGCATGGCGCCATTTTTATGGCTGCAAGCCAATACCTAAATATTATGTTTTAAATCAATGCACTGGGTATTATTTGTGTGTTTTTTGACCAGCTCGTGATTCATGACAACCGCTCTCAAACCTCTTTCGTATCAGCAAGTACATAAATCCCAGGCCAACACATAACGAGACAAAACCGAAGCTGCGAGACACAGCCCAGATACCTGCAAGGCATTCAATGACCTCACCCCACCATTGACGCCCCAGAGGACAGCACCATGAATCCAAACAACTGGAAACACTGCATTGCCTTAGGCCTGCTTGCCCTGACCTTCGGCGCCCATGCCGAGGCAAGCCAAAAGCCGGACATCCAGCGCGTACTGTCAACCACCGAAGACGCCCGCTCGGGCTGCGGCGTGGTGAATGCGCGAATGACCTACCTGGATTCGAAGGGCCAGACACAGGTGTTGGACTACATGAAATTTACCGACACTTGCGGGGACGGAAATTGAGGCCGATTTGAGGCCCCGGAGACGACGAAAAAGCAGTGATCGCAAAAAAACCTTCGCCTCTGCAAAAATAGTCAGAATTCAGGGGTTTACAGATGCTTGCCAATCGCTATAATCGTCGCCCTAACACGCCGGTATAGCTCAGTTGGTAGAGCAACTGACTTGTAATCAGTAGGTCCCGGGTTCGACTCCTGGTGCCGGCACCATATAAGACGAAGCCCTCACAGCAATGTGAGGGCTTTGTTGTTTCTGGCGTAAGCATCAGCTCCCTCGGTTCATCCGCAGCTGTTCACATCGACCGTGATGTCGTTCGTCTCTGCGCTTATTTGCGCCCCCTCCCTCAGCTGAAGCCTTATCCCCTATCAATAGCTTTTGGTCCGGCTGAAAAACGACTTTGCCCTACCGAATGATTGATGGAGAATGCGCCACGGCAAGGAACGCTGCACTTGAGCGGCCCGTCATGCACACATTTCATCATTCAATTACCAACGGAGCGGTGCGTGATTAATCGCGACAATTCATTCGACCTGATCAGGCACCTAGCGGCGCTGGCAGTTCTTGTAAGCCACCACTACGTACTTTCCGGCCAGCAAGAACCCATGTTGCAGGGCTACAACTCGTTAGGGGCGATTGCCGTATTGGCATTCTTCGCCATATCCGGCTTCCTCATCACTCAAAGCTTTCTAAATACTCGCAGCTTCTACCACTACATGGAGAAGCGAATCGCGCGAATTTTTCCTGCCTTGATCGCCTGCGCATTTGTGATGGTGTACTTCTGCGGGCCTGCATTCAGCAAAAACGGTGTGGGCTATGCATTCAGCCTGGAGTCGTTGACAGACTTCTTGAAAGTGTCGGCGTTTGGCCGCGCAGACATAGGCGACATCACCCGTACCTTCATATTTAAAGATTCGTTCAACGGAAGCTTGTGGTCGCTGAAAATTGAGTTTGGTTGCTACGTGCTGCTCGCGCTGGCGCTGCTGGTAATGCGCAGGGCAGCCGTACCGCAGATCATCGCACTCGCCTTTTGCATAACCACCTACCTATGCAGCACGTCAGCGCACCCGATGGCGCCGAAGCTACTGGTGTACTCAACCGTCGGGATTGCATTCTTCGTAGGGTCTTCGCTGTATTTCTATCGAGCTGCATTCAGCAGCGTGAAAGCGAAACTATTGATCGGCATTCTGTCGGCGGCACTTGTTCTGGTCTCCCTGAACACACCGTTGGTTATGGTGTTTGCAAGCATCGGAGTCAGTCTTCTGGTGCTGTCACTTGGGACGTTGTGCAAAGATCGAATCATTAAATCTCGATTCGATATTTCGTATGGGATGTATCTCTACGCCTTCCCCGTGCAGCAACTCATGATCAATACGACGGCGCTGAGTTTCTACGCTTCCATGCTGGCAACCGTGGCAGTTGTCATCGTGCTGGCCAGCCTGTCGTGGCTGTTTATCGAGAAGCCTGCGCTGAACTACGTGCATCGAAAATCCCGACACCAGGAAAGCGCTGCAACAATGGCATAGAGCAGTTTCACGTTGTGATGGTTTGAACTTCGCGGCCTGTTGCCTGGGGATTTCTGTCTTTCGACACGACTGACGCTCGGCTGTGAACTCAGCGACCACGCTTGAGAATCCGATTTTGAGGCAGGCGCCAAAAGCGCCACGCCGTCGTTAAATCAACGAAGGTGATAGCTCTCACTCGATAGGGGCGTCTCACCAATAACTGCACTTCAGGCGTCACCCCTTGGTGATGGTAAAGGCGGTGAAGGTGGGAGTCGCCCTGCAATGTTGGGCAATAGGATGTGAATGTGGGGGCCGGGGTGGCGCTATCGCGGGCAAGCCCGGCTCCCACGGGGATCGACGTGGGGCGTTTTTTCAGTGCCCCGCGCTTTGGCCGCCGTCCACGTGCAGGATCTCGCCGGTGACGAATCCGGCGTTCTCCAGGTAGATGATTGCCTGGGCAATATCACTCGCTTCGCCCATGTGCCCGACCGGATGCAGGTTGCCCAATGCCGCGTGAGTTTCTTCGCCGTGCATCGGCGTCTTGATGATCCCGGGGCTCACCGCGTTCACGCGAATGCCGCGTTTGGCGTATTCGATCGCCAGGGATTTGGTCGCTGCGCTCAAGCCGCCTTTGGTCAGCGAGGCCAGCACCGACGGCACACCGTCAATGGCGTGGTCCACCAGGCTGGTGGTGATGTTGACGATGTGCCCGGCGCCCTGTTTGAGCATTTCGGTGATCGCCAGCTGGGTGATGTAGAAGAACCCGTTGAGGTTCACGCCCAGCACATTCTTGTAGTCTTCGTGGGTGTAGCGGGTGAAGGGTTTGGCGACGAAGATACCGGCGTTGTTGACCAGGCTGTCGATGCGGCCAAAGTGCGCCACGCCTTCGCGGATTACGCGCTCGGCGGTGGCCGGGTCGGCGATATCGCCGGCCACGGTAAGAATCTCCGGATCCGTCGACGGCATGATCGACCGCGAAGTGGCAACCACACGGTAACCCAGCTGGCGGTAAGCCTCGACCGCAGCAGCGCCAAGGCCCTGGGATGCGCCGGTAATCACAACGACTTTTTTCGAATTGCTCATGATGAAAACTCTGTATGGAAAGTGAGATGGTTCAAGCAGCCACGGCGGACATTTCCCGCAGCATCTGTTCGTAATAACTGACTGATTGCGACCCGCAGACCAGTTGACGACCATTGAGGACCATGGCCGGCACGGCGTTGATGCCGCGCTCGCGGTAGAACGCTTCAAGCTCGCGCACTTCATTGGCGCAGTCGGCAGAGGCCAGCACCCTTCGTGCGTCCTCAATGTCCAGCCCGGCCTCGGCGGCTAAACGTGCGAGGGTTTCGTGATCGCTGAGGTTCTGGCCGTCGGTGAAAAAACCGCGCAACAGCATCTTTTTCAACACGATCTGCCGCCCTTGCGGCAACGCCCACAGCAGCAGCCGATGCGCATCGAAGGTGTTGTAGAAGTGGCTGCGTTTTTCCAGGTCAAAGGTGAAACCGATGGCATCGCCGCGCTCCATCAACATCCTTTTGCCGCTGGCGACGTCTTCAGCGCTGCGCCCGTATTTGCGCATCAGGTGGGCGACGGCGTTTTCACCCTCGGCCGGCATGTCAGGGTTGAGTTCGAAGGGTTTAAAGGTCAGTTCAACCTTAACTTCGCCCGCCAGGTTGGCGATGGCTTGCTCTAACGCAGTAGCGCCCAGGGCGCACCACGGGCAGACCACATCGGAGATGAAGTCGATGGTGACGGGCGTGCTCATGACGGATTTTCCGCGAGCTGTTTACGGTATTGAGTGGTGGTGACGCCGGCGTAGCCCCAGTTATCGGTATCGACTTCTTCGATGACGATGTGGGTCAAGTCGGGGCGTTTGTTGAGCACGCGTTCGAGGGTTTCAGTGAATTCGGCAATGACCTGGGCTTTTTGCTCCGGGGTAACGCCGTCACGGGTAACGCGCAGGCTGACAAAGGGCATGGCAGTGGCTCCAGTGGCCGGCCATCGGAGTGATGGGCGGGCAAGTGGGCCTAATTTAGGCGTGCGCCTGATGGGGATAAAGATGGGCTGGAGTACTTCATTAGTGACGCGGTGTAACAGATGCATTAGGTAATACCTTCAAGTATCGCGCCTGGCGTTTTTTTCGGTATAACCGACAGCTCTGCGTTGGGACCGGACTTCCATGAACGCCCTGAAACTGATCTGTCTGCTCGTCATATTCCCGCTATTGCTCGCCGCCCTCGGTGTCTGGGAGCGCGAACGTGCTGCCGAGGCATCCACCATCATCATCGTCTACAGCGCCAAGGTGAACACCGCTAAACAGCAGTTGCAGGCGCTGGCGGCGCAAGATCCAGCGGCGCTGGTCGACCTGGGCAAAGAGAAAATCAGCGTGCAACTGGCGCTCTCGCGCCTGGATAACGTTGAAGCCGAGCTGCCGACTGCTCATCGCCTAAACCGCGCCCTGCGCGAGCTGGCACCGTGGGTGATCGGCCTGGGGTTGCTCGCGGCGTGCATCGGCCTAGCTGCGCTGGCCGGCACTCAGTGGGCAGGTCAACGCGCGCAGCAGTCGCGGGAGAAATTGCTGCAGGTGTTCTCCCTGGGCAGTCGGCTGTTGCCTTTTGGGCTGGTGAGCCACGTGGTGGCAATGGCCGCGACGTTGGCGTTGGTGCTGATTTACGAAGGCCTGGCGATGTGGCATGTGGGACGCCTGGGCAGCGGCGAAGTCAAGTTGATGGCGACACTGGGCGTGTTGGCCGCTTTCAGTGTGTATTCAATCTGGTCGCTGCTTAAACAACTGCGCTACATGCTGGGGATGTTCAAGCCCGAACCGCTGCAAATGTTCGGGCAGGCCGTTACACCCCAGCAGGCACCCGCGTTATGGCGCCATGTGCGCGAACTGGCCGGCCAACTGGGTGCATTGGCGCCGGATCATATTGTGGTGAGCCTGGCCCAGGGCTTTTACGTGACCTCCAGCGAAGCCAGCGTAATGCCCGCCGAAACGCGATTGAGCGGGCGCACCTTGCATGTGCCGCTGCTGCACCTGGGCCTGCTGAGCCGTGAAGAAATCGGCGCGGTGATCGGCCACGAACTGGCGCACTTTGTGGGTGAAGACACCGAGTACAGCCTGCATTTTCTGCCGATCTACGACGGCGTCGACCGCAGCCTGCGGGCGCTGCTGGAAACCATGCAGGCCAGCGACCTGATCCAGGGTTGGCTCATGCGCCCTTCGTTCATGTTCGGCCTGTTTTTCATGCAGCGGTTCGATCACGCGGTAAATCACTGGAGCCGAGAACGCGAGTTGCTGGCAGATGCTGCCGGCGCCCGGTTAGTGGGGAATGCGGCGGCGGCCTCGGCGTTGTTGCGAATCTCGGTGCTGCATGCCCACATCGAGCAGGCGTTGCTGACTCTGTGTGACACAGCCACAGAGGATGACTTGCCGGGCGCGGTGCTTACCGCATTGCGCGACACACCCTTGCAGCTGCCGCCCGAAGCGCTGGACATTCACCAACCGCACCCGACCGACTCTCACCCATCAAATGGCGAACGCTTGCAAGCTTTACAAGTGCACGTGGAAGACGCCGTGCACAGCGCCACGCGCGCAGTGGATGTAGCTGCTGCGAATGCGCAAATCGATGCGTGTTTCAGTGCGCCGCTTAGCGTGCGGGTACAACTTTCGCGCGATCTGAATGCGCTGGCAGAGACCGAAAACACTGCGCAAACCGAGCTGTTGGAAACCATGGTGACGTCCACTACAGGCGAATGCTCGCTGCATGAAGGCGGCCGGTGGCGGGGCACGCTGATGGCGGTGTTGGCAGTGCCGTTCGTGTTGCTGGGGTTAGCCATCATGAGTCGGCCCTGGCTTTCCCCGGAAAAATTCAAAGGCACCCCGCTATCGGCCGTGGGCGCCGGCGCGGCGATCGGCAGCATCGCGCTGATCTTTTTATGGATGGGCATCCGCCGCATCAAGCGCGCACCGCAAACCGCGCTGCGCCTGACGCCGGAGCATTTTGTGTTCGCCAACCTGAAAGACCCCTTGCCCATCGAACACATTGCCGATGTCAGCCTGCAATTTGCCCACGGCGTCTGGGTCACAGTAGAACTGACGCCCGAAGCGCCATTACCCGAGCGATGTAAAACCGCATTCGGCGTACCCGGAGCGCGGGTCAACAAGAAGAAACGCCAAGTGCTGCTGCAGATGGCCCAACTGTGCATCGATAACCAGAAAATCGAGCCTTACGAAGGGTTGACGATGATGCTCAACTACCTGAATGCCTCGCTCGCCCGCAAAATTTTGCAAAACCGCCAAGACTGAAGTGCAGGCATAAAAAAACCCCGAACCAGTCGGGGTTTTTGATCGCCTGAAATCAGGCGCGACGCCAAATCAATTAGAAAACGTTGATCGGGTAATCGGCGAACAGACGGATTTCGTTACCGCCTACGTTGTAGTTGCTGGCGTTGCTGGAGACGCGCAACCAGGACGCACGAGCGCGCAGGCTCAGGTCTTTGGCTGGGCCGCTCTGAACGACGTATTTGAACTGGTTGAAGATTTCACGCTCGGTGCCACTGCCGCGGTTGGAGCCGTCGTCAATGTTGGTGCCGCGCACGTAAGCAATGTTGTAGGTCAGGCCAGGCACGCCGAAGGCGCTGAAGTCCAGGCCGTAGCCTGCTTGCCAGGAGCGCTCGTCCTTACCGTTGAAGTCGGACCAGTAGGAGTTGGCCAGCAAGATGGTGTTGCCGCCATCGCCGATGCCGCCAGCGTTGCGGTAGCCGCCGTACAGATAACCGGTGTCGCCGGTGCTGCGCTGGTGAGCAACGGTGAAGCTGTGCGGGCCAACAGCCCAAGTAGCCCCCAGGCTCCAGATTTTGTTGTCGCGAGCGTCGGCGTCACCTTGGTTTTCAAGGGCGAAGCTCTTGTCCAGCTTGGTTTTGTAGCCGTTGAAGTCAAAGGTCAACGATTGCTTCTCTGGCAGGGCCAGTACGTAGTTGACGTTGACGTATTGCTTCTTCAGCACATCTTGCATGTCGGAGGCGTACAGCGCGGCCGACAGGCTTTCGGTGAATTTGTAGCTACCACCGATGTAATCGATGCTTTTCAGGCGACCGCTGTCGGTGCCTTCGGCGCTCTTGCGCGCTTCCTTGGTGAAGTGACCAGCGTCCAGTTGCAGGCCGGCGATCTCTTTGGAAACGATCGAGGTACCTGTGTAGGTTTCCGACAACAGGCGGGAGTTGTCGTACTGCAGAACAGGGACTGCCGGGAACTGATCACCGTACTTCAGCACAGTGTTGGAAACCCGGAATTTGACGGCTGCGCCGCCCTTGGCCAGATCGTCGGCAGGTGCGCCGTTGCGTGTCGTGCCATCCGCGCGCGTGGTGGCTGCGCCTTCTTTAAAGAAGTCGATACCGCCCGCGCCTGCGCGGCCTCGGCCACCATCCAGGCGAATGGCGTATTGGCCGATCACGTCAACACCCACACCGACGGTGCCTTGGGTGAAGCCGGATTCAAATTTACCGATGAAGCCCTGGCCCCACTCGGCTTTGTCTTGCTTGCCGTTTTTGTAGTCACGGCTGATGTAGGCGTTACGTGCTGCGATGTTCAGGTGGCTGTCGTCAACAAAACCCTTGGATTGCTCCTGGTCGTTTGCCATTGCCTGAGTAGCGCTCAAAATCCCCAGAGCGATCAGACCCATCCGTTGCTTCAACATTTCTTATATTCCTTATTACTGGTTGAGTACGCGCTGTGACACCAGGCTCCGTGTCGCTTTTCTGGTGTCGACTTTTTCCGGAAAAAACAAAGCCCGCGGACGACTGAACTGCCGCGGGCCTTTTTTTATTGGATAAGTCATGGCGGTTAGCCACAGGCGTTGGGCGCAATCCTATGCGCGCGTTGAACTATGTGTCAATTTCGTGAATCGTCTGTATTTAGGCGAAATAATTCTAAGCAACGGCCTACAGCGCTTGTGTGAAAGCCAGAAAATCGCTTTTAGGCGCTAAAAAAACACATCGAGTAACACTTTCCAAAGCCTACATTTTTGGGAATGCATAACGCGCGCAAATGCAAAGCATTACCATTAACGCGCAAATTCCTTCTCGAACTTTTTTGGATAGATTCCTCCATGCCAGTCTCTCGCCTGACGCCCATTACCCTTGGGCTTTCTGCTCTGCTGTCTGCTGGTTTTGCCTGCGCCACCACGATTTTGCCGCAAACCTCGATCAGCACCGAAGTTGACGAAGACGACCCACGCGTCAAAGAGACCCACACCGCCACCCGCACTGCCACGTCAGTGCGTTATGTGCCGCAGGCCATCGATTCGGTAAAAACCGAAACCCTGCGCGCCTACGGCACCAACGATCTGGGCCAGGCGTTAAGCGGCATTCCCAACGTAAGCAGCGGCGCCGACACGCGCTTCGACAGCCTGCGCATTCGTGGTTTCGACGCAAGCAACGACTTCTACCTGGACGGCATTCGCGACGACAGCCAATACGTGCGCGACCTGCATAACATCGAACGCATTGAGGTGCTCAAAGGCCCGGCAGCCGTGCTGTACGGGCGCGGCGGTCAGGGCGGGATCGTCAACCGCGTGAGCAAATTGCCCACCACGGGTCACCCCTCCAGCATCGAAGCCCAGGGCGGCAGCCATGATTTGCGCAGCCTGTATGCCGACCTCAGCACCGACCCCACAGACGACATTAGCCTGCGCCTGAACATGGGCAATCAGGACAACAACAGTTTTCGCGATGGCGTCAGTGGCAATCGCCAGCTGTTTGCGCCATCGATGAGCTGGCAACTGACGCCCGACCTCAATTGGTTGGTGCAATACGAATACAGCCGTTACAACCGCACGCCGGACCGCGGTATTCCCGGAGTCAACGGGCGCCCGGCAGACGTGAGCCGCAGCGCCACCTATTTTGATAGCCGCGATTACATCGACGACAAGTCTCAGTCGCTGCGCTCCAGGCTCGCTTATGAACTCAACGCCAACTGGCAACTGCGCCACACCTTGGGCGTGTTCAAGCTCGACAGCGATTTCGACAACACCTACCAGACCGGCTACGACCCGAAAACCAACAAGGTCACGCGCCAGCGCTGGCAGCAGGATTTGACCACCCGCAATGTATTCAACAACCTCGAGCTGGAAGGCGCTTTCGACACCTTCGGCCTGGAGCACCGCCTGCTCACCGGCCTGGAGCTGGGCAGCCAGCGCCGCGACCCGAAACTGTATACCGCCACCGCCGTCAATCGTGGCGGCCAAGCCGTGCCGAGCCTGGATCTCAACCAGCCCAACCGCCACCTGAGCCACAACGGGCCGATGAGTCTTTCAAGTTACAACCACACCGAAGTCGAAAGTCGCGCCGTGTACGTGCAGGACCAACTGCGCCTCAACGATCAATGGCAACTGCTGGCTGGCCTGCGTTATGACCATTTCGAAGTGGACACCACCAGCAAGGTGCTCAACACCCGGCAAGCTGTCGAAAGCCGCAGCACCAGCCCGCGCGTCGGCCTGGTATGGACGCCGCTGGAACATCACTCGTTTTATGCCTCGTGGAGCAAAACCTTCTCCCCCGCGGGCGGTGGCCTGATAGGTATCACGCCCAATGCCGCTGGCAGCGTCAACGACCTGAGCCCTGAACTGACCAAACAGAAGGAAATCGGCGTGAAGAGTGACTGGCTCGATGACCGCCTGAGCACCACCCTCGCCGTGTACGAGCTTGAGCTTTATAACCGCCGCACCAGCGACCCGCTCGACCGCACCATCACCCTGCTCACAGGCATGCAACGCTCACGCGGCGTGGAACTGACGGCCACCGGCAAGCTCGTCGGCAATTGGTATGTGCGTGGTGGTATCGGCCTGCAGGATGCCAAGGTCGAGAAGGACAACAATGGCTTTGAAGGCAAGCGCATCAGCGATGTGGCCAAGCGCAATGGCAGCTTGTTTATCACCTGGAAACCCGAGATGGGCTGGTACGCCGAAACCGGTCTGACCCTGGTGGGTGACCGTTACGCCGACAACCTCAACACCGTGGCGCTACCAGGTTATGGGCGGTGGGACGCGTTGGCCGGGTTCCGCCAGAAGGAATGGGACGTACGCGCGGCGCTGAACAATATTGCCGATAAAAACTATTACGCTTCGGCCACCAGTGCGGCGCAGATCCAGCCGGGCGAGCCACGTAGCCTGGTTGTAACGGGCACCTACAGTTTCTAAAACCTCACACCCTGATGTGCGAGCGGGCTTGGCTGCGATGCCATCGCAGGCAAGCCGGCTGCCATCACTGATCTCAGTGCTGGTCAGTTTTTCAACAATTCACACAACGCGCGCACTTCATCCTCACTGAACAGCCCCGCCGGGTAACGTTCACTCATGACACGGCGCAGGTCAGCTTGCCTGACCCGTCGCGAGCCGTTTGCCTTCAACCAGAGCGCCAACGCACGGATCGCATCACCGTTGACCCGCGTGGGGTGGAACGGGCGCGTGTAGATCAGGTTGATATCGGCATTCATTTCAGCGCTCTCTCCTACTGCGTGAGCGGCTAACTTACTCAAGGTTTGTGACAGAACTGCGCAGTCATCGCCTCGAGTCACTGTGACGACATCGATACAAGAGCTATGCCAATGTCCCGTATTTACAGGCATTCGGACACAAAAAAGCCCGCGGCCGTGCAGGGCCGCGGGCTTGCTATTAGCGCTACGAACGGGTAGTGCCGGGCTGTGGCCCAGACGCTGTTACAACTGCACTCAGTTTTTGTGCGGCGCCGGTTGTTGTTGGGTCAGGCAATGGATATTGCCGCCACCCAGTAACAGTTCGCGCCCCGGCACCATCACCACTTCGTGCTGCGGGAACAGGCTCTGCAGAATCTGCTTGGCCTGACTGTCCAAAGGGTCGTCGAAGCTTGGCGCGATGATGCCGCCGTTGACGATCAGGAAGTTCACGTAGGAACCGGCCAACCGCACGCTTGGGTTACGTTCCTGGCTACCGTCCACCGGGTCGACGCCCGCGCACTCTTCTTCGGTGGCATACAGCGGCCCCGGGATCGGCATTTTGTGCACTATGAATGCGCGCCCCTGGGCGTCGGTGCTGCTTTGCAGCACGTCCATGGCAGCGTGGCAACGCGCGTAGTTCGGGTCTTGCGGGTCGTCGGTCCACGCCAGCAGCACTTCGCCCGGGCGCACATAGCAGCAGAAGTTATCCACATGACCATCGGTTTCGTCATTAAACAGCCCGTCCGGCAACCAGATGATCTTATCCACAGCCAGATTGGCGCTGAGCACCGCTTCGATGGCCGCACGATCCAGGTGCGGATTGCGGTTGCGGTTCAACAGGCATTCTTCGGTGGTGATCAACGTGCCTTCGCCGTCCACATGGATCGAGCCACCTTCCAGCACGAAGCCTTCGGTGCGGTAGCGCGGCGCACGTTCGATTTCGAGAATCTTGCCGCCTACCTGCGAGTCGCGGTTCCACGGCGCGTAAAGGCCGCCATCGAAACCGCCCCAAGCATTGAAATCCCAGTTCACGCCGCGCACTTCGCCGCTGTTGTTGATCACGAAGGTTGGGCCGGTGTCGCGCACCCAAGCGTCATCGCTGGACATTTCCACCACGCGGATGTTCGGCACGTCCAACCGCGCGCGCGCGTTTTCGTATTGCCCGGCCGAGACGCCCACCGTCACCGGCTCAAAGCGTGCGATGGCCTTGGCCACCGCCACGTGCGCGGCCTGCGCGGGCTTACCTCCCAGGCGCCAGTTGTCCGGCCGCTCAGGCCAGATCATCCAGGTTTGAGTCTGTGCTGCCCATTCGGCTGGCATGTAGAAGCCATCGGCGCGAGGTGTGCTGTGCAGAGTGGTCATGGCGTTCAGGGCTCCGAATGGGGTGAAAGACCGACTTTATAACGGATAGAAATCGGCTTTAAAAGGTAAAAAAGATGGAAATCACAAAACATCACGGTTAATAACCGATAACAATCGACTATTACAACTGCTCATCCAGCACCTTCGACAACATGTCGACGAAGAAGTCCACGCTGCGTTTGGACGTGACCATCGGCGGCTTGATCTTGAGGATATTGAGGTAGTCACCCGTGGGCTGCATGAAAATACCCAGTTCCCGTAACCGGTCACACAGCAACGCCGTTTCTTCGGTGGCCGGTTCAAGCGTATGGCGATCACGCACCAACTCCAGCCCCAGATAGAAGCCGGAGCCATGAACAGCGCCGACCAGTGGGTGACGATCGATCAACTGCTCCAAGCGCGCCTTGAAATGCCCGCCCACCACCTGGGCGTTTTCCCACAGCTTTTCTTCCTGCATCACGTCCAGCACGGCCATCCCGATCTGACAGCTGACCGGGCTGCCCCCCGACGACGAGAAGAAATACCCTTCGGCCTCCAGCGCCTCGGCGATTTCGCGCCGGGTGATCACCGCGCCCAACGGCTGGCCGTTCCCCATGCCCTTGGCCATGGTGATGATGTCCGGCACCACGCCCTGCTCTTCAAAGCCCCAGAAAAAGTGGCCCATGCGCCCATACCCCACCTGCACCTCATCGGCGATGCACACGCCGCCCTGGGCGCGCACCCGCGCGTACACCTGCTGCAAATAACCCGGCGGCAGTGAAATGCCCCCCGCATTGCCGTAGACCGGCTCGCATATGAACCCTGCCAACTGGCGGTTACTCGCGGCGATTTTCGCCAGGTTGTGGTCCACGCTTCGCACGTAATCCGGCGCACTGTCCTGCCCACGGAACTCGCCGCGATAGGTGTTCGGCGCGGTCACCGGGTGCACCCAGTCCGGGCGGCTGCTCAATGCCTGCGGGTTGTCGGCAATCGAGGTCGACACCGCATCCGCCGCCACCGACCAGCCGTGGTACGCCTCCAGCACGCTGAGCATGTCGCGCCCGCCGCTGTAGGCCCAGGCCAGGCGGATCGCCAGGTCATTGGCCTCGGTGCCGCTGTTGACCAGAAACACCCGGTCCATGCCCTCTGGCGCCAATGCCAGCAAACGCTCGGAAAACTCGGCAATCGCCGCATAGTGAAAGCGCGAGTTGGTGTTGAGCAGCGACCATTGCCGCGCCGCCACCGCCGCCATGCGCGGGTGGCCATGGCCCAGCACGGCGACATTGTTGAGCATGTCCAGGTAGGAACGGCCCTGCATGTCGATCAGGTGGTTGCGCCAGCCACGCTCGATGCGCGGTGGGTCGACGTAATAGTGCTTCTGCGAGCGAGCGAAACTGGCATCCCGACGCGCCAGCAGGGCTTTCGGGTCCAGCTCCGGCTCGGCATCACAGGCCAGCCCCAGCAACGCAGCCGGCGACGGGCAGAGGGCTTGCCACGCCGGCGCCCTGGACGGGGTGCAGAACAACGGCGGCTCGAGCTCGGCACGGCATAACTGTACGGTGAGCGGAGCGTGCACCTCACCGAGCAGTTGCCCCTTCACCACCACCGAACCCGGTTTCAACGCGGTTCTCGCGCCGCCTATACGCAGGTTCAGTTGAGCGTCATGCAAGCACAGCAGACCATCGTCGCTTTGGCGCAACGTACCGCCAAAGGGCGCTTCCAATACGGTGCCATGAGGCAGATGCAACTCCACGTGAAGCGGGAAAGTCTGCGGCTCGACGGTACTGTCGGCACGCGTTCGCGACAACCGATATTGCCCATACCGACTGGCCGCCAGCCCATGCACGGTCGCCGCTTCATCCAATAACCGGCGGTCTATGCCGGGCAACTCCCAATTGCCGGCCTCGAAATGCGGGCTGAGTACACCCAGATCGATCAGCGCGAACTCACGCCCAACCAGGCCCGGCAGCAACGGTGCAAAGTCTTGGCCGGCCATCGGCGGCAACGCTTGTGCGACACAGCTCAGGATCGCCGCCTCCATCAGCGCAAACGGCACCGAGGTCGCCACATGAAAAATTTCCCACTCGTGCTCGGCATTTTTCAGCAGGTAAGTATTGTCAGGATCAAGGCGTTGCTGCTGTTCGCTGCTGAGCACCAGCACCGCCGCGCGCGCCACAATCAGCGGCCATAACGCCTGTAACTCTTCGCGCAGCAATGGCGTCACCGCGTGGCAGGCCTGGACCGCCGGCAGGATGGCAAACGGGTCTCCATCGGCATGGTGCAACAGCGCCGCGCAGGTCACCGACAGGTCGGCAATGCGCCAGGTGTGCACCAGGTCGCCGAAATCAATCACGCCCTGGACCTGCCAACGCCGCTGGGCGTCGCGCTGCCAAACGACGTTGTCATCGGTGATGTCCAGGTGCACGGCTTGCCACGGCAGGTGATCGGCCAAAGGCTGAAGGCGCGTGTGTGCGTGGTTGGCCGCGCGCTCGATGGCGTCGCGGTGCGGCAGGTTATTCAGGTTGGCCAGCAGGTGCGTGATCAGTGCATGGGCGTGGCGCGGGTCCCATTGCAACGTGCGGTCCAGGCCCGGGTGCTCGAAATGCTCAAGTGCGCGGCTGACCTGTCCACACAGCTCACCAAAGCCTGCGATCACGTCACGGCCCAGGTGCGGCAGATGCGTCAGGGGCTGGCCGTCGATATAGTCCAGCAGCCGCAGGTGCGCGGTTTGCCCGCCCACGGTGACGCTCAGCACGTCTTCCCCGGTCAGTGCGCGGTTCACCTTGGGCACACGCACGTGCGCTTGCAGTTCATTGAGGGCGGCGTGCTGGGCCTGCAGTTCAATGGTGGCGTAGTCGCCCCGGCAGATCTTCAGAACGAAGCGGCCACGCTCGCTGTCAACTCGGTAATTGAGGTCTTGTTGGCTGCCCAGCGACTGCAACGCGCCCGTCAAACCGTAATGTTGCTCGAGCAATTGCGCGGCTTGATCGGCGCTTATTTGTGGGCAAGGCAAACTGGCACGATGGATCAACGTGGCGAGCAACATGGTGGCGACCTCTGCTTTTTCAGGCGCTTATATCGCCATTGTTCGGGCCTGTTAATCAACCCCTCATGCATACCGGGCTTGCGCCGTCCCGATTCACAACTCAAGCTATGCCAACTTCGCCAAGTCTTCGTCTAAGGAAAAGGCCCTCGACATGCGTATTCTCATCACCGGCGGTGCCGGTTTTATCGGTTCCGCCCTGGTTCGTCACCTGATTCAAGACACCGAGCACGACGTGCTCAACCTGGACAAACTCACCTACGCCGGCAACCTGGAATCGCTGACCAGCATTGCGTCCAATAGCCGCTATGAGTTCGTGCAGGCCGATATCATCGACCAGGCTGCGGTCAGCGCCGTGATTGCGCGCTTTAAGCCTGAGGCAATCATGCACCTGGCAGCCGAGTCGCATGTCGACCGCTCCATTGATGGCCCGTCGGATTTCATCCAGACCAACATCGTCGGCACTTACAGCCTGCTGGAAGCCACTCGCGCTTACTGGCAAACGCTGGAAGAGCCGGCCAAGAGCGCGTTTCGCTTTCACCACATCTCCACCGATGAGGTTTATGGCGACCTGCACGGCGTGGACGACCTGTTCACTGAAACCACGCCTTACGCGCCCAGCTCGCCGTACTCGGCCAGCAAGGCGGCGTCCGACCACCTGGTCCGCGCGTGGCAGCGCACTTACGGCCTGCCGGTGCTGCTGACCAACTGCTCGAACAACTACGGGCCGTTCCACTTCCCCGAAAAACTGATCCCGCTGGTCATCCTCAACGCCCTCGCCGGCAAGCAACTGCCGGTCTACGGTGATGGCCTGCAAGTGCGCGATTGGCTGTTCGTCGAAGATCACGCTCGCGCGCTGTTGAAAGTGGTTACCGAAGGTGTGGTCGGCGAGACCTACAATATCGGCGGCCACAACGAACAGAAGAATATCGACGTGGTACGCGGCATTTGTGGCCTGCTCGAAGAACTGGCACCCAATCGCCCGGCGGGCGTGGAAAAATTCACCGATCTGATCACTTTCGTCAAGGATCGCCCGGGCCACGATCAGCGCTACGCGATCGATGCCAGCAAGATCGAGCACGACCTGGGTTGGGTGCCCGAAGAAACCTTCGAAACCGGCCTGCGCAAAACGGTGCAGTGGTACCTCGATAACCTCGACTGGTGCCGCCGCGTCCAAGACGGCAGCTATCAGGGTGAGCGTCTGGGTAACACCGAGCCAAAAGACCTGATCGCATAACAACAGCATCACGCACCACAGCTAGGCATAATGCGCCTGTCCCCACAGGCGCATGACTCCCATGACTCCACCCCTTCCGCGAAGACCCCGCTGGCGCAGCCTCGCCCTGTTGGCGTTGTGCCTGGCACCGCTGCTGTGGCCGCTGGAACACCTGGCCGAGCGCTATTACCGCAGCGAACTGGCCGGTCAAAACCGCCAGACCCTCGACCTCTACGTCGCCAACCTGCTCGGCACCCTGCACCGCTATGAAGTGCTGCCCCAGATTCTGGGTGACTTGCCGGCCCTGCGCACCGCGCTGGATGCGCCCGATGTCAGCACCAACCTGGTCAACGCCAACCTGTTGCTCAAGAACGTCGCCGCCCAGGCCGGGGTAGAAGTGATGTACCTGATGGACACCACCGGCAAAACGCTCGCCGCCTCCAATTGGGACAAGCAGGACAGCTTTGTCGGGCGCAATTTCTCGTTTCGCCCCTATTTCAGCGAAGCCATGGCCGGGCGCCTGGGCCGGTTTTTCGGCCTGGGCACCACGTCGGCCAAACGCGGCTACTTCTTCGCCGCCGCCGTGCGCGATGGCGACACGATCATCGGTGTGCTGGTGGTCAAGGTTGACCTGGACCATACCGAAAGCCTGTGGGGCAAAACCCCGGAACAACTGCTGGTGACGGACCACAACGGCGTGGTGATCCTTACATCACGCCCGCAATGGCGATTCCGTGCGACACGGCCGCTGACCGCCGAAGAGCGCCAAGCCATCATCGCGATCCAGCCCTACCCGACGCGCGACCCCCAGCCGCTGGCCTTGAGTACGACGGCATGGCTGCGCCAATCCTCAGCCATTGCCGAAACCGGCTGGACGGTGGAAATTCTGGCGCCGCGCTCGCTGATCAATCGCCCGGTGCGCACGGTAGTAGCAGTCGGCGGCGCCACGTTGCTGGTACTGATGCTGCTGCTGGGCTTGATGATGCAGCGCCGTCGCCATTATCTGGAACGCATCGCGTTCGAAGCCAAGGCGCGCCGCGAACTGGAAGCCCGTGTGATCGAGCGCACCAGCGACCTTGAAGGCCTCAACCGGCGCCTGAAACAGGAAGTGCTTGAGCGCGAACACGCCCAGCAGGAGCTGGTTCGCGCCCAGGACGACCTGGTGCAAGCCGGCAAACTGTCAGCGTTGGGGACCATGTCGGCGAGCATCAGCCACGAACTCAATCAACCGCTCGCGGCGATTCGCAGCTACGCAGAAAACGCCGAAATCCTGCTCGACCACGAGCGCACCAATGACGCTCGCGGCAACCTCAAACTGATCAGCGAACTGACCGGGCGCATGGCCTCGATCATCGCGCATCTGCGCGCGTTCGCCCGACGCGACCGCCACGCACCGGAAAGCGTGGCCCTGCAACCGGCGCTGGACGATGCACTGGCGTTGCTGGCCAAGCGGCGACGGTCGATGGAAGTGGAGCTGATCCGCGATTTGCCAGAAGCAACCCTGTGGGTACAGGCCGGCGAAACGCGTCTGCGCCAGGTACTCGGCAACTTGCTGGCCAACGCCCTCGACGCTCTCACCGAAAAAGGCCCGCCGCGCAAACTCTGGTTGAGTGCCCAAACCACCGAACAGGGCGTCAACCTTTACATTCGCGACAACGGTCCAGGCTTTTGCATGGAAGCCCTGGGCCGCGCCAGCGAGCCGTTCTACACCACCAAGACGCGCACCCAGGGCCTTGGGCTGGGGCTGGCAATTTGCGACACGTTGATGCGTGCCTTTGGTGGCGAATTGCTGTTTGCCAACCACAAGGAAGGCGGCGCGCTGTTAACCTTGAAATTGCGTGCCGGCTCGCCGGGCGTCAGTCTGCAACCGTCCGAGGACCGCAGTGTATGAGTATCGATAACCAGATTCAGGTGGTGTTGATCGACGACGATCCACACCTGCGTCAGGCCCTGTGCCAGACCCTGGACCTGGCCGGGCTGAACGTCCTGACCCTGGGCGAAGCCACCGGCCTCACTGCGCGCCTGTCGCGGGACTGGCCGGGCGTGGTGGTCAGCGACATCCGCATGCCCGGCATGGACGGCCTGGAGTTGCTCGCCGAACTGCACGGCCAGGACCCGGAATTGCCGGTGCTGTTGATCACCGGCCACGGCGACGTGCCGCTGGCGGTGCAAGCCATGCGGGCCGGCGCTTATGATTTCCTTGAAAAACCCTTCGCCAGCGATGCCCTGCTCGACAGCGTGCGTCGCGCCCTGGCCCTGCGCCGTCTGGTGCTGGACAACCGCAGCCTGCGCCTGGCCCTCAGTGACCGTCAGCAATTGAGCACGCGCCTGGTCGGGCATTCGCCGCAAATGCTGCGCCTGCGCGAGCAGATCGGCGCCCTGGCCGCGACCCGCGCCGACGTGTTGATCCTCGGCGAAACCGGCGCCGGCAAAGAGGTGGTGGCGCGCGCGCTGCACGACCTGTCCAGCCGACGCAGCGGGCCGTTTGTGGCGATCAACGCCGGCGCACTGGCCGAATCAGTGGTCGAGAGCGAGCTGTTCGGCCATGAGCCGGGAGCGTTTACCGGCGCGCAGAAACGCCGTATCGGCAAATTCGAGTTCGCCAATGGCGGCACGCTGTTTCTCGATGAAATCGAAAGCATGAGCCTGGACGTGCAGGTCAAGCTGTTGCGCCTGTTGCAGGAGCGCGTGGTGGAACGCCTGGGGGGCAATCAACTGATCCCGCTGGATATCCGCATCATCGCTGCCACCAAGGAAGACCTGCGCCAGGCTGCCGATCAGGGTCGCTTCCGCGCCGACTTGTATTACCGCCTCAATGTTGCACCGCTGCGCATTCCACCGTTGCGCGAGCGCGGCGAGGATGCCTTGATGCTGTTTCAACACTTTGCCGACGAGGCCAGCAGCCGTCACGGCCTGCCGCTTAACGAGCTGCAACCAGGCCAGCGCGCGCTGCTGCTGCGTCATAGCTGGCCGGGCAATGTGCGCGAACTGCAGAATGCGGCAGAACGCTTTGCCCTGGGGCTCGAACTGGCACTGGACGCCACGGCGGACAACCCTGCCGCTGGCATCCTGACTTCTACGCCCGGCGGCCTGAGCGAACAAGTCGAGCAGTTCGAAAAAAGCCTGATCGCCGCCGAGCTGACCCGCCCCCACAGCTCGGTGCGCAGCCTCGCCGAAGCCTTGGGCATACCGCGCAAAACCCTGCACGACAAACTGCGCAAGCACGGCCTGAACTTCGCCGACAGCGCCAACCACAGCGCCGACGACGAATGACCCTGCCCACTCGCCAAGAGGCCGCCATGAGCCGCGACAGCCGTTACCTGGAATCCATCCTTCACCACGACATCCCGCTTACCCGGGAAATGGGCCTCAAGGTGCTCGACTGGCAACACGGCCAGTTGCAGCTGCACCTGCCCTTGCAAGCCAATATCAACCACAAGAGCACCATGTTTGGCGGCAGCCTGTATTGCGGCGCCGTGCTGGCGGGCTGGGGTTGGCTGCACCTGCAATTGCGCGAAGAAGGCATAGAAGACGGGCATATCGTGATTCAGGAAGGGCAGATCAGCTATCCGCTGCCAGTCACACGGGATGCGACGGTGGTGTGTCGGGCGCCGGAGGAGAAGGTGTGGACGCGTTTTGTGGCGACGTATAACCGTTATGGCCGGGCGCGGCTGACGCTGGAGACGTGGATTGTGAATGAGGGGAGTGAGGAGCGCGCGGTGGCGTTTACTGGCCAGTACGTTTTGCACCGTTAACCGTCAAACCCCAAAAAAATATGAGCGCTGGATTGCCACGGTATCTACACAACTTCCGAATGGCGACCCCATCCTCCGTGGCGAGCGGGCTGGCCCCACGTTGGGCTGCGAAGCAGCCCTAAAACCTGAAACGGCGGTCGGTCAGCAGAGCGTGGTGTTCTTATTGGGGCCGCTTCGCAGCCCAACGCGGGGCCAGCCCGCTCGCCACGAAAGCTCGTCTGTTACCTATTTTGCGTTTATCGGACGTTATGTTGAGGCGCCGCGATAGCGATCTGACAGTCACAGCGTGAGTGGCTGCTCTAACGAAATCGCAGGCAAGCCAGCTCCCACATTGAATCTAGGCCAGGCTCAGGATCTCGCCAGGGTCAGCAAGCGCTCGCGCCATGCGGCCTTGGCCGGCAGCGCCAAAAAGAACGGGTTCAGCAGCGATTCCCGCGCCGGATAGCTGAACGGCTCACCACTCAACTCCAACACCTCGCCGCCCGCGCCTTCCAACACGCCCTGAGCCGCTGCGGTGTCCCACTGCGACGTCGGCGCCAAACGTGGATAGCAATCGGCACTGCCTTCGGCCAACAGGCAGAATTTCAGCGAGCTGCCGATATTCGCCAGCTTCAACGCTCCCAGGCCTTCGCTCAAGCCGTGCAGCAGGCGCTCTTGTTCAGGGCTGCTGTGGCGGCGGCTGGCAACCACGGTGAAGGCTTCACCCGCTGCCGGCGTCTGGCGTACCTGAATCTGCTTGGGTGCCTCGTTCACATCAGAACGCCACGCCCCCAGCCCCGCGCCTCCGAAGTAGCAACGACCACTGGTCGGCATCGATACCACGCCAAACACCACGCGGCCTTGTTCGATCAAGGCGATATTGACGGTGAATTCTTCGCTGCCAGAGATAAATTCCTTGGTGCCATCCAGCGGGTCAACCAGCCACCAGCGCTGCCAGCCCGCACGCACACTCTGGTCGATATCCGCGTCTTCTTCGGACAACACTGGAATGCTCGGGTCGAGCGCGGTAAGGCCGGCGAGAATCAGATGGTGAGCGGCCAGGTCCGCTGCCGTCACCGGCGAGTCATCCGACTTGGAGGTGACCTCCACGTCGGCGCGCCAATACGGCAGGATCACTTCGCCCGCCTGACGGGCCAGCTCAATCACAGGGGCAATAAACGGGTGACCTAAAAACAGTTCGCTCATGCGATAAACGCTCCACGCTGGGTCAACAGGTCTCGTACCAGATACAGTGCCGCCAGGGCGCGCCCCTCGCTGAACTGCTCGTTTTGCGCAAGCTGCGACAGCTCGCGCAGGTTAACCCGATCAACCCGCATCGGCTCAGGCTCATCGCCCTCCAGGCGCTCTTCGTACAGATCGGTGGCCAACACCACCTGAATTTTCTGGCTCATGTAGCCGGGTGACAACGACAGCTCGGTAATGTGCTCCAACTGACGCGCGCCATAACCGGCCTCTTCCTTGAGTTCACGGTTGGCCGCCGCCAGCACGTCTTCGCCGGGTTCGATCAGACCCTTGGGCAACGACACCTCATATTCATCGGTGCCGCCGCAGTACTCCTCCACCAGCAACGCATGATCGTCGTCAATCATCGCCACGATCATCACCGCGCCGTAGCCGGCACCGCGGCCTACCAGGCGCTCGTAGGTCCGTTCAACGCCATTGGAAAAGCGCAATTGCACTTCCTCCACGCGGAACAAACGGCTACTGGCGACTATTTCGCGGGCGAGGACGGTGGGTTTCTGGCGCATAAGCGGCTCCTTGGCGTGATCGGGTTACTATACCGTGGCTTTTCCGATTGTCTGTGTCGGATATCTTTACTTACATGAGAACGCCCCATGCCCTCTTTGCCCTGGCACGCCATCGATACCGTCCTGCTGGACATGGACGGCACCTTGCTCGACCTGCATTTCGACAACCATTTCTGGATGGAGCATCTGCCCCAGCGCTACGCCGAGCTGCACGGCGTAAGCCGGGCAATAGCCAATAGGGAACTGCAGCCACTGTTCGAGCGTAACGCGGGACAGTTGCAATGGTATTGCCTGGACTTCTGGAGCACGGAACTGAATATTCCGGTGCGCGACCTCAAGCTGGAAACGGCCCACCTGATTGCCCTGCGCCCGGACGCGGATACCTTTCTGGCGGCGATCAAGCAGGCCGGCAAGCGCGTGATTTTGATCACCAACGCTCATCGTGACTCGCTGTCCTTGAAGTTGGAACGCATTGAACTGGCGCCGTATTTCGAGCGGTTGATCAGCTCCCATGACTATGGTTTTGCCAAGGAGAACCCGCAATTCTGGGATGCCCTGCAAGCGGACATCCAGTTCGACCCGGCGCGCAGCCTGTTTATTGATGACACCTTGCCGATCCTGCGCAGTGCTCGGGATTTTGGCGTGGGGCATCTGCTGGCAGTGAAAGAACCGGACAGCAAGAAGGGGCCAAAGGACACGGCAGAGTTTGCGGCGGTAGGGGATTACCGGGATCTGATCGCCGGGCTCTAATCAAAAGTGGGAGCGGGCTTGTGTGAGCGACGGGCTTGCCCGCGATATAGGCACCTCGGTGTATCAATTACACCGAGGTGATGCTATCGCAGGCAAGCCTGCTCCCACACAATCCCGCTCCACCGTTGGGCCAGCGTATTACTCAGGAATGCGCAGTGTCTGCCCTGGGTAAATTTTGTCCACATCTTTGAGCAACGGCTTGTTGGCCTCAAAGATCTTTTGGTAATGGTTGGCGTTGCCGTACACCGCCAGGGAAATCGCGCTCAGCGTGTCGCCCTTTTTCACGACGACGAAACGGGCCGCTGTCACAGCCGGGCCGGTCACGGTGATCTGGTCTTCTACACTGCCAACACCTGCGATGTTGCCTGCAGCCAGGATGATTTTTTCTTTTTCTTCCTGAGAGGCAACTTCACCCTTCACGGTGACCTTGTCGCCATCAACGGTTGCGGTGATATTCGGGTTTCCGAGCCCGACATCGCTGATGTGCTTTTTCAACTCATCACTTGCGTTGGCGTTACCCGGCGTCAACAGGTCAATAAGCTTCTCGCCTGCTTCCTTAACAAAGCTAAAAATACTCATGGTGCGCTCTCCTTGGGTTTTTAAGTTCCAGATGCCCAAGACTAGACCAGTCCTGCTGTCTTGGGTTCCAGGCCGACCAAAGACCCAAACGCGCTAGAATCCCCCGCCATTGGAATAAGCCCGGAGCGAAGATGGACATCAAACAGCTGAAATTCCTCATCGCCCTCGACGAGACGCGCCACTTCGGTCAGGCGGCCGCGCGCTGCCATATCACCCAGCCGACCCTGTCGATGCGCTTGCGTAACCTGGAAGAAGAGCTGGACTTGCCGTTGGTCAATCGCGGCCAGCGCTTTGAAGGCTTTACCGCGCCGGGCGAGCGCGTGCTGGCGTGGGCGCGCACGGTGCTGGCGGCCTATGACGGCTTGCAGGCCGAAGCAGCGGCCTGTCGCGGCAATTTGGTCGGCACCTTGCGCCTGGGTGTGGTGCCGTTGTCGAGCTTCGATCCCTTGGCCTTGATGCAGCAACTGCATAAAGAGCATCCGAGCCTGCGCTTTGAACTGTCGGCCTTGAGCTCCGAGCAAATCCTCGAACAGCTGGCGAGCAACCGCCTGGACCTCGGCGTGTCCTACCTGGAGCGCCTGGATAACGAGCGCTTCGACTCGCTGGCCTTGGGCGAAACCCGCATGGGCCTGCTCTACGACCAGCGTTTTTTCAGCTTCGGCGACAAGCCATTGAGCTGGGAAGCGCTGATCGAACTGCCGCTGGGCATGCTTACCAGCGGCATGCATTTCCGTCAGTCCATCGACCACAATTTCCACAGCCGCGGGCTCAACCCGCAACCGCTGTTGCAAACCGATGCGGTGCATCAATTGTTACAAGCCGTGCACGGCGGCCTGTGCTGCGCGGTGATGCCATTGGACGGCGGCCTGGATGCACTGACTGAGCACCTGCGCCTGCAACCCATTGAAGACGCTCACACATTGGCTCGCCTGGGGCTGATCATGCGTCGCAGCGCACCGCGTTCGGCATTGGCGGAAGCCTGTTTCGCGCTGTTTCAAAAATCACAACAAGAGCCTTGATCGACGCCATCTATCGATAGATCAGTACTGGCGATTAGACGCGACCCTTTGTCGCGCCTAGTCTAAACACTGATCAATCCGCCGGTGGTACTGCCACATGAACGCCAAGCGCCCAGTCTGCGCGGCGCCCGCCCTCGAAACGCCCGCGCCCGCCTCCAGCCAGAGCTACCAGTTTTGCAACCTCGAACACACAGAAGTCGCCAGCACAGCGTTGGCGGAAGAAGTGGCGTTGGCGATTGCCTATAACGACATCAGCCAGGCGGTCATGTTGGTGACGCCAACGGACCTGGAAGATTTCATCGTCGGCTTCAGCATCGGCAGCGGCATTATCGCCGACGTTAGCGACATATATGACCTGAAACTCAGCGGTTCGGGCTCGGCCCAATACGCTCAGGTGCAAATTTCCAGCCGTGCCTTCTGGAACCTCAAGCAGCAGCGCCGCCAATTGGCGGGCACCAGTGGCTGCGGCTTGTGCGGTGTCGAGGCGGTGGAGCAAGCCCTGCCAGACCTTCAAGTGCTGCCCGGCGCGCCCTTGCCACCTGCCGAATGGCTCGACGGCCTGCGCCAGCGCATCAGCGCGTTCCAGCCGTTGGGCCAGTACAGCGGCGCAGTGCATGCGGCGGTGTTTATGAATAATCAGGGCGAATTGCTGATGGGCCGCGAAGACATCGGCCGGCATAACGCCCTGGATAAGTTGATCGGCGCCTTGATCCGCCAAAAGATTCCGACCGACGGCGGCCTGGCGATTGTCACCAGTCGCTGCAGCCTCGAATTAATCCAGAAAGTTCTGCGCGCGGGCATCCAGACCCTGGTCAGCCTGTCGTCGCCTACCGGCCTGGCCTTGCAATGGGCCCGCCGACACAACCTCAATCTCATTCACCTGCCGCAGAAAAGTGCGCCGCGGGTCTACAGCCCTGCGATGGAGAACCAGTCATGAGCCAGCACCACCAAGCCGACCAAACCCCGACTCCGCGCTACAAGCCCTACAAAGGCCCGGCTGGCGGCTGGGGCGCGCTGATCAGCGTGGCGCAGGCCTGGTTGACCAGCGACAACGCGCTGAAAAACCTGCGCATGATGCTCAAGACCAACCAGAACGGCGGCTTCGACTGCCCGGGCTGCGCCTGGGGCGACTCGCCGGAAAGCGGCATGGTCAAGTTCTGCGAAAACGGCGCCAAGGCGGTCAACTGGGAAGCCACCAAACGCCGCGTGGATGCCGCTTTTTTTGCCAAGCACAGCGTCACCGCACTGCTGGAGCAAAGCGACTATTGGCTCGAATACCAGGGCCGCCTGACCGAGCCGATGCGCTATGACGCCGAAACTGACCGCTACACGCCGATCAGCTGGGAAGCGGCATTCGACCTGGTCGGCAAGCACCTCAACGCACTGCCAAGCCCGGACATGGCCGAGTTCTACACCTCGGGCCGCGCCAGCAACGAGGCGGCTTACCTGTATCAGCTGTTTGTGCGCGCCTACGGCACCAACAACTTCCCGGACTGCTCGAACATGTGCCACGAGGCCAGCGGCGTGGCCCTGGCGCAAAGCGTGGGGGTGGGCAAAGGCACCGTGACCTTTGACGACTTCGAACACGCCGATGCGATTTTCGTGTGGGGCCAGAACCCCGGCACCAATCACCCGCGTATGCTCGAACCGCTGCGTGAGGCAGTTAAACGCGGCGCCCAAGTGGTGTGCATCAACCCGCTGAAAGAGCGCGGCCTTGAACGTTTCCAGCACCCGCAACACCCGCTGGAAATGCTCACCAACGGCGACAAGCCGACCAACACCGCCTATTTCCGCCCGGCACTGGGCGGCGACATGGCCATCCTGCGCGGCATGGCCAAGTTCCTGCTGCTGTGGGAACGCCAGGCCCAGGCCGAAGGCAAAGAAGCCGTGTTCGATCACGACTTCCTCAACGAACACACCACCAACGTGCTGGAATACCTGGGCCAGATCGACGACACCTCGTGGGATGAGATCGTCGAACAGTCCGGCCTGACCCTGGTGGAGATCGAGCAAGCGGCGCGCATGTACGCCAAAGGCAAGAACGTGATCATGTGCTGGGCGATGGGCATCACCCAGCATCGCCATTCGGTGCCGACCATCCAGGAAATCGCCAACCTGATGCTGCTGCGCGGCAACATCGGCCGCCCAGGCGCCGGCTTGTGCCCGGTGCGCGGCCACAGCAACGTGCAGGGCGACCGCACCATGGGCATCAACGAGCGCCCACCGGTGGCATTCCTCGATTCCCTGGAACGACGCTTCCAGTTCCAGGTGCCGCGCCACAATGGCCATAACGTTGTGGAAGCCATCCACGCGATGCTCGAAGGCCGCTCCAAAGTGTTTATCGGCCTGGGCGGCAACTTCGCCCAAGCCACGCCCGACAGCCCGCGCACCTTTGAAGCACTGCGCAGCTGCGACCTGACCGTGCAGATCAGCACCAAGCTCAACCGCAGCCATTTGATGCACGGTAAAGACGCGCTGATCCTGCCGTGCCTGGGCCGTACCGACATCGATATCCAGGCCGACGGCCCGCAAGCGGTCACTGTGGAAGACTCGTTCAGCATGGTTCACGGCTCCAACGGCCAACTGCAGCCACTGTCGAAGCTGATGAAATCCGAGCCTGCGATTCTTGCCGGCATTGCTGCCGCAACCCTGGGCAGCAAACCCGTGGACTGGAACTGGCTAGTCGCCGACTACGGGCGCATCCGCGACCTCATCGCCGACACCATCCCAGGCTTCAAGGACTTCAACGAGCGCATCAAACACCCGGGCGGTTTCTACCTGGGCAACTCCGCTGGCGCACGCCGCTGGAACACGCCCTCGGGCCGCGCCAATTTCCGCCCGAACGTGCTGCCCAAAGACCTGATACACGAACGCACCCACGCCACGGGCCGGGTGCCGGACCTGATCATGCAGTCGATGCGTTCTCACGATCAGTACAACACCACCATTTACGGCCTGGACGACCGCTACCGTGGCGTGAAAGGTCAGCGTAACGTGCTGTTCGTGAATGAAGCCGACATCATCCGCCTGGGCTTCAAGCCCGGGCAGAAAGCCGACATCGTTTCGCTGTGGGAAGACGGCCGTGAACGTCGAGTGAAGGGCTTTACGTTGCTGGCGTTTGATATTCCCGCAGGGCAGGCAGCCGCTTACTACCCGGAAGTGAACCCGCTGGTGCCACTGGAGAGCACTGGCGATGGCAGCCATACGCCGACGTCGAAGTTTGTGGCGATCCGTCTGGAAGCGGCGAGTGCGACCGGCTTGATCATGGCGCGCTCGGCCTGACCGGGATTGTTGTGACGGGCGCGCCTGTTGCGGCACCGGGCCCGTTGTGGCGAGCGGGCTTGCCCCGCGTTGGGCTGCGTAGCAGCCCTTGGGTCCAGGCACTGCGTTCTGACTGAAAGAATGCG
>NZ_CAWOAW010000031.1:467020-492277 GCF_963879675.1 Pseudomonas sp. Larv2_ips
GCTTTTGCATAAAAGCGGCCGTTCCGAAGTAGCTAAAGACTCGCAAAACCCACTTAAGTTCCCCATACAAAACAGCAACTTAGAGAATTGTATACAACCTGTACCACTGGTCGGTTTTCGATTGTCAGCATCCCGATACAACCTCAGGATCGCGCCGTCATCCTCTTGGGGTCTCTCTATGAAGTTTTCCTCGATTCTCTTGTTGTCCCTTGGCCTGGTCAGTGGCGCAGCCATGGCCGGTGGCACCACCGAAGCCGGTGTGGGCGGCGCATTGGGCGGGGTTCTAGGTTCGGTTGTCGGCCAGCAGGTCGGCGGTAACACCGGTTCGGCCATCGGCGCAGCGCTGGGCGGCGCGGGCGGCAGTGCAGTCGGCGCTGACAAGCGCAGCCGTGGTGAAGCAGCCATTGGCGGCGCACTCGGCGCGGCAGGCGGCAACGTGGTGGGCCGCAGCATGGGTGGCAACACCGGCAGCCTGATCGGCGCAGCCGCAGGCGGCGGTGCAGGTGGTGCGCTGGGCAACTACATGGGCAACAAGAGCGATGACGACGACCGTCGCTATCGCGGTCGGGATAACCGTCGTTATGACCGTGATGACCATCGTGGCCGTGGCCATGCGTATGGGCATCGCAAGAACAAGCATCACTACCGTAATCATCGGTAAGGTCTAGAGACACTGCTGGACCAATGTGGGAGCGGGCTTGCCCGCGATAGCGTATTGTCGGAAGCGCATCCAACCCTGACGCACCGTTATCGCAGGCAAGCCAGCTCCCACATTGATTTTCGCTGATGACACAGGTTGTGTTACACCACCAACCGCTGCAACGCCTCGCGCAATCGCGCCGGAATCGTCACCGGCTGGTTCGACGCCCGGTCCACAAAGACATGCACAAAGCGCCCCGCCGCACAGGCATCCTCTTCGCCTGACTTGAACACCGCCAACTCATACTGCACCGAGCTGTTACCCAACTTGCCCACGCGCAGGCCAATTTCTATGCGATCGGGAAACGCGATCGACGCAAAGTAATCGCACGCCGAACTCACCACAAACCCCACCACTTCACCGTCGTGAATATCCAGCCCACCCTCTTCAATCAGGTAAGTATTCACCGCCGTGTCGAAGTAGCTGTAGTAGGTGACATTGTTCACGTGACCATACACATCGTTATCGTGCCAACGCGTGATGATCGGTTGGAAGTGACGGTAGTCAGCGCGTTGCGGCATAGAATCAGACATGTGCAGCTCTCATAAGTGGATTTACAGGTCGTTCAGATGGGCCTGGGCCCATTCACGCATCTCGGCGTAGGGATACGCCTCCAGCGCAGCGAAGCCCGGAATACCGCGCGCCTTCAACTTGGTAAACAGCGGCACGCTGATACCACCCAGGAATCGTGTCAACCGCTCCGCGCCCGGCAGTTGCCCGGTGTGCTCATGGTGCCTGTGGATAAAATCACCGCACAGTGCCATGAAGTTTTTATCCACAAGCGCTGGCAAACTCGGGGGTGGCGGTAGATGCGCCACATGGCCATGACATACCGAGCAATGCCCGCAGCGCAGCGGCGCGTTTTCATCGCCAAAGTAGTGGGCCAAACGCTGGCCCAGGCAATCCTCGGTGGCAAACAGATCGAGCATGGCATGGATCCGCGCCACCTCCGTCACCTCGTGCTGCTTGAAGCCTGTGTATAACTCCTCGCTCAACACCTGTGGATCGAACTCGGTGTGCAGCAAGCTGTAAACCTCCGTCATCTGCTTGCTTTCCAGCTCGATCAGGCCCTGCTCCTGGAAGTAATCGAGCGCTTTCACCACCCGGCTGCGCTCGGCATTGTGCTGTTGGTACAGCGCGTCGAAATCTACGGTCGCCCAGGTTCTGGCGCGACTGCATACCTGAATGATCGACGCGACAAACTGCTGGCGCTCGCCGGAAAAACGCGCCAGCAAGGCTTCGGGTTCGATCAGGTATTTGAAGCGGTACTCGGCGTAAAAAGCATAACGCGGCGCAATCACGCCCTTGAGCTCCAATTGCACCAGCAGCGTTTTCAATGGCAGCTCGCGGATGTTGCTGTGGTCCGACAGCGACCTCAACAAGAACTCCCACTGCCCCTCGCCGCGCGACGCCTGCAACTCCTCCAGCACACGGAGAATGCCCGCCCGCTCCGGCGTGTCGCCGTACACGAAATTTTCCAGCACATTGAGGCTGTCGCGGTTGGCCAGCACCAGGCAATCGGATGGCTGCCCGTCCCGCCCTGCACGGCCGATTTCCTGGCTGTAGTTCTCAATGGATTTAGGCAGGTCGAAGTGCACCACGTTGCGGATGTCACTTTTATCGATGCCCATGCCGAATGCGATGGTGGCGACGATGCAATTGGAGCGCCCACCCATAAAACGCTGCTGGATACCCTCGCGTTTGTCGTGGGGCAAACCGGCGTGATAAGCCTCGGCCTGAATGCCGTTGCGGTTCAGATGTTCTGCGATCTGCTCAGCGGTTTTCTGCAAGGTGACGTAGACGATACTCGGCTGATTGGCTCGCTCGCTCATCCATTCGACCAGGCGCCGACGTTTGTCATGCCCGCTCACCGGCTCCACCAGCAAGTTGAGATTGGGCCGGTAAAAGCCTGTGGTGATGACATCGTCCGGCGCAATGGCGAACTTCGCCTGCATGTCGGCAATCACCTTGGGCGTCGCCGTAGCCGTCAGCAGCAGTGCTTGTGGGATATTGAACTGACGCTGGTAGTCCGGCAGCTTCAAATAGTCCGGACGGAAGTTGTGGCCCCACTCGGAAATACAGTGCGCCTCATCCACCACCAACAGCGAGATCTGCACGCTTTGCAGAAAGTTACGGAAGCGCTCGTTCTTCAAGCGCTCCACGGAAATCATCAGAATTTTCAGCTCGCCTGAACGCGCACGGGCCATCACATCATTGGCGTCCTCGCGGCTCTGCGCCGAATCAATACTGCCGGCGCAAATGCCGTGGCGTTGCAGGAACCCCAGCTGGTCCTGCATCAACGCCAACAACGGCGACACCACCAGCGTCAGGTGCGGCAGCAGCACCGCCGACAGCTGATAACACAACGACTTGCCCGAGCCGGTGGGGAAAATAGCAGCGGCCGAACGACCGGCCAGTATGGCGCTGACCGCCTCTTCCTGGCCCAAACGAAACTGTGGATAACCAAAGACCTGTTGGAGGGTGTTGTGCATAAGCTGTCACTCCATTGACCGCTGAACGAGCGCAAAACATAGACCAGCGCGCTCAGCGAATCGAGAAAGGTCACAAGGAAAAAAGAGACAGGATGATACAGGGGTAGAGGATGGCCCAGGGCCGATGTGGGATGTTTCGCGCGGATTTGTCGGAGCACTAAGAACCAGATGTGGGAGCTGCATTTTAGATCCGCTCTACCTGCTGACTTAGCAGTTTTGCGTTTGATTTTATCCCGCCTGCGAACCGAAGCATTGCGCTACGAGCAAGCCTTGCGCCCCAAGAGTGCGCTGCAATGAGCGAACCGACGTTTGAGCAAAAACAGGATCACTACCGCAAGATCCGTCGCTCCAATTGGTTGGCCAGTCTGCGCCTGGAAAGATTCGACACCCAGCCGACCGATTTCGACAAACCTCTGCCGACCCGCGAAGCCGTGCTTGCCAAGTACCGCGCCGTCGCCTCCTATCCCACTGAGACTCACTGATCGTTCCTCACGCTCTGCGTGGGAACGATCCAAATGATTGAACCATATGTTTATTGCTCGAAATAACGCTGACTTCTAAGGCTCGCTCCGTCGCTATCAATACGGCGACCGAGCTTGGTCACTCGAACAACAGCAGAGATAAACGTGCCAATTTTTTTGGCGTATTTCTTTGATTTTTTCGGAGTGCCCTTTTATGACAACGCTCAATGTCCCTACCAATCGCTATCGCCTCCTACGCACCAACTTCACCGACACCCACCCTCTCGTCATCGATACCGAAGCTACCGCCGAAGCCATCCAGTCCGCCGGACACCAGCGCATCCGCGCTGCCACCGACTTACTGGAAACTTTCACCTGCCTGACCTTCGAACACGCCGACCTCAAAGATATCTCTCACATCATCAATGCCCTATATCTGCTGGTGCAGGATGGCTGTGATCTGATGGAAGCTGCGCAGCACGTTCAACTGCAACCGGCAGTCGAAATACAGCCATAACCCATCCAACCACTGAGCTAAACCTGTGGGAGCGGGCTTGCCCGCGATGGCGGCATGTCAGGCAATATTTCCATACCTGACACACCACCATCGCGGACAAGCCCGGGTCCCACATTGGGTGGGTGTTACCAAAAAATCACTGTCAAACCGCAAATGCCGGAAAGCTCTGTGGGAAGCAGACAAAGACGATGTAGCCCTCTTCCCAAACTGCTTAAAACAGCTATCTCACCCTCTACATAACCTCCCTTCACATGACCGAAACTAGTGACCTCTCCACTGTCCCGGCAAAAACCCGTGAATATCGAAAGGACTCAATACATCGGCCACTATGGCGTCACCTTCACAATGATTCGCCTCACTGTTGTGCCTGACAGTCGGCATGCCTTGGCTAAGCTGTGCCTGCTTGAAGCGAAAACAGCTGCGCGGAAAGTGCGTGATCAGATACGCAGCTTGTACGAGAAAATGTTGGCCCGAGATTTACCCTGCGAGAGAGCAGTCGCGATTTCCCAACCGCTGAGACGGAGCCAGGCCGACCGGTTAAACGATCAAAATGTGTTCATCAAACAAATAATTTCCGGTGCGATTAAAGCCCCGGGGATAGCTATATCTACGGTAACGGCTGGCTTAGTTGGCGATACGATTTCCGGCAAGCTTCGCAGGTATCACGCAGGTGACATCATCATCGGATTGGACGCAAATGTGAGAGGAGGAATCGGGCCTCAGCGGTCAACACTCTCAATGCATGTCTACTCAGACGAGTCTTGACCACATGGACCTTTACCTTCAATCCGCGATTTTTCTCCTTATCTATATGGTGGTGCATTACCAGATCACCGACCCCACGCTTAGAAAGCGCTTCGCCATCACCTGTCTCACCACAGGTCTCACTTTGACGTTCCTGCTACCCTACGTAGCGGTGATCCTCAGAATGTCATTCCTACCGGTCTTCATATTCTTGTTAGGGTTGCTACTCTTCATCACCCGAAACACATTCCGCCGACAATGCAACCATCCCCCTCACCCACTTCTGCGTGCTCCCACCATGAACCTGGCCCCCAACTTCCCCGAAGACCCCGTCATGCGGCAGCTCCTGCAATTGCTGCACGAAGAAATCGGCCTGCCGAAGCACAAGACCCTTCGCCTTGAAACCTCGCTCAACTTCGACCTTGGCTGCGACCGCGCCGAGGCCAAGCAATTTATGGAAGCGCTGGAGCAGGATTTTGCAGTCGATCTGGGCGACTACGATGCCTACCGTTACTTCCAACCGCCGGTGTTCGATGTGTTCCTCAAACGCCGCGCCAAAGGCCGAGGCGACAAAGTGCCGCTGACCATCGGCATGCTCTACCTGGCCATCAAAACGCATAGCTGGGATACCCAGACCCTGGAAAACCTCAGTTGATCTGAACGACACTGAGGATCAAATGTGGGAGCGGGCTTGCTCGCGAATGTGGTGTGTCAGGTAGAGTATCGCTCACTGATCCACCGCATGCGCGGGCAAGCCCGCTCCCACATTGGCGATGCGCTAACCTGGCGAATTGCCTACCTACCAAGGACCGTACATGGACGTATTAATGGGCCTGCTGGCCGCCCTGCTCTGGGGTGGCACGGACTTTCTTGTGGGTCTCAATGCCCGGGCTGTCGGCGTTAAACGCGCGGTGTACTTCGGCCAGGCCCTCGGTTTCCTGATCATGACTCTGCTGCTGGTCACCTTCCCGGCGTACCTGTTCAAATCCCTGAATAGCCCGTTGAGCGTCTGGCTCCTGGGCATCGCGGCCGCGCTGCTCACCGTCTCCGGTGCCCTCGCGCTGTCCAAGGCTTTCGCCCTGGGCAAAGCGGCCATCGTCGCGCCGCTGGTGACGTCGTACGGCGTGGTCACTACGCTGCTGTCCTGGGCCAGTGGTGAGCACATCAGCCTGATCCAACTTGGCTGCATCGGCGTGTGTGTCGTCGGCGTGATCCTCTCCAGCATCCACAAGGACAACGGCGTTCCGCACAACCACCCACGCCTGTCCATTGCCTACGCCATGCTCGCTGCCTTGCTGTATGGCACCAGCTTCTGGCTGCAAGGTCGCTACACGCTGCCGGCACTGGGACCGATCACCATGTTGTGGCTGGGTTACCTGGTAGGCCTGTGCGTGCTGGTGGTGATGGTATTGAAGATCAAGGACGGGCTGAAAATCCCACCGCTGAAAAACTGCGCGACATTGACCGGTGCGAGCTTGATGAACCTCGGGGGTTTCTCGGCGTTTTCGTGGGGGGCGATGGCGGGGTCGGTTTCGGTGGTGACGGTGATCAGTACATTGTCGGGTGGGATTGCGGCAGTGCTGGGATATGTGTTTTTCAAGGAGCGGTTGTCGGCGGTGCAAGTGTTGGGCGTTGCATTAGTGCTGGCCGGCGCAGTAGTTTTGCACATCGCCGACTAACCTTTCGCGCATAAAAAAACCGCCCACTGGGGGCGGTTTTTTAACAGCTTTTGAACCTTACAACTTCGGCCCGGCCGCCTTGATCGCATCGCTCACTTCAAACTTCTTGAAGTTCTCGATGAACAGACCCGCCAGCGCTTTCGCCGCTTCGTCGTAGGCAGCTTTGTCAGCCCAGGTGTTACGTGGGTTCAACAGGCCAGTCTCAACGCCCGGTACGGCCAATGGCACGTCGAGGTTGATGGTGTCCAGGTGTTCGGTCTCGGCACCGATCAACGCGCCGCTCTGGATCGCTGCGATCACGCCGCGAGTGGTCGGGATGTTGAAGCGTTTGCCGACGCCGTAGCCGCCGCCGGTCCAGCCGGTGTTGACCAGGTAGACCTTGGAGCCGAAGCCGCGCACGCGCTTGATCAGCAGTTCTGCGTATTCGCCGGCCGGGCGTGGGAAGAACGGCGCGCCGAAGCAGGTGGAGAAGGTCGACTTGATGCCGCTGCCCGAACCCATTTCGGTCGAGCCCACCAGCGCGGTGTAGCCGGACAGGAAGTGGTAGGCCGCTTGTTCTTCGCTGAGGATCGACACAGGCGGCAGCACGCCGGTCAGGTCGCAGGTCAGGAAGATTACCGCGTTTGGCTCACCGCCCAGGTTTTTCTCGGAACGCTTGGCAACGTGCTCCAGCGGGTACGCGGCGCGGCTGTTCTGGGTCAGGCTGACGTTGGTGTAGTCGGCGTGCTTGGCATCGTCGATCACCACGTTTTCGAGCACGGTGCCGTGCTTGATGGCTTTCCAGATAACCGGCTCGTTCTTCTCGGAGAGGTCGATGCACTTGGCATAGCAACCGCCTTCGATGTTGAACACCACGCCTTCGCCCCAGCCGTGTTCGTCGTCACCGATCAGGTAACGGCTTTCGTCGGCGGACAGGGTGGTTTTACCAGTGCCCGACAGACCGAAGAACAGGGTCACGTCGCCTTCTTCGCCGATGTTGGCGGCGCAGTGCATTGGCAACACATCAGCAGCCGGCAGCAGGAAGTTCTGCACCGAGAACATGGCTTTTTTCATTTCACCGGCGTAACGCATGCCGGCGATCAGGACTTTTTTCTGTGCGAAGTTGAGGATCACGCAACCGTCGGAGTTAGTGCCGTCACGCTCTGGCACGCATTCGAAATTGGCCACGTTAAGCACTTGCCACTCATCACGGCCGGCCGGGTTGTACTGAGCCGGGTTGATGAACAGGCAACGACCGAACAGGTTCTGCCAGGCAGTCTGGGTAGTCATTTTCACGGCCAGGTAGTGGTCTTCTGCAGCCCCTACGTGAACGTGGGAAACGAAATGCTCTTGCGCGTTGTTGAATGCTTCTACGCGGCTCCACAGCGCATCGAACTTGTCGGCTGGGAACTTGCGGTTGATCGGGCCCCAGGCGATGGCGTCCTGGGTGGAAGGCTCTTCAACGATGAAGCGGTCGACCGGAGAACGACCGGTGCGGTGACCGGTTTCTACGACCAGCGCGCCAGTATCGGCAAGCACGCCTTCACCGCGCTGCAGGGCTTCTTTGACCAGATCGTCAACACTCAGATCGGTGTATACGGCGTTATTGGCTTGCGTCATGAGGTTCCCCGTCGGCCTATGGCCGAGTGCTCCAAACGTTTTGTAGTAGAAAGTTGCGCACTACTACCGCGAAAAAAGTGGGCCGGATTATGCCAGAAAAGCCCAAAAAGAGTAGGGCCCTCCCGTCAGAACTGCGCTAATCCGGCGTTCGTCAGGTGATTTACCTGTGCTTAAACGTTTTAGTGGCGGGTGTCGGAAGGGGTGTCGATGCCTGCGCCGGCGAACAATTGGGCTACATCGGCCGCGTCGAACAGGTAACGCTGGTTGCAGAACTGGCAGTCGATCTCGATATTGCCACCGTGTTCCACCACCAGGTCCTGCGCATCTTCCAGGCCCAGGCTGACCAAGGCATTCGCCGAGCGTTCACGCGAGCAGCTGCAACGGAAGCGCAGGCCCTGTTCGTCGAACAGGCGCACGGCCTCTTCGTGGTACAGGCGATGCAGAATGGTTTCGTTATCCAGGCCCAGCAGCTCTTCAGCGGTCAGGGTGCCCGCCAGGGCGGTCAGCTTGCGCCAGCTGTCAGTGCGCTCGTCGTCGTCCTTGATGCGGTCGGCCGGCAGTTGTTGCAGCAGCAGGCCACGGGCGCGCTTGCCGTCGGCATTCAGCCAGAACTTGGTGCCGACCTGCTGAGACATCACGAAATAGTTGGTGAAGCAGTCCGACAAGGTTTCGCCGTCGAGATCGACGATGCCCTGGTAGCGCTGGCCTTCCGTCGGGTCGACGGTGATCGCCAATACGCCGTTGGCCATCAAGTCGGACAGCGTGGCGTCCGGCGCGATCAGGTCGGCGTCGTAACGGGCCAGGCCACGAATTTCGCGCTCGCTGGAGCACTCGATCATCAGCATCGGCACCGGGCCTTCGGAACGCGCCTGCAAAATCAGCAAACCGTCGAACTTCATGGTGCCCACCAGCAGCGATGCCGCCGCCATCAGTTCACCGAGCAACTGCGCAACCGGCTCCGGATAGGGATGCTTGGCGAGGACTTCGGCATAGCTGCGCTCCAGCGAGACCAGTTCGCCGCGGGCATCGTTCTCGTCGAAGATGAAGCGTTGGGTGAAGTCGGTATCCGGTAGATCAGTCATAGGTCTGGGTATCTGAATTGATGACAAAATGATTACAAGGTTTATAAAATTAAACGCTTTAGCACCATATTGGTGCGGCTTTCTCCTGGAAACGGAGGGCTAAATAGAGCGAAGAGGAACAGTTTATGAACAATCCGGGTTTGTTCCAAGCCAAGTGGAACCTCCGGCGATGGGCTCTGTGCAATCTACTCGCTATCGGACTGCTGTGTTTTTGGCTGTGGCCCACGGGCCAGATGCTGTGTGTGATTTTCGACGAATGGCTGTTTCACCTGCTCAATGACCCGCTGGCGAGCCATTCGACATGGCTGCATGTGTGGGCCGTGGCCAGTTTGCGGCCATTTGACGCGGTGGTCGGCGTGATCTTGCTGACGCTGTTGATTCGCGGAGATTGGGTGTTCAAGGCGATTGAAGTGCGCCAGGCATTCTTCGGCTTTTTCGGGATTCTGCTGCTGTTGCTGTTCATCCGCATGCTGTTTTCCAAACTCGCAGCGCAGATGGGCTGGCAGCACAGCAGCCCGTCGATGGTGATCAGCGGGGCGATTCATATGAGTGACTACTTCCCTGGGCTGGAAAAAACCTGGGAGCTGAAGGACCGTTCGAGCCAGAGCTTCCCGGGCGATCATGCATCGGTATTGCTGATCTGGGGCATGTTCATGACGGTGTTTGCCAAGCGCATCGGCCAGGTGCTGGTGATTTGGGGCTTGGCGCTGTTGTTCATGATGCCGCGGCTGGTGGCAGGCGCCCACTGGGGGCAAGACGATTATATCGGCGGGGTATTGCTGGCGCTGTTGGCGCTGGGCTGGGGGTATTACACGCCGTTTGCGGCGAAGGTGTCGAATGGGTTGCTGCGACTGACGGCGCCGATCTTCGGTTTGCTCGGTAAGCTGCCGGTGATCGGGCGGTTGAGCGTCATACGCACCGCGGCGTAACGCCACAGGCTTATTGTGAGAGCGGGCTTGCTCGCGAAAGCGCAGTGTCAGGTTAAGCATTTTTCACTGACCCACCGCCTTCGCGAGCAAGCCCGCTCCCACATTTGGGTCTGCGTATTGCTGGAGATTTGCGCCATCACTCGTCATTACCACTGCCGCGAAACTTGAACAAATCGCGACGCTGCTTCTTGCTCGGCTTGCCATCGGTAGTCATACCGGTAGCCCCGGCCTTGCGCATGGCGGCCGCATTTTCGCGTTTGGCGATACTGGCCTCGGTTTCGGTGTACAACGCCTGCGCTTCGGGCGCGCCGCGGCGCACAACGGATAAGGCTTGCACCACGACAGTCTTTTCATCAAATCCTGCCCGAATCTGTAGCTCATCACCGACGCGCGGCTCCTTGCCCGGCTTGCAGCGTTCGCCGCGATGGTGCACTTTGCCGCTTTCGATAGCGGCCTTCGCCAGGGCGCGGGTTTTAAAGAAGCGCGCTGCCCACAGCCACTTGTCCAAACGGACTTTTTCTTCCTCTTCCTGCTTTTGAGCCACTTGAATTCCTCGCTCTGAAAAATGTCGCAACTTTACCGTTGAAGCCCTTCGACGCATAAACCCCAACGCTCACCTAAGATACGCCAGGCACCACCCTGTTTTCGCGAGGATACGCTGTGACCGACTTCCCCATTTCACTCACCTCGCCAAACCAGCGTTGCGTGGGTTGCCAGCAAAGCGAACCCCTGGGTTTCGATTTCGCATTCGCCTATCAGCCTATCGTAGATCTTCGGGACCATTCGATCTTCGCCCACGAGGCGTTGGTGCGAGGCCCGCAAGGCGAAGGTGCGCTGTCGGTGCTGGGCCAGGTCAACTCAAGCAACCGTTACCGCTTTGACCAGCGGTGTCGTACCCAAGCGATTGCCGGGGCCGCTGCCTTGGGTATGCAAACCCATCTTTCGATCAATTTCATGCCCAATGCGGTTTACCGGCCCGAGCTGTGTATTCGCAGCACCCTGGAGGCGGCCCGCGCGCACAACTTTCCGCTGAACCAGCTGATTTTTGAAACGCTGGAAAGCGAGCACGTAGATAACTATCGCCATTTGACCAATATTCTGCGTGAATACCGCGAATTCGGGTTCAAGACCGCCATCGACGATTTCGGTGCCGGCTATTCGGGGCTGAACCTGCTGGCCGATTTCCAACCTGACCTGATCAAACTCGACATGGCGCTGATTCGCGATGTCGACCAGGATCGTGTCCGTCAGGTAATCGTCCAGGGGATTGTCACAATCTGTGAGCAGTTGGGCGTTACTGTCATTGCCGAAGGCATCGAAAGTGCCGGCGAGCGCGACTTCCTGTCCGACTGCGGAATATTTCTGATGCAGGGTTACTGGTTCGCCAGGCCTGCATTCAAAGCCCTGGCCGAGGTTTCACCACAGGCCTGGGCGAACTGATCGGTTACCCATATTGAAGACATTTGACCATTTGACCGTTGTGGGTCTGCGTGAGTGGGTGGCACTTCCCGACTTGGGAGTGGCTGGCCTGCGCGCAAAGATCGACACCGGTGCCAGTACCTCGAGCCTGCACGCCACCGATATCGAGCCATTTGAGCGCGACGGTGAGAAGTGGGTGCGTTTTACCGCCCACCTGGGCAGCGTGGTGCAACTGCGTCATCGCCGCTGTGAGGCGCCGGTGGTAACGATGAAAACCATCAAGAGCTCCAACGGCCATGCGCAGGTGCGCTATGTGATCAGCACCACCCTCGCGCTGGGTGATCGGGTGTGGCGAGTGGAATTCACTCTCGCCTGTCGCAAGGCCATGCGTTACCGCCTGTTGCTGGGCTCCAAGGCGCTGATTGACGGCCACTTGGTGGTCAGTCCAGGCGTCAAGTACGTTCAAGACAAGCCGGTGTTCCCGGTCTCTACTATTTCTGCCCCAGGTGCTGCATGAAGATTGCTGTGCTGTCGCGAAACCCGCGTCTGTATTCCACCCGCCGTCTGGTCGAGGCCGGCACCGAACGTGGCCACGAAATGGTGGTGATCGACACGTTGCGTGCCTATATGAACATTGCAAGCCACAAGCCGCAGATCCATTACCGGGGCAAACCGCTGGAAGGCTTTGATGCAGTGATCCCGCGTATCGGTGCCTCGGTGACGTTTTATGGCTGCGCGGTGTTGCGCCAGTTTGAAATGATGGGCGTATTCCCCCTCAACGAATCGGTAGCCATTGCCCGCTCACGCGACAAACTGCGCTCATTGCAATTGCTCTCGCGGCGCGGTATCGGCCTGCCGGTGACCGGCTTTGCCCACTCCCCCGATGACATTCCCGACCTGATCGACATGGTCAACGGCGCACCGCTGGTGATCAAAGTGCTGGAAGGCACCCAAGGCATCGGCGTAGTGCTGTGCGAAACCGCGACCGCTGCTGAATCGGTGATCGAGGCATTCATGGGCCTCAAGCAGAACATCATGGTGCAGGAATACATCAAGGAAGCTGGCGGTGCGGACATCCGCTGCTTCGTGGTGGGTGACAAGGTAATTGCGGCAATGAAACGCCAGGCCAAGCCGGGGGAATTCCGCTCCAACCTGCACCGTGGCGGCAGTGCCAGCCTGATCAAGATCACCCCGGAAGAACGCATGACCGCGCTGCGGGCAGCCAAAGTGATGGGGCTGGCGGTAGCGGGTGTGGATATCCTGCGGTCAAACCATGGGCCGTTGGTGATGGAAGTGAACTCATCGCCGGGTCTGGAAGGGATTGAGACCACTACCGGGAAGGATGTAGCGGGGATCATCATTCAGCATTTGGAAAAGAATGGTGGGCCGAATATGACGCGGACCAAGGGTAAGGGCTGAACACGCTCAGTTTCAAACACCACAAAACACTGTGGGAGCGGGCTTGCTCGCGAAGGCGTCGGGTCAGTCAATACATCTGTCGACTGACACACTGCCTTCGCGAGCAAGCCCGCTCCCACATTTGATTTCTGTTGTGTGTCAGACCGCGTCTCTAGGCAACATCAGGCCAAGCGGCAACCGCACTCGCGCTTCCAGACCACCCTCCTCCCGGTTACGCAGCTCGACATTGCCGCCATGCATCGAGGCAATCCGCCGCACAATCGCCAACCCCAAGCCCGTGCCCTTGCCGCCCCGGGCACGGTCACCACGGGTGAACGGATTGAAGATGCCTTCCAGCTCTGCCGGGTCGATCCCCGTGCCGCGGTCCATCACACTCAACACCACATAAGGCGCAGTGCTGTCGCCGGACACATACGCCGCCACTTCCACATCGGAACCGGCATGGTGCAAGGCGTTGCCAATGAGGTTGTTGAGCAGGCGCTTCATCGATACCCGACGCAACGCAAACGGCTGAATAGGCTCCAGGCGCATGCGTACCTGTTCGCCGTTCTGGTTGTAGGGCGCCACCACCTCACGCACCAGGTCCGTCAGGTCGACTTCCTCGACCACCTCGTCGCGGCCATCGCGGATAAACGCCAGGAACTGGTCGAGAATCGCGTCCATGTCCTCGATGTCACGCACCATGTCATCCGTGAGGTCGTTGTGGTTGCCCATCAACTCCAGGGACAACCGCAACCGTGTCAACGGTGTGCGCAGGTCGTGGGACACGCCCGCCAGCATCAGCTCGCGTTCGCGGCCGGCCTGTTCAACGTCTTCCGCCATCTGGTTGAAGGCGCCGTACACTTCGGTCATCTCGCTGGGCGTATCGCTGACCGGCAGGCGCACACTGCGCCCCTGCCCCAGTTGGCGCGCGGCAAAGACCAGGCGTTTGAGTGGCTGGTTGAGCTGGCGCACGAAAATCCAGGCGGACGCCGTTGAAAGCAAGCCAATCGCCAGGAACCAGCCCAGCACGTTCCAGATCTTCTGTCCCCGCAACGGGTGCGGGTACAGCGGCACTTTGATCCACGCGTCGCCCAGGCTCGGCGCCCTCACCCACAGCGCAGGCGAAACATGCATGCGCAATCGCACCTCGGTGTCGTCCCCCAGCTCAGCCTGCATCTGGCGCTGATAAATCTCGCTGTAAGGCCAATGCTGCTCGCCTTCAGGTACACCGGCGCCGTCGACTCGAATCAGCGTCGATGCCTTGGCGACCTTTTCACGGTTTTCGGGATCGACGGCCCAATAGGCACGAAGCGTCAGGGCGACGCCGTGGCTGTACTGCCGATCCACCAGCACGTCTTCGTTCATCAACAGATAAACCAGCGTCAGTGCCTTGGAAAACAGAACGACGATCAGCACCAGCCAAAGGGTGCGTGAAAAGAAACTTTGCGGGAACCACAACGGGGTTTTCATAGGAAACGGCTGGACACCTTGCAGAAACGAGCGGCGCTCGCAGAATTGCAGACGCCGGGCATCCCGTTGACTCTCATGGAGTCAAACGCCGGATGCCCGCGCCTGCAAATCATCGGTCACTTGGTTGCGGTGCCATCCGGCACGAACACATAACCCACACCCCACACCGTCTGGATATAGCGCGGCTTGGACGGGTCCGGCTCGATCATGCGGCGCAGACGGGAAATCTGCACGTCGATGGAGCGCTCCAATGCATCCCACTCCCGGCCACGGGCCAGGTTCATCAGTTTGTCGCGCGTCAGCGGCTGGCGAGCGTTCATCACCAGCGCCTTGAGCACGGCGAACTCACCGGTGGTCAGCATGTGCACTTCTTCGCCACGCTTGAGCTCACGGGTGGCCAGCGACAGTTCATAGTCGCCAAAGGTGACGCTTTCGTCTTCGCTGCCTGGCGCGCCGGGTACCGGGGCTGCCTGACGGCGCAACACGGCTTTGACCCGGGCCATCAGCTCGTCCGGGTTGAACGGCTTGGCCAGGTAATCATCAGCGCCCAGCTCAAGGCCCTTGATGCGGCTCAACTCATCACCCTTGGCGGTAAGCATGATGATGGGGATCTGGTTGTTCGCACCGCGCAGGCGTTTGCAGGCGGTGAGGCCGTCTTCGCCGGGCAGCATCAGGTCGAGTACGACCAGATTGAACACTTCGCGCCCCAACAGGCGGTCCATCTGCTCGGTGTTTGGCACCGCGCGGGCACGGTAGCCCTTGGAGTTGAAAAAACGCTCCAGCAGGCTGCTCAGCCCCGGGTCGTCATCAACGATGAGAATTTTTTCGCCTTCAGCAGTTTGTGCAGTGCTGCTCATTAGATGCTCCTCTTATCTCGGCGCGCATTATGGCGTAGCTGCCGTTATACGCACCGTGTGCATTGTTAGCAGATTTTTCCTCTACCGCCAGCGAACCCGCCCCCTGCAACCTTCGGCGCAATCCCCCCCAGCTGCAGAACGCTGGTTATAATGCGCCGCCTTTGCGCTGAGCAATGTCAGACTTTACTGCTTGCTGCCTCGCTATTTTTTACCGCGATGGGCAGCAATTTTCCGATTTCGAGGGTCAACAGGCTGCCTTTTGACCCAGGTAGCGGCGCCAGTCGGGCCGCTCAACCAGCCTTGCAACGCCTTGTTTTCCGGGCGTGCGAGCTGCTTTCAGAATTTCAGGTGGTTTTATGGACAGCATCAACAGCCGCATCGCCGAGGAACTCGGCGTACGCCCACAACAGGTCGAAGCGGCCGTCGCTCTACTGGATGAAGGCTCCACGGTGCCTTTCATCGCCCGTTACCGTAAAGAAGTGACCGGCAGCCTCGACGACATCCAGCTGCGGCACCTGGAAGAGCGCTTGCGCTACCTGCGAGAACTCGACGAACGGCGCATCAGCATCCTCGCCAGCATTGAGGAACAAGGCAAGCTGACCCCGCAACTGGAACGCGACATCAAGCTCGCCGACACCAAAACCCGCCTCGAAGACCTTTACCTGCCGTACAAACAGAAGCGCCGCACCAAGGGCCAGATCGCCCTGGAAGCCGGCCTGGGCGACCTGGCGGACGGCTTGTTCAACGACCCGTCGCTGACCCCGGAAACCGAAGCCGCGCGCTTCATCAACGCCGAAAAAGGCGTCGCCGACGTCAAGGCGGCCCTCGAAGGCGCCAAGTACATCCTCATGGAGCGTTTCGCCGAAGACGCCAACTTGCTGGAAAAACTGCGTAACTACCTGAAACAGGAAGCCACCCTCAGCGCCCGCGTCATCGCCGGCAAAGAAGAGGAAGGCGCCAAGTTCCGCGACTATTTCGAGCACGACGAACCGCTCAAGAGCATGCCGTCGCACCGCGCACTGGCCATTTTCCGCGGCCGCAACGAAGGCATTCTCAGCTCCGCGCTGAAGGTCGGCGACGAGCTGCCGGGCACCATGCACCCGTGCGAAGGCATGATCGGTCAGCAATTCGGCATCCAGAATCAGAACCGCCCGGCGGACAAGTGGCTCGGTGAAGTCGTGCGCTGGACCTGGAAGGTCAAGCTCTACACCCACCTGGAAACCGACCTGCTCGGTGAGCTGCGCGACGGCGCCGAAACCGAAGCGATCAATGTTTTCGCCCACAACCTGCACGACCTGCTGCTGGCCGCCCCGGCCGGCCCGCGCGCGACTCTGGGCCTCGACCCGGGCCTGCGCACCGGCTGCAAAGTGGCCGTGGTCGACGCCACGGGCAAGCTGCTGGACCACGCCACCGTGTATCCACATGTGCCGCACAACAAGTGGGACCAGACCCTCGCCATCCTGGCTGCCCTGTGCGCCAAGCACGCCGTGGACCTGATCGCCATCGGCAACGGCACCGCCAGCCGTGAAACCGACAAGCTGGCCGCCGAGCTGATCAAAAAATACCCAGCCATGAAGATGACCAAAGTCATGGTTTCCGAGGCCGGCGCGTCGGTGTACTCAGCGTCGGAACTGGCCTCCAAGGAATTCCCGGACCTCGACGTATCGATCCGTGGCGCCGTCTCCATTGCTCGCCGCCTGCAAGACCCGCTGGCCGAGCTGGTGAAGATCGACCCTAAATCCATCGGTGTCGGCCAGTACCAGCACGATGTTTCGCAGCTGAAACTGGCACGCGGTCTGGATGCGGTGGTGGAAGACTGCGTGAACAAGGTCGGCGTGGATGTGAACACTGCCTCGGTCGCGCTGCTGGCCCGTATTTCCGGCCTCAACTCAACGCTGGCGCAGAACATCGTCACCCACCGCGACGAGAACGGCGCGTTCAAAACCCGCGCGGCGCTGAAAAAGGTCGCACGCCTGGGCGAAAAAACCTTTGAACAGGCCGCCGGCTTCCTACGCGTAATGAACGGCGACAACCCGCTGGACGCTTCGGCGGTTCACCCGGAAGCCTACCCGCTGGTACAGCGCATTGCTGCCGAGACCGACCGCGACATCCGCTCGCTGATCGGCGATGCCGCGTTCCTCAAGCGCCTGGATCCAAAGAAGTACACCGACGAAACCTTCGGCGTGCCGACCATCACCGACATTCTGCAAGAGCTGGAAAAACCTGGCCGTGACCCGCGTCCCGAGTTCAAGACCGCCGAGTTCCAGGACGGCGTCGAAGACCTCAAGGACCTGCAACTGGGCATGATCCTCGAAGGCGTGGTCACCAACGTGACCAACTTCGGCGCGTTCGTGGATATCGGCGTGCATCAGGACGGTTTGGTGCATATCTCCGCGCTTTCGGAGAAGTTCATCAAAGACCCTCGCGAAGCGGTGAAAGCCGGTGACGTGGTCAAGGTCAAGGTCATGGAAGTCGACATTCCACGCAAACGCGTTGGCCTGTCGATGCGCATGAGCGACACCCCCGGCGAGAAAATCGACGGCGCCCGTGGCGCTCGCCCAGGCTCGGCGCCACGCCAGTCGCAGAACAACGCACCGCGCAAGGAAACTGCCACCGCAGCGCCAAGTAATAACGCCATGGCGTCGCTGTTTGCCAATGCCAAACAGTTGAAGAAACGCTGATGCAAATCCCGGCCGGTTTGACCCAGAGCGCGTTCAGCGAGCTGATCGGCTGTCGCCTGCAACGCCTGGACGAGGGCGTTGCCGAGGTGGCCCTGACCCTGGAGCCGCAGCTGCGCAACCGTGCAGGCAAGCTCCACGGCGGGGCGATTTTCAGCCTGGTGGACATCACCATGGGGCTGGCCTGTTCCAGCGCCCATGGTTTCGACCAGCAGAGCGCGACCATCGAATGCAAAATCAACTATATCCGTGCCGTGTCCGATGGCGACGTGCTGTGCACCAGCCGTGTTATCCACGCGGGTCGGCGCACATTGGTGGTCGAAGCGGAGGTGTATCAGGACGACAAACTGGTCGCAAAAGCACAAGGCACATTCGCTGTCCTATAGCTCCCCGCCCTCGATTTGAGTTAATTTCGGCGCTGCGACAACAGCGTCGGAATTTTCTTGCTGCGCTATAGCCCAATTCATGGAGTGAAGTAGGCTTTTTCAAAGCGGGTCAAATCGACTCAAAACCAGGCGATAACGCCAGTTTTAACTTCACCCTTGTAGACCGTCCTGCCCACCCCCATATTGGGGCGACTGACGCGTGAAGGAATCCAACTTGAGCGAACTTCTCAACCGCCGCCTGGCCTTGCTCGGCAAGCGCGAACACCTCTCCCTGCTAGAGCAGTGCTTGCACGGCATCGAGCGCGAATGCCTACGCGTCACCGGTGAGGGTCGCCTGGCACAAACGCCGCACCCCGAAGCCCTGGGCGCCGCGTTGACCAACGAATTGATTACCACCGACTACTCGGAATCGTTGCTGGAGTTTATTACCCCAGCCCTGCCCAACCCGGCCGATACCCTGAGCAGCCTGGACAAGATCCATCGCTTTGCCTACAGCAAACTCGGCAACGAGTACCTGTGGAGCCCTTCGATGCCGTGCCCGCTGCCGGCTGAGGAAGATATTCCGATTGCCTACTACGGCACCTCCAATATCGGTCAGCTCAAGTACGTTTACCGCAAGGGCCTGGCCCTGCGTTACGGCAAGACCATGCAGTGCATCGCCGGCATTCACTACAACTTTTCCCTGCCGGAGCAGTTGTGGCCCTTGCTCAAGGAGACTGAAGGTTTCGTCGGTACCGACCGCGACTACCAGTCCACGGCCTACATTGCATTGATCCGTAACTTCCGCCGCTACAGCTGGCTGCTGATGTACCTGTTCGGCGCCTCGCCGGCCCTGGACGCAGGTTTCCTGCGCGGTCGCTCGCACCAGTTGGAAGTGCTGGACGCCGACACGCTTTACCTGCCGTACGCCACCAGCTTGCGCATGAGCGACCTGGGTTACCAGAGCAACGCCCAGGCCGGCCTCACGCCGTGCTACAACGACCTGGCCAGCTACACCGACAGCCTGCGCGAAGCGGTGGCAACGCCCTACGCGCCTTATGTCGAAGTTGGCACCCATAAGGACGGAGAGTGGGTTCAGCTCAACACCAACATCCTGCAGATCGAAAACGAGTACTACTCCAACATTCGCCCCAAGCGCGTGACCTACACCGGCGAGCGCCCCATCCAGGCGCTGATGGCCCGTGGCATCCAGTACATCGAAGTGCGTTGCCTGGACATCAACCCGTTCCTGCCCTTGGGCATTGACTTGCCGGAGTCGCGCTTCCTCGACGCATTCCTGCTGTATTGCGCACTGAACGACAGCCCGCTGTTCGCCAACAACGAGTGCGGCAATGCCACCTCCAACTTCCTCAGCGTGGTCAAGGAAGGCCGCCGTCCGGGCCTGCAGTTGCAGCGTCAGGGCCAGCCTGTGGACATGAAGGAATGGGCCACCGAGCTGCTGGAGCACATTGCGCCGTTGGCAGCGTTGCTGGATCAGAGCCATGGCATGACCGAGCACAGCGAGGCGCTGGACGCTCAGCTGGCGAAGGTCAAGGATCCGTCCCTTACGCCATCAGCCCAGGTGCTGGCGGCGATGGCCGAACGCAAGGAGAGCTTTGCGCAGTTCTCGCTGCACCAGAGCGAGGTGCACGCCGAGCATTTCCGTAAAGAGCCGCTGCCGGCCGAAGATCAGGCGCGCTTTGAAGAACTGGCGCGCACGTCGCTGGCGCAACAGGCGGAACTGGAGCAGAACGAGGTCGGCGACTTCGATGTGTTCGTCGGGTCGTACCAGGCGAGCATCCTGGCAATCAGTAACTAACTGAAGCCGAACCCGGCTCGAAATGTGGGAGGGGGCTTGCCCCCGATAGCAAAGTGTCAGCCCCCCATCAGTGACTGATCCGCCGCCATCGGGGGCAAGCCTCCTCCCACATTTTTGCCCTCATCAAGCTCAAGATTTGCTTCAACCCTTCTTCACATAAGCTAATTCGAAAACGTTATTTATTTTCGGGTTCTTAGATCATTTAGTCTCCTCACACGCCGACCCTCGGCCGCCTGATTGAGGAGCTTCCCCTTGAAACTGCTTACCCCTCTGCGCCTCTTGGCCGCATTGTCCCTGGCCGGTGCCAGCCTGTTTGCCCAGGCGGCAGATGTCACCATCGCTTATCAAACCACCGTGGACCCGGCGAAAGTCGCCCAGGCCGACGGCGCGTACGAAAAAGCCACTAACGCCAAGATCGATTGGCGCAAATTCGACAATGGCGCCGACATCATCGCTGCCATCGCCTCCGGCGACGTGCAGATCGGCTACCTCGGTTCCAGCCCGCTGACCGCTGCCGTGACCCGTAAAGTCCCAGTGGAAACCTTCCTCGTCGCCACCCAGATCGGCGGCGCCGAAGCCTTGGTGGCGCGTAACGGTTCTGGGATCAACAGCCCTCAGGACCTGATCGGCAAAAAGATCGCCGTGCCGTTCGTGTCCACCGGCCACTACAGCCTGTTGGCCGCGCTGAAGCACTGGAACATCGACCCTTCGAAGGTGACCATCCTCAACCTCGCGCCGCCGGCCATCATCGCCGCCTGGAAGCGCGGTGACATCGACGCCACCTACGTGTGGGACCCCGCCCTGGGCGTGGCCAAGGAAAACGGCAAGGTGCTGATCACCTCCGGCGAACTGGCCAAGTTCGGCGCGCCGACCTTCGATGCGTGGATCGTGCGCAAAGACTTCGCCGAGAAGCACCCGGAAATCGTCACCGCCTTCGCCAAAGTCACGCTGGACGCCTACGCCGCGTACCGCAAAGACCCACAAGCGTGGCTCGCCGACACAGGCAACGTCGACAAGCTGGTCAAGCTTTCCGGCGCCAAGGCCAGTGACATCCCGCTGCTGCTGCAAGGCAACGTCTACCCGCTGGCCGCTGATCAGGTGACCCTGCTGGGCGCCCCAACCACCAAGGCTGTGACCGACACCGCCGCGTTTCTCAAGGAGCAAGGCAAGGTCGACGCCGTGCTGCCGGACTACGCCCCTTACGTCAGCGCCAAGTTCATCACTAACTGATTCAAGGAGTTCATTGCGATGGCCTTGCTACAACTGGAGCGCATCAGCGCACAGTACCCAGGCGCCACAGAACCGGTACTGTCTGATATTTCACTGGACCTTGGGCCCCAGCAATTGCTGGTAGCTCTCGGCCCGTCCGGCAGTGGCAAGACCTCGCTGTTGAACCTGATTGCCGGTTTCGTCGAACCCTCTGCCGGGCGCATCACCCTCGATGGCGTGCCGGTCAAAGGCCCCAGCGCCGAGCGCGGCGTAGTGTTCCAGGACGACGCCCTGCTGCCCTGGCAGGACGTGCTGGCCAACGTCGGCTTCGGCCTCGAACTGGCTGGCGTGCCCAAGGCACAACGCGAAGTACGCGCCCGGGAAATGCTTGCGCTGGTCGACCTAGCCGGCTTCGACAGGCGCCGTATCTGGCAACTCTCCGGCGGCCAGAAACAGCGCGTGGGCCTGGCCCGCGCGCTGGCGGCCGACCCGCGTGTGCTGCTGATGGACGAACCCTTTGGCGCCCTCGATGCCTTCACCCGCGAACAGATGCAGGAGTTGCTGCTGCAAGTCTGGCGGCGCACGGCCAAGCCGGTGTTCCTGATCACCCATGACATCGAAGAGGCGGTGTTCCTCGCCACCGATTTGATCCTGTTGGCGCCTAACCCGGGCCAGATCGTCGAGCGCCTGCACCTGGACTTCGGCCAGCGCTACGCCGCCGGTGAATCGGCGCGCGCGATCAAGTCCGACCCGCGCTTTATCGAAACCCGCGAGCACGTGCTGGGCAAAGTGTTCTCGCAACGGCAGGTGTCCGCATGAGCAGTTACGAACTCCCCGCCACCGCCGCCAAGCCGGTGGCTCACGCCGTTATTCCGGTGCGTCGCAGCCTGAGCACACGCTGGATCAGCGTGCTCACTTTGGTTGCCTTGTTGGCACTCTGGTGGGCGGTGACTGCCACCGGTTTGATCGAACCGCTGTTCCTGCCGCCACCGTCCGCCGTGCTGCAAAAAGGCTGGCTGCTGGCGACCACCGGCTACATGGATTCCACCTTGTGGCAGCACTTGGGTGCGAGCCTGCAGCGCATTGGCCTGGGTCTGGGTTTTGCGGTGCTGACCGCCGTGCCGGTGGGCATTGCCATCGGTGCCAACCGTATCGCGCGCGGCATACTCGACCCGCTGATTGAGTTCTACCGGCCGATTCCACCGCTGGCTTATCTGCCACTGATCGTGATCTGGTGCGGCATCGGCGAGCTGTCCAAGGTGCTGCTGATTTATCTCGCGATCTTCGCGCCTATCGCCATCGCCACTGCCACCGGCGTGCGCACCGTCGACCCGGCCAAGCTGCGGGCCGCGCAATCGTTGGGCGCCACCCGTGCCCAATTGATTCGCCACGTGATCCTGCCCAGCGCCCTGCCCGACATCCTCACCGGTGTGCGCATCGGCCTGGGCGTAGGCTGGTCGACCTTGGTTGCGGCCGAGTTGATCGCCGCCACCAGCGGCCTGGGTTTTATGGTGCAGTCGGCGGCGCAGTTCCTGGTCACCGATGTGGTGGTGCTGGGGATTCTGGTGATCGCCCTGATCGCTTTCGCCATGGAAATGGGCCTGCGTGCCCTGCAGCGTAAATGGGTGCCCTGGCATGGCCAGGCACATTGAGTGAGAAGAGCATGAGCAGCCTGACCGTTACGCCTTTAAGCACCGCCCTGGGCGCCCAGATCAGTGGCGTCGATATCACCCAGCCGCTGAACCTGGAACAGCGCGACGCCATTGAGCAGGCGTTGCTCACCCACTCGGTGCTGTTCTTCCGTGGCCAAGCCGTTACCCCGCAGCAACAGGCGCGGTTCGCGGCAAATTTTGGCGACCTGCACATCCACCCGATTTACCCCAACGTGCCGGAGCAGCCCGAAGTGCTGATCCTGGATACCGCCGTGACCGACGTGCGTGACAACGCCGTGTGGCACACCGACGTGACCTTCCTGCCCACTCCGGCCCTCGGCGCGGTGCTCAGCGCCAAGCTGCTGCCGGCGTTTGGTGGCGACACGTTGTGGGCCAGTGGCATTGCGGCGTATGAAGCGCTGTCTGAGCCATTCAAGCGCCTGCTCGATGGCCTGACGGCGACTCATGACTTCACCAAGTCCTTCCCGCTGGAGCGCTTTGGCAACACCGCCGAAGACCTGGCGCGCTGGGAAGAAACCCGCAAGAAAAACCCGCCGCTGTCGCACCCGGTAGTGCGCACGCACCCGGTGAGTGGGCGCAAGTCGCTGTTTGTCAGCGATGGGTTTACCACCAGGATCAATGAGCTGGAGCCGGCTGAAAGCGAAGCCATTCTCAAGCTGTTGTTTGCTCATGCGACACGGCCAGAGTTCACCATCCGCTGGCGCTGGCAGGAGAACGACGTGGCCTTCTGGGACAACCGCGTGACCCAGCATTACGCGGTCGATGACTACCGGCCACAACGGCGAGTGATGCACCGCGCGACAATTCTGGGCGACGTGCCCTTTTAAGCCAGGCACAACCTTCATCGACTGACCCACCGCCATCGCGGGCAAGCCCGGCTCCCACAGTGATCGAGTCGTAGCGAATACATTTGCCACGCTGAAGAGCAAAAATGTGGGAGGGGGCTTGCCCCCGATAGCTCTGGGCCAGTCAACGGGTCACGTGACTGCCACCGCCATCGGGGGCAAGCCCCCTCCCACACTGACCCGGTGCTATCAGGTTATTCAGCGGTCGATCATTACGGCCACAGCGGCGACTGATGCACCGCGCGACGATTCTTGGGGACGTGCCGTTCTGGTCGCCACACTGCACATAAAATGTGGGAGGGGGCTTGCCCCCGATAGCTTTGGGTCAGTCAACGGGTCACGTGACTGCCACCGCCATCGGGGGCAAGCCCCCTCCCACATTGACCCGGTGCTATCAGATTATTCAGCGGTCGATGACTACCGGCCACAATGGCGAGTGATGCACCGCGCGCTGACTCTTGGGGATGTGCCGTTCTAGTCGCCACACTGCACATAAAATGTGGGAGGGGGCTTGCCCCCGATAGCTCTGGGTCAGTCAACGGGTCACGTGACTGCCACCGCCATCGGGGGCAAGCCCCCTCCCACATTGACCCGGTGCTATCAAGTTATTCAGCGGTCGATGACTACCGGCCACAACGGCGAGTGATGCACCGCGCGACGATTCTTGGGGATGTGCCGTTCTAGTCGCCACACTGCACATAAAATGTGGGAGGGGGCTTGCCCCCGATAGCTCTGGGCCAGTCAACGGGTCACGTGACTGCCACCGCCATCGGGGGCAAGCCCCCTCCCACATTGACCCGGTGCTATCAAGTTATTCAGCGGTCGATCACTACCGGCCACAACGGCGAGTGATGCACCGCGCGACGATTCTTGGGGACGTGCCGTTCTAGTCGCCACACTGCACATAACATGTGGGAGGGGGCTTGCCCCCGATAGCTCTGGGTCAGTCAACGGGTCACGTGACTGCCACCGCCATCGGGGGCAAGCCCCCTCCCACATTGACCCGGTGCTATCAGGTTATTCAGCGGTCGATCACTACCGGCCACAACGGCGAGTGATGCACCGCGCGACGATTCTTGGGGACGTGCCGTTCTAGTCGCCACACTGCACATAACATGTGGGAGGGGGCTTGCCCCCGATAGCTCTGGGTCAGTCAACGGGTCACGTGACTGCCACCGCCATCGGGGGCAAGCCCCCTCCCACATCGACCCGGTGCTATCAGGTTATTCAGGGGTAGATGACTACCGGCCACAACGGCGAGTGATGCACCGCGCGACGATTCTTGGGGACGTGCCGTTCTAGTCGCCACACTGCACAT
>NZ_CAWOAW010000031.1:492287-520481 GCF_963879675.1 Pseudomonas sp. Larv2_ips
CTCCCACACTGACCCGGTGCTATCAGGTTATTCAGCGGTCGATCATTACGGCCACAGCGGCGACTGATGCACCGCGCGACGATTCTTGGGGATGTGCCGTTCTAGTCGCCACACTGCACATAAAATGTGGGAGGGGGCTTGCCCCCGATAGCTCTGGGTCAGTCAACGGGTTACGCGACTGACACCGCCATCGGGGGCAAGCCCCCTCCCACATTGACCCGGTGCTATCAGGTTATTCAGCGGTCGATGGTTTTTCCCACAGGTTGATCCCGCCCTCCTGGGCAAACCGATCGATTTCCGCCAGTTCCTCAGCACTGAAGCTCAAGTTCTGCAGCGCCCCGACGTTTTCAATAATCTGCTCCGGCCGGCTTGCACCGATCAGCGCACTGGTCACCCGTGGGTCACGCAGGGTCCAGGCCAGCGCCAGTTGCGCCAGGCTCTGGCCACGACGCTTGGCAATTTCGTTCAGCGCACGCACGTGGGCGATGTTGGCTTCGGACAAGTGCTTGGCCTGCAGCGAACCACCCCCTGGGCGATTAACCCGCGCATCCGCCGGCACGCCATTGAGGTACTTGTCGGTGAGCAAACCCTGGGCCAGCGGCGTGAAGGCAATCACGCCGGTACCGAGTTCTTCGGTGGTGTCCAGCAGGTCTTTTTCCACCCAGCGGTTGAGCAGGTTGTAGGCCGGTTGGTGGATCAGCAGCGGCACTTTCCATTCCTGGAGCAGCGCAGCCATCTCGCGGGTTTTCACGCCGGAATAAGACGAGATACCGATGTACAACGCCTTGCCCTGTTGCACGGCGGTGGCGAGGGCGCTGGCGGTTTCTTCCAGCGGGGTGTCGGCATCAAAACGGTGGGAGTAGAAAATATCCACGTAGTCGACGCCCAGGCGTTGCAGGCTCTGGTCCAGGCTCGCCAATACGTATTTGCGCGAACCGCCGCCCTGGCCGTAAGGGCCGGGCCACATGTCCCAGCCGGCCTTGCTGGAGATGATCAGTTCGTCGCGATAGTGCTTGAAGTCTTCGCGCAGCAAACGGCCGAAGTTGATCTCGGCGCTGCCATAGGGCGGGCCGTAGTTGTTGGCCAGGTCGAAATGATTGATCCCCAGGTCGAACGCGGTGCGCAGCAACGCGCGCTGGGTGTCGATCGGGGTGCTGTCGCCAAAGTTGTGCCACAGCCCCAGGGACAGTGCAGGCAGCACCAATCCACTGCGGCCTACGCGGCGATAAGGGATAGATTCATAGCGGTTTTCGGCAGCAATGTACGTCATCGAATCCTCTCTGGGCTTAGGGGCAAATAAGGCCTGGGAATAAGGTTATTCCCAGGCCTTTTAAGCCGCTGAATCGCTTAACTATGCCCGTCTCTTTTACAGCAATTTCCTACCAAAGTGGAACGACGTAGCTCACATAGAAGCGGTTTTCATCTTGCACAGTGGCGCCGGTAATGTCCGGGCTGGCGTGGGCATTTTTCCAGGTCACGCCCAGGCCCTTGAGGGTGCCGGTGGGTACTTGGTAGGCCACCGCGATGTTGCGTTCCCATTCGCTGGTGTCGCCCTGCGCTGTGCGGATGTCATCGCCGTGGGCATACGCGGCCGAGAATGTCAGGCCGGTGAGGCCCAGCTTGCCGAAGTCATATTTGTATTGCGCCAGCCAGGTACGCTCGCCGGCGTGCTGGAATTTGTTCAGCTGCATGTTGGTCAGCGCCGGCGTGTCCGCACCTGAACCTGGGCCTTGGCGTGCGTCACCACTGTTCAAGCCCGAATCCAGGTACGGGAAGTCGCTGTCACCGCTGTTTTTCTGGATACCGAGGCCGACCGTATGGCCGTCCAGGCTGTAGCTCTCCAGCAAGCTGGCGGTGGTTTGGTTGATGCGGCCTTTGCTGGTGCCGTCACCGTAGAGGCCGGCCCCGGCGAAGTCTTTGTCGCCATCGGCGTTGGCGCCCACACCCAGGCTGCGGAACACGCGCACGTCGGTGTCGATGGCGCCCACAGACAACGCATCATGCCGTTTGGCGCCGAGGAAGAACTGCTGGTAGTAATCCTCAAGGTTGGAATACCACAGGCTGACGGTGGTGTTCTGAATGCCGGTGTAGTCCGCACCGCCGAACAGGAAACGGTCACTCTCTTTGGTGCCACCGGCGGTGATCATGCCTTGGTCGCCGGTTTCGTTGCGGATCTTGGTCTTGAAGATATCGCCGCCGGTGAAGGTGAAATCGGTAAGGTCCTTGGACACCAGCTGCACGCCGGTGTTGGTCTGCTGGTACAGGCGCCCGTCGGTGTTGGCCAGCACCGGGTTGTTGCCGTACAGCGTGCCCACGCGCAGCTCATCCTTGGCAAAGCGCATCTTGAATGTGGGGCTCAGTACACCAAACTGGTCGGCGGATTTGCCGTTGTCCAACGGGAACATGCTGCCGGGGTAGCGCCCTTGGTGGTCCTTGTCATTGAGGTCACCACCGGAGTCCAGTTTCAAGCCATAGAAGGCCTGCAGATCGAGGCCAAAACCAACCGGCCCATCGGTGTAGCCCGACTTGAAGTTGAACTCGAAACCCTGGCCCCAATCACGAATGCTGTGGGCCTTGGCGTTGCTGTTCACCACATCACGCCCTTGCTGGTTGAGGTAGCGGTTGAGCAAGGTCACATCGGCGTGGCTGTCGTCGATAAAATCGGCGTGGGCGGACAGCATAAAGCTCGCCATGGCGACACCCACCACGGGGCTTATTAACGTCTTCATTGTTACCGGTCTCCGTCACTGTTCTGAAATGAAAGCGTCAAACGCTTCACACAATTACGCAGTGGCCAGATGACAGTTACGCGTCAAACCGGGGCTTGAACGAATGAAATTAAATTTAAGAAAGCCCCGTAGGACGGGGCTTTGCGGGCGTTTTCGTGGGAGCGGGCTTGCCCACGATGCAGCCAGCTCGGTGTATCTCAACACCGAGCTGATGTGATCGCGGGCAAGCACAGGGGACTAGCGCACCAAGTGCAGGAACTGCAGGTGACGCTCGTACTGGTCGAGGATGTCGTTGATGATCTGCTCCTTGGTGTAGCCCACCAAATCGTAGTCCTGGCTGCCCTCGCTCAGGTGCACTTCCGCGCGGTAATAGCGACGGTTATTGAGCTGCTTGGAGCCCATGCCGCCGCGCGCAAACGACGGCGTGAAATAGCCACGCATCTGCACTTGATACACGAACGGGTGCTCTTCACCGTGGCCGATTTCCAGGCTGACGCTGTCGTTCGACGGGTCGGGCTGGGTGACGACGCTGAGGCCTTTCTCGACAAACACCGCCGTCACTTCTTCGATCGCCGGGCGCACCGTGGTCTCAAGGAACCGGTACACCTCATCGCGCGACGGGAAATGCACCGCCTGGCTCAAGCGCTGGCGCCAACCGCCGGTGCCCTTGCGTGAGCCCGATACCGGCGCCAGCGAATGCAACTGGGCAATCTGCTTTTGCGATTCGAGGTAGAACGCCTTGTGCAGCCCCCACATCATCAGCAGCAGGATCAGCGAGAACGGCAACGAGGTCAGTACCACCGCCGATTTCAGCGAATCGATACTGCCGGCAAACAGCAAGGCACTGGTGACCAACGCAGTCATCGCGCCCCAGAACACGCGCAGCCATTTAGGCCCGTCTTCATCGGCGTTACCGCCTTTGGACGACAAGGTCGACAGCACCACGGTGCCGGAGTCGGCCGAGGTGACGAAGAACACGAAGCTGATGAACACCGTGACCGCGATGACCGTCTTGCTCCACGGGTAGGTTTCCAGCAGCAAGTAAAGGCTCATCGACGGGTCATCGATGGCCGACTGGCCGAGGGCGGTCAAGCCGTGGTTCAGCACTTGGTCGATGGCGCTGTTGCCGAAGATCGACATCCACGCCAGGGTAAAGCCCAGCGGGATCAGCAGCACGCCGAACACGAACTCGCGGATGGTACGGCCACGGGAAATACGCGCGATGAACAGGCCCACGAACGGCGACCATGCAATCCACCAGGCCCAGTAGAACACCGTCCAACCGCCCAGCCAGTCGCTGGGTTTGTCGTAGGCGTACACATCGAAACTCTTGGTCGGCAAGGCGCCGAGGTAGTCGCCGATGTTCTGGATCAGGGTGTTGAGCAAGTGCTGGGTGGGCCCGGCGAACAACACAAACAGCAGCAGCGCGCAGGCCAGCAGCATGTTGATGTCGGACATCACCCGCACGCCCTTGTCGACACCGGAGACGGCGACGAGGATCGCGGCGCCCATCATCAGCGTGATCAGGCCAACCTGAATCCATTGGGTGTGGGCAATGCCGAACAGGTAATCCAGCCCGGAATTGAGGTGCAACACGCCAAAGCCCATGTCGGCGCCCAGGCCGAACACGGTGGCGATGATGCCAAAGCCATCCACTGCGTAGCCGATGGGGCCGTTGATGCGTTTGCCGATCAGCGGGTACAGCGCCGAGCGCAGCGCCAGCGGCAGGTTATGCCGGTAGGCGAAATACGCCAGGGCCATGCCAACAAACGCGAAGACGCCCCAGCCGTGCAGGCCCCAGTGCAGAAACAGGATCTGCATGGCCTGGCGCGCGGCATCGGCGTTCATCGGCGCGCCTTGGGGCGGCTGCACCAGATGCGTCAGCGGCTCGGACACGCAGAAGAAGAACAGCGTGATGCTGATCCCGGCGGCGAACAGCATGCCGGCCCAGGACAGGTAGCTGAATTCGGGCTCGTCGTGGTCGGCACCGAGTTTTATCTTGCCGTAGCCCGATAACGCGGTGACCACCACGAAGACCAGATACAGCGTCATCGCGAGCATGTAGTACCAGCCGACCGTGTTGGCCGCCCAGTTTTGCGCAGCCAGCAGCCAGGCACCGGCCTGTTGCGGGATAGCGATGACCGTGATGCCGAATAGCAGGATGAAACTGGCGGCAAAGTAGAAAACGGGCGCATTCATGCGCACCATGCCGCTGGATGGGGTGGACGATGCACTCATGAACGATGCACCCCGAGGGTGTGGGATGTGGCTGTAAATAACGGACTCAGCAAAGGTAAGCCTCCTGTTGTGAGCGGGCAGCGAACCACCGGTTTAACTTGAACGAACATTCAAGTTAAACATGAATAGGCGGTTTGGGACTAATCGCAGGGCTGAGTGGTAGGTCATTCCTACACTAGCTCAGGGATTGGTATGACGGGTGCGCGAGGTAAATCGTTCAGCGATTTCCACGTTAAGTACGGCTCAAAAATGGAATGCGGTCAAAAATGTGGCAGCGTGCTTGCTCGCGAATGCAGTGGGTCAGCAACATATCCAGTAACTGACACTCCGCCTTCGCGAGCAAGCCCGCTCCCACAGGGGCTTTGTACTGATTCTCTATTTCTGCGCCCCATCCTCATGCTGCAAATTCGCCTGCGTGATATTCGCCCCCGCCGGCACACTGCGGGTCAGCCACACGTTGCCGCCAATCGTCGAGCCCTTGCCGATGGTGATCCGCCCCAGAATCGTCGCCCCGGCATAAATCACCACATCATCCTCAACGATCGGATGGCGTGGATGACCCTTCTGCAGCTGCCCGTCTTCATCTGCCGGGAAGCGCTTGGCGCCCAGCGTCACCGCTTGGTAGATGCGCACCCGCTCGCCGATGATCGCGGTTTCGCCGATCACCACGCCCGTCCCATGATCGATAAAGAAACTCGGGCCGACCTGCGCGCCCGGGTGAATGTCGATACCCGTGGCCGAGTGCGCGATCTCCGCGCTGATCCGCGCCAGCAGCGGCAGCCCGGCGCGGTACAGATGGTGCGCCAGGCGATGGTGAATCACCGCCAGAATCCCTGGATAGCACAACAGCACTTCATCCACACTGCGCGCGGCCGGGTCGCCGTGGTAGGCGGCCAGCACGTCGGTGTCCAGCAGGCTGCGCAGCGAAGGCAGGGCCAGGGCAAAATCCTGGATCAGGCGGATCGCCAGGGCATCGACCTCGCTGTCGTCCTGGCCGCCCTGGCGTGCGGCGTAGCGCAGCTCCAGGCGCGCCTGGCCGAGCAGGGCATTCAAGGCGACGTCGAGGGTGTGGCCGACGTAAAAGTCTTCACTTTCTTCACGCAAGTCCACCGGCCCCAGGCGCATCGGAAACAACGCGCCGCACAGCGATTCAAGAATCTGCGCCACGGCTTCGCGCGACGGCAATTCGCGGCCGCCGTGCTCGCCACTCAAGCGGCCATTGCGCGTTCGCCACTGGTCCCGGGCGCTGCGCAGCTGGCTGACGATGGTCTGCAATTGCCAATGGCTGGAACGCTCACTCACGGTATTCACTCCTGACGAATTGCCCATCACTTTACGGTATGCACCCTGACGGCCCTTAAGAACCAATGGTGTGATGCTAAGAACTAACCGACATAAGCGATTGGCGGTTGCCCGATGAAAAGTGCCTGCCTATAGTCGCCCAATCACTTAGCCACTGTGCGTCGCCATGATCAAACAACAGCTCGACCGTTTTAACCGCCTGGACCTGCTGGGCGGTGCCACTGCCCTGGAAAAACTTGAGCGGCTGTCGGCCTGGCTGGGCAGGGACATTTACGTCAAGCGCGACGACACCACGCCACTGGCCATGGGCGGCAACAAGCTGCGCAAACTCGAATACCTGGCAGCCGACGCCCTCGCCCAGGGTGCCGACACCCTGGTGACCGCTGGCGCGATCCAGTCCAACCATGTGCGCCAAACTGCTGCGCTGGCCGCCAAGTTGGGCCTGGGTTGCGTTGCACTGCTGGAGAACCCGACCGGCACCGAAGACCCGAACTACCTGGGCAACGGCAATCGCCTGTTGCTGGAGCTGTTTGACGCCAAAGTAGAACGGGTCGAGAACCTCGACAACGTTGACGACCAACTCAATGCCCTCGCCGATCGCCTGCGCAGCAACGGCAAGAAGCCGTACCTGGTGCCTATCGGCGGTTCGAATGCACTCGGGGCGCTGGGTTACGTACGCGCCGGGCTGGAGTTAGCCGGGCAGATCGAAGCCAGCGGCATTGAGTTCGCTGCCGTGGTACTCGCCTCCGGCAGTGCGGGCACCCACAGTGGCCTCGCCCTGGCGTTGAGCGAAGTGCTGCCAACATTGCCCGTGGTGGGCATCACCGTGTCGCGCACCGAGCAAGCTCAGTTCCCGAAAGTGCAAGGCCTGGCCGAACGCACCGCTGAGTTGCTCGGCGTGGGCGTTCCGGACGCGTTCAAAGTGATCCTGTGGGACGAATATTTCGGCCCGCGCTACGGCGAACCGAACGCCGGCACCCTGGCTGCGGTCAAGTTACTGGCAAGCCAGGAAGGCCTGCTGCTGGACCCGGTGTATACGGGCAAGGCCATGGCCGGCCTGCTCGATGGTATTGGGCGGCAGCGGTTTGAGGACGGGCCGATTATTTTCCTGCACACCGGCGGAGCGCCGGCGTTGTTTGCGTATGACACCGCGTTTAATTGAATAAACGCAGATCAGAAGGTGGGAGCGGGCTTGCTCGCGAATACGGAGTGTCAGCCCATCCATTCGGTGGCTGATACAGCGCATTCGCGAGCAAGCCCGCTCCCACACTAGATTGATTGTATATTCCAATAGCGAATAACAAATTGAATTTATATTATTTTCAAGTCTTAGAAACTGGCTTTATAGTCGCGCCGAAGGCGAAGACGCGCTTCGCGCTTTAAGGCAGGATACGACTACTGCGTCACCTGCTTCGCTCAACATAAAAAACACAGGGGCTGTTCATGACTATTTCTGTATTGCGTCGCACGTTGCTGGTTGGCACATTGGGCTTGGCACTTGGGGCTGGTCTGATGGGCCAAGCCATCGCTGGTGAACAGCTGGACACCATCAAGAAGGCCGGCGAGATCAAGATCGGCCTGGAAGGCACCTACCCGCCGTTCAGCTTCGTCGATGAAAGCGGCAAGCTCAGCGGTTTCGAAGTCGAGCTGTCCGAAGCGCTGGCCAAAGAGCTGGGCGTCAAGGTCAAGCTGCAAGCCACACCGTGGGACGGCATTCTCGCGGCCCTGGAATCCAAGCGCCTGGACGCAGTGGTCAACCAGGTGACCATCTCCGAGGAGCGCAAGAAGAAGTACGACTTCTCCAAGCCTTACACCGTTTCCGGTATCCAGGCGCTGGTGCTGAAGAAAAACGTCGACGCCATCAAGACCGCCGACGACCTGGCCGGCAAGAAAGTCGGCGTAGGCCTGGGCACCAACTACGAACAATGGCTCAAGGACAACCAACCCAAAGCCATCATCAAGACCTACAACGATGACCCTACCAAGTTCCAGGACCTGCGCATCGGCCGCATCGACGCCATCCTGATCGACCGTCTGGCCGCTCTGGAATACGCCAAGAAAGCTCCGGATACTGCTGCCGCTGGCGATGCTTTCTCCCGTCAGGAAGCCGGCATTGCCCTGCGCAAAGGCGAGCCTGAACTGCTCGACGCCGTGAACAAGGCCCTCGACAAACTGCGTGCCGACGGCACCTTGAAGAAGCTGTCCGAGAAATACTTCAACGCTGACGTCACTCAATAATGGAAGCAGGTTTCCAACTCGCGCTGGACTCCGCGCCCTTTCTGCTCAAGGGCGCGTACTACACGGTGATTCTTAGCCTTGGCGGGATGTTTTTCGGCTTGCTGCTGGGCTTCGGCCTGGCCTTGATGCGTTTGTCGCGCTTCAAACTGGTCAGTTGGATCGCCCGCGTCTACGTGTCGTTCTTTCGCGGCACGCCCTTGCTGGTGCAGCTGTTCCTGATCTACTACGGCTTACCGCAAGTGGGCATCGAGCTGGACCCGATCCCGGCCGCCATGATTGGCTTTTCGCTGAACATGGCGGCTTACGCCTGTGAAATCCTGCGCGCCGCCATCAGCTCCATCGAGCGCGGCCAATGGGAAGCTGCAGCCAGTATCGGCATGACCCGCGCGCAGACCCTGCGCCGGGCCATCCTGCCGCAGGCCATGCGCACGGCCTTGCCGCCGTTGGGCAACAGCTTTATTTCGCTGGTAAAAGACACGGCGCTGGCCGCTACCATCCAGGTGCCCGAGCTGTTCCGCCAGGCCCAATTGGTGTCTGCGCGCACCTTCGAAATCTTCACCATGTATCTCTCCGCTGCCCTGATCTACTGGATTTTGGCGAGCATCCTGGCGCATTTTCAGAACCGCCTGGAAGACCGGGTCAACCGGCATGACCTGGAGTCTTGAAGCATGATCGTGGTTGAAAAACTGACCAAACAATTCAAGGGTCAGGTGGTACTCAACGGGATCGACCTTGAGGTCAAGGAAGGCGAAGTTGTCGCCATCATTGGGCCCAGTGGTTCCGGCAAGACCACCTTCCTGCGCTGCCTGAATTTCCTCGAAGAACCTACCAGCGGTCGCATCAAGGTGGGTGACATCGAGATCGACAGCAGCAAGCCGCTCAACCAGCAACAAGGCCTGGTGCGGCGCCTGCGCCAGCACGTGGGTTTTGTGTTCCAGAACTTCAACCTGTTCCCGCACCGCACCGCGCTGGAAAACGTCATCGAAGGCCCGATGGTGGTCAAGAAGATGCCGCGCGAAGCAGCCACCGAACTGGGCCGTACGCTGCTGGCCAGGGTCGGCCTGGCGGGCAAGGAAGGGGCTTACCCGCGGCGCTTGTCTGGTGGCCAGCAACAGCGCGTGGCAATTGCCCGTGCATTGGCCATGGAGCCGGAGGTGATTCTGTTTGACGAACCCACCTCGGCACTCGACCCAGAGTTGGTCGGCGAAGTACTGGCAACCATCCGCAGCCTGGCCGAAGAAAACCGCACCATGGTCATCGTCACCCACGAGATGAGCTTCGCTCGGGATGTGGCCAACCGGGTGATCTTCTTCGACAAGGGCGTGATCGTCGAACAGGGCGAAGCCAAGGCGCTGTTTGCCAACCCCAAGGAAGAACGGACCAAGCAGTTCCTGAGCAAGTTTTTAGCCCACTGACACCCCGAAAAACCTGGGTGGGAGCTGGCTTGACTGCGATGCAGGCACCTCGGTGTGTCAGTCACACCGCAGCAATGCTATCGCAGGCAAGCCAGCTCTCACCTAAGCGCGTTCCTACATAAAATCCTCGCGATAACGAATAAAACGCACCGCCGCACCCACCTTAAAATCCCCCGCCTCGTCAGCTCTTTCTGAATCTGCTCCAACCCGCCGTTTAGCCCTTTGCCGCCATTGACGCCCGCCGGCCAACCCTCTTATCTAGGGCCCAGAGGATTGGATCCTATCCCGGCTATTCACTGAATCGTTCCTTTCGGCACCCTGCGCACACTCGCGCCACGGGCACCGGAACGATTGCTGCTGGCTGCATCAAGGAGATTACTTATGACGCGCACTGCACCCTCGGCCATGCTCACCGCCCCGACGCTGCCCCAGGCTAATCGATACGGTATCAACGCCCTCGCCGCCGCCCAACTGCAGGTGGATATCGCCCCCTACCCCGGCATGGAGGAAGGCGACCTGATCGAGCTGTTCTGGAACAACTGCTTTGCCGACTCCCGGCGCGTGAGCGCGTGCAAAATCGGCACCCCCACCCGCCTGCGCATCCCGCACAGCTTTGTGCAGGATGGCTCGGCGCAGATTCACTACCAGGTCATGCAGATCGGCCACGGCCCGGCCCGTTCGGCAGTCACGCACGTGCGGGTCAAGACCTGTCCACCCGGTGGCCAGCCGTCGCCTCGGTTCAGTGACGAAAACCAGAACCTTGCGCCCGTCAGCCTGCCCGACATGATCCGCCGCTACGGCATCAACGGTAGCCAGGTGCGACGCGGCATTCCGCTGAGCATCGAGCCGTACGCGCATATGACCACTGGCGACGCCATTACCCTGCGTTGGGGCGACGTGCGTCTGGACCTGCCGACGATCCAGCGCAAGGACGTCGGTCTGACAGTGCAGGTGTGGGTGCCCTCTGCGGTGATTGTCGAAGCGGGCGACGACTGCCGGCTGGACGTGACGTACTGCATTCTGGATCGCGTTGGCAATAATTCGCGCTGGGCACCCGCGCGCACGTTGAACATCGCCGCCTGCTCCTCGCAGGCGCCACCCCGCCTGGCCGGGGCCGCGTCGACCTATCAACCACGTCAGCCCGGTTCTCCCTGCGAACCTGGGTAACAGACCTTCTATGCATATTCCTAGAAGTTAGTTTATTTAAAGATTTAACACGCTTAGGGTATATGCACCGGACCACCGGACATCTCTGATTTTTCTGTTTTTATTTCATTGAATGCGAGGTCGGTATGGTCAGAATTACCCCGGTGCATAACGCCAGGGCATTACGTGCAGCCAAGGAGCGGCGCTGATGTCTAACTTGGCTCTAACACCCCCCCAGAGTGATCTGGACGTAGCCCCACTGCTGTTGCCGGCAGCTGTGCTGCGCGACGACGCACAAGCGTTGAGCGCAGCACACGAACTGGCTCAGGCCGCGCGCCTGCAAGCGGCCAAGCGCGACCAGCAGCGCAAGCTGCCCTGGGCGCAGCTTGAGCAGTTCACCCGCAGCGGGCTGGGCAGTATTTCCATTCCCCGTGAATACGGCGGCCCACAGGTATCGTTCGTGACCCTGGCCGAGGTGTTCGCGATCATCAGCGCGGCGGACCCGGCCCTCGGGCAGATCCCGCAAAACCACTTCGGCATCCTGTATCTGCTGCAGGGCACTGCCACCGAACGCCAGAAAAAGCAGCTGTTCCAGAGCGTCCTCGACGGCTGGCGCATCGGTAATGGCGGCCCGGAACGCGGCACCAAAAACACCCTGGAACTCAAAGCGCGGCTCACCGCCGAAGGCGACGGCTACGTGGTCAGCGGCCAGAAGTTCTACTCCACCGGCGCGCTGTTTGCCCATTGGGTGGCGGTGAAGGCGTTGAACGATGACGGCAAACAAGTCATGGCTTTTGTGCGCCGTGGCACGCAAGGGCTGCGCATCGTTGATGATTGGTCGGGCTTCGGCCAGCGCACCACCGCCAGCGGCACCGTGCTGCTTGACCGGGTACCGGTGGACGCCGAACTGGTGATAGAGAACTGGCACATCGGCGAAAGCCCGAACATCCAGGGCGCCATCTCGCAATTGATCCAGGCGGCCATCGACGCCGGCATCGCCCGCGGCGCCCTCGATGACACCATTGCCTTCGTGCGTGAACGCTCGCGCCCATGGATCGACGCCAAGGTCGAACGCGCCAGCGATGACCTGTATGTGATCGCCGATATCGGCAAGCTGAACATCGAACTGCATGCCGCCCAAGCCCTGTTGCGCAAGGCCGGCAAGGTGCTGGACGAGGTCAGCGCTGCGCCGATCACCGCGCAATCCGCCGCGCGCGCGTCAATTGCCGTGGCCGAAGCGAAAGTGCTGACCACCGAAGTGTCGCTGCTGGTCAGCGAAAAGCTCTTCGAACTGGCCGGCAGTCGCGCCACCCTCGCCGAATTCAACCTCGACCGCCATTGGCGCAACGCCCGCGTGCACACCCTGCACGACCCGGTGCGCTGGAAGTATCACGCCATCGGCGCCTATCGCCTGAACGGCACGTTGCCGGCTCGTCATTCCTGGATCTGACCGACCAGACATCTGGAGAACATCATGACTTTCTCTACAAACGTCGCGGTTATCACCAGCGACGAACAAGCCCTTATTGTCGCCAGCGACCTGGCCGAAGACTTGGGTCGCGACAGCGCTCAGCGCGACCGTGAACGCCGCCTGCCCCTGCCCGAACTGGACGTGTTTTCGCGCTCCGGCCTGTGGGGCATCAGCGTGCCGAAGGCACACGGTGGCGCGGGTGTGTCCAACGTCACCCTGGCCAAGGTCATTGCGCTGATTGCCCAGGCGGACGCGTCGCTGGGCCAGATCCCGCAAAACCATTTCTATGCCCTGGAAGTGCTGCGCGTGAATGGCAGCCCGGCCCAGCAGAAACGCCTGTACGCCGAAGTGCTCGCAGGCCAACGTTTCGGCAACGCCTTGGCGGAGCTGGGTACCAAAACTGCCCATGACCGGGTGACCAAAATCACCCGCGACGGCGACGGTTTTCGTATCACCGGCCGCAAGTTCTACTCCACCGGCGCCATCTACGCCCAACGCATCCCCACCTCGGTGGTGGATGAACACGGCGTGCAGCAACTGGCATTTGTGCCGCGCGACAGCGAAGGCCTGACGGTCATCGACGACTGGAGCGGCTTCGGCCAGCGCACCACCGGCAGCGGCTCCGTGGTGTTTGACAACGTGTGGGTCGCCGCCCAGGACGTGGTCCCGTTCCAGAGCGCTTTCGAGCGCCCGACCACGGTCGGCCCGCTGGCGCAGATCCTTCACGCTGCCATCGACACCGGCATCGCCCGCGCCGCCTTCGAGGATGCGCTGCATTTTGTGCGCACCAAGACCCGGCCGTGGATCGACTCCGGCAACGACAAGGCCACTGAAGACCCGCTCACCTTGAAAAGCTTCGGCCACCTGAGCATCCGCCTGCACGCCGCCGAGGCATTGCTGGAACGCTCCGGTGAGTTCCTCGACCGCGCCCAGGCCGACAGCACTGCCGAAACCGTCGCGGCAGCCTCCATCGCCGTCGCCGAAGTGCGCGCCTTGAGCACTGAAATTTCCCTGGCCGCCGGCAGCACCTTGTTCGAACTGGCCGGCAGCCAGGCGACCCTGGCCGAACATGGCCTTGACCGCCACTGGCGCAACGCCCGCGTACACACCCTGCACGACCCGGTGCGCTGGAAGTACTTTGCTGTGGGCAATTACTACCTCAACGATGAAAACCCGCCACTGCGGGGGACCATTTAATGGCGAAGAAAAAAATCCTGCTCAATGCCTTCAACATGAATTGCATCGGGCACATCAACCATGGCCTGTGGACGCATCCACGGGACACCTCGACGCAGTACAAGACCCTCCAATACTGGACCGACCTGGCGCAGACCCTGGAGCGCGGGCTGTTCGACGGCTTGTTCATCGCCGACATCGTCGGCGTGTACGACGTTTACCAGAACGCCATCGACGTGCCGCTCAAGGAGTCGATCCAGCTGCCGGTCAACGACCCGTTGCTGCTGGTCTCGGCCATGGCGGCCGTCACCCAAAACCTCGGCTTCGGCCTCACCGCCAACCTCACCTACGAGCCGCCGTATCTGTTCGCCCGACGCATGTCCACCCTCGACCACCTGAGCCGTGGCCGGGTCGGCTGGAACATCGTCACCGGCTACCTCGACAGCGCCGCCAAGGCCATGGGCCTGACCGAACAGGTCGAGCATGACCGGCGCTACGACCAGGCCGATGAATACCTGCAAGTGCTGTACAAACTCTGGGAAGGCAGCTGGGAAGACGACGCGGTCATCAACGACCCACAGCAACGGGTCTATGCGCAGCCCGGCAAGGTGCACAAGGTTGAGCACCACGGCGAGTTCTATCAGGTCGAGGGTTACCACCTTTGCGAGCCGTCGCCGCAACGCACGCCGGTGCTGTTCCAGGCCGGCAGCTCGGAGCGTGGCTTGCTGTTCGCCGGGCGCCATGCCGAGTGCGTATTCATCAGCGGGCAGAACAAGGCCGCCACCAAAGTCCAGGTGGACAAGGTGCGCGCCAGTGCGGCGCAGGCGGGGCGCAACCCGGATGACATCAAGGTGTTCATGGGCCTCAACGTGATCGTGGGCGCCACCGAAGAGCTGGCCTGGGCCAAGCACGCCGAGTACGTGAGCTATGCCAGCCCGGAAGCCGGAGTGGCGCACTTCTCGGCCTCTACGGCGATCGACTTTGCTCAATACGAAATCGATGAGCCGATCCAGTACGTGAAAAGCAACGCGATTCAGTCGGCCACCAAGAACCTGCAAAACAACGATTGGACGCGGCGCAAATTGCTTGAGCAGCACGCCCTCGGCGGGCGCTACATCACCTTGGTCGGCTCGCCCGAACAAGTGGCTGACGAGCTGGAATCGTGGATCAGCGAAACCGGTCTGGATGGCTTCAACCTGACGCGCATTGTCACGCCGGAAAGCTATGTCGATTTCATCGACCTGGTAGTGCCGGAACTGCAGAAGCGTGGGTCGTACAAGACCGCTTATGAAACCGGCACCTTGCGCGAAAAAGTCTTCCAGGGCACTGCACGGTTACCCGAACAACACACCGGTTCCACCTACCGACACTGAATTAGAAGTGTGGGAGCTGGCTTGCCTGCGATAGCGGTGGGCCAGCAAAGAAAATATCCCTGACAGACCGCTATCGCAGGCAAGCCAGCTCCCACAGTTGACCACATTGTTCTTACAGACACCTTATGACTGGAAACCGATCATGAAAAAGACACTGCTCACCCACCCAGTCAAAGCACTGGCCCTGGCCTTTGGTTTATTCAGCTCGGCGGTATTCGCCGCCGATGCACCGCTGAAAGTCGGCACCACCGCTGCCTTCGCGATTCCCCTCGAAGCCGCCGTCGCCGAAGCCGACAAGCAAGGCTTGAAGGTCGAACTGGTGGAGTTCACCGACTGGATCGCGCCCAACGTCAGCCTCGCCGCCGGCGACATCGACGTGAACTACTTCCAGCACATCCCCTTCCTGGAAAACGCCAAGGCTGCCGCCGGGTTCGACCTGGTGCCGTATGCGCCGGGCATCATCAATAACGTTGGCCTGTATTCCAAGAAGTACAAAAGCTTCAACGACCTGCCTCAGGGCGCCAGCGTGGCGATCGCCAACGACCCGATCAACAGCGGTCGCGGCCTGCAACTGCTGGCCAAGGCCGGGCTGATCACGCTCAAGCCGGGCGTGGGTTACAAGGCCACCGAAGAAGACATCATCGCCAACCCGAAGAAGATCAAGATCCTGCAAGTGGAAGCCGTGCAGCTGGTGCGCGCCTATGACGACGCCGATCTGGTGCAGGGCTACCCGGCCTACATCCGCCTGTCCAAGACCTTCGATGCCGAGTCGGCGTTGCTGTTCGATGGCCTCGATCACCCGGAATACGTGATCCAGTTTGTGATCCAGCCCAAAAGCAAAACCGACCCGCGCGTGATCAAGTTCGTCGACATCTACCAGCATTCGCCGGTGGTACGCGCCGCGCTGGATAAATCCCTCGGCAAGCTCTACCAAGTCGGTTGGGAAGATAAAAAATGACCGCCGCCAACGCCCAACTGCGCGACGTGGGCACCGCGCCCAGGGACGCCAAGCAGACAGCGCTGCACCCGGACCTGAACCGTGCCCATGTGCGGTTCATCAACCTGGGCAAAACCTATGACGGCAGCGTGCATGCCTTGCAAGGCATTGACCTTGCGATCCAGCGCGGTGAGGTGTTCGGCATCATCGGCCGCAGCGGCGCCGGCAAATCCTCGCTGATCCGCACCATCAACCGCCTGGAGCAACCCAGCAGCGGGCGCGTGCTGATCGATCAGGTGGACATCGGCGAGTACGACGAAGACCGTCTGGTCGCGTTGCGTCGGCGCATCGGCATGATCTTCCAGCACTTCAACCTGATGTCGGCCAAAACGGTGTGGCAGAACGTCGAGCTGCCGCTGAAGGTCGCCGGCGTGCCCAAGCTGCAGCGCGAGCAAAAGGTGCGTGAGCTGCTTGAACTGGTGGGTTTGCAGGACAAGCACAAGGCTTATCCCGCGCAGCTGTCCGGCGGGCAGAAACAGCGCGTCGGCATTGCCCGTTCGCTGGTGCACGACCCACAGATTCTGCTGTGCGACGAAGCCACCTCGGCCCTCGACCCGGAAACCACCCAGTCGATTCTCGGCCTGCTGCGCGACATCAACAAACGCCTGGGCCTGACCATCGTGTTGATCACCCACGAGATGGCGGTGATCCGCGAAATCTGCGACCGCGTGGTGGTGCTTGAGCACGGTCGAATCGTGGAGCAAGGCCCGGTGTGGCAAGTATTCGGCAACCCGCAGCATGAGGTCAGCAGAACCCTGCTGGCGCCGCTGCAACACGGGCTGCCGGAAGAACTGCAAAACCGCCTGCAACCCACCCAGACATCGGCCGACGCCGCGTTGGTGCTGCGTTTGCAGTTCACCTGCAGCGCCACCGACGAACCCGACCTGGCCGCGCTGTTCGGCGCCCTTGGCGGACGCGTGCGCTTGCTGCAAGGCGGCGTGGAACGGATCCAGGGGCACGCCTTGGGGCAATTACTGCTGGCGGTCAATGGCTCGCCACACAACGCACAAGCACTGCGCACCCTGGCCGGGCGCTGGGCGCAACAGGTGGAGGTGCTGGGCTATGTGGTTTGATCGTTTATTGCAGGGCGCCATCGACACCCTGTTGATGGTTGGCGTGTCGTCGTTGATCGCGCTGTTGGTGGGCATTCCGCTGGCGGTGTTTCTGGTCACCAGCGACAAGGGCGGCATCTATCAGGCACCGGCGCTGAACCGCGTGCTCGGCGCGTTCGTCAATCTGTTCCGCTCCATTCCGTTTCTGATCCTGATGGTGGCGCTGATCCCGTTTACCCGGCTGATCGTCGGCACCACCTATGGCGTATGGGCGGCCGTTGTGCCGCTGACCATCGCCGCCACGCCGTTTTTCGCGCGGATCGCCGAGGTGAGCCTGCGCGAAGTGGACCACGGTTTGATCGAAGCCGCGCAGGCCATGGGCTGCCGCCGCTGGCACATCATCTGGCACGTGCTGTTGCCGGAAGCGCTGCCGGGGATTGTGGGCGGGTTCACGATCACGCTGGTGACCATGATCAACTCGTCAGCCATGGCGGGCGCCATCGGCGCAGGCGGCTTGGGTGACATTGCCTACCGCTACGGCTATCAGCGTTTCGATACGCAGATCATGCTCACGGTGATTGTGTTGCTGGTGGTTCTCGTCGCGGTGATTCAGTTGGGCGGCGATCGCCTGGCTCGGGTGCTGAACAAGCGGTGAGGTATAGTCGGGCGATCTCAGCGCCCGGTATTTCCCACCATGACCCTCAAGCCCGACGACCTCAACCAGATCACTTCCATCACCCTCGGCCACTACAACAAGGTGGCCGAGGACTTCCGTGAAGGCACCCGCGATCACGATGTGAGCCAGAACATCGACGCGCTGCTGCGCCATATCCAGGGCACAGCGCCGTTTACCGTGCTGGATTTCGGCTGCGGGCCGGGGCGTGATCTGCAGACGTTTACGCGCATGGGCCATATTGCCGTCGGGCTCGATGGCTCCGAACGGTTTGCGCAAATGGCCCGCGAGGACAGTGGTTGTGAAGTGCTGCTGCAGGACTTTCTCAAGTTGGACCTGCCGACCGAACGCTTCGACGGGGTGTTTGCCAACGCGGTGTTGTTCCATATTCCCAAGCAGGAGCTGCCACGGGTGCTCAAGCAGTTGCAGGGTGCGCTGAAGCCTGGCGGCGTGCTGTTCAGTTCCAACCCGCGCGGTGAAAACCTGGAAGGCTGGAACGGCCCTCGCTATGGGTCTTATCACGACCTCGCGGCGTGGCAGGCACTGCTGACGGCGGCCGGGTTTGTGGAGCTGGAGCATTACTACCGGCCGGCCGGGTTGCCTCGGGAACAACAGCCGTGGTTGGCGAGTGTGTGGCGCAAACTGTAGATGTTCGTCGTCTGGCCCGGCCTCTATCGCAGGCAAGCCCGCTCCCCCATTTGGAATGCATTTCCATGTGGGAGCGGGCTTGCTCGCGAAGGCGTCAGCGGCCCCGCTAATCCACCTGATACACCCTAGGTTTTTCACCCTCTACCAACGCCGTCACACTCTTTCCCGCATACCCTTCTTTGTCCCCTGCAGCAAAATTCGCCACCAACCGCGTGCCATCGGCAAACGTGGTCTGCTGCACCTGCCGATCGGCCGTCAGCCAACGAAAATCGGTCATTGCCTGTGTCGCCAAGCGCTTATGCAACGGCCGAAAAAACCGGTCCTGGCGCTGTATCAACGGTATGCGCTGCTTCAGGGTCGCGGCACTCAGGTGATACAGCGGCGGCACGTTGTACAGCAGTTGGGCCAGCTCGTTCTCAGCCCGCACATTGCTCAGCTTCAGGCTGTCGAACAGCCAATGGTGAGTGGTGATGACCGAGCCGTGAAACACCGCCTGATACAACGGCAAGCGCATGGACGGGTCGAAATACACGGTGCGAAATGGCTCATTCAACGGCACCGTTTTGAAGAACACCGCCGGTTGCTCCGGCGGATACCAGTTGCCGACGTAATAGGGCGATTGTTTATCCTTGGTCATCGCGCGATCACCCCAGCCGAGCACGGGCGTCTGCATGCCGTGGGCAAACAGAATGCCTTGGGCAGTGACCGCATTGCCGTCTTCGGAACCGGCGGGCAGCTTGAGCACCGTGTTGAGCCAGCGTGACGCGTCGATATTGCCTTCGGCGTTTTGCGCCTGGGTCATTTCGGCGCCATTGCGGTAGCTGTCAAAGACCATGCTGGTCGCATAGGCATCCAGGAACCAGGCGTTGAAACCAGCCATGGCTTGCACCGCTTTCACCCGCGCTTCCAGTAACGGCCGCACGCAGCGCGGGTCGGTGTAGTGACCGGATTGTTGAAAGCCGGTCTTGAGTTTGCCGTCTTTCAAGATGATGGCGCAGTCGCGATAGGCCTTGCTGCCCAGGTGGGCGGTGGTCCAGTCGGGGTTTTCGGTGGTGGACAAGGCCGTTTCATAGGAATCGTACGGCGCCATCAGGTAACCCGCCTTGACGCCCGTCTGAATCGCTTCGGGGTGCCAGAGGCCGCCTTCCCAGCCTTCGCCCAGGGTCAGCAGCAGGCGCTTCAACCCAGCATCTTGCAGCGCCTTGACCGTCTGGGCCGACAGCGTGCTGCCCCAGGTCTCGGGGCTGTGGCTCAAGGCGCCGGCAAACGCTGTGGCCAGTTCAAGGCGCAGTACGCCATAACCGTCAGCCAGCTTGAGCATGTCCGGCTCGTCGGTGGCCTGCCAGCTTTGCCGGGCCTTTTTGTTGATCGCCGCGTTGAGCCCACGCAGCAAAACCGTCTTTTGGTAGCGATCCAACGTGCCGGCCTGCGTCAGCACCTGCGTGGCCTCTTTGTCCAGCAAGCCCTTGAGTTCGTGGCCGCGCAGCACCTTCACCAGCAGCGGCCAGTCGCGCACATCCTCCGGCCCTAACAGGTCATTGCCCCACAGGTAGACATGGCTGGCACCCAGCAGCTTTTCAGCCTCGGGAGTCTGGCGCAGTTTGTCCGCCAGCGGTCCATAACGCCCCTGCGCCACCAGCCACTGGCGGTAGCGCTTGGCCCCGGCCAACGGGTCGGCATCGCCCAGGTGCAGGCGCAGGGTCATCGGCGCGGCGGGCTCAAGCCGGGTGAATTCATGCGCCATTGAAAGCGCCAGCCCGCCACCGTCTGCCTGCCATTGCAGGTGGTTGTTATAGGGGTTGGTGAGCAACCAGTTAAGCGTGAAACGGCCATGATCCACGCCCCATAACGGCAGGCTGAGATCCTGCGTGGTATTAACCTCGCCTTGATCCAGCAAAAACGAGTTCCACACGGTGTTGCCGGCGGGCACGTAATGCCCTTCGGCCAAGGGCCAGATCAAGCCTTTGCCCATCGCCTCGGCGGGTTGGCGCAGCAGCGCCAATTGGCCCGGCTCGCGCGCGTTGATGGTCAGGGCAAGGTCGCGCTGCTCAAGGCGCGCGGTCAGCTGGTAGGCGCCGCTGTCCCACTGCCAGGTGGCTTGCCCGGCATCGGCCTGCACACCGGTGACCGCGTGCGCCGCCACACCGCTGGAAGCCTGCACTGCGGCCTCGCCCGCCGGGGTAACGCGCAGCGCCAGCGTGGCGGGGTCGAGTTCGACCCGCCAGAGGGCGTTTTCCAGCACGGTGCCAGCGAAGAGTCGGGGAGACAGCAACAGGCAAAAAATCAGCACTAAACGGCGCATGACACGGGCCTTCCAAAACGGAAACAGGCCCGGAGGGTAAAGCACTTAATGCCAGACAACTGTAGGGAAAGTGTTTCCAGGAGCCTTCCCACATCCTTGCAGGAAGGCGCCGAGTGTCAGGCCTGTTCTTTTTTCGGCTCGCGAATCTTGTACCAGGCCACATAAAGCGCTGGCAGGAACAACAGCGTCAGCAAGGTGGCGATGATGATCCCGCCAATCATCGCGTAGGCCATCGGCCCCCAAAACACTTCCCGCGCAATCGGAATCATGCCCAGGCTGGCTGCCGCAGCGGTCAGCAGGATAGGACGGCGCCGGTGCTCGGTGGCTTCCACCACGGCATCCCAAGGCGTGTAGCCGTCGCGCTCGTAGGCATCGATCTGCGTCACCAGAATCACCGAGTTGCGGATGATGATGCCGATCAGCGCCAGAATGCCGAGGATCGCCACGAAGCCCATGGGCGTGCCCGTGGGGATCAGCGCCAGCACCACGCCGATCAGCCCGAGCGGCGCGACACTGGCGACCAGGAACATCTTCTGCACGCTGTGCAGCTGGATCATCAGGAACGTGGCCATCAGGAACAGCATCAACGGCACCACTTTGGCGATGGGGCCTTGGGCCTTGCCGCTTTCTTCGACGGTGCCGCCGGTGGCGACTTTATAGCCCACCGGCAGGCCGGCGCTGAACGTGTCGATTTCGGGCTTGAGTTGCTTGACCAGGTCGGTCGGTTGCATCTCATCACGCACCGAAGCCTTGACGGTGATGGTTGGCTTGCGGTCGCGACGCCACACCAGCGGCTGCTCCAACTCATACCGCACGGTGGCGAAGGCCAGCAGCGGAATCGAGGTGCCATTGGGCGTGACAATCTGCAGGTTCTGCAAGGTTTCCGGGGTGCCGCGCTCGGCGTCTTCGGCGCGGCCGACCACGTTGATCAGGTAGATATCGTCGTGCACTTGGGTCACCGATGCACCGCTGACCACGCTGTTCATCAACTGCGCCACGTCTTCCGACGACAGCCCCAATTGCCGCGCCTTGTCTTGGGCGATGTCCACGCGCAGCACTTTGCCCGGCTCGTTCCAGTCGTAAATGATCTCGCCCAGGTGGGTGTTTTTATCCAGCAAGGTCGCCAGTTCAATGGCGTGCTTGCGCACCTGATCGGTGTCCTTGCCAGACACGCGATACTGGATCGGCCGCCCGACCGGCGGGCCCATTTCCAGGGGCTGCACATAACTGCCGATGCCGACAAAGTCATCGCGCAGGCGTTTTTGCAGGCGCGCAATCAACGCGCCGCGCTCTTCCAGGCCTTTGCTGACGATCACCAACTGCGCGTAGTAGGGGTTTTCCAATTGCTGGTCGAGGGGCAGGTAGAAACGAATCGCACCCTGGCCGATATAGGTGCTCCAGCGCGCAATATCCGGATCGTCCTTGATGATCGCCTCAAGGCGGTCGACCGCCTTGCGCGTTTCGTTGATCGAGGCGTTTTGCGGCAGGTTGAGGTCGACGAGAATTTCCGGGCGGTCCGATGACGGGAAAAACTGGTTCTGCACAAACTGCATGGAGAACACCGACGCCGCAAACAGCCCCACGGTGATGCCGATGGCCCACCAGCGGTTGCGCATGGCCCAGAGCATGCCGCCATTAAATGCGCGACCGATGCGCCCAGGCTCTTTGTTTTCGGGCTTAACGTTGGCGCTGAGGATATGCACGCCAATCACCGGCGCAAACAGCACCGCCACCACCCACGACACCAGCATCGCCACGGCAATCACCGCAAACAGCGTGAAGGTGTACTCGCCCGCCGAGCTGGCGTTGAGGCCGATAGGCACAAAGCCGGCGACGGTCACCAGCGTGCCGGTGAGCATCGGGAACGCGGTCGAGGTATAGGCGTAGGTCGCCGCCTGTTCCTTGGTTTCGCCTTTTTCCAGGCGCGTGATCATCATCTCCACGGTGATCATCGCGTCATCCACCAACAGGCCGAGGGCGATGATCAACGCGCCCAGCGACACGCGCTGCATGGTGATGCCGCTGTATTCCATGAACACGAACACCAGCGCCAGCACCAACGGAATCGAGCACGCCACCACCAACCCGGCACGCATGCCGAGGCTGATAAAGCTCACCACCAGCACGATGATGACGGCTTCAAACAGCGCGCTGGTAAAGCCGCCGACAGCCTCCTCCACCACTTCTGCCTGGTCGGAGACTTTGTGCACACCGACGCCCACCGGCAGGTCGGCGGTCAGCTCATCCATACGCTGGTGCAACGCCTTGCCGAACGACTGGATATTGCCGCCCTTCTGCATGGCGATGGCCAAGCCAATCGCCGGCTGGCCGTTGAACCGGAACATCGGCCGCGCCGGGTCGACATAGCCACGGCTGATGTCGGCAATGTCCGCCAAGCGATAGAAACGGTCATTGAGCCGCAGGTTAACGTTGGCCAGGTCCTTCTCCGAGGCGAACTGCCCGGACGTACGCACGGAAATCCGCTCCGGCCCGGCCTCGATCACCCCGGCGGGCGTTACGGCGTTCTGCGATTGCAGGCTCTGCACGACCTGGCGCTGATCAATCCCCAATGCCGCGAGTTTGCGCGTGGAGAAATTCAGGTAAATCACTTCGTCCTGCTGGCCGATCATCTCGACCTTGCCCAGGCCCTGCACCGAGCGGATTTCGGCGCGCACTTGCTCGACGTAATCACGCAGTTGGCGCATCGACAGGCCGTCACCGGTAAACGCGTAGACCGAACCGAACACGTCACCGAATTCATCGTTGAACGACGGCCCCTGCAAGCCCTGGGGGAAGGTGCCGCGAATGTCATCGATCTTCTTGCGCACCTGGTACCAGATATCCGGAATCGCCTTGGCGCTGGTGGTGTCTTTGAGGAACACGAACACCGTGGACTCGCCCGGTCGTGTGTAGCTTTTCACGTAGTCGAGGGAGTCGAGTTCTTCGAGTTTTTTCTCGATGCGGTCAGTGACCTGCTTGAGGGTTTCCTCCTGGGTCGCACCCGGCCAGCGGGTCTGGATCACCATGGTTTTGATGGTGAACGAGGGGTCTTCCTCGCGGCCAAGGTTCATGTAGGAGAACACGCCCATCAGCAGCGCGACGAACATCAGGTACCAGACGAAGGACTGATGCTTTAGGGCCCAGTCGGATAAGTTGAAGCTCCCTTTCATCGCGGGCTGTCCTCGTCGATTTTGACTTTTTGCCCAGGCTTCAGGCTGTTCACGCCAGCGGTGACAATGCGTTCGCCGGGGTTGACGCCGCCATTGAGCACGGCGCTGTCGGCGTCGCGGCTGACCACCGTGACGTCACGCGGCTGCACGGTCTGGCTGTGGGTGTCGAGCAGCCAGATGCGGGTCTTGCCATCAACTTCCTGCAAGGCACTCACCGGCAGTTGGATGCGGGGTGCGATGGCGGTGCTCAAGGTCACGCTGATAGCGGTGCCCAGGCGGAAGGCTGGCGGTGTTTCGGTCAGGGTCAATCGCGCACGCCGGGTGCGCGTTGCGCTTTGGGCCTGGGGTTCGATCTCACGCACGATGGCGGTGGTGTTGACGCTCGGGTCGAGTTGGCCGGCAACCACAAACACCACATCGGTGGGCAGGCGCTCAGCCAGACCGGCCGGCAGGTCGATTACCGCTTCCTTGATGTCCGGGCGCGCGAGGGTCACCACTTGCTGGCCGGCGCTGACGACCTGGCCAGCCTCGGCGTTCCAGGCGGTGACGATACCGGCGTGGTCGGTGCGCAGTTCGGCGTAGTTGAGCTGGTCCTTGGCCTGGTTGACCGAAGCCTTGGCCTGGTCGAGGGTGGCCTGGGTGGTTTTCAGGTCGGTCTGGGCCACGTCCAGTTGAGCCTGGGCGCCGACACCACGGTTGAACAATTCCTGCTGGCGGCGGGCGTTGGCCTGGGCGTTGATGAACTGCGCCTGCACACGGGCGAGGTCGCCTTGGGCGGCCCGCAATTGGTTTTGCTGATCGGTGGGATCGAGCACGGCAAGCAAGGCGCCCTTCTCCACTTCAGCACCCACGTCCACCGCGCGGCGCGCGATACGGCCGGGTACGCGAAAACCCAGGTTACTTTCATAGCGGGCCTGGATGGTGCCGGCGAAGCGGCCGAGGTTTTCCTGGTCTTCGGCTTTGACTTCCATCGACAACACCGGGCGCACGGGCTCGGGCGGCGGTTCTTTCTTGGAGCAGGCGGCCAACAACAGGCTGGCGGCGAGCAGAGCCGTCAGGCGCTTCATGGCTGGGCTCCTTGCTGGGCGATCTCGACCAGCATGCCGGGGTGCAACAATTGCCCGCCGGCCACCACGACTTTTTCGCCGCCTTTAAGCCCCTCGCCAATAATGACTTTGCCGGTGAGGTAACGCGCCACGCTGACCTTGTGCAATTGCGCCTTGCCGTCACCGTCGATCAGCCACACGGCGGGTTCGTTGAGGTCTTTGGTCAAGGCCGACCACGGCAGCTCGATGCTGGCCTTGGCCGGGCCATTGGCGGTGGCGCTGACCACCGAGCCCAACTGCATGCCCTTGGGCAGCGATTGCAGGGCGATTTTGACTTGCACGGTGCCGGTATTGGCCGCCACCGCCGGCGTGACCTCGCGAACCTTGCCCACGGCCTTGATGTTCGGGTTGTCCAGCAGGCTGACCGTGATCGGTGCATCCGGCGGCGGCTCTACCAGCAGCGATTCATAGACATTGAACACCGCATCACGATCGCCATCGGTGGCCAGGCTGAAAATCGGCACGGTGGCCTGCACAACCTGGCCGACTTCCGCCTGGCGCGCGGTAATCACACCGGGCGCATCGGCGATCAGCGAGGTATAGCCGAGTTGTTCACGGGCGTTGGCGAGCTGGGCTTGCGCGGCGGCCAGGGCGCTTTGGCTGCTGCGCAGCGCGGCCTGGGCGGCGTCGTATTCGCTGCGGCTGGTGTAGCCCTTGGGCAGCAGTTTTTCCTGGCGAACGAAGGCGGCGGCAGTTTGCTTGACGCGTGCCTGCTCGGCCACGACCTGAGCCTGCGCGGAATCGACGTTGGTCTGCAGGTCCTTGGGATCAAGCTTGGCCAGCACTTGCTTGGCGGTCACACGGTCACCCACGTCGACCATGCGCTGGATGATTTTCCCACCCACGCGAAAGGACAAATCGGTTTGCACACGGGCCTGGATATCGCCGGTCAGGGTGACTGCCGCGGCAAAATCCGCCGGCTGCACAGTCTGCACAAAAACCCGCGAATGCGCCTTGGGCTCGGCCTTTTCCTGACCACAGCCGCTTAGCAGCGCCAAGAGGCCAAGGCTGAGTAAAACTATCGAAGTGCGACCGCCCATGCAGGCTCCTTTTGCGTGATGCCGACTTGCCAGTGTGTATGCGACTGTGAGCTTAGATCAGGGTTCCTTATCTGCATGGAGGATCCCATACTCCAATGGTTCCCACGTCGACTGAATACCTATGTTGAAAACCCTGGCGGTGGCCAATTACCGCTCGATCAATAAATTGGTGGTACCCCTGGACAGGCTGAACCTGGTCACCGGCCCCAATGGCAGCGGCAAGTCCAACCTGTATCGCGCCTTGCGCCTGCTGGCGGAAACCGCCCAAGGCGGCGTCATCAATGCGCTGGCCCGTGAAGGCGGGCTGGATTCAACCTTCTGGGCCGGGCCGGAAACCATCAGCCGGCGCATGCGCAACGGCGAGGTGCCGGTGGAGCCTACCGTACGCCAACGCGTGAAACGCTTGCGCCTTGGGTTCGCCGGGGAGGATTTCAGTTATGCAATTTCCCTTGGGCTGCCGGAAACGACCTCGTCGTACTTTTCACTCGACCCAGAAGTGAAAAAGGAATGCATCTGGGCCGGCCACATGTACCGCCCCGCCAGCCTTTTGGTGCAACGCTGCGGACCGATGGTTCGGGCCCGAGACGGGCGCGCCTGGGATGTCGTGGCCCAGCACACGCCCAATTACCACAGCCTGTTCGATCAGGTGGGCAGCCTGCGCGGCTCGCCGGAGGTGTTGCTGCTGCGCGAAAGCATCCGTGGCTGGCGCTTTTATGATCACTTTCGCAGCGACGTGGACGCGCCCGTTCGCCAACCGCAACTGGGCACGCGTACCCCGGTGTTGCATCACGACGGGCGCGATTTGGCGGCGGCATTGCAGACCATCCGCGAGATCGGCGACCCCGAGGCATTGCAGCGCGCGGTCAGCGATGCATTCCCCGGCGCGCGCCTGAATATCCAGCCGTTGCAGGGCGGGCGCTTTGCGATTGAGTTTTATCAGGAAGGCTTGCTGCGGCCATTGTCGGCGGCCGAGCTGTCGGACGGCACCTTGCGTTATCTGCTGTTGATCGCGGCGCTGCTCACGCCAAGGCCGCCGACCATGATGGTACTGAACGAGCCGGAAACCAGCCTGCACCCGGATTTGCTGCCGGCGCTGGCGCGTTTGATTATCCAGGCATCCCAGCATTGCCAGGTGTGGGTGGTGTCGCATGCCAGCCGGTTGATTGCGGCGTTGCAGCAGGATGAAGGGTGTAATTCGATTGTGTTGGAGAAGGTGATGGGCGAGACGCGGATTGTGGGGCAAGGGATGTTGGATGCGCCGGCGTGGCATTGGCCGGAATAAGCGGTGATTGCACCGGCCCCTTCGCGGGCAAGCCCGCTCCCACATTAGCCTGTATTCCAAGGTTGGAACTCGGTCAAAGGTGGCAGCGGGCTTGCCTGCGATAGCGGTAGAACGTGGCATTGGCCGGAGTAGGTGTGGTGACTGCACTGGCCTCTTCGCGGGCAAGCCCGCTCCCACATTAGCCTGTATGCCAAGGTTGGAACTCGGTCAAAGGTGGCAGCTGGCTTGCCTGCGATAGCGGTAGAACGTGGCGTTGGCCGGAGTAGGTGCAGTGACTGCACCGGCCTCTTCGCGGGCAAGCCCGCTCCCACATTAGCCTGTATTCCAAGGTTGGAACTCGGTCAAAGGTGGGAGCGGGCTTGCCTGCGATAGGGGTAGAAGGTGGCATTGGCCGGAGTAGGTGCAGTGACTGCACCGGCCTCTTCGCGGGCAAGCCCGCTCCCACATTAGCCTGCATTCCAAGGTTGGAACTCGGTCAAAGGTGGCGGCGGGCTTGCCTGCGATAGGGGTAGAAGGTGGCGTTGGCCGGAATAGGTGCAGTGACTGCACTGGCCTCTTCGCGGGCAAGCCCGCTCCCACATTAGCCTGTATTCCACGGTTGGAACTCGGTCAAAGGTGGGAGCGGGCTTGCCTGCGATAGGGGTAGAAGGTGGCATTGGCCGGAGTAGGTGTGGTGACTGCACTGGCCTCTTCGCGGTCAAGGCCGCTCCCACATTAGCCTGCATTCCACGGTTGGAACTCGGTCAAAGGTGGGAGCTGGCTTGCCTGCGATAGCGGTAGAACGTGGCATTGGCCGGAGTAGGTGCAGTGACTGCACCGGCCTTTTCGCGGGCAAG
>NZ_CAWOAW010000031.1:520491-596874 GCF_963879675.1 Pseudomonas sp. Larv2_ips
TATTCCAAGGTTGGAACTCGGTCATAGGTGGGAGCTGGCTTGCCTGCGATAGGGGTAGAACGTGGCATTGGCCGGAATAAGTGGTGATTGCACCGGCCTTTTCGCGGGCAAGCCCGCTCCCACATTAGCCTGTATTCCAAGGTTGGAACTCGGTCAAAGGTGGCAGCGGGCTTGCCTGCGATAGGGGTAGAAGGTGGCATTGGCCGGAGTAGGTGCGGTGACTGCACTGGCCCCTTCGCGGGCAAGCCCGCTCCCACATTAGCCTGTATTCCAAGGTTGGAACTCGGTCAAAGGTGGCAGCGGGCTTGCCTGCGATAGCGGTAGAACGTGGCATTGGCCGGAGTAGGTGCAGTGACTGCACCGGCCTTTTCGCGGGCAAGCCCGCTCCCACATTAGCCTGCATTCCAAGGTGGGAACTCGGTCAAAGGTGGGAGCTGGCTTGCCTGCGATAGCGGTGTGACAGTCAGCGCGGGATCAACCCTGCCACTTACCGCCCTCAACAATCACACTCTCAGGCTTGGTGTCATCGCTCAGCTCTTTACGCACATATTGGTCGTACAGCTTGAGCAGGAACTTCTCCTCACCCAACTTCGCCAACTCGGTATTCACCCAGTCGCGCAGTTCGATGTTGCCCTTCTTCACGGCTGGCGCAATCGGTGCTTCATCACCGAGTTTCTCTTCCAGCACGCGGTAGCCCGGGTTCTGCTTGGCCCAGCTGAACAGCACCAGGTTGTCTTGCGCGTACGCATCGCCACGCCCGGCCGACAGCGCCTGCAGCGACTCGGAGTTTTTCTCGAACTTGAGCAGTTTCCAGTCCGGGTGGTTTTTGGTCAGCCAGATATCGGCAGTGGTGCCGGTGGTGACGATGGTGGTGCGGGTGGCCAGGTCATCCAGGCTTTTCACCGAGCTGTCCTGCGGCACCAAAGCCTGCACCGCCACTTTCAGGTTGGGATTGGTGAAGTCCACCGCTTCCTTGCGCTCCGGCGTTACGGTCATGTTGGCAAGGATCAGGTCGACCTTGTCGCTCTGCAGGAACGGAATACGGCTGGCCGGTTCGACGGCGACGAATTCCACCTTGTTTTCATCGCCCAACAGGTCCTTGGCGAATTGGCGGCCGATGTCGGTATCAAAGCCGACGTAACGACCGGCTTCGTTCACAAAACCGAACGGCGGTTTGTCGGTGAATACGCCGACGATCAGCTTGTCCCGCGCTTTGATCTTGTCGATGTAGCTGGCAGCAGCGACGGGTTTGGCAGGCTCTTCGGCCTTTTTATCGCAGCCGGCCAGTAAGGCGATGGCAAACAGTGGCAGCAGTAGTTTTTTCATATCAGCTCCAATTCCTTGGTTTTCTTGGGCAGTGTTGAAACAAAGGAGAACTTCTCCAGGAACTGCTGCGCGCGTGCGGTTTGCGGGTTCGTAAAGAATTCTTCGGGGGTGTTGTGCTCAAGGATGCGACCGGCCTCCATGAACACCACGCGGTCGGCGACGGCGCGGGCGAAGGCCATTTCATGGGTGACGATCAACAAGGTCATGCCGTCGCCGGCCAGACCTTGAATCACTTCCAGCACTTCCTTGACCATTTCCGGGTCGAGGGCGGCGGTGACTTCGTCAAACAGCATCACTTGCGGGTTCATGCACAGCGAACGGACGATGGCGATGCGTTGCTGCTGACCACCGGACAGCTGGCGTGGGAAGGCGTCGCGCTTGTCGGCCAGGCCAACGCGTTCGAGCAATTTTTCCGCTTGGGCACGGGCTTCGCGAGGCGTGCGTTTTTGCACTTTCAGCGGGCCGAGCAGTATGTTGTCGAGCACGCTCATGTGCGGGAACAGGTGGTAACTCTGGAACACCATGCCCACGTCCTGGCGCACCTGGCGCCAATCGGTATTTTTGTCCAGCAGCTCTTTGCCGGCAAAACGCAGGCTGCCGCTGTGCGCCACTTCCAGGCCGTTGAGGCAGCGCAGCAAGGTGCTTTTGCCACAGCCGCTGGGGCCGAGGATCACCACCACTTCGCCGCTTTGCACCCTCAGGTCGATGCCCTTGAGCACCTGCTGCTCGCCGAAGAATTTGTTGAAAGCCTGGAACTCGATCAATGCGCTCATGCTTGGGCCCAGCGCCGTTCCAGCACCTTGGAGGCGGCTGACAACGGGTAGCAGATAAAGAAGAAAAACAGGAACAGCACGCCGTAGATCAGTACTGACTCATAGGTGCGTTCGATGATTTGCTGGCCAACCTTGATCACGTCCACCACGCCGATCAGCACCGCCAGCGAGCTGGTCTTGATGATGCGCGTGTAGACGTTGATGGTTGGCGGCGTCATGCGCTTGAGGGCCTGGGGCAGCAGCACGTAGCCGTACAGCTGCGGGTCGGACAGGCCAATCGACAACCCGGCCTCGCGCTGGCCACGCGGCAGCGAATGCAGCGCGCCACGGACCACTTCGCCGACCTCGCTGGCGCCCCACAATGACAGCACCAGCACCGCGCACCAGAAACTCGGAATGCTCAAGCCAAAGAAAATCGGCAGGCCGAAAAACAGCAGGTACAACCACACCAGCACCGGGATCGCGCGAAACAGCTCCAGGTACACCCGCAGCACCGCGTTGATCAGCGTGTTATTGAGCGTGCGCAGCACGCCGTACAGCACGCCGCCGACGGTGCTGAAGGCAATGCTCAAAAATGAAATCGACAGCGTTTGCGCAGCGCCCTTGCCCAGTTGCGGCAACGACACCCACAACAACTCAAGACCCGAACTGGCCATGCTGGAGCCTCCTTTCCAGGCGGCTGAGCAGCAGCGACAGCGGCAAAAACAACAGCACGCAGATCAGCGTCAGCACGGCGAGCATTTCGTAGGTTTTGTAGTAGAGCGCGATGTAGCTCTTGGTGGTGTAGAGAATCTCCGGCACCGCCACGGCCGACACCACCGTGGTCTCCTTGAGCAGAAAGATGAAATTGGCGAACAGCGCCGGCAGGCTGAGGATGCCGGCCTGAGGCAGGATCACATGGCGCAGCAGCTGCCAGTCGGACAGGCCGATGGACTTGCCCGACTCGATCTGCGCCAGCGGCACCGCCTCCACACCGGCGCGCAGCACTTCGGTAAGGTAGGCGCCGCCGAGGAAGGTCATGGTGATGATCGCGGCCCAGAACCCGGAGATATTGAACCCCAGCGCCGGCAAGGCGAAGTACACAAAGAACAGTTGGATCAGCAGCGGCGTGTTGCGCGCCAGCTCCACATACAGCGCCACCAGGCGCGACAGGTACGGCGTGCGAAACACCAGCAGCGCGGCGTTGATCAGTGCCACCAGCAACGAGGTGGCAATGGCGATCAGGCCCACTTGCAGCGTCACCCCAACGGCGCTGAGAAACGCCGGCAAGGTGCTGAGGATAAAAGCGAAATCGAAGGTCATCTTGAGTCCATGACGCCGCAAGGGTAATGCAGCGGGCGCAGTCCGGTCCGGCGTGGGTAACGCCGGGTAGCGCGAACTCTAAAGGTATAAAAAGCAAAATTTAAATACCCAAATAGCATATTGATATCACCCAAAAAGATAACCGCCGGATTCGCGGGTTGTCCGGGTGACGGCTAGGGTTGGGGGGTCTGAGATTCGAGGGATTGAACCGTGAACGACGCGAAACCGATTGATCCGCAGGAGCTGGTGAAGTGGTTGATGGCGTTGCGCCGGGCGATCAACACACAAAACAGGTAAGCCTGCGCCAATCAAATGTGGGAGGGGGCTTGCCCCCGATAGCGGTATGTCAGCCACAGATACATTGACTGAACCCCTGCTATCGGGGGCAAGCCCCCCCACATTTTTATTGCATTCCAAACTCCAGGCATAAAAAAACGCCGACGCTATGTGAGCCGTCGGCGTTCAAACCTTGAAGGGGGTTTTGTTTACATCAGAACGCAGGCACTACCGCGCCTTTGTACTTGGAATCGATGAATGCTTTGACTTCAGGGCTGGTCAGGGCCTTGGCCAGCTTCTGGATAGCGTCGCTGTCCTTGTTGTCGGGGCGTGCCACCAGGAAGTTCACGTACGGCGACTTGGCGTCTTCGATGATCAGTGCGTCTTTGGCTGGGTTCAGGCCAGCTTCCAGCGCGTAGTTGGTGTTGATCAAGTCCAGGTCAACCTGGTCCAGCACGCGTGGCAGCAGCGCCGATTCCAGCTCTTTGAATTTCAGGTGTTTCGGGTTGCTGGCGATGTCTTTCGGCGTGGCCAGGGCGTTGCTTGGGTCTTTGAGGGTGATCACACCGGCTTTCTGCAGCAGCAACAGGGCGCGGCCGCTGTTGGAGCCTTCGTTCGGGATGGCCACGGTGGCGCCGTCCTTCAACTCAGAAATGTTCTTGATCTTTTTCGAGTAACCGCCGAAAGGCTCAACGTGCACACCGATCACAGTGACCAGGTTGGTGCCCTTGCCCTTGTTGAAGTTTTCCAGGTACGGCAGGGTCTGGAAGTAGTTGGCGTCCAGACGCTTCTCGGCCACTTGCACGTTAGGTTGCACGTAGTCGGTGAATACTTTGATCTCCAGGTCCACGCCTTCTTTGGCCAGGGTCGGTTTGACCAGCTCAAGGATCTCGGCGTGCGGGATCGGCGTGGCGGCAACCACCAGTTTCTCGTTGGCCTGGGCGAAGCTTGCAGTCAGGGCAGCCGCCAGTGCGGTAAACAACAGAACCTTTTTCATGCAGTGTCCTTATCGAAATTCCGGGGCGTCTCTGACGACCGTTTTTATGGTGTGCCAGCGAAGTGCTATCGCGGCGTGGAGTGGACAATACCTAGATTTTTTATTCCCGAACAATATCTTTTATTCACTTTGATATTCCATTTTGCTCATGTAGCTGCTGTTCATTTAGAAAGCCGAGCAAGGCTTGCCGCTCGGCAGCGCTGGCACTCGCGAAGATCCGCTGCACCTGTTCCAGTGGCGAGCCCGCCACCGGCAGGTTGAGATGTTCGGGCAAAATCTCATCACCACTGCTCACCAGCAGCGCAAAGTGAATAACGTTTTCCAGTTCGCGGGTATTGCCCGGCCAGCTGTGGAGTTCCAACACACGCTGGGCGGCATCACTGATCAGCGGCACCGGCAGGTCCAGGCGCTGGCTGTAGATGCCGAGAAAATACTCGGCCAGGGACAGGATGTCGCCGACCCGCTCACGCAAAGCCGGCAGGTCGAGCCGGCCTTCACTCAAGTAATGGAACAGGCGCTCATGAAACTTGCCCGCCGCCACCGCCTGGGCCAGGTCGATGCTGGTCGCCGCCACCAGCCGCACATCCACCGGGCTGGGCTGGTGGGCGCCGACGCGGGTGACTTCGTGATTTTCCAGGGCGGCGAGCAATTTCACCTGGATCGGCAACGGCAAGTCGCCGATCTCATCCAGGTACAAAGTACCGCCGTTGGCCGACCCGAACCACCCGGCCCGGCTGCTCGCCGCGCCGCTGTGGCTGCCGGCCGCGTAGCCAAACAGTTCGGCATCGGCGTAAGTGGGGCTGATCGCGCCGCAGTTGACCGAGACAAACAACCCGGTGCGGTCGCTGCCACGGTGGATATGCCGCGCCAGCAGTTCCTTGCCGCTGCCGGTCTCACCGCGAATCAACACCGGCAAGGCGCGCGGCGCCAGGCTTTCCAGGTCTTCACGCAATTGGCGCGAGCGCGGGTCGACAAACACCAGGGCCTTGGCACGGATGCTCAGCGGGCTTTTTTCGGCGTCGGGGAAGGTCAGCAAGGGCTGGCCGTAGGTTTCATGCAGACTCATGGCAGGCTCCCGCCCCAAATCCACTCAGGGACGGGGCGTTGAAAAATGTTCAGGCAGTACGCCGGGCGTGGTGCTCAAGGCGATTTTGCAGGCGATAGAGGTAGGCGAAGCCCTGCTCCCAGCGCTGGTGGCCGGACTTCACATTGATATGGCCGGCGCCGGACAGAATCCCGGCCTCCGCGCCCCAATTGCGCGCCAGTTCCAGGGCCCGCGGGGCGCTGACGGCGCTGTCGTTGTCGGAGCTGACCACTTGGCTGGGAAACGGCAGCAGGTCGCTCGGGATCGGTGCGAAGTTGCGCAAGGCCGGTGAGCAGGCCGGGCGCTCGACATCCGCCGGAGCCACCAGCAAAGCGCCGCGAACCTGACGCAGAAAGTGCACCGGCGCAGTGGCGGCCCAATGCGCGACGGTGATGCAACCCAGGCTATGGGCGATCAGGATCACCGGCGTGCTGTCGGCGGCGATGGCCTCGGCGAGTGCGGCCACCCAGTCTTCGCGACGCGGCGTCAGCCAATCGGCCTGCTCCACCCGCGCGCTGTTGGGCAGGCTGTTCTGCCAATGGGTTTGCCAATGATCTTCTGGCGATCCTTGCCAGCCCGGCACGATCAGATAACGAATCGACTCGCTGTGCATGGGTGTGCCCTCCTGCAGCGTTTAACGTTGCTGACCAGTATAGGGACGGGGGTTATATTCGTTAAGGAATAAGAAGCTATTTATTAATAACCAAAAACTCAAAGACGCAGAAGATCAAAAGGTGGGAGCGGGCTGGCTCGCGAAGGCGGTATATCAATCAGCGCATCTGCTACTGACCCACCGTATTCGCGAGCAAGCCCGCTCCCACATAGACCTCATTTCGCATCGAGCTTCAGCGGAATTTCAGGCAAAAAAAAGGCCGCACCCTGCCAAGGAGACGGCCAAAAAATTGTCGAGGCATTTGAAACTAACGTGCAGTAATCACCGACAACTTGGTAATCCCCGCGCGTTCGATAGACGCCATGGCTCGCGCCACTTCGCCGTAGTTCACGCCATTGTCAGCCTGCAGTTGCACCCGCACATCGGGGTCCTTGGCCTTGGCCGCCTGCAGGTTGAACTCCAGCAGGTCCGGCTGGATTTCGTCCTTGTTGATAAACAGTTTGCCGGCGCCGTCGATACTCACCACCAGTGGGTCTTTCTGCTCAACCGGCGCCACGGCTTCGGTCTTGGGCAGGTTGATCGGGATCGCGTTGGTCAACAGCGGCGCAGTGACGATAAACACCACCAGCAGCACCAGCATCACGTCAACCAGCGGCGTCACGTTGATCTCGCTCAGCACCTCGTCACTGTCTTGCGTGGAAAAGGCCATCTCAGGACGCCTCCTTCACTTTCTGCGGGTTGCCGGCTGCGTTCTTGGTCAGCGCAGGGTGCAACAGCACGCGGAAAGAGTTTTTCTGCGCCAGGCTGTAGAAGTCATGGGCAAAGTCGTCAAGGTCAGCAGCCGTCAGCTTCAAACGACGCAGGAAATAGTTGTAGACCAGCACCGCCGGCACCGCGACGGCGATACCGACACCGGTGGCCACCAGCGCCGCACCAATCGGGCCGGCCACGGTTTCCAGGCTGGCGGAGCCGGCGGCGCTGATGCCTTTCAACGCTTCCATGATCCCCCAGACGGTGCCGAACAGGCCGATAAACGGCGAGGTGCTGCCGATACTGGCGACCACGGCCAGGCCGGTTTCCAGCGAGCGACGCTCACGCACGATCTGCTGACGCAGGGCGCGTTCGAGGCGGTCCTGGTGGTTGATGGCCTGGCTCAGGTCCGCAGCGTGCGGCGCGTCACCCACCTGGATCGCGGCATAACCGGCCTGGGCCACACGCGCTGCGGCGCCGGGCTGGGTGTCGGCCAGTTCGGCGGCCGAGTCGAGACTCGACGCCGCCCAGAACTGTTTGTGGAATTTGCGATCCTGGGCCTTGAGGCGACCGAACTGCACGCCCTTGAGCAAGGCGAAACCCCAGGTGGCGACTGAAAAGGCCACCAGCAGCCAGATCACCGCGCTTTCGATGGATTCAAGTGGAGATGCTAATGCCATGATGTTTTCCCTCTGTGCAGGTCGCGACGTGTCCAACACACCGCTGCCGAATAGTTAGTGAATCTTGAAATCGATCGGTACGCTGACCCAGCCGTCCTGGGCCACATCGCCCTGCTTGGCCGGCACGAAGCTCCAACGCTTCACCGCGGTCAGTGCGGCGTCATCGAGTTGCTGACGACCGCTGCTTTTCTGGATCTGGATCTCGCCCGGCTTGCCGCTGGCCAACACATGCACCCTGAGCAACACCGTGCCTTCCCATCCGCGACGCTGGGCCAGTGACGGGTACTCCGGCGCCGGGTTCTTCAGGTACGCGGCGTTTGCCGAAGCGGGTGTCACCGGCGCCGGCGACGGTGGCGCGGCTGGCGCGGGCGGTGCAGGTGGCGCCGGCGTCGGTGGCGCGGGCGGCTGCTCGACCGGTTTCGGTGCAGGCTTGGGCTCGGGCTTGGGCACCGGCTTGGGTTTAGGCTTGGGAATCGGTTTTGGCGGCGCCGGCTTGGCGGCCAATTCATCCACAACCGGCGGCGGTGGCTCGACCACAGGCGGCGGTGGCGGTGGCGGCACGGGCGGTGGTGGTTCAACCACCGGCGGCGCCGGCTGGGAAAATTCGATCGTCATCGGCGGGATTTCCGGCGGCACAATCGGCAACACCGGCGTCGGCTTCTGGCTCACCCAATAGATCACCGCGCCGTGCAGCGCCAACACCAGTAAGCCGAGCAGAAGCCCTTCGCGACGGCTCGAGAAGCGCTTCGGGGTTTTCTGCAAACGCAATTGCCCCAACGGCGCGCGATGCGGCCGGCCAAGGTCGACCAACTCACCACCCGGTGCCTGGCGCCATTGCGCCTCGGGTGCACTGGCGGCGGTCTGGACATTGCCCATTGATTCACTCCCTACGGTTTTCACACAAAAAACCGACAGGCCTGCCTTGGCGGCCGTCGAGGGCTGAATCATCGGGGCCAGACGCTTATCTCTTAAAGTAATCTTTAAAGTTATACATAGATCTAAATTGAATATGAGAAACATCCTGAAACGCCAAAGCCACGGCCTGCGTGGCCTGTGGCGAAGGCACGGTTTTTCGATGCATTTCAGGCATAAAAAATATTCAGTAAAGGCATCGAATGCGGCGGGTGGACTTGCCCCGCGCGGGGTTGCGCAGCAGACCCGCCGGGAAACAACGCGGTGTCAGGTAGACCGGTTGGGCAGGTTTTGAGGCGGCTACACAGCCCAACGCGGGGCAAGGCCGCTCGCCACGAACGTGGCGCTCGGCCACAGCTTTACGCTGGGCTGTTGGCGCATAACGCGAGCAATTGACGTTGCAACGTCTGCCCGGCTGCGCCCAACCCGCTGCGGCCATATAACGCCAGGCGCACGCCTTGCACCGCGGGCAAACCACTGTCCTCGCCGAGCACCACGTGCCCCGGTTGCACTACCCGGCGTGGTAACAGGCTGATACCGAGCCCCGCCGCCACTGCCGAACACACACTGGCCAGGCCGGCGCTGGAATAGCCGATGCGCCAGCGCCAGCCGCCCACTTCCAGGTGATGCAGCATTTCATTGCGGTACAACCCACCCACCGGAAACGCCACCAAGGGCAACGGGTCGCGGCCCAGCGACGGCATGCTGCGGCTGTCGACCCAGCACAGGGGCTCCGGCCACGACGCCAGGCAGTCGTCGCTGGCACCCATTTGCTTGACCAGCAACACGTCGAACTCACCTGCACGGTATTGACGCTGCAGCTCCGGGCCGAGGCCGCTGGTGACTTCCAGGCGCACGCGCGGATAGGCCACCACAAACGACGACAGCAACGGCATCAGCCGTTCAGCGGCAAAGTCCTCTGGCACCCCCAGGCGCAGCACGCCGTCGCTTTGCTGAGTGATCAGCACGTCGGCAGCCTCCTCATGCAGCGCGAGGATGCGCCGCGCGTACGCCAGCAAGCGCTCACCCTCGGCGGTGGCCACCACGCGGCGCTGATCGCGGTCGAGTAACTGGCACGCCACGGCCTCTTCCAGGCGGCGGATCTGCTGGCTCACGGTGGACTGGGTCACGTGCAGGCGCTCGGCGGCGCGGGTGAAATTGCCGCAATCCACCACGGCGACAAAACTGCGTAACAACACGGGGTCGAACATGGCGCTTCACCATTGCGTTTGCCACTGATTGGCATGGTTATATTTAATTTCAGAATACCTCGCGAGCTGCCCATACTTCCTGCCTCTTTTGCACACCGGAAAGGTCCTGCATGCCGCTCAACCCTTCATTCATGAGCAGACTCGCCGGTTGGGGCCTGCTGGTAGTGCTTGGCCTGAACCTACGGCCGATCCTCAGTTCCATCAGCCCGTTGCTTGGCGAGATTCGCCAGGCCACGGGCCTGAGTTTCCAGAGCAGCGCCCTGCTCACCAGCCTGCCGGTGGTGTGCATGGGCCTGGTGGCGCTGGTCGGCGTGCGCGTAGAGGCACGACTGGGCGAGCGGCGCGGTATTGCCCTGGGCTTGATGATGATTCTGCTGGCGTGCCTGGCGCGCTGGTTGATGGGCCAGGCGTCGGCGTTACTGGTCACGGCCTTGCTCGGCGGCGCCGGTGTGGCGCTGATCCAGGCGTTGGTACCGGCGATGATCAAGCGTGAATTCCATCACCGTGTGCCGGTGGCGATGGGCGTGTATTCGGCCTCGTTGATGGCCGGTGGCGGGCTGGCCGCGCTGCTTAGCCCGGTGGTAGCCACGCACTTCCAGCAATGGCAGGCGGGGTTGGGCGTGTGGCTGCTGCCGGCGCTGGGGGCGTTGCTGTTGTGGGCGTGTTTGCCGTTGGGTGCGCCGCGCAATCCTCACATGGCCCCCACGTTCAAAGGCCTGCGCAATCGTCGCGCGTGGCTGCTGGCGCTGTATTTCGGTTTGGTGAACTGCGGCTACATGAGCATGGTGGCGTGGCTGCCTGCGTACTATCAGCAACTGGGCTGGGGCGTGTTGCCGAGCGGTTCGCTGCTGGCCTTCATGACCATCTTCCAGGTGATCGCCGCGCTGTTGATGCCGGTGCTGGCGCAACGCGGAGTCGACCGTCGTCCGCTGCTGGGCATCAGCCTGTTGGCGCAAACCATCGGCTACCTCGGCCTGATCATCGCGCCGCTGGACTATCCGCACCTGTGGGTGGCGCTGTGCGGCTTCGGCCTGGGCGCGTGTTTCGCCCTGAGCCTGCTGCTGACCCTCGACCATCACCGCGACCCACGCCAAGCCGGGCAACTGGCCGCCTTCGTGCAAGGCGTGGGCTTTCTGATCAACGCGATTTCACCATGGCTGACCGGCTGGCTGCGCCAACTCACCGGCGGCTTTGTCAGCGCCTGGGTGGTGCTGACGGTGACCGCGGTGGCGATGCTGCTGGTGACACGGGTGTTCAGCCCGGCCACCTATCGCAGCGCATCAGAAGTCGTAGCGCCCGGTCACGCCTAACGTGCGCGGTGTGCCCAGCAGGCCTTCGTAGCCGCCGTTGCCGCCGGTCCACAGGGTGGTGTAGTAGGTTTTGTCGAAGGCGTTTTTCAGCCACAACGACACGTCCCACTGCCCTTGCTGATAGCTGCCGCGCAGGCCGGTGGAGAGGTTCACCACGGCGTAGGCGGGGATCTGCCCGTAGTCGGAATCCTCGACAGTGCCCACCGCTTTGGAGCGGAACGCGTAGCTGGCAGTCACGTAGGGTTCGAAGCCGTTATCCAGGTTCCACTTGTACTCACCGTTGGCGTTGGCGATCCACTTGGACGCGCCGACCACCTGGTGGCCGGTCAGGTCGCAGGACGCCGGCGCACCGGCGCGCAGGCTGACTTCCGGTGGGCACGGCGCATCCTTGTAAGACAGGTAACTCACATCGTTGAACGAGCCGTTGAGGTTCAGCGTCAGGCCCTTGAGCGGCACCAGCGTGCTTTCCACTTCAACCCCGCGCGAGCGCACGGAGCCAGCGTTGGTGAGGTACTGCACGCGGTTGTCCTGGTCGTAGGCGTTGGTCTGGTAGCCGTTGACCTGGGTCCAGAACAGGTTGGCATTGAGCTGCAGGCGGCGGTCCCACAGCGTGCTCTTGAAGCCCAGCTCGGCGTTGTTGGCGCGCTCGGTGCCGATCAACAGTGAGTCGGCCCCGGCGGTCGGCGCGGAGCCCACGGCCAGGTTGACCCCACCGGACTTCTCGCCATGAGACAAGGTCGCGTAGCCCAGCAGGTTCTCATTGAAGTGATAGCTGAGGTTCAGCAGCCCAGACGGCGTTGCGCTGTACTGGCTGAGGTCGCCCGAGTCGTACACCCCGGCACGCCCGCGCCGCGCAGTGGCTGCGGCGCCGGTCACCGCCGCGCCCCCCACTGGCGCATTGCGCGTGACCCAGGCACTTTTCTCTTCATAGGTGCCGCGCAGGCCGGCCGTGAAATCCAGGCGCTCGGTGAGGTGCCAGGTGCCTTGGGCGAACAGGGCAAAACTGTCGGTGCGGATATGCCCGTTGCCGACGCTGCTCACATTGTTCAACGCGCCGGTTGGCGTGCCGTTCCAGATATCCGCCTTGGGCCCGTAGTAGGCAAAGGATTTGTTATCCAGCGAATTGCCGAAGTAATAAGCGCCCAGCACATAGTCGAAGAACCCGCCGGTAGGCGAGGCCAGGCGGAATTCCTGGGACCACTGTTTATCTTCCACCGATACCCCGGCGTTATACGCTGCCGGGACATTGAGGCCGTCATCGTTGCGCGGGGTGAAATTCCACCAGCGATACGAGCTGACCGAGGTCAGGGTGAAGTCGCTGGGCAGGGTCCAGTTGGCCTCCACAGACGTGCCGCCCTGGAACACGGTAACGTGCTGGTCGTTGTCCAGATTGACCTTGCGGTGAGTGCCATCCACCAGTGTCGCTCCCGCCGCCGTTGCCCGCGATTGATACAGGTTGGTGCCATTGATGGTCGGCCCGGTGCTGTACAGCACGCGGGTGCCGGCGCTGGAATCTTCCTCGTTGTAGTCGCCGATCCAGCGCAGGTTGAATGTCTCGCTGGGCTTGTACAGCAGCTGCCCGCGAAAGCCCTGGCGTGAGCCGCCGTTGAGGTCGTGGCCGTTGTATTCGTTCTTGATGTCGCCGTCGCTGCGCGTGCGATAAGCCGAAAAACGCCCGGCGAGGTCATCGGTGAGCGGGCCGGAAATAGTGCCCTTGGTCTGGAAATAACCGTCCTCGCCCAACGAGGTTTCAATGCTGCGTTCCGGGGTAAAACTTGGCGCGCGGGTGCTGATATTGATCACGCCTGCGGTGGTGTTTTTGCCGAACAGCGTGCCTTGCGGGCCCCGCAACACTTCAAGCTGTTCGATGTCCATCAAATCGAACACCGCCATGCCCGGTCGGCCGAGGTACACGTTGTCGATGTACAGCCCCACGCTGCCTTCCAGGCCGTCGCTGGCCGGGTTGTTGCCCAAGCCGCGAATCGACACGCTGGACTGGCGCGCATGCATGTAGGCAACGTTGACGCTGGGCACCAGTTGCTGCAAATCCTGAATCCGATAGACCCGCTGACTCTCCAGCGCCTGGCCGCCAATCACGCTCATGGGCGTGGGCACTTCCTGGGCGCTTTCGGTGCGCCGACGCGCGGTCACCGTGACCGTCTCAAGCTGGCCGCTGGCGTTTTCGCCCTTGCTTTCCGGCGCGTGCGTTTCGGCGGCCTGGGTCGGCGACCAACTGGTGCTGCCGGCCAGTAACATGGCCATCGGCAAGGACTTCAACAGACTCATAAGCGGCTCCGGACCCCGGAAATATCCCTTATCGAATATTCCATTAGGTTATTTATTTATGTTTTTACGAACATTTACTGCATAAGAGATAGCCTTTATAAGGAGTCGACCTAATGCATAGCCAATGCATTTCCCGGATATTTTTGATGTGGAAAATGCATATCGATCTGCGCCAACTTCGCCACTTCATCGCCCTCGCTGAACAGCGCAGTTTTGTCGCGGCAGCGTTGGCCGTGAACCTCTCGCAGTCGGCCTTCAGCCGCAGTATCCAGGCGCTGGAACACAGCGCCGGGTGCCAACTCGTGGACCGTGGCCGCAAGGACCTGGCGCCCACCAAGCAAGGCCAGGTGCTGCTCGAACATGCGCGTCGGCTGGTCAGCGGCGCGCAGCAACTGGCCAACGAGATCAGCCAGTTCAATGGCCTTGAGGCCGGTGAATTGCGCTTCGGCTGCGGCCCGGCACCGGCGGCCGGGTTGATCCCGCGCGCCATCGGCAGTTTTATCGGGCGTTACCCCAAGGCGCGCGTGCAGTTCCAGGTGGATGACTGGCAAAGCCTGAGCAAGCGCCTGCTCAGCGAAGAGTTCGAATTTTTCGTCGCCGATACCCGCCACTTCGAAGCCAACCCGGACTATCACACCCACCGCCTGCGCGCGCGGCGCTGGTATTTCTGCTGCCGCGCCGGGCACCCGTTGGCCACGCGCAGCAGCGTGAGCGCCGCCGAGCTGATGAGCTATCCATTGGCCGTGACCCTCCGCCCGCCGAACCTGCGCAAGGTCATTGTCGACCTCAGCGGCCGGCCGGATTACCTGCCCAATGTGGAATGCGAAAACGGCTACAGCCTGATGGGCGTGGTGCTGCGTTCGGACGCTATCGGCATCGTCAGCGCCAACAGCGATGTGCTGCACATGGCGCGGAGCGAGTTGGTGTGTTTGACCATTGATGGGCTGGCGGAAGACCTGGAGGAGCGTTACACCCGCTATGGCATTGTCAGCCGCGCGGGGTATCGATTGTCGCCGCTGGCCGAAGCGATGATCGAGCAGATCAAGCAGATTGATGAGTTGGATGAGGATGTGTGTGCATTGGAGAATGTCGCTGTTTGAGTAGACGCCTTCGCGAGCGAGCCCGCTCCCACAGTTGAACGCATTCCAAATGTGGGAGCGGGCTTGCTCGCGAAGGCGTCAGCAGTAGCACCCATGCATTCCCTGCATAAAACCCAGTCCTCAAATGCACTTGCCAGTGCCCCTGCGAACAGCGAAAACCGTCACCTTTGTTCTGTTCGGTGAAGCCCCATGTCCCAACCCAACCCCGTGCGCAACGTGCTCTACATCATGTGCGACCAACTGCGCCGCGATTACCTGTCGTGCTACGGCCATGCGCATTTGCACACGCCGAATATCGACCGCCTCGCCACTGCCGGCGTACGCTTCAGCCGGGCCTACACCCAGGGCACCATTTGTGGGCCGTCGCGAATGTCGGCCTACACCGGGCGCTATGTCAGCAGCCATCAGGTGGCGTGGAACGCGGTGCCGCTGCCGCTGGAAGAGCTGACGATTGGCGATTACCTGCGCCCCCATGGCATCCGCACTGCCCTGGTCGGCAAGACCCACGCCACGCCGAATCTGGACGCCCTGCAACGTCTGAATATCGCCCCCCACAGCGCGCAGGCCGAGCCGCTGAATGAGGTCGGGTTTGACGCGTACATGCGCCACGACGGCATTTACCCTGACAGCCCACTGTTCGAGGACAAACGCGAGTCCGCGCCGTACACCCATTACCTGCGTGAACAAGGCTACGACGGCAGCAACCCGTGGCATGAATGGGCCAATGCCGCCGCCGGTGAAAACGGTGAAATCCTCAGCGGCTGGCACATGCGTCACTCAGGCAAGCCTGCGCGCGTGGCGCAGGAGCATTCGGAAACGGTCTACACCACCGACCGCGCCATCGACTTTATCGCCGAACAAGGCGAGCAGCCGTGGTGCCTGCACCTGTCCTACATCAAGCCGCACTGGCCCTATATCGCTGCGGCGCCGTACCACGCGCTGTATGGCGCCGAGCATGTCCAGGCGCCCATTCAACCTGAACACACCAGCGATCACCCGGTTTACCACGCCTTCCGCCAGCACCAGGAGAGCCTGAATTTCTCCCGTGATGAGGTGCGGTTGACGGTGATTCCCACCTACATGGGGCTGATCAAACAGGTCGACGATCAACTCGGGCGGCTGTTCGATTTTCTGCAAAGCAATGGCCGTTGGGACGACACGCTGATCGTGTTCACCAGCGATCACGGCGACTTTCTCGGCGACCACTTCCTCGGTGAAAAGGAGTTCTTGCTGGAGCCTGCGGTGGGCGTCCCGCTGATCGTGCGCGACCCGCGCGCCAGCGCCGACATCAGCCGTGGTTCAGTGGACGCACGCCTGGTGGAAACCATCGACGCCCTGCCGACCTTCCTCGACGCCCTGGGTTTGCCGGCGGCTGACCACCGCCTGGAGGGTCGTTCGCTGATCCCGCTGCTGCACGGCAAAGACATCACTTGGCGCAACTACGCCATCGCCGAATACGACTATGCGTTCCAGGCCCCGGCCCGCGAGCGTCTGGAACAGCCCATCGACCGTTGCCGCATGACCATGGTGCGCAGCGAGCGCTGGAAGTACCTGGCGTATGACGGCTTTCGCCCACAGCTGTTTGATCTTCACAATGACCCGCAGGAATTACACGACCTGGGGGCCGATCCGGCCTATACGGCGGTGCGCGAAACGCACCTGGGCTATCTGTTCGAGTGGCTGCGTGGGTTAAAGCGGCGCACCACCATCAGCCACGCGGAGATTGATCGGCGTGGCCAAGGGTTTCGGTATGGTGAGCCGGAGGCGGAAAAAGTGGTGCAGATAGGCGTCTGGTAAACACCACACACCAATGTGGGAGCGGGCTTGCTCGCGAATGCAGTCTGTCAGTTGATACATACATCGACTGACACTGCGCATTCGCGAGCAAGCGCGCTCCCACATTTTTGATCGCCAAACTTAGCCTAGAGCCCCTTTGTGGTCTGGCTACGCTGCCCCTGCACACCCACCGGCACGTCGCCCTTGAGCGTTACCCGGCGCACGATGCGTTCCTGGGTGCCGTAGTCATCCACCGCGTAATGCTGGGTGGCGCGGTTGTCCCAGATCGCCACGTCGCCGGCATTCCAGCGCCAGCGCACGGTGTTTTCCAGGCGGGTGACGTGGCTTTGCAGCAGGTTGAACAGCTGCGTCGAGTCCGCCTGGGAATAGCCTTTGAGGCGCTTGACGAAGTGCCCCAGCAGCAAGGTTTTCTCGCCGCTGACCGGGTGCACGCGCACCACCGGGTGTTCGGTCTCGTACACCGTGGAGGTGAACACCTTGCGGTATTCCTCAAGCTTTTCGACCGATACATCCGGCTTGCGCCCGGCGTAGTCGTACTCGTTGCTGTGTATCGCCCACAGGGTGTCGGCGAGGGCGCGCAGCTCGACGCTGAGGTCGTTGTAGGCGCTGGACGTGTTGGCCCACACGGTGTCGCCGCCGGATTTTGGCGCCAGCACCGACCGCAGGATCGAGGCTTTCGGGTAGGCGTCAACGAAGGTCACGTCAGTGTGCCAGGAGTTGGCGCGCTGGCCGCGCGTGCCATCCAGTTCCAGCAGGAACCGCGTGCCGTCGCGCACCGGCACGGTGGGGTGGGCAATCGGCTCACCGAGCAGGTGAGCGAAGGCTTCCTGGCTCTGGTCGTCGAGGTGGGTCTGCTCACGAAAGAAGATCACTTTGTACTGCACCAGCGCTTGCTGGATCGCGTCGACGGTGGCGGCATCCAGGTCACCGGACAGTTTGATGCCACGGATCTCGGCGCCGATGCGGCCAGCGACCGGGTGGATGTCCAGCGCCTGGGCGACGGGTTGAACAGCTAATGCGGCGTTGCTCATGGTGAAGACCCTCATGTGCCTGCTGATGGTGGGGATGCCTTCCGGCAACGCTCTATTGATATGCATTTTAGATCTAGCAAATGAATCAATGCTTCGTTGACGGAATAAGAGCTTGCATTTAAAACCTCAGCTCCCTCGGTCGCAAATGCCTTCGACCTATTTTTCAGATGCCGGGAAAGCATATGGATCTTCGCCAACTGCGCTACTTCATCGCCCTCAACGAACACCGCAGTTTCGTGCGTGCAGCGGACGCCATGGGCATCACCCAGCCCGCCTTCAGCCGCAGCATTCAAGGGCTGGAGCAAGAGTTCGGCTGTGTGCTGGTCGATCGCGGCAACAAGGATCTGCGCCCCACGCCCGAGGGCCAGGTGGTGCTGCAACACGCCTTGAGCCTGGTGCATGGCGCCGCCCTGCTGAGCAGTGAAGTGACGCGCATGACCAAACTCGACGCCGGTGACCTGCGCTTTGGCACCGGGCCGGCGCCGGCCGTGAAACTGGTGCCGGATGCGGTGGCGCGGTTTATCGGTGCGCACCCGAAAATCCGCACCAGCTTCCAGGTGGACAACTGGGAGAAACTCAGCCGCGCCCTGAGCCGTGAAGAGATCGAATTCTTTATCGCCGACATTCGCCAGTTCGAAGCCGACCCGAACTTCCAGACCCGCGCACTGACGCCCAAGCGCGGGGTGTTTTTTTGCCGACCGGGGCATCCGTTATTGGCCAAGGACAGCTTGTCGACCAACGACATGTTCGACTACCCGCTGGCCTCACCGTTGATCTCCCAGGGCATCCGAAAATTGTTGGCGAACCTGAGTGGGCGCATGGACTTTTCACCGAGCATTCAGACCGAGCATTTCCCGGCGCTGGTGAAGATCGTGCTGCAGTCCGATGCGATTGGGGTGGGCACGGAAGAGGCGTTTGCCGAAGACATCGCCCAGGGCTCGCTGGTGCTGCTGCACTGGCGCAACCTGCCGCAGAACCTGGAGACCATGAGCGCGCGCTGCGGGATTGTCAGCCGCACCGGGTCGCGGTTGTCGCCGGCGGCGAAGGCGATGATCGAGACGCTGGTGGAGGTGGACAGGCAGCAGGTGAGCGTGGCGATTTGAAGGCCTCATCGCGGGCAAGCCCGCTCGCCCATTGGAAGGCGTTCCCCTGTGGGAGCGGGCTCGCCTGCGATAGCGATAACCCAGCCACCACCAGGCTCAGCGCCCCGCCGCCGCCAGATTGGGCGCCACCCAATCGCTCACCTGAAACGGCTTGCGGATCAGCCGCTCTTTGGACGCCAAGTCCACCGCGTCCTGCAATTTGCCGAGGAACACCGGGTCCAGGGTCGAGGGGAAAATCTCGCTGAGCTTCTGGTCTTTCAGATCGTTGGTCAGGATCACCGGCGGGTAACTGGCCAAACCCGACACCAGGTCGATGTAAGCCTGCTTGTTGTTGTCATCGGTCAACCACTGCACCGCCTGCTGCTGGGCCTTGAGCAAGGTGGCCACGGCTTGCGGGTGTTCATCCACAAACTTGGCACTGCCCACCAGCACCGCCTGCACGCTGCCGGCGCCACCGATGTCCTTGGTGGTCAGCGGTATCTCGGCCAGGCCCTTGGCTTGCAGCGCCGTGAGGCCTGAACCGCCCCAGGTGGCGTCAATCTGTTTGGCGGCCAGGGCGGCAATGGCGGCGCTGAAGTCCAGGTTGATGACTTTCAGGTCCTTCTCACTCAAACCCTGGCTGGCCAGCGCGGTGTCGAATGACAACTGGCTGGCCGTGCCGCGGAACACGGCGACGCGCTTGCCCTTGAGGTCTTGCAAGGTCTTGATGCCGGAGCCTGGCACCACGGCGAGGTAATGCTTGACGCCGCGCGCCGATGCACTGAGCAAGCGCGTGTCCAGGCCATTGGAGCGACCGATGATCGCCGCCAGGTCGCCCAGGTAAGCCAGGTCCACCTGGCCGTTGGCAAAGGCCTCATTGATCACCGGGCCTGCGCCCTTGAAATAATTCCATTGAATCTTGATGCCCTGGTCGGCAAAGGCCTTTTCGAAGATCTGCTGGCTTTGCAGTACATCGGTTACCCCGCCGCCGCTGTGCTGGCTGCCCGCACTGAGGTCGGGCACGGCGATGCGAATTTCCGTGAGATCGGCAGCCTGCACCAACCCGGCCAGGGCAGTGCCGGCGAACAGGCTGATCAGACGTTTGAAGGGCAGTTTCATAAGCGCAGCTCCTGGTGGGCGACGGTCGCCTGGGGAGCAGAAAGTAGGCACAGGCCGATCAAAACTTTAAATACTATAAATTCACAATTTAATAGCTTTTGGGACTATGCGAGCTAAAACGCAGGCTCCAGAGGGATATGCATAAACAGCATCGAAAATATTCTTCGAATGCATTGGATGCGTGTCGGACAGAGGCTTTAAATGATTTTTCTTATCTCACAATCATCTTGTTTGCATTTTTCTAAGATCGAAATCACATAACGCCCACGGCGACAACGGAGGTCTTCCATGGCCCGAATTTCACTTCTGAGCCTACCTCTGGCGGCCCCCGGCAAAGACGCCGCGCTGCGTTGGCCGAAGCTGAGCGAACGCCTCATACCTTGGCTGCTGCCGCTGGCACTGTTTGCGCTGTGGTGGCTGGCCAGCCGCAATCACTGGATGAGCCAGCAGATTCTGCCGCCGCCCTCGCTGGTCTGGAGCAGCGCAGTGGAACTGGCCAGCGGCGAGTTGTGGAGCCATCTGGCGATCAGCGTGCAGCGTTTGTTCTGGGGGCTGCTGGCCGGTGTCGGCGCAGGCGCGTTGCTGGGCGCGCTGTTGGGGTTCAGCGCCCGGGCGGAGCGCCTGATATTTCCAACCTTCAGCGCGTTGTCGCAAGTGCCGACCCTGGCATGGATTCCGCTGTTCATGGTGTTTTTCGGCATCGGCGAAACGCTGAAACTGGTGGTGCTGGTCAAGGCAATCGTCGTGCCCGTCACCCTGCATACCTTGGTCGGCGTGCGTGATGCCCAGCCCAACCTGCGTGAAGCCGCTCGCGTGCTGCGCCTGCCCCCGCACCTGTTGATCCGCCGCCTGATCCTGCCCGCCGCGCTGCCGGCATTCATGGCCGGTGTATGCCTGGCCCTGGCGGCGGGCTGGACGTCGTTGCTGGCGGTGGAGTTGTTGGCGTCCAGTGAAGGCATCGGCTACCTGATGGTCTGGGCGCGCCAGTTGTTCATGCTCGACATCGTGTTCGTGTGCATCGTGGTCATCGGCGTGCTGGGCGTGGTGATGGATCGTGGCATCGGCTGGCTGGATCGCAAATGGGTGCACTGGCCGCACCCGGCCACCGCGCAGATTCGTCGCGGGCCGCGCTATCAAGGCTGGCAGCGCCTGCAACCGTGGTTACTGCCGCTGCTGTTGGTAGCGCTGTGGCAGATGGCGACGCAGCATGGCTGGGTGGACGCCAATATTCTGGTCAGCCCATGGGCGGTGCTGCAAACCACTGGCGCCGGCGTGCTGGATGGCAGCCTGTCCGGTGCCCTGGTCAAAAGCCTGGGCCGCACACTGGGCGGCCTGCTGCTGGGCGGCGGCCTGGGCTTTGCCATGGGCCTGTGGCTGGGGCTGTCGCGGCGCAGTGAGCGCGTACTCGGCCCGACCTTGGCCGCGCTGCGCCAGATCGCGATTTTTGCCTGGGTGCCATTGCTCACCGCGTGGTTTGGCCTGGGCGAGTTGGCCAAGTCAGTATTTATCGCACTCGCCGCGTTTTTCCCGCTGTTTATCGCCACCCAACGCAGCGTGCTCAACCTGTCGCCGCAACTGCGCGAAGCGGCGCAAGTGCTGCGCCTGAACCTGTTGCAACGCCTGCGCCGTCTGGTGTTGCCGGGCGCGGCGGCGGGGATTTTCGCCGGCCTGCGCCTGAGCCTGATCTACGCCTGGCTCGGCACCATCGGCGCGGAATACTTCATGCCGTCCAATGGCGGCATCGGCAGCCTGATGATCGGCGCCCAACAGCTGCTGCGCATGGACGTGATCATGGGCGGCATGCTGCTGGTCGGCCTTACCGGCGCCACGCTCAATTTTATCGGCCAACGCATCGAAACCCGCGCCACCCGCTGGAGACACGCATGAACGCACCTATCGTCCGCTTCAACCATGTGGGCAAGTCCTTCGACGTCGACGGCTTTGAGCTGGAGGCTATTCGCGAATTCAACCTGGAGATTGCCGAGAGCGAATTCGTCGCGATTGTCGGCTCCAGCGGCTGCGGCAAATCCACCCTGCTGCGCCTGTTGGTGGGGCTCGACACGCAGTTTCGCGGCGACATCCAGGTCGACGGTAAGGCCGTAAACGGCATCGGCGGCGAGCGCGGCATTGTGTTCCAGGAGCACCGCCTGTTCCCCTGGTTGACCGTGGCGCAAAACATCGGCCTGGGCCTGGTCAACGAGCCGCTGAGCGAAGCCGAGCGCAACCGGCGCATCAGCGACTTTATCGAGCTGGTGGGCCTGAGCGACTTTACCCGCGCCTATCCCCATCAGCTGTCCGGCGGCATGGCGCAGCGTGTGGCGATCGCCCGTGGCCTGGTCGCCAGCCCGCGCATCCTGCTGCTGGACGAGCCGTTCGGCGCCCTCGACGCGCTGACCCGCCAACAAATGCAGGACGAGCTGTTGGCGATCCGCGCGCGCGCCAAGATCACCACGGTGTTGGTGACCCACGACGTGGAAGAGGCGATTTTCCTCGCCGACCGCGTGGTGGTGATGGAGCCTCGGCCTGGGCGGATCAAGCAAATCGTCGATATCGCCCTGCCCCATCCGCGCCAGCGCAGCAGCTTCGAGTTCCACCAGCTGCGCGAAGAACTGCTGCATGAACTGATCAGCGATGACCACTATCAGCCGCCGGTGCGCGAACAGATTCGCGACCTGCCGCTGGCCTTTATTGCCTGCTGAAGAGGAGTGCCGTGATGCCGCAACGTCCCAATTTTCTCGTGATCCTGGCCGATGACATGGGTTTTTCCGACCTCGGTGCGTTCGGCGGGGAAATCTCTACGCCGCACCTGGATGCCCTGGCGCTCAAGGGTCTGCGCCTGACCGACTTCCACACCGCGCCGACCTGCTCCCCCACGCGTTCGATGCTGCTGACCGGCACCGACCATCACATCGCCGGCATCGGCACCATGGCCGAGGCGCTTACGCCGGAGCTGATCGGCAAACCGGGTTACGAGGGCTACCTCAACGACAACGTCGTGGCGCTGCCGGAGCTGCTGCGCGAGGCCGGTTACCAGACCTTGATGAGCGGCAAATGGCACCTGGGCCTCACCGCCGAACGGGCGCCGCATGCGCGGGGTTTCGAGCGGTCGTTTTCACTGTTGCCCGGCGCGGCCAACCACTATGGATTCGAGCCAACCTACGACGACGACACGCCAGGCCTGCTCAAATCCACCCCGGCGCTGTACATCGAGGACGACACCTTCGTCGAGCAACTGCCCGAGGGGTTCTATTCCTCCGATGCGTTTGGCGACAAGCTGCTGCAGTACCTCAAGGAGCGCGACCAGGCGCGGCCGTTCTTCGCTTACCTGCCGTTTTCGGCGCCGCATTGGCCGTTGCAGGCGCCGGCGGACATTGTCGAAAAATACCGTGGCCGCTACGACGCCGGTCCCGAAGCGCTGCGCCTGGAACGCCTGGAAAAGCTCAAGGCGCTGGGGTTGATCGACGCCGATGTCGAGCCCCACCCGCTGATCGAGCTGAACACCCAATGGGCGGCCTTGAGCGATGAACAGCGCCAGCTCTCGGCCCGCGCGATGGAAGTGTATGCGGCGATGGTGGAGCGCATGGACTGGAACATCGGCCGGGTGGTGGAGTACCTGCGCCGCCAGGGGCAACTGGACAACACCTTCATCGTGTTCATGTCCGATAACGGCGCCGAGGGCGCGCTGCTGGAAGCCTTCCCCAAGTTCGGGCCGCAGCTGCTGACCTATCTCAACCAGCATTACGACAACAGCCTGGAGAACATCGGCCGCGCCAACTCTTACGTCTGGTACGGGCCGTCATGGGCGCAGGTGGCGACCGCGCCGTCGCGGCTGTTCAAGGCGTTTACCACCGAGGGCGGCATTCGGGTGCCGGCGCTGGTGCACTACCCGCCACTGGCGCTCAACGGGCGCATCAGCCATGGGTTTGGCACGGTGATGGATATTACGCCGACGATTCTGGACCTTGCCGGTGTACGCCACCCTGGCAAGCACTGGGGCGGCAAGCCGGTGGCGCCGTTGCGGGGCAAGTCGTGGCTGGGCTTTTTGTCCGGCGAGACCGCCCAGGTGCACGACGAACATACCGTCACCGGCTGGGAGCTGTTCGGCCGCCGCGCGATTCGCCAGGGCCAGTGGAAAGCCGTGTACATCCCAGGCCCGGTAGGGCCGGCGACGTGGCAACTGTATGACCTGGGCCAGGACCCCGGAGAAATCCATGATCTGGCTTCAAGCCACCCGGACAAACTCGACACCTTGATCGGCCACTGGCAGCAGTACGTGGACGAAACCGGCGTGGTGCTCAGCGCGTCGCCGTTTCAGCCGGATTGAGCCCGGCCTGTGTGCGGGCCTGCGGTTCCAGGCGGTTGGCCCGCGCGAAGGTACCGAAATCGTTGAAGCGCACGCCCATCTCGCGCATCACCTTGTGCGCCACGCTGGCAGTCATCTGGCGAATGTAAAACGGCTCTTTCACCACAAAATGGTGGATGCCATGGGTGCTGCCGAAGTTGAAGCAAAACGCCTGCAGCGGCCACATCCACCAAGGGTTCAGCACCTGGGTTTGCTGGATCACGTTGCCCAGCTCCACATCACCGTAGTAGTGCATGTTGGAGCTGACAAAGTGCAGGCAGAAGGTGCGCAGCACGTTGGGGCCGATGATCACCACAGCAGCGATGTCGATCACCTGCATCACCTGCAAGGTGCCGGCTGACCAGGCGATCGGCGCGCCCATCAGGCTGGCGACACCATTGGCCGCATGAAAGCCCAAAAACACATACCACGCGCCCCAATGCAGCAGCGCCAAGGGCGCGTACACCAACAGCGAGCGCTTGAGGATGTTGAATGTGTGCTTCCAGGTCCGGGCGCGCAGCATGCGGATGAATGCCGACATGAGGTTGTCACCCACCATCAACAACCGTGCGAGGCCCCACGGTTCGCCATTGGTGATGGCGCGTTCTTCCATATCGGTCTCGGTGCCGGACACCTTGTGGTGATTGAGGTGCAAATGCCGGCGTATCCACGGGTTGATGGTGCTCGGCCGCGCCAGCCATACCAGGCCCATCATCAGGTTGTGGGGCAGACGTTGCTTGCGAAAGTACATGCTGTGGATCAGGTCATGTTCCAGCTCGTGGGTCAGCGAGGCGAGGAAGCCATTGAGCAGCAGGCAAACCCACCACGCCATGTGGCCGGTGATGTAGAGCGCCGCCGAGCCGAGCATGCCCAGCAAGGCAAACGCCAGAATGCCCGCGCCCAGGGCGTCGTGGTGCCGCAGCCAGGGGTGCTGCTGGCGTAATCTGGCCCCTTCGGCGAGCACCACGTCACGGATATGCGCCGAACGCTGTTGTGCGTTCATCTGCTGGGGACTTGCAGAAGTACCGTCCATGCTTCCATCCTCTTGGTTATTGATCGATGCATCCTGGCCCAAGCGGTGCGCCAGGGCATCAGCCCCACACGCCAACCTGTTGACCGCAAGCGCCAATCGTCATGCCCGAAGCCACTTCCCTCGCCAGCTGGACCCGCGCCCTGCGCAAGCAGCTCGACGCCCTGGACCTCGACAGCGCCGCGCTGTGCGCGCAAGCCGGGCTCGACCCGCAGCTGATGGACGACCCCAACGCCCGCTATCCGTTGTCGGCCACCACGCGGTTATGGGCACTGGCCGTGCAGGCCAGCGGCGACCCGGCCATCGGCTTGCGGGTGTCGCGGTTTGTCAGCCCGACCACCTTTCATGCGCTGGGTTATGCGTTGGTGGCCAGCGGCAGCCTGCGCGAGGTGTTCGAGCGGATCGTGCGTTATCACCAGGTGGTCAGCGATGCGCTGACGCTGGAGCTTAGTCGAGAGGGCGAGCGCTATTGCTTTCGCCTGCTGCAACCCGTCGGCAGCCCGGCACCGGCGCTGGAAGCGATTGATGCGTTTGCAGCGATCTATGTGCGCACCTGCCGAAATCGGCTGGGCCGTGAGTACGCGCCGCTGGCGGTATACCTGCAACGCCCGGAGCCGGCCGACCCCACGCCGTGGCACACGGTGTTTCGCGCACCGGTGTTCTTTGGCGCCGAGGAAGACCGCCTGGAGTTTGCCGCGCGAGACTTCGACAGCCACTTGGATGACGCCAACCCGGAGTTGGCCGAACACAATGAAACCGTGCTCAAACGCACCCTCGCACAGCTGCAACCGCTGACCTGGGAGCGCAAGGTGCGCGCGGCCATCGAGGCGCAATTGCCGGAGGGTGAGCCGAGTGCCGAACGGATCGCCCAGGCGTTGCATTTGAGTTTGCGCAGCTTGCAACGGCATCTGGCCGATGAGGGCTGCCGGTTTGACGCGTTGCTCAATGAGTGTCGGGAAAATCTCGCGCTGCTGCACTTGCGGGACCCGCAGTGTTCATTGGCCGAAATCAGCCATTTGCTTGGGTTTGCCGATACCAGCAGTTTCAATCGCGCGCTCAAGCGCTGGACGGGAATGACACCGGGGCAGTTTCGGGATGGGTTGCGCTAGGTCGGGCCTCTTCGGGGGCAAGCCCCCTCCCACATTTTTGATGTGTGAATGCAGGCAAAAGTGGGAGCGGGCTTACCCGCGAAGGCGGTGGATCAGGCCATGCAACCCTGGATCAATCAGCGCCTTCGGGGGCAAGCCCCCTCCCACATTTTGATGTGTGAATACAGTCAAAGGTGGGAGCGGGCTTGCTCGCGAAGGCGGTGGATCAGGCCATGCAAATCCTGGATCAATCAGCGCCTTCGGGGGCAAGCCCCCTCCCACATTTTGACCTGTGAATGCAGCCAAAAGTGGGAGCGGGCTTGCCCGCGAAGGCGGTGGATCAGGCCGGGCAATCCTGGACCAATCAGCGCCTTCGGGGGCAAGCCCCCTCCCAAATTTTGATGTGTGAATGCAGTCAAAGGTGGGAGCGGGCTTGCTCGCGAAGGCGGTGGATCAGGCCATGCAATCCTGGCTCAATCAGCGCCTTCGGGGGCAAGCCCCCTCCCACATTTTTGATGTGTGAATGCAGGCAAAAGTGGGAGCGGGCTTGCCCGCGAAGGCAGTGGATCAGGCCATGCAACCCTGGATCAATCAGCGCCTTCCGGGGCAAGCCTCCTCCCACATTTTCATGTGTGAATGCAGTCAAAGGTGGGAGCGGGCTTGCCCGCGAAGGCGGTGGATCAGGCCATGCAATCCTGGATCAATCAGCGCCTTCGGGGGCAAGCCTCCTCCCACATTTTGATGTGTGAATGCAGTCAAAGGTGGGAGCGGGCTTGCTCGCGAAGGCGGTGGATCAGGCCATGCAATCCTGGCTCAATCAGCGCCTTCGGGGGCAAGCCCCCTCCCACATTTTGATATGTGAATGCAGTCAAAAGTGGGAGCGGGCTTGCTCGCGAAGGCGGTGGATCCGGCCATGCAATCCTGGATCAATCAGCGCCTTCGGGGGCAAGCCCCCTCCCACATTTTTGATGTGTGAATGCAGTCAAAGGTGGGAGCGGGCTTGCTCGCGAAGGCAGTGAATCAGGCCATGCAAGTCCTGAATCAATCAGCGCCTTCGGGGGCAAGCCCCCTCCCACATTTTGATGTGTGAATACAGTCGAAGGTGGGAGCGGGCTTGCTCGCGAAGGCGGTGGATCAGGCCATGCACATCCTGGATCAATCAGCGCCCACGATCGCGGCGCAGTAACTTTCTTGCCCGCGCCGCCAGCGCCTTGGCATCAAACGGCTTGAGCAAATAATCATCTTCATGCAATTCCAACCCGCGCAGCCGGTCTTCAATCCCGCCCGGCGTGGTCAGGAACAACACCGGCGTCTCGCCCTTCAACCGAATAGCCTGCTGCAACTTCCAGGCGTTCAAGCCCGGCAGCATCACATCCAGAATCACCAGCTCGTACTCGGTACTCTCCACGAAGCGCAAGGCCGCCATGCCATTGGCTGCGACCTCCACGGTGTAGCCGGCCTCGTTCAAACCTCGGGCCATCCGCTGTGCCTCTTCGGTTTCATGTTCCACTAACAGCACGCGCATAACACACCTCGATTGATCAGGCTTGCAGGCTAACACCCTCAGGTGTGCGCCGCCTCACGCAAGCGATGAGCATCGAGGATTTCAATTTCCCCATAGCCCAGGCGCACGACGCCTTGGGCTTGCAAGTCCTTGAGCAAGGCGTTGGTGGTCTGGCGTGACAGGCTCAACATCGCCGCCAGGTCTTCCTGGGGCAGTTGCAGCACGCGTTTTGACTGCTCGGTATCGCCGTAACCTTCAACAATCATCAGTAAACGGTGCGCCAGCCGCACCGAGGCCGGCATCAGGCTCAGGTGCTCGATATTGATAAAACTCAGGCGCAGTTTCTGGCTCATCAGCAAAGCCAGGTCGCGCCAGTACGGCGGGGACTCGTCAAGGATGTTCAGCAACGCCTGCTGCGGCACCTGCAACAGCGTGCACGGCCCCACCGCGCAGGCATCGTGGGTACGCGGCAAGCCGTCGAACAGGCAGATTTCGCCGAACCAATATGGCCGCTCTACCAGGCTCAACAGCGCTTCCTTGCCGTGTTCGTTCACCGCGCTGATGCGCAGCGTGCCGTCGAGCACGGCATACAGGCCACAAGGCGGGTCGCCGCGCTTGAACAGGTATTGCCCCGCCGCCAGCTGGCGCTGCCGGGCACTGGTCAGCAGGCTATGCTGAAAAGAGGCAGGCAAGTGACTGAACCAATGACCGCTGGCCAGCTGCGAGCGCCATTTCTCTGTGTCCATGCGAACTCCGAAGATTGTCGCCCAGCTGACAGTCAGTCACAGGCCGGCAAGGCATGATCAAGCATCCTACAGGAGGAACAACAATGAAAAGCCTCGTCGAGCACCTCAGTCAATACGCCGCCTACCACCGCGACCCGCGCAATATCGCCAGCCACTTTGTCGGCATCCCGTTAATCGTCGTCGCCGTGGCGGTGCTGCTTTCACGTCCTGAATGGCCGGTCGGCAGCTTGTGGATATCTCCAGCGGTGATCCTCGCGTTGTTCTCGGCCGGGTTTTACCTGCGCCTGGAACTGGCGCTGGGCGTGCTGATGACGCTGCTGATGGGCTTGTCGGTCTGGGCCGGGCACGTGTTGGCGGCGCAGAGCACGCTGGTGTGGCTCAGCAGCGGCATAGGGATGTTTGTGGTGGGCTGGGTGATTCAGTTTATCGGCCACTATTACGAGGGCAGGAAGCCCGCGTTTGTGGACGACGTGTCGGGGCTGATCGTCGGACCACTGTTTGTGGTCGCGGAGTTGGCGTTTTTGCTGGGGTTGCGGCATGACCTCAAGGAACAGATTGAGGCGCGGTCCGGCCCGGTAGAACGCCGCGATCTAAAGCCGAGCAAGGTCTGAATGTGGGAGCTGGCTTGCCTGCGATGCAGGCACCTCGGCGTGTCAGTCACACCGCAGTGATGCTATCGCAGGCAAGCGGCTCCCACACAAGCCCGCTCCCGCATGGGTATTGCGGTGTCTTCAAGCTTTTTGCCAGACCTTGGGCTTGAAGAACAGGGTCTCGCCACGCGCCAGGCCCGTCAGGCTGTCGTGGTCCTTTACCACTTCAGCTTCGATCAGCTCGCTTTGGCCTTCGACCTTCAGCGTTACCCGAGTGGTAGCGCCCAACGGCCGAATATCACGCACTTCAGCCGCGTGGTGATCTTCCAGTTCATGGCGCGACAACGACACTTCATGCGGGCGGAACAGCACGTGCTTGTCCTCGCCCAGATGCAGGCGGTTGGAATCACCCAGGAAGTGGTACACAAAATCGCTGGCCGGGTTTTCGTAGACTTCGCCCGGTGAACCGATCTGTTCGATCACGCCCTTGTTCATCACCACAATGCGGTCGGCGACTTCCATGGCCTCTTCCTGGTCGTGGGTCACGAACACCGAGGTCAGGTTGATGTCTTCGTGCAGACGCGCCAGCCAGCGGCGCAGCTCTTTACGCACCTTGGCGTCGAGGGCGCCGAACGGTTCGTCCAGCAGCAGCACTTTGGGCTCGACCGCCAGGGCGCGGGCCAGGGCGATACGCTGGCGCTGGCCACCGGAGAGTTGTTCCGGGTAGCGATCAGACAGCCAATCCAGTTGCACCATGTTCAGCAGCTCGTGAACCTTGACCGCAATCTGGCTTTCGTTCGGGCGCTGGTTTTTCGGTTTCATGCGCAGGCCGAAAGCGACGTTGTCGAACACGGTCATGTGGCGGAACAACGCGTAGTGCTGGAACACAAACCCCACGTTGCGATCACGCACGTCGTGGCCGGACACGTCTTCACCGTGGAACACGATGCTGCCGTCATCCGGAGTTTCCAGGCCGGCAATGATGCGCAGCAAGGTGGTCTTGCCGCAGCCGGACGGGCCCAGCAACGCCACCAGCTCGCCACTCTGGATGTCCAGATTGATGCTGTTCAGGGCCTTGAAGGCGTTGAAATTCTTGCTGACATTACGGACTTCAATCGACATGACTTATTCCTCACCGGCGCTTTTGCGCAGGCGGTTGATACGGTTCTCGCTCCACTGCTTGAGCAGCAGGATGAAGAGCGCCAGGATCAGCAACAGGCTCGCGACGGCAAACGCGGCAACGTGGTTGTATTCGTTGTAGAGGATCTCGACGTGCAGCGGCAGGGTGTTGGTCACGCCGCGAATGTGGCCGGACACCACCGACACCGCGCCGAACTCACCCATCGCCCGTGCGGTACACAGCACCACGCCGTAGATCAGGCCCCACTTGATGTTCGGCACGGTCACGTGCCAGAACATCTGCCAGCCATTGGCACCGAGCAGGCGCGCGGCCTCTTCTTCCTGGGTGCCCTGCTCCTGCATCAGCGGGATCAGTTCACGGGCCACGAACGGCACCGTCACGAAGATGGTCGCCAGCACAATGCCCGGCAAGGCGAAGACGATCTGGATGTCGTGATCTTGCAACCACGGGCCGAAAAAACCCTGGGCGCCGAACATCAGCACGTAGACCAGACCGGCAATCACCGGCGACACAGAGAATGGCAGGTCGATCAGCGTGACCAGAATGCTCTTGCCACGGAACGAGTATTTGCTCACGCACCAGGCGGCGCTGACGCCGAACACCACGTTGAGCGGCACCGAAATCACCACGGCGATCACCGTCAGCTTCAGTGCCGACAGCGCATCGGGTTCCAGGATCGCGGTGAAGAACGCGCCAAGGCCGTTTTTCAAACCCTGGGACACCACGATAAACAGCGGCAGCAGCAGGAACAGGAAGAACACCAGCCAGCCGAGGCTGATCAGGATGCGTCGCGACACTGCGCTGCCACGACGGGCGGCGTTGGCCGAAGACGCGGCGGAAATAGACGATTGGGACATGTTCCGCGCCTCCTTATGGGTGTTCGATGCGCCGCTGCAGCAAGTTGATCAGCAGCAGCAAAACAAAGGAAACCACCAGCATCAGCACACCGATGGAGGTGGCGCCGTGGTAGTCGTACTGGTCGAGCTTGACCATGATCAGCAGCGGCAGGATTTCGGTTTTCATCGGCATGTTGCCTGCGATGAAAATCACCGAGCCGTATTCACCAACGCCTCGGGCGAAGGCCAGTGCGAAGCCGGTCAGCCAGGCGGGCAGCAACGCAGGCACGAGGATGTAGCGGAACACCTGCAATGGCTTGGCGCCCAGGCAGGCGGCGGCTTCTTCGATTTCCCGGGGGATATCGGCCAACACCGGCTGCACCGTGCGCACCACGAATGGCAGCGTGACGAAGGTCAGCGCCAGGGTGATGCCCAGCGGGGTGTAAGCGATTTTGAAGCCCAGGTCCGCGGCGAACTGGCCGACCAGGCCGGTGGGCGTGTAGAGCGCAGTCAGTGCGATACCGGCGACGGCGGTGGGCAGGGCGAAAGGCAGGTCGATCATCGCATCGATGATTTTGCGGCCGGGGAAGGTGTAGCGCACCAACACCCAGGCCAGCAGCGTACCGATCACGCCGTTGATGATGGCGGCATACAGCGCCGTGCCGAAGCTCAATTTCAACGCCGCCAGCACACGCGGTGCCGAGATGATGTTCCAGAACTGATCCCAAGTGAGTTGAGCGGCATGTACAAACATCGCCGCCAGGGGGATGAGTACGATCAGGCTGAGGTACACCACGGTGTAGCCCAGCGTCAGCCCGAAGCCGGGTATGACGGGGGAAATACGACGCGACATAAGAGTCCTTGGTTAAAGGGTAGAAACCACTGTAGGAGCGCACTCTCTGTGGGGGCTGGTTTTACTGTGGGAGCCGGGCTTGCCCGCGATGCAGGCACCTCGGTGTGTCAGACACACCGCGGTGATGCTATCGCAGGCAAGCCAGCTCCCACAGAAGCCCAGCGCCTACAGAAAATCAGGCTCCTACAGTTTAATTTGGCTTACTGCGCCGAATAGATCTGGTCGAACACGCCACCGTCATTGAAGAATTTCGGTTGGGCAGTTTTCCAGCCGCCGAAGTCTTTGTCGATAGTCACCAGGTCCAGTTTCGGGAACTGCTGGGCGTATTTGGCGGCGACTTTCTCATCGCGTGGGCGGTAGAAGTTTTTCGCCGCAATCTCCTGGCCAGCGGGGCTGTACAGGTGCTTGAGGTATTCGGTGGCGATTTCGGTGTTGCCCTTTTTCTCGGCGTTCTTGTCGACCACGGCCACTGGCGGCTCGGCGAGGATCGACAGCGAAGGTACAACGATGTCGAACTTGTCGGCGCCGCCGTCTTCTTTCAGCGCCAGAAACGCTTCGTTTTCCCAGGCCAGCAACACGTCACCCTGACCGTTGTTGACGAAAGTGATGGTCGAACCGCGAGCGCCGGTGTCGAGGATCGGCACGTGCTTGAACAGCTCCTTCACGTATTCCTGGGCCTTGGCTTCGCTGCCGCCGGCTTTCAGGCCATAGGCCCAGGCGGCGAGGAAGTTCCAGCGGGCGCCGCCGGAGGTTTTCGGGTTCGGGGTGATGACGGAAACGTCTTTCTTGATCAGGTCGCCCCAATCCTTGATGCCTTTGGGGTTGCCTTTGCGCACCAGGAACACGATGGTCGAGGTGTAGGGCGTGCTGGCGTCCGGCAGGCGGGTTTGCCAGTTTTCCGGCAGGGTCTTGCCCAATTTGGCGATTTCGTCGATGTCGCCGGCCAGGGCCAGGGTCACCACATCGGCGCGCAGGCCGTCGATCACCGCACGGCCTTGCTTGCCCGAACCACCGTGTGATTGCTGGATCTTGACGTTGTCGCCGGGGTGGGACTGTTTCCAGAAGGTGGTGAACTCAGCGTTATAGTCCTGGTACAGCTCACGGGTCGGGTCATACGAGACGTTGAGCAACTCGTAGTCTTTGGCAACAGCGGAACCGGCAAACACGGCACTGGCCAGTGCGGCCAGGGCGTAACGGCGAATCGACGACATAGAAGGCTCCTGAAATTCTGGGGTGTTGGCTTTTTCTTATAGTTGCGGGTCTAGCATGCGAATCGCCGTTGTTGCTCAGCTCGGTTTGTTACCCGGGTTCTGCAAACGGAATTTTTCCTTGCGTTCGATCTGGACCACTTGGGCGTTATGCACAGTGATTTCCACCGCGCCAAACCGCAGGTCGCGCAAGGCGCTCTGGATCTCACGCAAAATGGCTGCTTCGTCCTGGCCGTCGACGCTACGTAGAGATGCGCTCATGGTCTCGCTCCTGAAATGAATAGTGCCTGGCAGTGGCGGCACTGCTTGCGGCGTGAGGGCGATAGTAGATAAGCGCGGATATTCTTAAAAATACTATTTAAGAATGTTTATATAACCAGAAAGAATTTTCTGGCAGGACGTGGGGTTGCGAAGGTTTTGGTACTGAAAATACTGATACCCCGGCGCTGCTTAACCCTGTGGGAGCCGGGCTTGCCCGCGATGGCGGTGTGTCAGGTACGAAATATTTCGCCTCAAAGGCCCTCATCGCGGGCAAGCCCGGCTCCCACATTGACCGAGTTTTGCCTATCGGATAGCAGGTGCCCGCTGCCAATCAATCTCCTGTGCCGGCATCGGCCGCCCAAACCAGTACCCCTGCCCCATATCGCATGCCTGCTCCAACAAGAACCGCGCCTGTTCCACTTGCTCGATGCCTTCGGCGTGCACCTGCATGCCCATGCTTTTCGCCAGGGCGATCACCACGCGCACAATCGCCGCATCGTCCTCATCCCATGGCAGCCCGGCGACAAAACCCTGGTCGATCTTGAGCTTCTGCACCGGCAGGCGCTTGAGGCGCAGCAGTGACGAATAGCCGGTGCCAAAATCGTCGATGGCCAGGCGCAAGCCCAGCTCCCGCAGGCGGTGCAGCTGCTCAAGGGCAACTTCCGGATCATCCATTACCGCGCTTTCGGTGACCTCCAACTCAAGAAACGCCGGATCGAGGCCGGTGGCGTGCAGCACCTGGGCGACTTGCTCGTACAGCTCGCGCCGGGCAAACAGCCGGCTGGAGACATTCACCGCGATAAAACTCAACGGCGCGCCATCGGCCAGCCATTGGCACATCTGGCGGCAGGCCTGGTCCATGACCCAGGCGTCGATGTCGGCAATCAGCCCGGTACGTTCGGCGATGGGGATGAAATCGCCGGGTGGCACCAGACCGCGCTCCGGATGCTGCCAACGCACCAGCGCTTCGACGCCGATCAGGCGGCTGCCCTGCAGGTGATGCACCGGCTGGTAATACACGCGCAGCTCGTGCTGGTCGAGGGCGCGGCGCAGTTCGCTGGCGATTTCCACGCGGTTCTGTGCATGGGCGGTCAGCTCTTCGGTGTACAGCGCGTAGCTTTCGCGCCCGGCACTCTTGGCTTTGAACAGCGCGGAATCGGCATTGCGCAGCAACTGCTGGGCGCTCAGGGCATCGCTGGGGAACAGGCTGATACCGATGCTGGCGCTGATAAACAGTTGATGGCCGTCAAAGATGAACGGCTGCTTCATCGCATCGAGCATGCGCTGGGCCAGCGCGGCGGCCTGCACCACCTGTGGACAACTTTCGGCGAGCACGGCGAACTCGTCGCCGCCCAGGCGCGCCAGGGTCACGCCGGGGCCGAACAGGCCCTTGAGCCGCTCGCCGACCGCTTTGAGCAACTGGTCGCCGACGTTATGGCCGAGGCTGTCGTTGATGATCTTGAAGTGATCCAGGTCCAGCAACAACAAGGCACAGCCACGTTTGTGCACTTGCGCCGAGGCCAGCGCCTGCTCGGCGCGGTCGGTGAACAGCAGGCGGTTGGGCAGGTCGGTGAGCGGGTCGTGATGGGCGAGGTGCGCCAGTTCGTGCTCGGAATCCTTAATTGCGCTGATATCGGAAAACACCGCGACGTAATGGCTGACCTTGCCTTGGTCATCCTGGATGACGCGGATGGTTTGCCACTGTGGATAAATTTCGCCGCTTTTGCGCCGGTTCCAGATTTCGCCGCTCCATTCGCCGGTGCGTTCCAGGGTCTGGAACATCTGTTGGTAAAAATTCGACGAATGGCGCCCGGACTTGAACAAGCTTGGTCGCTCGCCCATGACATCTTCGCGGCGATAGCCGGTGATCTCGATAAACGCCCGATTGACGTGCACGATCAGCCCCTGGGCGTCGGTGACCAGCACGCCTTCGCGGGTGCAATCGAACACGGCAGCCGCCTGGCGCAGGCGCTCGCGGTTTTCTTTCAGCGGCTGCTGCAGCTGGTGAGCACGGGCAAAACGGGCGCAAATCAGCGACAGGGTCAGCGCGCTGAGCCCCACCCAGACATAGCCGCGCACCTGCAGCCAGCGCTCCAATTCCCAAGGGTCATCGAGAAAGTCGATCAATAGATGATGGCTGAGCTGGAGCCACGCAATGGAAACCAGCAGGTATACCAGCCCCACACGCAGGGCACCTCGGTATGAAAACAGCATATGGTCAGTAATCCTTACCAAAAAACAAAATCGCCCTACAAAGGCTGCGGATTATAGAATAAGAAACATCCAGTCACTTCTATCTGAAAGGGCGGCTGGTTTTCTCTGTAGGCTTAGTGATAATGCGTGAGCTGCTTTTTTCTTTATCTGAGGGCCATACAGCCTATGTGGTACAACGGTTTTCTTGACTTGTCAGCCTGGCAACTGGTGGCAGTCACTCTGTTGATGACCCACGTGACCATCGTTGGGGTCACGGTTTATCTACACCGCTATTCAGCCCATCGCTCCCTGGAGCTCAATGCCGGCCTGAAACACTTCTTCCGCTTCTGGCTGTGGCTGACCACGGCGCAGAACACCCGCGAGTGGACCGCCATCCACCGCAAACACCACGCCAAATGCGAAACCGTCGACGACCCGCACAGCCCGGTCGTCAAAGGCCTGTCCACCGTGTTGCGCAAAGGCGCCGAGCTGTACCGCGCCGAAGCCGAAAACCCGGAGACCCTGCGCATCTACGGCAAAAACTGCCCGGACGACTGGATCGAGCGCAAAATCTATACGCCTTACCCGCTGCTGGGCGTGGCGATCATGGGCGTCATCGACCTGCTGCTGTTCGGCACCATCGGCATCACCATCTGGGCGATCCAGATGATGTGGATTCCGTTCTGGGCTGCCGGCGTGATCAACGGCCTGGGGCATGCCGTGGGCTATCGCAACTTCGAATGCCGTGACGCGGCGACCAACCTGGTGCCGTGGGGCATCATCGTCGGCGGCGAAGAGCTGCACAACAATCACCACACCTACCCCAATTCAGCCAAGCTGTCGGTGAAGAAGTGGGAGTTCGACCTGGGTTGGGCGTGGATCAAAGTCTTCAGCTTCCTGCGCCTGGCCAAGGTGCAGCGCGTTGCCCCCATCGCCCACCGTGTCGAAGGCAAAGGCCATCTGGACATGGACACCGCCATGGCGATCCTCAACAACCGCTTCCAGATCATGGCCCAGTACCGCAAGTTGGTAATCGGTCCGCTGGTCAAGCAAGAGCTGGAAAAGGTCGATCACTCGGTGCGTCACCAGTTCCACCGGGCCAAACGCCTGCTGTCGCGTGAAACCAGCTTGCTCGATGACCGCCACCACGTGCGTATCCAGAGCCTGCTGGAACACAGCCATGCGCTCACCGTGATCTACGAGAAGCGCCTGGCGCTGCAGCAGATCTGGCTGAAAACCAGCTCCAATGGCCACGACATGCTGGCAGCGATCAAGGAATGGGTGCACGAGGCCGAGGCCAGCGGCATTCAGTCCCTGCGCGATTTTGCCCACCAACTGAAGACCTACTCGCTGCGTCCTGCAGCGGTCTGATCAGGCATTCACAGCCCGCTCGTACGAGCGGGCTGGCCGAAGGCGGCGGGGTTGGCCCTGGCAGGCGGGCTTGCTGTGGCAAACCTGCTCGCCATGGCAAGCCCCTCGCCACAAGGGGCATCCTCGCCACCGTAAAACTAATCACTAAAACCAACCTATTCACCACGAAAATCGGCCTACAACCGGTTTCTGACGTCATTTCTTAGTCAGGCTGTTCACGGAACTTCACCGCAATTCCCCTCTCTCAAAGAACACTTCGCCATCATGGTGACCCCTTGTAGTGACCGCTGCTCCATCCTGCGGCGCGCCCAGAGAGAGTTGTACCGATGGTCCACGAAAAGCCTTACTTGCCCGATGCCCCCACAGCTGAGCCTGCCCGCCCGGCTGCGGCGGCAACCTTGTTGGCGCTCATGCACGCCCAGGGTGAAGTCGAGCGGCTGAGTGAGCGCGAGCAACTGCTCAGCTCACTGCTGGTCAGCGTGAATGCCGTGCTGTGGGCCATCGATTGGGAAACGCGCCAAGTGCTGTACGTGAGCCCGGCCTACGAGCGAGTGTTTGGCCGTTCGGCCGGTCTGCTATTGGCCGACCACCGAGAATGGCGCAACAGCATTCACCCCGAAGACCTCGATTACGCTGAATACAGCCTCGCCCGCGTGTTGGAGCAAGGCGCCGTGGAGGACCGCGAGTACCGCATCATTACCGCCGACGGGCAGATTCGCTGGCTGAGCGACAAATGCTATATCAACCAGCAGGTCGAGCCCGGCAAGCCGGTGATCGTGGTCGGCATGGCCGAAGACATCACCGAAAAGAAACAAATGGAGTTGGAACTGCACCGACTCGCCACCACCGACGTACTGACCCAGAGCAGCAATCGCAGGCACTTTTTCGAATGCGCCAACCTGGCCTTCGACAGCGCTTGCGCTCAGGGCACACCGCTGGCGTTCCTGTTGCTGGACATTGACGACTTCAAAGAGGTCAATGACAGTTACGGCCACCTGGAGGGCGATCAGGTGTTGCGGCGTATCGCCGAGAGCGGTCGCAGCGTACTGCGCCGTGGCGACCTGTTCGGGCGCATCGGTGGCGAAGAATTCGCCGCCGTGCTGCCCGGTTGTGCGCCGCACATGGCTTTGCAAGTGGCCGAGCGGTTGGGCAAGGAAATCCAGGCGCTGAGTTTCAGCTACGAAGGGCGGCAATTCACCGTCACCGTCAGCCAGGGCCTGGCCACCCTGCGCGAAGAAGATGCGTCTCTGGACGGCCTGTTCGCGCGCGCTGATGCGGCGATGTACGAGGCCAAACGCCAAGGCAAGAACCGCGTCATAGCGAGTTAACGCCGCTCAAACGATGGGAGCGGGCTGGCTCCCACACGCGACCGCGTTGCTGGCTAGGCCTTGCGTACTCGAGTCAACTCCGACAACCCGACCCTCAGCAAGCGTGCCGTTTTGCTGCTGGCCAGCTCTTCCAACCCTTCACGCTCGGTCAGCCGCGCCATCTGCGCCGCCAGGTTCATCACCAGCGATTCTCGCGAATACACCCCGCCTTCGAGTGAGTAGATCGACGCAATCAACTGGCGTAGCTCCAACGGCAAGCGCCAACGTGTGCGCAATGCCGACCCATAGGCCGCACCGTAGGTATCCAGAGACTCGCCAATGGCTTCGTCATCCAACGCCCCGCCGCCCTGGCGCCAGTCCTCCAGGCAACGCAATAACGCCAAGTCGCCCAACCGGTGCAGGATGCCGGCGCTGTAGCAGCGCTCGTGGTCCAGCTCCAGCATGCGCGCCAGGCGGCGGGCATAGTCGGCGGTGTCTTGAGACAGTTGCCAGTGGCGCTCGGCATAGGCCACCAGCGCCGGGTCGCCCAGCACTACGTTGTGCTTGAGGGCCAGGCCCAGAATCAGGTTCATGCTCTGCCCGGCCGCCAGTGTGTGCAGCGCGGCCGACAGGGTTTGCACCGGCGTGCCGTGATGACCGGCGCTGTTGGCGGCGGCGATCAATACGGCCGTTATTTGCGGGTCCATGCGCACCTGGTCTTCCAGGCGTTCGAGGTCCAGGCCATCCGGCGTGAGGCTGTGCGCCACGGCGTTTTTTACATCAACCCGCAACGGCGCGCCGTCAGAGGCTTCGCGGCGGCGCTCCAGGAACACCGGCAACGTCATGCCCGGCGCCAGCGGCGCAATTTCGCAGTACACGCTTTCGCCTTCGTTGAGCAGCAGGTCTTGCAGGCGCTGGGTCAGGCCTTCCATGTTCAGTGGTTTGGTCAGGTACGCCGTCGGCGCCAGGGGCAAGGCTTCGCGCACGCTGGCGCTGTCATTGCGACTGCTCAACAGAATGAAGGGCAGCGAACGGCGCTTCTGGCGCACGCTGCGCAGCAGGCTCAGGCCATCGACGCCGGGCAACTCCCAATCCGCGAGAATCAGGTCGTAGGTTTTTTCTCGCAACAGCGTGGCTGCTTGCTGCCCATCAGCACACACATCCAGCCGTGCGTCGCAGCGCACATTCAACAGCACTTGCTTGAGCAGATCCCGCGACCAAGGGTCCGCCTCGGCAATCAACACTCGGGGTACAGCCGGTAAATCAACAGCAGTCATCCAGCACGCTCCATCGGCAATGCTGCAACCTTAGACAATCACGCTGCCTACGTACAATGAACAAGGCCTGAATGTGCTGCATCGGGCACAAAAAAACCCGCCGAGGCGGGTTTTTTCTGTCGATCAAATCAGGTTCCGCTTACAGCTCGGAGAAACATTCTTCGATGATCGCCAAGCCTTTGTCCAACTGCTCGTCCGGCGAGGTCAGCGGGACCAGTACGCGCAATACGTTACCGTAGGTGCCGCAGGACAGCAGGATCAGGCCCTTGTCACGCGCCTTGGCCACCACGGAGGCGACGGCAGCAGCGTTCGGCTTGTGGCTGTCGCCACCTTCGAACAGCTCGACCGCAATCATCGCGCCCAGGGCACGCACTTCACCGATTACCGGGTATTTGGCTTGAATGGCTTTGAGGCCAGTCACCAGGCGCTCGCCGACAGCCTTGCAGCGGTCCAGCAGGTGCTCTTCTTCAAACACTTCCATCACCGCCAACGCAGCGGCGCACGCGATCGGGCTACCGGCATAGGTGCCGCCCAGGCCGCCTGGGGCGATGGCGTCCATGTATTCCGCCTTGCCGCACACACCGGCCAACGGGAAGCCGCCAGCGATGGATTTGGCGAAGGTGGTCAGGTCGGCGGCGACGCCCATCTGCTCCATGGCGAAGAACGTACCGGTACGGCCGGCACCGGTTTGCACTTCGTCGGCGATCAGCAGGATGCCGTGCTTGTCGCACAGTTCGCGCAGGCGCTTCATGAAGGATTTAGGCGCGACGTAGAAACCGCCCTCGCCCTGCACCGGCTCGATGATGATGGCAGCGATATCACGCGGCTCGGCATCGTTTTTGAAGATGCGTTCGATGCTGGCGATGGCGTCGTCATCGCTCACACCGTGCAGTTCGTTCGGGAACAGCGCGCGGAACACGCCGCCCGGCATCAGGCCCATGCCGGCCGAGTACGGTACGACTTTGCCGGTGAGGCCCAGGGTCATCATGGTGCGGCCGTGGTAAGCGCCGGTGAAGGCGATCACGCCGGCACGGCCAGTGGCGGCACGGGCGATCTTCACGGCGTTTTCAACCGCTTCGGAACCGGTGGTGACCAGCAGGGTTTTCTTGGCGAAGTCGCCTGGCACCTTGGCGTTGATTTTTTCGCACAGTTCCACGTAAGGCTCGTAGGCCAGAACCTGGAAGCAGGTGTGGGTCAGCTTGTTCAGTTGCTCGGTCACGGCGGCGATGATTTTCGGGTGCACGTGGCCGGTGTTCAGCACCGCGATACCGCCGGCGAAGTCGATGAACTCGCGACCTTCAACGTCGGTCACGGTGGCGTTCTTCGCGGATTCGGCGAAGATCGGGTGAATCTGGCCAACACCGCGCGGTACAGCGGCTTCGCGGCGTTTCATCAGGGATGCGTTGGTCTTGCTCATAAAGTCCTCATTCGCCACTCATCGGGTGGCGTGGTCCAAGGAATACGTGGCGGGGAGGCAACTACGGCAGCATGCGATGATCGACTGCCACAGCTTTCCCGGCCACTACGAATAACGGTGTGAAACACGCAAAGGGGCAGCGCTCTCGTGCCCTCTGCGTTTGCCGCAAGCTCTTGCCGGTCAGATGCCCAGGCAGAGGTATTTGATTTCCAGGTAATCCTCGATCCCGTACTTGGAGCCTTCACGGCCCAGGCCCGACGCCTTGATGCCGCCGAACGGCGCCACTTCGTTGGAGATCAACCCAGTATTGACGCCGACCATGCCGTATTCCAGGGCTTCAGCCACACGGAACACACGGCCCAGGTCGCGGGCGTAGAAATAGGAAGCCAGGCCAAACTCGGTGTCGTTGGACATCGCGATCACTTCGGCTTCGTCTTTGAAGCGGAACAATGGTGCCAGCGGGCCGAAGGTTTCTTCCTTCGCCACGGCGGCATTTTTCGGCACGTCGACCAGAATGGTCGGCTCGAAGAAATTGCCTTCCATCACCTTGCCACCGGCCAACAGCTTGGCGCCTTTGCTCAGGGCATCAGCGATGTGCTCCTGAACCTTGGCCACGGCTTTTTCGTCGATCAGCGGGCCAGTCGTGGTGCCGTCTTCCAGACCGTTGCCGATCTTGAGTTTGGCCACGGCCACTTTGAGTTTCTCGGCGAACGCGTCGTACACCGAATCCTGGATGTACAGGCGGTTGGCGCAGACGCAGGTCTGGCCGTTGTTGCGGTATTTGGAAATGATCGCGCCTTCGACGGCCTTATCCAGGTCCGCGTCGTCGAACACAATAAACGGCGCGTTGCCGCCCAGTTCCAGCGAGACCTTCTTGATGTCCTTGGCGCATTCGGCCATCAGCTGGCGACCGATTTCGGTGGAGCCGGTGAAGGACAATTTACGCACGATCGGGTTGCTGGTCAGCTCGCCGCCGATGTCGCCGGCACTGCCGGTGACCACGCTGAGCACGCCTTTAGGGATACCGGCACGGTGCGCCAGCTCAACCAGGGCCAGGGCCGAAAACGGCGTTTGCGAAGCCGGCTTGATCACCATGGTGCAACCGGCGGCCAGGGCCGGGCCGGCTTTACGGGTGATCATCGCGGCCGGGAAGTTCCACGGGGTAATTGCAGCGGTCACACCGATGGGCTGCTTGATCACGATCAGGCGCTTGTCGGGCTGGTGGCCGGGAATCACATCACCGTAGATGCGCTTGGCTTCTTCGGCGAACCACTCGATAAAGGAAGCGGCGTAGACGATTTCGCCCTTGGCTTCGGCCAGCGGCTTGCCTTGTTCCAGGGTCATCAGGCGACCGAGGTCGTCCTGGTTTTCGATCAGCAGCTCGAACCAACGGCGCAGCTTGTTGGCGCGCTCCTTGGCGGTCAGTGCACGCCAGGCCGGCAGCGCCTTGTCGGCGGCTTCGATGGCGCGGCGGGTTTCGGCGGCGCCCATCTTCGGCACGGTGCCGAGAATTTCGCCCGTGGCCGGGTTGTTGACCTTGATGGTTTGACCGTTGTCCGCATCGACCCAAGCGCCATCGATAAAGGCTTGTTGGCGGAACAACTGGGTATCTTTGAGCTGCATGTCGGCTTTCCTTAACAGCACCGCGCGCACGCGGAGCGAATTAGAGTTGTTGAAAGGCGCCTTGTGGGCTGCCGTCAGGGAAATCAGCCCCAGCGCGCGGCAAGAGTGAAAGAGCGCACGGGAGACAGAGCGTTTGAAATCTCAAACGAATCCTAGGATCAATGGGGGTACAGGGCAATAGTCTGTTCGAAAAAAAGAACGAAAACGGCGCATTTGCCGAATCTTTCTGATCAGCGTGATTCGGCCGCGTTCCACCGCATAGACCACCGGCGCCCGGCGCAGGGCCTCTGTGCAGCCAATTCCTACCCATAAACGGCCAAAGACCGGCATGGACGCCCAAGGACGACATGGGTATGATGTCGCCCGCACAAGCATCCGTAGCTCAGCTGGATAGAGTACTGCCCTCCGAAGGCAGGGGTCGTGGGTTCGAATCCCGCCGGGTGCACCATATAGCAGTCTCGGGCTGTCTCAGACAGTCTACGAAACACCCCAAGAAGCCCGCCCTGTGCGGGCTTTCTTGTTTCTGGCTATCCGTCCCTGTCTACCCCTATAACTTCCCGTCGTGTATGCCCACGTGTATGCTTTGAGATTCCTATAACTGGAGGCATACAGGAAGTGAAGCGCTCTGAAATCAAACGCCGCCCCTTAGCAGACACCACGCTTGCAGGCCTCGAGCCTGAGCACGCTACGTATAGGGAGCAGGACGGGAATGGTTTGTACTTCCGGGTAAAACCTAACGGGCAAAAATCGTGGGAGCTGCGCTATAAAAAGCCAGACGGCAAATGGTCTTGGTTAGGCCTCGGCGGATACCCGGAAATCAGTGGTTCTTTGGCGAGACAGAAAGCAGCCCAACTGCGGGAAGACGCATCGACCGGCAAAAATCCATTGGTGAGCAAGCAAGCTCGGAAGGTTGCAGACCAGGTCGCTGCTAACAACACTTTTGAAGCGTTAGGTCGTGAGTGGTTTGAGGCCAGACGCACAAGCTGGGAATCAGGTACGTCTCGACGGGTACTTGGCGCACTTGAACTTCATGTGTTCCCCGTCTTCGGAAAACGCGTGTACACAGAAATATTGCCCCTGGAATGGATGGAGTTTCTACGCGGCATGGAGCAGAAGGGGATCATTGAACAAATGGGCCGAGTTCGTGCCTTTTGCAAAGAGATCTATGACCTGGCCCGCGTAACAGGACGAGCCGTCCACAATCCCCTTGAAGGTCTCAGCAAATTCCTGCAATCACGTAGCGCTGAAAACTATGCACACGTTTCGATTGAAGAACTGCCTGCGCTACTTCGAGCGATCAACTCCTACCCTCACGCAAAGGACGTTCGTATAGGGCTTCGCTTGCTTTCCTTATTAGCATCGCGCCCGAGCGAAATCCGAGAAGCACGCTGGTCAGAAATTGACCTCTCCAAAAAGCTATGGACGATCCCAGCCGAGCGAATGAAACGTCGTCGCGAACATGTGGTGCCTCTCTCCCGACAGGCTATCGAAGCACTCACTGAGTTACGAACACTGACAGGTGCGTACCCTCTCCTATTTCCAGGCAGGAAAGACAGGACAATCCCCCGTAGCAACACTGTCTTTCTAATGGCGCTCCGCAGACTGGGATATGCCGGTCGGCAAACAGGCCACGGCTTTCGTCACATCGCCAGCACCATACTCAATGAGCAGGGTTTCGATGAGAATCACATTGAGGCCCAGCTCTCTCATGCAAAGGAAGGAATAGCAGGGGTGTACAACAAGGCGGTTTACCTGCCTCAGCGCAGAGTGATGATGCAGTGGTACGCAGATCATCTGGATGAGCTAGTAGATGGCAACATTATTCAGGGACAGTTTGGCAAGGCGGGTTGAATACGCCAACCGCACGCCCATCAAAAATCGGTGTTACTTGTGTTACGCACGTTACGCACCCCATCAACCAATTGATTTTATTGAATATTTATTGCGTAACACGCATTAAAAGAGATCCGTACACCATGCGTTACGCGTCAAAAGCGTGTTACGCCTAAGGCGCCCAAAACCTCTGGCGGCCATCTATTATTGGTCGCCCCACTCTGAGGAGGGGCCGCTGTTATCGGACTACCAGAAGGGGCTCAGGGGACTACCGTTCGTCGGGACTTCACTGAGTTTCATTTCTCACTCTCCGATTTTTAACTGTATAGAAAACCAGTAGGTCAAGGTAGGACAGCCCCGGGAAAAACTGAAACTTTGCTGCGATCTTTCTCAATTAAATTGCCTTATCCATAAAATCCGCGTCGAAAACTATAAAAATAAAACTTTTAAAAAATAGAAAATCGTTTACATAGCTGGGGCCTGTACGAACTACGACAGGAAACGCGCTATGCAGCCTCACGACACTTCACACCACTCCACTACCTCTCTCACCCCTGCTTGTTTGCTCACTACCGACCAAGTCGCTAATGCACTAGGTCTGTCCAGCCGAACGCTTGCCGCCTGGCGAAGTTCTCGCAGCAACTCACTTCCCTATATCAAAACCGGGTCTCGGGTTCGTTATCGCTCCCAAGACGTGGTCGCGTGGCTTGAAACCCAACTGCGCTCACCTGCAAAAACCGCTGGAGACAGGACCTGATGAGCGCCCCAAAGCAATCTGCAAAAGTTGTGGGGCTTGCCCCCTCCAATCCACGAGAAAGTCACCAAAAGGCCCCTAGCGGATCCGCATGCTTGCCGATCAGCGCGCCTCATACGGAACTGGGACAGTTCGATCCGGCCGCCACGCTGATACGCATCAATCAAGTCATAGCCCTGACAGGTATCGGACGCGCAACGGTTTACAAACTTATGAGCCAGCCAGAGAGCGGCTTTCCGCAAGCGGTAAAGCTCACCGACAGCAATGCGCGTGGGGCTCCGGTCGCTTGGGTATTAGCCGAAATTTTGAATTGGACACGGGCGCGTATCGCGGCCCGCGACCGGGTGGCGGCATGACGAATCGTGTCGCTAACAAGGCCATTTTGCAGCCCTTCTCTGTACTCAGAAAAGTCGGTTTCTCGTCGCGGTGGATGCAACGTTTTGAGCGTCACAGAACGCAACAAAAACGCCTGAATCGAGTAGTTCTAGTCATGCGATGGGCTGACGGCACCTGGTGCGCACTGTCTTTACCCAACGAAGCCCCGCGTGCAGTGATCGTGGATGAAGGGCAACAAATCGACGCTTACGAAGATGCACGATCTTGCCTCGACGGCGACTTCCTCCCACTGCTCTCCCTGCGCTGGGAAGCCAATGCCTGAAACGAAAACGCCCCCGGCGGCAACCGGAGGCGTTGAGGTAAATCTACATGCCTAATCAATTTATGCCGCATCGAAAAAATCCGCAAGCGTTCCGGACAGTTGCACTTTCAAAAAACGGGCGTTACTCTCTGGCTGTCGCTGCAAATTCAGCGAACGGGCTTGGTAACCCGACGAAATCAAGGCGCAACAGCGCCCCCATTACGATTGCAGGCGCTTTTTTTGTGCCCGCAGTTACGTGTTATGGCGGCTGTGCGTGGGAGGCATTCGTGCCTGCCGGGTTCCTTGATTCCCGGTTTACCAACCTGCGCACAGCTGCCACCCATTCGCTTGGTAACGAACGTGGCAGCTCCTCAAATCAAGGAGCTACACAGATGAAACACGCCCTCAATCCGTCCAAAATTCGCGCCGCCGCTCATCGAGCAATGGCTCTAGCCGCTTTACACGCCAACTCCAGCCTCGCTACACGTCTCTCCCGTTACAATGCCCATATGTCCAAGGCGCGGGCCTTGGAAGCTGCAGGGGGTGCCCAATGAGCATGCTCCCAGGCTTTTCACTACCCGAGGATTTGCTCTGCGTCAGCCAGGACGCCGAAGCCGGTATTCCCATTGATGCCATCACCTGCGCCCTCGACCGTGCCGACTCCGTTCTCATGCTGCTGGAAGATCACTTAGACGGCGATAAACCCCTGCTTTCCAACCGCGTGCTGTCGTCCGTTATTTGGGACGTGCGTGGCACCTTGGGCTTGATCAAAACACTCACCATGTACGGTGATGCCTCCTCTGTGCCGATGGGCCAGAAAGGCGGTGCTCTGTGACCCACTCCAGCACGCTTGGACGCTCCGAGTTTTCCCCTGCCAACGGTAACGGCCAAAACCTGTTTCGGGTGAATGCCGGTATCCCGCTGGAGGACGCACTTGAAGCCGTCTCCCAGATTCTGCACCACGCCAACCAACTGATCCTCGACGCCGCCATCAGCGATGCGGGCGAGCGTTTTAGTTGGCCCGCGTTCTACCTCGGCGAGATGGCGAAGGCGCTGATCGACGACGTGAACGAGGCGTTGCTTGAGTCGAGGACCGCACCATGACTCAGCGCACCGGCAGCACATCAAAACGCCCGAGCTTCGCTGACGTAAAAAGCGCCGCTCTGAAGAACATCGACCGCGTCCTTACTCACTGGCTGCCAAACGGCAAACGTGTTGATGGCGGCAAGGAATACACAGCACCTAATCCAACGCGCACGGACAAACGAGCAGGCTCGCTCAAGGTCAATTTGAGCAAAGGCACCTGGGCGGATTTTGCCACCGGCGATAAGGGCGGTGACCTGATCGACCTGGTGCGCTACATCGACGGCGGCACGGACGTTGATGCCTGCAAAAAGCTGGCGGATCTGCTCAACGTTTCCGCAGGATCTGCAACCACCAAAAGCGCACCGACGAAAAGCGCAGTGCCTGAGTGGGTCGCGATTCAGCCGATCCCGGCCGAGGCCATGAACAAGTGCCCAGCTAAGCACCGACAACACGGCGCCCCTTCCAAGGTGTGGATCTATCGCGATGCAAAGGGCCAGCCGGTCATGGCGCTGTATCGCTTCGACCTGGGCCCAGATGAAGACGGCAAACCACGAAAGGTATTTGCGCCGTTGACCTGGTGCAAACGCTCCGATGGGCAAACCACACAATGGCGCTGGCAGGGATTGCCCGAGCCTCGGCCCTTGCTGCGCCTGGATGAGCTGGTACAGCGTTCAGATGCGCATGTAGTGCTGTGTGAAGGCGAGAAAGCTGCTGACGCCGCCGCTGAACTGATGCCCGACCACATCGCCACCTGCTGGCCGAACGGTTCCAACTCTTGGCACAAGGCCGACCTGACGCCGCTCAAAGGGCGAACGGTGGTGCTGTGGCCGGATAACGATGCCAGCGGCAAGGCCTGCATGGACGCCATCGAGCTTAAGTTGATTGAGCTGGGCGCCGCGTCAGTCCAACGAATTGCGCTCGACGTGTTCAAGCTCAAGCCCAGTAGCAAAGGCGGAAAGCCGACACTCGTCAAAGGTGGAAAATGGGCAGACGGCGACGATGCAGCAGACGCATTAGCCAAAGGCTGGACCGCTGGCCACATCACCGAGCTGGTGCGCAGCGGTGAGTTTTTCGGCGGCGCCGCTGAGCCCAATGAACCCCAAGAACAGAAGGCCAATGCGCCCGCCACACGCCCTGCGAAATCGAAAAATGATCTGTTGCCGGGCGGCTTTCGCCTGACGCCTGAAGGGGTGTTTTATTCCGGCGATGATGGCGAGGCGCGTCCCGTGTGTTCGCCTCTCGAAATCATCGCCCGCACTCGCGACGACAAGGGCCACAACTGGGGTTTGTTGGTCGAGTTCGATGACCCGGACGGCGCCAAAAAGCGTTGGAACATTCCGGCCCGAACCATGACCGGAGACTTCGGCAAGGATGTACTCGGCCCACTGGTCGACATGGGCCTGCGCCTTGCCGGAAGCCGATCAGGGCGCAACGCACGCAATGACCTGCAGAGTTACCTCGGCGGCTTCGATAGCGCCCAGCGCGCACGATTGGTGACACGCTTGGGCTGGCACGACAATGCGTTCCTATTGCCCGAACAGCAGATCGGCTCACACTCCGAGCACCTGCATTTTTATGAAGCCGGTGCCCAACTGCCACCGATCAGCGAGGCCGGCTCTCTGGAGCAATGGCAGCAACAAATCGGCGCGCTGTGCGTTGGCAACCACCGCTTAGCGTTTGTCGTCTCTGTGGCCTTTGCAGGCCCACTGTTGAATATGCTCGGACATGAGTCGGGCGGCTTCCACCTCTACGGCGACAGCTCCGGCGGCAAGACCACTCACTTGCAAGTCGCAGCCTCGGTTTATGGTGGGCCTCGTCTGGTGCGCTCGTGGCGCTCCACGGATAACGCCTTGGAGTCCATCGCCGCCGCACACTCAGACGGTCTCCTGGTACTGGATGAAATCGGCATGTGCGACCCGCGCATTATTGGCGAGACGGTGTACATGCTCGGCAACGGCACCGGCAAGGCCCGGGCGAATGATCGAGGACAAGCGGGCCGACAGGTGCAGGAGTGGCGCTTGCTGTTTCTCTCGACCGGCGAGAAGACGTTGGCGCAGCACATGGCGGATGCAAACAAGGAGCTGAAAGCCGGTATGGAGGTGCGCATGCTCGCCGTGCCAGCGGATGCCAGCAAAGGCCTCGGCATGTTCGATGTGCTGAATGGTTTTGAGGACGCTGCCGCCCTCTCCGATGCGCTCAAGGCCCGAGTAGCCAAATATTACGGCACGCCCCTCACCGCTTTCCTGCACGCACTGTGTGCGCCTGGGGAAATGCTCAGGTGGACAGTGATCGTGCGCCGCACGGTGGAACAGTTCATCACCCAAAACCTACCAGCCTCGGCCAGTGGTCAGGCGCAGCGTGCCGCCCTTCGCTTCGGCCTCGCCGCCGCCGCCGGAGAGTTGGCTACCGCCTTTGGTGTTACCGGCTGGCCGGATGGCACAGCCACGACCGCCGCTCGGGTGTGTCTGCATGCGTGGCTGGCCGAACGCGGCGGCGCCGGAAACTTCGAGGGCGATGCGATCTTGGCGCGGCTGCGCCAGGTCATCGAGCGGTTTGGAGAAAGCCGCTTTACCCGCTGGGAATCTGCCGCCGCCAAGCTCGATGAGCACGGGCCGCGCACGATTGATCGGTTGGGCTTTCGCAAGACGCTGGAACACGGCATGGGCGACGCCCTGCACACCACCAACACCTATTACGTACTGCCTGAAGCCTGGAGGACCGAGATATTCAAAGGCATGAACATCAGTGCGGTGAACAAGGAGTTGCTGCAACGCGGCGTGCTTGAGCCGGGTAGTGACGGCAAGGCCTACAGCTTGATCCGTCTGCCCGGGTTAGGGCCCCAGCGCTGCTACGTGGTGAAGACCGTTCCAGGAACGGATGAAGGCGAGGCAAAGGCCGCCTGACGGCATGCCTGCTGATCGAGGTAGCGCCGGCTCATTCCCGGCCTCGCCAGCCGTTCGACAACCATCCCTATCAACCGCAGTGCCCAGGACAATACAGATGAACACTATCCAAGAACTGAAAGACCGCCGCGACACACTGACCCTCGAAATGGAGAGCATTCAGCGCGACCTGGCGCCCTTCGAAGAAGCGCTGGTGAGCCCAGAGGCTATCCAGCAAGGCCGTCAACGCGCAGTGCAAGATGAAATCAACGATCACAAAAGACGCATCGAATCGCGAAATCTCGAGATCAGCACACTGAACCAGAAGATTGATCGCCTTGAGGCATTGGCGAATCGCGAGAGCTTAGTTGCGGGCTATCTCAGCGATATGGCGAACTGGAAAGCAGACGAGATGGAGCTCAACGAAAAGCGCAGCAGCATCGAGACCCGGTTGCAGCAGGTCCGCCACAGCGATCAGGAAGACATGGCGAAAGCTCGACAAGCTGAAACGGATGCAGCCACCGCCTACGCGCAGGCTGTCGCTTGGGGCGATGTGGAGGGCGAGAAAGCTGCTAACGCAGAAGCTCAAAAGGCAGCAAAGAACCTAACCGCCGCGGTTGAGCATCACCGCCGTCAACAACTGCTTATCACCGCCCTGGAACAAGAGCTAGTGACGATTGATCTGCACATCACAGAGGCACAAAAGGAACGCACCGAGATCGAGAATAAAGCGGCTCACCTGGCGAACACTGTGCTGGAAGAACAATGGAATGAGGCCGCGAAAACACTGCTGGAGACTGGCGGCAAGCTGTGGGCAGCACGCAACCTGATTAGTCGTGACCCGGTTGCACTGATGAAGCTGGATATCCCTGAACAGGGCGAGCACTTTGGAAGCTGGACCTGGCGCGAACTCGTGGATCGCTCACACCAACACAGCCTGATTGATCTGCTGGCCGCCTAACCCATACCTACCCCGAGGCAACCGGCGAGGGCCGGTTACTTCGGGCCTACCATCGGTCTGACCATGAACAAACCACCTCAGAACAGCGCACAGATGCCTGATTACCTAAAGGCCCGGAAGATCCATTTAAAGGGGATAATCGTCGGCATGACTGGTATGAAAAAACTCAAAGCAAGAGCAAACACTGACACAAAAGTTGAGACGCTCACGATTAATGCAATCAAGGCAGAGCTTGATTTGATTGACCGTAAACTCGAAATAACGGGAGCATGATGAAAAAGCGGACGCTTAAACCGCTTCCGCTTCGCTAGATACTATCCTTACAAACCAAAGGTTCAGACTTGATTCGTTTCTTACCGGTAGCGACCCTTTAGCTACTGGTCGCTACAGCCAGAAGTAGACATAGAGGTAAGATCTCCTGTCGCTGCTTTGTTGCTCTCATCTCGGCCGCTCGCGAAGTCAACACCTACCGCCCAAAGTGGCCATGCTAGCTGCCTCGCAATTCGCACATCATTATTAGGAACCCAACATTACCGATGCGGGAGCTTTTTCACCGAACAGCTTCTCTTGGCGCTTTTTCTGGACCTTAATTGCTCTGTTGCTGATCTCCAGACTTATCGTCGGCATAAACGCCGTGAAGATGGCTGTGGGTGCTATCGAAGATTCTGACCATATGTCAAAACGGCCATCAACGATCTTTATAAACAGAACGGACGCGCTCCAGAAATCCTCCTGCTGCTGGGCATTTAGCATCTTTGCATACCAAGTTTTTGCCCAAACATTCCTTGCATACGAATCGCTTGCGGCTGCGTGGGCCTTACCAATGAAGCCTTCAGCTTCGTCGAAGCGAGACAGAACCGCATCAGCGTGAGCGCTATCGTCGCAAAAGCCTGCAATCATGAGCGCAAGCGCTGTCTCGTAAGGCCGGTTCGTAGCGAGAAGCTCGTCAATGTAGGTCTGTAAAGCCTCCACCTTTCCGCAGAGATGGGCCGCGATGACCTCGCGCGCAATTTCGCTGTCGCTATGCGGTGTTCGGAGGCGCCTTTTGCAGATGTTCATCACCGCCGGGCTAGAAGTGTTGCTCCAAAGGATAATGGCCTCTATAGGAATTTTTGTAGCGCCAGTGACACGACGTATGGTTGGATCCAATGCCAAAATGCGGGTAATAAACTCAGGCGCTAACTGATTGCCGCTTGCGCACAGCGCGACCGCCACCTGCAGGGCGACATGGTGAAGATGACGGAGTTTTTGATCGGAGGTGGCGGCCAACATTCGGAGCCAGCGCTCATCGCGATCAACATCCTGTCCTATGATCGATTTGATGCCGTCGAACGTGAGGTCGGAGAGTATTAAGTCTGACTCTACAGCAGTGAGCTCACTGGCAAAGCGTTCATAGGCGTGGTCCATGCGGCGTTGACGCTCGTCGAACTGTTCATTCGTTTCCGAAAGCCGACTCATCTGGGACACAAAGTCGCTTTCCGACGGTGTCCGCTCTATTAACGAAACCAGGGGAGGCACGAGGTCGGACACTTTAGGCGTCCCAGTCTCGATCTCTGGCAACTCCACGTTACCTTCATAGCCCAACGCTTTCACAAGCGCAGCTTCGATGCGTGTGGCGATGGCGCCAACGTTTTCCGCATGTAGCATTTCGGCGGCGAACCCGTAGTGAGACACGTTCATTCGATCAAGCGCAGGTCCCGTTTCTATCAGACCAGCTTCCAATGCTTTCAATATCGCGGTGGAACCGTGCCAGTCCTCGAAACTGCTGTCGCGACTGTTAGGCTTTTGCGCGCTCCATCCACTATCTAAGACTTCTTGTAGTAATGAAATGTCGCCGCTGGATGCGGCGAGGGCGAGCGCTTCATGCCGGAGATTTTTGAATGGAGATCGGATGAAGCCTTTGACAATAACAGCAGCGCGCGGTGTGAGGGGCGATTTGGAGTAGTGGATTGAGGCAAAAACTGCCGTCTGCGCATGCTCGTTTCCACTCTGCAGAACCCCCTCCAACACCTCTTCCACTTTTTCCTCTGTGACACTCCGCACGCATGAGAGTAGTTCCAGCAGGAGGGTATCGCCCTGCATTTTCGCGATCGCGTCTAACTGCTCGGCGGCTGTAAAATGCGGCAATGCGATGAGCGCAGAAAACTGTGCTGTAAGGAATTCGTCCCTATCGCCTTCCATGTCTTTACGCCATGCGGTGCTAGATACAGAGGCCGAAAGGAAACGTTGGGCAAGATCTTTTGTTAGGGCCGCGCTATGCCGTATAAGCACCAATATACCTAGGAGCCGTGTATGCCCACTGCGGCCGAGCACTTCGGTCGCGAGCGCACGGTGTGCGTGTATCGCGGCATCAGGTACAAAGCGCGCGACACCGGCGCGGGCGCGGCGGAAGAAATGGTCCTCCTGGGCCATTCCCCGACTCATGGCAATTTTTTCTGGGTCTATCTGTCGATAGTTGTGGGCTGTCGCGGTAACGTTCTCTGGCTCAACGGTGCCGGGATCGCAGGGATCAACAGCGCTGTAATTTTCTTTGATAGAAAAGCCTTCAAAGCGTTCTTGGCCGCGTGTGAGCTCGCAGCGGATACGTGCCCCCTCTTTTGCGTCGGCGGCGTCCCCGGTGCCGTAAAGGATACCAACACGCGTCCATGTCCCCACGCTGGACGAGCGCTCCGCCGGCAGCGCTTCCAGTTCTTTCAGGATTGCTGATCGAGTTTCCTGCCAGTCGACGCGGTTGTAGTGAAGAACCTGGTCGAATTCTGCATATGGCACCGACGTTGATGCATTGAGCGCGACAGAGAACCGCCAACGGACAAGGTAGGTTGCGATCTCTTCTAACGGCATACCAGCCAGAAGATAGAGAGCAAAGCGTCCTATACCATCGAACATGGGTTGCGGAGCTAACACGAGATTCGCAGTCATGAAGGAGCGCTCGGCCTCAGTAAGGGCGGCCTCACGTTCTCGAATGTTAGCTAAGACCCTATTGCGCTCTTCGTCAGCCTGAGTGACCGATTCATGGCCCAACGTCCGATGCATTCCACGTTCTGGTGCGAGCGAATAGAAGGAAAGCCACCGCTTCGTTGATTCAAGAATATTCGGCCAGACACCTGGCTCGTCGCGCCGGTTGAGCAGTGCGTAAAGCAGCCACTCTTTACTGGCGATGTGCTCTGGAGACAGATGTACATATTCAGCGGCTTGCAGGAAGGCGAGCGGAGCCGATTTTGCTAGCACGGCGAAGGCGTCGACCTGGCTGTTCGGAAGATTCTGCAGTGACACGAATTTTTCGATCAGCGCTGAGCGTATCTCGGGGCTCGTTTCATCTTCAAGGCAAGCGATCTGCGTTGCAAGCAAGATAACCTTGGCCGTTTCATCAAGTGCGCTGATCGGTTCCAGTATTGTCGCTAGCTTTTCTCGTGGGTCACGGCCGTTGCGCAACTCGCGTTCGAGTTGGCCGACGAGGTAGAGCGCGAGTGCCAGGTTTAGACCATCGAGGTTTATCTCATACTGTGACGCGCTTCCTTTCACCGAGGAGAAGAACCGGCTCGATGCAACAGCTTCGAGTTGAGCTTCTTGGACGACATCGAATAGCCTAAGGTCATCTGTATCCTGCGTATTCGCTCGAGCCAATACCTTCGCTGCAAGGCCTTTCAAAAGGTCAGCAAATGCGAGCGCCGAAACTGCAGCCGCCCCATGTTGCTCCATCCTGCGCATATGCTCAAAGAGCAGCCGCCCAACATTTAGTTCATCCAAAAGCTCGATGGCCTTGGCCTCTATCAGCTCTACCGCGATACCAAGAAGCCGGGGATTGCGAACAGATTCGAGAACCTCGATCCTGGTATTGGAAAAGTCGATGCCGCGACTACCCAATATCTGTTTCACGTCGTTGATGGACCACTCGGCGAGCGTGATCGTCGTTACGCCACAAAACAGCGTTTTTTTGAGATCCGCCCAGTGCTGCGTGCGGGTAGTGACCACCAGGCAGCCGCCCAGCTCCTTCAAGCGTAGCGCGGCGCGATCAAGCCAGCGTCCCCAGTTCGACTTGAGCGGTTGGTTGAGTCCGTCAGCTATGAGAGTTACTCGGACGGAGGTTGCCGGGATGCGCGCGCGCCAACCATTGAGGCGCCGCTTCCAACGCGCGACCACTTGCGGCGTAACATTTTCATCTGTCTGACGGATCAGTTTGCGAATTAGGAAGTCATCGAAGTCTTCTGCATCATCTTCGATCAAATCGTCGGCAGGACAAAGGACGAGAAGTGACTTGGGACTGGACAGATTCCAGCCCTGTACAGCCAACCAGGATTTGCCGACTCCCTCTTCGCCGACAATTGCGTAAATTTCGCTCTCTGGAGCGCCGGAGAATGCCTTTGTAAGAAGCGCTCGCTCAGGTCGGTCGAGTGCCGAAGGACTGGATGGATCAAATGGGGAGAGGGGTTGGCCGAGTTCGGCGCGCGCCTGTACTTTGTTTGTGAATAACCGTCCAAGCCATTCTTGGTTGAGTGTCTTGGCGTGGCCCAACCCAACATCTGTGGCGAGTGATTTTCTAAGCGCACTCGCCCTGGAGGGATAATCCTCATGTTTTTCAAAGTGGTCGATTGCGTTAATAGCGGGTGCGATAAAACTCGCGCCAAGGGTTCCGGTGAGTCCTTGTTTGATAAAGTCTTTGGATTTTAAACCTGCCGCAACGGTAGCAACGAGCAGTGATCCGAGATCGTAATTTGACCAGTCCAATACCGCGATACCAAAGCCGTTCTTGGCCGCAAACTTACGCACATCGTCGACTGTTTGGGATGCCACCTCGCACGTTGCTCCGAGTATCCAAAGATCCACTAGTCCGGCGTCGTCGTTCGCAACGTCAAAAAGCTTTGTCGCAATATCGTTTTTCGAGAGACCTTCTTTGTAGCGTTTGCCCTCAAAGTATGTGGCACCGCCATCGAACGCCGAGTCGCCGTCTCGTCCTCGCTGCGTACCTGACTTCGCGAGACGGAAAGATTGCCCTGTGATCTCACCCAAGATGACTCCAAGCAACCCCTCAAATCCTTCTGGACCTGAGGGGTCAAGGGATAACATGGCGTCCTGTAGAGCCTTAGCGTGAATTTCATCTGTTGTGTTCATACAGGAATGACGCTTCCATAAATATTGCAGCGAGTGCCAGTTAAGGGGGGCCGTAGCGTTGCCAGGTGAACAATAAGCGTCACCTCTTGGCTAGGTTCGGAAGAACAAAGCTGTCGGCTGCAGAACGACAGCTTTCCGGACCTTCCGCTTTAAAAGCAACGGGTGCATCCTACCGGCCAGAAGCGGACAACGGGTGCCTATGAGTTCAAGGCCGATTCAGAATGAACGCCCATCTCTTGCATTCAATCAATCGCAAGCCATCTTGCCGTAATGCCTTCGACCGTCGCAGCGTCCAAAGGAGCAGTTGACCACCCCTCAACAAAGCTGATGTCATTAGAATCTGGCAACTGATGGAGCTCAAGAGCCCTGATTCTGACCCTTGCGGGCAATGCTGCTGCTTCCCCGACAAAAATCGCCTCACGTCGCGCCAATGAGGATAGAATTTTCGTAATACCTGCTAATGAGTCAGGTAGAAATTTTGAGACATGCTCCTGATCTCTACCATTAGTTAGACGCAGCACTACCCATGAATTGCATTGTGAAAGCACAGTGCTCTCTACGTCCGAGGGCCGTTGTGATACGAGCATCAGCCCAAGGCCATATTTGCGCCCCTCTTTCGCAATTCGCCTTACCGCCTCCTGAGCTTCTCTATACTGAGCTTCTCCCCTGTCGGGAACATAACGGTGCGCTTCTTCACAAACAATCATCAGGGGATCAAGCAAACGCTGGGCCTTGGTCTGCCAAACTTTATAATTGAACAAAAGGCGGCAGATCATTGCTGCAAGTGTGCCTGCAACCTCATTTGGAACACCTGATACATCTACAAGCTTAAGGGTGCTTCCATTAGCCCCGGCACCAGTAAATTGAAGTATCGAGGTTTCGAGCGTATCCGTTGGGTCTTCTCGCATCAAAAATCGAAGGCGCGGATCAGTTCGGAGTACAGATAACTTGTCCAAAATGGACTCGATGGATTTTCTTTCCGTAGCTGAGGCTTTCGTAGTGGAACCAGGCTTCCTTCCTTGTACTTGGTCTATATGCTTTACGAACTCATTTAGCTCATATCGAAATGGCCTATCACGGTCGAATCCGCTGATATCCTCTTCGGTTTTCCCGGCTACCAGCGGTGAAGAAAAATCACCTTCGGGTTCTGCCGGGAGTGGCTCTACGATGCCAGCAGTGACCATGCGTGCATGCTTAAGCGCTTTATAAACGATATTGTTTTGAGAGGTGGCCTCAGCCTCTGTTTTTCCTATAATCAGCCCTCGCAGTTCATCGCCAGTCATGAGCCAATAAGGCAGGCGTAAAGGTTCAACTGGAGCTGCATCCGGCTCTACAGCAGCTGCTCCAGCGTAGGGACGGAGGACAGTTGCTTGGTCTCGAAATGCTCCAGCGTACTCGTTATGGGGGTCAATTAGTACGATTCTCGGGTGTATCGTCTGACCCAATACGGTCTGATGCTCCAAGACGGAACGGATTATCGCCGCAACAGTACCGGATTTGCCTGACCCTGTTGAACCTAGCACAGCACAGTGTTGGCCAAAAAGCTTATCGAGGTTTGCACGGCACACTGCACCGTTCCCACCAACATACTCCCCTATAGGTACTAGCGGCGAAATTGCTGCACCTTCGGCGGCATGCTCTGCAGCTGTAAAGATAAGCTCCAACTCACTCGCGGTTGTTAGATAAACTCCCTGAAGAGGTAATGGGTAGCTTTCTACGCCCCGAGAAAAAGCCAACTTTTTTGTGGCAGGGTTCCAAACACCCTCAGCGAAGAGATCGGCTTCCAAAACACGCGAGTCGTCCCCTGGGCCAATAGGTGCCTGCCCTAGTTCAGCAGCAACTTCTGAGCGCATGCGCAGCATGCGAACATATGCAAAGAGAAGGCGTCGACCATAGTGTATTTTCACGATACTAGCCAGCTGCCCAATGGGGCTCACACGGCCATCAATTACACGAGACAACTCAGACAATCCGCTATCAAGTTCAACACGAATTGAGGTGCCACTAACCTCTATGACTTTCCCAATGACGAGCTCTGCTGATTCCAAGAAAGGACTCATATTAAGGCTCCACTTTCCAAAAATTTCGTCACACCGTCAAAAGTCCACCATTTAAGATCGCCACCACCTAACTCCTGCACATACCTAGAACTACCATGATAGAGTGCTTTATCTGTAGCCACGTAGATGCGCGAGCCAAACTCTTTATTATCCAGCCATTGTTTCAAGATTGAACAAACTTCTGTGCCCCCTTCAATATTGTTCTCACGCGAAAACGCCACGATCACGGTTTTGTTGCTTTTGGCTGCCAGTGCATTTTCGATTTCAGAATTAATATGGTTGTCGCCAAAGCTATAACCCACTATGGCAAGAAGGTGACTTTCTGGAGAGCGTAACACTCGTCTGAAACAATCGAATATTTTTGCAAATGGATCTTTCTGGGTTTCAAGATATTTTGTAGCCTGAGGATAAATCAGTGTGCCAGCAAGATCCGCGAGATACTTAACTCCATATCTTACACGCAGCAATCCAACTTCCGTATTTTTAAACCAGTCAACTGAGCCATGCAGCTTCAACACTCTATGCTCTCTATAACCAGTACTGGTTGAAGGATCAATGCTCTCTCCATCCCAGTAAGCAATAGCCCCCCCCGAAAATCCATCCAGAGCAACCCGGCGCTCAATAGCCAGTGCATCCTCCAGAAGAGTGTCATAGTTCGTTGTAATGAAACCAACCTGAGACCGCGGCTCTAAATTGATTCGTCCACCAAATACCTGTCGAACGAATTTCACGTGAGGATCTACATCTACGATTGGGTTTTCATATGTTCCTATCTGCTCTGGGTCAGCGTTATATGCCGATCGAAAGCCATATCGCACAGTCACGGCGATCACTTTAATGATGCTGCGATAGGTAGCTTCTAGCTGCTGCAGGTCAATATCTTTACCTGCAAGATGAGCGGTCTTGCTTTTGGAGCGCTCTGCCAATGCTATCAGATCGCCCAGATGGCTCAGCGTGTGCTCAACATGAGCACCTTCAGGAAGGTCAGACATTGTCGCCGAGAAAATCTCAAGATCTGAGTCCTGCAGCTGGCTTTTAACCCTATCGGTAAGTGGGTACATAAGCGGGATACCTGACACCAGGCTCGCCCCAGCACCAAGCAGCCAGTGTTGACGGCCCAAGTCTAGGACACGTCGCAACTCTTCAACTCCATGACTGAAAGATTTCAATTTCATCCTCCTTGATTGATGTGAGCCTAAGCTAGCGACACATCACTAATCTGTCGAGCGTTGAAAGTTGATTTGAATCGCGATGGTTTATGTAAACATCCCGAATGTCTCAAATTGGCCAGAAATGCCACTTCATAGTGAAGAGTTTTTGGCCCGATGACCGTCGCTTTAATCAGCGTAAACCGCTTCTCACAAAACAGCTGTTGATGTAACACCTATTGGCTATGTAACACGCGTATACGCTACCGAAGCATCGCGGTGTAACACAACATATATACTTTAAAATCAGATAGTTAATGAAGTTTGTAACGTACGTAACACCTGTAACATGGTTTTTGAGGAGGTAAGACCCCAGCCCCCCTCAGAGGCGTTTCCTCCAGCGAGAAAACACAACCGCGTCGGCGACCTTAAAAACGCGGAGGCCCCTTGGAAAATAATTTTTGTCACGGGGTAGGAAACCCGCGTGATCATGTCAGCGAAAAGGTGCTCAGCTTAGTGAACTGCTGTTCACCAGTACATTTGCCCTATGAATCGAAAAGCCGCTGGGGACCCTGGGCATTTCGGATAGACACGGGGCATAGAACCCGCGCGTTCGTGTTAGCGGCTGGATTTTTCAAGTTGGTTGACAGGTTGACGTGGTTGACACCCGTCACCATGGTTGACGCCACGCAGGTGTTCGCGATCAACAACAGATACAGCCACCTTTACCGAAGCTGTAACGATGGTCCTTTTTCTTCAAGATTCTTTCAATTTCAATGATTGAAATTTCAGTAACTTCTAGAACATCCCACTAACTCGATCCCGCGGGTTTCATGCCCCGTGTCCTCAAGATATCCTCAGGGTCCCCAGCGACTTTTTTCACAACCTGCCCGAGACCACAGATGAGTAACCTTCAGAAGCTGATAGAAAATGCCAAGTCGGGCTTGTCTGTTCAGGAAAAAATCTCTGCTGAGGATTGGCAAGCAATCGCTAAGCAATGCGGAGCCCCTGAAATTGCAGAGATCGAACAGCGTATTGCCAGGTTACGAGCCGAGTTGGAAACGGTTGAGGAGTGGGACGGAGATACCCAAGATGACATACATCTTGCGATTTCCAGGTTCACCCAATTACTAAGGTCCGCGAAAGCACGGTAGCGATGCTAGTGGCGATGGAACCACAAGGATTCAACATGAATAAATTCCTAATAGGCTTCACTTACCACGAGCCCGAACGCTGGGAGTTGTTTCAAAAAGGCATCATTGAAGACTGCGAGTCATCCACCGGCGTTTACGTCACGGCCCCTACGTTGGGGGAGGCAATAGCGTGGACATCACGCATTGCTGAGGAACTCCTGCGGGTATCCAACTCGGACCCTTCCCTTGACTGGAAGTCATTGGGTTATGACTGCTGGGTAGTGGATGAGCCCAGCAACTCTGATTGGAGTCATTGCCTCGCCTTTTTCCAAGCTGTCGAGACAGGCGTTTTTCCAGATTTTGAGAAGATGGGGACGAGCGCTTACGGGAAGTGGGTCGAGGGTCGTTGAGGTTCGCACACTTAATCCTGCGAGCCCCGGTGAAGCGATCTTCACAGCCCATTTCTTTTGTGACAAACAGCGTTGGATACGTAGTGCGGGGAATTACCAAGGTGCGCCCGCAGTCGTTCGTCATGGTGGCTAAATCGAGCGCCCTAAACGAGTGTGAGAGGAAGCAGTACGCTGCACCGTGTATGCCCACGTGTATGCCTAACCGAAACACTACCAGCCAGACCCTTATAAACCGGTACTAAAAGCCTCCAGTTCAAACGACGCCGGGGCACCAGACACAGACGAAAAAGCCCCAGGTCGAAAGACCTGGGGCTTTTTTGTGGGTGTCGATTAACGCTTCTGCAACGCCTCCAACCGCGCCGGCAGGTCTTCCTTGGGAAAGCGCTTATGCAGCGCCAGCAGCTGTTCATCGGCCGCTTTGGTTTCTCCAGCCCGGCGCAGCTCCACAATCTCCTGCAGCCCCTGCTCCAACGATGGCAGCGCAACCGACGCACGCTTGCTGAGTTTCGCGGCCGGCTCATCCGCCATTGCGCCGGCGACCTCAGCCTGAACCGGCGGTGCGGCAGCCATGCGGGTCATGGGCGCGGGCGCCGAATACGCTTGGACCACTGGGCGCGCTGCTTGCGGGTGGGGCGCGGAGAAGGTCGCGGTGGATATCTCCGGCTGCGGCACGGGTGAGCGCATCACCAGGCCGATCATCAGCGCCACGCCGGCGACGGTGGCGAAAGCCATCTGCCAGCGCGGCTGGCGGCAGGCGTGCAGCCAGCGTTGCCACAGGCTCGGCGGCGGCGTCGGAGCTTCGCGGCGGGCGGTGGCGAGGATAAAGGCGTCGAGGGACGCGGGCGGCTCACCCAGGCTGTGTTGACGAAAATGCTGGAGCAGCGCGTCGTCGGGCGTCTGTCGTGGGTCGGTCATGCGGGTATCTCCTCGGCCAGCAGGCGGCGCAGTTTCTGCTGGGCGTAGCGCAGGCGGCTTTTGACGGTTTCCAGCGGGGCACCGGTGAGGGCGGCGATTTGCGGCACTTCGAGGTCGCCGTGCAGGCGCAGCAGGAAGACTTCGCGCTGGTCCTCGGGTAAGTCCTGCAACGCCGCGTCGAGGCGCGCCTGGTCGCGGCTCAGGCTCAGTTGCTGCTCGGGGCCGGCGCTGTCGTCGGGCTGGGCGTGCAGTTGCTCATCGTAGCTGTCGTGCAGCGGGTTGTGGATACCGTGCTTGCGCCAATGATCGATCAGGCGGTTGCGGGCAATCTGGAACAACCACGTACGAAAGCTCGCCCGACCTTGTGGCTGGGTGGTGCTGCGGATCAGGCTGAGCCAGGTTTCCTGGTACACCTCTTCGGCCAGTTCGACCTTGTTGCTCAGGGACACCAGGAACCGGTACAAACCTTGGCGATGGCGCGCGTACAAAAGCTCGAACGCGGCGCCGTCTCCGGCTCGGTAGCGGGCCAGCAGCGCTTCGTCGCTGGGTGAATTATCGGGCACGGCCATGTAGTGGGCGAACTCCTTTCTTACAGTCGAAATCGCTCTAAATGTGGGAGCGGGCTTGCTCGCGAATGCGCAGTGTCAGTTAACAGATATACCGACTGATCCACCGCTTTCGCGAGCAAGCCCGCTCCCACATTGAGTGTCGTTAATGCTTAAGACTCTGCGCCAGCTCTACCAGTTGCACGAACTCGTTGCGCAGCCCGAACGGGTCATCGCCTCGGGCCGAGCGGGCCAGTGCGGCGGTGTCCTGCAAACTCATGCTGCCAGTGTAGCGGCCATCGCCCTTGAGCTGTTGGGCGAAGGCAGCCACAGCTGCCGAGAAGCGCAGGTCGTCGCTGGCCTTGGTCGCTTGGTTGCCGATGGGCCGCTCAATCAATTGGCTGTCACCGCCCGCCGCAGGCTTGTAGCGCACGCGCAGCATCGCCAACTCAGCCGGTTTGTTTTCAGCCACTGGCGCAGCGGCGTAGCGCAACGGTTCCAGCCAGCCTTTCTGGCCAGTCGGGACAATTTCGTACAACGCCGTCACGGTATGCCCTGCGCCGATCTCGCCGGCATCCACCTTGTCGTTGTTGAAATCCTCACGTTTCAAGGCGCGGTTTTCATAGCCCAGCAGTCGGTACTCGCTGACCTGGGCCGGGTTGAATTCCACCTGCAATTTCACATCCCGCGCCACGACGGCCAGGGTTGAACTGAGCTGGTCGACGAGTACTTTTCGCGCTTCGCGCAGGTTGTCGATGTAGGCGTAGTTACCATCGCCCGCGTCGGCCAATTGCTCCATCAGGTGTTCGTTGTAGTTATCCACACCAAAGCCCAGGGTGGTCAGCGACACGCCGCTTTTACGCTGCTCGGCCGCCATCTGCTTGAGGCTGTCGAAGTCGCTGATGCCCACGTTGAAGTCACCGTCAGTGGCCAGCAGGATGCGGTTGATGCCTTTGTCGATAAAGCCTGCGCGGGCCATCTGGTAGGCCAGTTCGATGCCGGATGCGCCGGCCGTGGAGCCGCCCGCCGTCAGTTGGTCGATGGCATTGCGCAACTTGGCTTTTTCGCGGCCAGACGTGGGTTCGAGCACTACGCGGGACTCACCGGCATACACCACCAGCGACACGCGGTCTTGGTCGCGGAGCTGGTCCACCAGTAACTTCAGGGTGCTTTTCACCAGGGGCAAGCCTTCGCGGCGGTCCATGGAACCGGACACATCCACCAAAAAAACCAGGTTGGCCGGCGCCAACTCCGCGACGGTGCGGTCGGACGCCTTGATGCCGATGCGCAGCAGCTGAGTGTGCGGGTTCCACGGTGTGGCGGCGATCTCTGTGGTCACGCCAAACGGCGAGCCGTCGGTGGGGCGTGCGTAGTCGTAGGGGAAGTAATTGACCATTTCCTCCAATCGCACAGCATCTTCAGGCGGTAGACGGCCTTGGTTGAGGAAGCGTCTTACGTTGGCATAGCTGCCGGTGTCGACATCGACACTGAAGGTCGAGACGGGGGTTTCGGCCACGCGGTGCACCGGGTTGTCCGGCAGGTTTGCGTCGCGCTCGCGGGGTTCGCTGCGGTAGGCCATCGCCGCTGAATCCTGACTGACCATGCGCATGGCCATTGGCGCCGGCATCGGCATGCGTTTGCTCAGCGCACCCTGTACCGGCGCGCGTTGCAGTTCGGCGACAGGTGCAGCGTGCTCAGGCTTGGCGGCATCACGCGAAGAAGACAACCCACAACCGGCCAACGCGACCAGCAACGTAACGGTAAAGCCATGGGCAGCAGGGCGCAGGAAAAGCAGCGGACGGGACATGGGCTGAACCTCGTGAATGAATGATCCGTTCACAAGGTCAGACGCAAGGTGTGGAGGGTTCGGGTTAAACCGGAGTCGGATAACACCTCGATCACTGTGCAAGTGTGTAGACGCTGGCTTGCCTGCGATGCAAAGCCCTCGGTTTTTCAGTTAAACCGAGGTGACGCTATCGCAGGCAAGCCAGCTCCCACATTGGAGCCGCAGTGTTTTCCGTATCCGGATCAGTCGGTGCCGTACTTCGGGTTACGCGGCCCGTACAGAATCCCGGTGCGTTGCCCCGCCGACAACAGGCGCGCACTGGTGATGCCGGCAATCGGGTGCGCGGCGTCGGTGGAGCTGTTGATCACCTGCTTGACCGCCGCCGTGATCAGCATGCCCACCAGGCCGCCGCCATTGTTGTTGCCCTCCTCGCTCGACGCCCGCGCCGAGCCGGTCCACAGCGTGGTGCCGGTGCGCAGGTCGACCAGTTTGGCCGAGGCCGTCACCGAGGTGTCGCTGGAGATCAGCATGTACTTGGTGCCGTACTCACTGACGGTGATGTACAGCGCCGCATCCGCACCAAAGATGTCATGCAGCTTGGCCGGTGCCACACCCTGGATGTCGTTGGCGGTGGTCAGGCCGTTCTGGCGGAAGGTTTCGTCCACCAGGGCAATCGGCAACACGTAGTAGCCCGCTTCGGCCAGCGGGTAAGTCACCTGCGACACCATGCTGTAGGACGCCTGCACCTCCGGCGACTCATTGATCGGCGGCAGTACCAGGATCGACTTTGGCCGCGCCTGTTTGTATGCCGTGTAATCGATGGTCTTGGGCGCTGCGCAACCGCCGAGCAAGGCCAGGGCCAGCAAGGCGCCCGTGAGTTTTAACAGGCTCATTTGGTGGCGACTCCGGTCTTGGCGTTTTTCAGCAGAAAGTCCATGTAGGAAGCAGACTCGGGGAACAGTGCCTTCTCGGTGCGAAACTCCTGCACCATCTGGTCATCCTTGCCCATGGTCATGTACAGCATGCCCAGGTGGGCGTGGTAACCCGGCGGCGCCTTGCGGCCACTGGCGTTGATCTTTTGCAGATCGCGCTCCAGCGCCTCAACCTGCGCTTCCTTGGGCTCGCCCTTGAAGTACTCATAAACCTGCGGCTGGTAGCTTTCCCACTGATACAGGGGTTGGGGCGCCGTTTGGCACCCGGCGACCGTCGCGATTGTTGTCAGCATCAGTGCCAACTTCACTGCCTTGCTCATCCGTGTACTGCTCCTTGAGGTGCTGCTGATCAGTTGCGCGGGTTCCAGGCGCCGGCGTTGATGCCGTCGACGAGGCGGTTGATGGCTTCGCGCATGGCCAGGTCCAGGACCTTGCCATTAAGGGTGGAGTCGTAGCTGGCGGTGCCGCCAAAGCCGATGACTTCACGGTTGGACAGCGCGTATTCACCGGCGCCCTGGGTGGAATACACCACTTCGGAAGTGCTGATGTTGACGATGTTCAGCGCGACTTTGGCGTAAGCCACTTGGGTTTTGCCACGGCCGAGAATGCCGAACAGCTGGCGGTCGCCGGTCTCTTTGCGGCCGAACTCGGTCACATCGCCGGTCACTACGTAGTCAGCACCTTTAAGCTTTTGTACGGTGCCTTTGATCGCGGCTTCCTGGGAGATTTCGCCCATGTTGTCGCGGTCCAGTACGCTGAAGCGGTTGGTCTGCTGCAAGTGGGTGATCAGGATGGTCTTGGCCTGGCCACCGAGGCGGTCGACGCCATCGGAGAAAATGCCGCGCATGTAGCTGGAGCGGTTATCGAACTTGCCCACGGCAATCGGCACACGCACGCCGGAGTAGGCGACGTTGGCGCTGGCGACTTGCTCCACCGGCATCGCGCGGTTGCTCTCCGTGGCGCAACCGGCCACGGTCAGCAGCGCTGCGGCGGTGAGGCCAGACAACAGGATTTTGGACAGTGTTTTCACAGGGTGCTCCTAGGGTGAGAGGTCCGCGGTTGCAGCGGGTGAACCCGCGGGAGGGACTGTTGTGTACGTCAACTACGCGGTCGCGGCGATCAGAACTTGCTGAAAAAACGCGCGACCTTGCCCAGCACCTCAACATCAAACGTGTCGGGCCAGCAGGTAGGTGTTTTGGCAAGGATGGCCGGCGCGCAGCGGTCCGACTGGAAAGTGCAGCCAGCCATCAGGCAGGTGACGGGGAGAAAAACAGAAGTGCGCATTGCTTGATTCGTCCTTGAAAAATGCGATGTAGCCAGTGCCGCGGCATTTTACGGGGTTGCCCGATGTACTCAAGCGGTTTTGCCGCCACAGTGAAGTTCGCCGCCCAACGGCAGCCTGCTAAGCTGCGCGCCCACCTCAAGTTACACAGCCACCGGTCGAGACACTGGCTTGGCTTGCTCATTAAATAGGGATATTGCGTGTTGAACACCCTCCTGAGGGCTGCGGCCCTGATCGCGACGCTGTCGATGACCGGCTGCGTCTCCTACACCGTCACCGGCCCCATCGGTGCCCCGCTCCACCCGGCTGCCGCCAGCAGCCCGCGCAGTGCACAAATCGCTGACGTGACGGTGAACGCCGCCGACGTCAACGAGGCCAACAAAACTGCGATCAGCCGCTCGCTCACGGCCCAGCTCAACCAGTACATGCGCGCGGCAGGTTACTTCAAGCAGGTCACCGAGTACCCCACGCGTCTGGAAGAAAACGACGTGGTGCTCAAATTCAACATGACCTCGCTCAAGGGCCATCGCGCACCGCACCCGGCCTACATACCCGGCGCACTGCTGACGCTGACGATCTGGATCTGGGTCAACGGGCCGATCTACGTCGACAGCTTCGACGTGGCCGGCAACCTGGTGATCGTCGACCGCAACGGCAAAGAACTGGCCACGGCCGAGCAAGCGCTCAAGTTCGAACACAACGTCGGTCTGTATGGCGGCGAATACTGGGCACCGTCGATGGGCGCCCAGCAGCTGAACAACCTGGTCGCGCAACTGCTCGACACCGCTACCGCCAAACTGGCCAAACCCTGAATTCAAGGAGCAACACATGAAAGGATTGATCAAGCACAGCCTGGTCCTCGCCGCGATCTTGCTGAGCGGTTGCGTGTCCTACTCGCAACACGAACTGCCGCCGGTGCAGACCTGGCCGCCGACCGCCAACGCGCCAGCACAGAAACCCAGCGCATTTGTGCGCACCACAGCGCTGAACCAAGTCAACGGTGGCCCCGCCAACGCCGCCGCCGGCGCCCCGGCAGCGCTATGGGAAAAAGCTGTGGCGGATGCCTTCCGCCAGTCCAACCGCTTTGCGCGGGTAAGCACTGACAAAGTGGACTCGGACATTTACGCCGACGCCAAGCTGTATAACAACGAACAGTTCAGCATGGCCTCGGCGATCATTACCGGTGCCACCTTCTTCATTATTCCGTCCACGGCGAAAAACACCTTCACGATGGAAACGGTGTTCAAGGACAAGGACGGCAAAGAATTGGGCCGGGTGAGCAAAAGCGAATCCGTGCGCACCTGGATGCACCTGGTGCTGATTCTGGGCATCCCGTTCCAGGCGAACACGGGTGAAGTGGTTGAAGCGCTGACGCGCAGCACACTGGACGAGGCGGTGCAGCGCAAGCTGTTCTGACAGCAGAACGCGCCCGCGTACTCAAATCCACATGCGGGAACGGGCTTGCTGGCGAAGGCGGTGTTTCAGTCACCTCAAGTATCGACTGATCTACCGCTATCGCGGGCAAGCCCGCTCCCACAGGGTTAAGGTGTTGGCTTAGAACGCATACCGCGCCTTGAGCATTACGCCATCGGCGTCAAACCCGCTGCGCGCCTGGCGGGTGTAGCTGGCGCCCACGGTAAAGTCCGACACCTGGTAGTTCACGCCCACGCTGGCTTCATAACTGTCACGCGCCACCGAAGCGCCGGTGACGGTGAATGGCGAGCCACCCGCCACGAAGCTGGAGGTTTGCGCGACGCGATCGCCCATCAGGTCGTGATAGGCCATCAGGGTTGCTTCCGGTTGCAGCTTGCCAGCACCCATCGGCAGGTTGCCTGCCAACCGCAAGCCGGCGCCCAGCTCACCCACTTCATAGCGTTGCGAGCGGGTGCTCAGCGCTGCCGAAGAGCCCTTCTCGTCGTAGCCATCCATGCGCACGTTGGCATAACGCGCCGCCACGCGCGGCTCGATCACCACCGCCTGCGACGGCTTGAAGCTATAACCGCCGATCACGCTGGCCGCCAATACATTACTGTCGTAGCTGCCCTTGGCCGTGGTGCCTGCCACATGGCGTTTGCTGTCGTTGTCGTTGTGGCCGTAGCTGAGGCTGCCGTCGACAAACCAGTTTTGCAGCGCCCAGTTGCCATACAGCGACAGCGCGTGGCCCTCGACGTCAGTCTTGTTGCCCAGGTCGGAATGGATGTTGGAGTTGAGGTAGCTGTAGGCCACGCCCAAGCGGGTGGTGTCGTTCAAGCGACCGTCCACACCCACCGCCATGCCGCTGCTGTTGGCCGAGTAGCCGTTGTTGCCGCCACGGCCGTCCTGGTCCATGTTGCTGCTCAGGCCTTGCACCCACACGCCGCCGGTTTGATGGCCTTCGCGCTGATCAGTGAGGCGGTTGAAGATCGCGCCGTTGATCACGGTTTGACCCGACAAGGCCACATCCAGCGCGCCACGGTTGACGTCTGGCTTGAGCTGCTCGCTCACCTGAGCAAGCTGTTGCGCAGTACCGGCGTTGGCGAGGGACTGGAACACGGGGTCTTTCTGGTTCAGCCCGCCGAGCACCTCGTTCTTGAAGGTATTGACCGCCGTCGCCGCTGCGGCGGTGGCACCCGCACCGGTAAGTTCCTGCTGCACTTGCTGGTTGTCTTTAACTGCGACGACAGCCTTGACCGTTTGGGCATCCGCCGAGTAGCTGAGCACGTTGAGCAGCGATGAAGAACTGGCAACAGACAGCCCGTTGTTTTGCACGCTGCTGGCTTGCAGCAGTGTGTACTGGGTGCCGTTGTTGGTGCGGGTAAAGTCGCCAGGGTTGGCGCTCACGGTCAGCTTTGAGGCCTGGGCAAAATTGGCCGTGCCGTTGACCGTCAGGTACGGCGTGGTCGGCACCACGCTGTCGGCCAAGTGCATATCAATGCCCGCGCCGCTGGCGACGTTGAGGTCGCCAGTGATCGTGGTGCCCGGCGCAGAGAGGTTCAACGAACCGGCGTTGACCGAGACCGGCGCGATGATGCGCTGGCCGACGAAATCAGCCTGGCCTGCGACATTCACCGCGCTCAAGTTGAGCAGGTCGCCGGTGATTTTGCCGCCGGTCCAGTTCAGCGTGGCGAGGTTGGCGGCGTCGATGGCGGTGCCGGCGTTACTGCGGATCTCGCCGGCTTGCTGGTTGATTTCAAAAGGCGAGGTTTGGTACCGCGCGTCCACCAGGATCGCCGTGCTGTCGGCCTTGATCAGGCCACGGTTGACGATGCCGCGCGCGCCCGTCTGTGGGTTCAAGGTAAAGGTCGCGCCCCGCAGGCTGACAGCGACCGCGTTGGCGCCATTGGCTTCGAGGGTGCCGGTGTTGAGCAGATAGTCGTAAGTACCGGAGTCGAACCGCACCGCTCTGGCAAGGCCGCCATTGACCGTCACCAACCCGCTGTTTTCAATGCGCAGGTCACTGGTGTCGGTTTCAACCTCAATGCCCAGCGCCTCTTCACCGGTGACGCGAATAGTGCCGGAGTTGATAATCTTGCCGCCGACGGTCACCGGCAAATTGTTGTGGGTGTCCAGGATCAGGCCGAAGCCGTAGTAGGACGTCACGTCCACCAGGCCGGAGTTGACGACATCGCCGCCTACGGTGGTGCCGTTGAGGTAGATCCCCTCGCCGTCGCTCTCGGGGCCGGAACCCGGCACGTCGACGGTGATGATGGTGCCAGTGTTGATCACGTTGCCGCCGACGGTGGCGGCGCCTACCTCAAACCCTTCGGCCCAGGTCTGGTTGGTCAGCCTGATCACACCGGACTGAACCACATCGCCGGTGATAATGCCGCCACGGGCTCTGAGATCTGAGTCAATCGCACCATCCACCACGAACCCGCGAATGTTGAGGCCACTGCCATCGATGGTGTAGTCGGCGCGGTTGATCAGCGAGCCCTGAATATCGGTCTCGGCAACACTCGCCCCATCGACATAACGCTGGGTGGCCACCACATTGCGCGAACCGACCAAGGTCACAGGCTCGTTGAACACCTGGCCTTTCCACTTGTTCTGGCCGCTGCTGACGTCAAATTCCACCGCAGCAACGTGCGCGGCGCCTGCGCTGACCATCAAGGCCAACAGGGTTTTCTGGAACGGCTTACGCTTCATTTCAAACTCCATGAACTACAGTCAAAGCCGCCAATAAGCCCGGCGGCCGTAGGTGTGCTGAGCGAAGGATCACTTGATCCGAGTGCATGCTCCCAAGGCGCCTTTCTGAAACGCAGGCGCGAGCAAACGCACCGCAGCCGGTGGTGGCAGAAAAGGGGTTGGGGAGGTGAGGTTCACATTAATCCTTAATGTATTTTGAAAACGCTGCAGTCCATACAGCCCGACCGGTTGCGGGTGGGCGGGGTAAAGACCCGGGCTTGAGGGAAATGGTTCCTTTTGCGGTAGGACGCTTCCCGAAACGACTGGGGATTTGCGTAATACCCGTGAGCAGACGGCGGGAAGCGTTGGCGTCGGTGGGGGTTGGGGATAGGACGCAGGGGTTTGAGTCAGGGCGTTGATGCCTTGCGTGGGTTTGGGTGCGGGGCTTATAGTCCGGCCCGTCGCCCATATGGCGATCAGGTTTGGCGACCTGACAACAGAGTGCAAAAGCAACCCGCTTCCATGCAGGTGTTTTTGCACCCGCAAAGCTGTGCATGTTATGGCGGCTGTGCGCGGGAGACCTTCGGGTCTGCCGGTTACTCTGTTCCGGTTCGCCAACCTGCGTACAGCTGCCACCCATTCGTTTGGCGACGAATGCGTGGTGGCTTAATCCACCAACAGAGTACTGAAAATGAACCAATACATGCCCCTAACGGGCCACGACTGCACCGTCCCCGCTCTGCTTATCGACACCAGTGCGCCCCTCGACGTGCTCCACGACGCCGCCGCGTACCGGATTCGCGCCGTCACGCAACTGCTGGAAAACCTGGCCTTCCGCGAACAGCTCAGCAGTGATGCCGTGGTGCTTCAAGACTTCGCCCAATTGCTGGCTATTCCGCTGCGTGATGGGTGTGATTTGCTGGATGTCATCATGCGCAGGCTCCGTGCCGACCCATCCTGAGTAAAAGCCGGGCGGCCCTGGCGCCGCCCAACTGATACGCGCAACGTCACCCATACAAGGTACGAAAATACTTATCAACCAAATCGCTGGACCAAAAAGACAGTTCAGAAAATTCAAACGACTCACACACCGCGATGCACCCTCTGAGTGGCGCCGGTATATCCTCAATGCTCGCCGCAATAGTCGGCAGCAAATACCTGAAATAATCCCCTATCTGGCTCTGCCCCTCATAGCCCACCGGGTAATCTTCATTGGGCACGCTGCCTTCAACCCCATGGTAAACATAGAACCCTTTGACCGACCGCACGTTATATTCCGTCAACGCCAACTCCGCTGACGAGTGCTCACCGATGAATGCTTCTACGTCTGCTCTTCGGGCAAGGTGCCGATAGGTGCGAGCGGAATACAGGCCAACAGATTGGAATAATTACAAAAAATAAATCATGTTTTTAAAGAGCAACTCTGCTGAACTCTAAAAAACGAAAAACGTGGTCTGACCCCTATTTCCTCAAAACACCGGCGCAAGGCCGGTGTCGATAGTGCTTGATCAAGTTGGGTATATGAAAACTACATCTGTCGAATATCAGATAGAAAATCATAAAATTCTATTTCTGTCATCTCAAACTCTGGCACTTCGACCATTGCCATTAGTGACAACAACGCAATGTCTAAAGCTTTCGTGAGAGAAAGGTTTGGATCTTGGTAAATATCAAGTGCCTCTTTTGATATTTTAAAAATATCAAATCCATCAGCAACTACTCTTCCAAGTCTGTCAGCCACTATGTCTTCCACGCTCATTGCTGCCCCCAACTCTTTAGCTCTGCTCCGGTAAGAGGGTAGTGCTGTATTGCAAAGGGGACAGATTTATTAACAGCTATTTACTTAAATAAATCTGTCCCCTTTGCATAGTGGTCTGACCCCTATTTTCACACTAACCCACTAGCTAAAAGCAATCAACCGCAATAAATTTATTTAGTCTATCGCCACCAACGCAACTTCTGAAAAAGAATAAAACCGCTCGTTATGATTCCATCTTATCTCCAGCGTCATATTACGATCACGTCACCGGAATCAAGATAAATTGAGTAGGATTCGCAATCACCTGTATCGTCAGGCTCGACTAAAATTTTATCTCCCGTACAGAAGGTTATCTGTAGCGTAGCAGGCTTAACTTCCTCAACCGACTGAACGTCCATTAACAAAAAGTCTAACAAGGGCGCACTGGTTGACGAGTCAGCAAAATCACGTTGACCAACGACATTTCCAATTCGATACTTCAATCCAGCTTCTACGCAGAAAGAAACTTTATATGGAGATACACCAGGGAACGTCTGCGGCCTCGAAAAGGCTAGCCTGGTGATACGGACTCCAAAAGAAATCATTTCCAAATAACAGCCGGACAGCAGTAGAAAATCAAAATCTTCTGACAACATGCTCATATATCACCCTAATTTAATCCATGATTTCAACGACGAATGAGCGGTAAAGAATCAGGAGGAAGAGGGATATGTGTGTCTCCTGGACCGATACCCGGCTTCCCGGTCGCAGGATTCATCGGTGCTCCCATGAAGGCACGTAGCCGATCACTTTATATATTTTAAAAATCGCCTCATGAAACTCCATCAGGTCAAATAAAATTGGGGGCTCCCCCCTAACCCCAGAGCAGCTGCACACAACTCTTGGAATTCAAACCTACTAATAGCCTCACAAAACAGACAGGCAATAACGAAGCCCATTAGCTCGTCACTGTAACGATCAGTAAGCATCGCCGACGCCTACCGACCCAACCGGCAGAACTCGGAAAATTTCAAACGTCCAAACGACTCATAAAATCCGTCATAGCAAATGGATTGCAATCAACCAAATCGTCAATAATATCTTCTGCAGCCCAATGCAATATCATATCTCGCCCATGACCGTCCTTATAGAAAAACAAATCGTTTGATAAGGAACCGTCAATCACTGAAATATCTTTATGGCTAAGCGACATTAGCCCCCCGTACCCCTCATAGGGAATCACCCAATAAAACCGTTCACCCTCAATCCAATAGATACCATACACCGTTACAGGCTCTCGCCCCGTCTCTTGAACAATCATACTGACCTCATTCAATGCTTCTGACAGGCTGCAATACCGGTGGCACTGCCTTCGGTGTAACAATTTTCAGAAAAACAGGGGTCAGACCACTATTCTTCCGAGGACGACAACAACAGAAAAGTCACAAAAAATAAATTATGTTTTTAAAGAGCAACTCTGCTGAACTCTAAAAAACGAAAAACGGAAAAACGTGGTCTGACCCCTATTTCCTCAAAGCTTAGGATAGATTTGTGGGGATCCCTCAGGGTCCGACCCATAATAATTTCGCTTTGAATATATCAGGAACCAGTTCAAAAAGAGCCCGAATTAATTTAAGATGCTCCCAGTAATTTGGTGAAATATCATCACTACAATTATCAAAGTAATACTTAGCCTGATGATTTAAAAACCATATGTCATGCTCGGAAAACTCAGAACTCAACAAACTACTGGCAAGGTTATGCACTAACTCTGCTCCAAAATAACAAGACCTATCTTTACCCTTTATTTTTTTCTCAAGAGTCTGAATATTTCTTATATAAGGCAACGCTAGAGAAAACATCCTGACGTATATTTCATTTTTTTTCATATGTGCAATCATCATTTTCTCACCGGCATGGACTGGGCCCCAGCTGGGGCATTTCTCGTCTGAGTCCAAGATCCATTTTTCAGTAATTTATCTATAAAAGAAGCATCGCCTGTCTTTTTAAATATTTCTTGGGCAGCGACCATCCGATGATTCCCCTCAGAGATATAATAAGTGCCCTTGCTGTCTATATAGCCAGCAATGCGTCCTTCTGGGGCTGTAAACCTATAGTTATTAGATAGCATATCATTTTTAATCTGATCCACTTGTTGCGGATTCCGCAGACCTACCTGCATGCTTTTTATACCGGTTGACGCCCCTGATCTGAAAATATTAGGGAAAATAGGGGTCAGACCACGATTCTTCTAAAAATATAGTCTTCATCTAAATAAAAACACGCAGACCGATTGTTTCCCCGCTGAATAATATGCAACGAGATATCCGGCAGTAAAACCCCAGGACGGCAAGCCATATAAACCCCTAACCGGATAGGAGCTTACAGCTTAGCCGCCCTTCAACAGGCCAACAGATTGGAATAATTACAAAAAATAAATCATGTTTTTAAAGAGCAACTCTGCTGAACTCCAAAAAACAAAACCGTGGTCTGACCCCTATTTCCTTTTTTTACTTTAAGCATTCAACACTGCAAAGCTTACATCACCGGACCTCAAAAATTCTTGAAAACAAGAAATAACGATTTCTATATTTCTTGTGACAAAACTCTCCGGATAGTAATCGCCCAGAACATCAACCAATTTTGCTCCAGTCGACGTATTATTAAGAGTACGCACAACATGCTCACCATCATCAAGGTATTGGTTCAGCATCAGAATATAATTTCCAGAATCAGCATAAAGATTGATTTCGTAAGGTCCGGCTTCAGGCGCCGGGGAAATAGACAACGAAGCGACGCCGTCGACTTTACTATATTCACATATAATGGACCTTACATCTTCCATGGTCGGCTGATCAATGAGAGGGATTTGCGATCTGCCGTGCTCAGGACTAAGGGTATACCCTCCGATGATCATCTATTTTTTCTCCTTAATAGACTTCATACCTGACTCCCAGTAATAGCTTTTCGGAAGTCCTGTTTTATCATCTATGGCTCTTACGGTTAAAGATTTCAACTCAGCCTTTTCTGCGGCAGCGGCTATGTCACCTTTGCAGGGAGGAAATAGGGGTCAGACCACTATTAACACTGTTGACCTCAAAAAAACATAAATCCGTGGCCTGATCCCTTTCACCGCCATCATGTTTCGTACCGTAGCCCCAATGTGCTTAGAGGGTGGCGAATTGGTACTGGCCACTTTCATCTCAGGCGGAAAGATGACAGATATCACACAACAGCATCTCACAACAGGCAGCACCGCAAGCTGTAGGAGTGGATTGCGTTACCACGTTGAGGCTAGCAATCTCGTCCAAAACATTCCAATTCCTGCCAGCCCCAGCCTGTATTTCTTTTGCATCTATGCCATCAAACCCAGATAAAATCGGGTTTAATTATATACTCAACTCCAACTTCAGCAAGAATTTTTCGAACTCTTAATACGTCTACAGCCTTTCCAGAAAAAATTCTAAACATGCCCTGCTGAAGTAAATCCCTGGACTGTAAAAAGTTAGAGCCGAACACCTCGGACACAGCCCTTATATGTGATTTATTTCTATAATCACCAACACAAAATACTTCATATACCTCTTCATCAACCCTAATACCTGACATGTTAGTAGTAACTAACGACCAGTCACAAACTGAACAACTTAGCCCTTTAGCGCTGTTTTCCTCAAAACTTACCAAACCACCGCCGCATCGCTCGCACACAACTAATGAAATAGACACTATGGCTTACCTGGATTAAAAGTTTTGAACTCACCTTGCTTCGATAAGTCCGGGCAATTTGGATTCGAAGGGGATCTCGGAGCAACTACCACTTTTCCATCGCCGTAGGCCCACACCAAGTTAGTTGGGGCTTTCACCGCCCCCCCTTTATTCGGGGAAAATAGGGGTCATACCACTATTCTTCTAAAAATATAGTCTTCATCTAAATAAAACACGCAGACCGATTGTTTCCCCGCTGAATAATATGCAACGGGATATCCGGCAGTAAAACCCTAGGACGGCGAGCCATATAAACCCCTAACTGGATAAGAGCTTACAGCTTAGCCGCCCTTCAACAGGCCAACAGATTGGAATAATTAAAAAAATAAATCATGTTTTTAAAGAGCAACTCTGCTGGACTCCAAAAAACAAAACCGTGGTCTGCCCCCTATTTCCTAAACATGATTTGTCATCAAGCACAATGCGTGAACTTTACAGCCATACAATTCAGCAAGCACGGCTAATGTATCAGTGTAAAAAATTATAGTCTTCATCTGAATAAAAACACGCAGACCGATTGTTTCCCCGCTGAATAATATGCAACGGGATATCCGGCAGTAAAACTCTAGGACGGCGAGCCATATAAACCCCTAACTGGATAGGAGCTTACAGCTTAGCCGCCCTTCAAAAGCCCAACAGATTGGAATAATTACAAAAAATAAATCATGTTTTTAAAGAGCAACTCTGCTGAACTTTAAAAAACAAAATCGAGGTCTGACCCCTATTTCTCCAGGATAGATTTGTGGGGATCCCTCAGGGTCCGACCCATAATAATTTCGCTTTGAATACATCAGGAACCAGTTCAAAAAGAGCCCGAATTAATTTAAGATGCTCCCAGTAATTTGGTGAAATATCATCACTACAATT
>NZ_CAWOAW010000031.1:597061-597896 GCF_963879675.1 Pseudomonas sp. Larv2_ips
AAAATAAGTGGAAAATAAGGGTCAGACCACTATTCTTCTATTCTTTTAACTCATACTTTTTTGGGCGCCCTGACACACCCTGCGAAACTCTTTTACCTAATGCGTGCGCGATCTCGGACGCAAACTTCTGATCGCCCAAAACATAATTACCATTTGTAGAAGATCGAATTTGTTCTATCAGCCCAGGTGAAAGTCGTTCATTGAATATAGACCGGTAAGCTTCGGCTCGTTGCGCGGTGCCGCTACCTAATTCGTTATAAACCGCATGCGGGCTTATAAAGCCTGACAGCTCGCCCTGTGCGTTTGCCCTATAGCTGGTCCAGCGATAGTCGCCCGGATGAGCAACCATACCGGCTCTAACAGGGTTCATTTCGATATATCGATAGCAAGCTAAAACATAGTTGTCTTGTTGAACCAAACAGCAGCGGAAACGGCCTTCCCACAACGTGCCCGTTCGTTTATATGTTTGATTGACATATTGAACGTAGCGCTGCCCCAGCCCCTTCATAAGCAGGCCGGCCCCTGCGCAGCAGCTGGGAGTCAACAACAAATGAACATGATTTGTCATCAAGCACAATGCGTGAACTTTACAGCCGTACTATTCAGCAAGCACGGCTAATGTATCGATGTAAAAAATATAGTCTTCATCTGAATAAAAACACGCAGACCGATTGTTTCCCCGCTGAATAATATGCAACGGGATATCCGGCAGTAAAACCCTAGGACGGCGAGCCATATAAACCCCTAACTGGATAGTAGCTTACAGCTTAGCCGCCCTTCAACAGGCCAACAGATTGGAATAATTACAAAAAATAAATCATGTTTTTAAAGAGCA
>NZ_CAWOAW010000031.1:597906-647958 GCF_963879675.1 Pseudomonas sp. Larv2_ips
CTATTTCCTAGTTACTCGACCGTGAGAGTTCGTAGATATGTGAATGAATTTTACTTACACGACTTTGGAAAAATTTACGGGTCGCCATAGACAGATCTCGCTCCAAGGATGCCCCCGCGCCTTTTTTACCAGATGAAATATCAATTACCGATACTTTTTGCACCTATAATTTTTTTGCCAACTAACCTTTATTTATAGCTACTTTAAATTTACACCACAACGGGAAGTCCCCAGAAAAAACAAAAAAATCATCAACGTATTGCAAGCCCAACGCCTCCAAACGGCGAATGAATTCATTCGCAGCCTCTCCACCGAAACAGGGTCCAAAGGAAACCAGATCAGCGCTTATATCAAGCGGCATATCAAACTCAAGCACCGCTGACAACCTATCAATATCTATTAACTTAGATAATAGCTCTTGCCGACGAATAACCAATCCAAATTCAACCACATCAATATAACTCATGGTGTCACTCCTGGAAGTTTGACGCCATCGGGCACATTTATTTTAACGTTATAAACAGGTGTACTCTGAGCTGGTTGAAAAATTTGCTTCCATTCTGGCTTCCCTCCCTGACTTAGAGCTTTTTCTGGAATGGCAAAGTCTATCCGTACAGGACCAGTCCCGCCTGGCTTAGCCGCACCCGGAATTGTTACATATACACGTCCACCAGCTCCAATGCCATTGGGAATAGCCGTTCCTCCATTTTGTATCCAATAAGGAATCTCGTCAGCAGAAACCCAGCGAGATACCGCTATATATCCAGGGGGTAAAGAAAAAAACCGTGGTCTGACCCCTATTTCTTCTCGGCAGTAAAACTCTAGGACGGCGAGCCATATAAACCCCTAACTGGATAGGAGCTTACAGCTTAGCCACCCTTCAACAGGCCAACAGATTGGAATAATTACAAAAAATAAATCATGTTTTTAAAGAGCAACGCTGCTGAACTCTAAAAAACGAAAAGCGTGGTCTGACCCCTATTTCTCCTTTCTTTATGCAACAGTAACCTTATCGCCATTAACCGACTCAAATACCGCCCCCACCACTCCTGCTGCCTCAAATCGAAGTTTCACATCTTCGCTCACTACAATCGCACCCAAATATTTTTTAATCCTAAAAATATGAAAATCACCTACTTTTGACTCATCTATGGCCAAATTATAAAACGCGCGGTATTGACCAGCCATGTCTGGGCGCACAGGATCATTCACTGAAAACTTTGTAAACTTTGAAGACTCTTCATCTACACAATCTATTTGTGTTTCTATGATCATTAGAAAATAATTTTGCGAAACTTTTTTCCCTTCGATATCAACGGGCTCGAAGACCACATTTTGATAAGGTTGATCGACTTCAGACAAACCCATGAGTGAATTTCGAGCTCTCTCACTGAGAACAGGAACACTCGCGTAGCCCGCTAGAGAATAATCAATTTCAACGCCGTCGAACCTGACATCGAGCGTATATCTGCCAGGCTCCATGAAATTAAGGGGTGGATTACTAAAGTTCCAATTATCCACATGCCTCACATCGCCGAGCACCCACTTTTCGGAAATAGAAAGATCCTGACGCAGCAAATAATATTTCATATCAATCCCTAGTCAGCCACTTATTAACCTCACTACCCACTATCACTGCTTCCTTTTTAATTCCATCCAACGTCTTTGTAACAGCCGATTTATAGGCTGGTGTTCCAGGCGCTAAGCCTTGAGTAGCCTGTTCCAAACTCCCATATACATACTGGTGATACTCTATGGGGTGCGGCCCTCTATGCCCTGGCACCGCAACTAAATTTTCAGTTGCTCGATTAATATTAAGATCTGCCCCATCAAAGAAGCGCTGATACTCCTTTGTCCAGGCGATCTGCCCATTCGCACCAGAAGTACATTTATTAGTACAAATATGATGTATCGGAATCGACTCATAGTTAACTGGTGCACTAACGTTGGTTCTTCCGCCCTCTAAAGTGACATATCCCCCACTATTATCTCGGTACACGGGCTTACCATCGGCAGTATAACGCCCAGTTGAGTTGTACAAACCACCTCGGGGCCCTTCGACGGTGGCAGTGCCATCTGCGTTTCGAGTCAGGCGATATTCACTTGGTACCTTAAACTCAGGTGAAGGTAAAGCCAGCGGTCTGGTGGGCGATATTTCTCCTATCGTTTTTGCACCCTGAATCTCATTACTGGCGCTGCTAATCAGCTTCGATGCTTCGCTGATATCGCCCCTATTCAGAGCTTTGCGTGCCATTTTCAGGGTGCCGGAAATAATCCGTTCACCTGGAATAAGAGATGCTGCTACCTCAAGGTAATCAAGTGCACTCTCAGCCTCCGCTACGCTTTTAACCGTGCCGATGACTGGTAAAAAATTTGCGCCCTCTGACAGGGCACCTTTGAGCTCTTCACGCCGCTGAGTATACATCTTGACCGAGCACGCTTGCTCACTCATGCCAGCGCAGTTTTGCTCCTTGTAGTGTTGGTTTTCTGCTTTGACGCGGTCTTCAGCCTGCTGCTCAAGTGTCTTACGTGCGGCTAATGCTTCTGCAATATCACTGAGGGAGTTGTTCTCCACCGCATTGCTTCCCGCCTTTGCCCCAGTAACCGCACCGCCCAGATCACCACCAGCAATCCCCCCAGCCAACCCTGCTGCTAGACCCGAAAGTGCAACAACCGTCTCTCTCTCCTCCTCCGTCAACTCGATTGTCTTCTTGCCCGGATACAACTGATGGGCGATGAATTCACCCGTCGCAGCTCCCGCAGCCCCCGCCCCCGCAGAGTTGCCTTGCGCCTGCGCCACCACCGCACCCAATACGGCATGCGCCATGGTGTTGAGTACAGCGTTGTCTCCGGTGGTTTTCCTGATGACTTGCGCCATGTACGGCGCCGATGCGCCCGCAATGGCTGAACCGATATCGCCTCCCACCAGCCCTTGCAATGCTGCCGTCACCGCCTGCGCTACACGCGGGTAATTGCCGCCGACCCCGTAGTCCGCCATGATCCGTTGATAAGCGTCAGTGGCAATCAGTTGTTTCTTGTAGGCGTCGACGTCCTCTTTTTTGGCATCTTTTCCAGGTTCCTTGATGCCACGCTTATCAAGTTCAGCACGCGCCTCTTTATCAGCATCGATCTGGCCTTGGGTTCGAACGATGTCTACTGCCTGAGTACCAATATCCGCAATCAACTGCACCTGGCGCAGGCGCTTCTGCTCTTTTTCCTTATCAAAGATCGGGCTGATGCTGCCGTTGGCGTGTTCAACATCGTGGCTCAGTGTTGCAACGTCCTGCTGCTGTTTAGCAGGGTCGCGGATGTCGAGAGTACCGTTGGAAATGGCCGATGACGTGGTGCCGCTGTCACTGTCGCCATGATTGAACGCGATCAAGCTACCGGAAGGCATATTGCTGATGAAGGCGTTCGCACTGCTTGCGCCACTGCTGACGCTGGCGCTCTGCAACTGGCTTGTGTAGTCGGCTTTGTTCTTCAAAACGCTCCAGCCGAGGGTGCCGGTGCTCAGGCGGTTTTTGTCCGCTGTTGCAGTGCTGGCGATCACGCTGCCATCGAGTTGCGTGTGGTTGCCCACATCAATCTGATAGCCGCCCTTACCGCCGAACAGGCCGGTTTGCTCCTGCACGCTTTTATAGTTGGAGTCGATCTTGCTCTTGCTGATGCTGAGCGAACCACTGCCCGTCATGGTGCCAAACGTGAAACTTGCGCCACCGCTGACATCGGTTTGTTTGGACTTGTAGTCATCGGTGTCTTGCAGGCTTTGCAGCATAAGATCGCGGCCTACCGCGGCCTTGATCTGATCTGCACTGACCTGTGCACCTTTGAGGACGGTGTCTCGCCCACTGATCAGGCTGACTTGCTTGCCCGCATCCAGCGTCGTTTCCGTCCAGGTTGTGCCATTGCCTTTCTCACTGCCGGTGCCCTTGTTGGCATTGGCGAAGATGCTAAGGCCAGCACCATTGGAACTCGCCCCAAAGCTAAGGCCTACGGCCCCGCCGCCACTGCTGTTCTTGCCATCGAGTTTTTGTGTGTTGGCGGCTGCTTCCAGGCGGATATCACGCTCTGCTGCCAACAGCATTTCATTACCGGCCTGGAGCTTGCTGCCCTGAACGCGGATGTCTCCATCTGCGCCAGGCGTGCCGTTACCGGCGGCTACAATACTGAGGTTATTGCCACTGGTGAGGCTGCTACCTTGGCTTGCCGTCTGCTCCTGGGTCTGTTTGGAGCTGGATTTTTGCGAGCCGAGCGAGATGGCGATGCCGACAAATTCCGCGGCGTTAGCGCCGGTCATGCCACCATTCTGCTGCGCCGCCTGCCACGCTTGCACCCCCGTCAACCCCGCCTTCACACCTTGCAGCGCCGAGAGGCGGCCGTCGTCCTCGCTCTTGGCTTGCTTGGCGGTCTTATAAGCAGAGTCCACCGCGCTACCCACGGTGCCGGACAACGCCAGGGTCAAACCACTGGTTTTGCTCTTGGAGATCTGCTCGCTACGGTTGTTGTTCTCGGAAGCCAGGATGCTGACATTTTGCCCAACCAGGCTGATGTCCTTACCGGCAACCACGTCAGAACCGCGTATGGTCAGGTCTTTGCCAGCCTGAATATCCACACTGCCCAGCACACTGCCGATGTTGCTGGCCCGGGTGGTTTCGGTGCTGCTGGTGAAGGTGTTCTGGTTGCTGCTTGAGCCCAACGTCACGCCGATGCCGCCGCTGCTCATCAAGCCCGATTTTTTGGTCGAGGACGAATGGCTTTGTTCAAAGGTTTCCGTCGCCCCATCAATCACCACATTGCGCCCGGCAATCAGGCTGGTGGCGTTGGTAGAAACCACATCGCTGGCGGTAGTACCGATGTCACGGCCAGCACGCACGACCACGGTATCAGCGCTGATGGAAGAGCCCTGCTGGCTGATCTGGTTACTGCTGTCGATGCGCGTTTTCTGGGTGCTGGACAGCAACCCTTTGCTGGTTTTGGTTTTGCGGTAATAGCTGTAGTCGCTGTCTTGCGCAGCGTTCAGCGCCAGGTCATTGCCTGCGTACAGGTAGGCTTCCTTGCCGGCACTCGCACGGCTGGCGCTGACCACGAGGTCGTTGCCGGCACTGAGGGAGAGGTTCTCACCGGCCACCAACGATGTGCCGACTTGCTGAACGTGGTCTTCCTGGCTGGTGACCTTCTTGGAATTAAACGCCGAATGCTGTTCATTCGCCGCCGACGCCAGGTTCACATTGCCCTTGGCTACCAGCGCCAGATCACGCGTGGCATTCAATTGGCTGCCGATGGCGCTGATATCGCGCGCAGCCACCACCTGGAAGTCGCGCCCGGCTTCGATCACGGTGCCGTACTGGTTTGCGCTGCTGCTGCGCATGTAGGTGCTGACGGTGTTGGCATTGCGCTGTTCGGCGGTGGCCAGGTTTACATCGCGTCCGGCTTGAACGCCCAGGTCGGCGCCGCTTTTGAAGGCGCCGCCGGTGCTGTTGACGTCGCGCCCGGCTTGCAGGGTGAGGGTGTTGGCGGCTTCGATGCGGGCGGCGTTGTCGACGAAGTCGGTGCGTTCGGTGCGGTAGCCGCTGCTGCTCTGGTGGCTGGTGACGGTGCGCTCGTTGAGTACATCGCCATTCACTGCGCTGACGCTGACGTCGCGCCCGGCGATGATGCCGCCGGCGCGGTTGGTGAGGTTGTTGCCGGCGAGCAGGTCGAGGCGGTTGCCGGCTTGCACGAGGCCGCTGTTGACCATGTTGCGCCCGGCGCTGGCAGCCAGGTTATTGGTGGCGCGCAAGGTGCCGACGTTGTTGAGGTCGGCGCCGCTGACCAGGTTCAGGTCGTTGCCGGTGATGAGTGCGCCGTTGGGCGCCAGGCGGTTGTTGGCCTGGGCCAGGTAGAGCACGGGCACCAGCACTTGCTGGCCAGCGACGGTGGCGTTTTCCATCCACACGATGTCGTGGGTCAGGGCCGCGACTTGCTCGGCGGTGAGGCTCACGCCTACGGCCAGGTTAAGCGCCTGTTTGGTGCCGATGGCGTTGTCCATCAGGTACTTGAACATCGAGGCGTCGCTGGTCTGGCCATCGATGAAGCGCTGGCCGGTACGCGCGATCACGGCTTGCTGGATCAGGCGTTGTTCATACAGGCCGTCACCCAGGCGCTTTTGGGCCTGGTCTGGGTCGTAGCCCAGTTTGGACAGCATGTAATCAGAGCTTAAAAACTGGCTGAGGTTGGTCAGCAGCGGGTTGGTTTCGATCAGGTATTTCTGTGGGTTGGAGACGAACTGGCTGTCTGGCAGGCCTTGCACACGGTTGATCACCACGCCGTCGGCCGAGGTGCCGCTGCCGGGTACGACCGGGCCGGTAACCGGCGTGCGGTCTACACCGCCGCCGCCGAGGGTCCAGCCTTGCGGGCCGGTACTGGCCGGCGCGCTGGCGCTTTCGCCACTGAGGCGGAACAGCCCGCCCTGCCCGCTGGGCAAGGTGAAGCCGGGCAGGCTCAGCGGGTTGATCTGCTGTTGGGCGAGGTCAGGCGGCAGTTGCTGGTTAAGGGTGACGCGCGTCGAGTAACCGGCTGCGCCACTGGCGCCCGTAGCGCCGGTGGTGGTTTTGGCGCCCGCACCGATGTAGTTGTAGCCCAGGCGCACCACGCTGTTGTCGATACCGGCTTGCGCCTTGACGTCCACCGCGCCGGCAGCCTGAATCACCGCGGCGTAGCGTTGGTCATCACTGGCGATTTTGGTGACTTTGCCGAACTGGGTGCGCTCGATCTCCATGATCCCGATGAAGTTGGCCACGGCAGCCTCCAGGCCACCGAGGTCATTGGGATTGTAGCCAGGGCTTTGATACCAGTATTTATTGGTCAGTGCGCGAGCCGCATTGAACCAGCCGCTTGGGTGCTCGGTGCGCGCCGATGTAAAGAGCCGGTAGGTCTCGGTCTCGCCGGTTTCGATGCCGGTGTTGACCAGGTTGCTCAGGCGCGCGGTGAAGTTGCCGCCGGCCGCAATCGAGCTGCTGCTGTTAAGCAAGTCGCCGCCCGCCAGCGTCATGTTACCGCCCGAGGTGATGCTCGAACCGGCACTGGCGGCGGTCACTTCCAGTTTGTCGCGGGTCACCAGCTCCCAAACGTAGTTGCGCCCCGTACCACCGGCGTGGCAGTCACCGGCATTGACGTACTTGATGCAGGTGCCTTCGGTGGCGGACGCGGTATAGACACCCGCGTCGTTAACGGTCAGTACCGCCCTTTCATTTTTGATCGAGTTGGCGGACAGGCTGAGGTTGCCGTCACTCTGGATCGTCGATGAACTGTTGACGATGCTGCTGGCCAGGCCGCCCTTGCCGTCACGGTCGACGCTCAGGTTGCCCATGCTGTAGAGGTCGGCGTAGCTGTTGTTCAACGCGTCGACGCGCAGGCTCATGTCGCCGCCGCTGAAGATCAGGCCGTGGTCGTTGAGTAACGCACCGGTGGTAGCGGTCAGTCGCTGGCCACTGCCCAGGGTCGCGTAGTTGTTGATCGCGCCCGCGTTAAGCACCAGGTCGGTGGCGGCGGTGATGCGCCCGCGGTTGTTGAGCGTGCCGGCGATGTTGGCGGTAGTGATGCCGCCGCCGGCGATGCTTGCCGTGTCGCTCAGGGTGGCCTGTGCCGCGCTGAGGTTGAGGTCGCCGAGGCTGCTGATGCGCCCGCTGCCGTTAAGGGCGCCGCTCAACGTCAGGTCGAGCGTGCCGTCGCTGGCGATCAGGCCTTGGGTGTTCCAGTTGGCGCCGCTGCCGATGAAGCGTCGTGCGCCGAGCAGTTGGCCGGTGGCGGTCTGGTCGAGGGTGTCGACGTTGACTGTCAGTTGCCCGGCCTGGATCACGCTGCTGTTGGTCCAGTGGCCCTGGCTGATGGTCAGGTCGCCACGGGTGACCAGGCTGCCGCCCACGTCGTTGAGGTTGGCGGGGGCAATGCCGAAGGTGCCGGTGCCAACGTGCAGTACGTTGCCGCCCAGGTTCTGCAGGCTGCCGGCGTTGAGGGTCAGGTCGTTGTTGGCGGTTTCGAGCACACCGTTGCGGTTGTCGAACAGGCCACCGATGGCGAATTCGGTGGTGCCCGCCGTGCCCAGGGCACGCAGGCGCCCGGTCTGGTTGTCGAGGCTGGCAGCGCGCACCTTGAGGGTGCTTTCGCTTTCGATGATGCCCAGGCGGTTATTAAGTGCGCCGCTCAGGTCCAGGTCGATCTGTTGACCGGCAATCTGGCCGTCGTTGTCGCCGCTGTTATCAACGTCATGCCCGACCACGCGCATCAGGCCTTTGGCATAGAGCCCGCCGTTGCGGTTGTCGAAATTGCCGGTGGTCACCAGTGCGTTGCCGCCCTGCGCCGCGATGCGCCCGCCATAGTTGTCTACGCTGCCGGCTTGCAGGTTGAGGCTTTGCCCCTGCATCACGCCGCCCTGACGATTGTTGTTGAGGTCATAACCGTTGCGCAGCACGCCGACCACACGGGTTTGCAGTGCGGCCTTGAGGCTGGCAAGGGTGCCGCCACGGTTGTCGAGGCTGGCGGCGTTGACACTCAAATCGCCCGCCTGGGCGATCAGTTTGCCGCTCTGGTTGTCCAGCGCGTCGGCCACGTCGACGGTCATGCCGCCCTGGCTTTGCACGGTGCCTTTGCCATTCTCCACGCGGTTGGCCGTGAGGCTGAGGTCGGCGTTCTGGCTGTAGATCAAGCCGTCGTTGCCGTTCTGCACCAGGCCGCTGGCGGTGAGGCTCAAGCGGTCGTTGGCGGCCAGGGTGCCACGGTTGCGGTTATCCAGGCCGCCAGTCAGCAGGGTCAACAAACCTTGGCTGGCGATCTGGCCGCCCTGGTTGTTGATCTGCGCGGCACGGCTGATCAGCAACGGACCACCGCTGGCCAACTTCCCATTGGTGTTGGTCAGGGTCGCGAGCAGGTCGAGGGTGGTGGCGGTGCCGCCGCTGATGCTGCCGGCGCTGTTGTCCAGGCTTTGCGCGTTCAGGTTCAGGGCTGCGCCGCTGTCGATCACGCCGCCCTGGGCGTTGTTGAGCAAACCGCCCACGTCGAGACGTTGGCCGGCGGCGCTGGAGAGTACGCCCGTGTTGCTGTTGTCCAGCTCGGCGGCGGTCACGTACAGCGCTTTTTGACTCACCAGCGCACCCGCTCCGCTGTTGAGCAGGCTGGCGGTCAGCGTGGCATTAAGGTCGCCATAACGGCTCGACAAGGTGCCGTTGTTGCGGTTATCGAGGTTGGCACCGCTGACGGTCAGGCCCTGCCAGCCGGACATCAAGCCGTTCTGGTTGATCAGGTTTGTGGCATTGAGCAGCAGCAGGTTATTGCTGATCAGCTTGCCGTTGCTGTTGTTCAACGCGCGACCGCTGAGGTTCAGGGTTTGCGCGCTGGAGAGTTCGCCACCGCCGTTGCTCAGGTCACGCAGATGGTTGATGGTCAGATTGCCGGCGGTGGTGATCAGGCCCCCGGTGTTGTTCAGGTCGCCGGTGGCGTTGCCGAAGTCCAGGGCAATTGCGCTGCCCAGCAGTGAGCCATTCTGGTTATCCAGCTCGGCGCTGTTGAGTGTCAGGGCAGCGCCTGCGTTGAGCAGGCCTTGGTCGCGATTGGTCAGGCGGCCATCAATGTTGAGTACGGTGTCGCCACGGCTGGTGAGTGTGCCGCCGCTGTTGTCGAGGCTGGCGGCGTGCGCGTCGACCGACGCTGCGGCGATCATGCCTTTGACGTTTGCCAGGGCCTGGCCGATGCGCAAGGTCAGCGCGGTATTGCTCAGCAGTTTGCCGCCGCTGTTGTCCAGGTTGTCGGCGGTGAGTGTGAACGCCTGGCTGCTGGAAATCTCGCCGCCCTGGTTATGCACATCCTTGAGGTTGTTGAGCATCAGCAGCGGCGCGTTGATCAGTCCGCCCTGGTTATTGAGCTGACCACGGTTGAGGTCCAGGGTCAGGGCCTCGGCGCTGGTGATCTGGCCGCCTTGCTGGTTGTTCAAGTCGGCGGTGGTGATCTGCGCGGCCTGGCGTGCGCTCAGGGTGCCTTTTTGGCTGTTGTCGAGACTCGCGCTGTTGAGGATCAGGCGGGCGTCAGTCACCAGCCGGCCGCCTTGGTTGTCCACCGCGCCAAGGGCGTTGAGGGTCAGCGGGCCGGCGCTGGACAGCGCACCGCCGTTGTTGGCCACGTTGCGCGCCGTGACGCTCAACAGCCCTTCGCTGCTGATCAGGCCCTGGTTGCGGTTGAGCAATTGATCGACATTCAGGCCTGCGCCGCTGCCGGCAATCACCAGCCCGCCATCGCTGTTATCCAGTTGCGTACCGGTGACCTGCACGCCCGCACGGCTGGACAGCTCGCCGTTGCGGTTGTCGATGTTGGCGACAGTGACCTGCACACCCTCGACGCCGGCGACCAAGCCTTTTTCACGGTTGTCCAGGCTGTTACCGGCCACGCTGACCAAGCCTTGGCTGGTGACCAGACCGCCCTGGTTGTTCAGGCTACCGACGTTAAGGCTCAACGCCTTACCCGCCGTGACCAGCCCCGCGACGTTGTCGAGGGTGGTGACCGTCAGCGCTGCGGTGTCCAGGCTGGAGACTTCGCCGCCCTGGTTATGCAACTCACCGACAACCGCGGTCAGCGGACCGTTGCTGGTGACCAGCCCACCTTGGGTGTTCTGCAGGCGATCGGCCGTGACGGCCAGGCCGCCGTTGCTAAGAATGCGGCCTTTGTTCTGGTTGTCGACCGTGCCTGCCGTAATCTGCGTGTGCTGTTTTGCACTCAAGGTGCCGCCCTGGTTGTTCAGGGTCTGGGCATCGACGCTCAACGTACGGCTGGCGATGACATTGGTGCCGGTGTTGTTGACGGTCTTGCCGCGCAGGCTGACGTCGCCCGCTGCGTTGCGGGTGTTATCAGCGTTGACGCCCGCTTCGATAATGTCGCTGTTGGTCAACGTGCCGCCGCTGGACAGCGCAATGCGGTCACGGGCGGCCAGGCTTTGGCGGTTGGTCAGATCACCTTGAGTTTGCACGTCCAGTGCCGTGCCGGCGTACACCGGCCCCTTGGCGTCCAGGCTCGCGGCCTTGACGTTGACCGCGCCGCTGGCAGCGGTCTGCGCCATGCTCAAATGCCCATTGGCATCAAGCTGAATATCCCCGCCACTGGCTGCCAGCGTGCCGTCGAGCTTTACGCCCACGCCGGCTTCGGTGCCCACCAGTTTGATCGCGCCGGCGTACATGCCGCCCAGCGCGCTGGAGTCGATGGCCAGCTCGGGTTTGGCGCTGCCGTCGTCGGCGCGTGCGGTGGTTTTCAGGCTTTTGGCATCGACGTCGTTGCGCCCGGCGATTACGGCCAGCTCGCGTGCGTTGATCTGGGCGTTGATCTTGGCCGAGCGGGTGATGATTTCGAAGCGGTCGACGTTACTGGCGTTCAGGCCCTCGCCGTCGATGGTCACGGCGCCGCCGTCGACCTGGTAGTGGTCCAAACGGCCGACGTTGTCCATCACCGGTTTGCCGGTGGTCAGGGTCACGTTGGGCGTGTTGATAAAACCGCAGCCACTGCACGTGATGCCGTACGGGTTGGCGACGATGACCTTGGCCGACTGGCCCGCCACTTCGGTGTAGCCGCGCAGCTGGCTGGGGCTGCCGCCGTTGACTTCGTTGAGAATGACGTTGGCCGCGCCGCCCTTGAGGTTCGGGTTGCCGACGATGTAGCCACCGAGCTGAGTGTTCTGCACCGCGCCGGTGGCGTTGTTGAGGATCACGCCGTTGGGGCCGACGTTGTAGTCCTTGAACTGGTTATGGGACAAGCCACTGCCATTGGGCGCAGCGATGTTCACCACCGGCACGCCATTGCCGGCCTGGCCGACGCTGGTGGCCGGGTTGCTGACCACAATGCCTTCGGCCTGGGCGAGCAACGGCTGCCAGAACAGCGCGTTGGCCAGAATCAGCACCAGGCCGCGCTTGGGCAGGCCAAGGAACGCGTCCCGGCGCTTCAGGGCAGCAGAAGGTTGGCGGGCCAGAAAGGCAAAGTGGCGAACATCCATTTTCAGATTCTCGTTGCAGCAGGGCGTTGAATTACAGGAAGAAATCCATGCGGAAGTAGATCGGTGCTTCGCGCTCCGTCACGACCCCAGGCCTTTCTAACGAGTGAGCAAACGTCACGCTGGTGCTGACATATTTGCCCCGGGCGAACAGCTCCACGGAGTTGCTTGAAACGCGGCCGTGGTAGTCGTCGTTGTAACGGTCGTTGCGGATCACGCCTTGGTCGTAACCCAGGCTGGTGCCGTATTCGGCGAAGGCCGGGCGCAGCCATTCCAACGTGACCGGGCGGGCCCAGCGCACTTCATTGCGCCAGTAGCCACCGCTGTCGCCGGACAGTTGCTGATCCTTGAAACCGCGTACCGAAGAAGAGCCGCCGAGGCTGATGCGTTGCGGCGAGAACAGCACGTCCTCACTGCGTTGCCCGGTGGCCAAGCTGGTAAAGCTGAACGACTCGCCCCACAGGCTGAACGGCTGCAGATAACTGACGGTGGCGGTGTATTTGCGGTAATCGGGAGTGGCCGTGAGGTGCCCGTACTGATCGCGATGCTGGTCGTCGCGCTGGGCGTCAAATGCACCGATGCCGTTCTGCACGCCCAGGTCAACGTTGACGAAGGCATTGCCGATGCGCCGGCCGTGGTTGATGCCAAATTGCAGTTCGCTGAGGCGGTTACTGCTGGTTTCGAGGTGGGCGTCGTTGATGTAGTTGTTGGTGCGCAGGTGAGCCAGACCGACGTTGACTGAGGTCTTGCTCACGTCATCGCGGTGAATCACGCGCTCTGCGCGCAGTTGGTGGTTTTCGTTATCGCCCGACTGCTTGAACTTGAAGGTGTCGGTGTAACCCAGCGCGCGGTAATCGCTCTCGCTGTAGGTGTAGCTGAAGTTCCACCAGCCCCACGGCACGTTGTAGTAGAGCATGGTGTTTTTCGACGTTTTCTGGTGGTCGCTGATCGCGTCATGACCACCGCGCAGCACCAGTTGGTCGGCCAGCCCCAGCGGGCTGTCCCACTCCAGGCCCGCGCCCCATTGCTGCTCGCCGGTGCTTCTTTGCCCATCGTTATTGCGCGACAGGCTGGCGCGCCACGGCTTTTGCGCGGTGTTCTTGACCACCACGTCGCTGCCGCCCACGTCTTTGCCGGGGGTCAGTTCCATTTGTGCCTGTTTGGACGGCAGACGGTTGAGCTGGTCGACCAGTTGCTCGACCTCGCGCAGGTTCAGCGCCTCGCCGACCTTGCCGGGAAAGGCCATGGCCAGCTCGCGGTCGGTCACGTTGCTGCCTTCGGCGCTTCTCAAGGCTTCGAGCTTGCCCTCGACCACCAGCACTTGCAGGTGGCCGCTGGACAGGTCTTGTTGCGGCAGGTAGGCACGGCTGGTGACGCGGCCTTTGGCGATGTAATAGTCGGTGATGACTTTAAGCAGCTCATTGAGCTGCGAGACGCCCAGGCATTGGCCCACATAGGGTTTGAGCAACAGCGTGCGGTCGGCAGCGGACAGGCTGTCGGCGCCCTTGAGCTCGATGTCTTTGATCGGGAAACAGCGGGTGTCAGCGGGCGTCGCCGGGGCTTGGGGCTTGGCCTCTTTGCCGGGCAGGTCCTGGAGTTCTTGCAGGCGCCGGCCCTGCTCTTCGAGCAGGCGATTTTGCCGGTCGCGGATCAAGTCTTGATCCCCTGGCGTGGGAGCGGCTGTGGCGCTGTTCAGGCCCAGGCAGGCGAGCAGTAAAGTGCACAGCAAATACCGAGTCCGTGGCAATAACAAAGACATGTTCGATCCATCGAAAATCAAGGGGCGGCAAACTAACATCGAACTCGCGCTAGCCCAAGAAGCTGGACTTGTCGAACATTCGTACTTATTACAACCGCAACATATTGATTAATAACAACAAATAATCATAAAACGGCGACAGCGCTTGTTGTTGAAACTTTTATTCCGACAAGCGGCCACTGTTTTTGATAACCCTTGGGCAAACAACCCAGCAGATGCCATTATTTAGCCATCAATTAAATGCCGAGTTAGGTTAGTGCAGGGGAATACAGAAAAGTTCGCGGATGTTTTGTGAATTGGATCCCATTTATCGGATTAGTCTGGGATGCGCCGCTTGTGGCGAGCGGGCTTGCCCCGCGTTGGGGCGCGAAGCGTCCCCGAGTCAGTGTCGCCGCGTTACGTCAGGAACATCGTGGCGTCAGGTTTGGGGCTGCTTCGCAGCCCAACGCGGGGCAAGCCCGCTCGCCACAAAGCCCGCTCGCCACAGAGCTCGGGGCAAAGAGCCCGGTGCAATCAGCCTGCGCCTTTGTCTTTTTCCTGCCCTGGCACCAAGGTCAGCCCTGGCCGCTCAACATCGCGCGAAACATGGGCCTTCACATCTTCTACGCCGCCCTCGTCATCGTTGTGGATCACCAGCACGCCCGACTTGCGAAACTGCTCGAGGTGGCCGTCGCCCAAGTTGAAACTTTCACTCAGGCTTTTATCGCTGAGCGCGTTGGCTTCGGCGCGACGCTGGGCAAACTTGCGCCCGCGGCGCTGTTGATAGCGTGCCCAACTGATCAGGATCACCGCATTGAACAAGGCGATCCACAGGTAGATCTGCAAGGTGTTGAGCGCCGCAAAAATCGGCGCTTCAATGCGCGGGCCGCCATGGGTTTCCAGCATTGCGCCGATCCCGCGTGCCAGCAGCCAGACCAGCCCGGCCCAGGCCAGCAAGGTGAGCAGCACGTCGATGATCCACATCACTGTGTTCTGGCGAGTTCTGACCAGTTTCATCGTCACGCCTCCTCTTCGCTAGGTTTAATACCGCGGTCCGGGCTGACCCAGCGCGCGCGCTTCTGGTGCTGGTTGAAGAGCACCTTGGGAAAGCTGACCAATGTGGTGAGCAAACTCACCAGCCAGAACACCATCGGGTACCACACGGTCCAGAACAGGGTTTTCCACAGGTCTTTTTCGTAGCGCCGATCAATCAGGATGCTCACCGCAAATTGCAGCAGGCACACCATCGCCAGCACCAGCCCGGTAAACGCCGGCGGCACCAGCGAGTCCACGGCAATCGCCTGCGGCAGCACCATGAATTTGCCCAGGCCCCAGAAGATCACCGAGAGCAGGAACGTGAAGGCCCAACCGGTGGACAAGCAGTACTCGAACAACAGCGGCCACAGGTAACGATGGCGCCATTGCCAGATGCCACGGATGTTTTTGAACAGTACTTCGGCGCCGCCCTGAGCCCAGCGCAGGCGTTGCTTCCACAGGCCACTGACGGTTTCGGGCATCAGGATCCAGCACAGGGCACGCGGCTCGTAGAAGATAGCCCAGTGATCGAGTTGCAGCTTCCAACTGACATCGATGTCCTCGGTGATCATGTCGGTGCTCCAGTAGTCGATGCGGTCCAGCGCTTTCTTGCGAAACGCCACCACCACACCCGACACTGTGAAGATGCGGCCGAACACCCGTTGGGTGCGCTTGATCAAGCCAATGATCGACGAGAACTCGCCCACCTGCACCCGACCGATCAAGGTCGAACGCGTACGAATGCGCGGGTTGCCGGTCACGGCACCGAGGCGCGGGTTATCCAGCATCGGCGCGACCATGTAGGCCGCCGCATTTTTGTCGAGCAAGGCATCGCCGTCGATGCACACCAGGTACTCACTGCGCGCGGCCACCGCGCCCATGCGCAGGGCCACGGCCTTGCCCTGGTTCTGCGCCAGGTGCAGCACGCGCAGCCGTGGGTGTTCCAGCGCCAGGGCATCAAGCACCGCGGCGGTGTTGTCCTTGGAGCCATCATTGACGGCGATCACTTCGATGTTCGGGTACAGCTGGTCCAGCGCCGCATGAATGGTGTCGGCGGCGTTATCGCCCTCGTTGTAGCAAGGAATGATGATCGAGATCAGCGGGTTGCCGGCCAGGGTCGGCGCCGGCGTGTCTTCCTTCCACGGCCAGTGACGCTCCCAGTGCAGCCAGAAGTACAGCCCGCCGGCGATCCACAATGCCGACATGAACAGCGGGTAGAAAAACACGAAGTCCATCAGGAACTGCCCGGTGACCAGAAAGATCAGGCCAAGGGGCACACCCAACACCAGCGCCAACACGAATAAAGCCAGGATTCTGTCGAACATGGTCAAGGGTTCCATTGGTTGGACAGGGCCGGACGTACCGTCTTCAGGTCCGGCGAGTTTTCCAGGAAGTTGTCCGGGTAGTAGCCAAAACTCCTGACCCCCTGGCGTTTGAGCACACCCATCCATTCAGCCATCTGCGCGCCGTCGATATCGGGCGCGTCTTTGGTGCGCCAGTCTTTGGCTTGCAGTTCAAACACGGTGCGCTGCAAGGCATCGGGACGAGCCTTGACGGTGGCCACGAGTTTTTCCAGCCAGGCGTTGGAGTTTTTCAGCGTCTCGCCTTCCATCAGCGGCATGGCCATCGGCGCGGTCCAGTCGTAGGTCTGGAGGAAGTCATCCAGGTTCTGCGCGAACCACGCTTCGCTCGCCGGGTTGAGCATCGGCTCGGCGAAGATATTGCGCGCGGTCTGCACCTGCGGCCCACGGATGGCGCGCACTTTGGCGGCCAGCTCCTGGGTAAAGTCGATCAGGTAGCGGCTCTTGAAACGCGTCCAGCGCTGCATCACGGCCGGGTCGGCACGCAGCGCGGCAATGCTGCCCGGCAGGCCGTTGGCGACGTAAGCCTTGAGCGCTGCGGGGCTGGCGTCTTCGAAATCAGAAAGGATTGCGTCGTCGTGGAACAGCACGCCGTCGATGGCCGTGTTGCGCGCCAGGTCCTCATAGATCTCACCGATCTGCTGGCGCACGGCCGGGTCAAACGGCGACAGGCGCTTGTACTGGTCCGGGTCGAGGCCGACCTGGCCGGTTTTCGGGTCCATTCGCGTGACGCGCGGCAACGAAGGGTCGAGCGCAAAGCTCAGCACTGGCATCCACGCGTAGATCGCCACGTGGCCACGGGTGCGCAGTTGCCAGGTGACGCGGTTGAACAAGTCGCGGCGCACCGGCAGATGGCGGTTGGGGAAGTACAGCGAATGCACCAGGCCGTCACCCTTGGGGTCGGCGAAGGCTTGCAGGAACACGGTGCTGGCGCCCATGTCGACCACGCGCTGCACCAGCTGGTCGAGGTTGCGGGCCTCTTGGGCCGGGTCCGGGTCGTAGACGTTATCCAGGTCCACGTGCAGCACGCGCATCGAGGTCCGCGCCTGTGTACCGACAATCGCGTTGGCGTAGTGCTCGCCGTCCGGGTCGGAGGCCACCAGAAAACGTGGGCTGCTTTTGAGGTTGGCGAGGTCGTCGAGGCCGTCGTCCAGGGTCAGGGCCATCTGGTAGCCCTGTTCGCCGACGACCGCCAACGAGGTGCCGTCGGCGGCGCCGTAAGGCCACACCCATACACGCGGCGCCTTGCCGGTGACAGCGCGCAGTTTGTGGGTAATGGCCGTGACGTCGGCGCGCATCCGCGCCTGGAACTGCGCCTCGGTTTCATAGGTGCCAGTGGCGGCGTCATAACGCCGCGTTGCGGCGGCCGGCTCCTGGTTACCTTGCGGGTTGGCCAGAATGCCGGTGTGGCTGGCGTCAGTGTGGGCGGCGATTTCGACCAGGCCCGACTTGGAAATCTCGCGCACCTGCTCCCATGTCAGGAAGTCGGAACGCGCGCGCGGTGTGCCGGCAAAATCCACCGGTTTATTCAGCGGCGTGTCGATCCAATAGCCGACAGGGGCCAGGATTGCCGGCCAGTTATAGGCACGCAAAATCGGTAGCACGCGGGTATAGAAGCTGGAGTAGCCGTCGTCGAAGCTGAGCAGGATGGCTTTGGGCGGCAACTGCGGCCCACCGCTGCGCGCTGCCAGGATCTGATCGACACTGACCGGCTGGTAGCCGTTTTCGCGCAGCCAGGCCAGTTGGTCGACCAACCGTTCGGTGCGCACCGCCACCACCGCCTGATCGGGGTCGCGATCTTCGATGTCGTGATAGGCAATGCCCAGGAAATGGTTCTTCGGCCACGGCGCTTCACGCGCAGGTGTCGGCCGCTCGGCGGGTGGGGTATAGGGCGCAGGTTGCTGGGCGCAGGCGCCGGCCAGCAATACACCCAGGACCAATAAACAACGGCTGAGGACAGTCATGTTCAGGCTCTTTTAGAAACGGTAAGTGAGGTCGACGAGCAGGCGCAGATCGCGTTCGCGATCGCCGTCATAGGTGCGGCTGATCAGGCTCAGGTTGGCGCCGGTTTCCAGCACGTCGTTCCAGCGAAAACGTTGGCCGTAGCCGATCAGGCCGACCCCACTGGTGGAATAATCGCGCTGGCTATAGGTGCCCGCACCGATCTGGAACTGCTGACTCCACTGGGTCTCATAGCGGTGATAAAGCACGTGATTGACCGTCATGGTGGGCAACACGCTGAAGTCCGATTTCGGGTTGAAATACACCACGTCTTCCTTCGTGTTGCGGCTGGCGCCGACCTCCAGGCCCAGGTCCACTTGCACGTGCGGCGAGCTGTAGATGCCCTCGCGACCGGTGAGCAGCGCTTCGAGGCGGTTGTTGCCGTCGCTGAAATGCGACGGGCTCAGGGACAGCTTCCATTCGCGGCTCTCATTCTCGCGCCAGCGGACAAAGCCACTGCCGCCGTTGGCCGTGACATCGGCATTCAATGCGCGCAGCGGCGTGGTCGCCAGGAGATAACCCAGGCTGCCGCCGTACTGCCAGTTGTCATTGATGTCGCGGGCAATCGACACGCTCGCGCCTTGCTTGGAGCCATAACCGTAGGAGTGGTTGGACACCTCGGCTTCCAGGGTCATGTCGCGGGTGCGCTGCTCGACGCCGACGCGCTGAAAACGATGCTGGCCGGTGCCTTCGGTAAAGTCTGCGGTGGCGTAACCGGCGCCGGCGAAGACGCGCCAGTCTTCATCGATGGGCGGGCTGTAAAGCACGCTTTCGATGCCCCAGTCCCGGCTGCCTGCCACTGCGCCGACATCATTGTTACCACCACCGCCGTAGCTTTTGCCGGTGTAGGCTTCGACGCGCAGTTCGGCCATGTCGTGTACGTCGCGCAGGCGGCTGAGGCGCTGCACCTGGCGGCTGTCGGGGTTGCGCGCCAGCACGTCATCGGTCAGCGCGTCCATTTGCCGCCATTCCTGCAGGTCCATGGCGGTGTAGGCCTGGGACACTTCCAGGCCGATATCACGCGGGGCCTGGGTTTCAACTTCCTTGAGCGAGCCTTCGGCGCGGCGCGGCCAATCACGCGCGCGGTACATATCGGCCTGGGCCAGGCGCAGGCCGACGTTGCCAGGGGCTTTCGCCACCAGGGCTTCCAGCCCGGTTTCGCTGCCTGGCAGGTCACCGCCGTAAGTGCCTGCCTGGGCCGCCAGTTGCTGCGCGTCCATCCAGCTGTCGTTGGGGTTGCCGATGGGCAAGCCCTTGAGTTCAACGCGAGGCTTCTGGTTGGTGGCCAGGTTATTAGCGACTTCGCGCGCTTGCATCACCTTGTCGCTTTCGAGCAAGGCGTAAAACAATGCGGTGCTGTCTTCGACGTGGTCACCGGGATCGGCATCCGGTGCCGTCAGCGCCTGGCGGTACAACGGCTCGGCTTTTTCCGGCTGGCGCTGGTCGAGGTAGGACGCAGCCACCCAGCGCAAGGCGTAGGTCGGTAACTGCACGCCTTCGCCAGTGAGGGTTTCGTACTCGCGGATCACCTCTGCGGTGCGCGCGCGTGCCTTGAGGGCGCCCAGGCGGTCGATGCGCCAGCGCACCACGTCGTCATGGGCGCTCTGGTCAGGGGTCCAGCGGGCGAGCAGCGTGTCGTAGTCGCTGAGGGCGCGATCAGCGACCACATAACGTTCTTTCTCGGTGCGCGTGGCGTACTCGGCCATGCGCACACGTTCGGCGGCGAGGTCGCCTTCCAGGCGGCGCTGGGTCACAACATCGAGCACGCCTGGATGCTTGGCCGACAGGCGCAGGGCCGGCTCCGGCAAACGGGCCTTTTGCAGGGCGACGATGTATTCGCGCACCACTTCGGGTTTGTCACCCGCGCGGATAAAAGCCTGGTCGAACTCAAACAGCGCGTCGTAGTTCAAGCCCGCGCGGGTCAGCGCGTAGCCCAGGGCCATGCGGCGGTTGGGGTCATTGGGTTGCGCCGCCACCAATGCGCGGGTGCGTTGCACCGCTTCGTTGGTTTGGCCACCGTCGGCCTGGGTCAGGGCCTGGCCCAGTTGCAGGTCGATATTATTCGGCTCACGCAGCAGCGCCTGCTGATAAACCGCCAGGGCCTGTGGCCACTGCTTTTGATTGCGATAGGTACGGGCAACCGTGGCCAGCGCCTGGGTAGTCAGGTTGCGATTCTTGCCTTGCGCCTCGTACACCTTCAGCACTTCGGCGTCTTGCCCGGCCCAGCCGGCAATCACAATGTGATCGCTGATCTGGCCTGGCGTCTGGCGTTCGGCAGGTAATTGGCGCAGTTGGGTAAGGGCCGGCGTGAAGTTGCCGTTACGCGCCTGAATAATCAACGCGTCGTAGGCCGGATCGGCCAGGGCGAGGCCGGGCATCAGCAATTGACTGCACAAGGCAGCCCCGATGAGCAGTCGCAACCGGCCTGAAGCACTGATGGGTAGGTTTCGCAACATATCGTGAGCTTCCTTACACGCGGAAAGCTGTAACGATAGGTGGTCCTGAGCGGTTTGCATCAGGGTGCCGGCGTCTGATGACCCGGCCTAGCTTTCCTGTAGGAACTATCCCCTATGAATGTAGGGAAAAGTCCAATTCGGAACAATTGTTCAGAATTGTCCCGGCAACAGAAAAGCCAATGGGGGAGCAGACTTGCCTGGGCTGACCGGTCACCGCCGGCCCGTATGCCGACTGTTTGACCGCTGCCCCAGGCAACCCTGCTCCCCCATTATTTATTTCTTACTGATGTAAGAAATCTTACTGCGCGCCGCTGACCGCGCCGGCTTTGGCCATCACAAACCCAATGAATTGCTCAACCGTCATCTTCTGGCCGTTGAAGGTCACTTCATTGTTGGCGTAATGCAGCTTGGAGACCACATCCGTGCCCACCAGGGTAGCCAACTGGGTGCCGACGGCAATGCCGCTGACCATCTCGGCCGCCATCTGCGATTGCTGCTCGATGGCTTTAGGGTCGGTCACGCCGCCCACTTGCGCTTGCAGTGCAGCGACGTCACCGATCATTGGCTTGGACAGGGTCAGGTTGGCATCCAGCAGCGCGATGACTTGCTTGCCCAGTTCAACCGGCGGCAGCTCCATCGAGGCCGGCTTGGTCAGGTCGACCACCAGGTTGAATTTGCTTTCGCCGTGGGTGGTTTTCAACGACAGGTTTTCCACCGCCAGTTGTGGCTTGGCAGCCAGCACCTGGTTGACGTTGGCCTCGGCCAGGGTCTGCTCGGCTTCGGTCAGTTGCAGCTCAGGTACGGGCTGGCCGGCAGCGGCGGCGGCTTGCACCGGTTGCATCTTGTCTTGATACAGCTTGGTCAGTACCAGCATGGCCGGGATGTCGACGTTTTTCATGCTCAGGGCCATGGCGGCCGAACCGACAGGCTTGCCCTGGTAACCGATCTCATCGATTTTGTAATCGACGCGGCCGGCCAGGTTGTTGTCCTTGGTCTCGCTGGTGTCTTTCTGCTCGAAGCCCTTGAGGGTCAGCACGGCTTTCTGCGGGCCGAAGGTCACTTTGGTGTCGGTCAGCTCAACGGTGTTTTGCCCGGTGTAGAAACCAAATGTGGTCTTCTCCAGGTTGCTGGCCACGGTCAGGCCGGACAGTTCGGCTTCAAAGGGCGCGCCGTTGGCATCGATCACCGCAACCTTGAGGCTGTTCATATAACCTTCAGCCTTGACCTTCTGGCCTTCGGCGGTGCCGTCGAAGTCCAGGTTGGCGCCGGAGAAGCTCACCGAGGACTTGTCGTCCTTGAGTTCCAGAGGCAGCAGTTCGACGTTGCCATCGACCGAACGGTTGTAGCCGATATTGGCCACGCCTCTGAGCGGCGACACGTCTTTGCTGGCGGCGAACCATTTCTCGGTGGTGGCGTTCTTTTCCAGCTCATAGTGACTGGTGGCCATGACCGGCAGCCATTTCAGCGACACCAGACGCGAAAACGGCAGCGGGCCATGTTCGATGTGGTCGACAAACAGCAGCTCAGGGTTTGGGTTTTCTTCCCCGAATACGCTGCCTTGACCCTTGAGGCGGTAGTGGGCGGTGCTGCTGAACAGGCCACGGTCCAGGGACACCAGCTCCAGGTTCACGCTGCCGTCGACGCCGGCCATGGAGGTCTGCAGTTCCTTGTTGGCGTTCTGGATCGCGGTCTGCAGCACCGGCTCCAGTTGCTTACCGGTGTACCAGGCGCCGCCTGCACTGACGACGCCGACGGCGACAACGAAACCCAAAAGAACAACTGCTGGCTTATTCATGAAGTGACCTGATCAAATCCTGTGAGAAGTGGGCTGTCTTCCTTGAACCCCCAAGAGGGGTTGGCTCAAACCCGCCGAAAACGGGGGAAGATTAGCACTGGCGGCCGCGAACGGCCCAGCTTTTCAGAGGGGTCAGGTCAACCGTTGGTTCACGAGTACTCCAATTCAATCTCATCGAGTTGATGATCAAAACTCTTCAAACGGGCGGTCCAGGTGTACACCAACACCTCGAATTCGCGGTGTATGACAGCGTTTCCCGGGGTGTCGGCCTTGGGGTTACAGAAGTCCAGTTGGTAGCGCTCGCGTGCCATGGCGTTGGCCACGTCGGACAATTCCCGTGCGTTATTCAGCCAATGCCTACCGTCGGCTACCTGCTGGTCGAGCAGCACACACTGTTTTTTCAGGGCTTCGAGGCTTTTTTCCAGCGGGGTGCCGGTGAGTTCGCCCATGACTTCCTGGAAGGTCCGCCCGGGCTGCCAGTAGCTGCCCCAGAAATAGCGGTCGAACACGGTTTCGACGCGGCGCAAGGCAACTTTGGTGTCCCAGATCGCCACGCGGGTCTTGCCTTGTTCGAGCAGTTTTTTCTTCACCCGTTGATTTTGATACGACGCCCACGCCACCACGCCAATGGACAACGTGCCAATCACCAGGCACGCGCTGTCGAGAAACACCATGGCCTTGTCGATTTGATGGGCAAGCATGACGCCGTAGAAATAGGCAGCCGATAACAACACCAGTGCGAAGCACACGCACCAGAAAGCGGGAGCATAAGGGTTTTTCATTATTGGAATCCCCATGAGCAAACGCGAGCAGTGTCAGGTGAGCCGCCACCGCGACTCACTGACAAAGCATAGCTTTTAGCTCAGGGTTTGCTGGCCTGTGACGCTTGCGTTCGTCCGCTTTCCCAACCACCGCCCAAGGCCAGGAACAGATCGATCTGGCTCATGGCAACCTGGGTGTTCGCCGCCGCCAGCTGCGCGCGCACATCGGTGTAGGTGCGCGTGGCTTGCAGGTCGGCCAGGAACGAGGCGCGCCCGGCCTGGAAGAAGCGGTGCGTCTGCTCCGACGCCTCCTTGGCAGACTGGCCGGCATCGGCCAACGCGTCGCGGCGTTGCAACTGCGCGGTGTATTGCGCAAGGCCGGTCTGGGTTTCGCGGATGGCATTGAGCACCACGCCGTCGAAGTGCGCCAGGGCGCCCTGGGTCGCGGCTTCGGCTTCATGAATGCGCGCACGCGCGCCGTTGGTCGGCACCGACCAACTGATCAACGGGCCAAAGCCCCAGCGGTTGGTGGCCGGCGTGCCCAAGTCATCGAGCAGACCCACCGTGCCCACGGTGGCGCCGATACTGATGTCCGGGTACAACGCGCCGGTGGCCACGCCGATACGCGCGGTGGCGGCGGCCAGTTGGCGCTCAGCCTGGCGCACATCGGGGCGACGTTTGAGCAGGGTCGCGCCGTCGCCCACCGGCAGCAACTGGGCGATGTGCGGCAGCTCGGCGCAGGTGCCGGTGCCCGCTGGCAGTTGGTCTACCGGCTTGGCCAGCAGCATCGACAACCGGAACAAGCCCGCCTGGCGCAATGCTTCGTAGCGCGGCATGTCGGCGCGCAACGATTTGTATTGGGTTTGCGAACGCGTCACCTGGGTTTCATCACCACGCCCGGCATCGCGCAGGCGCTGGGTCAGTTTGGTGCTCTGGGCCTGCAGGTCGAGGGACTCGTTGGCGATCGCCAGTTCTTCGTTGGCCGCGCACACCTGGGTGTAGGAGCGCACCACATCCGCTACCAGCGTGATGCGCGCGATGTCAGCGGCGGCCTGGGCGGCGTCGGTGGTGGCCTGGGCGCTTTCGATGCCGCGCTGCAGTGTGCCGAACAGGTCGAACTGGTAAGAGGTGCTGATGCTGGCGCTGCCGATGTTGCCAACCGGGACTTTTTCAGTCAGCAAAAACGCTTCACCCGATTCCTGCAAGCGTTGGGCCTCAGCCTTGGCGCCGGCACTCCAGCCGCCTGCCGATTCAGCCTCCTGGGTCTGGAAACGCGCGCGTTGCAGGTTGGCGGCAGCCACCCGCAGGTCGGTGTTGGAGGCCATGGCCTGGCGTACCAGCTCATCCAGGCGCGGGTCTTTGTAGAGCTTCCACCAGTCCGCCGGCACCGGCGCCGACACCACGTTGTGGCCCTCGCCCGCGATCTGCCCTTGCAGGTCGCCACGGTTGATAGCGGCCTTGTCCGGCAATCGGTAATCCGGGCCTACCACCTGGCAGGCCGACAGCAGCAAACCCAAGCCAGCCGTGGCCAGCAACGCCGCCGGTTTCATGGTGTTTCTCCCTGCTGCGCGTTGTCTTTGGCGGCGGTCTTGTCATCGATGATCGACACCGTGGCTGTGCGCCCGGCGATCATGCGAAAGTCCGCCGGCACGTCATCAAAGGCAATGCGCACCGGAATCCGCTGGGCCAGGCGCACCCAGCTGAACGCCGGGTTGACGTTGGGCAGCAGGTTGGAGCCACTGGTGCGGTCACGGTCTTCGATACCGGCAACGATGCTTTGCACATGGCCACGCAAGCGCGCGTTGTCGCCGATCACACGAATATCCACCGCCATGCCGACGTGAATGCCGTCGAGCTTGGTCTCTTCAAAGTAACCGTCGATGTGGAAGGAGTTGCTGTCGACCACCGACAGCACCGGGCGCCCGGCGGTGACGAACTCCTGATTGCGCGGCGCACGGTCGTTGACGTAGCCGTCCACGGGGCTGCGGATTACCGAGCGGTCGAGGTTGAGCTGGGCGGCGTCCACCGTCACCTGCGCCTCGGCCAGGGCCGATTGGGCGCGGGCCACGCGGGACTGGCTTTCTTCCAGTTGCTCACTTGGCACCAGGTTGCCCAGACCGCGGTTACGCTTGTACTCGCGATTGGCCTGGGCCAGAGTTTCCTGGCGGTCGGCCACGGCGGCCTGGGCCTGGCGCAGGGCCAGCTTGAAGCGGTCCTGGTCCACGGCAAACAGCACCTGGCCCTTGGTCACCAACTGGTTGTCGCGCACGTCGACTTGCTGGATCAACCCGGACACATCCGGGGCGATCTGCACGATGTCGGCACGGATATGCCCGTCACGGGTCCAGGGCGCAAACATGTAGTACATGACCATGCGCCACACAACGACGACAGCGAAGGTCACTATCAATAACGTCAGGACAACACGGCCGATGGTCAAAAAAGGTTTTTTCATGTCATCAGATATCGACTGAGTGAGTCCACCGCGCCCAGCAACAGCGCGTAGAGCCCCACATTGAACAATGCCCGGTGCCAGACCAGGCGATAGAAGTGAATGCGCGTCAACAGCCCGTGCACCACCAGAAACAACACGTACGTAATGCCCATCAGCACCAGCAGCGTGGGCAGGAACACCCCGCTGATATCCAGATCACCGATCATAAAGGCGCTCCATCAGGCAGCGGCGCTTCCATTTCGGTGCCGCCAATAAATTCCACGCCAGGCAGCAACGACAGGCGCAAGCCGGCCAGTGCGTGCAGCAGATGCAGGCGGGTGTCGTCTTCGTCTTGCAGGCCTTGCCCGTTGAGGGCGCGGCGCGTGCGGTCCAGGGTCATCAGCAGACCGCTCGGCGCGGGCAAGCGTTCACCCGCCTTCAGGCAGGCCTTGAAGTAACCGCCCACACCTTCCACCACCTGGTTGAGCAGTACCCGAGGCACGCCGTAGATACGCGGCGAGTAGGCCAGCAGGTCGAGCAGGTTCAGCGCCACACGCAAATCGCGCAGGGCGATGCCGGTGTCCTGGCCGGTGAGGGCCAGGCGCGGCAGGTGCTGCATCAGGCGGTCGAGCATTTGCGCGGCCATGTGCCGGTGTTCGGCGAGGGTCGCAGGTTCGGTCAGGGTGACGATGTCGCGCCAACTGAAACGGGTCAGGCGCTTGGCCGCCAGTTCGGCGCCGAACGGCCGCGCAATCAACGTCCACACAAAGGCAAACAACAAACCCACGGGGCCGGCCAGGTTAACGTTGGCGAAGTTCAGGAAGTCTGCGTCATAGGCGCCCTGAATGCTGATGAACGAGGAGGTATTGACCAGCGTCAGCAGCATGCCGAGGTAGAAACGCGGCTGCACGGTGAGCGTGCCGATGCAGATAAACGGCACGGCAAACGCCAGCACCAGCATCGGAAAATCATGCAGGTTAGGCAGCACCAGAAACAGATAAAGGCTGGCGAACAGCACCGACATTGCGGTCCAGAAAAAGAACCGGTAGATCTGCGGCGCCGGGTCGTCCATCGAGGCAAAAAAACTGCAGGCCACGGCGGCCAGGATCACCGCGCTGCCGCCGTCGGTCCAGCCCAGCAAAATCCACAGCACCGAGGCGACGATGATCGCGGTAACGGTGGAAAACGCCGAATAGAACATCAAGCCCCGGTCGAGAAATGGCGTCAGCCGGCCCAGGCGCCAGTGGCGGTACACCGCGCGCCAGGTGTCCTGGCTTTCGCACTGGATGGCGGCCTGCAGGCTGCGACAGTCTTGCCACAGGTCGATCCACTCGCCGAGGCGATACAGCGCGTTGGAGTACAGCAACGTGTGGCGATCATCCAGCGCTTCGCCTTGGGGCTGCAGGGCATCGACCTGATCCCGCAGCACGCGCCAGCTTTCCAGCGGGGCGGTTTCAACGGTGCTTTCCAGCCACTGCCGGCTTGCCTCCAGCACCGGCGTGAGTCGGTCGAGAAACTCCGGCGCGCGGTGTTCGACGGCGTACAGGGCGTCGTCGAGCGCATCCACCACGGGCAGCAAGTGAATCATGCGCCCGCGCAGTTCCTTGGTGTTGCGCACGGTCTGCGGCCGCGCGCCTTCGTGGGGCAACTGGCCGATCATCAATTCCAGGGTGTTGAAGGTGGCGACCATGCCGCCGCGCAAGGTGCTGACCTCTTCCGGCTGCACGTTGCGCGTCAAAAACCGCAGGCTGTAGACCTGGGCATCGGCAAACCATTTGGTCACCGAGCCATCGAACACCGGCATCAGGCGCCGCGGCCAGAACATCGCGCCCACCACCGCCGCGACCGCGATGCCGAGAAAGATCTCCTCGGTGCGCGCCTCGGCCACATCCCACACCGCCAGCGGGTTATCCACCACCGGCAAGGCGATCAGCGGCAAGGTGTAGCCGGCCAGCATCAACGCGTAGTTATTCGCGGTACGCAGGTGCATGGACAGGAACAGCAAAATGCCCGTCCACAACGCAATCACCACCACCAGCACGTACGGCGCCTGCACAAACATCGGCACAAACACCACCGCCGCCGCTGCACCCATGAAGGTGCCGATGGCGCGGTACAGCGCCTTGGAACTGGTAGGACCGACAAACGGGCTGGAGACGATATACACCGTGGCCATCGCCCAGTACGGACGTGGCATTTGCATGAGCATGGCGATGTACAACGCGATCATTGACGCTGCGAACGTACGTACCCCGTAGAACCAATCGCGGGCTGGCGGAAAACCGGTAAAAAATCCGTTCAAGGCGATGCAACCCCAGCCGCTTCGAACGCCCGCAGCACGCGCAGGGCGGCTTCAAGGTCGCTGTGGGCAATGTCCGCCAGCACTTCCTGACGCAGGCGCACCAGCTGCGCTTCCACCGCTTGCACCAGCTCGCGGCCGCGCTCGGTGAGGCTCAAGGCCTTGGCGCGACGGTCATGCACGTCTTCGGTCCGGCACACGTAGCCGCCGCTGCACAGCTGGTCGAGCAGGCGCACCAGCGAGGGGCTTTCCATGCCGGAAGCCTGGGCGACTTTTACTTGGTGCACACCGTCGCCCAAGCGGCCGATCATCAACAAGGGCACGGCGCAGGCTTCGGAAATACCGTAGCTCACCAGCGTGGTCTGGCAGATTTTGCGCCAATTGCGGGCGCCCACCACCATGCTGCTGCTGAGGTTCATCTGGAGTTGTTCGAGGGTATGAGGCACTGGATTGTTCGCATACAGTTAGTTTGCTAACTATCAATATGGTGGATGCGTCCAAAGCAGTCAAGTTTTGAAACAAATTTGTGATGGGTGGCGCGGGGTGCTGTGGGTAAGTAAAGCGGGTTTGAATGGGTGTGCTGGTTTTTCCACTTTGGCTCCCACGTTGGGTCAGCGTTGGCGTCGCACCTGAAAGTCATCGGTACAAGCCGTCGGCAAAATCCCAACGCCGCTGAGGCCGATATTTTTACCCCTCACGCCCCGTGCGCAACAACACACTCAGCTGATCCACCACTTCCGCCCAATCGGCATCCTCCAAAATCTCTTCGCGCAAAAACGCTCGCTGACTGGCCGTCCAGAAAAACGCATCCGCCAGATGCAACTCAGGCTTGAGCGGTGAATGAACCGTCACAAACTGCTCGATACTCACCGGGTCATCCGGCAGCCCCAGCTGTTTGAACAGTGACGGCAAGCTGTGCAGAGGCGATTCCATGGTGGGTTCCTACGAAGACCATTCCTGTGAGTCTAGCCCAGGCGGCGTTGCGGGCATGTACTTGATACCGATGCTTGATTAACGGCAACCCTCGGGCTGCGAGGGCTCTGGCCCGCGACACAGCACAAACAAGCGCGCCCGTGCCCCGCCGCCGTCCTGCTGCAAAAGCTGGCGCCAGTCGGCAGGAATCGGTGCGAACTCATCCGGCATTTCCGTGCTGCTGATCAGCCACACGCGGTGCGTATCGGCCGGTAATGCCGACAAACGGTCCAGGTAAATACGCCCGCCGTCCTGATCCACCAACGTGCCGAAACCGTAGGCGTTCGGCCGGGTCGGCGTGCCGTCGGGTTTGGGGGGCGTGTAGAGCTGCAATTGGGCGTCGGTTTCGTCGTAATACACGTAGGGCAAGTACCACAGCATATCGCTGAGGACGATGCGGTCGTCTTCCTGATAGTTGCGGTTAACGAACTCCACCGGCACGTTGAATTGATCATGCGCATCCACGGTGGCGTTGTTCTTCAACCCTAGCAGTTCCACACCCACGAACAACACAAACAACGCCGCGCCCAACCATGCCAGGCGTTTGGGCAGGCGGTCGATGGCCAGGGCCATCAGGATCGGCAACCCGAGTGCGTAGACCGTGAGGTAGCGCTCGATAAATACCGGGGAAATGAAAGAGACGCCGTACACCAGCAACAGCGGCAGCAGAAAAAACAGCGCCAGCAGGCATGCCGGGCGATACCGCTCACGATCACGCCAGGCCGCGATGCCCACGACGGCGATCAGCAGCAGCGGGAACAGCCAGAACAGCGGCGGCCAGAAGCCGATGCCTTCATCCTGAAGCATGAACTGCCAGACCATCGACGGCACGGAAATCAGCGAAACCGGGTCTTCCCAGCCAATATCACCGCCAACCTTGAGCTGTTCAATGTGCTGCGTCAGGTCCAGCAGGTTCGGCAGCCACGGCAGGTACAACACCACAATGAGCGCATTGGCGCACCACCACGACGGGCGAATGATCAAGCGTTGGCCGGGCGCCTGTGAGCGGCACAACACGCCCAGGTACGCCCAGTGCACCAACACGCACAGCGCAGTGAAATAGTGGGTGTAGAATCCGGCCGCCATCAGCACTACATAGACGGCCAGATAACGCGTGCGCCCGGGCTGTCGCACCCAGTACACCAGCGCCAGCGTGGCGCCTAGCAACCACACGGCCAGCAGGGAGTACATGCGCACTTCCTGGCTGTAACGCACCGCCGTCGGAAACAACGCCAGCAGCACACCGGCCAGCACCGCCGCACGACGCGTGGACAGCTGTCGCGTGAGCCAGATGCCCAGCCCCACCGCCGCTGCGCCGGGCAGGGCACTCATGCCGCGAATCGACCAGATCCCATCGCCAAACAGCTCGATCCAACCGCGCAGCATGAAGAAGTACAGCGGCGGGTGCACATCATGGGCGGCGTGAAACCACAGGTCCTCCATGGCGTATTCGCTGAGCAGCAGGCTCGACGCTTCGTCGCCCCAGATCGCCGAAGCGGTCAGGCCATAGAAACGCACGGCCATGGCCAGCGCCAGAATCGGCACCCACCACAACCGGCTGAGCCAACCGGCGCCTTCCCAGGCGCCCGAGAGGCGATTGACCGCGTGAAATGCCCCAACTTTGTCGTCTTGCTCTACCACAGACCGTCGCACCTCAATTCCCCTGATACTGCCCGTTTCCGGGAAAAACCTGCACATGCGCAAACAAGCGCCACTCTAGGACAAAAGCCCCGTTTTCGCTCGCTGTTTTACAACCGTTGGGCGGCACGCTGCAGCACTTGACTGGTACCTGATGGACCTGCGACTGCGCCTGGGTTTCGCTGAGCAATGCCACGACCAAAAATCGGACAAATCAGCAATTTGTGTAGGCCTTCACCGAAGCGGCTGTCGGATCAAGCTATGATTAGCACCCTCCAAGGACTCAGGATCAAGGACACGTCATGCGCATCGGTTTTTTGTCACCCCTGGCACTGGCCCTGCTTGCCGGCATTTCCCTACCGGCCCAGGCCAGTTCGGACGACTCGTGTTACCCCGACTGGCGGGTGTCGCGTGACACGCTGGACCCCTGCAACAATCTGCCGTTCCTGAGCCCTGGCAATGACAGCCGGGCCAACCTGCGCTTGTTGCTGGCCGACAAGAAAGCCGCGCCGCTGACGCCCAATGCCTTGAGCGAAGATGACCTGGCAGAGGGTTTTGGCCCGGTGCCGTTCCCGGTGTATCGCCTTGTGCCGCGTGGCGAAGCCGAGCCCGCCAGCACGCCCGACACCCCCAAAACCTCGCCGCTCGATGCACTGCTTGAACCGCTGGGCATCAAGCGTGACGACGCTAAAGCTGCTGGCGATGCGTTCCTCAATGGCGAGGGCAGCCGCTGCCGCAGCAACGACGACAACAGCGCCGCCGCGTTTATCAGCCAGGTGGTCAAAGCCGACATGCCGGCCGCCGAACGCAATCTGCTGGTGAAGGCGCGCCTGCAATTGCTCACCACCTGTGAATGGACAGGCCCGGTGGTGGAGCCGTCGCAAGATATCCAGTCGACCGAAGGTCAGTTGTTTCGCACGTACCTGCAAGCCGCCGCCGATTTCTACGCAGGTCGTTTCACCGACTCCGGGCCTGGCTTCGTCGCCACCCACAACGCCGCTTCGCCCTGGCTGAAAGAAACCGCGCTGTACATGACCGCGCGCAACGCACTCAACCAGGCCCAGGCCAACACCTATGACGAAGACGGCGTGCCGCACCTCGACCGTGTGGATAAACCCGCGCTTGCCGAGGCCGAAAAGGGTTTCGACGCTTATCTGAAAACGTATCCACAGGGCGAGTACAGCGCCTCCGCGCGCGGCTTGCTGCGCCGGGTGTACTGGCTGGCGGACGACAACGAAAAACTCGCCGAGGCCCTTGCCTGGCAACTGACTCAGGCTACCGACGAGCAGCGCAATGTGTCGGTGGATGAATTGGTCGAAGAGGCCGACCTCAAGCTGTTGATGGTCAATAGCGACACGGTCAAGACGCCGATGATCCAACTCGTCAGCGACCTGATGGTCATGCGTGGCGGCGACCAGCCGGCCCTCAGCCGCGCAGACCTTGAGAAGCAAAAAGCAGCGTTTGCCGATGAACCAGCGTTTTACGACTACTTGTTAGCCGTGAGCGCGCTGTACGTCGAGCATCAACCGGATGCCGCCTTGAAGCAGTTGCCGCACAGCGTGCCGTCGAGCCTGAACTACTTCGCCTTCAGCCAACAAACCCTGCGCGCCCTGGCCCTGGAGGCCAAGCAAGACTGGAAAGGCGCACAAGACCTGTGGCTGCAACTGCTGCCGCTGGCCAACTTGCCGCTGCAACGCGACCAGTTGGAGTTGGCCCTGGCACTCAACTATGAACGCAGCGGCCAGCTGGCCAAGGTGTTCGCCGCCGATTCGCCGATCAGCGCCAAGCAAGTGCGTTATATCCTGCTGCGCAACGTCGCCGGGCCTGACTTGCTGCGCCAGCAGATCGCCAAGGCCGACGATCCGGTCGAGCGCCAGACCGCGCAATTCGTGCTGCTTTATAAAGACTTGCTGCGCGGCCAGTTCGCCACCTTCGCCGACGACCTCAAGCAACTGCCAACGCCGGCCCCTGAAGACAAGCTGGGCACCAGCCTGGGCTATGTCTACAGCGGCGGCCAGAGCTTGAAACTGTTCCAGTGGAACGGTGAAAAAGCCGAATCCGGCTACAGCTGCCCGGCCATCGCGCAAACCGCCGCCACGTTGCAAACCGACGCGAAAAACCCGCAAGCCCTGAACTGCTTCGGTGAGTTCATCTTGCGCAATAACCTCGACGGCATGCCTCTGGAGCAGACACGCGCCGCCGGCAGCCTGGGCAGCACCGCGTCGCAATTTCCAGGTGAAACCTTCTCGCGGCTCAACGGCTACAAGCAGGTGATCGCCAACGCCAAGGCGCCGAAGAACGACAAAGCCTACGCACTGTTCCGTGCCATCAACTGCTATGCACCGGCCGGCTACAACAGCTGCGGCGGCGATGACGTTGAACCGGCCGCGCGCAAGGCCTGGTTCCGCCAGCTCAAAAGCGGCTTCGCCGACACCCAGTGGGGCAAATCGCTGCAGTACTACTGGTGAAGCACCTGTGGCTCGGCTTGCTCCTGCTGGCAAGCCCGGCCTTTGGCGCCGTGGATGCTCGCGACTACGACGCCTTCTGGTTGTGGAGTGGCGTCACTCCGCAACCGGTGCTTAAACAGGCCAACACCCTGTACATCCTGCAAGGCCAGATCAATTCCACCCGCCGCGCCCCCGAGCGCGGCGTGCAACTGATCGCCCAGGGCCTGGGCATACCACGCCTCACCCGGGGCGAAGTCTGGGTGGTCTACCGCGCCCACACCTTGCACTGGCCAGAACAGGTCTACACCCAAGTGCTCGGCCAGGTGCAACGCTGGCGCGACGCGGGCAACCCGGTGGTCGGCATTCAGATCGACTTCGACGCCCGCACCCAATACCTGCACGAATACGCCGACTTCCTGCGCGACCTGCGCCACCGCCTGCCCGCCGACTTGAAGCTGAGCATCACCGGGCTGATGGACTGGAGCAGCAACGCCGACCCAAGCGCCATCGCCCAGCTCAAAGGCGTGGTGGATGAAGTAGTGGTGCAGACGTATCAAGGGCGCCACAGCATCCCGGATTACGCCGCGTATTTACCGCGCATGAACCGGCTGGGGCTGCCATTCAAGGTGGGGTTGATTCAGGGTGGGGTGTGGGAGGCGCCGGGGTATTTGAAGGGGAATGAGTGGTTTCGCGGGTATGTGGTTTTTCTGCAGAATCCGTGATCCACGCACAGTTTCCATGTGGGAACGGGCTTGGCCGCGAAGGCGATGGGTGACGCAACAACGATGCCCCCCTCCTGGACCGCCTTCGCGAGCAAGCCCGCTCCCACAATTTGACCGAGCTCGACTGTAGAACCGTTATCGCCCAGCGGTTTGCAATGGATACACCGACTCCCAACCGCCACCCAACGCCTTATACAACCCAACCATGGCCAGCGACACGCCGGTGGAGCTTTCAACCCATTGTTCCTGCGTGGCCAGCAGCGCGCTTTGCACCGTGAGCACATTGACGAAATCCACCACGCCTTCGACGTACTGCTGCTGCGCGGTGCTCAGCGCGATCTGGTTCTGGCGCACCGCTTCGGCGAGGCTGTCGCGGCGCAGTTGGCTGGCGTTGTAACGGGTCAGTTGGTCGTCAATTTCATGCCAGGCGCGCAGCACGGTTTGCTGGTAGGCCAGCGCAGCTTCCTGTTGCTGCGCTTCACGCAGGTTCAACATGCCTTGCAGACGCCCGCCGTTGAACAGCGGCAAGCTGAATTGAGGGCCGAAGGCGAACGCGCGCGAGCCCCATGAGCCGAAATCCGACAGTTGCAGGGCCTGGGAGCCGAGGCTGCCCGACAGCGTGATGCGCGGGTAGAAGTCGCCCTTGGCCACGCCGATAGTGGCAGTGGCGGCGTGCAGGCGCGCTTCGGCCTGGCGGATGTCGGGGCGACGTTCAGCCAACTCGGACGGCAAACCGATGGCGACCTGGCGTTGGGTTTGCGGCACGGCGGCGTCCTTGGACAATTGCGCATGCAGGGCTTGTGGCGGCTCGCCCATCAACAGGCTCAGGGCGTTGATCAATTGGTCCTGGCGCTGCTGCAAATCCGGCAGGCGCGCTTCGATGGCGGCCACTTGGGCAGCCGCTTCGGCCACGTCCAGGTCGGTCGCCACACCGTCGGCCAGGCGCAGTTGCGAGAGTTTGAGGCTGTGGCGCGCCACGTCGAGGTTCTGCTCGGTGACGGCGCGGGTGTTCTGCACGCCGCGCAACTGGATGTAGTCCTGGGCGGTTTCGGCGAGTACCGACAACAGCACGGCGCGGCGGTCGTCTTCGGCAACTTGCAGGGTGGCGTCGGCGGCTTCGGTTTCGCGTTTTACACGGCCCCAGAAGTCCAATTCCCAAGCGGCAGAGAAGCCCATGTCCCATTGGTTGAACGCTGAACGGCCATTCTCGCCAGAGGGATCATTCAAGCCCTTAGCGCTGTTGCGCTCGCGCTGATAACCACCGGTGGCGTTGACGTTGGGATAACGCTCGGCAGTAGTTACCTGGCGCACGGCGCGGCTTTGTTGCAGGCGGCTGCTGGCCAGTTTCAGGTCGAGGTTATCGGTGAGCGCACGGCGTGTGAGGGCCGAGAGTTGCGCGTCGTGGAACACGTCCCACCAACGCTCCTGCAAAGGCTCGGTGACGGCGCGGCTGGCGGCTTGGTGCCCTTGGGGCTCGCCCCATTGCGTGATGTGCGGGCCTTGCGGCCGCTGGAAATCCGGGCCAACGGTACAGGCACTGAGGCTGATGAGGCTCAAGGTGAGCCAGGCAAATTGCTTCATTGCTGGGCCACCTCACGCGGCTGCGCGACAGGCTGGGTGTCGACGCTGGCCTCCACCGACATGCCAACACGCAAGCGCTCGGTCAGTGGTTGATTGGGTTCGAGCACGATTTTCACCGGAATGCGTTGCACCACCTTGGTGAAATTGCCGGTGGCGTTGTCGGGCTTGACCGAGGCGAACGTCACGCCCGTGGCGGGTGCGAGGCTTTCCAGATGCCCCTTGAGCAGTTCGCCGTCGAGGCTGTCGACGCGCACCTGCACGGCTTGGCCGGCGTGCATATGCCACAACTGGGTTTCCTGGAAGTTGGCCACCACATAGGCCTCGGCCAAGGGCACCACGGCGAGGATCTTGCTGCCCGGCGTGACATAGGCGCCCACCCGTACCGCGCGCTCACCGACCATGCCATCCACCGGCGCGACGATGCGCGTGTAAGAGAGTTGATAGCTGGCCATTTCGAGCGCTGCCTGAGCACGCTTGAGTCCACCTTCGGCGGCATCGCGCTGGGCGGTGAGGATTTCCACCTGCTTGCGCTCTGCCGCCAGCACCGCCGTGGCATTGGCCAGGCGCGCGGTGGCCTGGTCGATGCGGGTCTTGGCTTGCTGGGCGTTCTGCACGGTGCCCGCGCCCACACCGGCGAGGTGGTTGTAGCGGTTCAGTTCGTGTTCGGCAAAAGCCACTTCGGCACGGTCCGCCGCTACGGTGGCCTGGGCCTGGGCGATCACCGAGCTTTGGCGTTCGAGGGTCGCGGTGGCGTTTTTCAGTTGGGCCTGGGCGACGAGCGTGTCGGCATCGGCCGCCTGGGCGGCGGCGCGAAAATCGCGGTCGTCGATCAACGCCAACAGCTGGCCGGCCTTGACGCGCTGGTTGTCTTCCACCAGCACTTCCTTGATAAAACCGGCCACGCGCGGCGCCACCAAGGTGAAGTCGGCGGCAACGAAGGCGTCGTTGGTGGTCTGGCGCTTGCTGCCCAACAGGCCGGGCGCGACCAGATAAACCAGTACACCAACGGCAAATACAGCAATAACGGCAACGGCAATTTTGTCTTTGCGTTTCATGAGAAATCCTTTTGGCTAGGTCGGTGCGCGCGGTGGAAAAATTCGCGTCGGCATCCAGAAAATCAGCAGAATCAACGCCACCGCGACGGCGGCCATGACGTAATAAAGGTCCGAAGAAGTCAGCACCACGGCCTGCTCGTGCAGGCGGTGCGCCAGGCCCGGCGCGTCGCCGTCGGCCAGGGGCGAGTTGCCCAGGCGGTCCACCAACATGGTCGAGTGAAAGTGCAGACGCTGGGTGGTCAGCACATCCAGCACGGCGGTGGCGACCACGGCGGCCAGGCCTTTGACGGTGTTGAACCACGCCGAGGCGAATGGCCCGTCCATCGGTTGGATGCTGCCAGTGGAGAGCATCAGCAGCGGCAGCACGGCCATGGGCTGACCAAAGATTTGCAGCAGGTAGAGGCCGTAAAAATCATCCCGGATCCACTCCGACGTCAGGTGCGAGCTGCCCACACAGCACAGCACCAGCATGCTCAAGCCAATCCCCAGGACCCAGCGGCAATCGACCCAGCGCAGGTTGCACAGCGCCGCCACCAACGGCAGCGCAACCAACTGCGGCAACGCCATCAGCAACATCACCGGCGCCGTTTGCAGCGGCCGGTAACCCTGAACCTGGGCGAGGAAACTCGACGGGATGATGATGACCGACGTCAGCACCATCAGCACGCCTGCCAGCACGATCAAGGCAAACGCCAGGTTGCGCAGGCCGAGCATCTGCAACTTGAAGAACGGAATCGGCTGCGACCATTCATTGATCAGAAACAGCACCAGCAACAGCGTGCCGCCGCTGAGCAGGAAGGTAATCAGGCCGGACTCGAACCAGTCCAGGCGATTGCCCTGCAACAAGCCAATCACCAGCATGCAGATCGCCGGGAAACCCAGCAGCAAGCCGCGCCAGTTGAACTGCTTGAAGCGCTCCAGGCGCACCGGGTCTTGTGGCAAGCCGTAGGCCACGGCGGCCATCGCCAGCAGGCACGGCGCGACGATCTGCCAGAACGCCCATTGCCAGCCGACGTACTCGGTCCACAGCGCCGCCAACGGCGTGCCCAGGCTTGGGCCGAACGTGGCGGTGAGTGCGTAACCCGCCAGGCCATACAGCTTGACGTTGGCCGGCAGGAAACGCAGCGCCACGGTCATCAGCATCGGCGGCAACGCGCCACCGGCCAGGCCTTGCACGGTGCGCAGCACCAGCAGGGTTTCGTAGTTCGGCGCAAACGGGCACAGGATGCCCAGCACGGTGAACAAAGCGATGGCACACAGCGTGAAGCGGCGCAGGGAAAACGTCACCGAACACCAGGGCGCGAATGCCATGGCCGCCACGGAGGTCGCCGTATACGCCGCGACCAGCCAGGTGCCTTCGTCAAAACCGATGTACAGCGCACCACGGATATCGGCGAGGGCGACTTTGGTGACCATCTCGTTGAGACCGGACACCAGCACCGCCAGCAAGACGCCGACCAAGCCAATGATGATGCGCGGGCCGAACACGGGCGGGTTGAGCGCAGGGGGTTTGGCTGCAGCCTGGAGGGCGGGGGCAGCGAGGGAGGTCATGGACAGGTAACTCGGGATTAGAAATACCCGAGCAGTTTAATCAGGCACACCCATAACAAAAAGTTACTTGCTGGAAGCTTATAAGTGCGTCAGACGCAATCCTCAGGGGCACTGCTGATCTCTGTGGAAGCTGGCTTGCCTGCGATAGCGGTGGGTCAGGCAATGAATCCCTACACAGTCAGACCGCCATCACAGGCAAGCCAGCGCCCACATTGATCGAGTGAATCTCAGCTGGGTTGCGCTTCCAGCCAGGTGGCATGGCAGCTTTCGCGCATGGTTTCGCGCAGCCACTTATGGGCAGGGTCTTTGTCGAAACGCGGGTGCCAGAATTGGGCCAGCATCAGGGTCGGCAGGGAGATCGGCAACTGGAATGCGCGCAGGGGCAGCTTCAGGCGATTGGCACTCAGCAGGGCTTCCTTGGGCACCGGCAGCAGCAGGTCGGAATCGGGCAGCATGAACATCGCGCCATGAAAGCCTGGGGCGATCATGGCCACGCGGCGCTCCAAGCCCAGGGCATTGAGCGCGGTGTCGATTGGCCCGCGGGCGATGCCGCGTCGCGAAATGCTGATGTGGGAGTAGCTGGCAAACCGCGCGGCGGTGATTTCTTCGTCGAACAGCGGGTGGTCCTCGCGCGCAAGGCCCACAAAGGTGGTGGAAAACAGGTTCTGCACCTTCACTTCGGGGCTGGATGGCATGGAATTACTCACCCGCAGGTCCAGCCGACCTTCGCGCAATGCCTCGTCGTCGGTGTCGCCTTCAGGCACGAAACACAGCTCGCACTGCGGTGCCATGCGTTCCATGGTGTCGAACAGCCGACCGCCATATACGCCGACAAAGAAGTCATTGGCACGCACGCTGAATCGCCGGCGCAAGGTGCTGAGGTCAACCTGGTCTGCCGAGCGGAACAACAACGCCGCCTGCTCCACCACGTTGCGCACCTGGCCTTGCAACTGCAGCGCCTTGGGCGTCGGCACCAGGCCACGCCCGGCGCGCACCAGGATCGGATCGCCCACCGCTTCGCGAATACGCGTGAGGGTGCGGCTCATGGCCGCCGGGCTGAGGTTCATGCGCCGCGCGGCGCCGACCACGCTGCCTTCATCAAGTAAGGCGTCGAGGGCGACCAACAGGTTCATGTCCGGTAATTGCATGCCAAGCACTCGTGATCGTTGGAGAGTGAACTGCACGCAATCCTAGCAGGCTTTACAGGTAACGCTTGAAGGTGCGCGGCAAGTAGTCCGCGTAGGCAGCCTTGGGGTGAGCCTGGCACTGGCGCACGATGTCTGGCAGGGCTTTTTCCAGTTCGTCGGCCTTGGCCAGGCCTTGTTTGTAGTCGCTTTTACCGCTGAGCGCGGGGAACATCACCGCAACGCGGGTGATGGCAAAGCTCTTGATATCGATCAGCGGGCGCGCGGGGTAATCGCGACGGAACTGGCTGACTTCTTCGGTCAACGCGCTGCAGGGTTGAAACAGAGTTTGCGTAAACGTCAGTTGAACCGTTTTGGGGCTGGGCGGTTCAGGCGTGAAGATCATGTCGTTATGCGCCTCAAGCACCGCTGGGCGGTCGGCACTGACCGTCCAGGGCTTGAAACGCCACAGCGTCGCCGCGGCCACGGCGGCTTCGCCAAAGGCCGGCTGGGTGGCGGAGAGCGCCTTTACATCACTGACCGTGCCGTCGCTGTGAATCTTCAAGCTGATGCGCGCATGCCCCTGGGTGCTGATCAGGCTAGAAGGGTAAAGCGGCTTGGGCATGGCCACCGCGTCGGGCGTAAATTCGGCAAACACCGAGGTCGAGAACAACAAGGCCGCCGCCAGTACAAAACACCGCATCGTCGTAAATCCTTTTACCGCGCATGCCTGACGCCAGGGCGACGTCAGGTTCGGACGGCATTATCAGAGCTCGCGCCGATAAAGAACAATGACTCCTGTTTGAACCGGGGGGTCTGCCACCCTATAAGTATCAACGCTGCATGCCCCAGCGCTTCACCGTCAGCCGCTCAAAGGTGTTGAACACCAGATTTTCGACCAGCAACCCGATGAGGATAACCACGGCCAAGCCGGCAAACACCTTGTCGGTGTACAGCTCATTGCGGTTCTGGAAGATGTACCAACCCAAACCGCCCTTGCCGCTGGTGGCGCCGAACACCAGCTCGGCGGCGATCAATGTGCGCCAGGCAAATGCCCAGCCGATTTTCAGGCCGGCAAGGATCGACGGCAGCGCCGCCGGGATCAGGATGAACAGCACAAAACGCATGCCCTTGAGGCCGTAGTTGCGGCCGGCCATGCGCAGGGTTTCAGACACGCCAAGAAACCCCGAATACGTGTTCAGCGCCAAGGCCCACAGCACCGAATGCACCAGCACGAAAATCAGGCTGTTCTGCCCCAGGCCGAACCACAGCAGGGCCAGCGGCAGCAATGCAATGGCCGGCAGCGGGTTGAACATCGAGGTCAGTGTACTCAGCAGGTCGCGGCCAAGCTGGGTCGAGACCGCCAGCGTAGTCAGGGCAAACGCCAGCACGATGCCGATCACATAGCCCTTGATCAGCACTGCCAGCGAGATGCTCACTTTGCTCAACAACTCACCGCTGAGCAGGCCGTCGAATAACGCTTGAGCGGTCTGCAAAAAGCTCGGCAGCAGCAGGTCATTGTTCTGGTAACGCGCGACTGCCTCCCAAATGATCGCCAACACGATCAGGATCAGGCCCTTGCGCAGCCAGCCTTGCTGCCACAAGCGTTGGCGCAGCGGCAGCTCGCGTTCAACGGGGACGCTGAGCAGCGGTTCGAGGTGTACTTCAAATTCCTGGCGCATAGGTCGGCCCCTTAGTAAGCGATGCGGATATCGGCAAAACCCAACTCACGTTCGGCCTCGGGCGCTTCATCGAACAGCAGGCGATGAATGCGCCGCGCCGACGCCTGGAATTCCACACCGCCGAGGCTGTGCAGGTCGTATTGATGGCTATGGATTTCCGCCCGCACGCGCCCCGGATGCGGCGACAGCAACAGGATGCGATTTCCCACCACCAAAGCTTCTTCGATGGAATGGGTGACGAACAACAGCGTGAAGCGCACCTCTTCCCAGAGCAGCAGCAGTTCTTCCTGCATCTTGCGTCGGGTCAAAGCGTCGAGGGCGGCGAAGGGTTCATCCATCAGCAGGATTTTTGGCTGCATGGCCAGGGCGCGAGCGATCGCCACACGCGCTTTCATACCGCCGGACAACGTGTGCGGGTAAGCATCGGCAAAAGCGCTGAGGCCGACTTTTTCGAGGTAGTACAGCGCACGCTCTTGGGCTTCGCGACGCTTTAAGGTTTTGGACGCCAGCAGCGGGAACATCACGTTCTGAATGACGGTTTTCCACGGCGGCAACTGGTCGAATTCCTGGAACACCACGATGCGGTCCGGGCCGGGTTGTTCGACCTTTTGCCCGAGCAGGCGAATCTCGCCTTCGCAGGGTTTGATAAACCCGGCGATGGACTTGAGCAAGGTGGATTTGCCACAGCCCGAGGGGCCGAGCAGCACGTAGCGATCAGCCGGGTCGATCTCGAAACTGACCTGATGGGTGGCCCGCACCACGCGCTCGGGGGTGCGGTATTCGAGGCTGACGTGGTCCACCGCCAACAGCGGCTGGGCGGTGTTCAGGTTGCTGGCCGCGTGGCCTTGCAGGGGCGCGTTCATTTCAACTCTCTTGCCGAGGACCAGGATTAGAAAGGCGCATCGCCCTGAATGGTGGTGCGAAACAGCTTGCGGCGCAGGTGGCTCGGGCAACCGGCGGCCAAGTGGATCAGCGAGCGGTTGTCCCAGAACACCAGGTCGTGGGGCTGCCACTGGTGGCGGTAGATGTTGTGCGGCAGCACGCTGTGGGCGTAGAGCTGGGCCAGCAGGTCGCGGCTTTCATCCTCGGGCAGGCCGACGATGCGGGTGGTGAAACCTTCGCTGACGAACAGCGCCTTGCGACCGTTTTCCGGATGAGTACGCACGATCGGGTGCACCACTTCGGCCACTTGGGCCAGTTGCTCAGGCGTCAGCGTTGGCCGCCAGTTGCCTTCGAATTTGGTTTCGCTGTAGCGCGCAGTGTAGGAATGCGCGGCGCGGCGGCCCTCCACCGCTTTGCGCAGGGGCTCGGGCAATTGGTCCCAGGCTTTGTGCATGTCGGCAAACAGCGTGTCGCCGCCTTCGGAGGGCAGCTCCTGGGCGTGCAGCATTGAGCCTAGGCTTGGCAGCTCTTTATAAGACAGGTCCGAGTGCCAGAACTTGCCCGCGTCACCCAGGCCGATGGATTGGCCGTTTTCGATGATGTTGGAAACGATCAGGATTTCCGGGTGGTTGGCCAGCAGGAACTGTTTGAGCACGTGGATCTGCAGCACACCGAAGCGGCGGCTGAAGGCGATCTGTTGTTCGGGGGTAATGCGTTGATCGCGGAACACCACGACGTGGTGATCCAGGTGCGCGCGGTGGATGCGCGCGAAGTCATGGTCGTTAACCGGGCGAGACACATCCAGGCCGACGATCTCGGCGCCAACGCTGCCGGGGAATGGCCGGATCTCGAAGGTTTGGGCGGTTACGGTCGCTGTTGGAACAGTAGAGGTGGCGGACATGAGGGCACTCCCGGTCGGACAGGGGAGTGACTTTATAGATATAAGAACGGGCGATTAAATACCGTTAGTGAATATCTATATGCATTAGGGTGGGGGTCTGTGGTGAAGCTGAGGGCGCCATCGCAGGCAAGCCGGCTCCCACATTTGATGGGTGTACACATTCAAATGTGGGAGCCGGGCTTGCCCGCGATGAGGCCCGTGCCGGCGCTGAAGATCAGCGCTCGTGCAACGCCTCGGCCCGCGCCTTGATGATCGGCTTGAGCAGGTAGCTCAGGATGCTTTTCTTGCCTGTGATGATGTCCACCGAGGCCACCATGCCGGGGATGATCAGCAGCGGCTTCTCATCGGTGCCCAAATGGCTGCGGTCGGTGCGCAAGGTGATCATGTAGTAGGTGGTTTTCTTGTCTTCGTCGGTGATGGTGTCAGCACCGATGCGTTCGAGCTTGGCCTTCAGCCCGCCATAGATGGTGTAGTCATAGGCGGTGAATTTGACGATCGCTTCTTGCCCAGGGTGCAGGAACGCGATGTCTTGCGGGCGGATCTTGGCTTCCACCAGCAAGGTGTCGTTAAGCGGCACGATTTCGACCATGTCGCTGCCCGGCTGGATCACGCCACCGACGGTGTTGACCAGCAGCTGTTTGACGATACCGCGCACCGGCGAAGTGACCAGCGTGCGGCTGACGCGGTCTTCGAGGGCGCGGCCAGTGGACTCAGCCTTGTTCAGCTCGGTACGCGCTTCGTTGAGTTGGGTCAGCGCTTCACTGCGGAATTTGCCCCGGGTTTCGTCGATCTTGCGCTGCACTTCCTTGATAGCTGATTCGGCACGGGGAATTGCCAGGGTGGTAGCGTCCAGCTGCCCGCGGGTTTCCATTTCGGCGCGCTTGAGGCGCAGCACTTCCACTGGCGACACCGCACCCTGGGCCACCAACGGCTCGGACATGTTGATTTCCTGACGCTGCAGGGACAACTGGCTGCGGTACTGGCCTTGTTTGGAGGTGAACTCGCGCAGTTCCTGTTGACGCTGCACCAGTTGCTCCTGCAAACCGCCGACTTCGTCTTTCAACTGCTGACGACGGCTTTCATACAGCGAACGCTCGTTGGCCGCCTGGCTTGGCGCGGCCTTGAGCACGTCGTCGGGAATGTTCAGCGGGCGGTCATCCACCTGCGCGCTCAGGCGCTCGACGCGCAGTTGCATGGCCAGGCGCAAGGCTTCGGTTTCGCCGGCGTTGGAAACAAACCGCGTGTCGTCGAGGCGAATCAGCGGCGCGCCGGCTTCGACGATCTGGCCTTCCTTGACGAACAGCTCGGAGACGATGCCGCCTTCCAGGTTCTGGATTTTTTGCAGCTTGGACGACGGAATAGCCTTGCCGTCGCCGCGGGTGACTTCGTCGATGCTGGAGAAGCCCGCCCACACGACCAAAAATACGAAGAACGCAATGATCGCCCAAATGGTCAGGCGGATGACCCGCGGCGCATCTTCGATCAGTGCCTTGTTGACCTCAGGCAGCGGCTGGCCCTGCAACGAATCGGAGCCCTTGAAGTAGCGGCCGACCGCGCTTTTGATGGAGTTAAGCAACACTGATCTGCCCCTTTTTCAACGCTTCCATAACCACGGCTTTCGGGCCGTCCGCGAGGATCTGCCCACGGTCGACCACCAGCAGGCGGTCCACCAGCGAGAGCAGTGAGGCACGGTGCGTGACCAGCACCACGGTCTTGTTTTGCACCACGGCTTGCAGGCGTTGTTTCAAGCGTTCTTCACCGGTGTTGTCCATGGCGCTGGTGGGTTCGTCCAACAGCAGGATGGGCGGGTTGAGCAACAGCGCGCGAGCCAGGGCGACGTTCTGGCGCTGGCCGCCGGACAGGTTCTGCCCACGCTCGCCAACTTGCAGTTCATAGCCTTGCGGGTGCAGGCGCGCGAATTCGTGCACGCCGGCCAGTTCGGCGGCTTGCAGGACCATTTCGTCTTCGACATAACGCGCACCCGAGACCAGGTTGTCGCGCAGGGTGCCGGCCAGCAGCTGGATGTCTTGGGCGACGTAGCCGATGTTGTGGCGCAACTCGCTCACGTCGATCTGGCGTACGTCCACGCCGTCTACCAGCAAGGCGCCGGAGTCGGGCTGGTAAAGGCCGACGATCAGTTTGGCCAGGGAGCTTTTGCCCGAGCCGCTGCGGCCGATGATGCCGATTTTTTCGCCCGGCTTGATCACCAGGTTGATGTTTTTCAGCGCGGCGTTCTGTTGGTTCGGGTAGGTGAAGTTCAGGCCACGGCACTCGATGGCACCTTGCAGGGTGCGACGGCTCATCGGGCGTTCTTCGAAATTGCGCTCCTGGGGTAGCTCCATCATCTGGTCCACCGAGGTCATGGTGACCTTGGCTTGCTGGTAGCGGGTCAGCAGGCCCGACAGCGAGGCCAGCGGGCTCAGCGCACGGCCACTGAGCATGTAGCAGGCAATCAGGCCGCCCATGCTGAGGTTGCCGTCGATGATCTGGTACACACCGAACACGATCATGATCACGCCGGCCAGTTGCTGGATCAGCAGGGTCATGTTCATCGACAGGCCCGACAGCAACTTCACGCGCAGCTCAAGCCGGCTGAGGGTGCCGATGGTTTGTTCCCAGCCGTACTGACGCTCGCTCTCGGCGTTGTTGACCTTGACCGCGTCCAGACCTGCGAGGGTTTCGATCAGGCTCGACTGGCGCTCGGCAGCCAGGGCCATGGTCCGCTCCATGGTCGCGACCAACGGTTTTTGCAGGGCGTAGCCGATGCCCAGGGCAATCGGGAAAGCCAGCACCGGAATCCACACCAGGTGGCCGCCGAGGATGGCGATCACCAGGAAAATCAGCAGGGTGAACGGCAGGTCGATCAGGCTGGTGAGGGTCAGCGACGCGAGGAAATCGCGCAGGCTTTGAAACTCATGGATGTTCTGCGCGAAGCTGCCGACCCGTGCCGGGCGGTACTTCATGGACATGCCGACAATGCGCTCGAACAGCGTGGCCGAAATGATCAGGTCGGTCTTTTTGCCGGCGAGGTCCAGGCACAGGCTGCGCAGGCTCTTGAGGACCAGGTCGAACAGGTACGCGCCGCCGATGCCCACGGCCAGCACCCACAAGGTAGATGTGGCCTGGTTGGGCACTACTCGATCGTAGACGTTCATCACAAACAGCGGCGCCGCCATGGCGATGATGTTGATCAGGAAGCTGGCGGCGATGGCGTCGGTGTAGAGCCAGCGCGAACGCTTGAGGGTGTCGCGAAACCACGAACGCGCTCGCGGGATCAGCGTGCCGTGGTTGACGTCGAATTTGTGCTGCGGCTGGGCGAAGAAGACTTTGCCGATGTAATCGTCGACCAACAGCTCGCGCTTGATCAGCACCTCACCGCCGTCGCTTTCGCTGAGCAGAATGCGCGCTTCGTCTTCGCCTTGCCAACCCACCAGCACCGTACTGCGACCGTCCTTGAGCAACAGGAGCGCCGGCAGTGCGATGGTCGGAATCTGTTCCAGCTTGCGTTGCAGCACCCGCCCTTGCAGGCCGGCACGCGCGGCTGCACGCGGCAGCAGCTCGGCACTCAGGCGCTGCGAGGGCAGCGGCAGGCCGGTGGTGAGCATGGCCGCGCTGGCCGGTTTTTGATGCAGGGCACAAAGCGCCAACAACCCGTCCAATAACGGGTCGTCGTGCAGCGTGCGTGGATCATGACTGAGATGAACTCGACTGACTTCGGATTCCACGCGCTGCACTCTCGACTAACAGATGGGGCTATAGGGGTGACTCAATTCATCCCAGGCAGTTGGACTTTTGGCTTCACGTCGTTCTGTACGACGGAGGCCATCGGTGCGACCACGCCCTGGCTTTTGAGCAATTCGCCCATGGTCGCCTTGATTCGATATTGAGTAAATAACTGAATGTTCTTGATCTCTTCCAAACGACGCGAAGCGGTGAACAATTCGTTCTCGCTGTCGAGCAAGTCGAGCAGCGTACGTTGGCCCAGGCTGAACTGCTGCTGGTAAGAGGTGCGCACGCGGGTGCTGTGATCCACGTACTGCTGGGCTACCGGCAATTGCGCGTTGGCGTTATTCAGGGCGTTCCAGGCCAGGCCCAGTTCTTCGTTGAGTTGGCGCAGGGCGTTGTTGCGGATATCCAGTGCCTGGTTGGCCTGGTAGGACTTCGATTGCAAGTCGGCCTTGTTGCTGCCACCGGCGAACAGGTTGAAGCGCATGCGCACCATGGCTTCCCAACCGTTGCTGTGGCCGGCATCGCCGCCGACGTTGTTGTCGGCATTCGTGCCCAGCTCTGCATCAAAGCGCGGGTAGAAGGTGGACTTGGCAGCTTCGTACTGACTTTCGGCGGCGGAGATATCCGACTCGGCCGAACGCAGGACCGGGCTGTTGTCGAGCATCTGGCGGCGTGCTTCGTTGAAGTCAGCCGGCAGCATGGCTACAAACGGCGCCGGGCGCTCGAGCTGGTCGGGCATCTGGCCGACGGCGCTGAGGTAATTGACCTGGGAGTCGGCCAGGTTGGTTTGCTCGGTGATCAGGTTGTTGCGGGCCTGGGCCAGACGCGCTTCGGCTTGGTCCTGGTCGGCACCGTTACCGACGCCGCGCTGGGTGCGCAGTTTGATCTGGTCGTAAATGCGTTCGTGGTTGCGCAGGTTTTCTTCAGCCAGGCGCACGAACTCACGGCGTGTCAGCACATCCAGGTACACCTGGGCGACGGTCAACCCGGTGCGCTCGGAAGTACCCAGCAGGGAGTACGCGCGGGAATTGACGTTGGCTTGTTGGCGCCCGACTTCGCTGGAGGTGGCGAAACCGTCAAAAATCATCTGTTGCAGACGCAGGCTCGATTCGCCGCGGTTGTGGGTGTCCCACTGGTTGCCGTTCGGGCCGCTGGCGGCGCGCGTGTTGGAATCGTCGGTGCCTTCACGACCATAACCGGCGTTCAGGTCTACACGAGGCAAGTAACCACCTTGTGCAGCGCGCAGTTGGTAATCGGCGGCGATACGGCTGTTCACGCCGGCTTGAATTTCCGGGTGCACGTCTAAGGCCTGTTGCATGGCCTGGGGCAATGTTTGGGCTTGTACAAAACTGGCGGCGAGTACGAACGGTATTGCCTTGAACAGGTGCAAACGCATTTAAAAATTCCCCAGGACTTCTTGTCTCAAATCACAGCGATTCGGCCTCGCTGAGTCGGATAATGGCTACCGTAATGACCGTACGTCGGAAAGTTCAAAAAGCGGAACTGCTTCACACATGTAGGACGGTTCGCCGCATAAATATCAATGTGACATTACGGGGCCAATTGTTTAGGATGGCGACCAGAAGGTCAATAGTTTGGCATAAACTAGATAGCGAATAAATCTAGCCAATTATTTGACGCCAGTAAGTAATTAGACTACGCCCCCCTCCTGTTTGGCCCTCGCACTTGCGAGCGGCCACATGGAAATCATCAGAAACGGATCGCCGGAGAAATCTTTAATGAGCAGTGTTGTTGCCATCGTCAAAAGCATTGTTGGTCAAGTTTTCGTTATTTCTCCGGAAGGGACACGCCGCGTCCTCGTTGAAGGTGATCGCCTGTTCGCGGGCGACCAGGTCGATACCGGCATGTCCGGCGCGGTCAGCCTGGAATTGGCCGACGGCCGCACGCTGGACCTCGGTCGGGATACCCAATGGAGCGCCGACATGCCGGACTCCAGCCTCGACCTGGCCGCAGCCACCGAGCAGGCCGCACCGTCGGTTGCCGAGCTGCAACAAGCCATCGCCGCCGGCGCCGACCCGACCACCGACCTGGAAGCCACTGCCGCAGGCGCAACCGCTGCCGGTAACGGCGCCGCGGGCGGCGGCCACAGCTTCGTCGTGCTGGACGCGACCGCAGGCCGCGTCGACCCGACCATCGGCTTCCCGACCGGCCCTCTGGGCCAGACCACGGCGACCCAAACCCAGCTCGCGGGCGCCCAAGGCTCGACCGACAACAGCGGCAACCTGGTGTTGCAGGCGTCCACCCTGTCGCTGAGCGCAACCCCGAGCATCACCGAAGCCGGCGGCGTGCTGACCTACACCGCCACGGTGACCCAGGCACCGTCCAGCAACCTGAACATCACGCTGTCCAACGGCGCAGTGATCACCATCATTGCCGGCCAGACCACCGGCACCGTCAACGTACCGCTGGCGCCGAACGACAGCCCTTACATCGATCCAAGCCAGATCAGCGTCAACGTCACCGGCACCACTGGCGGCAACAACCTGGTACTGACCCTCGACCCTAATCCGGCCGTGACTCAGATTACCGATACCATCGACACCACTACCGTGACGCTGACGGCGGGTGGAACGGTGACCGAAGGCGGTCAGATCACTTACACCGCGACACTGACCAACCCTGCACAGACGCCGGTGACGGTCACTTTGAGCAATGGCTCGGTGATTACCATCAAGGCGGGTGAGTCGGTTGGCACCGTGGTGGTGGATACGCCGGCTAACGACGTTTACAACAATGGCTCGACTGTCAGCACCACGATTACTGGTGCAACTGGCGGCAACTTCGAGAACTTGGTGCCGAGCACTACACCTGCGGTCACCACGATCACTGATTCGGTTGATACCACTACCGTCACTCTGACTGCCGATAACTCGGTTGTTGAGGGTGGCAATATCACTTACACCGCGACGTTGACCAACCCGGCGCAAACTCCGGTCACCGTGACGCTGAGCAATGGCCAGACCATCGTTATCGAAGCGGGTAAATCTGCGGGCTCGGTGGTGTTTGAAACGCCGGCTAATGATGTCTACAACAACGGTTCGACCGTCAATACGACGATCACCAGCGCCACCGGTGGTAACTTCGAGAACCTGGCGACCAATCCAGCTCCAGCGGTGACCACCATCACCGACTCGATCGACACCACTACCGTCACTCTGACTGCCGATAACTCGGTTGTTGAGGGCGGCAATATCACTTACACCGCCACGTTGACCAATCCGGCGCAAACTCCGGTCACCGTGACGCTGAGCAATGGCCAGACCATCGTTATCGAAGCGGGTAAATCTGCGGGCTCGGTGGTGTTTGAAACGCCGGCTAATGATGTCTACAACAACGGTTCGACCGTCAACACGACGATCACCAACGCAACTGGCGGTAACTTCGAGAACCTGGTGCCGAGCACTACACCTGCGGTCACCACGATCACCGACTCGATTGATACCACCACCGTCACGTTGACGGCGGGCGAGACTGTCACCGAAGGTGGCCAGATCACTTACACCGCGACACTGACCAACCCTGCACAGACGCCGGTGACGGTCACTTTGAGCAATGGCTCGGTGATTACCATCAAGGCGGGTGAGTCGGTTGGCACCGTGGTGGTGGATACGCCGGCTAACGACGTTTACAACAATGGCTCGACTGTCAGCACCACGATTACTGGGGCTACGGGCGGCAACTTTGAAAATCTGGTACCGAGCACTACGCCTGCGGTCACCACGATCACCGACTCGATTGATACCACTACCGTTACCCTGACTGCCGATAACTCGGTCGTTGAAGGCGGAAACATCACTTACACCGCTACGCTGACTAACCCGGCGCAAACTGCGGTGACTGTGACGCTTTCGAATGGTCAGACCATC
>NZ_CAWOAW010000031.1:647968-648707 GCF_963879675.1 Pseudomonas sp. Larv2_ips
TGGCCAGACGATCGTTATCGAAGCCGGCAAATCTGCAGGCTCGGTGGTGTTTGAAACGCCGGCTAACGATGTCTACAACAACGGTTCGACCGTTAACACGACGATCACCAACGCCACTGGCGGTAATTTCGAAAACCTGGCGACCAACCCAGCTCCAGCGGTGACCACCATCACCGACTCGATCGACACCACCACCGTCACCCTGACGGCGGACCCATCGGTCGTTGAAGGCGGCAACATTACCTATACCGCGACGCTGACTAACCCGGCGCAAACTGCGGTGACAGTTACCTTGAGCAACGGCCAGACGATCAATATCGAAGCGGGCAAGTCCAGCGGAACTGTAGTTTTCGACACTCCAGCTAACGACGTTTACAACAACGGTTCGACCGTCAACACGACAATCACCAACGCCACTGGCGGCAACTTCGAAAACCTGGCGACCAACCCAGCTCCAGCGGTGACCACCATCACCGACTCGATCGACACCACCACCGTCACCCTGACGGCGGACCCGTCAGTCGTTGAAGGCGGCAATATCACTTACACCGCTACGCTGACCAACCCCGCGCAAACCGCTGTGACGGTTACCTTGAGCAACGGTCAGACGATCAACATCGAAGCGGGCAAGTCCAGCGGAAGTGTGGTTTTCGAAACCCCCGCCAACGATGTCTACAACAACGGTTCGACCGTCAACACGACGATCACCAACGCTACCGGCGGTAATTTCGAAAACCTG
>NZ_CAWOAW010000031.1:648717-649249 GCF_963879675.1 Pseudomonas sp. Larv2_ips
AGCGCCAGCGACTACCACTATCACCGACTCGATCGATACCACCACTGTCACTCTGACGGCGGATCCTTCGGTCGTTGAAGGCGGCAACATCACTTACACCGCTACGCTGACTAACCCGGCGCAAACTGCGGTGACTGTGACGCTTTCGAATGGTCAGACCATCGTCATCGAAGCGGGTAAATCTGCGGGCTCGGTAGTTTTCGAAACTCCGGCCAACGACGTCTACAACAACGGTTCGACCGTCAACACGACGATCACCAACGCCACCGGTGGCAACTTCGAGAATCTGGCGACCAACCCTACGCCAGCGACCACCACGATTACCGATTCGATCGACACCACCACCGTTACTCTGACGGCGGATCCATCGGTCGTTGAAGGTGGAAACATCACTTACACCGCCACGCTGACCAACCCGGCGCAAACTCCGGTCACCGTGACGCTGAGCAATGGCCAGACCATCGTCATCGAAGCCGGTAAATCTGCTGGTTCGGTGGTTTTCGAAACCCCAGCCAACGACGTCTATAACAAC
>NZ_CAWOAW010000031.1:649259-650331 GCF_963879675.1 Pseudomonas sp. Larv2_ips
GAACTTCGAGAACCTGGCGACCAACCCAGCTCCAGCGGTGACTACCATCACCGACTCGATCGACACCACCACCGTCACCCTAACGGCGGACCCATCGGTCGTTGAAGGTGGCAACATTACTTACACCGCCACGCTGACCAACCCAGCGCAAACCGCTGTGACGGTCATGCTGAGCAACGGTCAGACGATCAACATCGAAGCGGGCAAGTCCAGCGGAAGTGTGGTTTTCGAAACTCCGGCCAACGACGTCTACAACAACGGTTCGACCGTCAATACGACGATCACCAACGCTACTGGCGGTAACTTCGAAAACCTGGCAACCAACCCAGCGCCAGCAGTCACCACGATTACTGATTCGATCGACACCACTACCGTCACGTTGACGGCGGACCCGTCAGTCGTTGAAGGCGGCAATATCACTTACACCGCTACGCTGACCAATCCAGCGCAAACTGCTGTGACGGTCACGTTGAGCAATGGCCAGACCATCGTCATCGAAGCCGGGAAATCTGCCGGCTCGGTGGTGTTTGAAACGCCGGCTAACGACGTTTACAACAATGGTTCGACTGTCAGCACCACTATTACCAATGCAACTGGCGGTAACTTTGAGAACCTGGTTCCAGGTACTGCCCCAGCCGTCACCACGATCACCGACTCGATCGACACCACCACCGTCACCCTGACGGCAGATCCATCGGTCGTTGAAGGCGGCAACATCACCTATACCGCCACGCTGACCAACCCAGCGCAAACCTCTGTGACGGTTACGTTGAGCAATGGTCAGACGATCAACATCGAAGCTGGAAAATCCAGCGGAACTGTAGTTTTCGAAACTCCAGCCAACGACGTCTACAACAACGGTTCGACCGTCAACACGACGATCACCAACGCCACTGGCGGTAACTTCGAGAACCTGGCGACCAACCCAGCTCCAGCGGTGACCACCATCACCGACTCGATCGACACCACCACCGTCACCCTGACGGCGGACCCATCGGTCGTTGAAGGCGGCAACATCACCTATACCGCGACGCTGACCAACCCGGCGCAAACCGCTGTGACGGTCACGCTG
>NZ_CAWOAW010000031.1:650341-650587 GCF_963879675.1 Pseudomonas sp. Larv2_ips
CATCACCGACTCGATCGACACCACCACTGTCACTCTGACGGCGGATCCTTCGGTCGTTGAAGGCGGCAACATCACCTATACCGCGACGCTGACCAACCCGGCGCAAACCGCTGTGACGGTCACGCTGAGCAACGGTCAGACGATCAACATCGAAGCTGGCAAATCCAGCGGGACTGTAGTTTTCGAAACTCCAGCCAACGATGTCTACAACAACGGTTCGACCGTCAACACGACGATCACCAACGC
>NZ_CAWOAW010000031.1:650597-651267 GCF_963879675.1 Pseudomonas sp. Larv2_ips
ACCACCACCATCACCGACTCGATCGATACCACTACCGTCACCCTGACGGCGGATCCTTCGGTCGTTGAAGGCGGCAACATCACCTATACCGCGACGCTGACCAATCCAGCGCAAACCGCGGTAACCGTAACGCTGAGCAACGGCCAGACGATCAACATCGAAGCCGGCAAGTCCTCAGGCTCGGTCGTGTTCCATACCCCTGCCAACGACGTCTACAACAACGGTTCGACCGTCAACACGACGATCACCAACGCTACCGGTGGCAACTTCGAGAACCTGGCAACCAACCCAGCGCCAGCAACTACTACGATCACCGACTCGATCGACACCACTACCGTCACCCTGACGGCGGATCCTTCGGTCGTTGAAGGCGGCAACATTACTTACACCGCTACGCTGACTAACCCAGCGCAAACTGCGGTGACTGTGACGCTTTCGAATGGCCAGACCATCGTCATCGAAGCCGGGAAATCTGCCGGTTCGGTGGTGTTTGAAACTCCGGCCAACGATGTCTACAACAACGGTTCGACCGTCAACACGACGATCACCAACGCTACCGGCGGTAATTTCGAAAACCTGGCAACCAACCCTACGCCAGCGGTGACCACCATCACCGACTCGATCGATACCACAACCGTCACCCTGACGGCGGACCCATCGGTCGTTGAAG
>NZ_CAWOAW010000031.1:651277-651950 GCF_963879675.1 Pseudomonas sp. Larv2_ips
GATCACCGACTCGATCGACACCACCACCGTTACCCTGACGGCGGATCCATCGGTCGTTGAAGGCGGCAACATTACTTACACCGCTACGCTGACTAACCCGGCGCAAACTGCGGTGACTGTGACGCTTTCGAATGGTCAGACCATCGTCATCGAAGCCGGTAAATCTGCTGGTTCGGTGGTTTTCGAAACCCCAGCCAACGACGTCTATAACAACGGCTCGACCGTCAATACGACGATCACCAACGCCACTGGCGGCAACTTCGAGAACCTGGCGACCAACCCAGCTCCAGCGGTGACCACCATCACCGACTCGATCGATACCACAACCGTCACTCTGACGGCGGATCCATCGGTCGTTGAAGGCGGCAACATCACCTACACCGCGACGCTGACCAACCCGGCGCAAACTCCGGTCACCGTGACGCTGAGCAATGGCCAGACCATCGTTATCGAAGCGGGTAAATCTGCCGGCTCGGTGGTTTTCGAAACTCCAGCCAACGACGTCTACAACAACGGTTCGACCGTCAATACGACGATCACCAACGCCACTGGCGGTAACTTCGAGAATCTGGCGACCAACCCTACGCCAGCGACCACCACCATCACCGACTCGATCGATACCACAACCGTCACCCTGACGGCGGACCCATCGGTCGTTGAAGGCGGCAACATC
>NZ_CAWOAW010000031.1:651960-675596 GCF_963879675.1 Pseudomonas sp. Larv2_ips
CGCGGGCTCGGTGGTGTTTGAAACTCCGGCTAACGATGTCTACAACAACGGTTCGACCGTCAACACGACAATCACCAACGCCACCGGCGGTAACTTCGAAAACCTGGCGACCAACCCAGCGCCAGCGGTGACCACCATCACCGACTCGATCGATACCACAACCGTCACCCTGACGGCGGACCCATCGGTCGTTGAAGGCGGCAACATCACTTACACCGCTACGCTGACTAACCCGGCGCAAACTGCGGTGACTGTGACGCTTTCGAATGGTCAAACCATCGTCATCGAAGCCGGTAAATCTGCAGGCTCGGTGGTGTTTGAAACGCCGGCCAACGACGTCTACAACAACGGTTCGACCGTCAACACGACGATCACCAGCGCCACCGGTGGTAACTTCGAAAACCTGGCAACCAACCCAGCTCCAGCGGTGACCACCATCACCGACTCGATCGACACCACCACCGTCACCCTGACGGCGGACCCATCGGTCGTTGAAGGCGGCAACATCACTTACACCGCCACGCTGACCAACCCAGCGCAAACCGCTGTGACGGTCACGTTGAGCAACGGCCAGACGATCAATATCGAAGCGGGCAAGTCCAGCGGAAGTGTAGTTTTCGAAACTCCGGCCAACGACGTCTACAACAACGGTTCGACCGTCAACACGACGATCACCAGCGCTACTGGCGGTAACTTCGAAAACCTGGCAACCAACCCAGCGCCAGCCACCACCACGATCACCGACTCGATCGATACCACAACCGTCACCCTGACGGCGGACCCATCGGTCGTTGAAGGCGGAAACATCACTTACACCGCTACGCTGACTAATCCAGCGCAAACCGCCGTGACCGTCACTTTGAGCAACGGCCAGACGATCAATATCGAAGCCGGCAAGTCCTCGGGCTCGGTGGTGTTCCACACCCCGGCCAATGACGTCTATAACAACGGCTCGACCGTCAACACGACGATCACCAATGCTACCGGCGGTAATTTCGAGAACCTGGCAACCAACCCAGCGCCAGCAGTCACCACGATTACTGATTCGATCGACACCACTACCGTCACCCTGACGGCAGATCCATCAGTCGTTGAAGGCGGCAACATCACCTATACCGCGACGTTGACCAACCCAGCGCAAACCGCAGTAACCGTGACGCTGAGCAACGGCCAGACGATCAACATCGAAGCCGGCAAGTCCTCGGGCTCGGTGGTGTTCCACACCCCGGCCAACGACGTCTATAACAACGGCTCGACAGTCAACACGACGATCACCAACGCTACCGGCGGTAACTTCGAAAACCTGGCAACCAACCCAGCGCCAGCAACCACCACGATCACCGACTCGATCGACACCACTACCGTCACCCTGACGGCAACCCCTTCAGTCGTTGAAGGCGGCAACATTATTTACACCGCTACGCTGACCAACCCAGCGCAAACCGCTGTGGCGGTCACGCTGAGCAACGGCCAGACGATCAACATCGAAGCCGGCAAGTCCTCGGGCTCAGTGGTGTTCCACACCCCGGCCAACGACGTCTATAACAACGGCTCGACCGTCAACACGACGATCACCAACGCTACCGGCGGTAACTTCGAAAACCTGGCAACCAACCCAGCGCCAGCGACCACTACGATTACCGACTCGATCGACACCACCACTGTCACCCTGACGGCGACCCCTTCGGTCGTTGAAGGTGGCAACATTACTTACACCGCTACGCTGACCAACCCGGCGCAAACCGCCGTGACCGTCACTTTGAGCAACGGCCAGACGATCAACATCGAAGCCGGCAAGTCTTCGGGCACGGTCGTGTTCCAAACGCCGCCGAACGACGTTTACAACAACGCGTCGACTGTCAGCACGACGATCACCAAGGCAACCGGCGGTAATTTTGAGAACCTGGCGGCGAATCCGGCCGCTGCAGTGACGAGCATCACCGACTCGATCGACACCACCACCGTGACCCTGAGTGCGCCAAGTGCGGTCAACGAAGGCGGCACCATCACCTACACCGCCACCTTGAGCAACAAGGCTGGCAGCGACATGGTGATCACCCTGGATAACGGCTCGACGATCAAGATTGCCAAGGATTCCTTGGTGGGCCAGGTGACCGTCAATGCGCCAGGCGATGACGTGTTCATCGACAAGAGCACCCAGACCGTCAAGATCGCCGGCACTACCGGCGGCAATTTCGAAAACCTCAGCGTGACGCCGGGCGGCGCCACCACCGTGGTCAACGACACCATTGATACGGTGAGAATCCTCCTGACCGCCACCGGCAGCGTCGGCGAGAAAGGCAACATCGTCTACACCGCCACCCTGGTCGACAAAGACGGTCATACCGTCAATAACGTCGGCAAGACTGTGGTGGTCGAGCTGGATAACGGCAAGACCATCAGCATTGCCGACGGCCAGAGTTCCAGCACGGCCACCGTTGTCGCGCCTAACGATGTGTACGCCGGCAACCAGACGGTGACTGCGGCCATCAAGGGCGTAACCGGTGGGGAGCAGTTCGAGAACCTGGTGCCGGTCAAGGATCCGGTGAGCACCACCGTATACGACACTCCGGGCACCACCGACCTGACGACCGTCACCCTGAGCGCGCCAAGTGCGGTCAACGAAGGCGGCACCATCACCTACACCGCCACCTTGAGCAACAAGGCCGGCAGCGACATGGTGGTCACCCTGGATAACGGCGCCACGATCAAGATCGCCAAGGATTCCCTGGTCGGTCAGGTGACCGTCAATGCGCCAGGCGATGACGTGTTCATCGACAAAAGCACCCAGACCGTGAAGATCACCGGCACTACCGGCGGTAATTTCGAGGGCGTCACCATCACCCCGGGCGGCGCAACCACCGTCGTCAACGACACCATCGATGACGTGACCGTGGCGCTCAAAGCCAACGGTTCGGTCAGCGAAGGCGGCCTGATCACTTACACCGCGTCCCTGGTCGACAAGAACGGCAATGCCGTAACCAACGTCGGCTCCGACCTGGTGGTGAAGTTGAATAACGGCTCGACCATTACCATCGGCAACGGCCAGTCCAGCAACACCGCGACCACCACTGCGCCTAACGATGCGTACGTGGGCGCCAACGACGTGACTGCCAAGATCACCGGCGTGGTCAGCGGCGGCGACAAGTACGAGCATCTGATCGTCGACGGCAGCACCGTGACCACCAAGGTGACGGATGTGATCAACAACACCACCATCAGCATTACCGGCGACGCGTCGGTGACTGAAGGCGGCACGGCGAACTACACCCTGACCCTGAGCAACCCGGCGCAAACCGATGTGACCGTGACGCTCAAGTACAGCGGCACCGCCACCGATGGCTCGGATTTCACCGGCGTGTACACCGTGAAGATCCCGGCTGGCGCCAGCAGCGTGCCGTTCACCATCGGCACGATCGACGACAAGATCACCGAGCCGACAGAAACGATCGTCATCACCATCGATAAAACCACCGGCGGCAACTTCGAAAACCTGGTGGTCGGCAATGGCAGCGTCAGCACCAACATCATCGACAACGACGCGCCGCCGGTCATCGACCTGGATGCCAACAACTCCAGCGGCGCCACCGGTGCCGACTACAAGACCTCGTTCACCGAAGGCGGCACGGGCGTGTCGATTGCTGACACTGACATCAAGATTACCGATCCGGACAGTACTCAACTGACCGGCGCCACGGTGGTCTTGACCAACACTCAGCAGGGCGATTCGCTGAACTACACAGGCGTTACCGGCATCACTGTGACCCCGACCACAGACCCTGCCACCGGCAAGATCACGCTGACCCTGACCGGTACGGCGTCGCTGGCTGACTACATGCAGCAGATCAAGAACATCACGTTCACCAACAACAGCCACGACCCGAGCACCACGCCGCGGACCATCACCGTGACCGTGACCGATGGCGGCAATTACTCCAACGTCGCTACCGCCACGGTCAACGTAGTGGCGGTCAACGATGCGCCAGTGGCAACCGGCAGCGCCGTGACCGGCACCGAAGACACGCCGCTGGCGCTGACCTGGGCCAACTTCGGCGTGACCGATGTGGACTCGCCACAAGCCAGCCTTGGCGTGAAGATCACCGACCTGCCGGTGGCCGGCAAGCTGCAATACCTGGCGGCAGATGGCGCCACCTGGACCAACGTGACCGCCGGCCAGACCTTCACCAAGGCGCAGATCGACGGCGGCCAGTTGCGCTTTATGCCCAACGCCAACGAGTCCGGCACCGACGGTTATGGCGGCACCGGTATTGGCAACAAGCAGGCCGATTACGCGCAGTTCAAGTTCCAGCCTACCGACGGCAAGGACCTGGGCACCAGCGCCACGGTGAAAGTCGATATCACACCGGTCGCCGACGCACCGACCCTGAATGTGGCTGACAACAACGTCAATTCGGTGGGCTTGCTCAAACAAAGCTGGAACAGCATCGCCGGCATCGGCACCAACGGTAACGGCGCGGCCCCGGCCGACCTGAAAAACGCCATTGATAACGCCGGCACTCCCAACAGCAGCGGGATTGTGACCAACGTCGAATCCACCGCCAACGTGGCGGCGGGTGCAGGCTCGAAGATCTCCGGCCTGATGTACATGGAAGCCGGCAAGTCCTACACCTTCAGCGGCACCGGCGATGACAGCCTGGTGATCAACGTCGGCGGCAAAGACGTGGCCAGCGCGCAATGGGGCACCAACAGTGGCAAGTTCAGCGGCTCGATCACCCCGACCGTCAGCGGCTACTACAGCATCGAGATTTACCACGCCAACCAGTCAGGCCCGGGCAGCTATGACGTCAACCTGTCGATCAACGGCGCAGCGGCCACAGACCTGAGCACCAGCGGCGCGGCGTTGTACACCGGCATCACTGACCTGACCAACGCCGGCGTGACCGTGTCCGACCTGCATGGCAGCAACGGCGACGGTTACTACGTGGGCTACAAGCTCAACGAAGGCCAGGAAAACGGCACCGTGAAGCTGTCCAAAGTCACCACCGCGCTGACCGATACCGACGGCTCGGAAACCCTGAGCGTGAAGATCAGTGGCGTACCGGCAGGCTCGGTGCTAACCGACGCGTCCGGGCACACCTTCACCGCGACCAAAACCGTGGGCGAAGTCAACGTCACCGGCTGGGACCTGAGCACCCTGACTATCAAGCCGCCGACCTACTACAGCGGCCAGTTCAACCTGACCGTCACCTCGACGTCCACCGAAAGCCTCGGCGGTTCGGCCATCACCACCGCGCAATTGCCGGTGACGGTGTACCCGGCCACCTACAGCGCGATCACGGGCACCTCGGGCAGTGACGCGATTACCGGCACCGATGGCAACGACATCGTCGTGGCCGATATCGGCGGCCTGAACGTGGTGCAGGGCAAGAACTACAACATCGCGTTTATGGTGGACAGCTCCGGCAGCATGAGCACCGCGTCGATCAACGCGGCAAAGGCTTCGTTGACCTCGGTGTTCAGCTCGCTCAAAGACAGCCTGGGCGCCAACACGTCGGGGACTGTGAATATCTTCCTGGCGGATTTCGATACCCAGGTGAACAAGTCGGTCGCCATCAACCTCAACGATCCAAACGCCCTGACCCTGCTCAAGGCAGTGCTGGACTCGATGGCGTCGGGCGGCGGTACCAACTATGAAGACGTGTTCAAGACCACGGCCAACTTCTTCCAGAGCGGCCTGGCTACCGGCAACAGCGGTGCCACCAACTTGACGTACTTCATCACCGACGGCAAGCCGACCTATTACCAGAGCGGCGAGCAGACCAACCCGACGATTTACAACGTGAAGCTCGACGACTTGGTGACCACGTCCAACTACACACTGGGCACGACGTTCAGCAAATACCTGGATAACACCCACTACTTCAGCGTCGACTCCTCGGGTGCGGCCCAGTTGCAAACCTGGAATGGCTCGCGCTGGGTGGTTAACAACCTGGGCACCCTGCACGCCCAAGGTGACGGCACCTACGAGCTGTCCAACCTGAGCGGTACCGGCAGCAGCACCGACTCGGCGACGCTGAGCAACGCCAAAAGCGCCTTTGCCTTGCTGGGCGGGTTGTCGCAAGTGGAAGCCATCGGCATCAACAGCGACGTCACCCTCAGCGACCTGAAGCCGTACGACAGCGATGGCAAGCCGCAAAGCAACATCGACCCGAAAGACCTGGCCAACGCAATTCTCGGCCACACCGAAGCAACGCTGCCGGGTAACGACACCATCAGCGGTGGCGACGGCAACGACATCATCTTCGGCGACCTGGTGAGCTTCAGCGGTATTACCGGTGAGGGTTACAACGCACTGCAGGCCTTTGTTGCACAGAAGACCGGCGTGGCGGTCACGGCAGTGACCACCTCGAACGTGCATCAGTACGTCACCGAGCATTACGCGGACTTCGATGTGTCCGGCGCCAAGGACGGCAACGACACGCTGCTGGGCGGCGCGGGTGATGACATCCTGTTCGGCCAGGGCGGCAATGACTACCTGGACGGCGGCAAAGGCAATGACATCTTGCTGGGCGGCACCGGTGACGACACCTTGATCGGTGGTCCGGGCAACGACATCCTGATCGGTGGTTCGGGTGCCGACACCTTCGTGTGGAAAGCGGGTGACCTGGGCAACGATGTGATCAAGGACTTTAAAGCCTCGGAAGGTGACCGGATCGATCTCAAGGATTTGTTGAAGGGTGAGACAGACAGCACCATCGACAACTACCTCAAGATCACCACGGTAGACGGCGTGTCGACCCTGCAAATCAGCAGTGAAGGCAAGCTCAACGCAGCGGGCGGCGTGGCCAATGCCGATGTGACGATCAAGCTGGAAGGCAACGATTGGTCTCACACCAGCATCAACTCGCTGATCAGTGGTGCCGACCCGACCATCAAGATCGATCACACCGCCTAAGACGCGATGAACCGGCCGCCCACTCGGGCGGCCGATTTATTTGGCTGATGCGTCGCTGGCCCTCACGGGCGGTTGCATCGCATACTCGCGCTCATAAACACACCATTGACCTATGCTGGTGAACGCGTGTGGCTCATTTTCGAGGGTTTCTTATGTTTTACGTGCAACGTGATGCACAGGGTGCACTGAGTCGCGTGGAGGCCGCCGCCTTTGCCGAATCAACTGAAACCCTGCCGGCCGATCACCATGAGATTCAGGCCTGGTACGCCAACGAAGTGGTGGAAACCAGCCTGGCGCAGCTCAAGCAAAGCGACCTGGAGATGATTCGGGTGCTGGACGACTTGATTCAGGTGCTGACGCGCAAGGGCGTGATCAGCGTGACAGACCTGCCACCGGCGGCGCAGGCCAAGCTGATGGACCGTACCCACGCGCGGGAAGCGTTGGGCGGGTTGAGCCACCTGATCAATGATGAAGAGACTGGTTTGATCTGATTTAGTTAGGCACACCGAATCTAAATCGGGGCAGGCTTGTGTGGGAGCTGGCTTGCCCGCGATGCAGGCACCTCGGTGTATCAGGCGGACCGAAGTGATGCTATTGCAGGCAAGCCAGCTCCCACACAAGCGAGTGCCCCGTTAGGTTTGGATTATTTCCAGGGCGCCGGTTCACCGAACAGCTGGCCCTGCACACCGAAAATCCCCATCTCGCGAATCACCTTCAGCTCACCCTCGGTTTCCACACGCTCGGCAATCAATGGCAAGTCGATGCTGTGGGCCGCACGCTGGATCGCCTCGATAAACAGGCGTTTGTCGCTTTCCTGATCGATGGCGCGGATGTAGCTGCCGTCGATTTTCAGGTACGCCAGGCCCAGCCGTGCAAGGTTGCCGATCATGCTGAAACGCCCACCAAAGCGCTGCAGGCTCAGAGAGAAGCCCAGCTCGCGCAGGCGCTGGGTCAACTGCTCCAGCAGCGCCTGCTCCGGCAATTGTTCTTCACCGATTTCCAGGGTCAGGCGCGGGCCCAGGTTGCTGTGCTGGCGCAGCAGCTCAAAAATCCGATTCAGCGCCTGAGCATCCTGCAAAGTCGCGGCAGACAGGTTCAGCGCCAGGCTATGGCTGTGGCCGGCCATTTGCTTGAGTACCTGCTCAAGCATCAAGCGGTCCAGACGCGCCGTCCAGCCGAAGCGCTCGAGCCACGGCAGGAAACGTCCGGCAGGTATCGTGTGGCCGTCTTCATCCTGCAAGCGCGACAGCACTTTGTAGTGCAAGACCAGCTGCGGGTCCTGGCTGGCGACGACCGGTTGGAAGTACAGCTGGAAACGCTGCTGGGTCAGGGCCTGATCGAGCAGTGTGTGCCACGCATGGTGATCGTCGCCGACGCTGGCGGCGGCGCTATGGTCGAGGCACACCCAGGTGGTGTCGCCCTGCCCTTCGGCCTGGGCCAGGGCTTGGTCAGCCAGGGTCAACAGGGCTTGAGGCGAATCGCCATGGTTAAACGGTGCCAGGCCGATATAGGCAACCGGCGTGACATCACTGGCGCCAGTGGCCTGCAGGCTGAGCAACGTGGTCTCAAGGTTCTGCGCCAGTTGCAGCGCTTCTTCACGCACCAGCCCCGGCGCCAGTACCGCAAACTCACCGCCGCGGATACGGGTGACGAGGTTGTGGGTTTCCGGGTACGGCTCGCACTCGCGCAGCAGCTGTTCGCCGACCGCTTGCAGCAATTGGTCGGTACGCTGGCCACCGAGGCGCTGGTTGAGACCGGCGAGGTCCTTGACCCGCAGCAGCAGCAGATAGCCGGAGCTGGTCTCTTCCGGGTGACTCACGCGGGCGTTGAGCTGCATTTCGAAATAACGCCGGTTGGCGAGGCCGGTGAGGTTGTCTTGATAGGACTCGATGCGCAGTTTTTCGCTGCGCTCGGCCTGCTCCTGGAACAGCGCCTTGAGCTTTTCCACCATCTGGTTCATGGCCTGCACCACGCGGCGCAGTTCCGGCGTGCGCGGCAGGTAGGGCAAGCTGAGGAACTCGCGGCGGGCAATGGCGTGGGACTGCTTGACCATGTAGTCCAATGGCTTCAACTGCCGGCGCAGCAATAACGCGCCAAGCACCGCGCTGACCGCGCCGCACAGCAACAGCCAGCCGAGGCTGCCCAGGGCGCTCTGCCAGAGTTTGGCCAGGGCGAACATCGGGTGACTGACCACCTCCACGCGCGCCGCCTGCTCCCAGCCGCGATTGACCAGCGCATCGCCACCCGCCGGCTCCAGGCCGATCAATTTCACGAACCAGTTGGGCACACCGTTGTTGTCGGGAATGCCGCTGCGCTCGACGATGGTTTTATCCGTGGCCAGGTCCACCACGCGGATGCTCGCGTAATAGCCGCTGTCGAAGATTGAGCTGACCAGCAGTTCGACCATGGCCGGGTCGTCGATATTGGGCGTCAGCGACAATGCCAGTGCCGTCGCCGCATCCTGCGCGTGGGAGCGAAGCTGGTTGACGTATTGGGTGCGCGAGCTTTCCAGGCTGACCATGAAGCTGCCACTGAAGGCGACCACGAGGAACAGACAGATTGCGATCAATAGTTGTTTGAACAGAGACATCCGATCAGTTACTCCTAGTTGGCAGGCTCGGCCGGGAAGCCTTCGGCACGCATTTTTCTCAACACATCCTGCCAGCGCGACAAGCGTTTGGTATCACCGACTTTCGTGTTGCCCTTGGCGCCGGGCAGGTACAAACCCTCGGCGTTGAAGGAATACACGGGAATCAGGTCGGTACGGCGAGTGGCCGGCAGGATCTCGTCCATCAGGCTATCGAGCACCAGCGGGATGGCGTTCGGGGTCGAATAATAAGTCAGCACCATGTGCGCGCGATTCTGCCGCAAGGCCTTGACGTAGGTAATGCGCAATTTGTCGCTGGAAACGCCCAGGTGACGCAGGCTGAAATACTTGGCGATTGCGTAGTCTTCACAATCTCCGGCACCTTTCCACAGGGCTTCGATGGGCGTCTCCCAATAATCGACCACGTGCCACAGGTCGATGTCTTCCACGTACGTCATTTGTTTGTTGAAGAACAGATTGACGACCTTGAGCTGCTCCTGCTCGTCGACTTGCTTTTGGGTCGCCAGCAATCGCTGCCAGGCGTCAATTCGCTGCTGGCCCTCACCCAGCGGCCCGTACAAGGCGGTGGCTTTGCGGCTGATCTGAGAGAAATCCCAATCGGCATGCAGCCCGCCGAGCATCAAGCCAGCCAACAGAATCGCTGAAAATAGCCAGCTGAGGATTCGAGAGGGAATAAAACTTACCGCCAAGGCGTTCAGTCCGTGGAGAGAGACGGAATTTCAAAGGATGGTGAAGCCTCAACCCACAAAAAACAATGGCACAGTGCAATCATTCATGCGTGGGCGAAGTTCATGACCCGCCGCTGTGGGATGCACAAAGTACAGCTTGTAAGCCCTTACAAACGGAAACTTTGGCTGTTTGACAAGCGTGTGGGCCATCTTTAGTGTGCATTGGATCCAATTAAACACACTCCATTCAACAATAAGGAGGATAGCGTAACCGTGACGCAGAAGCCGAACCCTTTAAGCAGCATCAAAATCAGCGGGCCTATTCCCGCCCACCTTGCTCGCGCCGTTATTGAAGAAACCTTGCGCAATGCCATTCTCGACGGTCGACTGCCCTGTGGCACCGCGATGCGCCAGCAAGAGCTCGCCAGCCTGTTCGGTGTCAGCCGCATGCCCGTGCGCGAAGCTTTGCGCCAGCTGGAAGCCCAGTCTTTGCTGCATGTGGTGACTCACAAGGGCGCCGTGGTTGCACCGTTGATCGAAGACAATTCGGCTGAAACCTATGCCCTGCGCATGCTGCTGGAATCCGAAGCGCTGCGCTTGTCGATCCCGTTGCTCACCGACGCCGACATTGCCCAAGCCGACGCCTTGATCAAAGCGCTGGAGCAGGAGAAAGACTACGCCGAGATCGGCCGTCTCAATCGTCTGTTTCACATGGCGCTTTATAGCAAGGCACCCAACCAGCGTTTGCTCAAGTTGGTTGAACACGGCTTGAATGAGGAAGAACGCTTTCTGCGCTTCAACCTCGAAGCGATGGGGCTGGGCGAGACGTCCCAGGAAGATCACCGTGAACTGCTGAGCCTGGTGGCCCAGAAGAAAACCGACGAGAGCATCCTGACGTTGCGCAACCACCTGATGCGCGGCATGGAGGTTATCTCTACCTACCTCAGCGGTCTTGAAGCCGCCGCAACACCCGACACGCAGTAAGTTTTACCGCGCTCGTTGTAGATCCTTATACGGTGAAGGCCCCTTTCTGTGCGGAAGGGCCCCCACGGTATACATCGCATATTTATTGATGCCTGGCTAACTTAAAGAAACGTCCCACTTCGATTCAAGCAAGTTACTTACAACACACTGTATCTCGAAAAAATATCTAATACTTTCATCATCTCGCCCCACCGTTTAATCAGCTTACTATCGCGACCTAATACAACAACCATTTTATTTTGCTGCGCAGCTTAGTCTCGTTCTCGCTGCGCGCGGGGCCTGGCTATGCGCCACGCCTGCACGTCCAGTTGTAAATCCCATCCTGTTTTCAGAGCAGCGCAATAACTTATAGGCATCAACCATGCATCAACACTTACTTGAACAAAAGAAACTGCAGCTGTGCCGCCATCCGTTATTTAAAGAAATAACTTCACTGACCAAGTTACAGCGTTTCATGCAACACCATGTATTTGCCGTTTGGGATTTTATGAGCCTGACCAAACGCTTGCAGCAGGACCTGAGCTGCACGCAGTTACCCTGGCTGCCGCCCCTCGACCCGCAAGCGACGCGCCTCATCAATGAAATCGTGCTCGGCGAAGAGTCCGATGAACATCCCGCACAGGGCCATTGCAGCCACTTCGACCTGTACCTGCAAGCGATGGCCGAAGTAGGCGCTGACACCCGCGTCGTCCGGCGCTTCATTGAGCTGCAGCGTCAGGGGACCGAAGCCAGCACAGCCTTGCATCAGGTCGATGCGCCGCCAGGCGTAGCCCGCTTTGTCGAAAGCACGTTGCAGATCGCCTTGAACGCGCCCACCCACGGCGTAGCGTCCGCCTTCCTGCATGGACGCGAGAGTGTCATTCCCTCCATGTTCGCGTGCATTCTGCGCGGCGATGTATTCAAGGGCCGCCAGACGCCGACCTTCTGCTACTACTTGAACCGTCACATCGAACTGGACACGCAAGGGCACGGGCCCGCCGCAGAGGCGCTACTCCAGCGCCTGATCGGTACAGACCCGACTCGCCAACGCCAGGCCGATGAGATCGCTCTCGGCGCGGTGCACAGCCGCCTCCGCTTCTGGGACGACGTGCGCGCCTCGCTGCAAGAGATGCAGCCATGAACGCCGCCGACTATCGCTCCTTCGCCGACGACTGGGAACGCCGTGCAACCCTGCGCACACGTCCGCGGCGCATGCTGGAAAACGACGACAGACTCATCTACCCCGCGAGCCGCCAGCCCCTGGTGCTGAGCGCGACCTTCCTTGAGCATTGCTCGCAGTGGCGCGACTTCGTGCTGGTGCAAAGCTTCTACAAATTCCTCAATGACGTGGTGATCTTCGAAACCGAGATCGTCGACAAGACCGCTCGCAGCATTGCCAAGAATCGCTTCTCGCTGTCCTTCCCCCTCGCCTGTCGCTACGACGCAATGACTGTCGTGGTCGATGAGGATTACCACGCGCTGGTCGCGCTGGATTTCCTGCAACAAACCGTGAACATGACGGGCCTGCAACCGCTCGACTTGCCCGGCCAAATCGAGCTGAGCCATGCCTTGCCCGCCGCGCAGGCATTGGCGCCGCCGCACCTGCGTGACGCCGTGGAGTTGATTGGCGTGGCCATCGCCGAGAACACCGTCACCCATGACGTCGCGGCGTTTGCCAAGGATGACAGCGTCAAACCGTCCATACGCGGCTTGATGGCCGACCACTTGTTCGATGAAGGCCGCCATGCACAGTTCTGGACCCACCTGGTGCGCATCTACTGGCAGTCGGCAAACCCGGCCGACCGCGACAGCATCGCGGCCACCCTGCCGGCCTTCTTGACGCATTACCTGACCAACGACCTGCAGAAAGCTTTCGATCTGCAGTTGATCGAACACCTGGACGTCAGCGCCGACGTTCGCCGTGCGCTACAAGACGAAGTCGCAGCGCTGCACTTTCCCATCACCCGCCAGCACCCGCTGCTCGGCAATATCATGGGCTTTCTGCACCACAGCGGTGTGCTGAACACCCCGAGCGTCGCCCTGGCCCTGAGCACCTATTTACCCGAATCGGGGAGGCAGCCATGAGGCGCTTGAACATGGGATGGAGCGGCACCAGCAAAGCCTTGGAAGCGATCAGGCAAACGCTGGAGCAATACGGACACGTCACAGTGACGGATTCCCTCGACGTCATGATTGAAGACGGCAGCCAACCGCTGCGCGTGCCTGCCGATAATACCCAGCGGATCAGCCTGCGACTGGGCATTGGCCCGGTGTCTGAACACGGGCTTCCTGCGGTGCAATTGCGCTGCTATGACCAAACCCGCCGCGTACTGGCGATATGCGACATCCCCGAAGAACCCAGCGGCAACGGCGAGCGATTGCGCCGCCATGCGACGAATGCGCTGGTGGAATGGGTAGCCTCGCTGGTCAGTCAATTCTCGCGAGACCCTACGTTTTTTTCGGCGACAACCGTCGCTAATGCCTGGCCTGAGCAAGGCCTTCATGGGCTTGAAGGGTTGGCGTTCCTGCATCGATTCAACCGTACTTCGCAGCCGGCACTGTTACAGGCTGCACAGGTGCCAATGATCGAGCGGCTACAGGCCAGTCTTCATTCCTTTGCTGAACGACCGGCGCTGAACATCGCGGGCAGCGTGCTGACCTACCGTCAATTACTGCATCGCGCCGTGTCGATCCAGCAAAGCCTTAGTCCCCTGCTGCAGCACGCGCAGACGCCAGCGGTGATCGGCGTGTGCCTGGAAAAATCCGTTGATCTGTATGCCAGCATTCTGGCGGTGCTGGGTTGCGGCGCGGTGTACCTGCCACTGGCACCCGATCATCCGCCGCAACGCCAGCGCGCCATGCTGCAAAGCAGCAACGCCAGGGTGTTGGTGGTAGAGGGTCAGCACCCTTTGCGCCACGATTTCGTTACCCTGAATGTCAGCACTGTCGACCCGACCTGTGCCGACATCACACGCCCGCTGATGCAGCATCGTCCCAGCAGCGAGGCACCCTGCGTGGCGCTTTTCACCTCAGGCACCACCGGCCAACCGAAAGGCGTGTTGCTCAGCCAACGCAACCTTGCGCATTTCACCGCCTGGCTAGGCGCCTGTATGTCGTTGGACGAGCACAGCCGCGTGCTGCAGTTTTCGCCGCTGAGTTTTGACTCATCGCTGATCGACATCTTCCCCGCCCTGATAGCCGGCGCCGAGTTGGTCGTCCCGAGCGAGGGCCAACGGCACGATCCTCAGCAACTGGTCGAGCTGATTCGCCAACAGGGCATCAGCCACGCGTTTCTGCCGCCGGCGCTGCTGAGCATTCTGCCGCTGGATCAGCCCTTGGGTTTGACTCACTTGATGACCGGCGGTGATGCCTGCGAGCCGCATGTGATCGAGTGCCTGGCGAGCCAATGCCACCTGCACAATTTCTACGGCCCTACCGAGACGACGGTACTGGTCACCCACCGAACCTTCCAGCCCGGTGACAGCACACGCAATCTTGGGCGCCCCATTGCCAACAGCCAGGTGCTGATCCTCGACGACGACCTGCACCCGGTGGATGAACAGGTGATGGGCGATCTGTATATCGTCGGCCCTGGCCTGGGCCTTGGGTATGTGAGCGCGCCGCAGGGGGTCGACAGCCCGTTTGTTGAGCTGACACAGCCGGACGGCCGATCAGTGAGGGCATACCGCAGTGGCGACCGGGCGAAATGGACGGCCGACGGTATCGAACTGGGCGGTCGGCGGGATGATCAGGTGAAGATCCGCGGCTTTCGGGTCGAGCCCCAGGAGATTGAACAATGCCTGCGCAGCAGTCGGCTGTTTCGCCAAGTGGCTGTGCTGATTGATCCTGACCGCAGGATCCTAAGCTTTGCCGCCCAACCTGAACCAGGCGCCAGCATGGCAGGCCTCAAGCACCATGCGCGGCAATGGCTGGCGACCTACATGCAGCCCGAGGTGTGGACAGAATTACCCACTCTGCCACGCACTCACCACGGCAAGATCGACCGTCAGGCCTTGCTGGCGATACCGAAACACGCCACTCCCCGCAACGACTGCAATGCCGCACAAACGCCTCTGCAAATGCGGCTGGTGGCGCTGTGGAGCGAGTTGTTGGCGGTGCCGGATGGCGACATTTCCATCGACGATGGGTTTTTCAACCTGGGCGGCCATTCCATTCTGCTGTCTACCCTGCTGCTGCGTCTGCGCAAAGCGTTTGGCCGTAGCCTTTCACTGAGCAGTTTCTTTGAAGCGCCGACAATTCGTACGCTCTGCGTACTGATGGAAGATGGGGCACTGCCGCATGCACCGTCAGGCCAGGTGGAAAAGGATGCGTCGCAAACGCTGAATACAGAAACGCTGCATGAAGACCGCGCTGGCGATCCGCGCAAGGTGATTGTCACGGGCGCCAACAGTTTTGTCGGCGTGCACCTCGTCGAAGCCTTGTTGGCTGGCGGTGCCCAGGAGGTGGCATGCCTGGTGCGTGAACAGCCGGGGCAGTCGGCGATGACGCGGTTTACCCAGGCATTGCGCGAGTACCGGCTGCAACATCTGGACCTGAGGCGGGTGCAGGTATACGCCGCCGATATGGGCTTGCCCCGGCTGGGTTTGGCTAGCGATGTTTATGAGCACCTCGCCCGAAACCACGGGGTCTTGGTGCACAACGCCGCGCGGGTCAATCATGTGATGGATTACGCCTCACTGGCCCAGGACAACGTCGAACCGATACGTGAGTGCCTGCGCCTGTGTGAAACCCACTGCAAGAAAGTCTTCAATTTCATCTCGACCCTGTCGGCCTGCAGCAGTGTCGACGCCCAGGGAAACATCCTCGAAACGCCGGCTGCAACCACGTTGCCGCTCTACCTCAAGAATGGCTACAACCTCTCCAAGTGGGTCGCCGAACGCTTGCTGCGGCGTGCAGCCGAGCAAGGCGCATGGGTGAACATCTATCGCCCGGGAAACATCGCTTTCAATAGCCGCAACGGCGTCTGCAAGCCGCACAACAACCGCCTGATGATGATGCTCAAGGGTTCGTTGCAACTGGGCCTGGCGCCCCGCCTGCAGGTGAACTTCGACCTGATGCCGGTGGACTTCTTTGCCCGTTTTGTTGCGTTTCACTGCGGCCGCTTCGCTGCAAGCCGAAACGTATTCAACCTGCACAACCCACAGCCTTTGAGCTGGGATCACTACCTTGATGCATTCAGTCAGGCGGGCCACTGCTTCGAGCGAGTGAGCGTGGCGCAGTGGCAGACCGAGCTGCGAACGGTAGGCCCTGATAATGCGCTGTTTGGCGTGTTGGGCTTCTACCTGGATAACCTCGCAGAAGACATCAGCGACATCACGATGATTTGTCACGAGAACGCACGCCAGGGTGTGGAGGCGATGGGCGAGCAGTACCCGCACAAAGACCCGGCGCTGTTGCGCAGAGGCTGCGACCACCTCAAGGCCATCGGCTTTCTCTGACCGTTCAGGACATTTCCATGAATCTGCTGCAACCCGATACATTAATTCGCAACCCGAACGGCACACCCGTGGTGGCGTCTGTTGACGTCGCGTGCGAGGCCGCTGATCTGTGGCGAGTGGTGGGCAATTTTGCAGGCTTTGATGCCTTCGTTCCGGCTCTCTCGCACATCGAAATGACGGGCACAGGCATAGGCGCCTTGCGCACCAAACATTTCCACGATGGCCATTGCGTCGTAGAGCAACTCAACAGCCGCGACGACGACGCCATGTACATGACCTGGACCACACTCTACAACACCTTGGGCGTCGCCCGGCTGTGGGCTGCCATGCAGGTGGAAGCGCTTGGCACAGGATGTTCGCGGGCAACCTGGACGCTCATGGGTGAGCCAGTCGATACCACCCACGCGGCGTTTGAACAGTTTGTGCAGACCTTCGCCGACACGGCCCTGGAGAATGTACGCCAGATGTTCAGCTGATCAGCAGGAGCGAGACGCCTCGCTCCTGCATGAGCCCGGTCAGATTTTGAAGCTGTCGACCAGTTGCTTCAGGCGGCTCGCTTGCTGAGACAGCGCATCGCAGTCCTTCAGCGTTTCGTTAAGGTTGGCCACACCCTGCTGATTCAGCAGGTTGATCTGGTTGATGTCGACATTGAGGGTTTCAACCACAGCGGTCTGCTCCTCGGTAGCCGCAGCGACCGACTGGTTCATGCCATCGATCTCGACGATTCGCTGCGTCACGCTGACCAGGCGCTCGCCGGCCTGGTTGGCCACTTCAACGCTCTCCTCGCTGGAGGTCTGACTGGCGTTCATGGTGGTCACGGCCTCACGCGAGCCCACTTGCAGCGACGTGATCATCTTATGGATCTCTTCGGCGGACTCCTGGGTACGGTGAGCGAGGTTACGCACTTCATCGGCAACCACGGCAAACCCACGCCCGGCTTCCCCGGCACGCGCGGCCTCGATCGCGGCATTGAGCGCCAACAAGTTGGTTTGCTGGGAGATGCCTTTGATCACATCAAGGATGTGGCCAATGTTGTCGGTGCTGGCGTTCAGGGTTTCGATCTGAGTGCAGGACAGGCTGATCTTCTGCGACAGTTCCGACATCGCCAGGATGGTTTTCTCCACCACCTTGCGCCCGTCGTCTGCTTGTTCACTGGCACCACTGGCGTGCTGCGAAGCATCAGCTGCGTTACGCGCGATTTCCTGGGTAGCGGCACCCAGCTCGTTGATCGCCGCGGCCACGCTATTGGTGCGCGCGCTTTGCTCGTCCGAGCCGATGATCGAGGCGTTGGAAGACGCCATCACGCGTTGGGACAGGTCATGCACTTGACGCGTTGCCGAAGACACCTCGGAAATAGAGGCGTGGATACGCTCGACGAACTGGTTGAAAGCGCTGCCCACCTCGCCAAACTCGTCCTTGCTGGTCACGTCCAGGCGGCGAGTCAAATCGCCCTCACCCTGGGCAATGTCCTGCATGGCCACACCCATGGTGGTCAGCGGGCGCAGCAGTACTTGGATCAACAGGCTCAACAGCACGGCAATGGCGACGACGGCAATCAACATGGCGATCAATGCCGAAGTACGGAACTTGCCAAGTGGCGCGTAGGCTTTGTCTTTGTCGATCGACAGACCGATGTACCAATCTGCACCGGGCAAACCGCTGATTGGCGTGAACGAAAGAATGCGGTCCTGGCCATTGAGAACAACGTCCTGGCTGACCTTTTCGATACGCAGGTTGGTACCTGGGTAGATGTCCTTGAGGTTTTTCATCACCTGGTCCTGGTCAGGACTGACGATGACCTGGCCATCGGCGCTGACCAGGAACGCATGGCCGATCCCACCGAAGTCTACCGAGTTGATGATCTTCACCAGGGTTTGCAGGCTCAGGTCACCGCCAACCACACCCAACAGCTCACCGTTCTTTTTGACGGGCAGAGCAATGGTTACGATCTGCCCGCCGACTGCGGCCATGTAAGGCGGAGTCAGCATGGTTTTATCGGCAGCCACCGCCTGCTTGTACCAAGGGCGCTGACGCGGGTCATAATCGTCAGGCATCTTCGCATCAGGACGCTGGGTGAACACCCCGTTGGTTTGCCCGACGTAGGTGAACTGGAAGTTCGAGGTGAACGCAGGCTGATCAACCAAGCCAGGAAGATCGGCCTGGCTGCCCTGATGGGCAACGTTTTGCGCCAGGCTTTCGAGTACCAGAATGCGGCCACTGAGCCAGTTCTGCACACTGCTGGCCGTGAGTTCGCCTGATTGCTGGATAGACGACTCCAGGTTTTGCTTGATAGTGCTGCGCTGCAGGTAGTCGTTGTAAAGCGTGAATAACGCGAACGCGAGAACCACGACGCCTGATGCGGCCAGCAGAATTTTATGACTGAACTTGAGATTCATTTCATCGACTTCTTTTGCCAAAGGGGGATGAGCGTGCCGAGTGGAACATTCCATGTAACGGGATAGGCGGACTCTGCGACCGCTCTATTTCGGTGCACGCATGGCTCGTCAGGCTTTCGGCCAGGCCAGGATAAATCTTAGAAATTTGTGAGAAGCATCCTGATTTTGAGTAGGAAACCGACCGACGGTAGGTCGGTAGGCGTCGGCGTTGCAAAATTTTTCAGCCTCCCAGACAATGCGACTAATTATCATTTGTGACGTTTGGCCGAGCCTGTGTGAATGCCGACTACTGAGTACATCCCTTGTGAACGTGTTGTGCAGACGCTTTACAGCACCCATCACAGCTGGCTCAACCGGTGGCTGCGCAGCCGCCTGGGCAATGCGGCGGATGCAGCGGACCTGGCTCAGGATACGTTCGTGCGCTTGCTGCAAAAAACCGAACGCCTGGAACTCAAAGCCCCTCGTGCCTTTCTGCGAAGCATTGCCAGCGGCCTGGTGATTGATCATTGGCGGCGTGAAGACATCCAGCGTGCCTACCTCGAGTCCATCGCCCATCTCCCTGAGGCGTTGGTCCCCAGCGCAGAAACGCGGATATTGGTGCTGGAACTGCTGGAGGAAATCGCCCGCCTACTGGACGGATTGAAGCCGAAAGTACGTAAGGCGTTTCTACTGGCTCAGTGTGATGGGTTGGCGCACAAGCAGATCGCGCTGCAGATGGGGGTGTCGTTGCGAACAGTGGAACGGTATGTCGCGCAGGCGCTGTATCACTGTTACGTACTGCGTTATGGGGCGTGACTACGATGGATAATGCCGCGCGCTCCGGACCAGATCCTCAGGTGGTCAAGCAGGCCATCGCTTGGGCACTGCGCCTGCGTAATAACCGGGCCAACGTGCGCTTGCATGCACAATGTGTGCGCTGGCGCGAAGCGCATGACGACCATGAATTGGCCTGGCAGCGGGTACAGGCACTGCAGCAGGAATTGAGCAGCCAGATGGCCGCGATCCCCGGCGCGCGCGTGGCCTTGGAAAACGTTTCGCAAGGCGTGGGCCGGCGGCAGGCACTGAAGATGTTGTCTGGCGTCATGTTGGTGGGCTCCGCAGCCTGGTTAAGCCGCGACCTCACCGGCTGGCAGCGCTGGACGTCCGACCTTGCGACCGCCACCGGGGAACGGCGCAGCGTGCAATTGCCGGATGGCGCTCGTTTGCAACTCAACACCGACAGCGCCGTGGACCTGGACTTCAACGCGCAGCAGCGTCTGATCACGCTGGTTCGCGGGGAAATCCTGGTGACGTGCGGCGCGCCTTCTTCGGCGCCACTGCTGGTTCAAACTCGGCACGGCTTGTTCGAAGGTATCGACGGGCGCTTTGCCGTGCGCCAAGACAGCGATTGCACCCGCTTGAGTGTGGTCAGTGGCAACGTGGCCATTCACTCACCACACTCGGCAGACGGACTGTCGACTCAAGTCCACGCAGGAGAGAACTACCTCGTACATCACACACATGCCACGCTGGCACCGCCGCTGGATATGGACATGGGCGCTTGGGTCGATGGGCTGATCGTGACACGGAACATGCGCCTGGCTGCCTTCCTGTCGGAGGTGGGGCGCTATCGCCCTGGTTATCTGGGTTGTTCGGCAGAAGCCAGCGACTTGCGGTTGTCAGGGGTTTTTCGGCTGGAGGACACGGATAAATTGTTGGCGATCGTTGCACAGACGCTGCCTGTTGAAGTGCGCTACCGCACGCGTTGGTGGGTAAGCCTGGAACGTTCAGCCTGATTTTTTATGCTGTATATGAAATTTTTTTGGCGGTTTTTTTCCGTGAGACCGGCTTAGACAGTAAGCCCTTCAATCAGCCGTCACCGGCCTCCACGGATCTTGATCATGACAGCGCGTTTTCCCGGCAACTCACCGTGCTCTTCCTACCCCCTTTTGGCTAAATCCATCCGTGCGGCATTGCTGTCAACCGCGATGGGCATGGGCGCGGGTCCAATCGCCGGCATAGCTGCGCAAGCAAACATCGAGCAGGTTAACCAGCGCTACGACCTGCCTGCCGGCGCCCTGGGCGAGGTGCTCAATCAATTCGCCCGTCAGGCAGGCATTACCCTCTCCAGCACGCCTGGGCAAACCCAAGGCCGGCAATCAGCCGGGCTGCATGGCGAGTATTCAGCCGAGCAGGGGTTAAATCATCTGCTCACCGGCTCTGGCTTGCAGGCGGTATCGCAAGAGGGTGTCAGCTTTGTGCTGGAGACCCAGACGCAGAGCAGCACCTTGACGCTGCCCACCACGGATATCAAAGGCTTCGCCCTGGGTAATGCCTTAGGCAGCATGGAAGGCTACAACGCGACGCATAGCCAAATCGCAACCAAGACCAGCGCCGCATTGCTGGAGACGTCGCAAACCGTTTCCGTGGTGACGCGCGAGCAGATGGACGACCAAGGCTCCCAAACCGTCGCACAAGCCCTGCGTTACACCCCTGGTGTACTGACCAACCCCTATGGCGCGACCCATCGTTATGACTACGTGGCAATGCGCGGTTTTAATGATGGTTCTGTGGACAACATCTACCTTGATGGTTTGAAGTCCATGGGGGATAGCGGCACCTATAGCACCATGCAGGTTGATCCGTATTTTCTCGAGCGCGTGGACATTCTGAAGGGGCCTTCCTCTGTCCTCTATGGACGTAGCTCGCCCGGCGGCCTGGTCGCGCTGACCAGCAAGAAGCCATTGCTGGAGCCCTACCATCAGGTTCAAGCAACGGCAGGCAGTCACGGTCAGCAGGGCATGGGTTTTGACTTCAGTGGACCCGTGGATGACGACAAGCGCATCGCCTATCGGCTTACCGGTTTAGCGGACAAGTCTGATACGCAGTTCGACCACGCCAAAGAAAAGCGCTTAGCCTTGGCGCCGACACTCAACATCGACTTTACCGAAGACACCTCGCTGACACTCCAGGCGTACCTGCAGCATGATCCTGATGGCGGCTATCACGGCGGTATGCCGGCAGACGGCGCATTGCATCAGCGTAATGGCCAGCGCATCTCCAGCCACTTCTTCGAAGGTGAACCTGGAGTAGATGGCTACAAACGTGATCAGCAGTCGCTCGGTTATCAGTTCGAGCATCGATTCAACGACGTGTTTACTGCGCGACAGAACTTGCGCTATCTCGACTCCAAGGTGCAATTGGATCAGGTGTACGCCTATGGCTGGACCACACCGACCAGTAACGAGTTGAATCGCTATTATTCGGGAGGTGATGAGAAGCTGCATGCGTTCATCATCGACAACATGCTGCAGGCGGAGTTTTTTACCGGTACCACTCACCATACCGTGCTGATGGGGGCTGATTATCAGCGACGTAAAACGGTGGTGGACTGGACGAGCGGGTCACTGCAGCCAATCAACGCATTCAACCCGGTCTATGGCAACACTGCTATCAGCAATGCCAGCCTGACCAGCTATCTGCGTCGCCTTGAGCAAACTGGCGTTTATCTACAAGACCTGATCGAGATGGATAAATGGCGGTTCTCTCTAGGGCTGCGTCAGGACTGGGTAGAGACGTCCGACGAGAACCGTATCGCTGAAGCGGGGCGACCGCTGGGCACGGAAATTTCTGACAAACGTACCAAACTGACTGGGCGAGCCGGTGCGCTGTATCTGTTTGATAATGGCTTGGCACCCTATGTCAGCTATTCAGAGTCGTTCAACCCGAACTCCTATTCAGACAACGCCGGCAACCCGCTGGCACCCACCAATGGAACGCAGTGGGAAGCGGGCTTGAAGTATCAGCCGCCGGGGACGGATAACCTGTTTACAGCTTCCTGGTTTCGCATTGACCAGGAGAACCTGGCGACAAAGCTTCCTCAAGAAAACTTCTATCGCGCAGTAGGTGCGGTTCGCTCGCAGGGACTGGAGTTGGAAGCACATATGCAACTGACCGATAACCTGAAGATCTTGGGCAGCTATACCTTTACCGATATTAAATATTCAAAATCGATGGTCAGTACGCTGAGCTCAGCCGACAACTTGATTGAGAACAAAGGCAACTCCCCCACGCAGGCACCTCGCCATATGGCATCGGTGTGGGCGGACTACACGTTTGATAGCGGCGCCTTTGACGGCTTGCGACTTGGCGGCGGGGTTCGGTACGTCGGCTACAGCTGGGCAGACGCGGAGAACACAATGAAGGTACCCGCCTACACCTTATTCGACGCATCCTTAGGGTATGACTTGGGCAAGGTCGGACTCAAAGGCGTAGATGTACGGTTGAACGCGAACAACCTGACCAATGAGACCTATGTAGCGTCCTGTGCCAGCCTGAACTTCTGCTATTTGGGCGAAGAGCGTAATGTCAGTGCGACGGTAAGCTATCAATTCTGATCTGTTAGCGTTTCTGACAAGCCAGTGTCTGCTTTCAGGCACTGGCTTTTTTGTGGGCAGGGTGCAGGGGGATCTGATGTGGCCGGCTCGGGAGGATTTCTCTCAGTCGGCAACAGTCCTCCAAAACGACAAAACCCCTGTCTGCGTTAGCAGACAGGGGTTTCGGAATTTGATCTTGACGATGACCTACTCTCACATGGGGAAACCCCACACTACCATCGGCGATGCATCGTTTCACTGCTGAGTTCGG
>NZ_CAWOAW010000032.1:0-316 GCF_963879675.1 Pseudomonas sp. Larv2_ips
AGCCGGCGTATCCACCACCACGGTGCCAACCGACTCACCCGCCTTGATGGTAATCACCGAGCCATTGCTCAAAGTGACTGTCACCGGCGTCTGTGCAGGGTTGGTCAGCGTCGCGGTGTAAGTGATCTGACCGCCTTCGGTGACAGTCTCGCCCGCCGTCAACGTGACGGTGGTGGTATCAACCGAATCAGTAATCGTAGTGACCGCAGGTGTAGGGCTCGGTACCAGATTTTCAAAGTTGCCGCCCGTAGCCCCAGTAATCGTGGTGCTGACAGTCGAACCATTGTTGTAAACGTCGTTAGCCGGCGTATCCACC
>NZ_CAWOAW010000033.1:0-290 GCF_963879675.1 Pseudomonas sp. Larv2_ips
CCAGCTCCCACAGAAAAGCAAAAGCAGAGTGGTGGTGGAGGCTGAACTCGGTCAACTTGTGGGAGCGGGCTTGCTCGCTCCCACATTTGGATCTCAGTGCATCAGATAGAAGTGTGTTGCTGTGCTGTTGCTGTGCTGTTGCTGTGCTTTTGCTTCAACCACTCAGGTCGGCTACCAGGCCGCCGTGCTCTGCTCTTGATCTGCTTTTGATCTTGATCTGACAGGCCCCGTCAACCACGCTGGCCGAACGCAGGCTTGAATCCGTGGGTAACCCGGCAGGACGCCGGGTT
>NZ_CAWOAW010000034.1:0-363 GCF_963879675.1 Pseudomonas sp. Larv2_ips
CACAGACGCGGGATGGAGCAGTCTGGTAGCTCGTCGGGCTCATAACCCGAAGGTCGTCGGTTCAAATCCGGCTCCCGCAACCAAACATCAAAATAGGCTACTCGAAAGAGTGGCCTTTTTTGTGCGCGCTTGTTTTGCGTGTGTACGCAAATTGTAAGACAGAAAAATCGTTGTCCTGCGCGCACTTACCGCACGTGGTCGGCGTGCAACGGGCTAATTCACACTAATTTGACCCATCGGCCCATTAACGGTTGACACCTCGGCGTTGGGCTGTAGAATGCCGCCCACAGACGCGGGATGGAGCAGTCTGGTAGCTCGTCGGGCTCATAACCCGAAGGTCGTCGGTTCAAATCCGGCTCCCGC
>NZ_CAWOAW010000035.1:0-358 GCF_963879675.1 Pseudomonas sp. Larv2_ips
ATTCAAGGACGGTGTGGCCAGACCTTGAACCTGTAAATTGGTGGAGCTAAACGGGATCGAACCGTTGACCTCTTGCATGCCATGCAAGCGCTCTCCCAGCTGAGCTATAGCCCCGGATTTTTCGTCTCGCGACGCAGCAGACCTTTCGAGCTGCTTGTTGAAACTGGCGTCCCCTAGGGGACTCGAACCCCTGTTACCGCCGTGAAAGGGCGGTGTCCTAGGCCACTAGACGAAGGGGACAAAACCTTCTGTACATCTGATCAGCGCTGAGAGCTGATCAATTCAAGGACGGTGTGGCCAGACCTTGAACCTGTAAATTGGTGGAGCTAAACGGGATCGAACCGTTGACCTCTTGCAT
>NZ_CAWOAW010000036.1:0-271 GCF_963879675.1 Pseudomonas sp. Larv2_ips
CAGCGAGCGAATCAAGCCAGGCGAAGCGCTGCACATCGGTATGGACTTCAACGTCATGAAAATGGCCGCTGTCGTCTATGTCGTGCGTAACGATCTGCCGATGGCCCTGGATGAGTTTCACGGTGTTCGGGACACGCCGGAGATGATCGGGAAGATCCAGGCACGTTTCCCTGGGCACTCGGTGGCGGTCTACCCCGACGCCAGTGGGCAGAACACCAGCAGCAAAAACGCGAGCGAGTCCGACTTGTCGCTGTTGAAGAAAGCAAAATTC
>NZ_CAWOAW010000037.1:0-617 GCF_963879675.1 Pseudomonas sp. Larv2_ips
ATCAAGATCAAGATCTACAGCACGGCGGCCTAGTAGCCGACCTGAGTGGTTAGATCAAAAGCAAGAGCGAGGCGGCCTGACAGCCGACCTGATCTTGGAAACTGAACTCGGTTAACTGTGGGAGGGAGCTTGCTCCCGATGGCTGGGTGTCATTCAGCTAATTTGTAACTGACCCACCGCATTCGCGAGCAAGCCAGCTCCCACATTTGGAGCTCAGTACATCAGGTAGATGTGTGTGTACTCGGTCAATGTGGGAGCTGGCTTGCCTGCGATGGCATCAACTGGGTTTGCCTGAAGTACCGAGGTGCCTGCATCGCAGGCAAGCCAGCTCCCACAGAAAAGCAGCTCTGCTTTTGCTCTGCTTTTGCCCTGTTGCCCTGCTTTTGCTTCAACCACTCAGGTCGGCTACTAGGCCGCCGTGCTCTGCTTTTGATCTTGATCTGCTTTTGACTTTGATCTTAGGCGCCCCGTTAAACCACGCTGGCCGAACGCAGGCTTTGGAGCGGGGGTAAACCGGCAGGACGCCGGTTTAGCCGTGTTGGGCCATGGATGGCCCATCGCGGCGGCCCCCGCTCCAAAGCCTGCGTGAGGGCACACCGAAGCGTGAGCGAGGTGCC
>NZ_CAWOAW010000037.1:627-21024 GCF_963879675.1 Pseudomonas sp. Larv2_ips
GATATCCGCCTTCTCGCAAATAATGGATATGTACTAAAACCTACTCGCCTAGCCCCCCAGGCACCCGCACCCGCCACGCAATCAACAAAGCTGCCAGCAGCATCAAAACCCCAGCCGCAACAAACACGCCACCAATCCCACTCAGACTAAACATCGCGCCGCCCCCCGCGGCCCCCGCTGCAATGGCCGACTGCACCGACGCAACCACCATGCCTCCGGCGCTTTCCGCCTGGTCCGGCACAGCACGCGCCACCCAGTTCGACCACGCCACCGGCACGCCGCCAAACGCCATCCCCCATAACGCCAGCAGCACCGCTTGCCCCGGCAGCGAAGCCGGCAGCAGCACCAACGCGAGCGCCGCAACGCCCACCAACACCGGCATCAGCACCAACGTACCGCGCGGGTTGCGCACCAGCATCCACCCGGCCAGCAGCGTGCCGACGAAATTGGCCGCGCCAAACCCCAGCAGCATCAGCGCCAGCCCCTGAGCGCCAACCCCTGTGGTGCTTTCCAGAAACGGCCGGATATAAGTGAACAGCGCGAAATGCCCGGTGTGCACCAGCACGCAGCCGAACATGCCCATGGCAATGCCTGGGCGCAACAGCACCTCCAGCACGGTGCGCAGGCGCGCGGTGTCGGTCGGCGCCAGGCGCGGCAACGTGAACAGTTGAAACACCAGCGTCACCACCCCCACCGCAGCCGCCGCGACAAACGCACTGCGCCAGCCATACACACCGCCAAGGTAGCTGCCCAACGGCACGGCGACGACGGTACCCACCGCAATCCCGCTGAAAATAATCGACAACGCCCGTGGCAGCAGCGCAGGCGGCACCAGGCGCATCGCCACGGCCGCCGCCATGCTCCAGAAACCACCAAGGGCGATCCCCAACAGGATGCGCATCAACAGCAATACGGCCAGGCTGGACGAAAGCGCCACCAGCAGGTTCGACGCAATCATCAGAGTGGAAAAGCCCAGCAGCACCAGGCGCCGGTCGAGGCCACGGGTCAAGCCCGGTACCAGCAAGCCGGCGAACAACGCCACCACCGCCGTCACCGTGACCGCCTGGCCGGCCAATGCCTCCGAGACCCCAAGGTCCAAGGCCATCGGCGTCAACAGGCTGGCCGGCAAATATTCCGCAGTCAGCAGGCCGAACACACCCATTGCCAGGGAGAACACCGCCATCCAGGCCGGGGTGGTCGGCTGCGCCCTAGTGCCGACATGGGCTGCATAATCATTCATCACAAAACATCCTCAGGAAATGAGCGAGGTCGCCAGTCTAGGTTCGCCCTCCAGGATGATCTATGATGCAAACCCTTGAGTTTTTGACCGAAACCCCGAGCATGACTTCAACTGACGCGTTTACCGTCTCTTCCGACCTCATCAATGAGCTGCTGCAGGGCATGCGCCTGCGCGGGGTGCAGTACCGTCGCATCGAAGCCGGGCCTGTGTTCGGCGTCGGTTTTGAGGCCAAGCCCGGGCACGCGTATTTCCACTTCCTGGCCGCGGGTTGCGCCACCTTGAGCCTGGACGACGGCAGCCTCTACGCGCTGTCGGCCGGCAATGCGGTGTTCATCTCCCATGGCGGCGCTCATCAGCTCTTGTCGAGCCCGGGCGCAGCGGTGCGGGATATCGGCAGCTTCGAAGCAGCCTCGCTCGGTGATGCGGTGTGCGCCGTGAAGGCCCCCGCCGACGCCGACAGTTCAGCTGGCAGCTTGCTGTTCAGCGCCTGCATGGAATTTGAATTGGGCAGCATCCAGGGGCTGGGTCGCCTGATGCCGGCGATGATGCTGATCGATGCGCGGGGCCAGCGTTATCCGGGGCTGATGCCGATTCTGGCGACCATGGAGCGCGAAGTCTGCAGCGCCCGTATCGGCTACGCGGGCATCCTGGCGCGCCTTGCCGATGTGGTGGCGGCGATGATTGTGCGCGGCTGGGTCGAATGCGCCTGTGGCAACGCGTCGGGCCTGGTGGCCGCGTTGCGTGACCCGCGATTGGCGCGCGCCCTCCTCGCCTTGCACCAGCAACCGGGCCGCGACTGGAGCGTGGCCGAGTTGGCAGCGCAGGGGCACACCTCGCGCTCGGTGTTCGCCGACCGCTTCCAGGCGACCCTCGGTATTCCGCCACTGCGCTACGCCACGGAACTGCGCATGCGTCTGGCCAGCCAATGGCTGACCCTGGAGCGGTTGCCGATCGAAGAAGTCGCGCAGCGCCTGGGCTATACCTCCCAGGCCGCCTTCAGCCGCGCCTTCAAGCGCATTACCGGGCAACCGCCCGGGGCGAGTCGTGCCAGGAGCCCAGCATGAGCGACAGACTCCAAGACATCCTTGCCGACCACCTGCACGTGGTGTTCTGCGGCATCAACCCGGGCAAGGGCTCTGCCGCCCTCGGCCAGCACTTAGCCAATCGCAGCAACCGCTTCTGGCGCACGTTGCACCTGGCGGGTTTTACCCCGCATGAAATTCGCCCGGAGGATGGGCGCAGCCTGCTTGACTATCACTGTGGCCTGACCACCTTGGTCGAGCGCCCGACGGCGAGCGCAGGGGAATTGGCGCGGCATGAATTCACCGAAGCAGCGACGGCGTTTGAACACAAGATCCGCCACTGCCGGCCGCGCATCGTGGCGTTCCTCGGCAAGCCCGGTTACAGCGCGTTGTCCGGCCAGCGCGAGATCGCCTGGGGGCTGCAGCCGCAGCGAATGGGCGGTGCCTCGGTGTGGGTGTTGCCCAACCCGAGCGGGCGCAATCTGGCGTTCAGTCTGGAGCAACTCGTGCAAGCCTATCAGCCGCTGCGCGCGGCCATTGCGCAGGCCGGCCCGGTGCCCTTAATCTCTTGAGCCAAACACCCCAAGAGCCTTGGAGGCTGCATGAAACTGGTCGGCATGCTGGACTCGCCTTACGTGCGTCGCGTCGCAATTTCCCTTGAACTGTACGGGGTGGATTTCGTACACGAGTCGCTCTCGGTGTTCAGCACCTACGCTGAATTTTCCGCGATCAACCCGGTGGTCAAGGCGCCCACGCTGGTGCTCGATGATGCAACGGTGCTGATGGATTCCAGCCTGATCCTGGACTACTTCGAAACCCTGGCGCCGACCGACAAGAAGCTTCTGCCACACAACGCCGGTGCACGCGCCAAAGAACTGCAAGTGCTCGGCCTGGCCCTGGCGGCGTGTGAGAAAACCGTGCAGATCGTCTACGAGCACCACTTGCGCCCAGCGGAAAAACTGCATGAACCGTGGCTCGATCGCGTGACCGGGCAGCTGCTGGCCGCTTATTCGCTGCTGGAAACACACCTGGCCCAGGCGAGCGGTGAACGCCTGAACCAGGCCGCGCTGACGGCGGCCGTCGCCTGGTCGTTCACTCAGTTAAAACTGCCGACGGTGCTCAAGGCTCAGGCGTTTCCCAACCTGCAACGCCACGCCGATCAGCTGGAACAGCACCCGGCGTTCAGGAAATACCCCATCGAATAACTGGCCTACACCCAGCCCCCATCCACAATAAAGTTTTGTGCCGAACACATCGCCGACGCATCGGAGGCAAGAAACAGCGCCATGTTGGCGATGTGTTCCGGCAGCACACTGCCTGGCAAACACTGGCTGCGGCTGATCAGTTCCCTGGCCGCATCGTCCACCCACATCGCCAGCTGTTTTTCGGTCATGACCCAGCCGGGCACCAGGGTGTTGACCCGAATACGGCTGGGGCCCAGTTCCCGCGCCAACGCTCGGGTCATGCCATGGGCCGCCGCCTTGCTGGCGGCATACACCGGGTAGCCCGCCGACGCCATCATCCAGCCGACCGAGCCGAGGTTGATAATCGCCCCGCCGCCCGCGCTTTTCATCATCGGCACCACCGCCTTGGCGGCAAAAAAAGCGTGCTTGAGGTTGACGGCGATCAGCCTGTCGAACATCTGCGAATCGACCTCTTGCAGCGTATGACGCACGTCGTTGGCCGCATTGTTCACCAACACGGTGATCGGCCCCAGCGTTTGCTCAAAACGGGCTATCGCCGCTTTGTAGGCGATTTCATCAGTGATGTCGCAGCACACGAACTCAACGCGATGCCCTTGGTCACTCAACAACGCCGCCAGACGCTCGCCCTGGCTCTGCGCGCGGTCCACAAAGGCCACCTTGGCGCCTTGCGCGGCGAAAGCGCGCACCATGAATTCGCCAATGCCCGAGGCACCTCCGGAAATCAGTACGGTCTTACCCTTCAGGTCGGGATAAACGGCGTGTGCAGTACTCATATAACGCTTGCCTCAATCAATTAGTCTTATTTTATTTTGCGTATCTGGGGTTTAAGGCTATAAATTCGCTGTCAACTCGACGAAATATCGCACATTAGTAGAACTATTCCACTGAAAACAACAAAAGGAAGTTCGACCATGAAGCACCCTCGACACCTGCTTTCGGGCCTCGCCCTGTCCATGCTGGTTGCCAGCGGTGGCGCCCAGGCCGCCGGGCTTAGCAGTGAACACAAGCCTTTCGGCAAAACCAACGACGGCACTGCCGTCGAGCAATACATCTTGCGCAACAGCCATGGCATGCAAGCCACGGTGATCACTTACGGCGGCGTATTGCAGTCGCTGAAAGTGCCGGATAAAAACGGCAAGGTCGATGACGTCGTACTCGGTTTCGACGACGTGCAGGGCTATCAGAGCGGTACGGCCTTTTTCGGCGCGAGCATCGGCCGCTTCGGCAACCGTCTGGCCGCCGGGGCGTTCGAACTCGATGGCAAGCGTTACCAGGTGCCGCTCAACGATGGGCCCAACTCGCTGCACGGCGGTGCTCAGGGCTTCGACAAGCACGTGTGGCAAGCCGAACCGGTCAAGGGCAAGGATTCGGTCGGCGTGAAGCTGAGCTACCTGTCCAAGGACGGTGAAATGGGCTTCCCCGGCAACCTCAAGACCGAGGTCACCTACAGCCTCAACGATAAAAACGAACTGCACATCGACTACAAGGCCACCACCGACAAACCCACGGTGCTGAACCTCACCAACCACAGCTACTTCAACCTCGCCGGCGCGGGCAATGGCGACATCCTCAAGCAAGTGGCGACCTTGCATGCCAGCCACTACACGCCGGTGAATGCCACGTTGATTCCGACTGGCGAACTGGCACCGGTCAAAGGCACGCCGATGGATTTCCTCACACCCACGCCAATCGGCCAGCACATCAAGGACGACCATCCGCAGCTCAAGTTCGCCGAGCCCAAACAGGGTGGGTTTGACTTCAACTGGGCGCTGGACACCAAAGGCAATATCAAGCAACTCGCCGCCGAGGTGCACGACCCCGCCTCCGGCCGCCGCTTGCAGCTCTACACCACCGAGCCCGGCGTGCAGTTCTATACCAGCAACTTCCTGGATGGCACGGTGAAGGGCAAGGCCGGCAAGGCGTATGCGCATTGGAGCGCGTTTACCCTGGAAACCCAGCACTTTCCGGATGCACCCAACCAGCCAACATTTGCCTCGACGCGGCTGAACCCTGGGCAGACCTACACCCAGAACACCGTGTTCAAGTTCTCCGCCGACTGAACTGTGGGAGCGGGCTTGCTCGCGAAAGCGCGGGTTCAGTGACAGATGCAGTGACTGACCCTGCGCTTTCGCGAGCAAGCCCGCTCCCACATTCAGTGATGTCTCGGCGTGACTCAGCAGTGGTTCATCGGTTTGGCCAACCCTCAGTTCCAGAGGCCGATTTTTTCCAGTTCCTGCTTGAAGTTGTCGCGGGTGATCAGCGTCACTTCATCCATGGCGGTGTACTTGGGCGGTTCCTTGCCGGTGGTGACCCAGTCGAACATCATCTTCGCGGTGTTGTAGCCTTCGGTGTGCGGGCTGGGCAGCATCGAGCCGAAGAAGCCGCTGTTGGCTTTCTTCAATTCGCCGATGGCGTCGGTGCCATTGATGCCGATGCCGATCACATTGGCCGCGGCAAAGCCTGCGGTTTCGGTGGCGCGTACGCCGCCGAGCACAGTGTTGTCGTTCATGCCGCCGATGATCAGGTTTTTCGCGCCGCCGGGCAGTTTGACCAAGGCCGAGTTGGTGGCGTCCATGCTGCCCGGAACGTCGAGGGTCTTGGCGGCGGTGAACAGGATGTGATCCTTGGGAACGCCTGCATCTTCCAGGGATTTGACCGAGCCGTCGGTGCGCTTTTTACCGGTGTCGAGTTCGTTGAAGGTGTTGATCACCGCATAGGTGTCCTTCCAGTCCCAACCGCGTTTTTTCGCTTCAGCCGCCATCGCCGCGCCCTGCTTCTGGCCGACTTCAAAAGCGGCCATGCCCAGGTACGGCACGTCCTCCATGAAGTTGCCCTTGGCATCGACAAAGCGATCATCCACGGCAATCACTTTCAGACCGTTGGCGCGCGCCTTGGCGACGATGGCCGGGCCGAGGGACACGTCCGGCGGGCAGATCACAAAGCCCTTGGCGCCGTTGGCCGCCAGGCTGTCGATGGCGGCCAGGGTTTTCTCGCCATCGGGCACGGCGATCTTGATCACGGTGAAGCCATGTTCCTTGCCGGCTTTTTCGGCAAACGCCCATTCGGTCTGGAACCACGGCTCTTCAGCCTGCTTGACCAGAAAACCGATCTTCACTTCTTCAGCAGCCAGCAGCAGGCCGCTCAGGCCCAGGGCTGACACCGCCACAGCGGCGCAGCACAGGGAACGCAAACCACGACGACGATTCATACGGGTGACTCCTTGTTGTTGTTTTTGAATGTCAGGATTTAACCGGCAAAGCGGTGACAGGGTGTACCGGGTACATCGACCTCGATGGCCAATACCGCGCCATCCAGGGGGTGATCCAATGGGCTGGCGGCGCTGGTGATATAGAGCGTGGTGAGATTGGGCCCACCAAATACGCAACTGGTGGGGCGGCTGACGGGCAGCTCAATGACGCGGTCCACTGCACCGTCGGGCGTCAGGCGCAGCAGGCAACTGCCGTCCCAGCGTGCATTCCAGACATAACCCTGGCTGTCCATTGCCGAGCCGTCCGGCCCACCGCGTGGGTGCGGGCCAAACCAGACCTGCGCCGGGTCGAGCTGGCCGCCCTCCTGGATCACGTGCCGATAAAGCGTGCCGTCCATACTGTCGCCGAAATGCACCTGACTGCCGTCCTCGCTCCACAACAAGGTGTTGGGAATGCCCAGGCCGCGCAGTAGCGGCGTGACCTGCGCATCGGCGTCGATGCGAAACAGGCCACCTGAACGTCGGGTGATCGGCAGGTCTTCGCCCTGCTCGCCAATGTTGTTCTGCATGGTGCCCAGCCACAGGCGGCCCTGGGCATCGCAGCGCGCTTCATTACCCCGGTTGCCGGGTTGTGGGTCGGCCACACACAGCAGCGTCAGCGCTTCGGTCACCAGGTCGAGCCGGTAGACGCCGCTGCTCAAGGTCACAAGCGCATCGCCGCTTTCACACGGAATAAACGCCGAGACGTGCTCGGGCAACTGCCAGATCTGCAACTGCCCGTCCTTCAGGCGCAACGCCTGTTTGCCGATAATATTGACCCAATACAGCGCCTGGGTCGGCGCATCCCAAAACGGTCCTTCGCCCAACTGTGCACGGTGTGCGGTGACGGCATTGAACGGCATGTGAACTCCTGTTTTTTACAGCGGCTCGCGCGATGGCGTGCCATCGACCAGCCGCTGGATGCGCAACGGGTTGGCGTTTTTCAACGCGTCGGGCAGCAGGCTATCAGGGTAATTCTGGAAGCACACGGGACGCAGAAAGCGGTCGATGGCCAGGGTACCGACCGAAGTGCCGCGCGCGTCCGAGGTGGCCGGATAGGGCCCGCCGTGGACCATCGCGTCGCAGACTTCAACGCCGGTTGGGTAGCCATTAAGCAGGATGCGGCCGACTTTTTGTTCCAGCAGCGGGGTCAGTTCGGTGAACTGCTCAAAGTCGGCCGGCTCGCCAATAATCGTCGCCGTCAGTTGGCCGTGCAGCCCCTGCAAGGCGGCGCCGAGTTGGGCTTGATCAGTCACTTCGACCACCACTGTGGTCGGGCCGAACACCTCTTCCTGCAACACGTCATCGCCGTCGATCAGCAGGCGGGCGTCGGCCTTGAACAGCTGCGGCTGCGCCTGATTGCCCGCTTGGGCACTGCCCGCCAGATGCTGGATACCTGGGTGCGCGAGCAGTCTTTCCAGGCCTTTGCCATAGCTGCTCAAGGTGCCGGCGTTGAGCATGGTTTGTGCCGGCTGATCATTGATCAGTCGGGCCACCTGCAGGGTGAATGCGCTGAACTGCGGCGATGCGATGCCGATCACCAGGCCTGGGTTGGTGCAGAACTGACCACAGCCTTGCACCACCGAGGCCGTCAGGTCGCGGGCGATGGTGTGCGCCCGCGCCTGCAACGCCTGCGGCAATACGATCACCGGGTTGATGCTCGACATCTCGGCAAACACCGGGATCGGCTGGGGCCGGGCGGCGGCCATGTCGCACAAGGCGCGACCGCCCTTGAGCGAGCCGGTAAAGCCGACCGCCTGGATCGCCGGGTGCTTGACCAGCGCCTCACCGACGCCGCCGCCGAAGATCATATTGAACACGCCCGCCGGCATTTCGGTGGTGTGGGCCGCGCGCAGGATTGCATCGGCGACCTGCTCGGCCGTAGCCATGTGCCCACTGTGGGCCTTGAACACCACGGGGCAACCCGCCGCCAGCGCGGCTGCGGTGTCGCCACCGGCGGTGGAAAATGCCAGGGGAAAGTTGCTCGCGCCAAACACGGCAACCGGGCCGAGGCCAATGCGGTACTGGCGCAGGTCCGGACGCGGCAACGGCTGACGCTCGGGCAACGCTTTGTCGATGCGTGCGCCGTAGAAATCGCCACGCCGTAGCACCGTTGCGAACAGGCGCATCTGGCCGCTGGTGCGGCCGCGCTCGCCGTTGATGCGCGCGGCGGGCAGCGCGGTTTCGCGGCAGACCAACGCGATGAACTCATCACCCAGCGCGTCCAGCTCGTCGGCTATTGCGTCAAGAAACTGCGCGCGCCGCGAGGCACTCAACCCGCGGTATGCCGGGTAAGCAGCGGCGGCCGCCGTGGCGGCGGCGTCGACTTCTTCGGGGGTCGCCTGGAAAAAATCCTGCGGCAAGGCTTCGCCGGTGCTGGCATCGACGCTGTGCAGGGTCACGCTGCCGAGCGCACTGCGCTGGCCGCCGATGTAGTTGTGGCCGAGGAATTGGGTCATGTAGATCTCCTTAAAGGGTGATGACATTGCCGGGCTCGAACACCGCGTCGGCCTTGCCGACCGTGTTGACCAGCGGCGCGCCGAATTCGGCCTGGCTGATCTCGAATACATCGCCCGGTTGGGTACGTATACCGTCGGCAAATGACAAGGTGGCGGTGCCGAAGAAATGCACGTGCACGTCGCCCGGTGTGAGGAATTGACTGTATTTGAAGTGGTGATACTCAAGGTTTTCCAGGCTGTGGCACATATTGGCCTCGCCGCTGAGGAATTCGTTTTGCCAGATCACTTCGCCGTCACGCAGGATGCGGCTGGTGCCCGCCAGGTGCTGCGGCAACTCGCCAACGCGTAACTCAGGGCCATAGCTGCAACTGCGCAACTTGGAATGGGCCAGGTACAGGTAGTTTTTGCGCTCCATCACGTGATCAGAGAATTCGTTGCCCATGGCAAAACCAAGGCGATAGGGTTTGCCGTCGTGGCCGATCACGTAGAGGCCGCCGATTTCCGGTTCTTCACCGGCGTCTTCGGCAAACGGCGGCACCGGGAAAGCCTGGCCCGGGCGCACCACGATGCTGCCGTCGCCTTTGTAGAACCACTCCGGTTGCACACCGACTTGGCCAGACGCGGGCTTGCCGCCCTCCACGCCCCATTTGAAGATGCGCAGGGTGTCGGTCATCGCACTGTCGTCACCGGCCGGCTGGTGCATCTTGTCCCGTGCCGAGGCGCTGCCCAGGTGGGTCAGGCCGGTGCCGCTGATCAACAGGTGAGCCGGGTCCGGGTGGTCGAGCGGCGGCAGGATTTTCAGGTCGGCCAGCAGTGCACCGTAGTCGTAGCTGTCGCCCAGGCCCAACCTGTCGACCTGCTGCGCCAACTTGATGCCCGCCTCGATGGCCGCCAACGCCAGCTCACGCACGCTGCGGGCCGTTTGCACTTCGCGCAGCTGGGTGCCTTCTACGACGCCGACACGGCGCTCACCGTTGCGTAACTCAAACTGAACTAAACGCATGAAATTTCTCCTCGATTAAGTACGCGTGGCACCCCGGGCGCTGGCGGCAAATTGCTCGGCGGGCAGCACGTGCTTGCGTTCCAACACGCGGTACACCACGCCGGTCAGCAGTAACCCGAACACCATCACACCTGACAGGAAGTACAAGCCCGAGCCCAGGTTGCCGGTGTACTCCTTGAGCGCGCCGATCACGAACGGGCCGATGTAGCCGCCGAGGTTGCCCACCGAGTTGATCAACGCAATGCCCGCCGCCGCACTGGCGCCGGCAAAAAAGCGCCCCGGCAAGGTCCAGAACACCGCCGTGCAGGAAAACAGCGCGAACGCCGCCAGGCATAGCGCGGCCATTTGCAGCACCGGCAAGCTCAGCCAGGCACTCAAGAACAGCCCGATGGCGCCCAGCACATACAGCACCGCGAGATGGCCGTAGCGATCATTCAAACGGTCGGAGCTGCGCGGGATGATCAGCAGGCCGAGGATGCCGAAGATATACGGCACCGCCGAGACGAAACCGGTGACCAGGTCACTGCCGCCAAACTGCTTGATCAGCGTCGGCAGCCACAGGCCGAGCCCATAAATGCTCAGGGTTACAGGCAGGTAGAACAGCGCCAGCAGCAGCACTCGCTTGTCCTTCAGCGCATGCAGCGGGTTGCCGTGGCGGGTCTGGCCGTAGGCTTGCAGGTCTTTATTCAGCTCGCCGGTGAGCCAGGTTTTCTCGGCCTCGCTCATCCACTTGACCTGCTGGGGGCCGTCCGGCAGCCAGCGCAGCACTGGCCAGGTCAGCAACAGCGCCGGCGTGCCGATGACAATGAACAACCACTGCCAGCCATGCAGGCCCAGGATGCCGTCCATGCCCAGCAAGCCGCCGGACACGGGGCCGGTGATCATCATCGCAATGGGTTGGGAGAGGATGAACAGCCCGAGGATCTTGCCGCGATGGCGCACCGGGAACCACTGGGTGATGTAGTACAGCACGCCCGGAAAGAAACCCGCCTCCGCCGCGCCGAGCAAAAAGCGCATCAGGTAGAAACTGTGCGGCCCTTGCACGAAGGCCATGCCGATAGTGATCGCGCCCCAGGTCAGCATGATGCGCGCAAACCAGCGCCGCGCGCCGAAACGGTCGAGCATCAGGTTGCTGGGAATCTCGAACAGGAAGTAGCCAATAAAGAACAGCCCCGCGCCCAAGCCATAGGCGGCGTCGCCAATGCCGACATCGGCGCCCATGTGCAGCTTGGCGAAACCCACTGCCGAGCGATCCACGTAGGCGATCAGGTAGAGCAGGATCAGGAAGGGAATCAGTTTCAGCGTGATGCGCCGAATAAGCCGCAGCTCCTGGCTCATGGGTCGATCTCCGATTGTTGTTTTTATAGAAGCTCGGGGGGCGCCTCTCGCGAAAACCGCCAGGGTCATGCCTCAGTTAAGTCGGACTATATAGTATGACTATTTGCAAAACAACACTTCCAAAGCCTCGATTTTGCGCTTATGTTTAGCCGCATATAGAACATATAGTCATACAATAAGAGAGACCACCATGCCTGATAAAACGCCCACCCTCCGCTCCGCCCAGTGGTTTGGCACCGCCGACAAGAACGGCTTCATGTACCGCAGCTGGATGAAGAACCAGGGCATCGCCGACCATCAGTTCCATGGCAAACCGATCATCGGTATCTGCAACACCTGGTCGGAGCTGACGCCGTGCAACGCGCACTTCCGCCAGATCGCCGAGCATGTCAAACGGGGTGTCATCGAGGCCGGTGGCTTCCCGGTGGAATTCCCGGTGTTTTCCAATGGCGAGTCCAACCTGCGGCCCACCGCCATGCTCACGCGCAACCTGGCGAGCATGGACGTGGAGGAAGCGATTCGCGGCAACCCCATCGACGGCGTGGTGCTGCTGACCGGTTGCGACAAAACCACCCCGGCGCTGCTGATGGGCGCGGCCAGTTGCGACGTGCCGGCCATCGTCGTCACCGGCGGGCCGATGCTCAATGGCAAACACAAAGGCCAGGACATCGGCTCGGGCACGGTGGTGTGGCAGCTCAGCGAACAGGTCAAGGCCGGCACCATCACCCTGGACGATTTCCTCGCGGCAGAAGGCGGCATGTCGCGCTCGGCCGGCACCTGCAACACCATGGGCACGGCCTCCACCATGGCCTGCATGGCCGAGGCACTGGGCACTTCCCTGCCCCACAACGCGGCGATCCCGGCGGTGGATGCGCGCCGGTATGTGCTGGCGCATATGTCCGGCATGCGTGCGGTAGAAATGGTGCGCGAAGACTTGAAGCTGTCGAAGATCCTCACCAAGCAAGCGTTTGAAAACGCGATCCGCGTGAATGCGGCCATCGGCGGCTCAACCAACGCAGTGATTCATTTGAAAGCCATCGCCGGGCGCATCGGCGTCGAGCTCGACCTGGATGATTGGACGCGCATGGGCCGCGGCGTGCCGACCATCGTCGACCTGCAGCCGTCTGGGCGCTTCCTGATGGAAGAGTTCTATTACGCCGGCGGCCTGCCCGCCGTGCTGCGCCGTCTTGGCGAAGCCAACCTTATCCCCCACCCGGACGCCTTGACCGTCAACGGCAAGTCCCTGGGCGAGAACACCAAGGACTCGCCGATTTACGGCCAGGACGAAGTGATCCGCACCCTCGACAACCCGATCCGTGCCGACGGCGGCATTTGCGTGCTGCGTGGCAACCTGGCGCCGTTGGGCGCCGTGCTCAAACCATCGGCCGCCAGCCCCGAGTTGATGCAGCACCGTGGCCGGGCTGTGGTGTTCGAGGACTTTGACATGTACAAGGCGCGCATCAATGACCCGGAGCTGGACGTGGATGCCGATTCGATCCTGGTCATGAAAAACTGCGGCCCCAAGGGTTACCCGGGCATGGCCGAAGTCGGCAACATGGGCTTGCCGGCCAAGCTGCTGGCCCAGGGCGTGACCGATATGGTGAGGATTTCCGATGCGCGCATGAGCGGCACCGCTTACGGCACGGTGGTATTGCACGTGGCACCGGAAGCCGCCGCCGGTGGCCCGTTGGCCACGGTGAAGGAAGGCGACTGGATTGAACTCGATTGCGCCAATGGCCGCCTGCACCTGGACATCCCCGACGCAGAGCTGGCAGCCCGCATGGCCGACCTGCCGCCACCGCAGAAGCTGATCGTCGGCGGCTACCGTCAGCTGTATATCGACCACGTGTTGCAGGCCGACCAAGGCTGTGACTTTGACTTCCTGGTGGGCTGCCGTGGGGCTGAAGTCCCGCGTCATTCCCACTAATTGGGATGCTATGATGCCGCCTATTTAGCCAGGGCCTCCCGTTCGTTATGGATCACCAGCCGTCCAAGCCGCGCAAGAGCATGCATGCCCAGATCGTCCAGGACTTGGGCATGCACATCGTTTCCGGCCGCTTTAAACCCGAAGAACGCCTGCCCATGGAGGCCACGCTGTGCGAGGAGTACAAGGTCAGCCGTTCGGTGTTGCGCGAGGCGACGCGCGTGCTCAGCGCCAAGGGCCTGGTGTATTCCAAACCTCGGGTGGGCGCGGTGGTGCGCCCGCGCTTGAAATGGCATTTGCTCGACCCTGACGTGTTGTCCTGGCTGATGCAGACCACGCCTCACAGTGAGTTTTTCAACACCCTGGCCGGCGTGCGACGCATCCTCGAACCGGAAATTGCCGCCATGGCTGCGACTACCGCCACCGATGAAGACATCGCCACCATCGAAAAAGCCTACCTGGGCATGGAAACCGCGAAGACCCATGACGACCTGCTGCAGGCCGACCTGGACTTCCACCGCGCGATTGCTGACGCCACCCGCAACGATTTGCTCGCCTACATGTGCAACATGCTGTCGCTGCCGCTGCGCGAGTCGATCAACATCACCAATCGCCGCCCGGACATCCAGGGCCTGAGCCTGCCCCGCCACAAGGCCATTCTCACGGCGATCCAGAACCGTGATGCCCTCGGCGCCCGGCACGCCTCGCTGGTGCAGCTGGATGACACACGCGTGGCGCTGGACACGGTGATGAACGTGCTGACGCCGCTGTAGATTCATCGTCTACGCTCAGGAGGTCAGTTCGAGGAACCGGCCATGTGTGCACGACGCTCGCAGTACCCCTTCGCGGCGCCCTCCACGCCTCTCGCCCTGCTGCAGCTTGAAAATGACCTGTTGCACGCCGACCGCGCCTCTGTCTTCTGGCTGAGAACACGCTTTGTTCTCAGAACCGCAGGCTGCCCGTCAAGCGGCGGTGCACATCGCGTTGTGCTGGAGACTCAACACCCGAATGGGAACGTGACCACTGCCGGCTTAATACGCTGGTTCAAGGGTAGAGGACGGTGCAATGGTCAGGCTTGTCATACTGCTATTGGGGGTTGATTACCTTCGGTCATATTGGCGCACGCTGACAGCCATTGGGGTTGTCGGCATCCTGTGCGGGAGCATCCTATTCATTGATGCACTGGATGACGCACTGTACTTCCCGATAAACCCTTTCGCCTGGTTACTGTTGATCGAGGGCAGTGCGACGTTGGTCGTGGCACACAGCGGGATCGTCGGGCAGCGCAAGCTTCGCTACCTCAAAGGCTTGTCTTTCGTGACGGCTGCGCCACTGATCCTGGCAGGCCACCACCACGGCAACTTTATTCTTTCGATGATCTTCGGCACGTTGTTTTTAGCCGACGGCCTGCTGCAGATCGTGTCCGCTTACGTTGTCCGCTACCGAACCTTTCGTATCGCAATGTTCGGCGGCGGGGTCGAAATCGCTCTGGCCGTGTTCTTCTTCCAACCCTACCCAACACACTATATCGGCACGGTCCCCTACTGCCTCGGGCTGGGATTGTTTTTTGCAGGTTGGAATATGTTGCTTGTTGCGGGCCGCGCCCGGCGAATGATCTCCAACCCGGCGCTAAACGAGGATGCTGATCGTCCCATGCCTGGGCCAGGTCACACAGAGCAAACCCCGTGTGAGCGTCCTACAGGAGAGAATGCCCGGCCCCTTATCGTCCATATTTGGACGCCGCTGGGTGTAGCGAATGCTGAAGTGGTACGCCGCCCATTGATAGAACGGTATATCGCCGCTGTGGACAAGAACGGGGTGATATCAACGGGGCATGCCGCACTGGAAGCGCCCGATGGTTTGTATGTGAGCCTTTACCCGGCGCAGGACATCGACCATTCACCGGACCAGTTCATGCGCCTGTTGCGGGCCACCGAAGATAACGATGTGCCGGGAGAATTCCAGTCCGATTACCTCACGGAATCACAGGCATGGTGCCCTTCTACCGTTCAAGTACACCTGCGTAACTATGACCCGCAGCACTTGCAGAGCTTTTGGGCGGCGTACCGTCAAGACACCACCTATAACCTCACCCACCGCAATTGTTCCAGCAGCGTCATACAGGTTCTTGAAGCGGCTTTGGAAGGATCGCTAGGGCGTATATGGGGGCATTACGGTCTCTACCGTATTCTGGGAAAAATATTCACCACGCCGGAATTATGGGTGGCCATTCAAATTCGTAAACGCGCGCAAACCATGGCGTGGACGCCGGGCCTGGCACTGGATTATGCGCGGGCGCTCAGCATGCTGGTCGATCCCAGACCCACTGGCTGGATCAATACCACCCAGCGTGCGTTTCAGAAAATAGGCGCTTTACGCCGTCAGTGGAAAAATGAAAAAACATCAGCCCAGTCCGGTCGAAAATCAACGCCGGATGATCTCGAAAAACCCATGTGATTTTTTCTCCGCCGCCCCAGGCTGCGTATCACGTCTGACTGACCCTGATTCGCTGAGCCGTTTCGATAAAAAACCCGGACAATGTCCGGGTTTTTTTACCCTAGGGTTTTATCAACTGCCCAACTCGCCACGGGTGTCGGCGTCGAAGCGCTGACGGGCCTGATCAGCCGCCGGTTTGAGCAAAGCGAGCAGCGCCGCCTCACTGTACAACTGAGTGACCGCCAGTTCCTTGGGGGTCGGCTCAATCGGGATCAGCACCTCTTCGCCGTCGGCGTGCAGCCAGATGGCCACAACGTGCAGTGCCGAGATAAACAACACGCGCAGTTCCACGGTTTTACCCTGCAATTGCGGCGACTGTTCCGCCAGTTTCAGCGCATCCACCGTCGCCGCTGCCAACGTCCCGTGGTTGAGCGACGCGAACTCGATATGCCCACGTACGTCGGCCAATTGCGCGTCGGCAATCGTCGCGCCATCGGCAAATACCAGGTAATGCCAATCGCCGACTTCAGCGTCTTTGAGGCCCTTACCGAGACTCAGGTCCTCCAGGCTGAGCGAGTAGCCACGATAGCCTTCGCTCAGCCTGATTTGGCCTGGCACGGCGGCTGCGAATTGGCGATTGACGCCGAAGCCCTGGGTTTGCAGCGCGGCTTGCAGCGCTGGACGCAGTACCTGTACGCCGTTGGAAGGCGCCTTTGGATAAGTCAGTTGCATGATGCAGCCCTCCTCAGTTTTTTACGGTGAAGTAAGTGTTGGTCCAATTGCCGCCGCCGTTGTACGAACCGGGGAACGAGTTCAATGCGCGAGTCGAATAGCCGTAGATCGAATCTGCGATCAACAGGTAGTTGCCGTTGGTGCCATAGATCACCAGAAAGTGCGCACCGCCACCGTACCAGGCGCAACGCAAACCGATGGGGCGGCCCATGTTGAGCTGGTTCTGGATGGCCGACATCTGCAGCGAGCCTTGATTCATGCCGTTGTAGCTGCGCGTGATTCGCAGGGCGGAATCCAGATAGCCGTAGACGTTGCACGGGCCGGGCTGGTTGCAGCAGTTGCGGTCCAGCGCGTTGCTGGCGACACCGCACTGGGTCCAGGACCCGGTGCCGTAGTAGTTGCCGACCGACGCGGAAACCGCCGCCCAGCACCAGTTGGTCTGGGTTTGTTTCTGCATGCTGAAATTCAGGCTGGCGCCAGCCATTGCTTTAGTCTGATGCGCCGCTTCGACCAGTTGCGGGTCGAGCAGATGGCCGATCAGGCAGTTGGGCTGTGTGTCGCCGGTGAATCGGGTTGTTTCAGGGGTTAACATTTTTCAATCCTCCATGAATGAAAACACGCATCCAGCGTGTCAAGGTACAGCGGTGCTGCTGAGCTATCGACGTTCCGAGATGCCCGGATTAGAGGGCGCGTTCCGATCTGGCTCGACCTAACCCTAGGCGTTAATATGCATTAACGCAAACATATAAATGCACAATTGCATAATCATTGAAGAAGATGGCAGACGACGAGGATCACCGTATTCGTTTCCTCTACCTGCCTTTCGCCGATTGATAATAAAACGCCCCAAACAAGTCGGGGCGTTTTGTATTGGCCTTCATCAGGGCTTCGTCACAGCGTCATGTTGCCCCTCACAAGAATGATTGAAAGCACCTGGGGGGTTAGGTTTTCAGCGCTCGGCCGCAGGCGGGTTTAGAGAGCAAGTTCATGGCTGAAGCTGAGCCGGGTCCGCCACACTGTGGCTGTCCTCAGCCTTGATTAGAACGTTGCTCTCCTCGTCAATTTGATACGGAACATCAGCTTCCACGCCGTCGCTGCCCGTCTTGACGACCACGTTGGTGTAGCGCTTACCGTCCCAGCAGCGGAAAACCAGTGTCGAGTTCTCCCCGCCTGAAAGCGTCGAGCCCAGACTCCCTATGAGCCTGCTGTCAGCGCCAGCGGTCAATACGCAGTTCTTGCCAGCCGTCAGCTTGCTACGGTCCCCGGCCATCAGCACACAATCGTCGCCGGCAGTGAGTTTGCTCCGGTCGCCAGCCGTCAGGTAACTGTTGCTACCGGCCAAAAGCTTGCTGCGATCGCCGGCTGTCTGGGTGCTGTCTGCACCGGCAGTCAGCTTGCTGCGGTCGCCCGCCATCTGGACACTTTTAGCGCCGGCGATCAACGTGCTGCGAGAACCCGCTGTTTGCGAACTGTTTTTGCCGGCGATCAACATACTTTTGTGCCCTGCAATCTGGGTGCTCTCATGGCCCGCAATCAGCGAACTCTTATGGCTCGCAATCTGGTTGCTGCCGTATCCCGCCGTCAGGCTGCTGCGCATGCCTGAGGTAAGACTGCTGCCGTAGCCCGCGGTCAAAAAGCTGCGCGTGCCACTGGTCAAGCTGCTGCCATAACCGGCAATCAGCGAGCTGTCCTGCCCGGCAGTACCGGTGCTGCCATAACCTGCGGTGAGCGTGCTGTCGCGCTCCGCCATCTGGGTACTGCCATAACCTGCCGTTAATGTGCTTTCACAACCGGCAGTCTGCGAACTGCCGTAGCCGGCCATTAACGAACTGCCAAATCCGGCGGTTTGCGTGCTGCCATAGCCGGCAGTCAGCGTACTGCTGTCCAGGGCGGTCAGCGTACTGCCATACCCCGCAGTCATGACACTGTCGTAACCCGCAGTCTGGGTGCTGCCATAACCCGTTGTCAGGCTGCTGTTGTAGCCGGCGGTTTGAGTGCTGCCGTAACCGGCGACCAGCGTACTGTTGTAGCCCGCCGTTGAAGTGCTCCCATAACCGGTAGTCAGCGAGCTTTCTTCCTGGGCGGTCTGGGTACTGCCGTAGCCTGCGGTCAGGGTACTTTTGTAGCCGGCGGTTTGCGTACTGCCATAGCCGGCAATCAGTCTGCTTTCATAACCCGCTGTTGATGTGCTGCCGTAGCCGGCAGTTAACCAACTTTGCTCTTGAGCCGTCTGGCAACTGCCGTAGCCGGCTGTCAGGGTCGACTCATAACCTGCGGTCTGGGTGCTGCCGTAACCCGCAACCAACGAACTTTGATATCCCGCCGTGGAGGTACTGCCATAACCCGTGATGAGCGAGCTATTGTCCTGGGCCGTTTGTGTACTGCCATAGCCGGCCGTCAGGGTGCTCTCATAGCCCGAGGTTTGCGTACTGCCGTAGCCGGCGATTAATGAACTGTTGAATCCGGCAGTTGAGGTGCTGCCGTATCCTGCAGTAAGCGAACTGTCCTCCTGCGCTGTTTGGGTGCTGCCGTAGCCTGCAGTGAGTGTACTTTCGTGTCCTGCGGTCTGAGTACTGCCGTAGCCTGCGATCAGCGAGCTGTCAGCGCCCGCGGTGCTCGTACTGCCATAACCTGCGGTGAGTGAACTGCCTTCTTGTGCTGTCTGCGTGCTGCCGTATCCGGCAGTCAGAATGCTTGCGTAACCGGCTGTCTGGGTACTGCCGTAACCGGCGATCAACGAACTGTCGTAACCACCGGTTTCAGTACTGCCGTAGCCGGCGATGAGATCACTGCTTTCCTGGGCGGTCTGAGTGCTGCCGTAACCCGAAGTCAGAATGCTTTTGTAACCGGCCGTCTGGGTGCTGCCATAGCCTGCAATCAACGCACTCGCGTGACCGGCAGTCTGCGAACTGCCGTAACCGGCAGTCACCATACTGCCAGGTCCGGTGGTGGCCGTGCTGCCGTAACCGGCAGTCAGATCACTGCCTTCCTGAGCCGTCTGAGTACTGCCGTAACCAGCAGTCAGGGAGCTTTCGCCGCCCGCAGTTTGGGTGCTGCCATAACCCGCGATCAGCGAACTGTCGGAGCCCGCAGTGCTCGTGCTGCCGTAGCCGGCAGTGAGGTCACTGCCCAATTGAGCCGTTTGCGTACTGCCATAACCGGCCGTCAGGGTGCTGTCTCCCCCGGCAGTCTGCGTGCTGCCATAGCCGGCAATCAGTGAGCTGTCGGAGCCCGCAGTGCTGGTACTGCCGTAACCGGCCGTAAGGTCACTGCCCACTTGAGCCGTTTGGGTACTGCCGTAACCGGCCGTCAGAGAGCTGTCTGTGCCGGCAGTTTGCGTGCTGCCATAGCCGGCAATCAGTGAGCTGTCGGAACCCGCAGTGCTGGTACTGCCGTAACCGGCCGTAAGATCACTGCCCACTTGAGCCGTTTGGGTACTGCCGTAACCGGCCGTCAAAGAGCTGTCCGTGCCGGCAGTCTGCGTGCTGCCATAACCGGCGATCAGTGAGCTGTCGGAACCCGCAGTGCTGGTACTGCCGTAACCGGCGGTCAGATCACTGCCTAAGCGGGCTGTTTGGGTGCTGCCATACCCTGCGGTTAGAGAGCTTTCACCGCCGGCAGTTTGCGTGCTCCCGTAGCCAGCGATCAGCAAACTGTCGGAGCCGGCGGTGCTCGTACTGCCATAACCGGCGGTGAGATCACTGCCTTCTTGAGCCGTTTGGGTACTGCCGTAACCGGCGGTCAAGGAGCTTTCGCCGCCTGCCGTTTGCGTGCTGCCATACCCGGCAATG
>NZ_CAWOAW010000037.1:21142-58726 GCF_963879675.1 Pseudomonas sp. Larv2_ips
GGTGCTGCCGTAGCCGGCGGTGAGATCACTGCCCACTTGGGCCGTTTGGGTACTGCCGTAACCGGCGGTCAAGGAGCTTTCGCCGCCTGCCGTTTGCGTGCTGCCATACCCGGCAATGAGCGAACTGTCGGAGCCGGCAGTGCCAGTGCTGCCGTAGCCGGCGGTGAGATCACTGCCCACCTTGGCTGTTTGTGTACTGCCGTACCCCGCCATCAGGGAGCTTTCATCGCCCGCGGTTTGTGTACTGCCGTAGCCGGCAATGATCGAGCTATCAGAACCTGACGTTCCGGTACTGCCATAGCCTGCAATCAATGTGCTGCTGTCTCCGGCAGTTTCAGTGCTGCCGTAGCCTGCAATGAGTTGGCTCTGATTAGCGCCAGTGAGCGTACTGCCATAAACGGCCGTTTCCAGCGTTTGCGTAGAACGCACCGTAGTACGGCGAGTGACCACATCGGCAGGAGCCTTGGTCACAACCGGCAAGGCGGGAAGAACAGCCTTCGTCCCTGATTGCGCATCAGGAATAACCAAGGCCTCAATCAAATTTGTCGTGGAGGCTTCATACTTGCAAGCATTGTCCTGAATAAAGTCCAGTGCACTGCTTCGCGTACCGACATGAACAACTTCAGCACGAGAAAATTTCACGCCTTCATCCTCGTCGAGGAAAATCAGGTCACTCACTGCCACTTCACACACTACCCATCTCGCGTCTGCCTGCGGGCTCAACTGCGCACTCGCGCCCTGCCCCCACAACACGCCAGTCAACCCATTTTCAAGCTTTAGGGTGGGTTCCCAAAACTTGCATTCGACCCGTCCTGAAACAGGCCAGATCAGACCACAGTGGTCGGCCATATTATTTGCGCACGTTCGCAGCACCAGAACTTTTTCGGCTTTCATTTTGAAACACCTTTACAACTACTTCTGTAAAATCCTTTGGAGGCAAACTTCCATAACAAACACATAAACAAAATCAAGGCGACCGATAACGCGAGCACTGACCAATTAAATTGACTGCACCCTGCTGAAAACCAAATGCCTTAATCTTAAATAATCAGGAAAACACCGGCGGTATAAAACCACTGGCAAACAACTCGACAGCACAGCCAGGCAACTATCAACGGCCCACCCTGTGTCTATTTTTTACTGCCCGACATAACCCTTTACCCGCAGGCAGTCGTTGATCAGTTCAACTTGTTTTTGCGCAATAACAATCCCGTCACCCACGGCATTGCCCATGCCGGACGTTTTGTCGTCAGCCGAAGGCGAGGAGTGATAGCTTGCCGTCGCCGCTTTGGCCTCGTACTGACAACGGGCTTTGTCTTGCGCTATATCCGTGGTTTGCCCGTCTATTCTCGTCCAATTGCGGACAGAGGTTGTGCACGCGCACAACGTCAACGCGAGCAAAATCATAAACACACATCTCATGCTTAACTCCTGGGGTTAAACAGTACCTCCCTGCGCCACCTTTAAACTGTGGGCGAAGATCGGGTCGGGCACTGCAACGGGAAATTACCTTGTGTCGCCCTGAAGTCATCATTAAATGCATTGAAATAAAAGTGAAGTAAAACGAAGTATATTTCAGTACCCATAAGAAATACTTAATCAGGAATTCGACAATGAAGCTCGATGCGAAGCACATGCAGGCGTTTCTGGCCGTCATCGAAGGTGGCAGCTTCGAAAAGGCAGCCGAATACCTGAAAGTGACTCCGTCAGCCGTCTCACAGCGGATACATGCACTGGAAGCGCGTCTGGGTAGCTCCGTGGTGGTACGGGGGCGGCCGTGCGAGCCGACTCAGATTGGGAGGAAGTTGATGACTTACCTGCGTCGCGCGACAGTGCTGGAGGAAGAATTGCTCAACGATATAGCAGGAACCGGCGAGGACTATGTACGGTTGGTAATAGGCGTGAACGGCGACACCTTGAACACATGGTTTTTCCCGGCATTGGCAGAGACGTTTGTCAGCGAAAAGATTCTCCTGGAGCTCGTGGTCGATGATCAGGATCATACGTATGCCCTGCTGGAGAGTGGGCAAGTCATTGGGTGCATAGGCACGCGTCCAGTGCCGATGCGTGGCTGCTTTGCAGAACCGCTAGGGTCGGTTCGCTACCAATTGGTGGCATCGACGGCCTTTCAGGCGCGATGGTTTCCGTCCGGGCTGACACGCGACGCCGCACGCAAGGCACCGGTGCTTGCCTACTCTCGCAAAGACACATTGCAGTCAGAATTTTTACAGTCGCGTTTGGGCCTGCATGCAGATGCCTTTCCGAGCCACTACCTGTCGCTGCCCGAAGCGCGCTTTCGGGCGATACGTCATGGCCTCGGCTACGGCATGGTTCCGCAGATGAAAGCCAGTACCTTGCTTAAAAGTGGAGATCTCGTGGATCTGGTCCCTGGGCATTTCACCGACGTTGCGTTGTATTGGCACGCCTGGGCCTTGCAATCTCCACGCATGGAAGCGCTCTCCAAGCATGCAGTAGCTGCCGCCAGGCGCATCTTGAATTTCAAGAGGCAAGAGACATTCGTGGTTGGCACCTCGATCAGATAACACCCTCGCCGTTTCAACCCACACTCATGCAATGGGCAGATAAACGCCTTACTTTCAGGCTCCCATTTATCCAAATCGCCGGATTTGCAGGGTAAACATCAACGGCGTCTGTGCTGCGGACCACTTACGCCGACCGCCCCGGCCTATAAATCAGCGTATGAAACCTGATAACCCGTAACTTAAACGATTCAGGTCCAAGGCGAACCTTTCTCCGCAAACGGGCGTCCGAGCTTAAGCACTGTTGCTTATCGCCCGCTTCGAGGTTCACGTTTGAAAGCCGCCATCATCAAAAAATACCGCTTGGTCATCAAGACCATGGGCTATGTGGGCTGGTCCCTGTTCTGGCTATTGTTGTGGGATGTCGCCGTCACGGTGGATTTCATGCTGTTTCTGACCACCAAGATCAATCTGCCGCTGATGCCGCTGACATTGCTGGGTTCGGCCCTGGTGGTGCTGATCAGTTTTCGCAACAGCAGCGCCTATAACCGCTGGTGGGAAGCCCGCACGCTGTGGGGCGCGATGGTGAATAACTCGCGCAGCTTTGCACGCCAGGTACTGACCCTGCTCGACGACCCTGAAGGCGAGGTGAACCCAGCCAAGGCCACGCTGTTGCGCCGCCATGTGGCGTATGTGAATTGCCTGGCGGCGCACCTCAGGGGCAATCCATGCCCGGACGAGGTGCGTGCGTTTATCCCGGCTGAAGAGTTCGCGCGCAAGGGCGCCACCAATAACTTTGCCAATGACATCCTCACCGGCTCTGCAGCGTTATTGGCGCGTGAATACAAGACTGGGCACCTGGACAGCATTCGCCTGGCTCGGTTGGAGTCCACCCTGGTGGACCTGTCCAACGCCCAGGGCGGTATGGAACGCATCGCCAATACGCCGCTGCCCTACCCTTACGTGTATTTCCCGCGGCTGTTTATCTCGCTGTTCTGCCTGATCGTGCCGGTGGGCCTGGTGGAATCGCTGGGCTGGTTCACGCCGCTGGCGTCGACGGTGGTGGGCTTTATGCTGCTGGCGATCGAACGCATCGGCACCGACCTGCAAAGCCCGTTTCACTCCAGCGAACACCAGATCCAGATGGAAACCCTCTGCGAGACCATCGAGAAAAACCTGCAATCGATGCAGCGTGATGCGTTGGGCGGTGACCGTTTGCTGCACGCGTAGAACCTATCATTTCTACCAGTGCACCTGACGCGCGGTTTTGGTTAGCCTGTACCGCATCAATTCCAAGGAGGTACACAGCATGCAGGTTCGCGAAGGTTATGCCGATTTCCGTGGCTATCGGACGTGGTTCCGGGTCACTGGCGATTTGAGTTCAGGGCGTCTGCCCTTGATCATTGCCCACGGCGGCCCGGGCTGCACCCATGACTACGTCGACAGTTTCAAAGACCTGGCCGCCACTGGCCGCGCGGTGGTGCACTACGATCAGGTCGGCAATGGCCGCTCGACCCACTTACCCGGCGCGTCCGTCGATTTCTGGAGCGTGGAGCTGTTCCTGGCAGAGTTGGACAACCTGGTCGAGCACCTTGAGATCAGTGACTACGCGCTGCTGGGCCAGTCCTGGGGCGGCATGCTCGGCGCCGAGCACGCGGTGCGCCAGCCTGCCGGCTTGAAAGCGTTGATTATTGCCAACTCGCCAGCCTCGATGGATTTGTGGTGCGAAGCAGCAAATGAGCTGCGCCAGGCGCTGCCGCCCGAGGTACAGGCCACGTTGCTGCGCCATGAAGCCGCCGGCACCACCGACACCGCTGAATACCTCGCCGCGGCGGAGGTGTTTTACGCGCGCCATGTGTGCCGTACCCTGCCGGTGCCCGCCGAAGTTGAGCGCACCAATGCCGCCATCGAAGAAGACCCTACCGTTTACCACGCGATGAATGGTCCCACTGAGTTCCATGTGATCGGCAGCATGCGCAACTGGACGATCATTGATCGGCTGCCGCAGATCCAGGTGCCGACGCTGTTGATCTCCGGGCGCTTCGACGAAGCCACACCGGCCACGGTGCAGCCGTTTGCCGACGGCATCAGCGACGTGCGCTGGCAGATTTTCGAGCAGTCCAGCCATATGCCGCATGTTGAAGAGCGTGACGCGTGCATGACGTGTGTAGCCGAGTTTCTTGCCTCCCTTGAGTGAAAACACAACGCTCTGTGATGGGCAGGCTTTGACTGGCAAGCATCCTTGAAGTGGCCAGCAGGCTTGCCACACAAAGCCTGCTGGGCCCTCCAAGCCGGTTTGCAACAACATCATCCCAAAGGCTGTAAAAGACTATTACCCAGTAGAATGTACTAACCAGTTACTTATCTTGCTAACATTCGACCTTTAGTCACTCACCTTCGAGTCCTGTCGACATGAAACGAGCATCCCGCGCCGCTGGCGCCTCACGATATCTTCTGCTGGGCCTGGGCATCATCATTGCCCTGCTCGGCGTGGCCCTGGCCGTTGGCGGCGCCAAACTGGTCAGCCTGGGCGGTTCCTGGTACTTCCTGATCGGTGGCGTGGCCATGGCCGTTTCCGGCCTGTTGATCGCGCGGCGCAACCCGGCTGGCGCGTGGCTGTTCGCCGCTTTTCTGGTGGGCACGGCTGTCTGGGCAGTGGCGGACGTAGGGCTGGTGTACTGGCCGCTGTTTTCGCGGCTGTTCATGTTTGCGGTGATCGGCGTGGTGGTGGCGTTGGTGTATCCGTTGCTGGTGGGCAAGCCCGCTCGCGGCGCGTATGGCATTGCTGCCGTGTTGGCAGTAGGCGTGGCCGTCGCTGCAGGCAACATGTTCGTGGCGCACCCAAGCGTGGCGCCCACCGGTAAAGGCCCAGGCATCACGCCAGTGGATGCAGCCGATGCACAAAAAGACTGGGCCCACTACGGCAACACCGAAGGCGGCAGCCGTTTTGCAGCGCTGGACCAGATCAACCGCGACACCGTCAACAAGCTCAAAGTGGCGTGGACCTACCACACCGGCGACGTTGCCATCAGCGACGGCAACGGTGCCGAAGACCAACTGACTCCCCTGCAGATCGGCAACAAGGTGTTTATCTGCACGCCGCACAACAACCTGATCGCGCTGGATGCCGACACCGGCAAAGAGCTGTGGAAGAACGAAGTCAACGCCAAATCGGCGGTGTGGCAGCGTTGCCGTGGCATGGCGTATTTCGACGCCACCGCGCCCATCGCTCAGCCGACCCAACCCAACAGCTCGCCGATCATGGCCGCCAGCGTGCCAGCCGGTGCGCAATGCCAGCGTCGCCTGCTGACCAACACCATTGATGCACGCCTGATCGCGGTGGATGCCGACACCGGCAAATTCTGCGAAGACTTCGGCACCCACGGCCAAGTGGACCTGAAAGCCGGCCTGGGCGATGTGCCAGACAGCTACTACCAATTGTCGTCGGCACCGTTGATGGCCGGCACCACCGTCGTGGTGGGTGGCCGCGTCGCCGATAACGTACAAACCGACATGCCCGGCGGCGTGATCCGTGGTTTCGACGTGATCACCGGCCAAATGCGCTGGGCCTTTGACCCGGGCAATCCCGAAGACAAACAAGCGCCAGCCGCCGGCAGCACCTATGTGCGCAGCACGCCGAACAGCTGGGCGCCAATGTCATACGACCCGCTGATGAACACGGTTTTTCTGCCGATGGGCAGCTCGTCCACCGACATCTATGGCGTTGAACGTACCCAACTGAATCACAAATACGGCGCCTCGGTGCTGGCGCTTGACGCCTCCACCGGCGCAGAAAAGTGGGTGTACCAGACCGTCCACAATGACCTGTGGGACTTCGACCTGCCGATGCAGCCGAGCCTGATCGATTTCACCCCACCGGGCAGCGACAAGGCAGTACCGGCTGTGGTGATCGGCACCAAGGCCGGGCAGATCTACGTGCTCGACCGCGCCACCGGCAAGCCGCTGACAGACGTCAAGGAAGTGCCGGTCAGGGCCGCGAACATTCCCAACGAGCCGTATTCGTTGACCCAGCCTAAATCGGTGGGCATGCCGCAGATTGGCGCGCAAACCCTGAACGAATCGGACATGTGGGGCGCCACGCCCTACGACCAATTGCTGTGCCGTATCGACTTCAAGGGCATGCGCTACGAAGGCCTGTACACCGCGCCGGGCACCGATAAATCGCTGAGTTTTCCGGGCTCGCTGGGCGGCATGAACTGGGGCAGCATTTCCACCGACCCGGTGCACGGTTTTATCTTCGTCAACGACATGCGCCTGGGCCTGTGGATCCAGATGGTGCCGTCGCAGAACAAGGCCCAGGCCTCGTCCGGTGGCGAAGCGCTGAACACCGGCATGGGCGCGGTGCCACTCAAGGGCACGCCGTATGCGGTGAACAAAAACCGCTTCCTGTCGGTGGCCGGCATCCCGTGCCAGGCGCCGCCGTTCGGCACCCTGACCGCCATCGACATGAAGACCCAGCAGATCGCCTGGCAAGTGCCGGTGGGCACGGTTGAAGACACCGGTCCGCTGGGCGTCCGCATGCACCTGCCGATCAAGATTGGCCTGCCGACCCTCGGCGGCACGCTGTCCACCCAGGGCGGCCTGATCTTTATCGCCGGCACCCAGGACTTCTACCTGCGCGCCTTCAACAGCGGCAACGGCGATGAAGTCTGGAAGGCCCGCCTGCCGGTGGGCAGCCAAGGCGGCCCGATGACCTACGTGTCGCCGAAAACCGGCAAGCAATACATCGTCATCACCGCCGGCGGCGCGCGCCAGTCCACTGACCGTGGCGACTACGTGATCGCCTACGCCCTGCCATAACCCTGTGTTCGCGCGGTGCCGCCCCCGGCACCGCGCTTTTTGTCTGGAAAACCACGCATGACCCCCACTTCTCATTTGCCCATTGGCCGCCTGGTGCTGGGCCTGGCTTTTGCTGCCGCCCTGCCCGTTCAAGCCGACGACACCACCCTGACCGGCGACTGGGGCGACCTGCGCCGTGAACTCGACGAGCAAGGCATCCGCTTCACCGGCGACTACAGCGGCGAAACCGCCTACAACGCCGACGGCGGCCAACACCGTTCGGCGCGCTACTCGCAAAACATCAAGCTTGGCGTGCAGTTCGACCTGGGCAAGCTCTACGGCCTGAACAATGGCGACCGCATCCAGCTGACCATCAACGACCGGCGCGGCAACAGCGCCTCCGAAGACCTGGTGGGCAACCGTCTGCCGATCCAGGAAAACTACGGCGGCCTCTACACCCGCCTCACCGAATTGAGCTACGAACGCACGCTGTTCACCCCCGCGCTGAACGTCAAGCTTGGCTACATGGCCATGGGCAACGACCTCGGCGGCCTCGACAGCGGCATCCTGTGCAACTTCATGAACGCCGGTTTCTGCGGGCACCCGCTGAACATGTCCGGCGGCAGTGGCTGGGCCAACTACCCCAACGCACACCTGGGCGCACGGGTGAAATACGACTTTTCGCCGGCGTGGCAACTGCGCGTGGCGGCATTCAATGTCGACCCGTCGAGCAACGGCAATTCCAGCCGCGCCTGGCACTTGGGGCCCAAGCACACCACCGGCACCGTGGTGCCTATCGAGCTGGTCTACAAACACGCGGGCACGCTGCCGGGTGAATACAAGCTGGGTTATTACTACGACAGCTCCGATGTGAAACGCATCGGCAGCAATAAAACCGTCAGCGGTCGCGGCGGTCACTACCTGCTGGTCGACCAGGCCGTGTGGGCATCCAGCACATCCGCCGGTCGCGTGCTGCACGCCTTCGGCCAATACTCGGTCGCCAGCGAGGCCGCCTCGCCGTTCAGCAAGTGGTATGGCGCGGGCGTGGTGCTGTACAAACCGTTTGAAGGCCGCCCGCGCGACACCGTCGCCCTGGGTTACGGCCGCGCGGTGCCGAACCCGCGCAGTCGCGACGTGCAGGAACTGGCAGCGTTCAACGCGGGGACGGACTATCCGAACCTGAACAATGCCGAGCAGTTGATCGAACTCAGTTATGGCTACCAGGCCACGCCGTGGCTGACGTTGCGTCCGGATGTGCAATACATCATTGAGCCGGGGGCGTTTGCGGGTACAGAGATCGACAATGCACTGGTGCTGGGCTTGCAGGTCAAGGCAGTGTTCTAAGCCGCGCCGTTCAGCCACAAAACGCCGCCGGTACCGCCCTGCCCAAGGCCCGCTCCCACATTCGAACTTTTGCTGACGCAAAAACCACCGCCCGAACACGGTAAAAAATGTGGGAGCTGGCTTGCCTGCGATAGCGGTAAACCAGCCCCCAACAGGCTGACCGTCACGCCCTCATCGCGGGCAAGCCCGCTCCCACATTGATCTTTCGCTGACGCAAAAACCACCGCCTGAATACGGTAAAAAATGTGGGAGCTGGCTTGCCTGCGATAGCGGTAGATCCGTCGATCTAGTCGGCGACTGACACGCTGCATTTGCGATACAAGCGCTGGATCATCAACCGCCTTGAGTGACTTGGGCAACGGTATCGACAAAACGCAGGCCAGGGCTCTGCGCGCCAAGGCGGTGCTTCAGCTCACCCCTGTTGCGCAACGCAGCAACATTCGCTGCCGAATCAATCATAGTCATCGTCGCTATCGTCACTGCCGCTATCCTGCGCACTGTATTGCTCGAGCATGAACTGGTCGTTTTCCTCTTTCTCCGCCGGGGTCAGGTATGTGCTTTCATCCCACAGTCTTCGTTGTGCGGGCGTCAGGTCATCTTCATCCACAAATCGTTCTGCCGGCAGTAGGTTTTTGACTTCGGGTGTGAGGTTCGTATCGCGCAGTTCGGCGGAAGGCGTGTAGTGACCGCTCGAGTTTGTCCAAAACTCGGGCTGGCCATCTTTTATGTAAACAGTCCCCGCATACATCACATCAGTAGTCCCTCCCTTCAGTGATTTCAGCCCGCTGGTCAGTGCTGAGTGCCCCTCCACCCAGCCGGGGTTGGTTCGCAAGTTGTAGGGGTAAGGCTTACCTTGAGGGGTGAGGCCTTTGTTCATCGAGCCGACATACACCCTGTCCGGTTCATCCGCACGTATAACAAATGCGTACGCACCATCGGCAATAAACGGCTTGGCGTCCCGCGGGTCTTGCGAAGTCAGCGCATAGCGTCCACTTGGCCTTCGATTGAGCTCCAATATTTGTTCAGGGGCCGCGGGTCTTTGTTGCGTGGTGCCTGCAATGTGTTCTTTGAGTGGAACGAATTCAGTTCTGCCCCCGCCGGCAACCCCTCTTCGTTTCCAAATACCGGCGTTGTCCGGCTTGGCAATTTTCCCGCTACTGACTAGTTTTCCGGGGTTGTGCGGGTCTTTGACACGCAATAGAAAATAGCCGTCCCCTGCATCTGGCTTATCAGAGACGAAGTACTTTTGCCCCGCATACTCTACTTCTCGCATCTGCCCGATAGCGCCCGACGTATCAGCCGCAGGACTCACCTTAGGCGCACCCTCAAGGGGAACGGACACCGCCTCGGTATTTTTCAACGCATTGTTAACGCGCACCAATTCGAAATCGTTGGTCTCAGGGTTGTGTTTCCAGAAGTACTTCAGAGGAGTTGCGGCGGCAGGTCGTTCACCTAACCCCACTTCCACGCCAATTGAGGCAAGTTCATGTACCAGTTGCAGGCCTGATAACACTGCCGCCGCACTGCCGCCTACACGGTCGTCGGCGGTCATGCCATAGATGGCGTCATGGACGCCAAAGACCACATTACCCACATTGCCCACCACAGGTAGGTAACCGAAGGTATTGCCCCAAAAGTCTTTCGCAGACTTCCAGTTTTGCTGTGAGGAACCAAATACTTCAGTTTGGTCGGACCACACGGCATTTTTGGCGTTGACCTCTTGGTATTGAGTGGCAATACCCGCATTCAAATCGCCGTATTTCAACCGATAATCCGTCGCTCGCGACTCGGTGTAGTTAAACGTTTCCCAGACCGGCACCCCTTTATCTTTGAGAAAACTGGCGTACCCGGGATAGTGGGCATTAGTGCCCTCAATAAAACTATCAAGCACACGTTCCGCCTTTGGCCAATGTGCATCGTGCCTGCCTTGTCTGTCGCTGGCATTGAAACCGCGCAGCAGATCACTTCGATTGTTTTTAGCCCACTGGGCGAATGCCTTGTCGCCCGTTATTTCATGGACCGTGCCGTTCTTTAAGTCGACCATCACGCCCTTGTTAGGCCTGTGCTCAGGCTTACCGTCATAGGGGGTATTGGGAATAAAGGCATACCCTGCCAATGGATAGCCATACAGGTTGGGAATAATGACCTGCCCATTTTTTTGCAACGTTCGCTTGATAGCCTCTTGACCTTCAAGGCTTAACTTTTCGAAACTTTCTTTATCGTTAGACAGGTGCTGCAAGGTGCCGCGTACCGCATAGGCGTCCGCTTTTCCGGAGCGTTTGGACAGCGCGCCGTTAGCATCCCGCATGGGCGTTGCTATTTCATTTTCCCAATGTTTCTGAAGCTGTTTGCCCTGTAATTCCAGATCGGCGACCTTGGTCAGGTCTTGTTTTTCGATTTCCATGAATTGGAAATTGACCGGGCCTCCTCGCTGCACTTTGTCATGCGCGAGGGCGCCGGCTGCAATTTCCCAGGCAAAGTAGGTGCGTTTGTCGGTGTTGGTCAGGGCTTCGGGTCGCCCTTTCCCGGTGTAGGAAGTGAACGTCACTGTGACCTTTTCATGCGGGTCGTACCCTGCCGCCAATAACCCACCACTGAAGTAACCCGCCGGTTCCAGGAACTGGCGCACCTTCTGGAACCTGATATTGCTTTCGCCTTCGCTACCACTTTCTATGTTTTGGATTTGCGTCACGACACGACCGGCATAGGCATCGATGCGCTTCAGTCGCTCCTGTTGCGTATAGCTCGCCGTCGGCGGAGTGACGGTAACGGCTCCATAGATCACCACTTTGGCAACATCAGACTCGTGATTGGGGGCTGGAGGGGCAATCGGTTTCTGCCCAAGACTGACCTGTTTATCCTCAGAACCGGTCATTTCTCCCGGAACACTGTTTTGCAAGGGTGGCGACGCGTCGACTGCTCGGGGATTACGGCTCTGCCCTTGAGCGGGTCCGATACCGGCGCCAAAGGGCTTGGCGTTGGCGGCTGGAGGAACGGGGGAAGACGGACTTATATTCATCATCGGCTGACTTTTTCTGACTGTTGCCCTGGGTAAGCCCCCCCCGCAATTGAAGATCCGGGCCGGATCAAGCACCGGATGCTTCCTGTTGATAGGGCGTTTGGGGAGCCTCGTTCACCGGTGTTGTTTTTTCGTACAAAAACCGCACGAACTTACCTACACCAGCGACCAATCAGTCGTACGCCAGAGTGAATAGGTTCCCTCACTGAAAACGTCGTTTGTTACGTGGTGTTTTCGCCAATTCCTACGATGGCTGTGCGTAGGGCACCTTCGGGTGCGCCGGTTTTCCTATTGACCGGTCTGCTAGCCCGCCTACAGCCGCCACCCTCCTTAAGCCGCGTTGGCGCTAGCGTCCTTGTTCAATAGCAGCTGCACCATGGATAAAGTCGTCCCCAACCCGCCCCTCGGTTAAGCCAAAGCCCGGGCGGGGGAAGATTCTGGCGGTGTGGCATTGGCTGGAGATGGCCAAGACCACAGTGGATCGCTCCAGCGAATGCCTGAACTCGACGAACCACGGCCTGAATAAACGCGGTCAAAAAAATGTGGGAGCTGGCTTGCCTGCGAAGGCGGTGTGTCAGTCAGAAGATCTGTTACTGATACACCGCCTTCGCAGGCAAGCCAGCTCCCACCGTTGATCTACAGCGCGCTGAGGTTATTTGGACACGGGCATCGCAAACTCCGCGCCCTGCTCGATGCTCTCTGACCAGCGCTGCATGATCGACTTCTGCTTGGTGTAGAAGCGCACGCCTTCAGTGCCGTAGGCGTGCATGTCGCCAAACAAGCTCTTCTTCCAGCCGCCAAAGCCGTGCCAGGCCATCGGCACCGGAATCGGCACGTTGATGCCGACCATGCCCACTTCGATACGCCGGGCAAACTCGCGGGCAATGTTGCCGTCGCGGGTGAAGCAGCTGACGCCGTTGCCAAATTCGTGGTCGTTGACCAGCTTGATCGCCTCACCGAAGTCATTCACGCGCACGCAGGCCAGCACCGGGCCGAAGATTTCTTCGCGGTAGATGCTCATGTCTTTCGTCACGTGGTCGAACAAGGTTGCGCCGAGCCAGAAGCCGTTTTCCAGGCCCGGTTCGGTGGGCACATAGTCGCGCCCGTCGAGCAGCAGTTTTGCCCCGGCTTGCACGCCTTGTTCGATGTAGCCGCTGATGCGCTCCAATGCAGCCCGCGACACGATCGGGCCCATCTCGGCTTTCAAATCGCGGCCGTCGGTGATGCGCAATGTCTTCGCGCGCTCGGTCAAGGCGGCGATGATCTTATCGCCCACATCACCCACCAGCACCGCCACCGAAATCGCCATGCAGCGCTCGCCGGCACTGCCATAGGCGGCGCCCATCAGCGCGTCGACGGTTTTTTCGATGTCCGCGTCGGGCATCACCACCATGTGGTTTTTCGCGCCGCCCAGGCCTTGCACACGCTTGCCATTGCGCGCGCCGGTCTCGTAGATGTATTGCGCAATCGGCGTGGAGCCGACAAAGCTCACGGCCTTGACGTCCGGGTGTTCGAGCAGGGCATCCACCGCTTCCTTGTCGCCCTGCACCACGTTGAACACGCCTTTGGGCAAGCCGGCTTCGCGCAGCAACTCAGCCATGAACAGCGAGGCGCTCGGGTCGGTCGGGCTGGGCTTGAGGATGAAGGTGTTACCCGCCGCGATGGCCATTGGGTACATCCACATCGGCACCATCACCGGGAAGTTGAACGGCGTCACGCCGGCCACCACGCCCAAGGGTTGGCGCAGGGTCCAGTTGTCCATGCCCCGTGACACCTGGTCGGAATGTTCGCCCTTGAGCAGGTTGGGAATGCCGCACGCAAATTCGAGGATGTCGATGCCCCGGTCGACTTCTCCCTGGGCGTCGGTGAACACCTTGCCGTGTTCGGCGACGATGATGCGCGCCAGGTCGTCTTTGCGTTCACGCAGCAGGTGCAGGTATTCGAACAGTACGCGGGCACGGCGGATCGGCGGGGTGTCGGCCCAACCGGCGAAGGCGGCCTGGGCGGCGGCGACGGCCTCGCCCACGGTCTGGCGGCTGGCCAAGGCCACGCGACCGGTCACCTCACCGGTGGCCGGGTTGTAGACGTCCTGATAGCGATCATCGCGGGAAACGCGCTGGTCGTTGATGTAATGCTCGAGGATGCTCATGGTAGTGGGTCCCAGGTCGGTAAACGTTGGAGCCCACGATAGGCTTTCAGTTTGTTCCGAACCAGAGCAGAATCCAGAACTGATTGTCCTCATAAGCGAACAATAGAATCATGGAAAAGGCTGAGATCGAAGGGCTGTGGACTCACATTCATTGGCTGTCGGTGCTTGAGGAGCAAGGCACCTACACCGCCGCTGCCGCGCGCCTGGGCGTGAGCAAATCCGCCGTCAGCCAGCGCATTTCAGACCTGGAAAAAGCCACCGGCACCCGGCTGGTCACCCGCACCACGCGCAGCGTGCGGCTGACCGATGCGGGCCTGTCACTGACCCGCGAAGTGCGCAGCGCCTATGCGCAGATCGCCCGTAGTTTCTCGTCGGTGCGTGACGCTGCCGGGGAAATTCGCGGCCTGGTACGCCTCACCGCGCCAGTGGCATTTGCCCGCCAGCAACTGGTGCCGCACCTGTCCGAGTTCCTGCAACTTTACCCGCAGGTGCGCATCCAGCTGGACGTCTCGGATGCCTTGAGTTCGCTGGCGGCCGAAGGCTACGACCTGGCGGTACGGCACGGCTTCCAGGTACCGGAAACCCATGTAGCGTGGAAGCTGTGCGACACCGGCTCGGTGCTGGTTGCCACGCTCGAGTACCTGCAACAGCACGGCGAACCGCGCGAACCTGGCGACCTCACCGCGCATAACTGCCTGTACTACCCTCGGGGCACCGACCAGCCGGCATGGACCTTTGAACGCGGCGGCAAACAGGTTGAACGGGTGACCGTGCCGATCTCTGGGAGTTTTTCGACCAATAACAGTGAAGCGCTGCGCGACTCAGCGATGAACCACCTGGGCATCGCCCTGCTTCCGGATTTCAGCGCACAGGCCGCACTGGCCCATGGCAACTTGGTGCAGGTGCTCACGGGCTGGACGCTCAAGGGCGCGTTTGCCGATGAGATTTACCTGATTCGACCGTACTCGCCCCATGTACCGAAATCGGTCAGTACGTTAGTGGGCTATCTAAAGGATAAGTTATCCGGCGGTTTTCGATTTGTGGGTAAGTAACACACTCATGCAGACAACTTAAGCAGAACCATTCTCGACAAGTAGTTATTACCGACCTACTTATAGCCAGCGGCAATAATCCAAATAACAAACTTCAAGACCTTGTAGTGAACTTGTTACCGGCGAAAGCCCGCAACAACGGGTTCTTGACGCTTTGAAAAAAGCCATACAACTAATTGTAAAGCGTAAATAAACAGCGCTGTTTAAACCGCGCCAACCTCCCGGCTTTAAACTCCTTGATGCGCAAACTTGCAAAAAAACCACAACCGGCTACGTTCATGAATACCGTGAAAGCCATCAGCCATTACGCACACAGCCAGCCCAACGGGCGAGGGACTCTATTGCTCTGAAAACAGCGCTTAACACTGACACGGAACTTAGTCTTAACTCTCAAAAGGGATGCTTTGATGAAGCGCAGCCGGTGGTACCGTGCGTTCTCGAAAAAGGGGCCAGTCGATCATTTTTGGCTGTCGTTGATAGGCTTTGCTGTGCTGGTGATTGCCAGCTTCCTGTTGTTTGAACAACAGATCCAAGACTTCCTGATTCACCTCAACCTGTATCAACCTTCGACGCCTGCCCAGGCATTCAACCTGGCACTGCTGCTGCTCGCCCTGCTCGCCCTCGATGTGGTGTTGCCGGTGCCGTCAAGCCTGGTGGCGTTGCTGGCGGTGGCCATGCTCGGCGGCCTCGGCGGTTACCTGGTGATTTTCATTGGGCTGTGCCTGGGCGCCGGGCTGGGCTATGTGCTGGGCGCCGGCTATTTGCGCTTGCTGTCCGGCCGCCTTGGCTTGCATCAGCGCCAGCCAGGGCAGTTGGCGTATCGGTTAAGCACGTTGTCGTTGATTTGCCTGCGTGGCGTGCCGGTGCTGGCGGAAACCTCGGTGGTCGCCGCCGGCATGCAACGCTATCCGCTGCGCGCATTTTTGCTGATCACCACCCTGGCCAATGCCGGACTGGCACTGGCTTACACCGCCATCGGCACGCTGCTGATCGAGCAGAACTCACTGCTGGTCACCCTCCTCGCCAGCATGGTGTTGCCGCTGGCGTTTATGGCCGGTTATAGCCTGCTCAAACGCAAACCCGCTGGGCAGCAGCCGCTGCGCGGACGGTTCGAGGTCAGTTACGACTACCCGGTGATGTTCACCGATCACGTGTTTGATCCGCTTAACCCGTGCCTGCACCGCGCGCTCATCACCCAGCACGCGGCACCGGTGACGGTGATGGTGTTCGCCGATGCGCAACTGCTGCACAGCGCCCCACAGTTGCTGGCTCAAATCGACGCCTATTTCGCTGCCCATGCAGACCTGCATTTGCAAACCGCCCCCATCGCCGTGCCGGCGGGTGAACTGAGCAAAACCGCACGCGTGCTGGAGCAGCTCTACACCGACATGCTGCAGCACGGCCTGGACCGGCATTGCTACGTGCTGGCCCTGGGCGGCGGCGCGGTGCTGGATGCGGTGGGCTACGCCTGCGCCACCTTCCACCGCGGCATCCGCCTGATCCGTATTCCGAGCACGGTGCTGGCCCAGAACGACGCCGGCATCGGCGTGAAAAACGGCATCAATGCCTTCGGCCAGAAGAACCTGCTGGGCACCTTCTGCCCTGCCACGGCGGTGATCAACGACTTCCAACTGCTCACCAGCCTCACCCGCCGCGACCAGATCGCCGGGCTGGCCGAAGCGGTCAAGGTAGCGCTGATCAAGGACCAGGCGTTTTTCGCGTGGATGGAACAACACGCCGAGGCCCTCGCCCGCTTTGATCACCCGGCCAGCCGCCACGCGATTCGCCGCTGCGCCGAGCTGCACCTGGCGCACATCACCGGCGCCGGCGACCCGTTCGAACGCGGCAACGGTCGGCCGCTGGATTACGGCCATTGGGCCGCGCACAAATTGGAAAACCTCAGCCACCACCGGCTGCGCCATGGCGAAGCGGTCGCGGTGGGCATGGCGTTGGATGGGCTGTATGCGAATGCCTTGGGGTTGTTGAGCGATACCGACACTGAGCGAGTGATGAGCCTGCTGCGCAAACTGGGGTTCAACCTGTGCCCGCCTGAACTGACCTTGAGAGATGCGCAGGGCCGCTCGCCGCTGTTGCTGGGGCTGGAGGAGTTCCGCCAGCACCTGGGAGGGCAACTGTCGATCCCCATGCTCAACCGCATCGGCCAGTCGGTGGACCTGCATGAAATCGACAGCGCGACGATGGAGGCCGCGCTGCAACGCTTGTCGACCGCAAGCGAGGCAGCGCTGACGCTGGACGAGGGTTACGCACAATGAGCCCGATGAAAACCTGGATGACCCTGGGCCGCGTCTCCAACCTGCCCACGGTATGGACCAACACCCTCGCTGCGGCCCTGCTCGCCAGCAGCGCCGGCGCCCTGGCGCCGCCGTCGTCGCTGGTGTGGGGGCTGCTGCTGATCACGCTGTCGTTGCTGTACTTGGCCGGCATGCTGTTGAACGACTGGCTCGACGCCGACTGGGACCGGCAACACCACAACCCGCGTCCGATCACGCTGGGTTTGGCCAGCCGGCAACAAGTCGGCCTGGCCACGGCGCTGCTGCTGATACTCGCCGCCGCAGCGGTGCTGGGCCTGAGCCGCTTGATCGACGAGCCGCATTGGCTGCTTGGCAGCGTGGTGCTGTTGGTGGGCTGCATCGTCGGCTACAACCTGCTGCACAAGAAATACGCCCACAGCGTGTGGCTGATGGGCGCCTGTCGCTCGGCGCTGTACCTCACGGCGGCGGCCAGCCTGGCGGTGCCGCCGGAGCCGATCTGGCTGTGCGCGATTCTGCTCGGCGTGTACATCAGCGGCCTGACCTACCTGGCGCGCCAGGAACACCGCAACCAGCTGATCAGCCGCTTGCCATTGCTGCTGATGCTCAGCCCATTGGCCCTGGCGTTCTACTCCAACGCGCTGTGGTTTTGGCCGGTGCTGCTGCTGTGGTTGGGCTGGCTGGGCTGGCATTACCGCAAGCACCTGGCCAACCCGCAACACCGGCAAGTCAGGGCGTTTATCGGTGCAGGGCTGGCCGCCTTGCCGCTGTTTGACGCACTGGTTTTGGCGGTGGCCAACCAACCGATGGGCAGCCTGTTGTGTGTGGTGGTGTTTTTCCTGCTTCCCCACTTCCAGCGTTGGATCAAGCCGACATGAACATGCGCCAGGATGGCCTCGCCGCACACCTTCAAGCCCTGACCCAGCAACTGACCGCCGCCCAACTGGAGTGGTGGCAGCAGGCGCAGGCGCAGCTCGCCCAGCAACCCAGCGCCACCCTGGCGGCGTTGTTGAGCGGCCAATGCAAGCGCCTGCTGCCCGCGCCGGCCGTGGAGTTGGCACGTGCACTGGTGCTGGCCAAAGCACTCGAACACACCCCGGTAACCGAGCAGGTACCGCTGCTGCGTCAGCTGTTCCTGTGGGGTGACGACCAGGAAAAAATCGCCCTGCTGGGTGCCCTCGACTGGCTCGACAGCGACGGCCTTTGCGTGGCGCTGGCCCTGCAGGCCGGGCGCACCAGCAACCCGCAGGTATTCGCCGCCCTCGCCCTCGACACGGCCTACCCGTCACGCCATTACCCGGAGCGCGCCTTTCACCAGCTGGTACTCAAAGCGCTCGGCATGGGCCTCGACGTGGGGCGCGTGATGGGGCTCACGCAGCGCCAGGGCGTCACGCTCAACCAGCTGGCCCTTGACCTGCTCGATGAACAGCTCGCGGCCGAGCGAACTGTGTCCCCAGGGCTGCCCATCGTCATCGCCTTTGACCTGCTCAGCCCAGCGCAACGCCAGCGTCTGCGAAGCCTGAGCCTGCCGCCGCAATGGCGCGCCTACCTGAACTGACACCGCACAACGCCGCCCCTGCCCTTGACGAGGATTCACCATGCTCAAGTACTTCGATCCGCATATTCATATGGTCAGCCGCACCACCGACGACTACCAGAACATGGCCGCCGCCGGCATCACCGGCGTGATCGAACCGGCGTTCTGGCAGGGCCAGGCACGCACCAGTGTCGGCAGTTTCGTCGACTACTTTGACACCCTGCTCGGCTGGGAACGCTTTCGCGCGAGCATGTTTGGCATTCATCACTTCTGCACCATCGGCCTTAACCCCAAAGAGGCGAATGACCTGTCGATCGCCAATGAAGTGCTGCAGATTCTGCCGCGCTACCTGGTCAAGGACGGCGTGGTGGCAGTGGGCGAAATCGGCTACGACGACATCACCCCTGAAGAGGACCGCTTTCTCGCCGCGCAGCTGGAGCTGGCCAAGCAATTCAACCTGCCGGTGCTGGTGCACACGCCGCACCGCGACAAGATCGGCGGCACCAAACGCACCCTCGCGGTGATCCGTGAAGTGGGCATCGCCGAACACCTGGTGATCATCGACCACCTCAACGAACTGACCTTGCCGCTGGTGCTCGACAGCGAGTGCTGGCGCGGCCATTCCATCTACCCCAACACCAAGATGTCGGAGCAGCGCATGGTCGCGCTGCTCAAGGAATACGGCACCGAAAAAATGGTGGTCAACAGCGCGGCGGATTGGGGCATCAGCGACCCACTCAAAGTGCCCAAGACCGGCCAGGCGATGTTGGCCGCAGGCTTTACAGAAGCCCAGGTCGAGCAGGTGCTGTTCCATAACCCGGTGGACTTTTTTGCCCAAAGTGGCCAGCTCGACAAGGCGCTGGTGAGCACGCCACTACCCATCGACCAGCGCAAGCAATGGCAGGAAAACTCGGCCCTGCGCGGCCAGGAACCGGTGGTCAAATGAGTGCCTGCAGCGGCTGGACGGCCGCCCAGCTCGGGTATTGCAGCAATGTGCACCCAACGCGTGACCTGGCCGGATTACGGGCCTCGATCAAGCAGGATTTTCAAGGCGTGCGCAATTTGCGCGGGCTGCAGCAACAGGACAGCGGCCTGTGGATTTGCGCTCACGCGGCGGCGCAGCTGCAGCAGGAATCGGCGCGCGTGCAGTTCCTGGCATTGCTCAAGCACAGCGGCCTGCGCTTGACCTCGCTGAACGGTTTTCCCTATGGCGAATTTCATCAGGGCGCCGTCAAAGCCGACGTCTACCTGCCCAATTGGGCCGACCCGCAACGCCTGGCCTACAGCCTGGACCTGGCGCGCCTCCTCGCCCATGCCTTGCCAAACGACTGCGTCCACGGCGTGATCTCCACGGTACCGCTGGGCTATGCCGCCACCTGGACGCCGGCATTGCAGGCGCGCGCCGACGAGCAACTGAGCCAACTCACCGCCGCACTCGCCCACCTGCATTGGGAAACCGGCAAGAAAATCGTGTTCTGCCTGGAAATGGAACCGGACTGCGTGCTGGAAAACACCGAGCAGGCCATCGCATTTTTCCAGCGCCGGCAATCCATGGACCCCAACCATGCCTACTTGGCGTTGTGCTTCGATGTGTGCCATCAGGCGGTGATGTTCGAAGACTGCTACCAGTCGCTGGAACGGCTGCGCGCGGCCGAGGTGCCGGTGGGCAAGATCCAGCTGTCCAACGCGATGATTTGTCGCTTGCCATCGGACGACGCCAGCCGGCGCGAACACGTGCTCACGACCCTGAGCACCTTCGCCGAACTCACGTACTTGCATCAGGTGAAAGCGCTCACGGACCAGGGCCATCGAGTGGCCTGGCCAGACCTGCCGGCCGCCCTGAAGGACTGCGCCGGGTTCGGCGAACTGCGCATCCACTTCCACATCCCGCTGTTCAGCGACCACCTGTTGCTGCCCGAACTCAGCGGCAGCCAGATTGCCCTGGCGCAGACCTTCGACTACCTGGCGGCGCATGCCGATGTGCGCCCGGTGCTGGAGGTGGAAACCTACAGCTGGGGCGTGCTGCCCGTTGAATTGCGGCCCGCTACCGAGGCCGCTCAATTGGCCGGCATCGCCGCTGAGCTGCGCTGGGTCGAAGAGCAACTGCGCCAGCGCAACCTGTTGCACGTGCAGGAGGCCTACGCCGATGCCCTCTGAACAACCGCTGCTGCTGATCAATGTGGTCGGGCTCACGCCTTCGCTGCTGGGCGAAGCGACGCCGCACATCAACACCCTGCTCAAGACCGCCAAGATGGCCAGCCTGCAACCGGTGTTCCCCGCCGTAACCTCGACGGTGCAGGCCTCGATCCTCACTGGCGCACCGCCGTCGCAGCACGGGATTGTCGGCAATGGCTGGTACTTTCGCGATCAGGCCGAGGTGCGTTTCTGGCTGCAACCCAATGGGTTGATCCAGGGCGAAAAGGTCTGGCACACGCTCAAGCGCGAGCTCCCGGGCTTTCGCTGCAGCCAGTTGTTCTGGTGGTACAACATGTACGCCGACGTGGACGCCGCCATCACCCCGCGCCCGCATTACCCGGCCGATGGGCGCAAACAATTCGGGCTGTATTCGTCACCGCCCGGGCTGCATGAGCAGATCGAGGCGCAGATTGGCGAGTTCCCTTTCCATGGCTTCTGGGGGCCGGCGGCGGGCATTGCATCAAGCCGCTGGATCGTCGACTGCGCAATGGCCGAGTTCCAGATCAATCGCCCTCACCTGCAATTGATCTACTTGCCTCACCTCGACTACAGCTTGCAGCGCGTAGGGCCTGAACATCCCTCGATTGCCGATGAAGTACGCGCCATCGACGCCGAGGTGGGGCGCCTGCTGGCCTTCGCCGAGGCGCAGGGGGCGGCGGTGATGGTGCTGTCCGAGTACGGCATCGAAGCGGTCGAGCAGTCGGTGTCGATCAACCGCGTGCTGCGCGCCGAAGGCCTGTTGCAGGTGCGCCAATCCTTGAGCTGGGAACTGCTCGACCCGGGCGCCAGTGCGGCGTTTGCGGTGGCCGATCATCAGGTTGCGCACATCTACGTAAAGCAGGCACAGGACATTGCGCGGATCAAAGCCTTGCTGCAGCGCCAGCCCGGTATCGAGCAGGTGCTCGATACCGCCGAGCAACGCGCCTGGCAGCTTGATCACCCGCGCAGCGGCGAGCTGGTGGCCGTGGCCGCCGCGGGTTACTGGTTCGATTACTACTACTGGCTGGATGAGCGCAAGGCGCCGGACTTTGCGCGCACCGTGGACATCCACCGCAAGCCTGGCTACGACCCGGTCGAGCTGTTCATCGACCCGGCGATTCGCTTCCCCAAACTGAAAATGGCGCGCCGCCTGCTGCAAAAAAAGCTTGGCTTTCGCTACTACATGGACCTGATCCCGCTGGACACCACGCTGGTGCGTGGCAGCCACGGGCGCCTGCCCAGCAGCGCACAGACCGGCCCATTGCTGATCACCAATTGCGATCTGGCGTTACCGCGGCAGCTTGCGGCGACGGCAGTCAAGCAACTGCTCCTGGAACACTTCCTGGGGCGCCCACACCTCGAACTGGCCAATGCCAAGGAGCTTCCATGCGGCGAGCCTTATCTATCACTGTCCTGAGTGCACTGGCCGGTTTGGCCCAGGCCCAAGGCGCAAACACGGCCTTCGACTGCACGGATTTCCTGCAGTTTGGCGGCAATATCGACAAAATGCGAACCACCTTCACCCAAAGCCCCGAGACCCTGGCCTGGAACTGGTTTGTCTGCCTCAACCAACCGGCTGCGGCACAAAGCCCTGATCGGGCCTGGGAAACCATGAAGCCTTCAGACCAGGTTTACCTGGCCAATGGCACGCAACCCCTGCCCTACGCCCAGCGCACACCCGTGCCCGCCGCGGTGCTGACGCAAGCCCAGGCGATGGGCATGAACGTCAATCGTCTGTTCCACAACCTCAACGCCACGCAACAGGTGGACGGGCTGATCCTGGAAATGGGCGGCCAGGTGCCGCAAGCCCAGCAAGGCCAGGCGGTGCGGTTTCAACTGCTGATGGGTCCGGACACCTTCAACTACATCGTGCAGCAGAAGGTCTACAACGTGAATGGCCAGGCCGCATTGACCAGCGACCTCAACTTTCCCTCCACGGCCTGGGAACTGAAGGCCGCCTGGCTGTGGATCGGCAACAACCCGACCTACCAGCAGCAGTTGGCCAACGATGGCTACTACATTGCCCAGACCTACTACCAGCAAGGCACTGAGTACGTGGTGGGCTATGCCGCGTTGAGCGGCTTGCATGTGATCAACAAATTGAACCCCGACTGGGTGTGGACCACCTTCGAAAACCGCAACAACAGCAAGTACACCGTGACCAACGCGATCCCGCCCACGCCGATGACCAACAGCACCGGGCCGACCGCGGCGGCGCAACCGGTCAATACGAGTTTTCAGGCGAGCAACCCGACACTGGCGCAATACGAGTTGATCGGCGTGCAGTCCAATACCACGCCGACCCTGCTCGCCAACTCCCAATTGGAATCGGCGTTCCAGAACCAGTCGTCGTGTTTCGCCTGCCACGGCACCGCCGCGTATTCGCCGACCAAGGGCTACTTCAACTTCGCCCTCAAACAAGACGGCGGCATCGTCTACCCCACCGCTGCACTGCCGGCTTCCGACTTTGTCGGGTATCACAAACTGGACTTTGTCTGGTCGCTCAAACGCGCCCAGTGGCAACGCTAAGGAGCCTCACATGAGCGTATTGAATTTCCCGCGTATCTACCTGGGCGGCCATATGTTCTGGAACCCGCCGACCGCCAACAACAACGACATGTACCCGCTCTACGATGCGGTCAAAATGCAGATGAACTGGCGGTTCCTGGAAGCCTTCAAGATCACGCCGCTGAACGCCGCCAGCCAATTGCTGCCCTGGACCATCGCGCCGCTGGCACCGGCCGCCGTGCCGGACTACGTGATGCAGGTGCCGGGCAATGCCGGGCAGTTGGCATCCCCGATGATTCCCGGCGAATGGAACCTGTTCGGCGATAACGCCTGCGGCACCGTGAGCTACAACCAGACCCAGTCGGTGATCACCGGTGGCGAGTTGCCCGACGGTGGTTACGTCAGCCAGGACCCGCTGATCAATCAAAGTTATCAGTTGCTCGGCAATCCGTTTGGCGGCGCGCCGACGTCGCCGGCACGGTTTGTCGACGTGAGCCCGTGGCAGAACACCTTCACCGCGCTGTACTTCGACAAGCTGGTGCTGGGCAATGCGCAATGCGGCCTGACGCTCAACCGCGAACACCGCATGCTCGACCGTTTCCTCAATTTCAATTGGGCCAACCTCGGCGGCCTGGCGTACGTGACCACCACCTGGCAGACCTGCTTCCCGAAGGAAAACCTGGCGTGGGTGATCGGCAACTCGGCGTTGCTGCAAAACCTGCAGGCGCAGATGGCGCAACAAAACGCCAAGGGGCTGATGTTCCGCTTTACCACCTACCTGACCTGCTACGACAAGAACGGCATCTTCAACAACTACCCACCCATCGACACCCACAGCTCCACGCCCGAGGCCCAGGCCAAGGTACAGGCCATGTATCAGCAGGCGCTGGATAACGTCGGTGATATTTTCTTCAACCCGGCCTATAGCCGTACCGTGGGCAGCCTGGGGTTGTGGTTTGAGGACGAATTCCCCACCGCGCCGGCAGGCAGGCGCCTGGTGCCGGCCGCCAAGGTGGCGATCTACAAAACCTCACCGGGCACCACCAGCCAGGTCCAACTGGGCGTGATCTCGGCCCAGGCCCATGGCAATACCTTGTCGCTGGACCTGGGCAACGCCTTTCCGTTCTACCCCATCGACAACAAGGCCGACATCCCGGTCGCGGCCAAGTACCAGGCCGGCGACTACCAGATTGGCATCCGCCAAGGCACGCAATTCAGCCCGTTGGCCAGCTTTGGCTATGACGATTACCAGCAATTGGCGTTCGACAAGCGCGCCGGCATCCTCGACCTGGCCCTCACCGTCGAGGCCCAGGCGCAGCTGCAATCCGGCACGCTGGAGCTGCAACAGCAAGGCACCACGCCGATCATCGCCGCGACCCAGCAATTGTGGACCGCCGAGGTGGTAGAGAGCGCCAGCTTTATCGACGTGGGCGACACCAAGACGTTGCAGGTGATGGTGCAATACGACGGCCAGCCCGCACCGGCGGGCACCACGTTGTGGGTGGCCGAATACGGCAATGCCTACATGTTGTGCACCACCGATTACTACCTGGCGTTCAGTAACGCGGCGGACTTTTCGCTGTTCAACAACGACCCGCAGAACCCGGCCAACAACAGCCCCTGCCTGCCGCAATTTGCCGGTGCGAAGACCTTGGCCGGCCAGATCACCGAAGGCACGGGCCGCCAGCTCATGGCAACCCGGCTGGCGGTGCCCGCCGATCAAACCGTGCCGGTGACCTACCAGCAATTTCTGCCGACGCCCGCCGCTGTCGCCCTGAGCCCGACGCTGACGTTCGCCAACCCGATCACCCTGCAACGCACGTTGCAAGACCCGCTGAACAGCCCGGTGCAATTTAGCCTGACCAAGATCCAGACCGACGCCAATGGCATCGCCAACCTGACGGTCACGGCCCAGGCGCCGGGCTTTCCGACCTTGCGTTTCTTTGTCCAGGACGGTCAGCAGGAACCGGAGATCCCCTTCAGCTTTCCGCTCAACCAGGCCTTTACCGATTTTCTCGCGCCGCTGCGTGTGCTGCCGCTGGAACCGCAAATGCAGCAGGATTTCGTCAACGCCTGGAACCTGATTTATCAGCGTGAAAATGCCGGCCAGCTGATCTGGGAGACCTTCATCTACCCATTCATCCTGCAGCCGTTCTATTACCTCTACCCGATCATGAGCAAGTACATGCCGCTCAATAACCTGACGCGCATCGAGGGCGCGGTCGACCAACTGATCGTGTTGATCAGCAAGGCCTATCAGGAGGAAAGCACGCTGGCGATGCCCATCACGCGGGACATGCCGCAGAGCCGTCGCGCGGTGCTGGAACTGTGGGCGCAGGCGTTGGTGAAGCGTAACTACCCGCCCGTCCCGCTGAGCATGAACGACTACGCGTAAACCGCGCACAGGACCACCGGGTGACGCACCTGTCATCCGGTTTTCAAAGGAGTGTTGTATGAACGCCAGCCGCTTGAGCCGATTGTTGCTATTGCTGATGCTGCTCAGCCCCGGCGCCTTTGCCAGGGACGACAGCGGCAAGCCCCTGGCATTGGCCACGCAACTCAATTGCCAGCCGCCCACGAGCGCGCCCGCAGCCACTGCCAGCCAGGACCAGTTCGATCAATACAGCTGGCAGCTTTTTGTTGCCTTGAACTGGCCGGCACAGGACGGGCAGCGCGGCGCGCCCAATTGCAGCAAACAGCCCGGCGACCCCGGCTATACCGTGTGGCAGACCTACAAGACCGTCAGCGAAATTTTCCTGCCGGGGGCCGCCAACCCCGGGCCGTGGAATAGCCCGCTGATCGCCAGAAGCCTGGGCATCATCAACATCGCAGCGCTGAAAAACAGCTCACTGGTCAACTCCATCGACCAGGCGGTGGGCGGCTGGTTGATCGATCAGGCAGGCAACCCGACCTACTACGATATCTCGGCCAACCAGGCGTCCTACAACTACATCGTCGGCAATAACTTCTACAACGCGAATGTGGTGTCCAAGGCCAACACCATCAACTTCCCCAATGGGGTGATCGAGGTCAAATCCAGCTGGCGCGTGCTCACCGCCCGTGACAATGCCAGCCATTACCTCACGCAGTTTGCCCGCGTCGCGCGGTTCAACAGCCAGGGGCAACGCATTGGCGTCGGCGAGGCGTACCTGGGCCTGGTGGGCTTGCACATCATCACCAAGGTCAACGGCTACCCGCAGTGGATCTGGTCCACCTTCGAGCAGGTCGAAAACGTGCCGCCCAAAGCCAAAGTCAACGGCCAATGGGTCGATCAACCGGCGCCCGGCACCGCCTATTCCTACTTCAATGCGGCCGCGCCCGCCGCCGCGCTGAACCAGTCGCCCTGCAATTGGCAAACACAAGGCACCCAGCTGGTCTGCGTGCCCAGGCCCGGCACCACGTTCCAGACGCCTAACCCGCTGAACCGCGTGACGCCCATCGCGGATGTGACGAACTGGGTCAACAACAACTACCGCAACGATCCGAGCCTGCAACGCAGCGTGTTGAAGTACTACCAGTTGATCACCACCCAGCGCCCGCTGATGCCGAACAACCCAGGCAATCCGCTGGGCCAGCCGACCCCGGCGCTGTCGGCCAACGTGACCATGGAAAGCTATATCCAGCCCACCAGCAGTTGCATGAACTGCCACTCGATGGCGACACCGGTGAAGAGCCCGTTCAAGTCCGACTTCTCCTACCTGTTCAAATTTGCCAACAGCCCCATCACCCCACACGCCACGGGCAAGGAATAGACCATGAGCATCCTCAACGGACCACGACTGAATTTCTGGGGCGGCATCCGCACGGACGTAAGCTTGCCGAACAACTCGCCGACCATTGCTTTCAATGGCAACAAGCAATGGCCGCTCTTCGACCTGACCACGTCGACCCTGGCACCCGGCGCGCAGCCTTACACCGACGACCAATTGAACAGCATGATCAACGCGCCCGCCGGCAACTACTACACCGCCGGCGGCTGGAACCACTACGGCCAGCACGTGGTGGACCTGCAGAACGCCTTGATCAGTTCCCAGGGCAGCCCCGGCAACATCAGTACAACGGGTGACCAGGTCGGTCAGCCGGTGTACCTGCTCGGGTCAGTGGACCCGGTGAGCGGCCAGGCACCGGTGTCCGGGCCGATGATGGTGGATCTGGACCCCAGCGCCACGACCACCACGCAGATTTTTGTCGGCGGCCTGCAAATCGGCAGCAACGACAATATCCAGCTGCTGATTCGCTGCAATGCGGTGTGCAGCAGTTTCGACGTGACCGGGCGCGTGCTCGAGCCGGCAAAGATGGACGCTCCGGGGTCGTTCCATGCCAGCGGCACGTTCCAGCTGACGTTCCCGCTGAGCAGCATCGTCAGCTGGAACCCGAACAGCAGCGGCCTCAAGGCGATCATCCAGGCGCCGGGCGCGACGGGCATCGTCCTGCGTTTCGTGATGTTCGAGATGTGCCCGCAGATGACCACTGCGCAGCTCGATGCCGATTATGCTGCCGGCAAATACACGCCCAACCCGAGCATCGGCCGGGTCATCGGTACGCTGGCCCCGGCCTTTGCCGGCGAGCCGCTGAGCTGCCAGCCGGGGCGGCAATTGGTCAATGCGGCCACGAACAACGCCGCCTACGCGGCGCTGGGCAATAACGGGCTGTTGAGCCTGGACATGGTCAACATGATTCCCAAGCAAACCTTCCGTGCGGTACGGGACGACATCACCAGCCCGATCGGGCCGAATGCGAATTATGGGCCGGTGACCATTTCGGCCGGTGCCGCGCCGCTGATCACCCTTAACCCGACTGCCAGCCCACTGGTCAATTACTACGTGTATGGCGGCATCGTCGATGTGGCGCTGACCACCAGCCAGCAGCAGGCCGTCAGGACCACGCCGTTGGCGATCAACGCCCCTGGCCAGGTGGCCGGGACTCAGTTGCAGGCGACCGAGTCGACCTATCGGGTGTATGCGGATCAGCGCAATGTGTACCTGGAGGATTACCCCAACGGCCTGACGATCACCTTGCAGGTTCGCTACCTCGGCGGGCCGGTGCCCGGCGCCACCACGATCAGCCTGGCAGCGAGCGCACCGGGCGTCTACGAGCAGAAGCAGTACACGGACTTTCTCAACTTTCCGCCCTCGCTGACCGTGAATGCGGGCCAACAGACGGTGAGTTTTCCCGTGACGCTCACATCCGGCAGCGCCGCCCAGGCGGGCTTCGTGGCCCTGACCTACACGGCCAATGGCGTGGACAACGGCGCCTTTTTCACCAACTTTCGAAAATACGCTCAGACAGACTTTGGCATCGCCAGGGGCAGCGTCATTACCTGGCAACAGGTGTACCCGAATGTGCTGCGCTTTCACTACCTGGCGTTCCCCGCCATGTCGCGCTACGTGCCGTTGAACCAGCCTGACGCGATCATGGGCGCGAAGAACGCCATCCTCGCGCGCACCTCGGACGCCTACAAAGGCACCACGTTGTTCATGCCGGTCGTGCGCTCGATGTCCCCCGCCCAGCGCGCACTGCTGCGGGCCTATCTCACCGGCAGCCCGTGGCAGCCACCGCAATAGGAGGCAAACGCTATGACACTCCATATTCCCGTACAGCCCATCGAAGCCCTGCGCCCGAGCAGCGTTATCGCCGAAGGCCTGCTCAACCCGCGTGGTGTTTGCCTGCAGGCCGATGGCAGCCTGTTGCTGGCCGAAGCCGGCTCAGGCTCGGCAGACCAGCCTTTGAGCAGTCGCATCAGTCGACTGCCGCCCGACCCTCTAAGGCCGGGCGCCTATCTGCCCGGCGAAGTGCTCTCTCAGGGTTTTCGCAGCATGAACCTGCAGGCGCGCATGCTGCGGGATGAAATCATGGGCCTGTCCGACATCGCCTGCGGTGACGGACGTTGCCTGGCCAGCCAGACCGATTACGTCGGCGGTTCCAGACTGCTCGATCTGCAATACAGCCCGCCCGAGCCGGTGTTCCACAGCCGTGGCAACCTGAACGCGCTGTGCTACCACCCGACGCGACGCAGTTGGCTGGCGGTGAAACCGGATACCAATCAACTGGTGGAGTTCAGCCACGGTGAGCAAGAACGCGTGCTCGCGCAATTGCCTGTTCTGGATGAGGGTCAGGAGGCTGTGCCTGTCACCCTGGTGTACGAACCGCACACAGGCGCCGTGTTGATCAGCCTGTTCTCCGGCGAATTGCACGGCGACCCCGCGCGCAAAGGCATCGACTTTGCCGACTACGCCGGGCAAGTGATTCGAGTTCACCCGGCCAGCGGGCAGACCGAGGTGGTGATTCGCGGCCTGCAACTGCCCACCGGGCTGGCGCTGTGCCCGCAAGGCAATCTACTGGTGCTGGAGCTGTGCAGCCATCTGCAACAACCCTTGCTGCCGGACTGGAATGGCGAGCCGCTGCACGGAGGCTTTACGCGCTTTACCGGGCGGCTGTTGCGCTGTGACCTGCACAACGCAACGGTTGAAGTGCTCGCACGCGGGCTGGATACGCCCTCCAACCTGTGTGTGGTGCAGGACGCGGTAGTGGTGAGCGAAGGCATGGGCTTGACGGGCCGACCGCTGCCGACACCCGACGGCAGTGTGGCGCCGCTCAGTGGCAGGCTGCGGCGGGTGCAGCTATGAGCCTAAACCGCATCCTCCAACAGCAGAACGGTCGCGGGGCCGGCGCGAAAAGACGGATTGTGCCGGGCCGCTTCGACCATATGAGCGGCCACATGGTGGGCGGCCAGGGTGTCCTTCGAGGCCCACTTTTCGATCAAGACAAAACTGTCGGGGTTGCCGACCACGGGGTGCAAATCGTAGTGCAGACAGCCATGCTCGGCCCTGACCAATGGGGCCAGTTTCGCGAACGCTGCACGTTGCTCGGCGCCCTTGCCGGGCTGCGTATTGATCATGACGACAAGCCGCACTTCATCTGACATGCAAACACCACCGCAAAGGTTGGTTAAGGAAGCCGCACAGTACGTGAGCACACCAACAAGGTGCAAAAAAAGCTTAACCGAGGGGCGCGTTTCACAGGGTTTTCACAGTCGCACGCATAGGCTCAACTCAGCTCCTAAGTGAACACCTTTAAGCCCGCGCCCCCATCGTGGGCTTTTCTTTGTCTGCGATTCTGAATGCGCGGCGGTTAATCCCTTATCCATCGCACGCCAGAACTCAGCGTTTTCGTAGCCCATCGCTCAAACGCTTTTGCGCCCAAGCTTAAGTAAACTCACCCAGCGCGGTTTTTTGCTCCGCTTCATCCGTTGACTGAACGGCGTGACTTGGCGATGACGCTGAACCCATCGCAACCCAGCGCGATAAATCAAACACGCGCATAGAAAATTTGAATTAGTCAGTTGCCCGCCCGGTCAAGAACTATGAACGCAGTAAATCTGACGAGGTAACAGTGATGACTATCCAAGCAGAGACACTCGTAGAACTGACCGAAGCGCTTCAGGAACGCGGCCTGAATCTGGTTTCAGATGTGCACTTCACCCGCGCGCCGTACCGGCAGAACCACCGCTGGATTTGCACCGTCGCGTAATGCTGCATTTTGCCGGCGGTCAGGCTTAATGGCCGACCGCTGGCACCGCTTTGATCACCCTACGTCGAGCGGCTTTCGTTACGATTTTGTTGTTTTTTAACGCCCTTCCCGGTTTTTCGCTCGTATTGGTGATGACAGAACCAGACGACCAGAAGCAGGCCTGCCAAGCCAAAAACGAACAGCAACAGCTCTAGTGCGGGACCTTCGTGTGAAAACATTTTTCGTTCCTCATCCTGAAGTCGTGCGAACCGAAATCGGTCGCACCCGAAATTATTCGTAACAATTCGAACATTTTCAGGTTAATCGCCAAAACCCCGCATGGCAACCCCGAATCGGCTTAAAACCATTGACCTAGACGGGTTGCTTGGGTGATCGCGTTCTGCAGGCAATAAAAAACCCGGCGCTGGGGCCGGGTTCGCTGACGTGAAATGATCAGTTATCAGGGTGTTCACTCGCGACCGAATCAGCCGCGTCGACATCCGACATATCTTCTTCCAACGGCGCGTCGTCATCAGGCGGCAATGGGAGCGCGTCCTCGTCTCGACGCGAATCATGGCCCGTTTCGTTGTCTGTGCCGCGCGTCACGGCTTGCTGGGAAAGGTTTCCTGGCGCCTTCTCATTGATTTCCATGTTGACTCTCCGCTTCGGCGCACGGGAAATGCGCACTTAAGCTTGAGAGACGGCGCAGCATTCAGAGTGCAAAGCATTAGACGAATGGTGCCAATCAATGCTTGGCATTGAGGCTCTAAGCTTGGGATGTTTACTGCCGAACGCTGGCAGAAACGCAAAAAAACCTGATGGGCCGCCGGCGATGGCCGACGCACAACGTGAAACAACTCACATTTATGCAACGCCGATATTGAAGGTCAATAATTGACCAACCTATATTTCGCTCCACCCGAGCGCTCACCTCTATACGGATATTGTTCTGCGCCAGCTCGGGTCCCCACCTGAGCGCAGGCAATCAAACATTGAGGTTTGCCATGCGTCTTTCCGAACTCGCGCCAACCGCCGCCCTGCTCAGCCTGTTTACCCTGCCCGCCCACGCTGCCGACCTGAGCGCCCTGACGGGCGCCCTGTCATCTGCCTTGGGCGGCGCCAGCAACAGCAATAGCAACACCCTCAACACGAATAACGCCTCCTGCCAGCAACAGATCCGCGACCTTCAGGCCAACATAAACGCGGCCAATGCAAAGGGTGACAGCTTGCGCGCGACAGCCTTCCAGGCGGCGCTGACGCAAACCAACAAAAGCTGCAGTAATTCCAACTACAACGCTCAGGCACAAGTGGACACCCATCCTCAACGCCAGCAAAACATGAACAAGGCCGCGGATGCCATCAATGCCATCGGTGGTTTGTTCAAGTAAGAAGAAACAATCGGAGGCTCCAGCGTCGAGCGTCTTTAAGCCCAGAAATGCAGAAGCCCCGCCTGAACGGGGCTTTTGTGAGTCTTGGCAGTAGCCAATGGATTCGAATGCGGGGAAGGCTATTAGGGTTTGCCGGGTGGTCAACCGGTTGCTGACTCAGCGTTAGAAATCTACATCTCAGTTACTCTTGGTGTGTATTGGGTGAGCGCTAACTTAATGTTGAATAAGGACAGCAACCGGGCTGGGTGTTTCTACCCACTGTCCTATCAGATATCCAGCGTGGATGGAAAGCCAATTGCTGAGCGTGTGTTACTCCCAATCAAGGTCTTTATAGGAAACCTTGTCCTGTTCAGGAAAGTCGGTTTGGTAATCTCCCCAGCCCATGTACGAATAGTATTGACTCATCGCTTCAAAATAGTTTGAGGCTTCGACCCGCCAAGTAAGTACTGCCTCGTTATGTAAAAGCTTACGTGCATCTTCGCCCTGAGGGCCGGCGAGACAAAATGTCTGCTCACCGTCAGGCTCCAGCCAGAGTTCATCATTCATTGAAAATTTTTTTTGCGCTCTAAGTTGACTGGAATGTAGCGCTGTGAGGCTTACGCCGGTGAAAAAGTCTAGGCATGGCAATCGAGCTAGGACAGTAACTTTGCCATTTCAGACGTACCGGCCCAGCCGATTTGTTCATAAACAGGCCGTCCCATCCGGGTAGCATGCAGTACGGCAAATGTGATCTCTCGTCGAGAAAACTCCGCTTCAGCTGCCTGCATCAGCGCTGATGCCAAGCCTCGCCGCCGATATTGCGGCTCAACGTAGACGTTCAGCACATAACCTCGCTGGTCCGACGTAGGATGTGATGGGTGCGGCGGCCATTCGATGGACATCAGCCCAATACCGGCAACCGGCCGCCCGGCGTCAAGCAGCAAGAACCCAAAGTAGCGGCCATCACTTAAACGTTGCGCCAGCCATGGTCGAAAATGTTGGGTCATCACCTGTAACTTATCCAGATCGCCACCCGCGTCGAGGAACATGCTTTGCCGGTGCATGCAGATGGTTTCGAGATCATTGACCTCAAGCGTGCGGCAAGTCAGCCCTGAAAAATCGATACGTCCTTGTGCTGGGTTCATGACAGGGTCCCGGTGTGAATGAAGAATTATCATGAAGCCGAGCCGCCACGCCCGTAAAGTGACCGATGCAAAACACACGCTCTTGGCGAGGGTTGTACTACAGCGGAAAAAATTCGTTCGGCGTTCAAACCTTGAAGTTTTCGGCCATTAGCTGTCGCTTCAGGAAGAGACTTGAGCGAACACGCCGACGCTCACAAAATTATTTATGAACGGGTGCATCCACTTTGTTCGCTGGTTCGTAGATTCAATACCCTCACTCGGAGGGCATACGAGCCAAGGAGATACACCATGCACGCCTTTTACAAAAAAATTGCTGCAGCAGCCTGCTTCGCTATTCTCTCCGTAACCGCAACCGTCAGCTTCGCCGCCGACTCTGTGATGGTCGGAGGCGCAGCGATGTACCCGAGTAAAACCATCGTGGAAAACGCGGTCAATTCAAAGGACCACACGACGCTGGTTGCAGCCGTCAAGGCTGCCGGGTTGGTAGATACGCTCAATAGCAAAGGCCCATTCACCGTATTCGCACCGACAAACGAAGCCTTTGCCAAGCTGCCTGCAGGCACCGTCGATACGCTGGTCAAGCCTGAACACAAAGCCGACCTGACTAAAATCCTGACCTACCATGTCGTACCCGGCACTCACACATCGGCACAATTGATGGCCGACGCCAAAAAGAACGGCGGCACCGTTGTGTTGAAAACAGTTCAAGGTGAGTCGCTGAATATCAAGCTGCACGATGGCAAGCTTTGGGTGGTAGATGCCAAAGGCGGGAAGGCAGGTATCAGCATCGCAGACGTGATGCAGTCCAACGGCGTGATCCACGTTGTTGACTCGGTCTTGATGCCTTAAACGCTCCTCAAGCCCGGCAGACGCGCAGTTTGCCGGGTAGCTGGGTTTGCCAATGCAGATCACGGTCAGTTCAACGAAGCGTAATGTGGCGAACGGCGATGATCATCGCATCCGAACCAAGAAACCCTTGGGCGAGCTCATCAGCCCCTTCTCTACCCGCCAAAACTTTCACGAGCCTTAGCAGGCGCACCGCAACATCAAAGTCTCGATACTCATCGTAAGTTTCTGCGATGAAGCCACGTACTGATTGCCTCGACGAGTTCGGTCTTACACTCCACCGGCAACCAATGCCCGCCAGATAAACTCGTTACGGTGAGGTCTGCGCAGGCGGCACGCATTGGCTCGCCCAACTGGTTACCCTTGATGGTATTCATCGGGTCGTAGTCACCGTTTACAAACAGTACGGGCAAGGACAGGCGGCCGCCATTGGGCGCTCGATCGGCGTACTCGATGTTGGCGTCGTCGTTCAAATACCACGCGCAGGGCGCGCGAAAACCATGCTGCTCAAAACTGCGCACCAGTGCCGCGAAGTCCGTCTGCGGCCAAAGCGCGGGGTCGGGCTGGGTGGGCGGTGCTCGGTGTGCTTCACCAAACCGCCCTCCTTTGCTGGTGACTTGGGCGTTTGATGCGACTTTGGTGATGCTCGCAGGGTCGCCTCGTCGATAGATCGAAGCCAGTGATGCGGCTTTATCGGCATCAAGGTCAGCGACGGCGGACGCGAAGTGCGTGTTGTAATAGCGGTAGTAGTCCCATTGACCGTTCGGATACTCGTCTGCCGGATAGATCGTTCGGTCAACCAGCGGGACGAGCGTCGGCAGCGCGTTCGTGGTGGGGAAGTACGGGACCGAAATCAGCACAACGCCGCGGCTGCGCTGGGGTTCATGGGCGACCAGTTGACCCGCAACAACGCTGCCCCAATCGTGGCCCACCCAAATGGCGGGCATTCCACCGAGGTGGTCATGAAGCTCTGCCATGTCTGCCACGATGTTTTCAAGGGTATACGCGTGGGTGTCCGCCGGCACAGAAGAGCCGCCATAGCCGCGCATGTCGGGTGCAACGCAGTACCAGCCCTGGGCAGCGAACGCTTGCATCTGCGCGCGCCAGATCAGACTGAGCTGCGGCCAGCCGTGCAGGAACATCATCAATGGCCCCTCGGCAGGTCCCGACGCCACATAGTGGGTCGTATGACGGGGCGTGTTGAAGATGTGCGAGGTCAGCGTGGAAGTGGACACAGGATCTCCTGGTGCGACACCGGCGGATATGAGCGAAGCGGCGGCGCCAGGTTGCGGCGCCTGTTCCAAGAGTAACGCCTTTATGTCATCACGGCGCATTGTTGCACTGTAGCCCGCCTCAAGCCCTTGGCATGGCTGCCTGGACGCCATTGGCCTTATATCGCACTCCAGACAGTGACCTCGCCAGGCGCTCACAAACTTTTCACAGTCAAGCGCCTATGGTGAACCCAAGCTCCTGGTGAACATCCCTTTAAGCCCGCTGATCCCCATCGCGGGCTTTTCTTTGCGCGCAATTTGGCTGTTGGTATTGCGACCCGATGGGAACTAGAGCGCCTCAACCTTTCTACATTGAGAAATCTCGGGCAATGCCTGATCGGCAGAGACTTTATTGAGCTGCCAATTCAGCTTGACAGCGTTTGATTGGTTTACACGCACTCTGGCGCTGCTGGACGTGAGGCTGATATACGAGGCATCTGAACTTTTAACGTCGATGACAACGGCGGTGGTGTCGCCCTCAAGATCAGCATTCCCCAGAATTCCAGCTTTCCATTTCTGAGTGACCGTGTGCTCACCTGGCGTAACAGGTACGGCTACATAACCACCGTTCTCCAGAGACGCTACTGGCTTGCCATCCAAAGAAATCAAGGCAGACATTAAACCCATGTCGTAGTTACTGGGCCTGTAGACATAGATGACACCCCGTTGGGAACCCACGTTTTCAAGAGGGGTAAATGTTGGCCCTGTGATCGTGCAGGCGCTGAGGAGCCCTAACCAGACAAGTGCTGAGATCTTCCATACCCTAGTCATAACCGCTCCATTCGGATTCAGCGCTTGATGATCAACACTACAAGACTGCTAATCAAACGGTTTGTGTTGATTTTGCACGTCCCCCACTCTCCCCCCAAATGTTGGCGGTAAACCATGAATGGTCAGCGAGGGCTTCAGTTCCTGCCTAGAATCGCCATGCGCTCGAAGATCAGCGACAACCCACAGCGTCGTGATCGCCGCGCGTCGAACAGCCGAATGGCTGAGGTGCAACAGGTACGCCGGGCTGAGAGCGCTGAATTGACAGCTTGAACTGATGCCGATGCGGAGAGTAAGCCCAGCATTTGACTGCCGGCGTTCAGATCAGCGACGGCTTGGCCACACGTTTAGCCGAAGCATTGGCATGCCTCGACGTTGCCCGGATCGAAATTGATGATCTCAAAGAACGATGCTCAGAGCCCTCTACCTTCGGCATCAAACTGGTCACGTGACAGCGCGACTATTTGCCGAGGGAGAATCAGCGTTTGCTGGCGGAACCGATAGCGCCTCGAGAGCGCCCGGCTCGGGACACTACCTCGAAAGCACTTTGAGCCGCTCTTCAGTTGCGGTGCCGAAAATGGCGTAAAGCTGTTCAATAGTTGCGTCTGCCAGCGCGCGCGCCGACTCCAGGCCTAATACGAAACCCTCGGCTCGAGCGCCCGCTTTGGCCGCCACAATCATCGAGTCCGCCCTTTCAATCTGTGCCAGCAGCTTATCCGCGTCTCGCTCGATCTTAGGGCTCAGAGTTACACCATCCATTTCAAATCCTTTGACTGCGCTAAGGTTTGGGATGGGCCAGGCTTGGGCCCAATTCCGTAATTTCACCCTTGAGAGATAGCTGGCTGCGGGTGCGTCAGGCTAGCTCGTCCGCATAGGCCAGGAGTGCCTCTTCGGTCAGTTCCCGCCAGTCACCACCGTCGATTACGTCGGCCTCTTTCATGTCGTCAGCCAACCCCAGCCGCCTCTCGTAACGATCTTCAGCTGTCGCCGATATGAAGTCGGGTTCATTGCGCAAGGCGAACCACGCCTGCATCGCATTGATTTGCTCGCTGTGGATCGTCATGGCGAATACTCGAGGTCAGTGTCTACAGTGTAGAGATCGGTCACCGGCCAGCTGTTCAGCAGCTCCGACAAGCGGAGAGCATCATGTGCGGAAGACTTACCCAGTACCGCGGGATTCACGACTTCGTGGCAGCGTTGAATATGCCTAACGCCCTGGCGAACTCTGTCGGTGAATTGCCCCTCGAGCGTTACAACGTAGCCCCGACAACCCAAGTCGCCCTGCTCCACCTACAGGGTGACCTGCTGCACGCCGACATGGTGCGCTGGGGATGGCGGCCACAC
>NZ_CAWOAW010000037.1:58736-89428 GCF_963879675.1 Pseudomonas sp. Larv2_ips
GGCAATCACGCCCATCGATAACTGGTTTGAGTGGGTTGACGAAGGTGGCCCCAAAAAGCAGCCCTACCTGATCCGGCGCCGCGATGGCGCTCCGATCTTCTGCGCCGCCATCGGCCAACTGCCTGACGCTGATGAAGGCCCAGGCGAGCACGACGGTTTTGTCATCATCACCGCCGACAGCGCCGGCGGGATGGTGGACGTCCACGACCGGCGGCCGGTGGTGTTGACGCCGGAACTTGCGCAGGAATGGATTGACCCGGCCACGCCCAAGGGGCGTGCCGAGCAGATGGTTTTGCACCAAGGCGAACCGTCTGAGGTGTTCGAGTGGTTCAAAGTCGACACCGCAATCGGAAATGTGAGAAACAACGGGCCGGAGTTGATCCAGCCAATCAGTGAGCAAAAGCCTTGACGTACGCCTGGCACGCCCGAAGCGAACATGCCGCTGCACCAGGGATCACTTCGGGAATATTTCGCGTTGATTTTGTCGTCAGCTGTCAACTTGCGATTTTGCGCAGGTTTGCGTAGCTGCATGAACTTGACCACCCACCTGGACTGCCACCGACCAGTCAATTGCACTCGTGCTGACCCGCCGCTTGCATCGACTTGACCAACAGACGCAATCGTAACGGCCGGCAGATAACGACCTTGAGCAGGTTCACAGAACTCCCATGCGAATCTCCGTCTCTCATTCCAAGGCAGCTGTCGAATGTCTTCGGGGAACGTAAACACTGACAGGGGTACACCAGCGGCTAAACCTTTGTCTGGTGCTCAAGAAGCCTCGCAATAGCCGCATGTACTTCTGGAAACTGTACAAATCCCTCGCGATCGAGAAAATGTCCGCCGCCACTAACGACTTGCTGCTCGGCCTTTAGATGGCGAGAAAGTTCGATTGATGCTTTCGGCTCAACAATTGAATCGTTATCGGAAAACAGCGAGATGATTTTCTGTGTACGACGGCAAACTTCCGCGTGGTCTAGCGGCGCATCTGTGAAGGCGTGAAGTTCTGGCAGCGTAGACACCGTTCTATCAAAGCCGGAGACCAGCAAGACTCCGCCAGCTAGGGTGTGTGCGGGTAGGGACAACAAATGCCGTAAAGCAGTGATGCATCCAAGGCTATGCCCTATGAGAATTGTGTTTGTGTCGACTGCTGGCAGTGATTGCTGCAACGCCAATGCCCACTTTATTGGATCGGGATTGAACGAATCAGGCATAGCTGGAATGCTGACTCGCGCGCCTTGCGCCCGTAGCACCTTCGCCAACCAAGGAAACCAGTTCACATCGGGCGAGGCAGTGTAACCATGCACAACTACAATGTGTTTGCCGTCATAGCGGTTCGATGTTCTGTTGACTGCATACATATTGGGTATCAGAAATTAGCGGATTGGTCGGCCGCTGATACTACACTTTCTGCTGTCGACCGGCGCGGATGTCAAAGCCTAGAGATCCGGCGCCCAGTTCATGATCGCTGCTTTCCCCTGTCGCGGATTCGCTGTGCTGTAACGAATATCCATCGTCTCAATCCGGAACTCCTCAAACATCCGCCGAATATCTAGGTGATCGTTGATGCCCACCATTACCTTTCCTTCGCAGGCGCGCATGAACTCAACCCTTTGTTCGTACACCTCGAACCCCACGCGGCATAGTTAGCTCGCCCGGTGATCTGAATTAGGCCGCGGCCACGGGGTTTGGAACTGTCCCCCTTAACGGTGTTGCCCGGATCGGCGCGACCTTCATAGCCTGCCTGCTGCGCCGTGGGTCCCCAGATCTCGCGCACGTAGCGCAGTTGCCCCGACTCACGCCAAACCTGGGCGATGAACGCGGCCACGTGCAGCTTACCGACGATGCCATAACGGCCACTGACCGTGTCCAGCCCAGGAACGAAAACGCCGGCTTGACGGCCGGCGTTAGGGATGATCCGCAGCAACTGCTGCTCAGTGATGGGCATAGCTTTTCTCCAGACGGAAAAAACCGCACCAGGCGGGCTCATAATAAGCTTCTGTATTGTTTGTGACACGTTAGGAGATCGCTTGTAGAATCGCCGCCAAACCAATAGCACAACGCCTTAAAATCAAACCCAGGTGATGGAATATCTGAGAACATAAAGGGAAGAATTGTCTTTCTTGATTACATGAGGGTCTTTGCCTTCATGAGCGTGATGATCGGGCACAAGTTCTATGATGATCTAATTTGGATGGCCAGCTCGCCGGAGGTTCACATAACTTTTAGGGCATTAGCGCAGATGCTGATGCCTCTATGCCTGGGCGGTGCCGCAGGCGTAGTAGTCTTCTTTCTGACGTCTGGCTACATCATCACCAAGGTGTTGGCGAAGGAAGAGCCAAAAGAGTTCTTGGTGAAGCGCGTCTTTCGAATATACCCACTCTATATGATTGCAGTAGTCGCCGAATACCTCGCCGGTTACTGGGGTTATGGTCTTTATCCGGCAAGCACAAAAGAAGTGATCAGCCGCCTCCTGCTGGTGGGAGACTTCAATGGAACATTGAACGGATTGCACGGCGTCGAATGGACGTTGCGGATTGAGGTGCTTTTCTATGCGTTCATGGCGGTTTTAAAATACGCTGGTTTTTTTCGCACATGCAGGCACTTGCCAGCCGTATATCTCGTAGCGTTGGCCGGACTTTATCTATCAAGCCCTTTCCTGGTGCATGGACGTGGACGCTCGCTTACGTGACTGCTTATGCGCCTTTGCTCATATTCGGCTCGCTGATCATGTTGGCAGAGAGCCATCAAGCAATTCGAGCAAAGTGCATAGGGCTTATGACCATTATATTCGTGATGTTTCTGATTATGAGCGCGAAATTAGTGCCCGGCTGGAAAGAGTCAAACTATATGGCCTTTGGCGTTATGTTTTTTCTTGGGTTCTGGGTTCTTCGAACTAAAGTTGCACCAAATTTTGCAGTCAGCTTTCTTGCAGAGCTGACCTTCTCTGTATACTTAATGCATAACTGGGTTTGGATATACATAGATATGGCGCTCAGCTATTTTGGAGTAGGCACACAGTTTAGACAGATTCAAATACTGATAATCTTGTTTTTAATCTGTTACGGGCTTAATAGATATGTTGAGAAAACCTTCAACCGAATTGGTGCAAAACTAGCCAAACGCAGACCGGCTGGCCCAATCGGGGAAGCCAGCGCTGCATGACTGAATGCCTTTAGCGTTGACAGAAACTTCAATAGGTTCAGCTGGCACGCTACTCGTTTGGGATGCTGCAACAAGAAGGAAGGTGACGCGGCTTGCAGACGACGACCGCAGATACTGCCACTTGCAGTAAATCGAATTCATGTCAATTGACAGCGTTGCAACCTTGGAGGTTCGGGGAACGTGCGAAGAGGAAGCGCAATGCTGATGCTTTCACAAACACCAGCTGAGATCGGTGTGCTTGTTTGTCACGGCCGGCTCCGCCTAAGCCTGTGCAGCCTTCAACGCAGCGAGCTCTGCGCGCAATTCTTTGACAGCTCCCATCAAGTCCGTGATCAATGCCACCGGTTCGAGTTGCTGAACGCGGGGTTGGCCATCGTCGCCAACCCCATCTTTTTCGCTGGTGACGGCAAGCGTATTGACCACCTGCGCCTCGTGCACGATCAGCCCTTGATAAACGACGTCATCCCCTTTGAACACATCGCCAAACGGTTTGCGCTGGCAGGTGACGATCCGGTAAGCGTCGATACGCTCCAAGCATGATGCATTGGGCGCGTCCTTGATATATTTCTTGAAGCGGTAGTCAGCGCCGAACAGTGTCATCGTGCGCACGTACGTTGCGCCGATACACGTAAACATTTGAGCCGGTCAAGTTGAGGTTATAAGCGTTCGCCGTGTAAGCCCCGCCCGCACCCGATGCCATCGGCAAGGACCTGGACGAAGCTCGACTCAAATGGGCAAAACGGGAGGCCAAAGATAAACCGGGCGACCTGACGATCATGAAGGACATTTTTGACCGCTGTGATCGGGACGTCATCCCGAAAAGGGCAATCGGACACAGACCAATACCTGGCAGAGCTCAAACAATTCAGGCGGACGTTCGATAGCGCGCCCATCGACTCGATCACGCCAGCCAACATCGCCGGCTATCGCGATGCCCGAACGGCCAAGGTTCGCGCCAACAGGGAAATCGCCCTTCTTTTGCATGTGTTCAATATAGCTCGCGAGTGGGGACTTACCGAGCAAGAGAATCCCTGCCAAGGCGTCAGGAAGAGTAAGGAGCTGGCATGCGACTACTACGCACACGCAGTGGTCTGGGATGCGGTATACGGGATGGCGAGCCTGAACGGAAGGAAGCCATGGATCTGAGTTATTAACCGGTCAGCGGACAGCTGACGTGATCATCATGCGCAGCGACGATACTGAGGGTGATTACTTTCTGGTCACGCAAGGGAAAACCGGGCTGGAACTGAGGATCCTGATGCGTACAGAACCGGGGAAAACAGTCTTGGGAAATTAATCAGGGAGATAACTGAACGGAATGTCGGCCATCCAAGTACCTGCTGATCAACAGGCATGAAAAACGGATGAAAACGGATGTTGCGCTTGGCTCGACTGAAGGCGATCGACCAGGGCAACCCACTGCTTGCAGCCAAGATCGCCAGGGTTCAGTTTCGGGACATTCGCCCTGAAGCGCTGCCGGAAATCCTCGATATTGGGGATGCAAGCCCGCTGCTGGGGCATGGCGAGCATGAAATCACGCAGAGGGTTTACAGGAGGGTCGGAGCGACCGCGAAGCCGTCAAAGTAGAAAAGTTATGGAACACTCCCGCATTAGTTGTGGAACGCCTGCGGAAACTGGTGACGAAATCCACTTGCCCCAGAAACGCAAAAGCCCCGCTTTCGCGAGGCTTTTGTGTAAATCTTGGCGGGAAACCAGGGATTCGAACCCTGGGAACGCTATTAACGTTCGCCGGTTTTCAAGACCGGTGCATTCAACCACTCTGCCAATTTCCCTTTTGCGTCACAGGATTATAGTAGCCCTTCCCGTGTCAGCGGGCGCCATAATACCCGAATGAAACACACTGTCAAACTCTCGGCATCGCTTGTTACAGAGCGTCTGTTATGATCTTTGCGACTGAACGTTTCAAAACTGAAGGAGTGTCGCCATGCGCGAACAGAATTACGCAGTGAATGGTAACGCGCAGGCTGAGCAGCTTGAAGTCAGCCGCGTGTTGCGCAATACGTACGGCTTGCTCGCCCTTACCCTCGCATTCAGCGGCGTAATGGCGTATGTAGCGCAGCAAATGCGCGTTGGCTACCCGAATATCTTTGTCGTATTGATCGGTTTCTACGGTCTGTTTTTCCTGACCAACAAGCTGCGTGACTCGGCCTGGGGTCTGGTGTCGGCGTTTGCCTTGACGGGTTTCATGGGCTTTATCCTCGGCCCGATCCTCAACCGTTACCTCGGCATGGCCGGCGGCGCGGAAGTGGTCAGCTCGGCGTTTGCCATGACGGCCCTGGTCTTTGGTGGTCTGTCGGCCTACGTGCTGATCAGCCGCAAGGACATGAGTTTCCTGGGCGGTTTCATCACCGCTGGCTTCTTCGTGTTGCTGGCAGCAGTGGTCGCAGGCATGTTCTTCCAGATCAGCGGCCTGCAGTTGGCGATCAGCGCAGGGTTTGTGCTGTTCTCCTCTGTTTGCATCCTGTTCCAGACCAGCGCCATCATCCACGGCGGTGAGCGCAACTACATCATGGCGACCATCAGCCTGTATGTATCGATCTACAACCTGTTCATCAGCCTGTTGCAGATCTTCGGCATCATGGGCCGTGATGACTGATTGCTAGCGCCATAAAAAATGCCCCGCATCGAAAGATGCGGGGCATTTTTGCTTCTAACGGTTCAATACCGATTAGGTTCCATTTCCAGCTCAACCTTGAAGCGTTCAGCAATGTCCTGCTGGATACGCAGCGCCAGGTCGGCAATATCGTGCCCTGTCGCCGCACCATAGTTGACCAGCACCAGTGCTTGCATCTTATGCACGCCCGCATCGCCATCACGAAAGCCCTTCCAGCCGGCCTTATCGATCAGCCAGCCGGCCGCGAGTTTCATCTGCCCGTCAGCCTGCGGGTAAGCCACCAGGTCCGGATACAGCGCCTGTAGCTCTGCGGCAAGCGCTTGAGACACCAGCGGGTTCTTGAAAAAGCTCCCGGCATTACCCAGCTCCGCCGGGTCCGGCAGTTTTTCGCGGCGGATGCTGCAGATTGCGCGGCTGACGTCGCTGGGCGTCGCCTCGGTGATCCCCTGCCCGGCCAGGCGTTGCTGCACCGGGCCGTAGTCGAGCTTCAGGTGACTGGTGCGACTCAAGGCAAAACGCACGCGCAGAATCAACCAGCGCCCGGTTTCGTGTTTGAACAGGCTGTCGCGGTAAGCGAAGTTGCACTCTTGCAGGCTGAAGTCGCGCAGCTCGCCCGTTTGGCGGTCCAGAGCAGTCAGGCCGGCAAACACATCCTTGATCTCTACACCATAGGCACCAATGTTCTGCATCGGCGCGGCACCGACAGTGCCGGGGATCAGGCTGAGGTTTTCCAGACCGCAGAAACCGTGCTCCAGGGTCCACAGTACAAACGGGTGCCACGCTTCGCCCGCTTCGGCCTCGACCACCACCTGCTGCCCATCATCCTGCAACACGCGAATGCCTTGGGTCGCCATGCGCAACACCAACGCTTGAACGTCCTGGGTCAGCAATAAGTTGCTGCCGCCACCGATCACCAGCAGCGGCACTGCGTGCGCAGTCGCATAAGCCAGGGCCTCGCGGACATCGGCGTCACTATGGGCCTCGGCAAACAATTGGGCGCGTACGTCGATGCCAAAGCTGTTGAATGGCTTGAGCGATACCTGCGCAAGCACGTGCAAGGTCATAACCGCCCCTTCAATTCGATCACCAATAAATCACAGGCGCGCTCGATCAGGTCAAGAACCCGTTCAAAGCCTTGTTCACCTTCGTAGTAAGGGTCTGGCACGTCGTCCACTTCAGACTCAAAACGGCGCAGGAACAAGTCCAGCTCTGCTTTACCCTGCCCGGGGTGCAGCGCCTTGAGGTTGCGCAGGTTGCTGTGGTCCATGGCCAGAATCAGGTCATAACGTGCAAAGTCGGCACGCGAGACCTGTTGGGCACGCTGAGCCGACAGATCATACCCGCGCAGCAACGCCGCACTCTGGCTACGCTGGTCCGGCGGGTTGCCGACATGCCATTCACCGGTGCCCGCAGACGCCACTTCGACCTGGCCTGCCAAGCCCGCTTCGCGCAGTTTATGGCGCAATACGCCCTCGGCGGTGGGCGAACGACAGATGTTGCCCAGGCAGACAAACAGAACCTCCATCAGGCCCCCAGCAGGCGACGGACGCGCTCAAGGTCTTCGTGGGTATCGACACCGGCCGGCGGTGCTTCCAGCGCGTCGTCTACATGGATACGCACGCCATGCCACAAGGCACGCAGTTGCTCCAGAGATTCGGTGTTTTCCAACCAGCACGGGCCCCAGCTGACAAAGTCATGCAGGAAACCTGCGCGATAGGCATAGATACCGATGTGGCGGCGGTAAGGCACGCCCTCCGGCAAGACGTCGCGGCGCTTGGCAAACGCATCGCGCGCCCAGGGCAGGGTCGAGCGGCTGAAGGTCAGCGCCAGTCCATTGATGTCGCTGACCACCTTGACCACGTTCGGGTTGAACAGGGTGTCGATGTCTTCAATAGGCTCGGCCAGGGTCGCCATGCGCGCTTCGCCATGGGCAGCCAGGTTGGCGGCGACCTGATCGATCACGCTCGGCGGGATCAATGGCTCGTCGCCCTGCACGTTGACTACAATTGCATCCGCCGCCAAGCCCAACTGTGTGGCGACTTCGGCCAGGCGGTCGGTGCCGGAATTGTGGTCTTCGCGGGTCAACACCGCTTCAGCGCCAAAACCTTTGCAGGCCTCGATGATGCGCGGGTCATCGGTGGCCACCACGACCCGTTCGGCGCTGCTTTTGCAGGCCTGCTCCCACACCAGCTGGATCATCGGCTTGTTGCCGATCAATTGCAGCGGCTTACCCGGCAAGCGGGTCGATGCGTAGCGCGAAGGAATGACAACGGTAAAGGCGGTGGTCATTTATCCAGACGCTCATCGGTGGTCAGGGTACGGGCTTCGCTCTCCAGCATCACCGGGATGCCATCGCGGATCGGGTAAGCCAGGCCGGCGCCTTTGCTGATCAGCTCGGTTTTGTCGGCGCTTAGCTTGAGCGGGCCTTTGCAGATCGGGCAAGCGAGGATGTCGAGCAGTTTGGTGTCCATGAGCGTTTCCTGGGTAAAAGCGATTTAAGGCAAGAGTCGGGCGGGCAGCAAGCGCATCAGTTGCGTGTCGAACCAGGCGACAAACGCCGGTGACGGCAGCGCATCCACTGCAAGGTACCACCAGTCGGGACGGGCAAAGGCGCGGCACTTCACCGCGTCCTTTTCGGTCATGACCAGCGGCAATGCCGGCGTAAAATTCAAGACATCGGCGCTGTAGGGCGCGTGGTCGGCAAACGCATGCGGTATCGGCAGCCAGTGTAGCGTTTCAAGGGTAGTGAAGAAACGCTGCGGGTTGCCAATACCCGCGACCGCATGGACCTGCTGGCCCACCGGAAAATAATCGACGGGCTGGCGCTCACCGGTTTTCAAATTGATCAGCGCCGTGGGTTGCAGACGGAAGGCGAAGCCATCCTCGCGATCGGACGCGGCACCGTTATAGAGCAGCGCATCGACACTCTGCAGACGCTCGACCGGCTCACGCAAAGGCCCGGCCGGCAAGCAACGGCGGTTGCCGAGGCCACGGGCGGCGTCGATCAACACCAGTTCAAGGTCTCGGGCCAGGCGGTAATGCTGCAGGCCGTCGTCGGAAAGAATCAGGTCAAGGGGCTCGCTGGCCAGCAGCGCTTTCACCGCGCGACTGCGGTCTGGGTCAATCATCAGCGGGACGCCGCTGCGCTGCACGATCAGCAACGGCTCGTCACCGGCCACTTCAGGGCTTTGGCTCGCCTCGACCCGCCACGGCAACTGCGGCGGTTTGGCACCGTAACCGCGACTGACCACCCCTACCCGCAAACCACTGCGCCGGCAGTGATCGATAAGCCACAGAATCAGCGGCGTTTTGCCCGTGCCGCCCACAGTGATATTACCGACCACCACCACCGGTACCGGCGATTGATAGATCGCGCCCTCGCCCGCCAGAAAACGCGCACGTTTGCGCTGCACCACGCGGCGATACAAAGACTCCAGCGGCCGCAGCAGCGTGAGTGCCGGGTGGCCTTCGTACCAGGCCTTGAGCAAACGATCGGACATGGTCATCAGGGTTGGGCCGCCGCCTCTACGGTGGTCATGCGCAGATGCGTGAAGCCGAGCTTGCCGGCAGCATCCATCGCGGTGATCACGGCTTGATGCTGGGTTTTGCCGTCTGCACTGATCGAAAGTGGCATGTTTGTATCGCCGCCGGATTCTTTCTGCAAGGCGTCCATCAGGCTGGTGAGGTCATTTTTCTCAAGCAATTGGTTATTCACCGAAAACACCCCGTCGGCGCTGATGGCAATATCCAATTGCTTGGCATCCTGGTCCTCGGCCGGCGAGCCGCTCACCGCTTCCGGCAAGTCGACACGCAGCTGGGTTTGCCGGGTGAACGTGGTGGTGACGACGAAGAACAGCAGCAGGATGAACACCACGTCAATCAGCGACGCGAGGTTGATATCAACGTTTTCCCGTTGCTTGCGGCGAAATTTCACACCCGGCCCTCGACGAAATCGACATCACGATCGCCCTGCACCACTTCCACCAGTTTGATCGCTTCCTGCTCCATACCGACGACGAGTTCATCGATGCGGCGTTGCAGGAAACGGTGGAAAAACACCGAAGGAATACCGACCATCAGGCCCGCAGCCGTGGTAATCAGGGCCTTGGAGATACCGCCTGCCAATACCGCGGCATTAGTGGTCATACCTGAGCCCATGAACGAGCTGAAAATATCAATCATGCCCAGCACCGTACCCAGCAGGCCAAGCAATGGCGCCATGGCCGCGATGGTGCCGAGCGCATTGATATAGCGCTCCATCTCGTGGATGACCCGGGCGGCGGCTTCCTCAATGCACTCTTTCATGATCTCGCGACCATGTTTGGAGTTGGCAAGGCCGGCAGCCAGGATTTCACCCAGGGGGGAGTTGGCGCGCAATTCCTTGAGTTTGTCTTTATCCAGTTGCTTGTTTTTGATCCAGCCCCACACCTGCCCCAGCAAATGCTCGGGCGTGATGCGGCTGGCACGCAGGGTCCACAGGCGTTCGGCGACGATGCCGAGTGCGGCGATGGAGCTCAAGATGATCGGCAACATCATCCAGCCGCCGGATTTGACCAATTCCCACACAGTGAATGTCCCCTCGAAAAAGTGCGCCACTTTACCATATAGGTTCGTCAGCGGGGCTCGTCAGCCACCGGCCCGCCCGTCGCGGGCCCGGGCCCTGGGCGATGTTGGTTTAGGGTAACGCGTCACGCCAGAAGCGGCGTTGACTGCGAGCAACATCAGGTGGTTGAAAGGCGCCCAATTGCACCCGCACGGCGCCTTGCTCGGCGCTGTCGTACACGCGACTGCCCAACGCCTGATAACGCGCCAGCACTTGCGGGTGCGGATGACCGAACGCGTTGCCACGCCCCCGTGAGATCAGGACCGATTTGGGCGCAAGTTGTTCCAGCAAGGGCCAGGATGAAGAACTGCGACTGCCATGATGCGGCGCCTGCAGCCAATCGGTCCGTACCGCCAGGGGGGACGCGAGGAAGGCCCGTTCGGCAGCGCGGTCAATATCGCCGGTCAACAGCAGGCGTTCGCCGTTGGCCCTTACACCCAATACACAGGATTTCGGATTGCTGCTAGTGGCGCCAGGCCACTGCCACAATTCAAACGCCACACCGTCCCACTCCCATTGCTCGCCACTGACACAGGGTTGGGCATCGAGCAATGCCGGCAAGCCTTGGGTTTCTCCTCCGATTACCCGCTGGACTGCAAGCCCTTGGGCAACTGCTGCCGCACCGCCCGCGTGGTCCGCGTGAGCATGGCTGATCACCAACAGGTCCAAGGTCTCGACCCCGAGCTTTTTCAACGCGGGCAGCACCACACGCGCGCCAAGGTCAAACTCGCCGGAACGCGGCCCCGCATCGTAAAGCAAGGTGTGATGACGCGTGCGCAGGACCAGCGCCTGTCCCTGGCCGACATCCAACTGCACCACTTCAACCTGCCCGACAGGCACGGGCTGCCTGGGTGGAAAGACCGCCAGCAGCAGCATTGGCCAGCCCAGCAGCCGAAACGGCAGGCCTTGGGGCAGCAGCAACAACACCGCGCCCGCCAGGCTTACACACCAATACACCAGGGGCACCTCGGCCGGTATCCAGGCGGGCTGCTGGCTCGCCAGCAGCGTCAGGGCCCTGAAAAGCCCATCAAGTGCGCCGCCGGCCAGCCACAGCAAGCTTTCACCCACAAACGGAATCGCCAGCAGCGCAGTCCCCAGCAGCGCCAATGGCAATACCACCAGGCTGATCCATGGCACGGCAAACAGATTCGCCACTGGCGCGCTCAGGCTTACAGGCAAGCCCAGCACCAGCAGTAACGGAAATAAACCGATGGCAATCAACCACTGTGGACGCGTCCATGCGTGCCAAAGACTCCATGGCCCCAAGCGCCCGCTGAAGGCCAGTACCAGCACCGCGACGGCCGCGAACGACAACCAGAACCCCGGCTGCAAACTCGCCAACGGTTCCAGCACCAGCACGGCGTCGAGCGCCAACAACAGTGGCCACCAGATCCCCAGATGCCGGAAGCGCAAACGCCACAGCAATACCAGGCCAACCATCACACAGGCCCGTTGTACCGGCACACCAGACCCAGCCAACAGGCCGTATCCCAGCGCGGCGGCAAAGGCCAGGCCACACGCCCATGGCAGCCACGGCAAGGCTCGAGGCCAACAGCCGTGGCGGGCGAGCCCGGCCACCAGACCGTAGATCAACCCCGCCAGCAAGCCGATGTGCTGGCCGGAAATCACCAGCAGGTGCACGGTTCCGGTGTCCTGCAATACCTGCCAGTCGCTGGCAGCCAGCCCAGAGCCATCGCCCAATACCAACGCCGCCAAACCCGCCTCGCGCCCTTGGGCGTCCACCGCCGCCAAGCGTTGCCGGACAGCATCGCGCCAGGCATTGCGGGCTGGCGCCAGGCGCTGGCCGTCCTTGACCGATCCCGTGGCCCCGATACGTTGGGCCAGGAGCCAGGCTTCGTGGTCAAAACCGTGAAAGTTGAGCAGCCCCGTGGGCCGCTTCAACGTGATCGCCAGGCGCCAACGCTCACCGCTGTTGACTGGCGGGCCACCGTGCCAGGACACCCGAATACGTTTGGGTAAGCGGGCTGTGCGTGACCGACCGTCGGTCAGTTCAAACCGTACGCCGGTGCTCGTCTGCTGCGCCAACCCGGTCACGCGGCCTTCTACCCAGCGCGTCTGACCATCCAGCGCCGGCTTCAGACGGTCGTCCAACGCCCACTGCGCGCTCAGGCACGCCCAGCCCAATCCGAACAGGAAAAAGGCCACCGGGTAGGTGCGAAAAGGCAACAACATCAATGCAATCACCCAAATGGCCAGTAACCATCCGGTAGGCGCCAGTGCGGGCAAAAGTCGCAACGAAAGCAGGCCAAGTCCGAGCGCAAACATGCCGATTTTCATGAATCATCCTTTGCAAGTGATCCACTCAGTCTTAGTCGCTCGCCCAGCGCTGCCGATGATGTTTTGTCACAAAGTCTGAATTTTCTGTTTATAGAATGCGGGCATACTTGCCCCTCGAACTGACCTGGACCCCTTATGCCCCGGCGCTTATTCAAACGGTACATGCCCGATCCCACGAGTATCAGGCAACACAAGTCTTTACGATTTCTCGGCACGTTGCTGCATGACCCCAACCTCTGGCACCTGAACCGGCACTCCGTAGCGCGCGCCATGGCGGTGGGCCTGTTCGCGGCATTCATCCCGATTCCGCTGCAGATGTTGCTGGCCGCGATCCTGGCGATTGTGGTGCGCGGCAATATGCCTATCGCCGTCAGCCTGGTGTGGCTGACCAACCCGATCACCATGCCGGTGGTGTTTATCTGCACTTACCTGACCGGTGCCTGGCTGATGAACGTGCCGCCGCGCAGCCTGCCGGACAACCTCACCTGGGAGTGGATCAGCGGCCAGTTGAGCACGCTGTGGCAGCCATTCCTGTTGGGGTCGGTGGTCTTGGGGCTGGTGTTGGGCGCGCTGGCCTACTGCCTGACCATGGGCTATTGGCGTTGGTGGGTCGCGCACCAGTGGAAGAAGCGCAAGCAGCGTCGCGCGTGAAAAAAGCTAACGCGCCAACAGACGCAAATGGACCCGCAGGCCTTGCCCGGTATTTTCCGCCCACAAACGCCCGCCCTGACGCTGTACGGCATTACGGGCGATGCTCAGGCCCAGGCCGAAACCGCCATCACCGGGCCGTGACCCTTCCAAGCGTGTGAAAGGCGCGAAAATTCGCTCCAGGTCACGCTCATCAATGCCGGCGCCCTGATCCTCCAGCCAGATATGCCAGTAATCAGCGTCTCGACAGCCATCAAGCTGCACCCGCCCGTGCGGGGGCGAATGCCGAATGGCGTTACGCAGGATGTTTTCCAGGGCCTGAGCCAGCGCGTTCAGGTTGCCCTGTACCCAGCAGTCTGCGGGCAACCGGCAAGGTAAACGCGACGCCGGCCAGTCACTTTCAAAGCAGGCGTTTTCCCTCAGCATGTCCCACAGGGCCGGAAGTTGAATATCTTCATTGGGCAACGGCGTGCGCTCGCTGTCCAGCCAGGCCAGCTGCAGGCTGTCTTCCACCAGGCGCTGCATGGCATCGATTTCCCGGCCCAGGCGCTCACGCAACTGCGTCAAATCCTGTTCGCTGTCGCAGGCCACGCGCAAACGGCTCAACGGTGTGCGCAGCTCATGGGACATGTCCCGCAACAGTTGTTGCTGCAACACCACCGTGCCCTGCAAGCGCTCGGACATATGGTCAAATGCCCGGCCCAGTTCACCCAGCTCGTCCTGACGGCTGGTAGCCTCGCGCGACATGCGCGTATTCAATTGATCGGCGCGCCAGGCATTGGCCTGCTCACGCAATTGATTGAGGGGCATGATCAAAAGCCGGTAAAGCCCAATACACAGCAACAGCGTAAACAGGCCGGGAATCACGCCATTGGTCACCACGCGCCAAAACAGCTGGTAGCGCCCAGGCATGAAACGCTGGGGCAGTTCAATCACCAGTGAACCCGCACCTGGGTCGACTGGAAACGGGATTTTCATCCACGGCAGGCCTTTGACATGCCGGCTGACCGGCCACTCCAACCCGCGCAGAAAGGTCAGGCGCTGGCTTTCCTTGTCACTCAGTGGCGTGCTGCTCAAAGACTGCAAGTCGTTGCCGATTACACCGATCCACGTGGACTCACGCTTGGCCATAAGCGCTAACCAGGCATCCACGCCTGCCCTGCCCTGGGTACTCCAGGCCAGTTCGGCGCCCGCGGCATAACCCCGCAGAATCTCGCGCGACTCCTCGGCCACGTAGGCATTCTGCTCTTCCATGTAGCGGCCCCAGGACCAACTGAGCCAAATCATCAGCAAACAGAAAGCGATCAGCAGGCAGGCCAGTTTCCAGAATAACGAATGCTTGCCCGGCAACCGCTCAAAGCCCTTCATCATGGCCGCTCAGTACGTAACCCTTGCCCCACACCGTGCGCACTTCACACTCGCTGTAGCCGATGGCCTTGAGCTTGCGGCGAATCTGGCTGACGTGCATGTCCAGACTGCGGTCGTGGGGCGCATAACCGCGCTGCAACACATGCTGATAGAGGAAGGCTTTGCTGAGCACTTCGTCAGCATTGCGGTGCAGGGTTTCCAACAGGCGGTATTCGCTGCGGGTCAGCCCGGCCCAGTGCGCCTGATAAAAGACATCGCACAGCTCGTCGTCAAAGCGCAGCGTGCGAGTGTCGTCGCGCACCGCCCGAGGCGTGGGCAGCGGGCGCCGATCCAGGGCCACGCGGCGCAAGATCGCTTCAATGCGCACCCGCAGCTCGATCATGCTGAACGGCTTGGGCAGATAGTCGTCCGCACCGAGGCGAAAGCCACTGATACGGTCGGCTTCTGCGCCCAGCGCCGACATCAGGATCACCGGGATCGCATGGTTCTGGCGCAGATGGGTGAGGATCGACAACCCGTCCATCCCGGGCAGCAGGATATCCATCAACACCACGTCGAACGCCTGGTCGCGGGCCATTTGCAGACCTTGCTGGCCGTTCTGGCACCAGGTCACCTGGAAGCCACAGCGGCCCAGATGCTCATGCACATAAGCACCCAGCACAGGGTCATCTTCGATTGTCAGGATACTGGGTGAGCCAGCTGCGGGAGTCATTAGCGTCTGCAAGTCATTCTCAATCGCTGATTATTCAAGATTAAACTGCCCCAGGCAATCGCCACCCGGCTCTCAATGGCCCGAAGATTGCGGTATGTCATTAATTTGCGAGATTCCAGACCGCGCAAATGGCTACACTGCGCAGGTGGCGTGGGCCGGATGCCCGCGCAGATAATCGAAAACAATGTGGTAGCAGGAGAGTGGCGTGCTTAGAAGAATGGGGATAAAAGGCCGCGTACTGTTGCTGACCTTATTACCGACCAGCCTGATGGCCCTGTTGTTGGGGGGTTATTTCACCTGGATGCAGCTCACGGAGTTGCAAACCCAATTGCTGCAGCGTGGCGAAATGATTGCCGAGCAGTTGGCGCCGCTGGTAGCCCCTGCCCTGAGTAGCAAGAACACCGACCTGCTGGAACGCATCGCCACCCAGTCGCTGGAACAACCCGACGTGCGTGCCGTGTCGTTTCTGGCGCCGGACCGCTCGCCCCTGGCGCACGCCGGCCCGACCATGCTCAACCAGCCGCCCGTCGGTAACAGCTCCCACCTGCTGCAGCGCACCGGCAATGACGCCACGCGCTACCTGCTGCCGGTATTTGGCCGCCACCGCAACCTCGCAGGCGAGCTGATCCCCGATGAAGCCGATCGTTTGCTGGGCTGGGTCGAGGTAGAGCTGTCGCACAATGGCATGTTGTTGCGCGGCTACCGCAGCCTGTTCGCCAGCTTGCTGTTGATCGCCATCGGCCTGATCTGCACTGCCGCGCTTGCGCTGCGGATCAGCCGCACGATCAACTCGCCGATTGGCCAGATCAAGCTGGCCGTGGCCCAACTCAAGGACGGCAACCTGGAAACCCGCTTGCCACCCTTGGGCAGCCAGGAACTGGACCAGTTGGCCTCGGGCATCAATCGCATGGCCGAAACCCTGCAAAATGCCCAGGAAGAGTTGCAGCACAGCATCGATCAGGCCACCGAAGACGTGCGCCAAAACCTGGAAACCATTGAAATCCAGAACATCGAGCTGGACCTGGCGCGCAAAGAGGCCCTGGAGGCCAGCCGTATCAAGTCGGAGTTCCTGGCCAACATGAGCCATGAAATCCGCACCCCGCTCAATGGCATTCTCGGTTTCACTCACTTGTTGCAAAAAAGCGAACTGTCACCGCGCCAACTGGACTACCTGGGCACCATCGAAAAGTCCGCCGACAACCTGCTGGGCATCATCAACGAAATTCTCGACTTCTCGAAAATCGAGGCCGGCAAGCTGGTACTCGACAGCGTGCCTTTCAACCTGCGCGACTTGCTGCAAGACACCCTGACCATCCTCGCGCCCGCCGCCCATGCCAAGCAGTTGGAACTGGTCAGCCTGGTGTACCGCGACACCCCGTTGGCGCTGGTCGGCGACCCGTTGCGACTCAAGCAGATCCTCACCGACCTGATCAGCAATGCGATCAAGTTCACCCGCGAAGGCACTATCGTGGCCCGCGCGATGGTCGAGGACGAACAGGAGGACAGCGTACAGCTGCGCATCAGTGTGCAAGACACCGGCATCGGCTTGTCCAACCAGGACGTGCGCGCACTGTTTCAGGCGTTCAGCCAGGCCGACAATTCCCTGTCACGGCAACCGGGCGGTACCGGCTTGGGCCTGGTGATCTCGAAACGACTGATCGAGCAGATGGGCGGTGAGATCGGTGTCGACAGCACGCCGGGAGAAGGCTCTGAATTCTGGATCAGCCTCAACCTGCCGAAAACCCGCGATGACGTCGACGACCTGCCCTCTGCGCCACTGCTGGGGCGTCGCGTGGCGGTGCTGGAAAACCACGAGCTGGCGCGTCAGGCCCTGCAACACCAACTGGAAGATTGCGGCCTGGAAGTGACGCCGTTCAACACCCTGGAAAGCCTCACCAACGGCATCACCAGCGCGCATCAGACCGAGCAGGCCATCGACCTTGCCGTACTCGGCGTCACGGCCAATGATATTCCGCCCGAACGCCTCAACCAGCATTTGTGGGACCTGGAACATCTGGGCTGCAAAGTGCTGGTGCTGTGCCCGACCACCGAACAGATGCTGTTCAACCAATCAGTGCCCAACCCCAACAGCCAGTTGCAGGCCAAACCCGCCTGCACGCGCAAATTGCGCCGCGCACTGGCCGACCTGATCAGCCCGCGCCCATTGCGCAGCGAACCCGGCGAGCCGCTGTCCAGCCGCGCGCCGCGCGTGCTCTGCGTGGATGACAACCCGGCAAACCTGCTGCTGGTACAAACCCTGCTCGAAGACATGGGCGCCAAGGTGCAGGCGGTAGAAAGCGGTTATGCCGCCATTGACGCGGTGAAACAGGAAACATTCGACCTGGTGCTGATGGACGTACAAATGCCCGGCATGGACGGCCGCCAAAGCACCGAGGCTATCCGCCAATGGGAAAGCGAGCGCCACGGTACGCCGTTGCCGGTGGTAGCCCTCACCGCCCATGCCATGGCCAACGAAAAACGCGCGCTGCTGCAAAGCGGCATGGACGACTACCTGACCAAACCCATCAGCGAACGCCAACTGGCCCAAGTGGTGCTGAAGTGGACCGGCCTGGCCCTGCGCAACCAAGGCCCGGAACGCACCAACGACAGTTCGGGCACAGGCGTGAAACTGTTGGTACTGGACCATGAGGAAGGCCTGCGTCTGGCGGCCAACAAATCCGATCTGGCCGCCGACATGCTCGCCATGCTGCTGGCCTCTCTGGAAGCCGACCGCCTGGCGATCACCGTCGCCCGCGAAGCCAAAGACAACAATGCACTGATTGAGCGCGTCCACCGGCTGCACGGCGCCACCCGTTACTGCGGTGTGCCGCAATTGCGCGCCGCCTGCCAACGCGCCGAGACCTTGCTCAAGCAGGACGACGCCAAGGCCATGGCGGCCCTGGATGAACTGGACATGGCGATTGCCCGCCTGGCCAGTGAGGCGCGCGTCAGCGCCTGAGTTTATTTTATAAGCGCGGGCACTTGCGGCGCGGGTTTGCTCCTGTCTTCAAGGGTCTGCGCTTGCAACTCGCAACTTGCAGGGAGCTTTTTAATGCGCGTCATTCTTTTCAGCAGCCAGACCTACGACCGCGACAGTTTTCTTGGCGAGCCACTGCCGGCCGGCCTTGAGCTGCAATTTCAGCCTGCGCGGCTCAATCTCGACACCGTGGCCCTGGCCGAACACCACGAAGTGGTTTGCGCGTTTATCAATGACGACCTCAGCGCTCCGGTGCTGGAGCAACTGGCCGCAGGCGGCACGCGTCTGATTGCCCTGCGCTCGGCCGGTTACAACCATGTCGACCTGCCCGCCGCCCAGCGCCTGGGCCTGACCATCGTGCGGGTGCCGGCCTACTCGCCTCACGCGGTGGCCGAGCATGCCGTGGCGCTGATTCTCGCCCTTAACCGCCGCCTGCATCGCGCCTACAACCGCACCCGCGATGGCGATTTCAGCTTGCACGGGCTGACCGGTTTCGACCTGGTGGGCAAGACCATCGGCGTGGTCGGCACCGGGCAGATCGGCGCCACGTTCGCCAAGATAATGGCCGGCTTCGGCTGCCAATTGCTGGCCTACGACCCTTTCCCCAACCCGCAGGTGCAGGCCCTCGGCGCACGTTACGTGAGCCTGCCCGAGCTGCTGGCGCACGCGCAGATCATCAGCCTGCATTGCCCGCTGACCGCCGACAGCCAACACCTGATCAACGCCCGCTCCCTGGCGCAGATGCAGCGCGGCGCAATGCTGATCAACACCGGCCGTGGTGGCCTGGTGGACACGCCGGCGCTGATCGAAGCCCTCAAGGACGGCCAACTCGGCTACCTAGGGCTGGATGTGTATGAAGAAGAGGCCCAGCTGTTTTTCGAAGACCGCTCCGACCTGCCGCTGCAAGACGACGTGCTCGCACGCCTGTTGACGTTCCCCAACGTGATCATCACCGCCCACCAGGCATTTCTCACCCGCGAGGCCCTGGCGGCCATCGCCAGCACCACGTTGGGCAATATTGCCGCGTGGGCCAAAGGCCAGCCGCAGAACCTGGTCGAAGGATGATCGGCGGTCACATACCAGGCTCATGATAGGCCGGCACCCGTGATAGGATGCCGCGCCTATTTGGAGGATCCATGGCCGAACACGATTTCCGCTTCAGCTTGCTGAGCCCGCAACACACTCTGATCGAATGCCGCGCCCTGGTGCCGGGCCGTTATCAAGTCACCGGCAACGGTGGTTCGATCAAACACGGCGACGTGCTGATCGTCACCCTGCGTGGCAGTAAAACCCTGTCTATGCGCCTGACCGTCGAAGGTGATGCGCGCTACTCCATTCGCCCGGCAGGCCAATGGGTCGCCATGGCCCAGGGGCCGAAATTCGGCGAGCTGGAAATTCATACCTGGAAGGTCAACTGCGACAGCTGCGACACCGTGCTGGAATTTGAATTCGCGGTAGAAACCAAGCTGACCAAAGAGCCGCTGCAACCTGCCGCCAACGCGCGCATCAAGGCATTGGGCTGGGCCAGCGAAGGCGACAAGCATCGCTGCCCCAAATGCCAGCAGGCCGCGCAATGAAAGGCCCGCTGCTGCTCGCGGCCGTCGGCATAGGCCTGACCGGCTGCGCCGGCGATGCGGTGAAGCTCAAGCAGGATCACAGCTACGTGGTGGAATGGATTGGTGAGCGGCCGCTGATGGATTACGCGCACCTGACCGTCACCCTTGGCGCCGATGGTCGCGCCTACGGCAATGGCGGTTGCAACCACTGGTTTGCGCCGTACACCGTAGAGGGTGACAAGCTGAACTTCGGCAAGATCGGCAGCACGCGCAAACTCTGCGCCGAGGCCTTGATGGAGCAGGAGCACCGCTTCTTCCAGGCCCTGCAAGGCGTCGAGCGTTGGGACATCTCGCCGATCGAGCAGACGCGTTTCTGGCCAGCTGAAGGCAAGCCTATTCGGCTGTGGCTTGAAGAAGGCTGATCGACATCATTGCAAACGGGCTTTGTTGTGGAAGCTGGCCTGCCTGCGACAGCATCGACTCGGTATCACAGACGTACCGGGTCGCCCGCATCGCAGGCTAGCCGCCTCCCGCACAGTTAACCGCGTAGGGCTTTGAGTTTGGCGAGCACCCCTTGCGCCGTCTGCTCGCCCATCAACTGTTCGCGCACCTTGCCCTTGTCATCAATGATGTAGGTCACCGGCAACGCCTCGCTGCGCGGGATATCGAAAATCTCTTCCGGGTTCTGCGCCAGTACGGTGAACTTGATCCCCAGCTTCTCGCTGGCGGCCTTGAGTTCTTCACCCTGCACATTGTCAAAGTTGACCCCGAAAACCCCAACGTTCTGCCCTTTCAGCTGCTCGGCCAAGGCATTGAGTTCCGGGATCTCCGTGCGGCACGGGCCGCACCATTCCGCCCAGTAGTTGACCACCACCCAGTGTTTGTCCAAGCGCTCTGACGCGACCTTGTTACCGTATTGGTCAACGCCGTAGTCGTTACCGCAGCCGCTGAGCAGCAGGGTTGTGATGATCGCCAATGCACCGATCAGTCGCCTTGTCATGGGGTAATCCTTCGCAAAAAATGAACGTTGGCTGCGACCTATCGCCTCTTACGGTTTAAGGACAGGACGCTGCGCAGGTAGAATACCTGCCACCTTACGCAAGATGCGACCCGCACATGACCGATCTGACGCTTTATCACAACCCGCGCTGCTCGAAATCCCGCGGAGCGCTCGAACTGCTGGAAGCCCGCGGCCTCACGCCCACCGTCGTGCGCTACCTCGAAACCCCGCTGAACGCCGCGCAATTAAAGGCGCTGCTGGGCAAGCTGGGCATCAGCGCACGCCAATTGCTGCGCACCGGCGAAGACGAATACAAAGCCCTCAACCTGGCCGACGCCAGCCTCAGCGAAGCGCAACTGATTGCCGCGATTGCCGAACACCCGAAGCTGATGGAACGTCCGATCCTGGAAACCGCCGATAAAGCCGTGATTGGCCGCCCGCCGGAAAACCTGCTGGAGTTGCTGCCGTGACCGCGCCCTATGTGCTGGTGTTGTATTACAGCCGCAATGGCTCGGTGAGCGAAATGGCCCGGCAGATTGCCCGCGGTATCGAGCAAGGCGGGATGGAAGCAAGATTGCGCACCGTGCCGGCGATCTCCACCGAGTGCGAAGCGGTGGCACCGAGCATTCCCGACGAAGGCGCGCTGTATGCCAGCCTCGATGACCTGAAAAACTGCTCGGGCCTGGCCCTTGGCAGCCCGACCCGCTTTGGCAACATGGCCGCGCCGCTCAAGTATTTCCTCGACGGCACCAGCAACCTGTGGCTGACCGGCGCCCTCGTCGGCAAGCCAGCCGGCGTGTTCACTTCCACGGCCAGCCTGCACGGCGGCCAGGAAACCACGCTGATGTCGATGCTGCTGCCATTGCTGCACCACGGCATGTTGATTACCGGCCTGCCCTACAGCGAACAAGCACTGCTCGACACCCAGGGCGGCGGCACGCCGTACGGCGCCAGCCATCACTCGGGGCCCGACGGCAAGCGCATGCTCGACCAACACGAAATCACCCTGTGCCGCGCCCTCGGCCTGCGCCTGGCCACCACCGCCATGTTGCTGGAGAACGGCCGTGGCCAGAAAGCCTAAGGTCCTGCCGCCCCAGGCGTGGCTGGAACCCCGGGTCAACGTCGCACGCGTGCTCAGCCTGCTGGCGTTTTTTGGGCTAGTGGGTTTGCTGTGCGGGTATTACCTGTTCGTCGCCGACCTGCACGGCGCGCGCCCGTGGGTGATCCTGCTGATCGAACTGGTGCCGCTGCTGGTGCTGGCGCCGGGCATGCTGCTCGGCAGCGCACGCGGGCATTCGTGGATGTGCTTTGTGGTGAATTTGTATTTCATCAAGGGCGCGCTGGCGGCCTATGATCCGAACCGGCAGTGGTTCGGGGTGCTGGAAATGCTCGCGAGCCTGGCGGTGTTTTGTACCGCACTGTTATATGTGCGGTGGCGGCATCAGTTGAATCGGCGGCTGGCGGCAGATGTGCAGCCGGCCTGAAGACCGCTATCGCAGGCAAGCAGCCCCCACACTTGATCGGCGGCGCGGTCAAAATGTGGGAGCTGGCTTGCCTGCGATAGCCTTACCTCGGTCTCAATGATTCACTGTGTAAGCCAGCATCATCGACAACTGACACATCGGCCGCCCGCTTTCGGCGTGCCATTGGTTGAATGCGCCCTGCACCGTCGCCAGATCGCGCAGGCTGGTCGGTACTTTGTCGACGATCTTCTGCGCATTCAACGCCGCCACCACGTCATAGCTCGGTACAAACGTGTCCTTGCCCACCATGCGCAAAAAACGCGGCGCCGACAGCCCGCCCAACTGGTGGCCGTGCTTGCTCAGGTACTTCCACAAGCCGACGATATCGGTCACCGGCCAGTCCGCGACAAAGGCGCCGAAGCTGCCCTTTTCCTGCTCAATGTCCAAAATCATCTGCGCATTGCGCGGCACGCTCTTGAGCTTGCCCAGGTGACGAATGATGCGCGTGTCTTGCATCAGACGCTCCAGGTGTTCGGCGCCCATCAGCACGACCTTTTCCGGGTCAAAGCCGAAAAACACCTGCTCGAACGCGGGCCACTTGCCATCCACCACACTGTGCTTGAGCCCGGCGCGAAATACCCGCAGAGCCAGGGTCGACAGGTAGCGATCGTCACTGATTTTGCGCAACTGTGCCGGGGTCTTGGGAACAGGCAGGTGGGCTTCCAACTCGGCCGCTGAACCAAAACGGTTCAGACAATATTCGTGCAGCCACTTGTAATCGCGCATGCCCTCTCCTGGCAATTGAATTGAAGACGGCGCCCGTGAGCGCCGTCTTTCAGAGCGTTGAAACGTGTTAGAGGTTCACAACATTGACGAAGCGCGACGCGGCGCTCTCATCGATTTTCAGGCTGGTGAAGTCGAACAGGTTGCGGTCGGCCAGCTGCGAGGGGATCACATTCTGCAGGCTGCGGAAGATGCTTTCAGTGCGGCCCGGGGTCTTGCGCTCCCAGTCCACGAGCATTTCCTTGACCACCTGGCGCTGCAGGTTTTCCTGGGAGCCGCACAGGTTGCACGGGATGATCGGAAATTGCTTGAAGTCGGAGTAGGCCTGGATGTCTTTCTCGTTGCAATACGCGAGCGGCCGGATCACCACGTTGCGGCCGTCATCGGCGCGCAGCTTGGGCGGCATGGCCTTGAGGGAGCCATTGAAGAACATATTGAGGAAGAACGTCTCGACGATGTCGTCACGGTGGTGACCGAGGGCCATCTTGGTCGCGCCGATCTCATCGGCAAAGGTGTAGAGCGTGCCACGGCGCAGGCGCGAGCACAGCGAGCAGGTGGTCTTGCCTTCCGGGATCAACTCCTTGACCACCGAATAGGTGTCTTTTTCGACGATGTGGTACTCGATGCCCAGCGCTTTCAAGTAGGCGGGCAATACGTGCTCGGGGAAGCCCGGCTGTTTCTGGTCCATGTTCACAGCGACGATCTCGAACTTGATCGGCGCGACCTTTTGCAGGTGCAACAGCACGTCGAGCATGGTGTAGCTGTCTTTGCCGCCGGAGAGGCAGACCATGACCTTGTCGCCGTCCTCGATCATGTTGAAATCGGCGACCGCTTCACCGGCCAGGCGACGCAGGCGTTTTTGCAGTTTGTTCTGGTTGACCGTAAGAGTGCCCATGGCGCTTGGATCCGCTAGAGATGTGTGACGAAAAGCCCGGCATTTTACCTTCATGACCGACCGAGTTCCAATGTGGGAGCTGGCTTGCCTGCGATGGCGCTGTGACACACACGTGTAACTGGCTGACCCATCGCTGGCGCAGGCAAGCCAGCTCCCACGGCGGACCTCGTCATTACTGACAGACCTCACCGCGATTAGCGCCACTGTTTACAGCGCAATTTGCTCTAAAGCCCTACAGTTTTTCCGGTCATCACTTCCTATACTGCGACGTAAGGTCGCACAGCTATCCGGGACCTTTGAGGCCTTTGGCCCGTGGGCGCTCCGATGGGGGGCGATGGTAATAACGACAGGAGTGACTGGCATGATCCATCACGTCGTGGGGCTGTTTACCCATCCCGACCAGGAATGGCGGGAAATTCGTGGCGATAAGGAAGAAAGCATCGGCCACATGTACCTCACTCACACCCTGATTCTCGCGGCGATCCCCGCCGTATCGGCGTTTATCGGCACTACCCGGGTGGGCTGGGTCATCGGCAGCCGCGCGCCGGTGATGCTGACCCAGGAAAGCGCCCTGTGGATGACCCTGATGTCGTACGCGGCCATGCTCGGCGGCGTGGCGGTCATGGGCGCGTTCATTCATTGGATGGCCCGTACCTACGACGCCAGCCCCAGCATGGCGCGGTGTGTAGCATTTGCCACCTACACCGCGACCCCGCTGTTTATCGGTGGGCTGGCGGCGTTGTATCCGCATATGTGGCTGGGCATGGTCGTCGGCACAGCCGCCATCTGTTACACGGTGTACCTGCTGTATGTGGGGCTGCCCACGTTCATGAGCATCGACCCGGACGAGGGGTTCCTGTTTTCCAGCTCGGTGCTGGCGGTGGGCCTGGTGGTACTGGTGGCGATCATGGCGTTCACCGTAATCGTCTGGGGCTTGGGCGTCGGCCCGATCTACACCAACTGAGCGGCTGACCCCGCAGGCAAAGCCACCGCAAGGTGGCTTTGTGCGTCATGCATGACCATTCGGCGCCTGACAGATTCGGAAACACCTGCTTTTGCGGCATACTGGGCGCCTCTGGAGATATGGTCAGCATGCCCGAGCAACTCAATACCCGCGTCGAAGATTGTTTCCTGCAAGCAGAATCCTTTTTTAAACGAAGCTTCAAACGCCCCCAGGTTAGCCTCAAGCTGCGGGGCCAGAAGGCCGGTGTCGCGCATTTGCACGAGAACCTGCTGCGCTTCAACCCACAGCTGTACCGTGAAAACAGCCAACATTTCCTGAAGCAGACCGTGGCCCATGAGGTTGCGCACCTGATCGCCCATCAATTGTTTGGCGAACGCATCCAGCCTCATGGCGAGGAATGGCAATTGATCATGCGCGGGGTATACGAACTGCCGCCGGATCGCTGCCACACCTATGCAATCAAGCGTCGGCAAGTCACGCGTTACATCTATCGCTGCCCATGTGCCGACAGTGATTTCCCGTTTTCAGCCCAGCGCCATGGGTTGGTGAACCAGGGCCGACGGTACTTGTGCAGGCGTTGCCGGCATACCTTGGTGTATACCGGGGAAACCCGGGTGGAGTGAGGGCCCCATCGCAGGCAAGCGAGCTCCCACCTGTTGACCGCGCCGCCGATCAAAGGTGGGAGCTGGCTGGCCCGCGAAAGCGGCCGAGCAGTCACCCAACCACCTTGGCCTGCCGCAATGCTGCTATTCGTTGCGCACTGAGCCCCAGCTCAGCCAACACTTCATCTGAATGCGCCCCCACCGCCACACCCATGTGCCGAGGCTCTGGCAACCCCTCTGAAAACTTCAACGGGCAGGCGATTTGCGCCTGAGTCGAGCCATCGCCGCGTGGCACCTGGCTGATCAGCTTCCGCGCCTTCAACTGCGGATGCTCCACCGCTTCACTCAAACTCAATACAGGCTCCACACACGCATCCACCCCGGCAAACAGGTCGCACAACTGCTCAAAGCTGCGCTTTTCAAACTCGACCTGCAGCGCCAGCTTCAGGGCTCTTTGCTGTTCCGGCCTGGGCGACAGGCCTTGCGCTGCCAACTCCGGTCGGCCCAACGCCTCGCACAGTTGCTGCATAAACGCAGGCTCCAGGCTGCCGACCGACATCCAGCGCCCGTCGCGCGTGCGGTAGTAATCATAAAAGCTGCCGCCGTTGAGCACCTGGGTCTCCCAATCCGGCTCGACCCCACAGGCCAGGTAACCCGCGCCGGCCATGGCGTTCAGGCTGAACGAACAGTCCGTCATGCTCACATCCAGGTGTTGGCCCACGCCGCTGTGCTGACGCGCTATCACCGCCGCCAGCAACCCCACCACCGCGTGCAGCGAACCACCGGCCACATCCGCCAATTGCACACCCAGCGGCAGGGGTCCGCTGTCCTGGCGCCCGGTGTGGCTGGCAATGCCGGCCAGCGCCAGGTAATTGATATCGTGTCCGGCACGATCCTTATAGGGCCCAGTCTGACCGTAGCCGGTGATCGACACGTAGATCAACCTGGGGTTGATCGCATTGAGCGCCGCATAGCCCAGTCCCAAACGCTCCATGACGCCGGGGCGAAACTGCTCGAGGACGATGTCGTAGTCCTTGACCAGCTCACGCACGATCTCCAGCGCCTCGGCCTGCTTGAGGTCCAGCGCCAGGCTGCGCTTATTGCGGTTGAGGTAGGCGTGGCTGGCCGACGTGCCGTGATCGTGCGGCGGCAAAACGCGCAACAGATCCACGCGTGTAGGCGATTCGATCCGCAGCACCTCGGCGCCCATGTCCGCGAGCATCAAGGATGCAAACGGGCCAGGTAGCAAGGTGGAAAAATCCAGCACTTTGAGGGACGCCAAGGGACCTGACATGGAGACTCCATTTCGGTTTCGAATGCCCACAGCGTAGGCAGGCTTGATCCTACCGGCAATCGTCAGAACGATCAGCGAGGGTGACCGTTTTGATCACGGCGGGCTTTTTCGCCGCGGCGGCTTTATCATTGGCCCACGTTTGCTTGCAGAGTGTTCCATGAAGTTCGCAATTGCGCTGTTTTCCGCCGCCCACGCGCCCTCCTCGCGCCGCGCCTTGCTGTTTGCCCAAGCGGCGATTGCCGGTGGGCATGAGATTGTGCGGCTGTTTTTTTATCAGGACGGCGTGTACAGCGCCTCCAGCAACATCGTCGCGCCCCAGGATGAGCAAGATATTGCCCGGCAATGGCGCGAGTTTGTCAGCGCGCACCAGTTGGACGGCGTGGTGTGCATTGCCGCCGCTTTGCGCCGTGGCGTGCTCAATGGCGAAGAAGCCACGCGCTACCAACGCAGCGCGGTGAACCTGGATGCGCCGTGGGCGTTGTCGGGCCTTGGGCAATTGCACGATGCCGCCCAGGCCGCCGACCGCCTGATCTGTTTTGGAGGGCCGTGACATGTCCAAATCCTTATTGGTCATCAGCCGCCAGGCGCCGTGGTCCGGGCCAAGCGCGCGCGAAGCCCTGGATATTGTGCTGGCCGGCGGTGCTTTCGACTTACCGATCGGCCTACTGTTTATGGACGACGGCGTGTTTCAACTGGCACCGCAGCAAAACGCCAAAGCCGTGCAGCAAAAGGACCTGAGCGCCAACCTGCAAGCGTTAGGCCTGTTTGGCATTGATGACGTGTTCGCCTGCGGCCACAGCCTGGCCGAACGCGGGCTCACAGCCCCTGCCAGCGCCAAGGCACTGGGCAACGACGCTATTGGCAAATTGATTGACCGTTACGACCAGGTGATTACCCTCTGATGTCGACTTTACATGTGGTGTCTCACTCACCGTTTGCCGATAGCCGCCTCGCCAGTTGCCTGCGCGTATGCGGCAGTGCGGACGCGATTCTGCTGTGCGGCGACGGCGCCTACGGCCTGCACAACGCGGCGCTGCAAACCAGGGGCGTGAAGGTTTTTGTATTGGCCGAAGACATGCAGGCGCGCAATCTGCCGCTACCGGACTGGGCCGACAGCGTGGACTACCCGGGTTTCGTGCAGCTGTCCATCGACTACGACAAGGTCAACAGCTGGCTATGAACACCTTGACCGTAGGCGGACGCACCCTCGAATTGGACAAGGACGGCTACCTCGTCGACCTCAATGACTGGTCGGCAGAGGTCGCCAACGCCCTGGCCGCCGCCGAGCCCCTGGAATTGACCGCCGCCCATTGGGAAATCCTCGAACTGCTGCGCGGGTTCTATGAAGAGTTCCAGCTGTCCCCGGCCACGCGCCCACTGATCAAGTACACCGCCTTGAAGCTGGGACCGGAAAAGGGCAACAGCCTGCACCTCAACACACTGTTCAACGGCACTCCTGCCAAACTCGCCGCCAAGTTGGCGGGCCTGCCCAGGCCGACGAATTGCTTATGACCGACTTTGCCCCGCTGACCTTTGAAACCCCTGCCGAGCACCCGTTTGCGCAGTTCGTACGCATCCTGGGCAAAGGCAAGCGCGGCGCGTGCAACCTCACCCGTGAGGAAGCCCGTGAAGCCATGGGCATGCTGCTCGACGAAAAGGTCGAGGACACCCAGCTCGGCGCCTTCCTGATGTTGCTGCGCCACAAGGAAGAAAGCCCGGAAGAGCTCGCGGGTTTCACCCAAGCCGTGCGCGAACGCCTGAACGCGCCGGCGCTGCAGGTGGATGTCGACTGGCCAACCTACGCCGGTAAAAAACGCCATCTGCCGTGGTATTTACTGGCGGCCAAGTGCCTGGCGCAAAACGGGGTGCGCATCCTCATGCACGGCGGCGGTGCGCACACCGCCGGCAGGTTGTACACCGAACAATTGCTGGACGGTTTACAGATCCCGTTGTGCCGCAACTGGCAGCAGGTCGAAACGGCGTTCGAACACGGCAACCTGGCGTTTATTCCCCTGGGCGACTGGGCACCACAACTGCAACGCATGATTGACCTGCGCAACACCCTGGGCCTGCGCTCGCCGATCCACTCGCTGGCGCGCCTGCTCAACCCGCTGAATGCGCGCTGCGGCCTGCAAAGCATTTTCCATCCCGGTTACCAGGGCGTACACCGCGATGCCAGCGGCCTGCTTGGCGACAATGTGATCGTGGTCAAGGGCGATGGCGGCGAAGTCGAGATCAACCCGGACACAATCAGTCACCTGTACGGCACCACTGGCGGCCAAAGCTGGGATGAAGAATGGCCCGCCCTCTCGGCCCAACGCCACGTCAAACCTGCCAGCCTGGAACCTGAACACTTGAAAGCCGTGTGGCGTGGTGACGCTCAAGACAGTTACCCGCAACTGGCGCTGATCGCGACCATGGCCCTGGCCTTACGCGGCATCGGCCATCCGCGAGAGCAGGCGTTCGCATTGGCCCAGCAATACTGGGATGCGCGGGACAAATCGATTTAATCGATCATTCCCCCGCAGTCTTTGCGCTTTTAGTTCGAACTCATCCCTTTAGACTGGCCTCCAACGCTTATTAGCCAAGGAGCCAGTCATGGGTTTGCTGATCGAAGGACACTGGAAAGACCAGTGGTACGAAAGTAGCGCAGACGGCGCTTTCCAGCGCGAGCAGGCACAGCGCCGCAATTGGGTAACCGCCGACGGTGAGCCCGGCCCGAGTGGCGAAGGTGGCTTCAAGGCCGAAGCCGGTCGCTACCACCTGTATGTGTCCCTCGCCTGCCCCTGGGCGCATCGCACCCTGATCCTGCGCAAGCTCAAGGGCCTGGAAAGCTTGATCGAGGTGTCCGTGGTCAGTTGGTTGATGCTGGAAAACGGCTGGACCTTCGACAAGGCCCACGGCTCTACCGGCGACAAGCTCGATGATTTTGCCTACATGCATCAGCGCTATACCGCCGACACCGCCGACTACACTGGCCGCGTGACCGTGCCGGTGTTGTGGGACAAGACGCTCAAGCGCATCGTCAGTAATGAATCGGCGGAGATCATCCGCATGTTCAACAGCGCGTTCAACCACCTGACCGGCAACACGCTGGACTTCTACCCCGAGGGGCTTCGCGAGGCGATTGACGCGCTGAACGAGCGCATCTACCCCGCGGTGAACAACGGCGTGTACCGCGCAGGCTTCGCCACCTCGCAGAAGGCTTATGAAAGCGCGTTTGACGATGTGTTTGCCGAGCTGGACCACCTGGAGCAGCACTTGGGTAAGCACCGCTATCTGGCTGGCGAATACCTGACCGAAGCCGACGTGCGGCTGTTCACCACGCTGATTCGCTTTGATGCGGTGTATTACAGCCACTTCAAATGCAACCTGCGGCGGATGGCCGATTATCAGAATTTGTCGAACTGGCTAAGGGAGATGTATCAGTGGCCAGGCGTGGCAGAGACGGTGGATTTTGCGCATATCAAGGGGCATTACTACGCGAGCCACCGGACCATCAATCCGACGGGGATCGTGCCGAAAGGGCCGTTGCACAATTTTGATGCCGGGCATAATCGCGAGCGGCTGAGCGGTAAGGCCGTCTGGAACTGACAACCCCTCTTCCGGTAGCGATTGGGCTTTCGTGGCGAGCGGGCTTGCCCCGCGTTGGGCTGCGAGGCAGCCCCAGTAAAAACACCGCGTTCTGCCAAGCAAACCGCGGTGTCTGGCTTTAGGGCTGCTGCGCAGCCC
>NZ_CAWOAW010000037.1:89563-194383 GCF_963879675.1 Pseudomonas sp. Larv2_ips
AAGCCCGCTCGCCACACTCAAATCACGCACTCAAGGGCGGTGTCACACCTGGGATTGTGCGCCTTCGAACCACTTCAGCTTTTCGCGCAATACCACCACTTCACCGACGATGACGAGTGTTGGCGCATGCACTTCATGCTCCGCCACCATGCGCGGCAAATCCGCCAGGGTGCCGGTGAAGACACGCTGGTTGGAGGTGGTGCCCTGCTGGATCAACGCCGCCGGCGTATCCGCCGAGCGACCATGCTTGATCAACTGTTCACAGATAATCGGCAAGCCGATCAAGCCCATGTAAAACACCAAGGTCTGCGACGGGCCAACGAGGTCATGCCAAGGCAGGTCCGAGGTGCCGTTTTTCAAATGCCCGGTGATAAACCGCACCGACTGCGCATAGTCGCGATGGGTCAGCGGAATTCCGGCATACGCCGCGCAACCACTGGCCGCCGTGATACCCGGCACCACCTGAAACGGAATGCCATGGGCCGCCAACTCTTCGATCTCTTCACCACCACGGCCAAAGATGAACGGATCGCCACCCTTGAGGCGCAGTACACGCTTGCCTTGCTTGGCCAGGTCCACCAATTGCTGGTTGATCTGGTCCTGCGGCACAGCATGATCGGCGCGACGTTTGCCCACGTAAACCCGTTCGGCATCGCGACGGCACAGTTCCAGAATGGCCGGCGCCACCAAGCGGTCGTACAGCACCACGTCGGCTTGCTGCATCAGGCGCAAGGCGCGGAAGGTCAGCAGGTCCGGATCACCCGGGCCTGCGCCCACCAAGTAAACTTCGCCCGGCGCATGTGGCGGTTTCCCGTTGACCTTTTCGATCAGCAGGCGCTCGGCTTCATCGCCCTGCCCGGCCAACTGGCGGTCGGCAATCGGGCCCTGGAAAACTTCTTCCCAGAACGCGCGACGCTGCTGCACATCCGGATACAAACCTTTGACCTGAGCACGAAAACGCGCCGCCAACCCGGCCAATTGGCCATAGGTGGACGGAATCCAGGTCTCCAGCTTGGCGCGGATCAAGCGCGCCAGTACCGGCGCATCGCCGCCACTGGACACTGCAATCACCAAGGGCGAACGGTCGACAATCGCCGGGAAGATCACGCTGCACAAGGCTGGCGCGTCCACCACGTTGACCGGCACGCAGCGACGCTTGGCATCACTGGACACTTGCGCGTTCAGTGGTTCGTCATCGGTCGCGGCGATGATCAGGGTGCAACCGTCGAGGTCTGGCTCCTGATAACCGCGCAAAATCAGTTCCCCGCCACTGCCCAGCACCAGTTCACGCAACTGGTCTTCGATCTGGGGAGCAACCACCCGCAGCAACGCACCGGCGTCGGCCAGCAGCCGGGATTTGCGCAAGGCAATCTCCCCACCACCGACGACCAACACACGACTGCCGCGCAGGTTATGAAACAGCGGCAGAAATTCCATTTAGCCGATGACCTCAACGCCGCCCATGTACGGCTTGAGCACTTCCGGCACGCGGATGGAACCGTCGGCCTGCTGGTAGTTTTCCAGCACGGCTACGAGCGTACGGCCTACGGCCAGGCCCGAACCGTTGAGGGTGTGTACCAGCTCCGGCTTGCCGGTTTCCGGGTTGCGGAAACGCGCCTGCATGCGACGGGCCTGGAAATCACCGCAGTTGGAGCACGACGAAATCTCGCGGTATTTGTCCTGGCTCGGTACCCACACTTCGAGGTCGTAGGTTTTCACGGCACTGAAACCCATGTCGCCAGTGCACAGCGCCAAGACGCGGTACGGCAGCTCCAGCAGTTGCAGCACGCGTTCGGCATTGGCGGTCAGGCCTTCCAGGGCTTCCATCGAGGTCGACGGCTCGACCACTTGCACCATCTCGACTTTGTCGAACTGGTGCTGGCGAATCATGCCGCGCGTGTCACGCCCCGAAGCGCCGGCTTCACTGCGAAAGCACGGGCTGTGGGCCACGAACTTGATCGGCAGCTGCTTGGCATCGAGGATTTCGCCCGCGACGATGTTGGTCAGCGACACTTCGGCCGTCGGGATCAGGTACAGGTCGGCTTCGCCGTCGCGGCTGATCTTGAACAGGTCTTCTTCGAATTTCGGCAGCTGGCTGGTGCCCATCAGCGCCGGCGCCTGCACCAGGTACGGGGTGTAGGCTTCTTCGTAGCCGTGCTCGCCGGTGTGCAGGTTGATCATGAATTGCGCCAGGGCACGGTGCATGCGCGCGATAGGACCGCGCAGCAAGGCAAAGCGCGCGCCGGACATTTTGGCGGCGGTTTCAAAATCCAGGCCACCGGTCAGCTCACCGAGCGCAACGTGGTCCTTGATCTCGAAATCAAAGGCCTTAGGCGTGCCCCAGCGGCGCACCTCGACGTTGCCGTCTTCGTCTTCGCCAATCGGCACGGATTCGTGCGGCAGATTGGGGATGCCCAGCAGGATCGAGTCCAGCTCGCTCTGAATGCCTTCCAGCTCGACTTTGCCGTCGGACAGCTCGGTGCCCATACGCTCGACGTCCGCCATCAGCGGCGCGATGTCTTCACCGCGCTGCTTGGCCTGACCGATGGATTTGGAGCGCGCATTGCGTTCAGCCTGCAGTGCTTCGGTGCGGGTCTGGACGGTCTTGCGCTGTTCTTCCAGCGCTTCGATGCGCGCAACATCCAAGGCAAAGCCACGGGATGCCAGGCGGTCCGCTACGTCCTGAAGGTTGCTACGTAACAGTTTGGAATCGAGCATGTCGGTCTCTCGTTATCAAAGTTTGGTCAAGGACAGGCCAGCCCAGGTGGCGAGCAGCCCGCCGAACACGCTGATGCCCAAGTAGCCGAAGGCGACCAGGGCTTGCCCGCTTTCCAGCAGGCGCAGCGTATCCAGTGAAAAGGATGAAAAGGTCGTCAGACCGCCTACAAAGCCGACAATCAAGCCGGCGCGAATCTCAATCGGCACTTCCGGGCGCAACAGGAACCAGCCGTACAACAGCCCGATGATCAAGCAGCCCACCAGGTTGACCGCCAGGGTCGCCGCATAAAAATGCTTGGGCCAGTTGGCGCTCACCCACGTACCGGTGGCGAAACGCAATAATGTACCAGCGATGCCGGCTACGGACACGGCAAGAATGGTCTTGAGCACTACTTTCTCCGCTGTTTGGGGCTGAGGCGATCGAGTTGGGCGAGGTGATTGAGCTTTTCACCAATCTTCAGCTCCAGCCCACGGGGCACCGGCTGGTAGAACGGCTGCGGCTCAAGCTCATCGGGAAAATAGTCTTCACCGGCGGCGTAGGCGTCCGGCTCGTCATGGGCATAGCGGTATTCGTCACCGTAGCCCAGTTGTTTCATCAGCTTGGTCGGGGCGTTGCGCAGGTGCAACGGCACTTCCAGCGAGCCGTGTTCGGCCGCAGCGCGCAGGGCCGACTTGAAGCCCATGTAAACGGCGTTGCTCTTGGGAGCGCAGGCCAAGTAAGTGATGGCCTGCGCCACCGCCAACTCGCCTTCCGGGCTGCCGAGGCGCTCCTGCACTTCCCAGGCGGCGAGGCACAGGCTCAGCGCGCGCGGGTCGGCATTGCCGATGTCTTCGCTGGCCATGCGCACCACACGGCGCGCCAGGTACAGCGGGTCGCAGCCGCCGTCGATCATGCGCGCAAACCAATACAGCGCGCCGTCGGGGTTGGAGCCGCGTACGGATTTGTGCAGCGCCGAGATCTGGTCGTAGAAGGCTTCGCCCCCCTTGTCAAAGCGCCGGCGAGTGTCGCCCAGCAGGCTCTGCAGGAGGTCGACGCCGATCTCGCTGTGGTCTTCGGCCAGATCCGACGCGTTCTCCAGCAGGTTGAGAAAGCGCCGACCGTCGCCATCGGCGGCGCTCATCAAAATCTTGAAGCCTTCGTCGCTGAGGCTGAGCTGGCGTTTGCCCAAGCCCTTGTCTTCGCTCAATGCACGCTGCAACAGCTTGCGCATCGCGGCTTCGTCCAGGCTCTTGAGCACATAGACCCGCGCCCGCGATAGCAGCGCGTTGTTGAGTTCAAACGATGGGTTTTCGGTGGTGGCGCCGATAAAAATCAGCGTGCCGTCTTCGACATACGGCAAAAACGCATCCTGCTGCGACTTGTTGAAGCGGTGCACCTCATCAACGAACAGGATGGTGCGCTTGCCGTATTGCCCGGCCTGCTGCTTGGCCACCTCAACCGCCTGACGGATCTCCTTGACCCCGGCCAACACCGCCGAAACCGTTTCGAAGTGCGCATCCGAGACCTTCGCCAGCAAGCGCGCCAGGGTGGTTTTACCCACGCCTGGCGGTCCCCAGAAAATCATCGAGTGCAGCGCACCCTGCTCCAGGGCTTCGCGCAATGGCTTGCCGCGAGCGAGCAGGTGTTCTTGCCCGACGTACTCGTCCAGGTTGGTCGAACGCAAACGCGCGGCCAAGGGTTGAGCAATCGGGTCACTTCGAAACAAATCCATGGGCAGCGCTTGAAACCTCTAAACAGTTTATTCCTGGATCACGTCGGCACCCTTGGGGATGACGAACTTGAACTTGGAGGCATCCACGACGCCGTTGGCCTTGACCGCGGAGAACAGGATATCGGTGCGCTGACCAACGCTGTCGATCAGGCGCATGTTGTTGATCACGCCATTGCCAAACGACAGTTGCAGGCTGTCAAACAGCGTGTCCTTGGACTTGGGCTTGAGGGTGAACTCAATCACGTTGCTGGTTTGCTTGGAGGTGATATCAAAACTGTCGCTGATTTTCGACACATCGCCCGACAGCAGCAGCGCCGGGGTCTGGTTCAAACGCGGGTCGAGCTTTTTGATGGTCGCCTGCTCCAGGTCCGGGTCCCACAAGGTCACTTTCTGGCCGTCGGAGACGATGGTCTGCTCGTTCGGCGCGTCGGTTTTCCAGTAGAACAGGCCAGGGCGCTGTACGGCCATTTCACCGGCGGTTTCCTGCAGCTGGGTGCCGCCACCATCCAGGGTCAGCTGGGAGAAGCGCGCCGTCAGGGTCTTGGATTTGTCCAACAGGTTGGTCAGGCTGGCCACGGAGGCCGGATCAGCGTGGGCCGAAACAGCAGTCAGGGCCAGGGCCGGCAACAACAGCATGCGGATAAGACGCATGGGAGTCCTCATTGAGTCGTTAAGGCGAGCCGCGTGCTGCCACGCGGCACGAGATCAGTCGCGCATCTGCCCGGGGGCGATGACTTCGCGCGAGCCGTTGGTGTTCATGGCGGTCACGACGCCAGCGTTTTCCATGGCTTCGATCATGCGGGCGGCGCGGTTGTAGCCGATTTTCAGTTTGCGCTGCACCGCAGAGATCGAGGCACGGCGACTTTCAAGCACGAACGCCACGGCTTCGTCGTACAGCGCGTCGGTTTCGGCGTCGTCGTCACCACCGCTGCTGCCACCGTCGAAGCCGCTGCCGGCCTCTTCGACACCGGCGAGGATGTCGTCGTTGTATTCCGGCGCGCCGCGCAGTTTCCAGGCTTCCACCACGCGGTGTACTTCGTCGTCGGAAACGAACGCGCCGTGAACCCGGATCGGCAGGCTGGTGCCGGGCGGCATGTAGAGCATGTCACCGTGACCCAACAGTTGCTCGGCGCCGCCCTGGTCGATGATGGTGCGCGAGTCGATTTTGCTGGAAACCTGGAACGCCATGCGCGTCGGGATGTTGGCCTTGATCAGACCCGTGATCACGTCCACCGATGGCCGCTGGGTCGCGAGGATCAAGTGAATACCGGCCGCCCGGGCTTTCTGAGCGATACGTGCGATCAGCTCTTCAACCTTCTTGCCGACGATCATCATCATGTCGGCAAACTCGTCGACCACGACCACGATGGTCGGCAGCTTGGTCAGCAGCGGCGCTTCGTCGTGGATATTTTCGCGCTTGTACAGTGGGTCGGTCAGCGGCGTGCCGGCGTCCTGGGCTTCCTTGACCTTGGCGTTGAAGCCCGACAGATTTCGTACGCCCATCTTCGCCATCAGTTTGTAGCGGCGCTCCATCTCGGCCACGCTCCAGCGCAAGGCGTTGGCGGCGTCCTTCATGTCGGTGACCACCGGGCAGAGCAGGTGCGGAATGCCTTCGTAGATCGACAATTCCAACATCTTCGGGTCGATCATGATCAGCTTGGCGTCATCCGGGCCAGATTTGAACAGGATCGACAGGATCATCGCGTTCACGCCCACCGACTTACCGGAACCGGTGGTACCGGCCACCAGCAAGTGCGGCATTTTCGCCAGGTCGGTGATCACCGGCTTGCCGCCGATGTCATGGCCCAAGGCCAAGGTGACCGGCGATTTGAAGTTGTCGTATTCCGGCGTCGACAGCACTTCGGAGAAGCGCACGATCTGCCGGTCTTCATTGGGAATCTCGATGCCCACGGTGGTCTTGCCGGGGATCACTTCCACCACACGCACACTGGTCACCGCCAGGGAGCGGGCCAAGTCTTTGGCCAGGTTGGAAATGCGGCTGACCTTGACGCCGGCGGCGGGCTGGATTTCGTAACGGGTAATAACCGGGCCCGGGTGGATCGAGTCGACGGAAACTTCGACGCCGAATTCCTTGAGTTTGATTTCCAGCAGATGGCCGACGGCCGCCAGGGACTCCGGGGAATAATTGAGTTGTTTCTTTTCGGCCGGGTCGAGAATCGAGATCGGCGGCAAGGTGCCTTCCACGGCGCTGTCGATAAACAACGGCGCCTGTTTCTCTTTCTGTACGCGATGGCTCGGCTCGGGAGCCTTGGGCGGCGCTGGGGCGATCACCGGCGGCACCTGCTTCTCGCGGTCCGACATGTGCTTGCTCAGTGCCTGCTCGCGCTCGATCAGGCGCTCCTTGACCTTGGCCTGTTCGCGTCGGTCCGGTGTGCTTGGGGCCACCACTTCGTTGACGCGGGTGTCCACCTCGCGCAGCTGTGCAACCATGCGTTTGCGATCAACGCGCGCCGACCACCAGCGGTTGGCCGCACCCTGGAACAATTCGAGCAGGTCAAGGGTGATCTTGCCGGTGACGTCCATCACCTTGAACCACGACAGGTCGGTGAACACCGTCAGGCCGAACAGGAACAGCGCGATGAACATCAAGGTGCTGCCCTGGATATTCAGGCTCTTGCGCGCCAGGTCGCCAAGGCTCTCGCCCAGCGCACCGCCCGCGCCCGCCGGCAAACCGGTGGGCGCATGAAAGTGGATGTGCGCCAGGGCCGCACCGGACAGCACCAGAAACACCAGGCCGATCAAACGCCAGGAGAACAGCCAGCCGCTCCACTGCCACGGCTCGTGGCGCTGGCGGAAGATCTGCCAGGTCTTGATCGCCAGCAACAACGGGAAGATGTACGCGAAGTAACCCAGCACCATGAACAGAATGTCGGCGCTGTAGGAACCGGCAGGTCCACCGAAGTTCTGCACGTCTTCGATCTTGCTGTTGTGGCTCCAGCCTGGATCGTCCTTGCCATAGGTCAGCAAGGCCATCATCAGGAACAGGCACAGGGCGCCAATGGCGATCAGCGCCCCTTCCTTGAGTCGGTAGTGCAGGTGCTGGCGCCAGGCCGGCACGACTGCTGCTTTAGGTGTTGCGGCGGATTTCTTCAAAACGGGTCTTTTCCTGCGCCTTTAGCGCGTCCATCTGTTGAATGACTGCACACTACCGCTCAATCCGAGCGGCTGAAAAATGAACGAACGTCGCTGAATCTACTTTTAACACTGGGTGATGAAAGGGTGAAATGGCGATAACGCCACAATGGCCGCATTGTACGGGTTTGCGCCCGCGATGCCACGCCCTTGCCCATCACTGAGCAGCATAGACAAATGAAGTGTCACAGCATGTTCAATTTGAGCATGCATTGTCTTTGCTGACAAAGGCTTATGAGCTGTTTTTAGCAATTCAGGCAAGCTTGGCAAATGGCCTGCATTGTCTGGACCCGATTACGACCGCGACTCGAGCACAGAGTTGCAGAAACACGCGCTCACGCTAATCCTCGCCGATACCCGATTCGGGCTGGCCCCACAGCGCTGTGTCGACAATAATCACCGTTGCTGCGGCCGGCAACCCGCCTGCCACTCCCCTCCCCTTCCGTAAGCCTGGATGCCATGCTGACCTGGTTACAACGCGACTCCCTGACTTTTCCGCCGCTGGCCAAGGCCATGCGCGAACCCAATGGCCTGCTTGCCGCCGGTGGCGACCTGTCGGCCGAACGCCTGATCCAGGCTTACCGGCATGGCTGCTTTCCATGGTTCTCGCAAGGGCAACCGATTCTTTGGTGGTCACCCGACCCGCGCACCGTGATATTCCCCGACGAACTGCATGTCTCGCGCAGCCTCGGCAAACTGCTGCGTCAGCAGCGTTACAGCGTGACGTTCGACCAGGACTTCGCTGCCGTCATCCAGGCGTGCGCCGCACCGCGCAGCTACGCCGATGGCACCTGGATCACCGAGGGCATCCAGAACGCCTACCTGGAGCTGCACCAGCGCGGCTACGCACACTCGGTGGAAGTGTGGGATGGTGGCGAACTGGTTGGCGGTCTGTATGGGCTGGCGATGGGCCAACTGTTCTTTGGCGAGTCCATGTTCAGCCGTGCCGACAACGCGTCGAAATTCGGTTTCGCCACCCTGACCCGGCAGTTGCAGGCCTGGGGTTTTGTGCTGATCGACTGCCAGATGCCCAATGACCACTTGCACAGCCTTGGCGCGCGCGCCATACCGCGCAGTGATTTCGCGGCCTTCCTGCGTAACCATTTGGACCAACCCAGCTCTGGACCGTGGGTTTCCTAGGCGACTTCCTCACACGTGGCTTACACTTATTTCAAAGCTTATCCCGAGGGTTGATCATGACCGAGCTGGCGCGCTTGAAGTTTTATGCCACTCAAGCCCACTCTTGCAGCTATCTGCCCGACGAGCAGGCCACCACGCTGTTCCTCGACCCCAGCCAGCCAATGGACGTGCACGTATACGCCGACCTGTCAGAGATGGGTTTTCGGCGCAGCGGCGATCACCTGTACCGCCCCCATTGCCAGAACTGCAATGCTTGCGTACCGGCACGCATCCCGGCTGCGCAGTTTTTGCCGGACCGTAACCAGAAACGCATCCTCAAGCGCAATGCCGACCTGACGGTGACTGCCACCAAGCCGCAGTACAGCGAAGAATATTTCGACCTCTACCAGCGCTACATCGAACAACGCCATGCCGACGGTGACATGTTCCCACCCAGTCGCGATCAGTTTTCGACGTTCCTGGTGCGTGACCTGCCGTTTTCTCGGTTCTATGAGTTTCGCCTGGACGGACGCCTGCTCGCGGTGGCCGTCACCGATCTGCTGCCTAACGGCCTGTCGGCGGTGTATACGTTCTACGAGCCAGGTGAAGAACGTCGCAGCCTGGGACGCTTTGCAATTTTGTGGCAAATCGGCGAAGCCTTGCGTCTGGAACTGGAGGCGGTGTACCTCGGTTACTGGATAAAAAACTGCAAAAAGATGAACTACAAGACCCAATATCGGCCCATTGAGCTACTTATTAATCAAAGATGGGTCACGCTTAACTAGAACCCCTTGGCTTAAACACCCTTTTTCGGGCACAATGCACGCCGCTTTTGCCTGGCGCAGTTGCACCGGGCCATTCACTGGATACCGAGGGCTTTACTGCATGTCGAAAGAAGACAGCTTCGAAATGGAAGGCACTGTCGTCGACACCCTGCCCAACACCATGTTTCGTGTGGAGTTGGAAAATGGGCACGTCGTAACCGCGCATATCTCCGGCAAGATGCGCAAGAACTACATTCGTATTCTTACCGGTGACAAGGTGCGCGTTGAGCTGACGCCCTATGACTTGAGCAAAGGGCGCATCACTTACCGCGCTCGTTAATCAAGTCAATACAAAACGCCCGGTTCTGCCGGGCGTTTTTGTGTGTGCGCTGTCTATCCAGACGCGCGAGATTAATAAGGGAGTTGGCTTACCGCCGATAGCGTAATCACAGTAAGCACGTCGCTGACTGATCTATCCGATCGCAGGCGAGCCAGCTCCCACAATTGATCCTCAGCGTTTGAGACAGACAGCAAAAAGGCGCCCTTAGGCGCCTTTTTGCTTTGTTGCGGTCAGCGATATCAGGCCATTTCGGCCGTGGTTTCGAAATCGAAGGTCAGCTCGCCGTCCTTCAGATCGATATGCACCACGCCACCATGGTCGGAAAGCTCGCCGAACAGGATCTCTTCGGCCAGTGGCCGCTTGATCTTGTCCTGGATCAGACGTGCCATTGGGCGAGCGCCCATTGCCGCATCGTAACCACCCTCCGCCAGCCAATTGCGTGCCGCGTCCGTTACATCCAACTGCACGCGCTTGTCTTCCAACTGCGCTTGAAGCTCGGTAAGGAACTTGTCCACCACGCTTTTGATGACCTCATGGCTGAGGCGACCAAACTGGATAATGGTGTCCAGGCGGTTGCGGAATTCCGGCGTGAAGCTTTTCTTGATCACTTCCATCGCATCAGAGGAGTGATCCTGATGCGTAAAGCCAATCGAAGCCCGCGCGGCGGTTTCAGCACCGGCGTTGGTGGTCATGATCACGATCACGTTGCGGAAGTCTGCTTTGCGCCCGTTGTTATCAGTCAGGGTCCCGTGATCCATGACCTGCAGCAGCAGGTTGAAGACTTCCGGGTGGGCCTTCTCGATTTCATCGAGCAGCAACACACAATGCGGCTGCTTGGTGATCGCCTCGGTCAACAGACCGCCCTGGTCGAAACCGACGTAGCCTGGAGGCGCACCGATCAGGCGCGACACCGTGTGGCGCTCCATGTATTCGGACATGTCAAAGCGCACCAGCTCAATGCCCATGGCCTTGGCCAACTGCCGCGCCGCCTCGGTCTTGCCGACGCCGGTAGGGCCTGCGAACAGGAACGAACCGACCGGCTTGTCCGGCGACTTGAGGCCCGCACGCGACAGCTTGATCGCGGTAGACAGCGAGTCGATGGCCGCGTCCTGGCCGAACACGGTGAGCTTGAGGTCACGTTCCAGGTTACGCAGCAGCTCCTTGTCGGAGCTGGTGACGTGTTTTGGCGGAATCCGCGCGATCTTCGCCACGATGTCCTCAACCTGAGGCACGTCGATGCGCTTCACGCGCTTCTCGACAGGTTGCAGGCGCTGGTAGGCGCCCGCTTCGTCGATCACGTCGATGGCTTTATCCGGCATATGCCGGTCATTGATGTAGCGCGACGCCAGTTCAGCCGCTGCGCGCAGCGCCTCATCGGTGTACTCGATGCCATGGTGCGCTTCGAAACGCCCCTTGAGCCCGCGCAGGATGCCGATAGTGTCTTCAACCGAAGGCTCGGACACGTCGACTTTCTGGAAGCGACGCGCCAAGGCACGGTCTTTCTCGAAGATTCCGCGAAATTCCTGGAACGTGGTCGAACCGATGCAACGGATATCACCCGACGACAGCAACGGTTTGAGCAGGTTGGAGGCGTCCATCACCCCACCGGAAGCCGCACCGGCACCAATGATGGTGTGGATCTCATCGATAAACAGGATGGCTTGCGGGCGCTTTTTCAGCTCACCGAGCAGCGCCTTGAAGCGCTTCTCGAAGTCGCCACGGTACTTGGTCCCGGCGAGCAACGCGCCCAGGTCAAGGGAGTAGACGACACTGTTGGCCAGCAGGTCAGGCACTTGGTTATCGACAATTCGCTTGGCCAGGCCTTCAGCAATCGCGGTTTTACCCACGCCCGCCTCGCCCACCAGCAATGGGTTGTTTTTGCGACGACGCGCGAGGATCTGCGCTACGCGCTCAACTTCAAGCTCGCGGCCCACCAGCGGGTCGATCCGCCCCTGGCGCGCCAACTCGTTGAGGTTGCTGGCATAGGCATCCAGCGGGTTGCTTGAAGAAGAAGACTCACCGCCCTCGTCGTCCTGCATATCCTGCTCACCCTCGGAATGATCGCCGTGCCCTGGCACTTTGGAGATACCGTGGGCGATGTAGTTGACGACATCAATACGCGCAACGCTCTGCTGCTTGAGCAGAAACACTGCCTGGCTTTCCTGTTCGCTGAAGATAGCCACAAGCACATTGGCGCCTGTGACTTCACGCTTGCCGGAGCTCTGGACGTGGAATACCGCACGCTGCAAGACCCGCTGGAAGCCCAGGGTTGGCTGGGTTTCGCGGTCCTCGTCATGCACGGGGATCAGTGGCGTAGTGGAGTCGATAAACTCCTGCAGGTCATGCTTGAGTTTGTCGAGGTTGGCGCCGCACGCACGTAGAACGGTGGCGGCAGCTTCGTTATCCAAAAGTGCCAGCAGCAGGTGCTCGACGGTCATGAATTCATGACGCTTCGAACGGGCCTCCTTGAAGGCAAGATTGAGGGTGACTTCGAGCTCGCGGTTTAACATAGCTTCACCTCATACCCAAGTGGTCGGCGTTAACCGTCCTTCTCGATTTCACAGAGTAGCGGATGCTGGCTTTCCCTGGCGTACTGGTTGACCTGCATGGCCTTTGTCTCGGCGATGTCGCGGGTAAACACTCCACATACTGCCCGTCCTTCTGTGTGAACGGCCAGCATTACCTTGGTCGCCAACTCGCGGTTCAGGTTAAAAAACACCTCGAGTACTTCGACCACGAAATCCATCGGTGTGTAGTCATCATTGAACAAAACCACCTTGTACATCGGCGGCGCCTGTAAGGCAGGCTTCGCTTCCTGAACAGCAATGCCCGCAGAACCGTCGTCGTCATGTTCCTGATCCGGGCGATCCTGATTGAATGTTAGTCGAATCTGGCTGTTTGCATGCATGGAAAGAAAGGTTCGTCAGTGGTTCAAGTACAGTGATGGGGGCGACCTGTCAGAATTTCAACTCTGACCCAATGGTCGCCTTGACTATCGGCGAATCAGTGTTACAACCAATAGAGCCCACAGTGGGTAAAAAAGGTCCGCGCAGTCAACCTTATTTATTCGGGTTAGGACGGATAAACTGGATGATACTCCAGTGATGGAGTCTGGTGCAGAGGGATATGGTATGTCTGGCGTCAAGATCAATGGCAAGGTCAAATGGTTTAACAATGCCAAAGGCTACGGTTTCATAAATGCAGAAGGAAAACCCGAAGAAGATCTCTTTGCGCATTATTCAGCGATTACCATGGACGGGTACAAGACGCTGAAAGCGGGCCAAGCAGTGACATTTGAAACCATTCAGGGGCCCAAGGGACTGCACGCCGTTGCAATCTCGGCGGCTGAGGCGCAAACAGAGGCGCTGCCACCTGAAGAAATGCACGAAAAGAAGCTCAAGACAGATCAGCCCACTCAATCGAAAAAGAAGCAAACGGCCTGATCAGTTTTTTCAGCAAGTGCCTCAAAAAAACCGGCCATTCCGAGACTTCAGAATGGCCGGTTTTTTATGGCGCGTAATTTACATATGCGAAATCAACGCATCACCAAAGCCCGATGACGACACCAGCGTCGCGCCGTCCATCAAGCGCTCGAAGTCATAGGTCACGGTCTTGGCCGAAATCGCACCATTGGTGCCCTTGATGATCAAGTCGGCCGCTTCGGTCCAGCCCATATGGCGCAGCATCATTTCCGCCGACAGAATCAATGAGCCCGGGTTGACCTGGTCCTTGCCCGCATACTTGGGCGCCGTGCCGTGGGTGGCCTCGAACATCGCCACGGTATCGGAGAGGTTGGCCCCCGGCGCAATACCAATCCCCCCTACTTCCGCCGCCAGGGCATCGGAAAGGTAGTCACCGTTCAGGTTGAGGGTCGCGATCACGTCATATTCGGCCGGACGCAGCAAAATTTGCTGAAGCATCGCATCGGCGATGGCGTCCTTGACCACCACGTTCTTGCCGGTTTTCGGGTTTTTGAACTGCATCCACGGCCCGCCGTCGAGCAACGTCGCGCCAAATTCTTCAGCGGCCACTTCGTAGGCCCACTCCTTGAAGGCGCCCTCGGTGAACTTCATGATGTTGCCCTTGTGCACGATGGTCAGCGAATCACGGTCGTTATCCACCACATATTGCAGGGCCTTACGCGCCAGACGTTTAGTGCCCTCTTTGGAGACCGGCTTGACGCCAATCCCGCAATCCTGGTCGAAGCGGATCTTGGTGACGCCCATTTCTTCCTTGAGAAACTTGATCACCTTGATCGCTTCCGGCGAGCCGGCCTTCCACTCGATGCCGGCGTAAATATCTTCGGAGTTCTCACGAAAGATCGTCATATCCACATCGCCAGGCTTCTTGACCGGGCTGGGCACCCCTTCAAACCAGCGCACCGGGCGCAGGCACACATACAGGTCGAGTTGTTGACGCAGGGCCACGTTCAACGAACGAATGCCACCGCCGACCGGCGTGGTCAGGGGCCCTTTGATGGACACCACGTAATCCTTGACCGCATCCAGGGTTTCCTGGGGCAGCCAGGTGTCCTGATCGTAGACTTGAGTGGCTTTCTCGCCGGCGTAAACCTCCATCCAGGAGATTTTGCGCTTGCCGCCGTAAGCCTTTTCAACAGCGGCGTCGACCACCTTGATCATCACTGGGCTGATGTCGACGCCAATACCGTCGCCTTCTATATAAGGGATGATCGGTTGGTCAGGAACATTGAGAGAATGGTCTGCATTGACGGTGATTTTGTCGCCGACTGCCGGAACCTGAATCTTCTTGTATCCCATGCTGAACTCCATCTATGGATTGAACATCTGGCTGCGTTCGAGCCTACTCCAGATATAGGGCGACTGAAACCTCACGCCACGCTCATTTGCATCGAAAACAGCATATTTGGTCGCCTACAAGCCTGAAAGCAAAGGCAAAATCGCCAATCTTGAGCACATCGTACGACGTTAGTAGCACCTGGCAACCTGCGACCTTTAGACCAATGGACGACGCACCTTTTGTATGAAGGCTCGGCGTAAGCATAGCGACCTATGTATAATGCCGCCGCTGACCCAAGAGTCACGACAGCTGACCGCTCTAGACAGTAGCCTTCAGCCAGAAAGCAGGACTATTACAATAGTCCACCCGCTTGACGCTCGACTGATGCAACCCAACATCACCGCGAAGAAACCTCGACATTTCGCTCATGGATGACTTTGAACGAACGCGCTCCACCCGGCGCATCTCGAGTTTCTGCGCACGCTTTCAGCAAAGAAGAGAGTTAATCCGAATATGCCCACCCGCTCGAAGATCATCTACACCTTCACCGACGAAGCCCCAGCCCTCGCCACCTATTCATTGCTGCCTATCGTAGAGGCCTTCACCGCTTCCGCTGATATTGCTGTGGAAACCCGCGACATTTCCCTCGCCGCGCGCATCCTCGCAAGCTTCCCCGAGCAACTGGGCACCAAGGCTATCCCGGACCACCTCGCCGAACTGGGCGACCTGGCCGTCACGCCTGAAGCCAACATCATCAAGCTGCCTAACATCAGCGCCTCGACCCCGCAGCTGCAAGCTGCGATCAAGGAGCTGCAGGCCCAGGGCTACGCCCTGCCGGACTACCCGGAAACCGTAACCACCGACGCGGAAAAAGAAACCCGTGCACGTTACGACAAGGTCAAGGGCAGCGCCGTGAACCCGGTACTGCGCGAAGGCAACTCTGACCGCCGCGCGCCGCTGTCGGTCAAGAACTACGCACGCAAGCACCCGCACAAAATGGGCGCTTGGGCTGCAGACTCCAAGTCGCACGTCGCTCACATGAGCAACGGCGACTTCTACGGCAGCGAAAAAGCCGTACAGATCGAAGCCGCTGACGCGGTGAAGATCGAGCTGGTTGCCAAAGACGGCACCGCCACCGTGCTGAAAGAAAAGACTTCGGTACAAGCCGGCGAAATCATTGATACCGCCGTGCTGAGCAAAAAAGCCCTGCGCGCGTTCATCGCCGCCGAAATCGAAGATGCCAAGAAACAAGGCGTGCTGCTGTCGGTTCACCTCAAAGCCACCATGATGAAGGTCTCCGACCCGATCATGTTCGGCCAGATCGTTGCCGAGTTCTACAAAGACGCCCTGACCAAGCACGCTGCCGTGCTGGAACAGATCGGCTTCAACCTGAACAACGGCATCGGCGACCTGTACGCTCGCATCAAGGCCCTGCCTGCCGAGCAACAGGCGCAGATCGAAGCTGACATTCAGGCGGTCTACGCCGCTCGCCCTTCTTTGGCGATGGTCAACTCCGACAAAGGCATCACCAACCTGCACGTGCCGAGCGACGTCATCGTCGACGCCTCGATGCCGGCCATGATCCGTGACTCCGGCAAGATGTGGGGCACCGACGGCCAGTTGCACGACACCAAGGCGGTGATCCCGGATCGCTGCTACGCCACCATCTACCAAGCCGTCATCGAAGACTGCAAGGCCAATGGCGCTTTCGACCCAACCACCATGGGCAGCGTGCCAAACGTTGGCCTGATGGCGAAAAAAGCCGAAGAGTACGGCTCCCACGACAAGACTTTCCAGATCAAGGCTGACGGCGTTGTCCGCATCGCCGACAGCAAGGGCAACCTGCTGATGGAACAGGCTGTTGAAGCCGGCGACATCTTCCGCATGTGCCAGACCAAAGACGCGCCGATCCAGGACTGGGTCAAACTGGCCGTCAACCGTGCCCGCGCCAGCAACACCCCGGCCATTTTCTGGCTGGACCCTAAGCGTGCTCACGACGGCGTGGTGGTCGAGAAAGTTCAGGCCTACCTGAAAGACCACAACACCGACGGCCTGGACATCCGCATCATGTCGCCTGTCGACGCGATGAAGTTCACCCTGGAGCGCACCCGCAAGGGCCTGGACACCATCTCGGTGACCGGCAACGTACTGCGCGACTACCTGACCGACCTGTTCCCGATCATGGAACTGGGCACCAGCGCCAAGATGCTGTCGATCGTGCCGCTGATGAACGGCGGTGGCCTGTTCGAAACCGGCGCCGGCGGTTCGGCTCCGAAACACGTGCAGCAGCTGGTTGAAGAGAACTTCCTGCGCTGGGATTCCCTGGGCGAGTTCCTGGCCCTGGCAGCGTCGCTTGAGCATTTGGGTGTCACTTACAACAACCCGAAAGCCCTGGTGCTGTCCAAGACCCTGGACCAGGCCACTGGCCAGTTCCTCGACAACAACAAGTCGCCATCGCGCAAAGTCGGCAACATCGACAACCGCGGCAGCCACTTCTACCTGGCGCTGTACTGGGCTCAAGCCCTGGCTGCCCAGACCGAAGACACTGCACTGCAAGCGCAGTTCGGCGAACTGGCCAAAACCCTGAGCGACAACGAGGCGACTATTGTTGCCGAGCTGAACGCCGTACAGGGCAAGCCAGTGGACATCGGCGGCTACTACGCGCCGAACCCAGAACTGACCAGCAAAGCCATGCGCCCAAGCAACACCCTCAACGCGGCAATTGCCAAGTTGAAGTAAGGTTGTAAGGATGCAAAGAAGCCCCGGCCCCGTGCCGGGGTTTCTGTTTCTACCGTTCAACGCAAGAAACCGGATCACATGTGGGAAGGGGCTTGCCCCCGATAGCGATGGATCAGTCGAGCTATTGGTAACCGATATACCGTCATCGGGGGCAAGCCCCCTCCTACACTGACCGCCATCGCGCCCAAACACCGCGTCATATCTTGAATCGAGGCCTCCCATGACCTGGCAACCCCACATCACCGTCGCCACCCTCGTCGAAGACAACGGCCGCTTCCTGATGGTCGAGGAACTCAAAGGCGGCCGCGCCGTGCTCAACCAGCCCGCCGGCCATCTGGAACCGAACGAAACCCTGACTGAAGCCGCCGTTCGCGAAACCCTCGAAGAAACCGGCTGGGACGTCGAGGCCACCGGCATTGTCGGGATCTACCTGTACACCGCGCCCAGCAATGGCGTGACCTACCAGCGCGTCTGCTTCACCGCCAAGGCGCTGAAACATCACCCGGACTATCAACTGGACGACGGCATCGTCCGCGCCCGCTGGCTGACCCGCGACGAGCTGATGGCCCTGCGCGACGACTGGCGCAGCGAGTTGATCATCCGTTGCATCGATGATTATTTGAGCGGCCAGCGCCACAGTCTGGAACTGATCCGCCCTTCTCTTTAGCCTTGCGGACGCGAGCCTGCTAGAATCGCGTCCTTTTTAAAGACACCCGTTGAAATCCTATGCGTGATCCAGCCCCTTCTGACACACAAAAGAAGCGCGTCATCGTCGGTATGTCCGGCGGCGTGGATTCTTCCGTTTCCGCCGTTCTGCTCATGGAGCAGGGTTATGAGGTGGAAGGCCTGTTCATGAAGAACTGGGAAGAAGACGATGGAACGGAATATTGCACCGCCATGGACGACCTCGCGGACGCCCAGGCCGTGTGCGACAAGATCGGCATCAAGTTGCACACCGCCAATTTCGCCGCCGAGTACTGGGACAACGTGTTCGAGCACTTCCTGGCCGAATACAAGGCCGGCCGCACGCCGAACCCGGACATCCTGTGCAACCGCGAAATCAAGTTCAAGGCGTTCCTCGACTACGCCATGATCCTTGGTGCCGACCTGATCGCTACCGGCCACTACGTGCGCCGTCGCGACGTGGATGACCGCACCGAACTGCTCAAAGGCCTGGACCCGAACAAGGACCAGAGTTACTTCCTGCACGCCGTCGGCGGCGAACAGATCGCCAAGACTCTGTTCCCGGTGGGCGAGCTGGAAAAACCCGAAGTGCGCAAGATCGCCGAGAAACACGGCCTGGCTACCGCCAAGAAAAAGGACTCCACCGGCATCTGCTTTATCGGCGAGCGCCGCTTCAGCGACTTCCTCAAGCAGTACCTGCCGGCACAACCGGGCGACATCAAAACCACCGAAGGTGATGTCATCGGCCGCCACCACGGCCTGATGTACCACACCATCGGCCAGCGCCAGGGCCTGGGCATCGGCGGCTTGAAAGACGCAGGTGAAGAACCGTGGTACGTGCTGGTCAAGGACCTGGAAAACAATGTGCTGATCGTTGGCCAGGGCAATGAACACCCGCTGCTGTTCTCGGGTGCGCTGCTGGCCTCGGAAATCTATTGGGTCAACCCGATCGACTTGAGCACGCCGCGCCGCCTGACCGCCAAGGTGCGCTATCGCCAGAGCGACCAGCCTTGCACCCTGGAAAAGACTGCCAGTGGCTATCGCGCCACGTTCGATGACCCGCAACGCGCGGTCACGCCTGGCCAGTCCGTGGTGTTTTATGACGGCGAAATTTGCCTGGGGGGCGGTGTGATTGAAGTTGCCGAACCCTGGAGCAACCCGGCATGAGCCCGACCCAGGAGCAATTGACTGCACTCGGCGGGGTTTTCCTCGCTGCGGTACTGGTCGACAAGATCGCCAAGACCGGCCAGGTCACCGAGGCAGGCCTGACCTGCATGCTTGGCAGCCTGCTGATCCGCGACCCCAAGGACACCCTGGAAGTCTATGGTGGCGACGACCTGGCGCTGCGCGAAGGCTATTGCGCGCTGATCGGCGCGCTGGAGCGCGACCCGAGCACCTTGCAGCGCGAACCCCTGCGCTACGCCCTGTCGATGCTCGGCCTTGAGCGCCAATTGGCCAAGCGTGACGACATGCTCGAGACCATCGGCAAGCGCCTGCCGCAGATCCAATCCCAGGTCGAGCACTTTGGCCCGGCCCACGAAAACGTGATCGCAGCCTGCGGTGCGCTGTACCAGGACACCTTGAGCACCTTGCGCCAACGCATCCAGGTGCACGGCGACATGCGTAACCTGCAGCAACCGAACAACGCCTCGAAAATCCGCGCCCTGCTCCTGGCCGGTATCCGTTCGGCACGGTTGTGGCGCCAGTTGGGTGGTCATCGCTGGCAGCTGGTGATCAGCCGACGCAAATTGCTCAAAGAGCTTTACCCGTTGATGCGCAACGAATAAGTCGCAGCAACCAGGATTTTTATCGCCTCACGCGTAATACGCCGGTCAGTTGGCAACGGACCGGCGGATTTTTTCATGTATGATACGCGCCCCATTTCGTTGCCCGACTGTCCGAGAACACCCCATGCAGCTTTCTTCGCTCACTGCGGTTTCCCCTGTTGACGGCCGCTACGCCGGCAAAACCCAGGCCCTGCGCCCTATTTTCAGCGAATACGGCTTGATCCGTGCTCGTGTTCTGGTTGAAGTGCGCTGGCTCCAGCGCCTGGCCGCTCACCCTGGCATCAGCGAAGTGCCGGCGTTCTCCGCCGAAGCCAACGCGGTGCTGAACGCCCTGGCGGAAAACTTCGCTCTGGAGCACGCCGAGCGTGTGAAAGAGATCGAGCGCACCACCAACCACGACGTTAAAGCCATCGAATACCTGCTCAAAGAGCAAGCGGCCAAGCTGCCGGAACTGGCCAAGGTCAGCGAGTTCATCCACTTTGCCTGCACCAGCGAGGACATCAACAACCTGTCCCACGCCCTGATGCTGCGCGAAGGCCGTGATGACGTGATGCTGCCGCTGATGCGCCAAACCGCCAACGCCATCCGCGAACTGGCGATCCGTTTTGCCGACGTGCCGATGCTGTCGCGCACCCACGGTCAGCCGGCTTCGCCGACCACGCTGGGTAAAGAACTGGCCAACGTGGTGTACCGCCTGGAGCGCCAGATCGCTCAAGTCGCCGCCGTACCGCTGCTGGGCAAAATCAACGGCGCCGTGGGCAACTACAACGCCCACCTCTCTGCCTACCCGGAAATCGACTGGGAAGAAAATGCCCGCGCGTTCATCGAAGACGAGCTGGGCCTGGGCTTCAACCCGTACACCACGCAGATCGAACCGCACGACTATATCGCCGAACTGTTCGACGCGATTGCGCGCTTCAACACCATCCTGATCGACTTCGACCGCGATATCTGGGGCTACATCTCCCTGGGCTACTTCAAGCAGCGCACCATTGCCGGTGAAATCGGTTCCTCGACCATGCCGCACAAGGTCAACCCGATCGACTTCGAAAACTCCGAAGGCAACCTCGGCATCGCCAACGCCCTGTTCCAGCACCTGGCCAGCAAGTTGCCGATCTCCCGCTGGCAGCGCGACCTGACCGACTCCACCGTACTGCGCAACCTCGGCGTGGGCTTCGCCCACAGCGTGATCGCGTACGAAGCCAGCCTCAAGGGCATCAGCAAGCTTGAGCTCAACGAGCAGAAAATCGCCGCTGACCTGGACGCGTGCTGGGAAGTGTTGGCCGAGCCGATCCAGACGGTGATGCGTCGCTACAACATCGAAAACCCTTACGAGAAGCTCAAAGAATTGACGCGCGGCAAGGGCATCAGCCCCGAGGCGCTGCAAACTTTCATCGATGGCCTGGATATGCCAGCCGCCGCCAAGGCCGAGCTGAAACTGCTCACCCCGGCCAACTACATCGGCAACGCGGTGGCCCAAGCCAAGCGCATCTGATTCGCGCAAGGTCTCTTGAGACGCCCGGCCGCGCCGGGCGTTTTTATTCCTGTCTTAAAAGTGCTTTTTTTCAATAGGTTACACATGAATCCTGATATTCCTCTTCAACTTCTGGGCGGCATTACGGCACGCGAATTCCTGCGCGACTACTGGCAGAAAAAACCGTTGCTTATCCGTCAGGCCATCCCTGATTTCGAAAGCCCGATCGACGCCGACGAACTGGCCGGCTTAGCCCTGGAAGAAGAAGTTGAATCGCGCCTGGTGATCGAACACGGCGAGCGTCCGTGGGAACTGCGTCGCGGCCCATTCGCCGAAGACGCCTTCAGCACCCTGCCCGAGCGTGAGTGGACCCTGCTGGTGCAGGCCGTCGATCAGTTCGTGCCGGAAGTCGCCGAGTTGCTGGAGCACTTCCGCTTCCTGCCAAGCTGGCGCATCGACGATGTGATGATCAGCTTTGCCGCACCTGGCGGCAGCGTTGGCCCGCACTTCGATAACTACGACGTGTTCCTGCTGCAAGCCCAAGGCAAGCGCAACTGGAAAATCGGCCAGATGTGCAACTCCGAAAGCCCGCTGCTGCAGCATGCCGACCTGCGCATCCTTGCCGAGTTCGAACAAAGCGAAGAATGGGTGCTGGAATCGGGTGACATGCTCTACCTGCCGCCGCGCCTGGCACACTTCGGTATCGCCGAAGATGACTGCATGACCTATTCGGTTGGCTTTCGCGCGCCAAGTGCCGCTGAAGTGCTGACTCACTTCACCGACTTCCTCAGCCAATACCTGACAGACGAGGAGCGTTACACCGACGCCGACGCTCAGCCGGCAAGCGACCCGCACCAGATCCAGGGTGACGCGCTGGACCGCCTGAAGAGCCTGCTGGCCGAGCACATGAGCGACGAACGCATGCTGCTGACCTGGTTTGGCCAGTTCATGACCGAGCCGCGCTACCCTGAACTGGTGGCGGGCGAAGAATTGGGCGAAGAGGACTTCGTCAACAGCCTGGAAGGCGGCGCGATCCTGGTGCGCAACCCAAGCGCGCGCATGGCGTGGTCGGAAGTCGATGACGATGTACTGCTGTTCGCCAGCGGCCAGAGCCGTTACCTGCCCGGCAAACTGCGCGAGCTGTTGAAGCTGGTGTGCTCGGCCGACGCCCTGCACAGCGAAAACCTCGGGGAGTGGCTCGCGGACGAAGACGGTCGCGACCTGCTGTGCGAATTGGTCAAGCAAGGAAGCCTGGGATTTGCCGATGAATAAGATTCACGTAAGTGTCGCGGACTGGCAAAAGGATATCGCTGAGATACGGCGCATTCGTGAAGCGGTGTTTATCGCTGAACAATCGGTTCCACCGGAACTTGAGTGGGACGCGGACGACGCCGACGCCGTGCATTTTCTGGCGTTCGAAGGCGATTTTCCAATTGGCACTGCGCGCCTGCTGCCCAGCGGCGAGATCGGGCGCGTATCGGTGCTCAAGGACTGGCGCGGCCTGAAGGTTGGCGACAAGCTGATGGAAGCCGTGATTGGCATGGCCGAGAAGCGTGGCCAGACCAAACAGTTCCTCAGCGCGCAGGTGTATGCGGCGCCGTTTTATGAGCGGCTGGGGTTCAAGATTGTCAGCGACGAGTTTCTTGAAGTCGGGATTCCGCACGTGGACATGGTGCGCGGGGGCTGATCCAAAACCCAGTCGCTCCCTTCGCGAGCAAGCCCGCTCCCACACTTGACCAAGTAGATCCTTTGGAATGCGGCCGAATGTGGGAGCGGGCTTGCTCGCGAAGACAATTTCAGCAACACCCAAAAATGCCCTGCCATGCCAGGGCATTTTGCCGTCTACGATTCAACTTGCGACCCGCCAGGCCGACAAACTGGCACTATCACGCTAAATGACTCGCAGAGATAACGGACATGTCCCTACGCACCCTGCTCACCGCCCTCCTCCTGACCGCCAGCGTCTCAGCCGTGGCCGACACCGCAGTCGTCAACCTGAACAATCGCACCAGCGCCGACCTGCTGCCGGTGGCGCAGAACTTCATCGGCAAGGACGGCACCGTCAGCGCCTACGGCAACCAGCTCATCGTTAAAGCCGACCCTGGCAAGATCGAAGACCTGCGCGCGCTGCTCGCGCAGCTGGACACACCCGCCAAGCGCCTGCTGATTACCGTCGACACCAATGAAAACAACCAGCAAAACACCGGTGACAGCCAAACGCGCATCATCAGCTACGGCACTGCCAGCCGCGACGGCGGCATCCAGCAGATTCAGGCCAGTGAGGGCGTGCCCGCTTTGATCCAGGTTGGCCAGAGCGTACCGCTGACCACTACTCAGCCCGACGCCTATGGCCGCCCGCAAAACCAGACCCAGTATCGCAACGTCACCCAAGGCTTTTACGTCACCGCCAGCGTCACCGGCGAGACCGTGCACCTGGCCATCAGTACCAACCGTGACCGCATGAGCCAGGAACGTCCCGATGTAGTGAACGTTCAAAGTACCGACACAACTGTCAGCGGCAGGTTGGGCGAGTGGATCCCCCTGGCCGGCATCAACCGAGAGACCCAGGCCGACAAATCCTCTACAACCCTCAATTACTCTACTCAAGGCCGTGATGACCTGACTTTACGGGTCAAGGTCGACACCTTGAACTAAAGCACCAAAAACTGACTGATAAGTCGCCTTGGACTAAAGATGTAGTGCTTTAAAAAAAGCACTACAAAACATTTGACGATCCAAAAAAGCCTGTGCATGATGGCCTCGCTCCCGCTAATCAGGGGCCCTGGCAAGGGCCTTCGGATCGCCGCTCTAAGCTACCCACCTGAGCCGATTCGTGTCTGTACCGCCCACAAGGTGTGTTTGACGAGGTTGCGACTGGAACGAAGTTGTCCCGAGGGACGGAAGCTAACCAGGTAACCCGGCTACACACTGACGAATCGTACCAAGGCCCACGATGCCCGAAGACCGTTCACAGTTCGCCCTTACCTGCTCAACTCCCCCTTGAGCCACTCGTTCATCCCGTCGCCCTCCCCGCCAAACCCGGCTTGACCGCCAAGCTTCTGGTCAGCGAGCAGCCATCACCACGCACTGAGTACGTGGCTGGCAAATGGAATTTTCCACCTAGACCTATGCGACGAGGTTTTTCCCCATGGCACTGACACGCGAACAGCAAATTGCAGCCCTTGAAAAAGACTGGGCTGAAAACCCACGCTGGAAAGGCGTAACCCGCGCTTATTCCGCTGCTGACGTCGTCCGCCTGCGTGGCTCGGTTCAACCTGAGCACACCTTTGCAAAACTCGGCGCCGAGAAGCTGTGGAAGCTGGTCACCCAGGGTGCCAAGCCGTCCTTCCGTCCCGAAAAAGATTTCGTCAACTGCATGGGCGCCCTCACTGGCGGCCAGGCAGTCCAACAGGTGAAAGCCGGTATCCAGGCGATCTACCTGTCCGGCTGGCAAGTGGCAGCGGACAACAACTCCGCTGAATCCATGTACCCCGACCAATCGCTGTACCCGGTGGACTCGGTACCCACCGTGGTCAAGCGCATCAACAACTCGTTCCGCCGCGCCGACCAGATCCAGTGGAAAGCCGGTAAAGGCCCGGGCGACGAAGGCTACATCGATTACTTCGCCCCGATCGTGGCGGACGCTGAAGCCGGTTTCGGCGGCGTACTCAACGCCTACGAACTGATGAAGAGCATGATCGAGGCTGGCGCTGCCGGCGTGCACTTCGAAGACCAGTTGGCATCTGTGAAGAAATGCGGCCACATGGGCGGCAAGGTATTGGTTCCGACTCAGGAAGCCGTACAAAAGCTGACTGCTGCTCGTTTGGCTGCTGACGTTGCTGGCACCCCGACCATCATCCTGGCCCGTACCGACGCTAACGCCGCCGACCTGCTGACGTCCGATTGCGACCCGTACGACCAGCCATTCGTAACCGGCGAACGGACTCAGGAAGGCTTCTATAAAGTGCGCGCCGGTCTCGACCAGGCGATCGCCCGTGGCCTGGCCTACGCGCCGTACGCCGACCTGATCTGGTGCGAAACCGCAAAGCCGGACCTGGACGAAGCTCGCCGCTTTGCCGAAGCGATCAAGAAGGAATACCCGGACCAACTGCTGTCCTACAACTGCTCGCCTTCTTTCAACTGGAAGAAGAACCTGGACGACGCGACCATCGCCAAGTTCCAGCGCGAGCTGTCCGCCATGGGTTACAAGCACCAGTTCATTACCCTGGCCGGCATTCACAACATGTGGCACAGCATGTTCAACCTGGCGCACGACTACGCCCGCAACGACATGACCGCCTACGTGAAGCTGCAGGAGCAGGAATTCGCTGACGCCGCCAAGGGCTACACCTTTGTGGCGCACCAGCAGGAAGTGGGCACCGGCTACTTCGACGACATGACCACCGTGATCCAGGGTGGCACCTCGTCCGTGACCGCGTTGACCGGTTCGACCGAAGAAGAGCAGTTCCACTAAGTAGCGAGTACACGGCCAGTGCGGCCTCATGGAAGACCTAACCGCATTGCCGCACGATCTGACGCCCCGACTGGTTCGGGGCGTTTTTTTTGCGTCTCTGAAATGGGTGTATATCCGTTATTTGGGTGATGACCTCTATTGGTTCCGCTCTTACAGCGGCTCACTTTTGAACAGCGCAAAAGTAAGCAAAACGCCCTTGCCCCACCACTCGGCACCTCGCCTAGGCTCGGTGTGCCCTCACTCCGGCCAGCGTGGTTTAACGGGGCGCCTAAGATCAAGATCAAGATCAACAGCAAGAGCACAGCGGCCTCCCGGCCGGCTTGAGTGTTGAAGAGCAAAATCAAATCTAAAGCGGGCACGGTCCAAATGTGGGAGCTGGCTTGCCTGCGATGGCATCAACTGGGTGTACCTGATGTACCGAGTTGTCTGCATCGCAGGCAAGCCAGCTCCCACAGAAAAGCAGCTTTGCTTTCGCTCTGGCTTTTGATCTGGCTTCTAACACTCAAGCCGGCCGGGAGGCCGCTGTGCTCTTGCTTTTGATCTTGATCTGACTGCCCCAATAAGCCCGAGGCCGAACGCAGGTATTGCGGAGCGGGTAAACCGGCAGGACGCCGGTTTAGCCGCGCCGGGCCATGGATGGCCCGTCGCGGCGGCCCGCGGAGCAATGCCGGAGTGAGGGAACGCCGATCCTAAGCGAGGCGCCGACAGGCGGGGCAGAGCCCATTGCTTACTTTGGGGCTTTTCCAAAGTGAGCCGCTGTAAGAGCGGAACCATAAGCCGCCGTTACCGCAGCAACGGATATGTACACAGCCCCCCACAACCAAATTTCGACCAAAACATTGATCCAGAGCGGTATCCGCGTCCGCAAAGTCAGTTAAAAGATCCGCTTTACCAACTAACACCACCCGCACAAGTAACAGCAACTTCCTCCGCTGAACCCCGAACAGCTGTTTAAAACCCCCGCAAACAACATTCATTATCATTTAGAGCATGAAAACTTCTTTACAGCTTAAACAAAACATAATTGGTGAAATGCCCGCTAATGCCCGCCCCACAAGGGCTACAGCCCCAAGAAGGTGCACTATGTGCTTATTCCATCGAATAATTTCGCTATCGGAATTTTACTTGCCCGGTGTTTAGCCATAAAATCACCGCGATTGATTGCAGTGCGACATATCGTCACTGCATCGTTACTTTTTCGAGCTCAGAGACCTTTGCTCTCTGTTAAGGATTTCCAGCATGACCGAAGCGACAGGACTCATGGCCCACAACTGGGGCTTTGCCATTTTCCTCCTCGGTGTTGTCGGCCTTTGCGCCTTCATGCTTGGTGTCTCCAGCCTCCTCGGGTCAAAAGCCTGGGGCCGCAGCAAAAATGAACCGTTCGAGTCCGGCATGCTGCCTACAGGTGGCGCCCGCTTGCGGCTCTCAGCCAAATTCTATCTGGTCGCGATGCTGTTCGTGATCTTCGATATCGAAGCCCTCTTTCTCTTTGCCTGGTCTGTGTCCGTCCGCGAAAGCGGCTGGACCGGATTCGTCGAAGCCCTCGTTTTCATAGCAATTCTGTTGGCAGGCCTTGTCTACCTATTTCGAGTGGGCGCCCTTGACTGGGCTCCGGAAGCTCGTCGCAAGCGGCAAGCGAAGCTGAAACAATGAGGCTTTGGCGATGCAATACAATCTCACCAGGATCGACCCGGATGCTCCTAACGAGCAGTACCCAATCGGCGAACGCGAAACCGTTTCCGACCCGTTAGAAGACCAAGTCCACAAAAACATCTACATGGGCAAGCTCGAAGACGTGCTGAGTGGCGCGGTCAACTGGGGACGTAAGAACTCCCTGTGGCCGTACAACTTCGGCCTTTCGTGCTGCTACGTGGAAATGACCACCGCCTTCACGGCGCCCCACGACATCGCGCGCTTTGGCGCCGAAGTTATCCGGGCATCACCGCGCCAGGCGGATTTCATGGTTATCGCCGGAACCTGCTTTATCAAGATGGCGCCGATCATTCAGCGTCTCTACGAGCAAATGCTCGAGCCAAAGTGGGTTATCTCCATGGGTTCGTGCGCCAACTCCGGTGGCATGTACGACATCTACTCCGTCGTTCAAGGGGTGGACAAGTTCCTGCCCGTGGACGTCTACGTGCCTGGCTGCCCGCCCCGCCCTGAAGCATTTCTGCAAGGCTTGATGCTGTTGCAGGAATCGATTGGCAAGGAGCGTCGCCCACTTTCCTGGGTCGTCGGCGATCAAGGCGTATACCGCGCCGAGATGCCTTCGCAAAAGGAACAGCGCCGCGAACAGCGAATCGCAGTCACCAACCTGCGCAGCCCTGACGAAGTCTGATCCAGCACCGCTTCTTTTATAGAACGAAACCCTGGCTTCATTCTTTACGTTGACCGAAAGCGATAAAAAACCATGACTACAGGCAGTGCTCGACGCATCCCGCCTTATAAGGCAGACGACCAGGATGTGGTCGTCGAACTCAATAACCGTTTTGGCCCTGACGCCTTTACCGCCCAGGCCACACGCACCGGTATGCCGGTGCTGTGGGTGGCGCGCGCCAAGCTCGTCGAAGTCCTGACCTTCCTGCGCAACCTGCCCAAGCCATACGTCATGCTCTATGACTTGCATGGTGTGGACGAGCGTCTGCGCACCAAGCGCCAGGGGCTGCCGAGCGGCGCCGATTTCACCGTGTTCTATCACCTGATGTCGCTGGAGCGTAACAGCGACGTGATGATCAAGGTCGCGCTGTCCGAAAGCGACCTGAGCATTCCGACCATCACCGGCATCTGGCCGAACGCCAGCTGGTATGAGCGCGAAGTCTGGGACATGTTCGGCATCGACTTCCCGGGCCACCCGCACTTGACGCGCATCATGATGCCGCCTACCTGGGAAGGTCACCCGCTGCGCAAGGACTACCCTGCGCGCGCCACCGAATTCGATCCGTTCAGCCTGACGCTCGCCAAGCAACAGCTTGAAGAAGAGGCTGCACGCTTCCGTCCGGAAGACTGGGGCATGAAGCGCTCCGGCACCAACGAGGACTACATGTTCCTCAACCTGGGCCCGAACCACCCTTCGGCGCACGGTGCCTTCCGTATCATCCTGCAACTGGACGGCGAAGAAATCGTCGACTGCGTGCCGGACATCGGCTACCACCACCGTGGTGCCGAGAAGATGGCCGAGCGCCAGTCCTGGCACAGCTTCATTCCGTACACCGACCGTATCGACTACCTCGGCGGCGTGATGAACAACCTGCCGTACGTGCTCTCGGTCGAGAAGCTGGCCGGCATCAAAGTGCCGGACCGCGTCGACACCATCCGCATCATGATGGCCGAGTTCTTCCGGATCACCAGCCACCTGCTGTTCCTGGGTACCTACATCCAGGACGTTGGCGCCATGACCCCGGTGTTCTTCACCTTCACCGACCGTCAGCGCGCCTACAAGGTGATCGAAGCCATCACCGGTTTCCGTCTGCACCCGGCCTGGTACCGCATCGGCGGTGTGGCGCACGACCTGCCAAACGGCTGGGAGCGCCTGGTCAAGGAATTCATCGACTGGATGCCCAAGCGTCTGGACGAGTACCAAAAGGCTGCGCTGGACAACAGCATCCTCAAAGGCCGCACCATCGGCGTGGCGCAATACAACACCAAAGAAGCCCTGGAATGGGGCGTCACCGGTGCTGGCCTGCGCTCGACGGGTTGCGACTTCGACCTGCGTAAAGCACGCCCGTACTCCGGCTACGAGAACTTCGAATTCGAAGTACCGCTGGCCGCGAATGGCGATGCCTACGACCGCTGCATCGTGCGCGTCGAAGAAATGCGCCAGAGCCTGAAGATCATCGAGCAGTGCATGCGCAACATGCCGGCAGGTCCGTACAAGGCGGATCACCCGCTGACCACGCCGCCGCCGAAAGAACGCACGCTGCAGCACATCGAAACCCTGATCACGCACTTCCTGCAAGTTTCGTGGGGCCCGGTCATGCCGGCCAACGAATCCTTCCAGATGATTGAAGCGACCAAGGGTATCAACAGTTATTACCTGACGAGCGATGGCGGCACCATGAGCTACCGCACCCGGATTCGTACCCCAAGCTTTGCGCACTTGCAGCAGATCCCTTCGGTGATCAAAGGCGAGATGGTCGCGGACTTGATTGCGTACCTGGGTAGTATCGATTTCGTTATGGCCGACGTGGACCGCTAAGCATGAACAGCACGCTTATCCAGACAGACCGTTTCACCTTGAGTGAAACCGAGCGCTCGGCCATCGAGCACGAGCTGCATCACTACGAAGACCCGCGCGCGGCGTCGATCGAAGCCTTGAAGATCGTCCAGAAGGAGCGTGGCTGGGTGCCCGACGGCGCCCTCTACGCGATCGGCGAAATCCTCGGCATCCCGGCCAGCGACGTTGAAGGTGTGGCCACGTTCTACAGCCAGATCTTCCGTCAGCCGGTGGGCCGCCACATCATTCGCGTGTGCGACAGCATGGTCTGCTACATCGGTGGCCACGAGTCCGTGGTCAGCGAGATCCAGAACAAGCTGGGCATCGGCCTGGGCCAGACCACTGCGGACGGGCGCTTCACGCTGCTGCCGGTGTGCTGCCTGGGCAACTGCGACAAGGCGCCGGCGTTGATGATCGACGACGACACATTCGGTGACGTGCAGCCTGCTGGCGTGACCCAATTGCTTGAGGGCTACCCATGACCCTTACATCTTTCGGCCCGGCCAACCTGATCAAGCGTTCGGCCGAGACTCACCCGCTGACCTGGCGCCTGCGTGACGACGGCGAGCCGGTATGGCTCGACGAATACCAGGCCAAGAACGGTTACGCGGCTGCGCGCAAAGCCTTCGCCGACATGGCTCAGGACGACATCGTCCAGACCGTGAAAGACGCCGGCCTTAAAGGTCGCGGCGGTGCAGGCTTCCCCACGGGCGTGAAGTGGGGCCTGATGCCCAAAGACGAATCCATCAACATCCGCTACCTGCTGTGCAACGCGGATGAAATGGAGCCCAACACCTGGAAAGACCGCATGCTGATGGAGCAACTGCCCCATCTGCTGATCGAAGGCATGCTGATCAGCGCCCGCGCGCTGAAAACCTACCGTGGCTACATCTTCCTGCGTGGCGAATACACCACCGCCGCCAAGCACCTCACCCGTGCCGTGGAAGAAGCCAAGGCAGCTGGCCTTCTGGGCAAGAACATCTTGGGTTCCGGTTTTGACTTCGAACTGTTCGTGCACACCGGCGCCGGGCGTTACATCTGCGGTGAAGAAACCGCACTGATCAACTCCCTCGAAGGCCGCCGCGCCAACCCGCGCTCCAAGCCGCCCTTCCCTGCCGCCGTAGGCGTGTGGGGCAAGCCGACCTGCGTAAACAACGTCGAGACCCTGTGCAACGTGCCGGCGATCATTGCCGACGGCGTGGACTGGTACAAATCGTTGGCCCGCGAAGGCAGCGAAGACATGGGCACCAAGCTCATGGGCTTCTCCGGCAAGGTCAAGAACCCTGGCCTGTGGGAGCTGCCATTCGGCGTGACCGCACGCGAGCTGTTCGAGGACTACGCCGGCGGCATGCGCGACGGCTACACCTTGAAAGCCTGGCAGCCAGGCGGCGCCGGCACCGGTTTCCTGCTGCCCGAGCACCTGGACGCACAAATGTATGCCGGCGGCATCGGCAAGGTCGGCACCCGTATGGGGACCGGCTTGGCGATGGCGGTGGACAACACCGTGAACATGGTCTCGCTGCTGCGCAACATGGAGCAGTTCTTCTCCCGCGAATCCTGCGGTTTCTGCACCCCGTGCCGTGACGGTTTGCCCTGGAGCGTGAAGCTCTTGATGGCGATCGAGAAAGGCGAAGGCCAGCCAGGCGACATCGAGACCCTGCTGGGTCTGGTCGGTTTCCTCGGCCCAGGCAAGACCTTCTGTGCTCACGCACCGGGCGCCGTGGAACCATTGGGCAGCGCAATCAAATACTTCCGCTCTGAATTCGAGGCTGGCATCGCACCCGCGCGCGCCGGCGATCTGAATCAGGTGGTCACACCGACCATGGTTGGTGCGTAACGCTTAAAAAGGCGAGGGGCCCGTGCGCTTCGCCTTCTCATGTGCTGACGCCTTTAAGGCTGTGTAGATGCACATGAATAACAAGATTCCATTAGCCACGCCCGCTGACAACGGGCCAACGAAGAACTTTGAACCATGGCCACTATCCACGTAGACGGCAAAGCGCTCGAAGTCGATGGGGCAGACAACCTGTTACAGGCATGTCTCTCACTAGGCCTCGACATCCCTTATTTCTGCTGGCACCCAGCCCTTGGTAGCGTTGGTGCCTGTCGCCAGTGCGCGGTCAAGCAGTACACCGACGAGAACGACACCCGTGGTCGTATCGTCATGTCCTGCATGACGCCAGCCACCGACAACACCTGGATCTCCATCGAAGATGAAGAATCCAAGGCGTTCCGCGCCAGCGTTGTCGAATGGCTGATGACCAACCACCCCCACGACTGCCCGGTCTGTGAGGAAGGCGGTCACTGCCACCTGCAAGACATGACGGTGATGACCGGCCACAACGAGCGCCGTTATCGCTTCACCAAGCGTACCCACCAGAACCAGGACCTCGGCCCGTTCATTTCCCACGAAATGAACCGCTGCATCGCCTGCTACCGTTGCGTGCGCTTCTATAAAGACTACGCCGGCGGCACCGACCTGGGCGTATTCGGCGCCCACGACAACGTGTACTTCGGTCGCGTTGAAGACGGCGTGCTCGAAAGCGAGTTCTCCGGCAACCTCACCGAGGTCTGCCCGACCGGTGTGTTCACCGACAAGACTCACTCCGAGCGCTACAACCGCAAGTGGGACATGCAGTTCTCGCCGAGCATCTGCCATGGCTGCTCCAGCGGTTGCAACATTTCCCCGGGCGAGCGTTACGGCGAACTGCGTCGCATCGAAAACCGTTTCAACGGTTCGGTCAACCAGTACTTCCTGTGCGACCGTGGCCGTTTCGGCTATGGCTACGTCAACCGCGAAGACCGCCCACGTCAGCCACTGCTGGCCGGTGGCGCCAAGCTGAGCCTGGACGACGCGCTGGATAAAGCCGCCGAGCTGCTGCGCGGCCGCAACATCGTCGGTATCGGTTCACCCCGCGCCAGCCTCGAAAGCAACTACGCGTTGCGCGAGCTGGTCGGCGCCGAGCACTTCTACTGCGGTATCGAAGCCGCTGAGCTGGAGCGCATTCGTCTGGTCCTGCAAGTGCTGAACGACAGCCCGCTGCCGGTTCCGAACATGCGTGACATCGAAGACCACGACGCGATCTTTGTGCTTGGTGAAGACCTGACCCAGACCGCCGCGCGTATCGCGCTGTCGCTGCGTCAGTCGGTCAAAGGCAAGGCCGAAGACATGGCCGACGCCATGCGCGTTCAGCCCTGGCTCGACGCTGCGGTGAAAAACATCGGTCAGCACGCGCTGAACCCACTGTTTATCGCCAGCCTGGCTGAAACCAAGCTCGACGACATCGCCGAAGAATGCGTCCACGCCGCACCGGACGACCTGGCCCGCATCGGTTTCGCCGTGGCTCACGCCCTCGACGCCAGCGCGCCTGCCGTCGAAGGCCTGGACACTGAAGCCGTCGAACTCGCCCAGCGCATCGCCGACGCCCTGCTGGCCGCCAAGCGCCCATTGATCATTGCCGGCACCTCGCTGGGTTCCAAAGCACTGATCGAAGCGGCTGCCAACATCGCCAAAGCCTTGAAGCTGCGCGACAAAAACGGTTCCATCAGCCTGGTCGTGCCGGAAGCCAACAGCCTCGGCCTGGCCATGCTCGGCGGTGAATCCCTGGACGCCGCGCTGCAAGCCGTGACCGACGGCAAAGCCGACGCCATCGTGGTACTGGAAAACGACCTGTACACCCGCACGGATTCGGCCAAGGTCGACGCCGCGCTGGAAGCGGCCAAAGTGCTGATCGTTGCCGACCACCAGAAGACCGCCACCAGCGAACGTGCCGACCTGGTGCTGCCGGCTGCCACCTTCGCCGAAGGCGACGGTACGCTGGTCAGCCAGGAAGGCCGCGCCCAGCGCTTCTTCCAGGTGTTCGATCCGAAGTACATGGACGCCAGCATCCTGGTTCACGAAGGCTGGCGCTGGCTGCATGCCCTGCGCGCGACCCTGCTGAACCAGCCGATCGACTGGACCCAGCTCGACCACGTCACCGCAGCGGCCGCCGCAAGCGCTCCGCAGCTGGCACGTATCGTTGATGCTGCACCGTCTGCCTCGTTCCGCATCAAGGGCCTGAAACTGGCCCGTGAACCGCTGCGTTACTCCGGCCGTACCGCCATGCGCGCCGACATCAGCGTGCACGAACCGCGTACCCCGCAAGACCCCGACACCGCGTTCGCCTTCTCCATGGAAGGTTACTCGGGTTCGGTCGAGCCACGTCAGCAGGTGCCGTTTGCCTGGTCGCCGGGCTGGAACTCGCCACAGGCCTGGAACAAGTTCCAGGACGAAGTCGGTGGTCACATCCGCGCTGGCGACCCGGGCACACGCCTGATCGAAAGCACCGGCGATTCGCTGAACTGGTTCACTGCCGTACCGCGTCCGTTCAACCCGGCCCAGGGCACCTGGCAGGTTGTACCGTTCTTCCACCTGTTCGGCAGCGAAGAGACCTCTTCCAAAGCCGCGCCGGTTCAAGAGCGCATCCCGGCCGCTTACGTGTCCGTGGCCAAGTCCGAAGCCGACCGCCTGGGCGTCAACGACGGTGCCCTGCTCAGCCTGAACGTCGACGGCAAGACTCTGCGTCTGCCGCTGCGCATCAATGACGAATTGGGCGCGGGTCTGGTTGCACTGCCAAAAGGCCTCGCCGGTATTCCGCCTGCGATCTTTGGCAAAACCGTTGACGGTCTGCAGGAGGCAGCGCAATGACCTGGTTCACCCCTGAAGTGATCGACGTGATCATCTCGGTCGTCAAGGCCATCGTGATCCTGTTGGCCGTGGTCGTTGCGGGCGCCCTGCTCAGCTTCGTCGAACGTCGCCTGCTGGGCTGGTGGCAGGACCGTTACGGTCCTAACCGCGTCGGCCCATTCGGCATGTTCCAGATCGCTGCCGACATGCTCAAAATGTTCTTCAAGGAAGACTGGACCCCGCCGTTTGCCGACAAGGTGATCTTCACCCTGGCACCGGTTGTGGCCATGAGCGCCTTGCTGATCGCCTTCGCCGTTATCCCGATCACCCCGACCTGGGGCGTGGCGGACCTGAACATCGGCTTGCTGTTCTTCTTCGCCATGGCCGGTCTGTCGGTCTACGCGGTGCTGTTCGCCGGTTGGTCGAGCAACAACAAGTTCGCCCTGCTGGGCAGCTTGCGGGCTTCGGCCCAGACCGTGTCCTACGAAGTGTTCATGGGCCTGGCGCTGATGGGCATCGTGGTGCAGGTCGGCTCGTTCAACATGCGCGACATCGTCGAGTACCAGGCGCAGAACCTGTGGTTCATCATTCCGCAGTTCTTTGGCTTCTGTACCTTCTTCATCGCTGGCGTCGCCGTGACTCACCGTCACCCGTTCGACCAGCCGGAAGCGGAACAGGAACTGGCCGACGGTTACCACATTGAATACGCCGGCATGAAGTGGGGCATGTTCTTCGTCGGTGAATACATCGGCATCATCTTGATCTCGGCATTGCTGGTCACGCTGTTCTTCGGCGGCTGGCACGGCCCGTTCAACATCCTGCCGCAACTGGCGTTCTTCTGGTTCTTCTTGAAGACGGCGTTCTTCATCATGCTGTTCATCCTGCTGCGCGCTTCTATTCCGCGCCCACGCTATGACCAGGTGATGGATTTCAGCTGGAGATTCTGCCTGCCGCTGACCCTGATCAATTTGCTGGTGACGGCTGCTGTTGTGTTGTTGAACACGCCAGCCGGCGCGGTTCAGTGAGGATTTGACCCATGTTCAAATATATTGGCGACATCGTTAAGGGTACCGGTACCCAGTTGCGAAGCCTGGTGATGGTTTTCGGTCACGGCTTTCGCAAACGCGACACCCTGCAATACCCGGAAGAAGCGGTGTACCTGCCGCCGCGCTATCGCGGCCGTATCGTGCTGACCCGCGACCCCGATGGCGAAGAACGTTGCGTAGCCTGCAACCTGTGCGCCGTGGCGTGCCCGGTAGGTTGCATCTCCCTGCAGAAAGCTGAAACCGAAGACGGTCGCTGGTACCCGGACTTCTTCCGCATCAACTTCTCGCGCTGCATTTTCTGCGGCCTCTGCGAGGAAGCTTGCCCGACCACCGCGATCCAGCTGACACCGGATTTCGAGATGGCCGAGTTCAAACGTCAGGACCTGGTGTACGAGAAAGAAGATCTGCTGATCTCTGGTCCCGGTAAAAACCCTGATTACAACTTCTATCGTGTTGCAGGTATGGCCGTTGCCGGTAAGCCGAAGGGCGCCGCACAAAACGAAGCCGAGCCGATCAACGTGAAGAGCTTGCTGCCTTAAGGAAGAAAGATGGAATTCGCTTTCTATTTCGCGTCGGGTATTGCAGTGGTGTCCACGCTTCGCGTGATCACCAACACCAACCCCGTGCACGCCCTGCTCTACCTGATCATTTCGCTGATCGCCGTGGCCATGACCTTCTTCAGCCTCGGCGCACCGTTCGCCGGTGTCCTGGAAGTGATCGCCTACGCCGGCGCCATCATGGTGCTGTTCGTGTTTGTGGTGATGATGCTCAACCTGGGGCCGGCTTCGGTCGCCCAGGAACGCGTCTGGCTCAAGCCCGGCATCTGGCTCGGCCCGGTTGTCCTCGCAGCGTTGCTGCTGGGTGAACTGCTGTATGTCTTGTTCGCTCACCAGAGCGGCCAGGCCATCGGCCACACCACCGTAGACGCCAAAGCCGTAGGCGTCAGCCTGTTCGGCCCGTACCTGCTGGTGGTCGAACTGGCTTCGATGCTGCTGCTCGCTGCAGCCATCACCGCCTTCCACTTGGGCCGCAACGAAGCCAAGGAGCAATGACGATGCCTGCTATCCCTTTGGAGCATGGTCTGGCGGTCGCCGGCATCCTGTTCTGCCTTGGCCTGGTCGGCCTGATGGTTCGCCGTAACATTTTGTTCGTGTTGATGAGCCTGGAAATCATGATGAACGCTGCGGCACTGGCCTTCATCGTGGCAGGTAGCCGTTGGGGCCAGCCGGATGGACAAGTGATGTTCATTCTGGTGATCAGCCTGGCAGCCGCCGAGGCCAGTATTGGCCTGGCGATCCTGCTGCAACTGTATCGTCGCTTCCACACGCTTGATATCGACGCTGCCAGTGAGATGCGCGGATGAACATGATCTTTCTGACTTTCGTATTTCCCCTGATCGGTTTCCTGCTGCTGTCGTTCTCCCGTGGACGCTGGTCGGAAAACCTGTCTGCCCTGATCGGTGTGGGTTCCATTGGCCTGTCGGCGATTGTCGCTGCCTACGTCATCTGGCAATTCAACGTCGCACCGCCCGAAGGCGGCCACTACACCCTGGTGCTGTGGCAGTGGATGTCGGTGGACGGCTTCAAGCCCAACTTCGCCCTCTACGTCGACGGCCTGTCGATCACCATGCTCGGCGTGGTGGTCGGTGTGGGCTTCCTCATCCACCTGTTCGCGTCCTGGTACATGCGCGGTGAAGCGGGCTACTCGCGCTTCTTCTCGTACACCAACCTGTTTATCGCCAGCATGCTGTTTCTGGTGCTGGGCGATAACCTGTTGTTCCTGTACTTCGGCTGGGAAGGCGTGGGCCTGTGCTCGTACCTGTTGATCGGTTTCTACTACAGCAACCGCAACAACGGTAACGCGGCACTCAAGGCGTTCATCGTTACCCGCATCGGCGACGTGTTCATGGCCATCGGCCTGTTCATCCTGTTCCAACAAGTGGGCACGTTGAACATCCAGGAACTGCTGGTGCTGGCGCCGCAGAAATTCCAGGTCGGTGACTTCTGGATCACCCTGGCTACCCTGATGCTGCTGGGCGGCGCGGTCGGTAAATCTGCGCAACTGCCACTGCAAACCTGGCTGGCGGATGCGATGGCCGGCCCTACTCCCGTTTCCGCACTGATTCACGCGGCAACCATGGTAACCGCCGGTGTCTACCTGATCGCGCGTACCCATGGCCTGTTCACCCTGGCGCCGGAAATCCTGCACCTGGTGGGCCTGGTCGGCGGCGTGACGCTGGTACTGGCCGGCTTTGCCGCGCTGGTGCAGACCGACATCAAGCGTATCCTCGCCTACTCGACCATGAGCCAGATCGGCTACATGTTCCTGGCCCTGGGCGTCGGCGCCTGGGACGCGGCGATCTTCCACCTGATGACCCACGCCTTCTTCAAGGCGCTGCTGTTCCTTGCCTCCGGTGCGGTGATCGTTGCCTGCCACCACGAGCAGAACATCTTCAAGATGGGTGGCCTGTGGAAGAAACTGCCGTTGGCCTACGCCAGCTTCATCGTCGGCGGTGCCGCTCTGGCGGCCCTGCCGTTGGTGACCGCAGGTTTCTACTCCAAAGACGAAATCCTCTGGGAAGCCTTTGCCAGCGGTAACCAGAACCTGCTGTACGCAGGCCTGGTGGGTGCCTTCATGACCTCGCTGTACACCTTCCGCCTGATCTTCATCACCTTCCACGGTGAAGCCAAGACCGAAGCACACGCAGGCCACGGCATCTCCCACTGGTTGCCACTGTCGGTGCTGATCATCCTGTCGACCTTCATCGGCGCCATGATCACCCCGCCACTGGCCGGCGTACTGCCGGAAAGCGCTGGCCATGCCGGCGGCGCTGCCAAGCACAGCCTGGAAATCGCCTCGGGCGCCATCGCCATCGCCGGTATCCTGCTGGCGGCACTGCTGTTCCTGGGCAAGCGTCGCTTCGTGACGGCGGTTGCCAACAGCGGCATTGGCCGTTTCCTGTCGGCCTGGTGGTTCGCCGCCTGGGGCTTCGATTGGATCTACGACAAGCTGTTCGTCAAGCCATACCTTGCTATCAGCCACATTCTGCGCAAAGACCCGCTCGACCAGACCATCGGTTTGATCCCGCGTGCTGCCAAGGCCGGTCACACCGCCCTGAGCCGCAGCGAGACTGGCCAGCTGCGTTGGTATGCAGCTTCCATGGCCGTCGGTGCCGTGCTGGTGATCGGCGCCATCGTTGTGGTAGCGGTCTGACTATGAACATTGCGTACTTTGCGAACTTGCGAAAGGAAACGAGCCCGTCATGATTCTGCCCTGGCTAATCCTGATCCCCTTTATCGGCGGCCTGCTCTGCTGGATGGGTGAACGCTTCGGCGCCACCCTCCCCCGCTGGATTGCGTTGCTGACCATGTCCCTGGAACTCGCACTCGGCCTTTGGCTGTGGGCGCATGGCGACTATTCATTTGCTCCGGCACCGGGCGTCGATCCCACCTTCGCGCTTGAATTCAAGCACGTGTGGATCCAGCGCTTCGGCATCAACGTGCACCTGGCCCTCGACGGCCTGTCGCTGTTGATGATCCTGCTGACCGGCCTGCTGGGTATCCTCTCGGTACTCTGCTCCTGGAAAGAGATTCAGCGTCACGTGGGCTTCTTCCACCTGAACCTGATGTGGATTCTGGGCGGCGTTGTCGGCGTGTTCCTGGCGCTGGACCTGTTCATGTTCTTCTTCTTCTGGGAAATGATGCTGGTGCCGATGTACTTCCTCATCGCGCTCTGGGGTCACAGTTCTTCGGACGGCAAGAAAACCCGGATCTACGCGGCGACCAAGTTCTTCATCTTCACCCAGGCTTCCGGCCTGATCATGTTGGTGGCGATCCTGGGTCTGGTACTGGTCAACTTCAACAACACCGGCGTGATTACCTTCAACTACGCCGACCTGTTGAAAACCAAGATGTCGCTGACCACCGAGTACATCCTGATGCTGGGCTTCTTCATCGCGTTCGCGGTGAAGCTGCCGGTGGTGCCGTTCCACTCCTGGTTGCCTGACGCTCACGCCCAGGCGCCGACCGCAGGTTCCGTGGACCTGGCCGGTATTCTGCTGAAAACCGCTGCGTACGGCCTGCTGCGTTTCGCCCTGCCGCTGTTCCCGAATGCCTCGGCCGAGTTTGCGCCGATCGCCATGACCCTGGGTCTGATCGGGATCTTCTACGGTGCGTTCCTGGCCTTTGCGCAAACCGACATCAAGCGTCTGATTGCCTTCTCGTCCGTTTCCCACATGGGCTTCGTACTGATCGGCATCTACTCCGGCAGCCAACTGGCGCTGCAAGGCGCTGTGATCCAGATGTTGGCCCACGGTGTTTCGGCCGCAGCCCTCTTTATCCTGAGTGGTCAGCTGTACGAGCGCCTGCACACCCGTGACATGCGTGAAATGGGTGGCGTGTGGTCGCGCATCGCCTACCTGCCGGCGATCAGCCTGTTCTTTGCCGCCGCGTCCCTGGGCTTGCCGGGCACCGGTAACTTCATCGGCGAGTTCCTGATCCTGATGGGTTCGTTCGTGCACACGCCGTGGATCAGCGCCATCGCTACCTCCGGCCTGGTATTCGGTTCGGTCTACTCGCTGATCATGATTCACCGTGCGTACTTCGGTCCGGCCAAGTCCGACACCGTGCTGCACGGGATGGATGCTCGCGAACTGATCATGGTGCTCGGCCTTGCGGTGCTGCTGATCTACATCGGCGTGTACCCGCAACCGTTCCTGGACACTTCTGCCGCGACGATGCATGGCGTGCAGCAGTGGTTCGGCACCGCCTTCACTCAACTCGCTTCGGCACGGTAAGAGCGCTATGGAATTCACGATCCAACACTTTATCGCGCTTGCGCCGCTGCTGATCACCAGCCTCACCATTGTGGTGGTGATGCTGGCGATCGCCTGGCGCCGCAATCATTCGCAAACGTTCCTGCTGTCCTGTGCCGGTTTGAACCTGGCCCTGCTGTCGATTATCCCGGCACTCAAGGTTGCGCCACTGGCGGTCACCCCGCTGATGATGATCGATGACTTCGCGCTGCTGTACATCGCGTTGATCCTGGTCGCCACCCTGGCCTGCGTCACCCTCGCCCACGCCTACCTCGGCGAAGGCGGCACGGGCTACCCGGGCAACAAGGAAGAGCTGTACCTGCTGATCCTGCTGGCTGCGGCCGGTGGCATCGTGCTGGTCAGCGCACAGCACCTGGCTGGCTTGTTCATCGGCCTGGAACTGCTGTCGATCCCGACTTACGGCCTGGTGGCCTACGCCTTCTTCAACAAACGCTCCCTGGAAGCCGGCATCAAGTACATGGTGCTGTCGGCCGCCGGTTCCGCGTTCCTGTTGTTCGGTATGGCCCTGCTTTATGCAGAAGCCGGCAGCCTGAGCTTCACCGGTATCGGTCACGCCCTGGCCACCACCAGCATGCCTGCGCCGATTGCCCAATTGGGCCTGGCGATGATGCTGATCGGCTTGGCGTTCAAGCTGTCCTTGGTGCCTTTCCACCTGTGGACCCCGGACGTGTACGAAGGCGCCCCGGCGCCGGTGGCTGCGTTCCTGGCCACGGCCTCCAAGGTTGCGGTGTTTGCGGTGATGGTGCGTCTGTTCCAGATCTCGCCTGCTGCCAATACCGGCGTGCTGAGCAACGTGCTGACCGTGATCGCCATTGCGTCGATCCTGTTCGGTAACCTGCTGGCATTGACGCAGAACAACCTCAAGCGTCTGCTCGGTTATTCGTCCATCGCCCACTTCGGCTACCTGCTGATCGCCCTGGTGGCGAGCAAAGGCCTGGCCGTGGAAGCCATGGGCGTGTACCTGGTCACCTACGTGATCACCAGCCTCGGCGCGTTCGGCGTGATCACGCTGATGTCCTCGCCGTTCAAAGGCCGTGACGCCGACGCCCTGTACGAATACCGCGGCCTGTTCTGGCGCCGTCCGTACCTGACCGCCGTGCTCACGGTGATGATGCTGTCGCTGGCCGGTATCCCGCTGACCGCAGGCTTTATCGGTAAGTTCTACATCGTTGCTACGGGTGTTGAGGCGCACGAATGGTGGTTGGTTGCGTCCCTGGTACTGGGCAGCGCCATCGGCGTGTTCTACTACCTGCGTGTGATGGTCACCCTGTACTTGATCGAGCCAAACCTGCGCCGTGTGGACGCCGAGCTGCACTGGGAACAGAAAGCCGGTGGCGTGATGCTGCTGGCGATCGCCCTGCTCGCCTTCTTCCTGGGTGTGTACCCACAACCGTTGCTCACCCTGGTGCAGCACGCGGTACTGGGCGTTTGATTGCTTAGGTCTATGCAGTAAACAGAACGGCGCCTTCGGGCGCCGTTTTACGTTTTGGGGGAATGTGTTGGGCGAGGTGTCTGGAGTTTTTGGTACATATCCGTTATTTGGGTTGGGGCTGGTATGGGTTCCGCCCTTACGGCGGGTCACTTTGGAAAAGCCCCAAAGTAACCAAAGGGCTCTTGCCCCACCACTCGGCACCTCGCCTGGGCTCGGTGTGCCCTCACTCCGGCTTGAATCCGTGGGCCGCCGTGACGGGCCATCCATGGCCCAACACGGCTAACCCGGCGTCCTGCCGGGTTACCCACGGATTCAAGCCTGCGTTCGGCCAGCGTGGTTTAACGGGGCGCCTAAGATCAAAGTCAAAAGCAGATCAAGATCAAAAGCAGAGCACGGCGGCCTGGTAGCCGACCTGAGTGGTTGGATCAAAAGCAAAGCCGAGGCGGCCTGACAGCCGACCTGATCTTGGAAGCTGAACTCAATCAAATGTGGGAGCTGGCTTGCCTGCGATGGCAACAACTCGGTGTACCTGATGTACCGAGTGGCCTGCATCGCAGGCAAGCCAGCTCCCACAGAAAAACAGAGCACAGCCGTTTGGCGGCTGTACCCAGTTGGAGTGGTTGGATCAAAAGCACAGCCAAGGCGGCCTGACAGCCGGCCTGATCCCGAGAGCTGAACTCAATCAAAGGTGGGAGCTGGCTTGCCTGCGATGGCATCAACTCGGTGTTCCTGATGGACCGAGTTGTCTGCATCGCAGGCAAGCCAGCTCCCACAGAAAAACAGAACACAGCCGTTTGGCGGCTGTACCCAGTTGGAGTGGTTGGATCAAAAGCACAGCCAAGGCGGCCTGACAGCCGGCCTGATCCCGAGAGCTGAACTCAATCAAAGGTGGGAGCTGGCTTGCCTGCGATGGCATCAACTCGGTGTACCTGATGGACCGAGTTGTCTACATCGCAGGCAAGCCAGCTCCCACAGAAAAACAGAGCACAGCCGTTTGGCGGCTGTACCCAGTTGGAGGGGTTAGATCAAAAGCACAGCCAAGGCGGCCTGGCAGCCGACCTGATTCTGGAGGCTGAACTCAATCAAAAGTGGGAGCTGGCTTGCCTGCGATGGCATCAACTCGGTGTACCTGATGTACCGAGTTGCCTGCACCGCAGGCAAGCCAGCTCCCACAGAAAAACAGTGCACAGCCGTTTGGCGGCTGTACCCAGTTGGTGTGGTTAGATCAAAAGCACAGCCAAGGCGGCCTGGCAGCCGACCTGATCCCGAGAGCTGAACCCAATCAAATGTGGGAGCTGGCTTGCCTGCGATAGCATCAACTCGGTGTACCTGATGTACCGAGTGGCCTGCATCGCAGGCAAGCCAGCTCCCACAGAAAAACAGAGCACAACCGTCTGGCGGCTGTACCCAGTTGGAGTGGTTGGATCAAAAGCAAGGCCAAGGCGGCCTGGCAGCCGAACTGATGCTGGAGGCTGAACTCGGTTGAATTGTGGGAGCGGGCTTGCTCGCGAATGCGTTGGATCAGTGACACATGAGCTGGCAGACACAGCGCCTTCGCGAGCAAGCCCGCTCCCACATTTGGATTTCAGTACATCAGGTAGATGGGCTTTTTCCCTGCTGTTACTTCTATCCCCCCCAAGTCGGCTACTAGGCCGCTGTGCTCTTGCGCCCCCTGGAGCACTGGGAGCAAGGCCCGAGCCAGGCCGAATGCCCAGGCCGCTGCCTTGATTCGCCTGGTGGCACGGTTTCCGGAAACAGTGGCGCAGCTCGCTGCGCTAAGCTGATAAATCAAGCCCCGACAGGTCCGGGGCTATTGGCGGGTGTCTAGCGGCCGCCGAGCATCTCGGCAAAGGTCTCACTGCCCGGCAACCCCTCGCCCACCCACACCGACGGCGCCACGCGCGGTGAGCCCTCGGTCCAGAACAGCGAGTGGCCCGCGAGGGCCAACGGGTCAATCCACGCATTCAGTTGCGGCATGCCATCGCCGATACGCTGCGGGTCGGGCAGGTCCAGCCAGCGTGGAGCAGCAACAACCGTGCTGGCATGACGCGCTGGCGCCCAGCGCCCGGGTGACGGCATCGCCACCATGGCCTCATCGAACACTTCGAGGGAAAACGTCTCGCTCAATGCCGACAACGCCAGCCGCTCCAACCGGCCATACCACAGCGCATCCTGCTCCAGGCGCATCAACAACGGCGCATCGTCCCCGGCGCAGGCGAGGGTCAACGGAAAATAACGCCCCACCCTGTCCACGCTCGGGATCATCACGCCCGCCCAGCCTTGCTCACCGCACACGCCTGCCGCCAGCGCAAAGCGCCAGATCGGGCTGCACAGATAGGCCTCCAGCCACTGTGCCCCCAGGCGCTCCCGACTGCATTGCAAACCGCCCTGCAACCACGCATCCCAACGGTTCAAGAACACGGCAGGCAACCGGCGACTGACAAAATCCCCATGGCTGACGACCTTGCCGAAAAATCCATTCATGGCTGATCCCTAAAAGCTGCCGGGGCAATGGAAAGACTCCAGGCCATCACGGCGGAACGGATTGATCACACTGCTGGCGCGCAACAGGTACACCACCCGATGGCCCTCCACAGTGAACGTCAGTTGCAGCTGCTCGCCCTGGGCGCTGACCACGGCCTTGTCCATCATCCGCAGCCAACCCCAAGGGCCATCGCTGCGCAAGGGGCTGACCAACGCGGGAGTGGCGTCCAGACGCACCAGGCCGCCGGATTTGCCGCTGGGTAACGAGAGGCTGGTGAAGTCGGCCACACTGCCCGCCTCGTACACCACCGGCTGGCCATCGATGTCCAGATTGACCTTGGTCAGCCCAGGGTCGGCACTCAGGGGTTTCAGGTCAAAGCGCATCGATGGCTGACGTGCGCCGGCCACGAAGAACATATCCCGCAGTTTGGCGCCACGCTGGAACTGGTTAAGCACATCCTGGGAAATATTCAGCGGCGTCACACCGCTGGAGCGCCAGCGCCATGGGTTGCCGCTCATGTCGACATAGGCCGCAAGGTTCTTGCTGAAAAAGTCGTCCATCAAGCCGCCCGGACCGAAGAACTTGCCGAAGTCGTCGGCAGTGGCGTCGCGACCAGAACTGCGCACCAGCGGGTAACGTCCGTCAATCGCAGCCCGGCAGAACGGTGCGCCGGAGGCCTCCCACAGCGCATTCAGCCGCGCCTTTTCATTGCCCAGCGTCAACGCCGTACCGCCCGATTCCACATCCCGCAGCAGCGCCGACAGCGGCGCTGGCAAGGTATCGCCGGAGCGCTTCAGGCGCGCCAGCACTTCGTTGGACGGTGCCGGCGCGGCGCTGCGACGGGCCGCGTCAGCACTGTCGAAAAACTGCCCGGCGTCCTTCAAGGAGGCCAGTACCTCATCCAGCGGTTGCGGCCCGGTGCCCGTGCCCACCAGGCGATGCAACGCTGCGAAATGCTGGTCCACCGGGTTGGCCTGGGCATCCACGGGCGCCGCGGGGCTGTCGCCGCCCAAGGCCGATTGCAACCTCTGGGTGGCGGCGGCGATTTTGTCACGCACGCGTTGGTCGGTGTCTTGGCTGGTTGCCGGGGTCAGGGCACCGTCCAGGGTGGTCTCCCTGGACACGGCCTGCAGCAAGGCCCGCAACGGTGAATCACTGGCAGCCAGCACCGTGGTCACCAGCGAGGCCTGGCCCAGGCTGGTCAACGGCGACAGGTGCACATCGGCAAGAAACGTATCCCACTGGCGAATGTAGTCGGCGTAATACAGCTCCAGCACCGCTGCCTGCATCGCCGGGTTGCCACCGGCGATCTGCGCCGACTCCTGGCGGTCCAGCACCCAGCTGTCCTTGGCCATGTCAGTCACGGCCTGTGGCGTTTTGTCGGTCAGCTCACGGTATCCGGCGAGGCGGTACACGCCAATGACCCCACGGGACAGCGGCTCGCCACTGGCACGGGTAAACAGCGACGACACGTCCCGCCCCACCGCACTGTTGACGCTCAACTCCGGCAAATGCTGCTGTTCGACAAGGCGCTTGACCCGGTTATAGATGCGCTGAGACAACGGCATGCTGGCCAGCGCCAGGCGCACTTTGGCGATCAACGCGCTGTCCAGTGGCACCGGCTCGGCCTCATCGTCGGCCTCCAACAACGCCGACACATGCTCCGACAACTGCTGCAGTTGCGCCGGTGTCGCCTGGGGCAGCTCACGGCGCCAATCCACATCGACCCACGCCTGCACCGACGCGGCGTCGAAGTATTGCCGCTCGCCAAGCATCAAGTAGGCGCGCAGGGTTTCGTACAAAAACTCCTGATTGCTCGCGTCGCCACGGCGCAGGGCGTTTTCCATATTGGCGACGATGTGCGGCATAAGCGTGCTGCGAAGCAGGCGGCGATACAGGGTTACCGCACCAGCGCCGAGTTTGTTGCCCTGATACAGGCCCATGCGGCTGAGCAACGGCACGCTGTTATCGCCATCGCTATAGCCGCTGGGCAATGCGCGTGCGGCATTGAGCAAGGGCAACGTCACCAGCACATCGCCTTCAGTGGGCAGCGCCTTGGCCAACTGCGCGACCTGGGCGGCGGCACTCGACGCGTCGGCGATCAGTTGCAGGTTGCGGTTGTAACTGATGGTCATCGCCGCCAGCAGCAGCACGAACACGGCTACTGCGGCTATCCGCCCAGCCCTTGCGAGCAGTTGGCGCCGGCGTTGCTCTTGATGATTGACCCCGGCCAGTCCGGCTTCCTTGAAGATCACCTCGCGCAACAAACGGGTAATGAAGTAACTGCGCCCACTGGCGACATTCGGCGCCAGGACCTTGCGGCCCAGGCCGAACGAGGCAGCCAGCGAGGTCAACACCCGGTCAATCGGGCTGCCTTCCTGGGTGCCGCTGGTGAAATACACGCCGCGCAACAGCGCGGGCTCCTGATAACGGTTGGCTTCAAACACGGTGTTGAGAAAGCGCGTCAGGCCATCGCCAAGGCTGGCGAACTGCTGCGGGAAACTGTAGAGCAAGGCGCGGCGCGACAGGTCGCGCTCTTGCTGCAAGCGTTCCAGCACACGCCGTTGCAACTGGCGCTCCAGCGCATCGAACTCGCTTGGGAAAGACGCCAAGCCGCTGTCCGGCTGCGCCGGTTGTGGCAGCGCGAATGTCACGCCCCACACCTGCGCGCGCTCATCGCGGCCAAAGGTCTCGAAAAACTCCGAAAACCCGGCCAGCAAGTCGCACTTGGTGATGATCACATACACCGGAAACCGCAAGCCCAAACGCTCATACAGCTCGGTGATGCGCGTGCGGATCGCCACGGCCTGGGCCTGGCGCTGGGCGTCGGTCTGTTGCAGCAAATCGCTGACACTCAAGGCCACGATCACACCGTTGACCGGGCGCTGGCGGCGGTATTTTTTCAGCAGGTCAAGAAAGCCGCCCCACGCCGCCTTGTCGACTTCGCTGTAACTGTCCTGAGTGGTGTAGCGCCCGGCGGTATCCAGCAGCACCGCCTCATCGGTGAACCACCAATCGCAATGGCGCGTGCCGCCAACGCCGCCGATGGCGCCGGAGCCCATCGCCTCACGCAGCGGGAACTGCAGGCCGGAATGGGTCAGCGCAGTGGTTTTGCCACTGCCCGGTGCGCCGACGAACATGTACCACGGCAGCTGATACAGGTACTGCCCGCTCATCTTCCAGCCGGGGTTGGCCTTGCGCAGCACCGCCATGGCCGAACGCATGCGCTCGCCCAGTTCGGCCACTTCGGCCTGGGTTTCACGCACACCGGGCGCCACCACCGGCGCCTCGGCCACACCCGCCATCAAGCCACGGTTGGCGCGCCACGCCCGCCACAGGCGCCAGGCAAAATAGCCGGCCCATATCAGCACAAACAGCGCGATCAAGGCCCAACGCCGTGACTCCGGCGCCAGCGGTTCGCTGCCGTTGAACGCCAGCAACGGGCCTTCATACCACACCAGCAACGACAGCAACGCCACGCCGATCAGCGACAGCAACCACGGTTTGAGCAGCCACAGGATGAAGCGCTCCACCGGGGACCATAACAACGAAAAAAGCGTAGAGAAGTTCATGGCTATTGCGCCTGGGAAGGGATCAACACAGTGATATCGACGCGACGGTTACGCGCGCGATTCGCCGCTGAATCGTTGGGGACCAGCGGCTCGGTTTCGCCCCGGCCTTCGCTGCGGTAACGCTCGGCCGGCCCGGCGCGCTGGGCGAGCAAACGGGCCACGGTCTTGGCGCGGGCCTGGGACAAGTCGAAGTTGGAGCCCAGCCGCGACGTCGCCGATGGCCGTACGTTGTCGGTATGCCCGACTACCACCACAGCCCCCGGCACGGTGGCCAGGGCATCGCCGATGCGCGCCAGCAAGCCGTCGAAGTTGCTCGACACCTCGGCGCTGCCCGAAGCAAACACGCCGTCGCCACGCAAGGTGATCACTGAGCGGTCGGCACTGTCCTTGACCGCCACCAGGCCCTGGGCCACTTCGGGTGCGAGAAAACCGGCCAGGCGCACCGGGGCCGGTGTCGCCGGCACCGCCACCTTGAGCGGCGAGGCCACACGAATCGATCCCAGTTGCGCAAACACCGGGTCGGAGGCACGGTTGAGCAACCAGCTATACGTAAGCTGCACACTCAGCAACAGCACCGCCGCCACCGACGCCATGACCCACACCGGCACCCGACGCAGCATCGACGCTTGCGGTGCTTGTGCGCCGCGCCAGCGTGGCGACAGTTCCTGCTCCTGATTGCCGCGCTGCTGGTTGATCAACTGCAGCAGGCGCTCGCGCAGCAGACCCAATTGATCCAGGCCTCGATCCAGCACCCGATAACGCCCTTCCAGGCCCAACGCCAGGCACAGATACATCAACTCCAGCACGTCGATGTGGGTGCGCAGGTCCTGGCTCAGGCGCTGCAGGATCATGAAGAACTTCTCGCCGCCCCACGCCTCGTTATGAAAAGTCACCAGCAGGCTGCGGCTGCCCCACACACCCGCGCCCCAGGGGGTGCTGGCGATGGTTTCGTCCACCAGCGTGCACAGCGCGTAGCGCGCGGCGGCCACGGTTTCCACATCGACCTGGCTGGCGCGCGCCTGGGCTTCAAAGGCCTGCACCGCCTGGATCAAGCGCTGGCGCAAGCTCTCCATGTCCGGCATTGCCGTCATCGTGCGCAGCGGCACCACCAGGTCGAGCAACGGGTTGGCTGCGCGCACCAGCGGGTTGAGCCCCTGGCCATGAACCACCAGCGCGGCACGCGGCACATCGGCCGTCGGCAGCACCGGCGGCGTGGCCCGACGCCCGCCTGGCGTGGGAATCAGCAAGGTGCGGTCCGGGTCTTGGCCGCCTTCAAAAGTGTCGTTCACGTCAGTCACCTTGCCTTAGTTGCGGATGGCCCAGAACTGCAGGTCCAGCCCCGGAAAAACCCCGGCGATGTGCATGGCAAAGCCGGCCGACTGGCTCAGCAATTGCCAATATTCACTGCTGCGATCAAGTTCGAAATAGGTAAAGCCGGCATGAAACGGCAACTGCCGTGGCGCCACCGGCAAGGGGCGCAAACCAATACCGGGCAATTGCAGGTTGACCAGGTCGCGGATCTTCTCTACCGAGCCGATCTTGACCTGCGGCGGAAAGCCGTTGCGCACGCTTTCGGCGGACATCTGCGCCTGCACCGCCAGAATAAACGTGGCCGAGCGCAGCAACTCCTGGTCCGGCAGCACGGCCACACGAATGCCGTATTGGCGCTCCTCCAACGGGATCGCGATGGCGCGTACATCCATCACCGCCGACAATGCGCGGCGCAGGTCGAGCATCACCGGGGCGAAGGTTTCCGCCAGCGCGCCGTGGCGGTACACCGGGTACGCGGCCGCGCGTTTATCGTCACGGGTAAAGGTCGCCAACTCACCGGCCAGGGCCGCGAGATCGCGGTACAGCTGCTCAGGGTGCAAACCGGTCATGGCCGACAAATGCCGCACCAGCGGCAGGCTGCGGTTGAGCACCTGCAACAGCAGGAAATCGGCGATTTCCGCCGCGCCGCTGCCATCCGGCCGGGTCAGGCGCGAGGCCAGCGCCTCAACTCGTTGCTGCAGCAGACCGAGCAGCTCATCGACAAACGCACGCAAGCGCTCGGCGGCGCGAATGTCCAGGCACGGTGGACAGTATTCGCGGTCGAGCACCACGCTTTTATCCGCGCGTTTTTCCACCACATGGGCAATGCCGAGCACCGTGTGGGCATCGGCCACATCGCCTTCAAACGCCAGGCGCAAGCGCAGTTTGCCGATGCTCATCAGCGCGCTGCTGTCCAGGCCATTGCTGTCCCAGGCTTCGTATTCACTGCTGCGGTGGCGCGCGAAATTTTCAAAGCTTGGGTTGTCGTCAACCTCTGCCACACCGGGGCGCAGGCTCGGCAAAGCCAGCACAACCTTGAGGTCACGGGCGTCGTCGGGGATCTCCAGCGGCAGCGGCATGGCATCGTCAAACGGCAGGCCCACCGGCGTGCCGTCAGGCAATATGCCGCTGTAGGCGAGCAGCGACAGCTTGCCCATGGCCAACTGTTGCGGGTCGATTTGCACGTTGGAAAAGCCCCAGCCGTAAGCACGCAAGCTGGCCACGCGGGCTTCCAACTGGGTCTGCAGGAAACGGTCGTGTTGCTGCAGGTGCTGAGGCTGCAGCAACATGCCTTCGGACCAGACTACTTTGTTATTCCAGGACATAAATTCTTCTCTCAACTTAACCAGGGGTCTTGCGGCGAGCGGGCTTGCCCCGCGTTGGGCTGCGCAGCAGCCCCCTACTGCCTCATCCGCGCCACCTGTTCCTCATAAGCCTTGGAAAACAGCTCCCCAAACAGCCGCTGCAAATCCTCGTCAGCATCCCGCGCCAGGTCTTCGTAGCGCTCCACCAGGCGATCCCACAAACGCGCCTTGCGCCGCGCCGGCATCCATTTGTCGAGCGCGCCGTGGGTGGTGCGGCGCTGCTCGACCCGCGCCGGGTCAAAGCGCTGCACCACGGCGCCAAGGGCTGCACGCATGCCGGCGATCACCGCCAGCTCATGGGCCTTGAGGTCGTCGAAAGACGCATTGAGTGCCTTGACCGGGCGCATATAGGCCGGCGAATCACCGTTAAGCATCTGGGTCAGGGCGCTGTCGGCGTCGGGAAAGAACTTCAGCGGGTTGTTGGAATAGGCGCCGATCATGGTCATGTCGATATGACTTTCACGCTTGGTCAGCGCGCGGGCCATGAGCACATCCATGGTGCCGCCGGTGGCGGCGCGCAGCATTTCGCCGACCAGTTGGGCAAGTTCGGTGGGCGCACGGGCGGTGTGCAGGTCGGGCAAACCCAGGCCCGTCAGCAGCGCCTGCAGCACCGCGCTGTCACGGGTGGGCGCGGTCACTGTGGGAGCGGGCTTGCTCGCGAAGGTCTCAGGGGCGCTGAGTTTTTCCTGGATCACCTCGTTATCGTTCACCTCTATCGCGGGCAAGCCCGCTCCCACATTTGGATCGCGAGCGACCGTGGGTTCGGTGGACAGGCCAAAGAGCGGGTCGTAATCATCCGGGATCACTGGCGGCTCGGTCTGCCACAGCGGCTTGTTGAACGCCTGCATCTGCGGCGCCACATGGTCGCTTTCGGTGCCGCGAAAAACCGGGGTCAGCGAGGGATTCAAACCCAGCGGGTCCGACAGCGGCATCGCCCCATCGAATAACGAATGGCCTTCCAGAATCCGCGCGCCTGCCAGGTCGTCGTGCAGCACCACCGGCACCACCACCTGCGGGTCGCGCAACAGCGGTGGCGGCACCTCCAACGGTGGCAACGGCGCAGCGACCGGGGCCGGTGGCGGCACAAACAGCGGCGGCAGGATGCGCGTCGCCAAAGCATCGTCTTCGAGCACCGGCGCTGCGGGTTGCTCCAGGCGCACTTCCAGGCCGTAATCGCCAATCACCAGACGATCACCCGCCTCCAGCAACCGCTCCCGGCCATTGCCCAGCGGCCGCTCATTGACCAGGCTGGGGTTGCTGCCGGTGTCGGTCAGGTAAAACTGCTCACCACGCTGCTCGACGCGCGCGTGTACGCGCGAGATGTATTTGCCCGGATCGTCCAGGGTCAGGTCATTGTCCGGCCCACGCCCGATAGAACCACCGACCTCGGTAAAGCGGCAGATCACCTCGCCGGGCATCGGTTGGTCACGGTAGCTTTTAACCAGCAGGATCAGGTTCATAACGGGCTCCACAAAGGGTTATTTGCCATCGTCGGCCTCCTTGGGCGGCAGCGGCACGCCGGCAGGTCCGGTGGCCGCGGTCAGGGCCAGGGCGGTCGCCGCCGACGCGGCTTCGGGCAGCGGCAAGGGGATGATCGAGGCGAGGATCATCGCCGGGGTCAGGGTGAGGAAGGTCGAGCCGACTTTCAGCGTGATGGTGGCGCCGGCTTCGATCACCACGTTGGCACCGCCCTTGATGTACATGTCCAGGCCCGCAGTGACGCCGGTCTTCAGGCCGCCGTTGATGATCATGTTGGCGCCGGCGGCCATCGACACATCGCCGCTGGCCTTCTCATTGCGATGGCCACCGACCGCCGAGTGCCGGTCGCCGCCGACTTTCTCGCGCAGGTCCTGATCGACCCTGGAATGGCGGTCACCACCGACCCAGTCCAGAGAATCCTTGAGCACGCGCTGGTCGAGGTTTTTCTGCGCGTGCAGGAACACCTGCTCCGCGCCCTTTTTGTCTTCAAAGCGCAGCTCGTTGTAGCCACCGCCGCCCTTGGACGAGTTGCTCTTGAGGGTGGAGCGCGTGGCGTTTTCCGGCAGTGCATACGGCGGCATGGTGTCGGCGTTGTAGACACTGCCGGTCACCAGTGGCTGGTCGGGATCACCCTCAAGAAAACTCACCACCACTTCCTGGCCGATGCGCGGCGTATACAGGCTGCCCCAGCGCTTGCCGGCCCAACCCTGGGCCACGCGAATCCAGCACGAGCTGTTTTCATCGCGCTTGCCCTCGCGGTCCCAGTGGAACTGCACCTTGATGCGCCCGTATTTATCGGTCCAGATTTCCTCGCCCTGCTTGCCCACCACCAGGGCAGTCTGCGGGCCGCGCATCAGCGGCTTGCGCGTTACACAGGGCGCACGGAACTGCTGCTGGCGCGACAGCGCGACGAACTCGCAGCTCAACACCGGCGCAGGGTCGGCCGGCGGCGTCGGTTCATAGGTGTCGGAGGACAACGTGTAACGCGCCTCCAGCAGCAGGAACTGTGCGTTCTGCTCGCTGCGCGGGTGCTCGGTCAAGGTCATCAGCGCGCCGGGAAACAGCCCGCGCGCACGGGTGGCGCCTGTGACGCGCTGGGTGCCGGTGTGCAGCGACTCAATCAGGGTGCGCGCGTAGGTTTCGCCGTTTTTGCGCTCGGTGTATTTGCCCGGGTAGTCGTATCGCTCATGGCGCGCCTGCGGGTAACTGCCGGCCAGGGTCGATTTGGCCAACAGGTTGGCGCTGGGCTTTTCGAAGTCGAAATCCTGCAAGGTATAGCCGCCCGGCTCCACATCACCGCCCATGCGCCAGTCGTAGATCACTTCGCTTTCGCGCATGGCGTGGTCTTCGGCGGGCATGAACCGCACCTGGGCATAACCTGGCGCCGGCGAGTGCGCGCCGTAGGAGTCGGCCAGCACCAGCGTGTGGCGCCCGGCAGCACTCTTGAAGTAGTAGTAGATGCCCTCCTGCTCCATCAGGCGGCTGACAAAGTTGAAATCGCTCTCGCGGTATTGCAGGCAGTAAGTCAGCGCCTTGTAGCTGCCACTCAGGCCCGAGGTGTCGACATCGGCGATGCTGTAGGGCGCGAACACCTGCTTGAGGATGTCCGGCACGCTCAATTCCTGGAAGATCCGGCAGTCGCTGGCCAGCGTCAGGAACCACAGCCATGGCCGCAGCACCGCCTTGTAGGTGGAGTAGCGGCCCTGGCGCGTGCTGAACGAAAAGTGGCTGACATGCCCACTGAAGTAACGGCTGCCGCCCTTGGGCAAGTCCACCGCCACGCTCATCTGGGTGGCCAGCAGGTCGTCGATATTCAGGTCGGCGCGCTCGCTGTACAGCTCCAGGTGGTACTCACTGAGCCGGGACAACCCCTCCGTCGCCTGCATGCGCCGAAACAGCAGCACATCGGCGCCGAGGGTGCTGGTAACCTGGATCTCGCGATGAATCTGAGTCGTGGCCATAAGGGTTACCTCGCAGCCTCGCTGAACGCGTAGGCAAACTCGCCGCCTTCGACACTCACCCGCACATAGGTGGCCGGAGTGCCCTGCAACAAGCGGTTGAGGAATTCGGTACTGATTGCCGGCAGCATCGCGTTGGTGAGGATGGCGTCGATCATCCGCCCACCGCTTTCCAGCTCGGTGCAGCGGCTGGCAATCAGCTGCACGACCTCCTCGCTCCAGGTGAACGGGATGTTGTGGTTATCGGCAATGCGCTTCTGGATGCGCCCCAGTTGCAGGCCGATGATGCTACCGAGCATGGCGTCGCTCAGCGGGTAATACGGGATCACCACCAGGCGCCCGAGCAAGGCCGGCGGGAACACTTCCAGCAGCGGTTCACGCAAGGCCTTGGCGATGACATCCGGCGAGGGCATGGTCTGAGGGTGACGGCACAGGCGGCTGATCAACGGCGTGCCGGCGTTGGTGGTCAGCAGGATCAAGGTGTTCTTGAAATCGATGATCCGGCCTTCGCCGTCTTCCATCCAACCCTTGTCGAACACCTGGAAAAACAGCTCATGCACATCCGGGTGAGCCTTCTCCACTTCGTCCAGCAGCACCACGCTGTAGGGCTTGCGCCGCACCGCCTCGGTCAAGACGCCGCCCTCGCCGTACCCCACGTAACCCGGCGGCGCACCCTTGAGCGTGGAAACGGTATGCGCCTCCTGGTATTCGCTCATGTTGATGGTGATCACGTTCTGCTCGCCGCCATACAGCAACTCGGCCAAAGCCAGGGCGGTCTCCGTCTTGCCCACCCCGGACGTGCCCGCAAGCATGAACACGCCGACCGGTTTGCCCGGGTTGTCCAGGCCCGCGCGGGAGGTCTGGATGCGCCGCGCGATCATTTCCAGTGCATGGTCCTGGCCGATGATGCGCTGGCCCAGGCGCTCGGCCAGACGCAGTACGTTGTCGATTTCATTCTTGACCATGCGCCCCACCGGAATGCCGGTCCAGTCCTGCACCACCGAGGCCACCGCCTGCTCATCGACGCTGATCAGCACCAGCGGGTGTTCGCCCTGCTGCGCCGCCAGCTCGTCCTGCAACTGATGCAGTTCCGCCAGGCCCGCCTCGCGCTCGGTTGCGTCCGCAAGCTGGCTGCGCAGCCGTTGAATCTGCTCGACCAGCGCCAGCTCGTTGTCCCAGCGCCCTTCCACCTCGTCCAGGCACTCACGTTCGCTGGCGAGTTGGGCCTCGACCGAGGCGCGGCGGCTGGTTGTGTCCACGCCAATTGCGGTTTCACGCTCGATGATCTCCAGCTCGGTTTCCAGCGCCTCGATGCGCCGACGGCGGTCATCCACCTGCGCAGGGGTGGCGTGCAGGCTGATGGCGACGCGCGCGCAGGCGGTGTCAATCAGGCTGACGGCTTTGTCCGGCAACTGGCGCGCCGGGATGTAACGGTTGGACAGGCGCACCGCCGCCGCCAATGCCGAATCGAGGATGTGCACCTGATGGTGGGTCTGCATGGTCTGCGCGATGCCGCGCAGCATCAGCAACGCGCGGGCCTCGTCCGGTTCATCGACCTGCACGGTCTGGAAACGCCGGGTCAGCGCCGGGTCTTTTTCGATGTGTTTTTTGTACTCGGCAAAGGTCGTCGCGCCGATGGTGCGCAGCGTGCCCCGCGCCAGCGCCGGCTTGAGCAGGTTGGCCGCATCGCCGGTGCCGGCAGCGCCGCCCGCGCCGACCAGGGTGTGGGTTTCGTCGATAAACAGCACCACCGGTTTGACGCTGGCCTGCACTTCATCGATCACCGAACGCAGGCGCTGTTCGAACTCGCCTTTCATGCTGGCCCCGGCTTGCAACAGGCCCACATCCAGGGCGAGCAGTTGCACGTCTTTGAGGCTCGGCGGCACATCGCCCCGAGCAATGCGCTGGGCAAACCCTTCAACCACGGCGGTTTTGCCGACGCCCGCCTCGCCCACCAGGATCGGGTTGTTCTGGCGCCGCCGCATCAATATGTCGATCACCTGGCGGATCTCTTCGTCGCGCCCGACGATGGGGTCCATCGTGTTGCCGCGCGCTTGTTCCGTGAGGTCGACGGTGAAGCGCTTCAAGGCCTCCTGCTTGGCAGGCGCGACTGCGCCGATGTCTTCGCCGGGCAACTGATAGCCATCGCTGGCGGTCATCTGCGCCTCGGGCGAGGCGTTGAGCAACGCGGCGAACTGCTCGCTCAAGTCATCGATGCCGACCTTGTTGAACTCGCGGGACACGCCGTACAAGCCGTTGCGCAGGCTCGGGGTTTTCAGCAGCGCCAGCAGCAAATGGCCGGAACGCACCTGGGATTCACCGAGCATCAAGGTGGCATAGACCCACGCGCGTTCGACGGCTTCTTCGACCTGCGACGACAAGTCGGTGACCGACGTTGACCCCCGAGGCAAGCGGTCAAGCGCCGCAGTCAGGTCACGGGCCAATACGGCAGGGTCGATGCCGTAGTGACGAACCAGGCGCAGCAGGTCCGAGTCGCTCAATTGCAGGATCTGCTGCAACCAGTGCACCAGCTCCACGTAGGGGTTGCCGCGCAGCTTGCAGAACACGGTACTGCTTTCGATCGCCCGGTAGCACAGGCTGTTGAGTTTGCCGAAAAGCGCGACGCGACTGATGTCAGCCATGGGCAGGTCCTTGAGAAGAGATGCGAGGGTTGATCAGCAACTGCCGATCATCGTGTTCGGGGGTTTGGCTGCTCAGCCAACTGGTCCAGCCCAAAGGCGCGGAACCGAGGCGCAGGCCGGGTAGTTGGTCTTTCTTGACGATCAGGTTGACGTCCCAATCCATGGCCAGGCCGACGTATTGGCGCACCCAGTCCTGCACGCGTTGCAGGCTGTCGCCGCCGGGTAACAGGCGGCGGGTCTGGGCCAGGTCCAGAGGGCCGATCAGCAGGCGGAATTTGTGCTGGGTGTTCCAGACCTTTTTTCCCATCACGGTGGTCTGGCCGAGTACGGCAGCGTCGGGGCCGCTGCGCAGGGCACACAGGCCGTCGGCGGGCAGCGTCATCCAGTGGCCGACAAACTGCTCGACCTGCACCGGCACGCCGAGGTAGTCGCTGAGCAATGCCGCCAAGCCTTCCGCATTGCGCGTCTGCGGGCCCAGGCGCCCGGCAAAATGCAGCTTGGCCACGTCCGGCACGGCATTGCGGTTGAGCAGCGACGGCTGGCCGATGCCGATCAACGAACCGAGGTACTGGGCAAAGCGATCCGCCCCCGGCCGGTCCAGGCTGACCGCCGGCTGCGCGCTGGCCCAGGCGCGGTAAAACAGGCTGATCATGCGGTGATGGAACACATCGCAGAACGCGGCCAGCGTTGGGTCATTGAGGTTGCGCTGGCGGTCGCGAATGTACTCGGTCAGATGAATCGGCAGCGGGCCATTGGCGCCCATCAGGCCGAAAAAATTCAGCAGCAGTTTCGGCGCAACGCCAGGCTGGAGTGCCGCGATCATCGCAGGCTCGAACGCCAGCGACGGTTGCTGGCCGAACCGCACCGCCTCATCCGCCGGGCGCGCGGCCTGGCCGATCCGCGGCAATTGCGGGTGGGCGCACTCCAGTTGGCGCAGCGCAGCATAGAAATCAAAGCGCCCCGGATGCGCTTCAAGGGCACTGAGCAGGGTCAGAGGATCTCGCATCTGCCCACCCGCGCCGGCCACTGCATGATCACGCCACGCGCGGTGCTTTTGATGACGGTTTCGGTGAACGAATTGAGCGACACGTACTTGGCAAAAAACTGCTCCAGCACCGAACCCAATACAAACACGCCGGCGCCTTCAAAGGCCGACTCGTCCAGGGTCACGCACACCTGCAACCCCCGGCCATACGTGATCGGCCCCGGCAATGGCAGGCGCCGCACGATGCTGTCGGCGGTGACTGAGCGCAGGCCTTCGATCTGTTTGTGCGCGGCCTCATCGTCAACGCGGCAATACAGGCGCAGCAGGTCGCGCAAAGCGGTGGCGCCCTGCTCCTTGTCCTGATCGAGCAGCGACAAATAGTTGAGGGACAAGTGGCTGACCAGCCGCCACGCCGTCTCGCCTTCGGCAAACGATGGCGCCGGGACCGTCGGCCCTGCCACGCAGCGCACCGATTGCACCGGCGCGCCGGATTCGACAGTGAAGTCGGTGCGGCCGCTGCCCACCGGCATGCTCAGCACCAGGTCGCGGTTGCTGCACAGGGTGTCGATGCCCAGTTGGCGCAGATCACTGCGGTGCGGCGCCTCTTGGGCGTCGACCAGCGACAGGAACAGTTCGCTGCCGATGTAACTGGAGCGTGGCCCTTGCCGGCGCTGTTGCTCGGACAATACGCGCGCGTCTCGGCGCAGCTGATAAAACGCGTTCGGTGGCGTGCGGGCGTGCAAGTCGTTGGCGCGATAAAACGACTCGAAGGTCTGGCTGGCCTCGGCGCCGCTGCCATAGCCGGTGACGCTTTCGATCTGGTAAATCTCGTAATCCATCGGCCGCGTGCGGTCGGGAATCACGTGATATTCCGATTGCTGGTCCGACAGGTGCACACGCTCGGTGCGCATCGGGAACAGGTTGATGGCCGGCGTGCAATACAGGCCGAAGTTGGCGGCGCTGAGGCTTTGTTCCAGCACCGGGTCGAGCTTCTTGAACAGCACGATCACGTCCAGTTGCTCGGCGGTGCAGCGACTCACACTGTTCGCCAGCCCCGCCACTTCGGCAAACATGAACCTCTGCGGCATGGCGAAGTATTCCTGCAGCAGTCGATAGCCCTGGAATGAACGCGGGCCGCTGGGCAGCAAGGCTTCGCCGTCGCTATAACCGACACTTCGAATCGCGCTTTTGGGCAGGAACTGGTGCCACTCCACGTGCTCCTGCACTGGCATCACCAACACACCGGCGGCCTGCGCCAGCAGTTGTTCGAGGATGCGCGAGGGCATGGCTTCGCCGCCGCGAATGTGCAATGGCAGGCTGTCCAGGGCCAGGTCGCTGAAGGTCAGGCCGGCGCCGACGCGCAAGCGCAGACGCAGCGCCGCCTTGACGCCGCCCAGGCGTGACAGGTCGATGCCGGCTACGTGTGCGCCGCAGGCAAAGTAGCGTGCCTGGACCAACTCCACCGGCCACAGGGTTACGTCATGGGCCGTGCGAAACTCGCAAGCGGTCTGGTCGCCCTTGCCCAACTGGCTGTGCAACGCGGTATCGCGCGGCACCTTGAAACCTGCAGCCAGGCTGCCTTCGCTCATGTCCGGTTGCATCTGCACCACGGCCATCGACGGGGTGGGCGCCAGGTATTGCGGGTAAACCAGTTCCAGCAGGTGATTGGTGAAGCGTGGAAACTCGGCGTCGATCTTCAGCTGCACCCGCGCCGCAAGAAAACTGAAACCCTCCAGCAGCCGCTCCACATACGGGTCGGCACAGGCGTAGGTCTCCAGCCCCAGGCGACCGGCCACCTTGGGGTAGTCACGGGCGAATTCGCCGCCGACTTCGCGCAGGTGAGCCAGTTCACGTTCGTAATAGCGCAGCAGTTTGGCGTTCACCGCACGTCCCTTGTCTCGATATCAAAGACCCTCGCCTCACCTGCTTCCAGGTCAAGTTCGGTTTTCAGGTACAGGCGCTCGGGCAACGGTTGGCCCCAGAGTTCGCCATGAATTTCAAAGGCCATCTGGTTGGGACTGGCCGTCACGCCCGAGGGCGCCACCGGCACCACGCGCACGCTGTCGCGTAAAATCCGCGGTTCGAAATCCCAGATCGCCTGGCGGATGCGCCGCCCCAGCGCTTCTCGGTCCAAACCGGCGGCGGTCTTGCCGGCAAGATCCGGCAGACCAAAATTGATCACTGACTGCACTGCCAGCGGGTGCGCGCTCAGGTCACGAAAACTACCCAGACTGGTGCTGTTGAGCAGCCACCCCAAGTCCCGCAACACCGCCTTGCGCAAGCCGCGCATGGACAGCACGCGCTTGTCACGCGGCTCCACGGCGTGCTCGGTGTCGTCATCGCTCAGGCGATCGAGCAAGGACGGCTGCAAGCGTTCGCGACTGGTGAGTTCAGCCATGGTTCTCAATCTCCATTACCGCTGTGGTATGCAGGCTTGTCGTGGCGAGCGGGCGTGCCCCGCGTTGGGGCGCGAAGCGGCCCTGAAACCTGCCGCCGCGGGCATCCGGTAGAAACGCGGTGTGTGTGATGGGGCTGCTTCGCGGCCCAACGCGGGGCACGCCCGCTCGCCACAGCAAGCCCGCGCACCACAGAAAACCCTGCACCCAACAATCCGGCTCGCCACAGAGGCCCGGCGTCAGATTTTCTGGTTCTTCTCCAGGTCCCACTTCTTCGGCGTGCCGGTGATCACGGTGTCGCCGGTGAAGGAGTCGTACTCGTAGCTGATGGTGGTGAAGTTGATCGAGAAGGTTTCGCTGGGGCGCTCGCCGTTGCTGCTGGCGGAGTAGGAGCTGATGATGGCTTCGCCGAGGATCAGCTTGAGGAACACTTGCTGTTTCTTGTCCGGGCCGCCGGTCTGGATGAAGTGGATTTCGGCATCCCCCAGGCTTTTACCGCACACCGCCTGCATGAACAGGTCGGCCGACGCGAGGTCGGTGGCCTTGGTCATGGAGATTTCCGAGAACGACGGGTTGCTGGTGTCACGGTCGGTGCCGCCGCCGCTGATGGAAATCGCGCGGCCCACGCCCATCTGGATCGCGTCGATGGTGATCCAGTCCTTGTGCGCGTCGACGGTGGAAGTGCCCTTGATTTGGGTGCCTTTGAAGTTAAGCAGGATCATGGTGGTTACCTTTCAGGTTGATCAGTTGGATTTGGTGGACGGCAGCTTGGAGACCAGGCGCAGGGACACGGTCAAGCCTTCGAGTTGGTAGTGCGGGCGCAGGAAAAACTTGGCGCCGTAGTAGCCGGGGTTGCCCTCGATTTCTTCCACCACTACTTCGGCGCCGGCCAGCGGTTTACGGGCTTTGTCGGCGTCGGTGGCGGTGGCCGGGTTGTGTTCGACGTAACGGCCGATCCAGTTGTTGAGCCACACCTGCATGTCGTCGCGCTCTTTGAACGAGCCGATCTTGTCGCGCACGATGCACTTCAAGTAGTGAGCGAAACGGCACGTGGCGAACAGGTACGGCAGGCGCGCGGCCAGGTTGGCGTTGGCGGTGGCGTCGGGGTCGTCGTACTCGGCAGGCTTGTGCATCGACTGCGCGCCGATGAACGCGGCGAGGTCGCTGTTTTTCTTGTGCACCAGCGGCATGAAGCCGTTTTTTGCCAGTTCCGCTTCGCGGCGGTCGCTGATGGCGATTTCAGTTGGGCAGGTCATGTCCACGCCGCCGTCGTCGGTTGGAAAGGTATGCACCGGCAGCCCCTCCACCACACCACCGGACTCGATGCCGCGAATCTGCGAGCACCAGCCGTAGTGTTTGAACGAGCGGTTGATGTTCACCGCCATTGCGTAAGCGGCGTTGGCCCAGGTGAAATCCTTGGCGCCGGCCGCGTCGGTGGTTTCTTCGAAATCGAACGCTTCGACCGGGTTGGTTTTGGCACCGTAGGGCGCGCGGGACAGAAAGCGCGGCATGGCCAGGCCGACGTAACGCGAGTCTTCACTGGCGCGAAAGCTGCGCCAGGCGGCGTGTTCCGGGGTCTGGAAGATCTTGGTCAGGTCACGCGGGTTGGCCAGTTCCTGCCACGACTCCATCAGCATCACGCTGGGGTCGGCAGCCGTGATCAGCGGGCAGTGAGCGGCGGCGCTGACGCGGGCCATCTGGGTCAGCAGTTCCACGTCCGGCGCACTGTTGTTGAAGTAGTAATCCGCGACAAAGGCGCCATACGGCTCGCCGCCGAACTGACCATATTCTTCTTCGTACAACTTCTTGAAGATCGGGCTCTGGTCCCAGGCCACACCCTTGAACTTGCGCAGGGTCTTGTGCACTTCGTTCTTGGAGATGTTCATCACCCGGATCTTCAGGGTTTCGTCAGTCTCGGTGTTGTTGACCAGGTAGTGCAGGCCACGCCAGGCGCTTTCCACGCCCTGGAATTCCTCGTGGTGCAGGATGTGATTGACCTGTTCGGTGAGCTTCTGGTCGAGGGCGGCGATCAAGCCCTCGATGGTGCCCAGCACGTCGTGGGGCATCAGTTGCGTGCCTTGCAGCGCTTGCTCGGCCAGGGTGCGCACGGCGGTTTCCACCGCTTCCTTGGCCTTGTCGGTCTTGGGCTTGAACTCTTTTTGCAGCAGGCTTGCGAAGTCGCCAGCGTCGAATTCCGTGGCCGGGGCAAGCTGCCCTGGCTGTTCCGATTGCGGGGTGGACATGACGGTATCCTCAAATTTTGGGCAAAGCGTCCCCGTACCGGGGCAAACGAGGCGCCGGCGCAGGCAACGGTTATTCAGTTATTCGGGCTGCTTGGGCGCACTGCTCAAGGCTTGCATCACACTCGGATCGCTGAGCAGCTTGGCGAGCAATTCCTCTGCGCCGACTTTGCCGTCCATGTAGGTCAGCAGGTTCGACAGCTGGCTGCGCGCGGTGAGCAACTGGTTCAGGCTCGGCACCTTGCTGGCGATGGCAGCCGGGGTGAAGTCGTCCATCGATTCAAACGTGATTTCCACCGGCAGGTTGCCTTCACCGGTCAGGGTGTTGGGCACCTGGAACGCCACACGCGGCTTCATGGACTTGAGACGATCGTCAAAATTGTCGATGTCGACTTCCAGGAACTTGCGCTCGGCCACCGGCGGCAACGGCTCGGCCGGCTTGCCGGAGAGGTCCGAAAACACCCCCATGACAAAGGGCAACTGCACGGTTTTTTCCGCACCGTAGATCTCCACGTCGTATTCGATCTGAACGCGCGGCGCACGGTTGCGGGCGATGAACTTCTGACTGCTTTCTTTGGCCACAGGAAAAGCTCCGGTGAGTGGGGTTGATACAAAAAGGCTCAGGTGTCGCTGTTGCGAATACCGCTGACCAGCGCCAGTTGCGCGAGACCATCGGGTGCGAGGTCTTGCAGCAATTCCATGAAATTCTTGTCGATCAGTTTCTTCGCCCGCTGCAGTAAAAACGGCACCGGGCTGGCGGGCTCGAAAGTCTGGAAATACGTGCACAGACGGTCAATGGTCTGGCGTGCGTCTTCGCGGCTGTTGATTTCTGCGCGCACTGCCTGCGGGGCGACGGCCACGGCGGCCACGGCGGCGGCTGTAACGCCAGCCGGCATCGCCTCGGCTGGCGCGGCACCTGGCAAGTGGCGGCGGATCACGTCACCGGCGCGGCGCAGGAGTGTGGCCAGGCCGCTGAGGTCGATGGCACGGCCGACGCCGACCTTCTCCGTCAACAACTGTTCGATCTGCACGCTGAGCGCCAACGCCTGTGCCAGCGCGGTGTCGGTGGCGTTGAGTTCGACGGGGTCGGCTTCGGCAAACGCGCCTTCGATCATCGCCAGGCTGACGCTCTCGCCCTCCTCGCCGCTCGCCAGTTCAACCTGACGCAAGCTGACCGCGCCCACGCCACGGGCGCTGACCAGCGGCGCATCGAGCACGTCGCGCAACACGCCGGCAGGCTCGCACAGGAACGCCAGAATATTGATGCGCAGCAACGGGTCGTTGTCGTCATCGGGGTCGAGCTGCGGGTGCAAGCCCTGCCAGCAGTTTTCCAGCAAGGCATGGATCAGCCCAAGACCGGCAGCCAGGCCGGGAATGCCGTGCAGGTTGAGTTGAGCGCGGGTCAGCCAGATCGCCAGGCGCAGGTCGCGGCTGCGCTCCATCAATGGCAGCGCCAACAGCATCACCCGTTTCCAGCTTGGCTCGATGGCCTGGGTGATGGTGTCGCCATACTGCACCTCGGGTTTGCCGAGGGCTTCTTCTTCAAGCTCAAGGAACTGGGGGTCGTATTCGAAGTTCTGGCCACAGCCGTCGGCTTCGCCCAAAGGCTGGGCCAGTGCGGTGAAATCCAGTGGTTGAGCGTCGGTGGACAAGCCCATCGTACTTCCCTCGTTCAAGTTGTTCTGGGGATAGAACAAGTGAGGGAAATGATTTATTCCGCAGCGTGGGAAAAATTCTTAGTGGGCGCTCTGTTCGTTGATGCGCCGGCGATGAGATTCCGCGTACGCCGCCTGGCGTGCCAACAGCAACGGGTCGTCCGACGGCCCGATACCCGTTGGCAATTGGAGGGGGTTGAAGTCCACATCGCGGCAGGCGCCCTCCACCTGGGACTGCTGGCTGTCGATGACCAGCACGCCGGCATCGATCTGGCGGCGCCCTTCGGGCCAGCGCACGGTGGCGTCGGTGGTCACATCGCCGGGTTCGGCCAGGGTAATCATCAGGTGCCAGCGTACGGGGCCTTGCTCCAGTTGCGTGGCGAAGCCGAAGGCGAGGAAATCCGGGTCGCCGGACTCAGCGGCTGTCATTGGTTTGTAAGGCGTCTCTGGCACCATGCTCCAGCGCACGAAGTGCACCTGGCCCTGGGCGCTCGTCATGCGGAAGGCATTGACGCTGTAATAGGCGGTGTTGTCGAACCCGGATGAGCCAGGATGGGCCGCAAGCCACGTCTCGAACGGACGCATTTCTGGGTGAGCGCGTTTGAAGGCCTGCATCTTTTTCGGATCGGGCCCGGTGCCGCCGTATTCAGGGATCGAGGCGCGCAACTGCTCGTACAGACCCTCGGGCGTATTCACGGGGAACACCGGCACGGAATTCATCGCCATGTACCAGGTCTCACCGTCGTCCCCGGCCAGGCGCAGCGCCATGCTGCGGATCATGCCGTGCGCATCGGCTTGCGCCGGGTCGCCGCCGGCTGCCGACAACCGGCCGATCAGCGGCACCTTGCCAGGTTGTAACAAGGATGCGCGTGAGATCTCTAGAGCATTACCGGTGCTTTCAAAATGGCCGCTGATGCATTGGCCCTTGGCATGGTTACGACGAAAGCCCTGATGGGCACCACCGGCAACAGCTTCCATCTCATCGACGATTTTCGCGGCCGTGGGTGACGGGGAATGGAAAGAAGGCACAGCCAGGCGCCGAGGCCTGCAAATACTACGGCAGCGAGGGCAAGAGGCAGGCGATGGCTATTTTTCAGCAGAGATGGTTTTTTCATCAAGCTATCTGGGATCACGACATTGAGGACCAATGCCCGACCCCAGCATGGTCATTTCTGGACAGAGGCGATCCACATCGGTGCAGGCACGTCAGCAAACAGCGGGGCGGCACTTCGGTCGGCGACAAGTCGGGCAATGGCGTTAAGGTCTACACCCTGTTCGGGCTCGCCAATCAGCGCGTAGCCCATTTCAGACTGGCGCCAGGTTACTACGTTCATCTGCGCAACGCTTTGCTGAGCGATGGACTGGTCCGGCTTGGGCTCTTTCATCACACACAACGCAACCGGCGCGCCATTGGCCGGCAGGTACACGAGCTGAATCAACGCCTTGTTGTTGAAGCGCAGGCGCTGCACACGCTTGAAGGTCAGGCCCGCGGAACTCAGGTCTGGAACGCGCAGGGCCAGGCCGTCGATATCGCGGATATCGGCCAGGGTCTTGGTCACCACATCCGTCGGCTGGGCGCCGTAGGCAACGGTTTCGCGGGTATAGAGATGCTGGTAGGCCGCAGCTTGTTGCACCCACGGCGACGTCTGGGCAACCGTCGGTGCAGCCGCGTCGATGCCAGGCTTGAGCGCGCCGTTGAACGCACCAACCTGAAGCACCAGCGCATAGCACGCTGCACCAGCAACGAACGTCAACGCCGGCCAGGCAAATTTAGGTTGGAGGAACGCGAACAGACGAGAAAAACCGCGGTCTGTCTTCTCGGCAGCGGAATGCGCAGCGGTGGTTATGGCCTCCCCGGCCGCCGAATGCTGAGCTGCCAGCGCGGCAATACTGAGCTTGAGGCTCTCCGGAACAGGCGGCACATTCTGGTGGGCAAACGCTTCCTCGTAAGGCAGGCAGGAAGCCATCAACCGAGAGACTCGCTGAGCCAGGTCCGGCGAAGCTTCTATGAGCCGCTCAAGCTCCTGGTTCTGTTGCGACGAAAGCTCGCCGTCAACATAAGCCATTAGCAAGGCATCATCCGCTACCATGGGGTTATCTCTCCGTTGTCCTGATCAATTTCTGCTGTGTGATTCTCGACCTTGTGGGTCGAAGCGGCGAGTCAGCGGGTAGCAACAAGCCATCATATTGACATCAACTTTGCCGTTGCAACAGGTCAAAAAAACTTTAGAGCAATCGGCAAATACTCTGTGACACGTACAAATACTTTAAGAGAACACCCTGGAATTGAAAATATTCCCAGGGCCGAATAAATCTTATATGTTTCACCATGTGTCGGGGTAGTTTTCCTGACACGATTGTCAGAATTATTGGCCTAGTACCTGCATAGGCTGTCAATAACCTTTCAATGCCTGTCGAATTGACACATTTTGTTTACGGCTTGATACAATTCACCGTCACCCCAAGGACCCTCAGCACCGCAAAAAGGACGCCGCGACACAGGCATCCGCTACGGTATCGACCTCGTAGCCTGACCTCAGCATTTTAGGCATCAAGAAATAAAAAGAGGAAATATGTCGATCACCGGTGCTGACTTACCCGCACTGCTTCCAGAACTGCTGCCGCGCCTTTGGGCGTTCGCGCTGCGCATTTCCGGTGACAAGCACGATGCCGAAGACCTGGTTCAGCTCGCCTGTGTCCGCGCGCTGGAACGCTCTCATCAGTTGCAGCCCGATACGTCGGTGCTGAGCTGGATGTTTTCGATTGTCCATTCCACCTGGATCAACGAGCTGCGCTCGCGCAAGGTGCGCAGCCGTTCGCGCATGGACTGGAACGATGAATTCCTGGAAACCGTCAGCGACCCGGAGGCGCCCAATCCGGAATCCGACCTGATGCACCGGCAGATTATCGAAGCGGTCCACAAGCTTCCCGAAGGCCAGCGCGAAGTCATGCTGCTGGTGGGTGTGGAGCGCTTCAGCTACAAGGAAGCCGCCGAGATGCTCGACCTGCCGATCGGCACCATCATGAGCCGGTTGTCGCGTGCGCGTCAGGCGATCGGCGCGCTTTTTGATTCGCCAAAAAGCAAACCTTTGCGCGCTCGGCCAGAAAACTCGTCGGCGTCCTGAAACCGCTCTAAACCGGCATCCTGACGGGACTACCCGACGGACTACGCCGCCCCACCGCCCTCACCGCGAAACGCACTGGGGCTTACCCCCGTCCAGCGTTTGAAGGCTCGCCGAAAACTGCGCACATCGCTGTAGCCGACCGCCTCGGTGATACGTTCGATAGACAGCCCCGGATTCCCCAGCAACCCCATCGTACGCGCGCGTCGCACTTGCTCAAGCAAGGCCTCGAAGGTCAGCCCGTGTTCGGTCAGGCGCCTGCGCAGGGTGCGGCCACTCATGTTCAGGTCACTGGCGACCTTCTCCAATTGGCTGGCGTGCAAGTCCCGCGAAATTGCGCGCTCCACGGCCTGGATCAGGTCCATCTTCTGGTGCAGTTGGGCGCTTTCCAACTCGAGTAACGCCAGGGCCTGGCGCAACGCCAACGGATGGTGATTGGGCAAGCGCACGTCCAGCCAATGAGGCGCCAACACCATTCGGTTGTGCAGGCAGCCAAAACGCACATCGGCCCCGAACAGGCGTTGATATTGAGCAGCATAAGGGGGCGCAGCGTGCACGAACTCCACCCGTTGCGGCATGAAATCAGCGCCGACCAAGGCGCGGCCGTAGACCATCAGGCTGGCAAAGAACTCCTCGGCAGCAAACACCTGCACTGGCGCAAACGGCAGCAGGCATTCGACCTCGACGCACACTTCATCAGCGCTTTCATGGGTACGGGTGGTGGCGATGCCACCGGAGGTGTGCTGATGCCGCTCGCCAATGGCAAAGGCATCGCGCAGGGTCTCGCACAGGGAAATCACATGGCCGAGCAAGCCGAGGGTGCCCAGCACATTCTGATGGCCCACCCACAAACCCAAGCCCTGATCGGGTAACACCTTGAGTGCGCGCTGGATCATCGCCGCGGCCTGACGGTAGGAGATGCGTTGGGCGGGGTCATCCAGGTCGGCCAGGGCAAACCCCAGTCCACGGCAGAGGTCTTCGGCATTCGCGCCCCTCTGCGTCACCACCTGCCCGAGGGTTTGCAACAGGAACGGCGACACCAGCGCCAGTTCGAACTGCGGGTCAACGGCTTTCCTTTGCATGGCTCACGGGTTCCTGACTGAGTACTTCAGTTCTTGTTTTAGAAACATCCTGTTAATCATAGGCGCTTGCAAGTGCCGCCGCATCCTGAGTGAAACCTGTCCGGCAAAGTCCCCCTATCTGGCCGCCAAAACCCTGCCCTGCCGGGCGTTGAGGGCTTATTTCTAATGGCCAGCCGTGCCCTAACAATAATAATGAGGCCAGACATGAACCCCACCCGTGCGCTTCACCCGCTGCAAGTCGCGCTGTTGAGCCTGCTCAGCCTGCCGGCGCTGGCCACCGAAGGCGGCGTCGATAATATCGGTCCGGGCACCGATGGTTTTTACATCCTGCCGCTGGACGTGAACAACCTGCCGGACCACATGTTCGCGTTCAACCTGTATTACAACCACTACGAGGCCCGCACACTGGACATCAGTTCGCTGGGTGGCAAAGTGTCCGAGGTGCGCATCAAGGCGGACGCCATTATTCCGCGCCTGGATTACCTGAGCCCGGTGCGCGTGTTCGGCGGGCGCCTGGGCGGCTACATTGCCCAGCCGTACCTCAAGCAACAGGTGTCACTGTTCGGTATGTCGGACACGCGCGAAAGCATGGGCGACACCACCCTGGCGCCGATCATCCTGTGGGACATGGGCAAGCACCTGACCCTGGCTGCCGCACTGGAAATCACCCTGCCCACCGGCGAATACGACGCCGCGCGCCTGGCCAATACCAGCAACAACTTCTACACCTACAAGCCGCTGGTATCGGCGACCTGGCTGCCCAACCCGCGCACGGAGCTGTCGATCAAGACGACCTACAGTTTCAACGAAGAGAACCACGACACGGATTACCGCTCCGGGCAGATTTTTCACTTCGATTATTCGGCCAGCTACAAGGTCACCGACAACCTGAGCCTTGGGGTCAACGGCTATTACCTCAAGCAGACCACCGACGATAAGCAGTACGGGCGCACCGTGGTGAATATCTACGGCGAAGATGTGAATGACGGCGTACGTGGGCAGGTGTTTGCCATAGGTCCGGCGGTGTATTTCACCTTCCTCCAATACGCCAGCGCAGAGGTGCGCTGGGCCAAGGAGTTTGATGTGAAAAACCGACCGGAAGGCGACATGCTGTGGGCCAAGCTGACGATTCCGTTTGCCTTGTGAGGCATTCGGGTCGTTGGGTAAATCCGCTTTTTGAGCAGGGGGCACCTAAGATCACTCACCCAGCCGCGGCGGCCTGAGCCTCCAATCGTGGCCCGAGACGCCCCGTGCCACCAGCCATGGAGCGTGCCCTAACGAGGCTGTAACAGCAGCGCCACCAACGCACTCCAGCCGGTTTGATGCGAGGCGCCCAGACCGCGCCCGGTCTCCCCGTGAAAATACTCATGGAACAGCACCAGGTCGCGACTGGCCGGGTCCGCTTCCAGCTGCGCATACCCCGCCATCGACGGACGCAGCCCGTCCTCATCCCTCAGGAACAATCGCGTCAGACGCTGACTGAGGCTGTCTGCAACTTCTTCAAGGGACGCCAGATATCCACTCCCCGTCGGGTACTCCACCGAGAAGTTATCCGCGTAGTAGCGATGAAACTCGCGCAACGATTCGATCAGCATGTAGTTCACCGGCATCCACAAGGGCCCGCGCCAGTTCGAATTGCCGCCGTACAACCGTGAGTCCGACTCGCCCGGCTGGTAACGCGCGCACAAGGTGTCGCCATTCATCTTCAGCGCCAGTGGCTCTTGGGCAAATGCCTTGGACAAGGACCGCACACCAAAGCCTGACAGAAACTCCTGGTCATCCAGCATGCGGCGCAACAAATCCTTGGTCCGTTCGCCACGCAACAGCGCCAGCAACAGGCGATTGCCCTGCCCCGGCTCGTTCCAGCGCGATACCAACTTGGCCAAGTCCGGCCGGTGATGCATGAACCCCAGCAGCCGCTCACGCAAGCCTTCCAGCCCTTCATGTTCGCGCTGCTCCAGCACCAGCACGGCAAACAATGGCATCAGGCCGACGATGGAACGCAAGCGCACCGGCTCGTTCTGGCCGTCGGGGCGGTGCAGCACATCGTAGAAGAACAGGTCCTGCTCATCCCACAGCCCTTCGGCGCTGTCGTCGACGCGGTTGATGGCGCCGGCGATGTACAGGAAGTGCTCGAAAAACTTCACCGCAATATCGACGTACACGACATTGCGCTTTGCCAGCTCCAGCCCGATCCGCATCAGGTCCAGCGCGTAGGCCGCGACCCACGCCGTGCCGTCGGCCTGATCCAGCTGGTAACCCGGCGGCAAGGTCGCCGAGCGGTCGAACAAGGCAATATTGTCCAGGCCCAGGAACCCGCCCTGGAACAGGTTGCGGCCCTCGGCGTCCTTGCGATTGACCCACCAGGAAAAATTCAGCAGCAGCTTGTGGAAAATCCGCTCCAGAAAATCCATGTCGCCGACACCCGTCAACGCCTTGTCCTGCTGATACACCCGCCAACTGGCCCAGGCATGCACCGGCGGGTTGGCATCGTCAAAACGCCATTCATACGCCGGCAGTTGGCCGTTGGGGTGCATGAAACGGTCCTTCACCAACAGCAACAATTGCTGCTTGGCATAACCGGGATCAATCAGCGCAATCGCCACCGCCTGAAAGCCCTGGTCCCAGGAGGCGTACCACGGGTATTCCCAGGTGTCGGGCATGGAGAGGATGTCGAAGTTGGACAGGTGCCGCCAATGGGTATTACGGATGTGCAGGCGCTCGGGCGGTGGCGCCGGCTGGGCAGGGTCGCCGTCGAGCCACTGGTTCACGTCGAAATAGTAGAGCTGTTTGGACCACAGTAAACCCGCCAGGGCCTGGCGCTGCACATTGCGCGCATCCTCCTCGCTGATGCCGTGTTGCAAGGCCGCGTAGAACTGATCGGCCTCCTCGCGGCGCTGTTCGAACAGCTTGCGCGCGTTGATCTGCGGCGCATCGGTGGGCGCAAACCGCAGGTACAGGCTTTTACTTTCAAGGCCCGCCAGTTCGAGGATGAAACGCGCGGCGACCTTGGTGCCCGCATCGCGGCGAATCGCCGACTGCACGCCATCGACCACGTAATCGTTGATGCCATCCTTGAACGGCCCGGGTGCCGGTTGCCCGTCCAGGCGCTGATAGTTGCTCTCGTTTTCACAGAACAACCATTCCACCCCGTCCTGGCCCCAGGCGCTGAGGTGGCGATCGGAAAGTTCATGATGACGGGCCAGCACCTGTTCGCCGTCCAGGCGCAACTGCGGCTTGGGCGCATCCAGGGTCCAGCTCCAGTCATTGCGCGCCCACACCTGGGGCAACACCTGCAGGCGCGTCGGCTGGTCGGAGCGGTTATGCACGGTGACGCGCATGAAAATATCGTCGGGCTGATGCTTGGCGTATTCGACGCTGACATCGCAGTAGCGGTTGTCTTCGAACACGCCCGTGTCGAGGATTTCGTACTCGGCATCCGCAAGCCCACGGCGCGCGTTTTCGGTGGTCAGGTCGGCGTAGGGAAAGGCCGCATGCGGGTATTTGTAGAGCATGCGCATGTAGGCATGACTGGGTACGCCGTCGACGAAAAAGTACAGCTCCTTGACGTCTTCACCGTGGTTGCCCTCGGCGTTATTCAAGCCGAACAACCGCTCCTTGAGGATCGTGTCGCGCTCGTTCCACAGCGCCAGGCCCAGGCACCAGCGTTGCGCCTTGTCGCTGAAACCGGCCAGGCCATCTTCGCCCCAGCGATAGGCGCGGCTGCGCGCGTGGTCATGCGGGAAGTAGGCCCAGGCATCGCCGTCTGCGCTGTAGTCTTCGCGCACCGTGCCCCATTGGCGTTCACTCAAGTACGGGCCCCACTCGCGCCAACGCTCGGCCTCTGGCGTCGCCAGGCGTTGACCTTCAATCGTTTCAAGGATGTTGGTTACGGGTGTGGCCGTCATTGGGTCCTCCATCACTGACACAGTGACGGGCAGTGTAGAACCCATCCCCGCTCGGATGCACATGAAGTCTCATCCACCCCGGCAAAAAAAGAGGCCGCTGATCAGGCGGCCTCGGTTTTTTCAACGCGGTAAACGTGCGAGCGTGCTTAGAAGATCGCGTAGGTGTAGTTGAAGATCAGGCGGGTTTGATCCTGATCCGCGGTGCCGGTGTTGTGACCGTGATAAGTACCGGTCCGGAAGGTAGTGCCGAAGCCTTTGAGCGGGCCTGCCTGCACGACGTAATCCAGGCGGAAGTCGGTTTCATTTTCTTTCTGGTCAGGGCCGCCGGCGACTTTGGACTTGATGTCCGTACCGTCCAGGTAAGCCACCGAAGCTTTCAGGCCGGGTACGTAGGCCTTGAAGTCATACGAATACTGACCAAAGTTGACTTGCTCACCCGCACGGGAGAACTGGCCAACCACGGCGTCGGTGAACAGGTAGAAGTCGCTGCCGCCCGCGCCTTGTTGCTGTGGGTCGGCGAGGCTGCCCTGGTTGACCCAGACGAAGCCGCCGTCGTCGCTCACGCCGATGTGGCCGAGCATCAGGCTGCTGCCGCCCAGTTGGTAGGTGAACGCGGCGCTGTAGGTTTTGTTGTCCACCTCGCCAGCATGCTTGGCGTAGCCACCGTTGTTGTTGAACGCGTAGCCGCTTTCGCCATTCTTGCCGTCGCTGGTGCTGTCGAAGTAGCGCAGGTCAGTCTTGAACGATTGGTCATTGCCCAACGGCAACACGTGGACCAGGCCGAAATAGTTCTGTTTGTAGAAGTCTTGCAGGTTGGCGTAGTAGTACTGCAGCGTCAGGTTTTTCGCGATGGCGTTGTCGGACGAGCCGAACGGTTTGTAGTCCACACCACCGAACTTGAAGCTGTCGCTGTCGCGCGTACCGCCAGCCACACTCAGGCCCGTGGAGTTACTGGACGCACGGCCTTCGGCCTTGTTCAGCTCACCGCCGGTGAAGGTCACGTTCGGAATGTCGCTGGAGGTGAGGATGCCGCCGTCAAAGGTCTGTGGCGCAACACGGCTGTCGTTGGAGACCAGAATAGGCAGCACCGGGGCCAAACCACCGCCGACGTGCAACTCGGTCTGGGAAATACGGAATTTCACGTTGCCGGCGGCGCGACCGAAACTGTCGGCCGGTTCGGTGCCGTTGTTCTTGGTCGGGAAGAAGCTGTTGCCGTTCCCCGCCAGCCCTGGGCCTGCGGCGTGGCCGTCGCCACCATCAAGACGCAAGGCGCCGAACGCCATGACGTCGAAACCGACACCAAGGGTGCCTTGGGTGTAGCCGGATTTGTAGTCAAAGCGCAGCAATGTCGCAGCTTCGCGCAGATCGTTGCTGGTCCCCGAGCGGTTGTCTGCGCTGTAGTACATGGTCCGCGAACTGATGGCGGCGTGGCTGTCTTCAAGAAAGCCACTGTGACCTGTGCCCGTGCCCAGAGAACCGAGCCCGAAGTCATCAGCGCAGGCGTGTTGCGCGAGCAATGCAGCGGTGATGGATAACGCCAGTGTAGAAATTTTCATGTGTGACGGCCCCTAAACATTTTTTTATGTGCGTTGTGTGCAAAACGGCGTTTTCATCCCTACAAACGTGACGATTGTTTCATGAGGACCGGGGCGCACCTCGTGAAGAATTTGTTAGAAAAGTGCCGGTGAAAATGAAATTTCGCCGCCAGCGTTTTTTGTCATATTCACGTCATCTCATTCATTTGCAGAATGAAGTCCAGAGGATTCTTCGTTTGCAACACTGGCTCAAGCTCAACAAAATCCAGCGATAGGCCAAGTTCACGCCCCTAGCCATCAGGAATTTTTCTATGCCAACCACCGCACATGTCAGCCCCGACGACATCCGTAAAGGCTTTTCCAAAGCCATGTCCGACATGTACCGAGATGAAGTTCCGCTGTACGGGGCGCTGATGGCGCTGGTGGCCGAGACCAATACCCGGGTGTTGGCCAGTGATTCTGGGCTTTCCCGGCAGTTGCAGCGCACGGGTGAAATCGAGCGTCTGGACATGGAACGTCACGGCGCCATTCGCCTGGGCACAGCCATGGAACTGGCAACCATCCGCCGCCTGTTTGCCGTGATGGGCATGCAACCGGTGGGCTACTACGACCTGACGCCCGCTGGCGTGCCGGTGCATTCCACTGCCTTTCGCGCCGTGCATGAACGCTCACTGCAAGCCAGCCCGTTCCGTGTATTTACCTCACTGCTGCGCTTGGAACTGATTGAAAACCCTGAGCTGCGCGCCTTTGCCGAAAACGCCCTGGCCCAACGCAACATCTTCACCCCTGGCGCCTTGGCGTTGATCGAGCAAGCGGAACGCGACGGCGGCCTCAACGCCGACGACGCCGATGCATTTATTCGCCAAGCCCTGGAAACCTTTCGCTGGCACCACACCGCCACCGTCACCGGCGCGCAATACCAGCAACTGAGCGACCAGCATCGCCTGATCGCCGACGTGGTCGCGTTCAAGGGCCCGCACATTAATCACCTGACCCCGCGCACCCTCGACATCGACCAGGTGCAGGCCGCCATGCCCGGCAAAGGCATCACCCCCAAGGCCGTGATCGAAGGGCCGCCGCGTCGCCACTGCCCGATCCTGCTACGCCAGACCAGCTTCAAGGCGCTGGACGAGCCGATCGCCTTCACCGACGCGAAGGGCAGCCACAGCGCGCGCTTCGGCGAAATCGAACAACGCGGCGTCGCGCTGACGCCAAAAGGCCGCGCCCTGTACGACCAGCTGCTGAACGCTGCGCGCGACGAACTGGGCGCCTTCCCGAACGAGGCCAACGCCGCGCGTTACGTGCAGTTGATGGAGCAGCACTTCAAGGCATTCCCCGATAACCACACCCAGATGCGCGAGCAAGGGTTGGCGTACTTTCGCTATTTCGTGACCGAGCAAGGCCTGGCGGCGCGCGGCCAAGCCAATCAACCGGACACACTCCAGGCGCGGATTGCTGCGGGCCATGTGGACGTGGAACCGCTGGTGTATGAGGATTTTCTGCCGGTGAGTGCGGCGGGGATCTTTCAGTCCAATCTTGGGGATGCGGCGCAGAGTCACTATGCGGCGAATTCGAACCAGGCCGAATTCGAGAAAGCACTGGGCTGCCGAACGATTGATGAGCTGAAGCTGTACAGCGAGACGCAACAGCGCTCGATGGATGAATGCATCCAGGCGCTGCAGGCATGAAATGAGAGTGCCCACCCGGCTCACCAGCGCAATCCTTGCGCCGCAACAGTCCCCAGAGCCGGGTGGGCGGTGCGCATGATAGACAGTGAAAAGCGCTCTGTCCCTCAGACAATTCTGAACAAATATGTCCGCGCCCTGTAGGAGCGCGGACTGCAACTACACCAACTGCTGCACAATCTTGTCTTTGACCAAAAGGCGCTTCTTCTTCAGTTTTTCCAGTTCTTCGTCAGCCCCGCCTGAAGACTCGAAAGCCAGCACCTCCTTGTCGGCGGCGTCGTATTGCTCGAGCAGCGTGTTCAAACGGTCATCGCCCCTCCTGCGTTCGTGAACGACTTCCTTGGTCAAACCCAGATCCTGATACAGGTCGTGTTTCACTGGCATGGAGTACCTCCGCAAGTTGATCAATGGCCTACGCGTTTGAAGCTAGCCCATTGCGGGGGGTCTTGTCATGTCCCGGGTCATTACATCCCCGTTCGTCGTAATGCAGGCGATGCGATCAAACCTTTGCCACGCCCTGCCCTCCACTGTAGATCGCCACCCGAGGGAGAACGGTTTCATGAATCACGCTGCCACTGCTGTCGACACCCAATGCATCAACACGATTCGCACCCTGGCCATGGACGCCGTGCAGAAGGCCAACTCCGGCCACCCCGGCACGCCGATGGGCCTGGCGCCAGTGGGCTACACGTTGTGGAGCCGCTTCCTGCGTTATCACCCGCAGCATCCCGACTGGCCTAACCGCGACCGTTTTGTGTTGTCAGTGGGGCACGCGTCGATGCTGCTGAATTCGCTGCTGCACCTGGCCGGTGTGGTGGAGATCGATGCTCAAGGCAAGCGCTCCGGCCAGCCGGCAATCAGCCTGGACGATATCAAGCAGTTCCGGCAGATGAGCTCCAAGACCCCGGGTCATCCCGAGTACCGCATGACCACCGGCGTTGAAACCACCACCGGCCCCCTTGGCCAGGGTTGCGCCAACAGTGTCGGCATGGCCATGGCCGAGCGTTGGCTGGGCCAGCGTTTCAACCGCGATGGCACCGTGCTGTTCGATTACAGCGTCTACACCCTGTGCGGCGACGGCGACATGATGGAAGGCATCAGCAGCGAAGCGGCCTCGATTGCCGGGCACCTGAAGCTGGACAACCTGTGCTGGATCTACGACAACAACACCATCAGCATCGAGGGCCATACCGAACTGGCGTTCAGTGAGGATGTGATCAAGCGCTTCCAGGCCTACGGCTGGCACACTCTGCACGTCACCGATGCCAACGACTTGCAAGCCTTGAGCAGCGCCCTGGAAACGTTCAAGGCCAACACCGGCGCACCGACCCTCATTGTGGTCGACAGCGTGATCGGCTACGGCTCGCCACACAAACACAACACCGCCGCCGCCCATGGCGAACCGCTGGGTGCCGATGAGATCCGGCTGACCAAGGCGGCCTACGGCTGGCCCGAGGATTCCAGCTTCCTGGTGCCCGACGAGGTCCGCACCGTGCTGCGCGATGCGCTGCTTGAGCGCAGCCAGCCGCAGTATGAAGAATGGACCCGCCACTTGTCGCAGCTGGAACAGTACGAACCGGAACTGGCGGATGAACTGCGCCGCATGCGCGCGGGCGAAATGCCCGAGCACTGGCAGGATGAACTGCCCAGCTTCGACACCGACGCCAAGGGCGTCGCCAGCCGTGCAGCCGGTGGCGAGGTATTGAATGCCTTTGCCCAACAGATTCCGTGGCTGCTTGGCGGCTCTGCAGACTTGTCGCCCTCGACCAAGACCAACCTGACCTTTGATGGCGCCGGGCGTTTCAGTGCCGATGATTACAGCGGGCGCAACCTGCACTTCGGCATCCGTGAGCACGCCATGGGCGCGATTGCCAACGGCATGGCGCTGTCGTACCTGCGCCCCTACACCTCGACCTTCCTGGTGTTCAGCGACTACATGAAACCGCCGATCCGCCTGGCGGCGATCATGGAATTGCCGGTGGTGTTTGTGTTTACCCACGACTCCATTGGCGTTGGCGAAGATGGGCCGACGCACCAGCCCATCGAGCACCTGACACAATTGCGCGCAACGCCAGGGCTGCTGACCCTGCGACCCGGCGACGCCAATGAAACCCTGGAACTGTGGAAGGTCGCGCTGGCGCAGACCCATCGGCCAAGTTGCGTGGTGCTGTCGCGTCAAGCGCTGCCCACCCTGGATCGTACGAAATACGCACCGGCGTCCGGTGCGGCCAAGGGCGCTTATGTCCTGGCGGGCGCAGATAACCCTGAAGTCCTGCTGTTGGCGACGGGCAGTGAAGTCAGCCTGGCGGTAGCGGCTTATGAGCAGTTGAAAAGCGAAGGCATTGCCGCGCAAGTGGTGTCGATGCCCAGCTGGGAACTGTTTGAAGAACAGGACCAGGCGTACCGCGACAGCGTGTTGCCACCGGCGGTGAAAGCCCGGGTCGTCGTGGAACAAGCCGGCCCGCTGGGGTGGGACCGTTACGTCGGGCAGACCGGCGCGAAAGTGGTGATGAGCACCTTTGGCGCCTCGGCACCGTTGGCCAAGTTGCAGGAAAAGTTTGGGTTTACCACAGAGAATGTGGTGAAGCTGGCGAAGGAACAGCTGGCTAAATCCTGATAAAAAAATGCGCAAGCGGGCTGGCCCGCTTGCGCATTTCGACCTGATGGGCAGTTAAGTCAGTTCTCGTACCAGAAACGGCGCAGTGCGGCTGACCTTGCTTTTGGCCACCTTCTGCGGCGTGCCACTGGCTACCACCCGCCCGCCCTGCGTGCCGGCCCCCGGCCCGATATCGATCACCCAGTCACTCTGCGCCACGACGCGCATCTCGTGCTCTACCACCACCACCGTGTGCCCCGCCTCAACGAGATGATTCAGCTGGCTGAGCAAGCGGTCCACATCACCGGGGTGTAACCCGGTGGTGGGCTCGTCCAAGACATACAGCGTGGCGCCTCGCGCATTGCGTTGCAGCTCGGTCGCCAGCTTGATGCGCTGCGCCTCACCGCCGGACAGCTCGGTGGCCGGCTGGCCCAACCGCAAATACCCCAGGCCAATATCGCGCAACACCTGCAACGAGCGCAGCACCCCAGGCTGCTCGGCAAACACCTCCACCGCCTGCTCCACCGTCAGCCCCAGCACTTGAGCAATGCTCAACCCCTGCCATTTGATCGCCAGGGTCTCAGGGTTGTAACGCGCACCGTGACAAGTCGGGCACGGCGCATACACGCTCGGCATGAACAGCAACTCGACACTCACAAACCCCTCTCCCTCGCAATTGGGGCAGCGGCCCTTGGCGACGTTGAAGGAGAACTGCCCGGCGTCATAGTGGCGCTTCTTCGCCGCCGGCGTGGCGGCGAACAGTTTGCGCACGTTGTCGAACAGCCCGGTGTAGGTTGCAAGGTTGGAGCGCGGCGTTCGGCCGATGGGTTTCTGGTCTACCTGTACCAGGCGCCGGATCGACTCCAGGCCCGCACTGATACGCCCGCCGCTGGTTTGCGGGGTGTCGTCTTCCAGGCTGGGTTCTTCGTCGGTTTCCACCACACGGCCCAACCCCGCGCCTACCAGTTCCAGCAGCGCCTGGCTGACCAGGCTGGATTTGCCCGAGCCCGAGATACCCGTCACCGCCGTAAAGCACCCCAATGGGAAGTCCACGCTCAGGTCATTGAGGTTGTTGCGCGTCACGCCTTCGAGCTTCAACCAACCGGTGGGCTCACGGCGCGACTGGCTCGGCGGGCGCCGCTCGGCGAACAGATATTCCCGCGTCTGCGACGCCTCGATATCCGCCAGGCCCGCGGGCGGGCCGCTGTACAGCACTTGCCCGCCGTGCTCGCCGGCAGCCGGCCCCACGTCGATCAGCCAGTCGGCGCGGCGCATGGTTTCCAGGTCGTGCTCAACCACAAACAGCGAATTGCCTGCGGCTTTCAAGCGCTCCAGCGCGGTGAACAACGCTTCGCCATCCGCCGGGTGCAGACCCGCCGACGGTTCATCCAGCACATAGATCACCCCGAACAACTGCGAGCCCAATTGCGTGGCCAGGCGCAGGCGCTGCAGCTCGCCGGATGACAACGTCGGCGTACTGCGCTCCAGGGACAGGTAACCCAGGCCCAGCTCGATCAGGGTGCTCACGCGCTCAAGCAAATCTTCGGCGATGCGCTGGGCGGCCAGGCGTTTTTCCACCGACAGTTTCATCTTGTCCTGCCCCGCCGCGACCGGTCGCAGCAACTCCGCCAACTGCGACAGCGAGAGTTGCGACAACTCACCGATATCCACCCCGGCGAATTTCACCGACAGCGCCGCCCGGGTCAGGCGTTTGCCCTCGCACAACGGGCAGGCGCTGCCCTGCATGAACTGCGAGACGCGCTTTTTCATCAGCGCACTCTGGGTGTGGGTGAAGGTGTGCAGGATATAGCGCCGCGCGCCGCTGAAGGTGCCCTGGTAACTGGGTTCGAGCTTGCGCTTCAAGGCCGCGCGGGTCTGTTCGGGCGTGAAGCCTGCGTACACCGGCACGGTCGGGGTTTCTTCGGTGAACAGGATCCAGTCGCGCTGTTTTTTCGGCAGGTCGCGCCAGGGAATGTCCACGTCATAGCCGAGCGTCACAAGGATGTCGCGCAGGTTCTGTCCTTGCCACGCCAACGGCCACGACGCCACCGCACGCTGGCGGATGGTCAACGACGGATCGGGCACCATCAGCGCCTCGGTCACCTCATACACCCGGCCCAGGCCATGGCACTGCGGGCACGCGCCCTGGGGCAGGTTCGGCGAAAAGTCCTCGGCGTACAGCATGGCCTGGCCCGGCGGATAACTGCCGGCCCGCGAGTACAACATGCGGATCAGGCTCGACAAGGTCGTGACGCTGCCCACCGAAGAGCGCGCACTCGGCGTGCCGCGCTGCTGCTGCAGGGCCACGGCCGGCGGCAGACCTTCGATGGAATCCACATCCGGCACGCCGACCTGATCGATCAGGCGCCGTGCGTAAGGCGCTACCGATTCGAAATAACGACGCTGGGCTTCGGCGTACACCGTGGAAAACGCCAGGGATGATTTACCGGAGCCCGAGACGCCGGTGAACACCACCAGGGCGTCCCGCGGAATGTCGACATCGACGTTTCGCAGGTTATGTTCGCGAGCGCCGCGCACTCGCACAAAGCCAGGGTGCTGGCCGGTGACTGGAGGGATGTTGCGCTGTGAAGTCATGAAAGACCTTATCGGACAGTGAGCACGCTGCGCACCCGTTGTGTCAGGGATTCGGGGCTGTAGGGCTTGCTCAGCAGATGAATGTCGGGGCTCAGCAGGTGATTGCTGGAAAGAATGTCGCGGGTGTGCCCGGAGGTGAACAGCACCGCCACCGGCGGTACCTGGGCGCGGGCCCAGTCGGCCAGGTCCGTACTTTTAACCCGACCGGGCATCACCACGTCGGTAAAAATCAGGTCCGGCTGCACGCCGCCCTGCAGCGCTTGCATCGCGCGGTCGCCGTCTTCGGCGGTGAGCACGGTGTAGCCCGACTGCTCGAGCAATTCCACCACCGTCACCCGTACATCGACGTTGTCCTCGACCACCAGAATGGTTTCCTGGCCACCTGCGTGCGGCACAGCCTCAACGGGGTGGCTGTCCGGGTCCTCGGCGCCGAGGCTGCGCGGAAAGTACATCTGCACCACCGTGCCCTTGCCCTCCTCGCTCCACACCTCGACATGGCCGCCGCTTTGCCGCACGAAACCAAACACCATGCTCAAGCCAAGGCCGGTGCCATGGCCTTCACGCTTGGTGGTAAAGAACGGTTCGAATACCCGCGCCAGGACCGCCTGCGACATGCCCACGCCAATATCCGTGACGGCCAGGCGCACATATTCGCCAGGCAGGACGCTCTTGCCCACGCAGTCGCCGGGGTTGAGGATGATGTTATCGCCGGTGATGCGAATCACGCCCTCGCCTTGCATGGCATCGCGGGCATTGATCGCCAGGTTGAGCAACGCGTTTTCCAACTGGTTGCGGTCGACATTGATGCACCAGGAATCCTGCGGCAATTGCACATCGATATGGATGGTTTCGCCCAACGCCCGCTGCAGTAATTCACCCAAACCTGCGTAGATGCGCTGGGGGTTGTAAACAGCCGGCGACAACGGTTGGCGTCGAGCAAAGGCCAGCAGTTGCGACGACAGTTTGGCGCCGCGCTCCACCGCTGCGATGGCGGCCGTGACACGGCGCTGTACCTGGGCATTCTCGGGTTCGTGCCGGGCCAGCAGGTGCAGGTTGCCGGCGATCACTTGCAGCAGGTTATTGAAGTCGTGGGCCACGCCACCGGTCAGGCCGCCGATGGCTTCGAGTTTTTGCGACTGACGCAATTGCGCTTCGGCCGAGGAGCGCGCCTGCACTTCGGCCGCCACGCGTTGCTCCAGGTTATGCGTCAATTCCTGGCGCAAGCGTTCGGAGTTCACGTGGGCGGTGGTCTCCACCACAATCGCGAGCACACCCGCCGGTTGTTGGTCGTCGCCGGCGACGGGGCTGTAGTAAAGATCCATCCAGACATCTTCCGGCTTGCCATTGCGCAGCAGCACCAGTTCCTTGTTGTTGAACGATAACGTGCCGCCCGCCAAACAGGTGTCCACCACATGCCGGTTGAACTCGGCCACTTCCGGCCAGCCCAGCTCCACGGGCGTGCCCAACAGATACGGATGCCGGCCGCCGGCAAATACCGAGTAGCTGTCGTTGTAGATCATGTACCCCGGCCGCCCCCACAGCATCACCATCGGCATCGGGGATGCCAGTAGCATCTGCACGGCGCTGACCAGACTCTTCGGCCAGGCGTGGATCGGGCCGAGGTCAGTGGTCGACCAGTCAAAGGCGCGGATCCGCTGGGCCATTTCACCGCCCCAGCCTTCGCAGCCATGGGTGTTGGATAAAAAAAGCATCTATGGGCTCTTGGCGAAGAGAAGAATGGATGAGTGATGCAGTTGCGCTGATAAAAACTTGGAGCCTGACTGCAATAATTCGTTTCATTGCATATAGCTTATCCGAGAAGGCCTGAGCAACTCCCGTCAATGAAAATCCCGGCTGCGCACATTAATCCCATCCAGCAGCGGCGTCAGGTCGGTCAGGCGCCCGGCAATCAAGTGCCGTATCTCGCCTACCGCCTCCCAGCGCCCGTCGACTTTCAACAGGCGCGAACCGACCAACGCCTGACGCTGACGCTCGGCCAAGTCACGCCAGACCACCACATTGAGGTTGCCGAACTCATCCTCCAGGGTGACGAAAGTAACCCCGCTGGCGGTGCCCGGGCGTTGCCGGCCGGTGACCAGCCCCGCGACGCTGACGTTGCGCCCATGCGCAACCGCCATCAGCTCGAGGGAACTGCGACAGCGGCGTTTACGCAGTTCATCACGCAGCAACGCCAAGGGATGCGGGCCAAGGGTGGTGCCGACCGTGGCGTAGTCGGCCTGCAGGTCTTCGCCAACCGTTGGTGCCGGCAGCGCCACCGCCGCTTCGTCGGGGCTGGGCAGGCCAGCGAACAGCCCCAGCTGTTTATGCACTCCGGCCACTTCCCAGCGCGCCTTGTGCCGGTTGCCGGCCAACGCGCGCAAGGCGCCCGAGTCCGCCAGCAATGCCTGGGCGCGCGCATCCAGCCCGGCGCGTTCGTCCAGGTCGGCAATGTCGCTGAACGTACCGCGCTGGCGGGCCGCTTCGATGCGCCGCGCGTCTTCCTCGCGAAACCCCGAGATCATGCGCAAGCCCATGCGGATCGCCGGTTGCTGGCCGTCGATGGGTTCCAGGCTGCAATCCCAGTCACTGGCCAGCACATCGACCGGGCGGATCTGCAAGCGATGACGCCGCGCATCCTGCAGGATCTGGTCCGGGCTGTAGAAGCCCATGGGCCAGCTGTTGATCAGTGCACAGGCAAAGGCCGCCGGCTCATGGCATTTGAGCCAGCAACTGGCGTAGGTCAGCAAGGCAAAACTGGCCGCGTGGGACTCGGGAAAACCATAGCTGCCAAAGCCTTTGATCTGTTCGAAGATTTGCGCGGCAAATGCCTCGCTGTAGCCGTTCTTGAGCATGCCGGCGCGCAGGCGTGCCTGATGCGGCTCAAGCCCGCCATGGCGTTTCCAGGCGGCCATCGAGCGGCGCAGCTGGTCGGCCTCGCCGGGGCCATAGTCGGCGGCGACCATGGCGATCTGCATCACTTGTTCCTGAAACAGTGGCACGCCCAAGGTGCGCTCCAGCACCGCCTTGAGTTGCGGTGAGGGATACGTCGTCGGCTCTTCGTTATTACGCCTGCGCAGGTATGGGTGCACCATGCCGCCCTGGATCGGGCCCGGCCGCACGATGGCGACCTCGATCACCAAGTCATAGAATTTTTGCGGCTTGAGCCTGGGCAGCATCGACATCTGCGCGCGCGACTCGATCTGGAACACGCCAATGGTGTCGGCCTTGCTGATCATCGCGTAGGTGGCGGCGTCCTCCTTGGGAATCGTCGCCAGCGCCAGGTCCAGGTTGCGATGCCGGCGCAGTAAATCGAAGCAGCGACGGATCGCGCTGAGCATGCCCAGGGCCAGAATATCCACCTTGAGCAGGCCAACGGCGTCGAGGTCGTCCTTGTCCCACTGGATGATGGTGCGCTCGGCCATGGCGGCGTTTTCCACCGGCACCAGCGTGTCCAGCGGGTATTCGGAAATCACGAAGCCGCCAGGGTGCTGGGACAAGTGCCGGGGGAAGCCGATCAACTGCTGCGTCAGCGTGAGCACCCGGCGCAGGATCGGGCTTTGCGGGTCGAAGCCGCCTTCGCGCAAGCGCTCCAGGGGCGGCGCATCGTCGCTCCAGCGCCCACAGCATTCGGCCAGGGCGTTGATCTGGTCCGGCGGTAAGCCGAGGGCCTTGGCCACATCGCGCACCGCGCCGGCCGCGTGGTAGCTGCTGACCACCGCCGTCAAGGCCGCGCGGGTGCGCCCATAGCGCTGGAACACGTACTGCAGCACTTCTTCGCGGCGTTCATGTTCGAAGTCGACGTCGATATCCGGCGGCTCGTTGCGCTCCTTGGACAGGAAGCGTTCGAACAGCATGTTCATCAGGCTCGGGTTGATCTCGGTGATGCCCAAGGCAAAACACACCGCCGAGTTGGCCGCCGAGCCCCGGCCCTGGCACAGGATCGAACGGCTGCGGGCAAAGCGCACAATGTCGTGCACGGTGAGGAAATAACTTTCGTAACCCAGCTCGCTGATCAGCGCCAACTCATGGTTGATCTGCCGCAAGGTCTTGGCATCGACACCCTGCGGCCAGCGCTGGGCAATGCCTTCTTCGGTGAGCTGGCGCAACCAGGATGTCGCGTTTTGGCCGGCGGGTACCAACTCGCGCGGGTAGTGGTAGCGCAATTGGCTGAGGTCGAACGTGCAGCGCCGTGCGATGGCCAGGGTTTCATCCAGCAAGGCGTGCGGGTACAGCGCGCCGAGGGCGTCGAGGCTGCGCAGGTGCCGCTCGCCATTGGGGTGCAGGCGTGTGCCGGCGTCGGCCACCGTGACGTGATGACGGATAGCGGTCATGGTGTCTTGCAGGGCGCGGCGACCGCGCGCATGCATGTGCACATCGCCGCAGGCCACCGCCTTGATGTGCAGGCTGGCGGCCAGGGCCAGGCGCTGTTCCAGGTGGCGCGCATCGTTCTGGCCGCAATGCAGATGCACGGCCAGCCACAGGCGATCGGCGAAGGTACGGCGCAGCCACTGGATCGAGGCCTGGGTGTCGCTGTCGTCGGCAACCCACAGCGCCAGCAGGCCGGGCAGAGGCTGGTCGAAGTCTTCCTGCAGCAGGCGATAGCGGCCTTTCTCGGCGCGGCGTCGGGCCAGGGTGATCAGTCGGCACAAGTGCTGGTAGCCACTGAGGTCTTCAACCAGCAACACCAGTTTGGGGCCGTTCTCGATGCGCACCTCGCTGCCGATAATCAGCGGCATGTCCACCGCCTTCGCCGCTTGCCAGGCGCGCACAATGCCCGACAAGGTGCATTCATCGGTGATCGCCAAGGCGCTGTAGCCTTGGCGCTTGGCGCGCTCGAACAACTCCAGCGCACTCGACGCGCCGCGCTGAAAACTGAAATTGGACAGGCAATGCAGCTCGGCGTAGCTCATGCAAACCAGCCTTGCAGCCACAGCCCATCGCTTTGCCCGACGGTGCGATAGGCCCAGCCTTGCTGCCCGGCGCGGGTCTGGATCAGGTAATAGTCGCGGCGAATATCGGCGCCATCCCACCAACCGGATTCGATGCGTTCCGGGCCCATCAGAATCTGTACGCCCTGCTCGGCCAGCAAGGTCGGCTCGTGCAGCAACCAGCCCGGGCGCTGCACCTTGTTCAAAGTGGGGCACGCGCGGCTATCGGCGGCGGCTTGCCAGGCGCATTCGGGGCGGTGATCGGCATGAAAGCGCAGGCCTTGCACAGCCTCATCGCCCAGGCGTGCGCGCAAGCGTTCGCGCAGTTGCTCCCAGGGCAACGTCTGTTGCGGGCGGTCGTCGAACAAGTCCTGGCGTTGCGGCACGAACACCGGCAGGTCTTGGGCGACCAGGCGAAAGCCGCGTACCGGCGAGGTGACTTGCACCTGCTCCAGACGGCCGCGGGCCAGTTCGAACAGCATCGCCGGTTCGCGCTCGGCGCTGAGCAGGCCGACCTTGATCACGCTGTCAGGCGCCTGGGCGTGTTCCAGGTGCAGGTCGAAACGCTGCACGCCGCTGTCGCGACCGCAAAGGAAGGCCGAAAGGTCTCCGGTCAGGCGGCGCAACGGAAACAGTAAGGCCTGGTGGGATTGCACATCGAAATTCAGCTCGATGCGTGCATCGAACTGGTCCGGTGGCTGATAGAACGCCAGTGGCAGCGGCCGCTGCCCGCTCAGCGCATCCAGGTGCTTGAGCAAGCCGGCATCAAAGCGTCGCGCCAGCGTGTGGCGGGGCAACGCCTGCACCTGGGCCAGCGTGCGCAGGCCCATGCGTGACAAGGCGGTGGCGGCCTGCGGGTCGAGGCCTGAACGGTCGACAGGCAATGGCGCCAGGGCTTGGTGCAGCGCGTGATCATCGGCCACGGCCAGGCCATCGTAGATATTGGCCAGCACCCGCGCCGCCGCCGGATTGGGCGCGGCGACGATACGGTGGCGAAACCCCAACGCTGTCAGCTCGTTGCGCAACCGCGCCTCGAACTGCGCCCACGGCCCGAACAGCCCCAGGCTCGATTCGATCTCGAACAGCAAGGCGCGCGGGTAATACACACTGACCTGGGAACTGAAACGGTAAGCCCAGGCCGCCAGAAACTGCTGCCAGCGCTCGATTTCTGCGGGGTCGTATTCGGCGCTGGCGAAGGTCTTGGCCAGCGCATGCGCAGCCGTCAGCGATTGCCCGGGGCGCAGGCCCAACGCGCGGGCGGCGGCATTGACGGTTTGCAACACGCGACGCTGCGGCGTACCAGCCAGCAACACCAGCGGCTGGTCGGGCTCGGGATGCACACGCTGCACCCCGTCCAGCGCCAATTGCGGGAAGACAATACACACCCAGCGCATGGCAACCTCAGTGCCCGGCCAGCGCAATCGGCGCCGGATGGGCCAGCCCGCCCCGGCATTTGAGCACCCGCACTTGCGCCGGTTTTGCCTCAACGGCCAGGCGCAAGGCAGCGGGCGAGGCATTGATTGCCTCGTGTAAAGAGCGCCAGGCAAACGCCAGGGTCTGGCCGGTTTCGGCCGCCACCTGCAAACGGCGCAAGGCGCGGTCATCGGCCTTGCGCGGCCAGCACAGCACGGCGCCGCAACTGCCGGAACGCAGGCATTGTTCGACGGCCCACAAGGTATCGCGCTCCTCGGCCTGGATCACCGAAAGCTGGCGCAAATCCACCCCGGCGTTCTGCCAGGCGTGCGGGTACGGCGTGTAAGGCGGCGCGACCAGCACGATGCGCTCGCCTGCCGTTGATAAACGCGCCAGGGTCGGCAGCACCAGTTGCAATTCGCCGACCCCTTCCTTGGCCATCAGGATTTCGCTCAGGGCCGCCTCCGGCCAGCCGCCGCTGGGCAGCACCGCGTCCAGCGCCGCCAGCCCGGTGGGGTGCACGCTGGCCGGCGGTGCAACAGGCCGGCCCTTCCAGACTCGGCCGCCATTGAACAGCGAGTCCAGGGCAACGACGGCGCCCATCAGCCTTGCCTCACCAGGCCGCAGAACACCCCTTCGATGGCCAGGTCCTGGTCGGGGCCTACCTCGATGGGTTGATACGCGGGGTTACGCGGCAGCAGGCGCACGTGCTCGCCATGGCGCTCGAAGCGTTTGATGGTGACCTCGCCGTCCAGGCGCGCCACCACAATCTGGCCGTTCAAGGCTTCGGCGCTGCGGCGTACGCCGACCAGGTCGCCGTCGAGAATGCCGTCTTCGATCATCGAATCGCCCTGCACCCGCAACAGGTAATCCGGGGTTTTCGCAAAGGTGGCGGGGTCCAGTTGCAGGCGGTTGTGCACTTCGGCGTCGGCGCCAATCGGCAAACCGGCGGCGACGCGGCCGAGCACGGGCACATCCAGCCATTCCGGGCGTGCCGGCTGGTTGAGCAGGCGGATGCCCCGGGCCTGGTTAGGGTTGACCTCGATATAACCGGCTTCCGTGAGGGCCACCACGTGCTTACGCGCAACGCTGCGGGAGGCAAAACCGAACGCCTCGGCGATCTCGGCGAGGCTGGGGGGCTGGCCTTGCTGCGCGATGCGGTCGCGGATGAAGGTCAGGATGGCAGTGCGGCGGGGGGTCAGGGTCGTCATGGAGTACATTTGTACTCTTGTAGGAAATCTCTGACAATAGCCGTCAGTCGGGAGCGCTCGAGTGCCTGTCCGAGGGCAGCAACGCACCGGCATTCAGCTCAAGCCTGCCCCTGGAGTCAGCCATAAACCGGCCAAGTCTCCACTATCTTTGCGCCGCGCACTGCCAGCAGATCCCCAAACTGCAACAGCACATACTCACTCTGCGTGGGCCGCAAAAACACCTGATCCTCAACCCTCAACCCCACCGCAGGCGAACCGTTAACCATCTCCTGGTTCGAACTGCGCCCATACAATCCATTGCTTTGCAGCCCCGAGGGCGACTCAAACTCCGCCATCCAGTTACCGCCATATATAAAGAAGGTCTCGCGCTGATTCGGGTCCCACCACGAAAACACCCGCGACGTCCCCTCCAACGCCGGAATCGTCACCTGACCGGTGCTTTTCAATACCGGCGTGGCGATAAACACGGCCGGCACATGCTCACTCAGCGACGGCAGATCGTAATGGGTGGGCTTGAGCAACGCCGTGCCCACCGACACCTCGCTGCTGGTGCGTTCCTGCTCATGCATGCGATAACTGGGGCTGCCCGCCGTATTCAATGTCAGCCCTTCGCCCCATAACCCGGCAAATTGCCGACGCGTAAAATCGACATACCCGTCATAACGCTGCATCACGTGCTCGAACAGCGCCTGGGGCGAGCCGAGAATGCCCGGCACGCCCATCCCCACGAACGGGTCATAGCCCATGAACCCGGAAAACGCCAAATGCTGCGGATGAGCACCGATCAACCTGAGCATCTGCGCCAGCACCGCGTTATCACTGACCCCGCCGCGATGCAGGCCCACGTCCAATTCGATATTCACCCGCATGCGCGTGCCCACCCCCTGGGCCAGCGCCAGGTATTGCTGCAGCCGCTCGGGCGTATCCAGCAACCACTGCAACTGCCGAGCGGGCTCGAACGGGCCTTTATGGGTGTGATAAAACACCTCGGCCGAACGCACCGGCAGCGGCTTGCCCATCAAGATATCCGCCTCGGGAAACACCTGGGCATCGTGATTCAGAAACGGCTGATGAAACGACATCAACCGCTGCGTACCCGCACGTTTGGCGATGTAGGCCAGCAACCCCGGCGACGGCAGCGATTTCTCCACCAGCCGCAAGTGCTTGCCACCACGGCCCACAGACTGCATCACCACATCGATATTGTGATCCAGGCGGTCCAGGTCAATCAGCATCACCGGACGCATCGGCCCATGCGCCTTGAGCTCATTATTCAGGCTGCGGAAATACTCGCTGTACGGGCCGCCGCGATCACTCGGGCGCAGCAGCCAGGCGCCGCCGGCCAGTGCAGCAGCGGTGCCCAGGACAAAATGCCGTCGGTTCATCAGGCCACTCCCAGGATGGATGACAGGTGCGCATTGAGAAATTTGCCGCCGGGGTCCAGCTCGCGGCGCACCCGCGTGAATTCGTCCCAGCGCGGGTACAACGGCTGCAAGGTGCGCGCGTTGAGGGTGTGTAATTTGCCCCAGTGCGGGCGCCCGGCGTACTTCCAGAAAATCGGCTCCACGGCGGCAAAGAAGTTGTGATGGTCCATGGCGTAATGCTGGTGCACCGAGATCGAACAGCTGTCGCGGCCTTCGAACATGCTCAAGGGGATGTCATCGGCCTTGACGTAGCGGTACTCGATAGGAAACCAGGTGCGCAGGTCCTTGTCGGTGATCAGCTTGAGGATGTCGCGCAGGCAGGCCGGGCCGTGTTCGGCAGGCACCGAGTACTCCATCTCGTTGAAACGCACAGTGCGCACGTTGGCGTAGACCTGAAACGACTCGGCCACGCGGTCTTCAAAGCGCGCGAAAAAACGCAGGCTGTTGAGCAAGGTACGACGGGTGTCGGGGAAATCACTGGCGTATTTGTCGAGCTTTTCGATAATCGACACAAATGCGTTGCCGCCCGCCTCGGCCGGGTCAATCGGCGGCGTTTCAGGCGCTTGGGTTTCGTTGAGGGCGATGGACAGCGCGTAGTCGGAATGGGTGACCACGAGCATTTCCCAGTGCTGGTTTTCACGCGTGTGCTTGTCGACGTCTTCGAGCAGCTCTTCGGTCTTGGCGATCCACTGGCGCTCCAGCAGGCGATACGGCGCGCGGTTTTGCGAGCGAATCCGGGTGGCCACGCCCAAGGCCCCAAGAGAAACCCGCGCCGCGCTGAAGATCTCGGGGTGACGCTGGGCGTCGCAATCCAGCACCTCGCCCTGGGCCGTCACCAGTTGCAACCCGGTGACGCAGCCCGAATACGAGGTGAAGCCCACGCCGGTGCCATGGGTGGAGGTAGAAATCGCCCCGGCCAGGGTCTGGTAATCGATGTCCGCCATGTTCGGCAACGCCTGCCCAACCGCCTTAAGCGCCGGGCCCATGCGTGACATCGGCGTGCCGGCGGCGAAGGTCGCTTGCAGGGTCGCGCGGTCGTGGGCCAGCAGCCCATTGAAGCCACTCAGCGAGACCAACGTGCCGTCAGTCGGCACCAGCGCGCTGAATGAATGTGCCGAGCCGACCGGCCGAACAGTGCCGGGCGCCTGACGGATCACCTGCACCAGTTCATCCAGGTCTTTGGGGGCCAGGCGCGCCAGCGGCAGGCACGTCTGCGCCCCCGACCAGTTGCGCCACGGAATCAGGCGTGGCGCGCGGGCCAATTGCGCCAGCACCGGGTTGCCGGCCAGCGCCAGGAACGCCCCGGCCGCAGCCGTTTTTTGCAAGAGTTGCCGCCGTGAGAGCGCCATCCACCACCCCGTTCTTATTGTTGGAGTTCAACACCGGCCATAAAGCTGATCAGCGCCACAAACTGCGCCTCGGAGCACTGCATGCACAGGCCCATCGGCGGCATGCCGTTGTAGCCGTTGATGCTGTGGTCGAGCAGCGTGTCGGTGCCTTGGGCAATGCGCGGGTTCCACGCAGCCTTGTCAGCGGTCAGCGGCGCGCCGGACGCAGGGTTTGCGTGGCACAGCTTGCAACTGGTGTCGTAGACCTGGGCCAACGCCGGGTCAGCCGGCATCGCAGTGGCCGCAGTGGCGCGTTCGGGGGGATGTTTGGGCGTGTCGTCACAGGCGGTGAGCAGGCCGAGGACGGCCAACAATAAGGCAATGCGGCGCATGGCCACCCTCTCTTCTTAGGCTGTGGAAGCTGCTTGCACACTAAGGCAGCGACGCCACGGCGTTGAGGGTTTTGGCGGACACAAAGGGGGCTTGGTGGGACAGTCGAATGCGGGGCGTTGGCCACCCCGCATCCTTGAGGTTCGCTTAGAACGCGATACCGACCTTGAAACCGTACTCGTCACGCTTGAGCTTGGTGTTGTCGGCGACATAGGAGTCGTCGTCCAGCTTGTATTCGGTACGGGTGTAGTACAGGCCCGCCATCACTGGCAGGTCGCCTTTCTGGTTCATCAGCAGGCTGACTTCAGCGTAAGGGTTGGTGCGGTCTTTGAGGTCCACGGTGTCGCTGCCCACGCCGTCAACTTTGAGCTTGGCACGGCCGTCGATGGTACGACGGGCGCCGGCTTCGACGCGCAGGGTCATGTCATCGAACTGGTGGTTGTAGCCCAGGGCCGCCTTGGCGAACGGTGACTTGTTGGTGAGCTTGACGTCGTAGTCATTGGTGTCCGGCTCGTAGCGGGTCCAGGTATAGCCGCCACCCACAATCACGTCGACAAAGTTGCGCGCGTCGAGCGCGGCACGCCAGCCGAGGTCCAGGTCAGCCTGGCCTTCCTTGAGTTTGTTGTCGCTCTTTTCGCCGTACTTGGCTTCGATCCCGGCCTGGTAGATAAAGCCGGATTCAGCGGTGAGCTTGTTGCCGAAGTTGTAGAACAGGCCCGCTTCAGGCATGTGGTCCTTGTCGCTTTCGCTGCCGCCTTCAAGTTTGAAGTCGTTGTAGCTGCCCTGCAGACCGAAAACGGAAATCGGGCCTGTCGGTGCAGCGGCGAACACCACGGCAGGCGCAGCGACCAGCGCCAACAGCGAGGAGCCCTTGAGGAATTTTCCGAATAGCTTGGACATCTTTTTAAATCTCCTTGTCTGGTGAGCAAATTATTCAGGAATCGCTTCGAACCTCGGCTTTCGCGAAAGGTTCGAATTAATTTGCATCGATTTGGAGAAAAAACGCTTCAGCGCAGGCTCTATCTCAAGCTTCTTTGGAAATTGCCATCACTAGGCCATTAAGGCTCTCGCGAAGAAGAGGATGCGCCGGCAGGCGAATACCCAAGGTGCCATGCAGCACTGCCAGCAGCTCATCGACGCTCACGATTGCGCGCTTTTCACTGGGCTGATCCAGGCAGTGGACCGCATAGTGGGCGTTGTTCAATGTGTAGCGTTTACCCGGCGCGAGCAGTGCAGCTTTCAATTGGCCAACAAATACTGAATCCGGGTGCGTCGACACGTACCAGTTGCCGATTTCATAGTCCCTGTCCGCCTGCACCTGCAGATCAAACACATACAAGCCACGCCACTCCTCGCCCACCTTGGCCCACAAGGTGTAATCGGCGCCATTGAACGTCAGCCGATAGGGTTCGTGGGCGGTGGCCTGGGTCGCCTCGGTGTCCAGTTGCAAGGGGCTGCTCGGCACCATGCCGCCGAAGCCGACGTCGGTGACATAGCGCACGCCCTCCAGGGTGACGAGGCTCAGGCGATGGGTGCGCCCGGTGCGCGCATCTACCGGCCCGCCCATCACGACCCAGCCGGTGAGACCGCGCGCCTCGAAACCCAAATCCTGCAAGAGCGCGAGAAACAAGTGGTTCAATTCAAAGCAATACCCGCCACGCCCATCGAGCAGCACCTTTTGCTCGATGCTCGGCAAGTCGATCGGCACCGGGCAGCGCAGCAACGTCGACAGGCTTTCAAAGGCAAAGGTGCACACATGGCGCAGCTGCAATTGCTGCAGGGTTTGCAGGGTCGGCGGCGGCGGCGTGTCGTAGCCCAGGCGTTGCAGGTAAAGCTGGCGATGAGTCAAACGGGGCATGGCGCGATCCTTGAGCGCGGGGCGAAGCGCTCACTATGCCGGGCCAATGCGCGACTTGTCATTTTGACTGAACCTTTTTGAACACTCACCTATCCATCTATAACAAGACAGGGAGGCAACATGAGTACCGCAAAAATCTACACCATTAATTACCAGCTTCACGGCCAACCGAAGTCCTTTGTGGTGCGCGCGGAAGTGATGAACAACGCCGAGGCGTGGCATTGGGCCGCGGTGGATGCCGACATCGCCCATGTGAGCCGCATCGGGCGTGTGGGTCACGAGCAGGTGAAAAAAACCACCCGGCCCTGGGCGGAAAAGTTCGGTATTACCGACGTCACCTGGGTGCCACCCAAATAAGCACAAGCCCCGCAATGGCGGGGCTTGTCGTGTTTCTTCAAGTAGTTTTCAAGTCGCCCAGCGGATCATAGGGCGGCTTTTTTTTCGGCTGTTTTTCTTTGTCCAGCGGTGCGATCGCAGGGCCGATGGGGTCGACTTGCGGGTCGGCCACATCGGGGGAATCCGGGTCAAAACCCAGTTCGTCCTTGCCACTGCCATGCTCGTCTGAACGCGGGCCTTGCGGGGGATTACTCACGGCGATCTCCTTGTTTTAAAGCGGGCGGGCTTTGTCATGAAGGTGTTCAAGGTCTTGCTCGACCTGTTCCACATCGTCGTCCTGACGCTCCGCCGGGTCGTTGGGGCGCAACGCATCGTTGTCGTGCTCCTCTTCACCGGGTGTGCGGTCAGGGTCAGGGGTGCCGGGCGGCGGCTGTTTGTATTCGGGCATGATGGTTTACCTCATGGGGGCTACACAGATGTAGAGAAACCGCGCGAAGCCATCGTTCAACTTGATTGCGCAAAGCATGCGAAGATGCCACCCCGCCCCTTCTTGAGACCAGACCCGGATGTTCGAGCTCAAACCCTGTGATCCCGCCACTTTCCGCCAGCAGACCCGCCGCAGCACCCTGATCATTGCCGTGCTGTTCGTGGCCCTGGCAATGCTGCTGTCGAGCCTGGCGGTCATGCTGTTCGGCGAACCCGGCGGTGACAACTTGCGCTTCAACGTCGGCGGTGTGTTTGCCGGGGTGTTGATCACCGTCGCGTTGGTGCGCGGCCCGTTCTGGACCCAGCCCTGGCTCGCGCCGGCGGTGTATGGCTGGCAGCTCAAGCGCAGTTTGATGAGCGTGACCAACGTGATGCACAAGGTCACCGAAGGCGTGCAGGCCAACGACCCGACGGCGATCAAGCTGTTGCGTTTTTACCACTTGGGGCTCACGCAGATGCATGCGCTGGACGCCAACTCCAGTGCCCAGGCGCAATTGGTCGGCGAGATCGACGCCCACCAGGCGAAGATGCAGGCACTGGGCATCGACACCGAGCAAACCCGCCTCGACCCCGCATGGCTGGACAGCCTCAAAAGCGCCTAAGCCAGCACGCCGATGCGCTGTTCATCCGGCCAGAACAGCGCGGCTTGCCCACACGGCTCGCCGGCCTTGTCGAGCAAGGTCCAGACCACCCCGGCGTAGATCATGAACGGCTGATGGTGCGCATCCACGCGCCAGCCGCTGTAGCCCTGGGCGATACCATGGGCGGTCACCTGCTCAAGCAATACCTGGCGTTCGGCGCGATCACGTTCCGAGGCGCTGAAGCGTGAAGGCATGCCGATAAACATCTCGCGAGGGTATTTGAAGCACTGCAACGCGCACGCATTGGCGTAGGTAAAACGCGGGTCGGCGGCGCCGTCGTGGGCCAGCAGGCTATAGGGTGCGTGGGCGTGCAGCCAGCTCAGGCGCTGCTGCGCGTTGAGGTGTTCCGGCGCCGGCAGCCCCTGGCCGCTCCAGTGTCGATACGACTCATCCAGCACCCGCACGAAATCTTCTTGAAGGGACACCACACCACCTCACCTGGTCAGTTGGAAACCTGAGTGCGCCAGCAAAATACCGCGCTCACCGCGATGGCCGCGCCCGCCAGGCCGAACACCCACGGCGCTGACGCCACCGGCAGCAACAGGCCCGCCAGTAACGGCCCGAGGCCCGCGCCGACATCGCGCCACACCGCATTCGACGCCAGTGCCGAGACGCGCATCGATCCTGGGTTGCGCTCGGCCACCAGGGTGGTCACCAGCGGCAGTTGCAGCGCGCGCAGCACCAATACCGCCGCCGCGCCGACGATCACCCAATAACTGCCGAACGCAGTCAGGGCCAGGGCACTCAAGAATGAAAACAGCAACAGCATCGACGTGGCGCCAAAGCGTTGCGCCGCACGGCCGCCCAGGGGGCTCAGGAGCATTTCCGAGGCATACCGCAGGGCCATCAAACCGCCGGCGATCAGCACCGCATCGCCGCCGAGAATCTTCTGCGCCTGGATCGACAGGCCAAAAATAAACAGCCCGTCCAGCGCCACGCCTTCGATAAACGACCAGGTCGCCACACTGTCGGGCCACTTGAAGCGCCGCCCGGTGCTGTGCAAATCATGCCCGGCGGTGGGTAAGCCACGCGCCACCCACAAGCCCGCCAGGCAGCAGCCGGCAAGCATCACAAAGATCGGGCGTGGGCCTGCCCATAAGGTCAACCAGCCACCCAGCGGCAGTGCCAGCATCGGGCCGAGAGCGATCATCGCGCGTGAACGCCCCGCCCGGCGGGCTGCACCAGCGGGCTCGGACGTTGCCAATACTTGGGTCGACAGGTTCAACGCGGCAAAACACAGGCCCCAGATCAGCCGCAAGCCCAGCAGCGCAGCGAACCCCGACAGCAGCGAGTTGCCCAGGGCGCACACCGTCGCCGCGCCGGCAGCAATCATGCACGTCAGCCGGTCACCGTTGCGCGCATAGAAATTGAGCACATGCCGATAGCCAAAAATCCGCACCAGGCGGTTGGCTGCCAACAACACCCCGGCCTGCGCCAGCGTGATGCCAAAGGCCTGGGATTCCATCGGCAACAGCAGGTACAGCAACACGTCGCTGGGCAGGCATAACGCGAGGGTCAGCGCGGCGCGTCGGGACGTGGTATCGGCAGTGCGGTGGGCCAGGCTGGACATAAAGCTGAAACATCCTGAAATATTCAGGCCGCCACGTTAGCCTTCCCACGGCGGACTTTACAACGCCCCGTCACGCCTTTTTCTCATAGGGCAGCAAACGCAGACCGCTGGCCACACTGCCCACCAACGCAAACACGCAACCCAGCCACAGCGCGTATTGCGGGCCACTGCCCAGGGACAGGTGAAAACACAACGCCACCAATGACGCCCCCAGCGTTTGCCCCAGCAGCCGCGAGATCGCCACGATGCCGCTGGCCCCGCCGCTGCGGGCCAAGGGTGCGCTGGTCATGATCGCCTTGAGGTTGGGCGATTGAAAAAAGCCAAACCCGGCGCCGCACAGCGCCATGCGCCAGCCGATATCAAAGGCCGACGCGCCGCTGCCCAGGGTTGCCAGCGCCGCCATCCCCGCACTGAGCAGCAACAGGCCGATGCCGCACAACACGCCCAGCGACACGCGGTCTGCCAGGCGCCCTGCGACCAGGGCCATGACCGCAACAACGGCCGGCCACGGCGTCATCAGAAAACCGGTTTCCACCTGGCTATGACCAAGCACCGCCTGCAGCAGAAACGGCAATGACACAAACGCCAGGCCCTGGGCGCTGAACGCACAGATCGCAGTCAGGGAAGACAGCGCAAACACCGGGCGCTTGAACAGATCCAGAGCCAGCATCGGCGCCGGGTGCCCAGCCTGGCGGCGCAACAGTAACGCACCGCAGACCAGCGCCACGGCGATCAGGCCCAGGGTCAGTGCGCCCTGGGCGCCGTGCACCGCCGTGCCCAGGCCAAGCACCAGCAAGGCGAACAACCCGGCACACAGCAGCGCGGCGAGGCGGTCGAACGCGTGACCGGTCATGGGCAATGTCGGCAATGAACGCAGGCCCAGCCCCAGGGCCAAAAGGCCCAGCGGCACGTTGATCAGGTACAGCCAGTGCCAGCTTGCCACCGACAGAATCGCCGACGCGGCAGTCGGCCCGAGGGTGAACGCCAGCCCCACCACCAGCGAGTTGTAGCCAAGGCCGCGCCCGAGCATTTTTGCCGGGTAGATATGCCGCAGCAACGCGGTATTCACGCTCATTACCGCCGCCGCGCCCAAGCCTTGCGCCACACGCGCGGCCGTCAGGGTCAGCAACGACCCGGCCAGCCCGCAAAACAGCGACGAGACAATAAACAGCAGCAACCCACCGAGGTATACCCGACGGTGCCCCCACACATCACTCAACGAAGCGAATGGCAGCACCGTGGCGATAATCGCCAGTTGGTAGGCGTTGACCACCCAGATCACCGAGGCCGAGTCGGTGCCGATGCCTTCGGCCAATGTGGGCAGCGCGGTGTTGACGATGGCCGTGTCGAGGGTCGCCATGCCGATCCCCAAAGAAAGGGCGATTACGGCCGGCAAGCGTTTATTGGAGGGCAACCCATCGGCAACAGAAGACATGAACAATCCGGCGCTGGTAACAAAGGCCCCTAGAGTACGGGCAGACGCGGATTTTTTCAGTGGCCAATTGCCTGGCTGTCAGAGTTTTCATGTTTGCCGCCGCCAACGTCGTGGCGAGCGGGCTTGCCCCGCGTTGGAGTGCGGAGCGCTGCCCTTGCAGTCGCTGTGGTGTATCTGACAAACCCGGTTGGCCGCCCTTGGGGCCGCTTCGCAGCCCAACGCGGGGCAAGCCCGCTCGCCACAAAAGGTCAGCCTCCACCACGCTGAGCCAGCCTCCCCACAGTAAGCCTGCTCGCCACAGCAAGCCCGCTCGCCACAGGTTATTCACTCGCCACGGCCCCCACAATCAACTCACTGCCCAACCATGCGGCCAGGTATTCACCGGCCTGGACCACGCCCGCTTCTTCGCCCAAACGCGCCACCAAAAATTCACACAACCTTGCAAAACGGCCGTCGCCCTGCACATGCAGCAAAGCGTCAAGCTCCAGCGCCTGCACCTGACGCAAGCGCGAGGTGAACTGACGCCGCCAGACCAACAAGCCGCCCGCCTCCTCCAGCATCACCGCCTCGGGCGGTTCGGTTTCCTGCCACAGCGCAGACCATATGGCCTCGGCATTGGTGGTCAAGGCATGGCAACGCAGCGACGGGGTCAACTGCAAAACCGCGCTGTCCCAGTCCACTTCAGCCAACGCGGGCACGGGCACAGGCGACGCATCGGCGGCGACGAACGCTTCATTCAACGCCGACTCGATCCAGGCCAACTCATGCACATCGGGGTTGTGCGGGAACACCGTCTTCAGCGTCGCGTAGAAACCTTCGGGATACGCGTCCAGCGTCCAGGCATGCGGCGGATGCTGGTCGATATGGGCAATGCTGGCCGCCAGAAAGGCCTCATCGCCCAGCCATCGACGCAGGTTCGGGAACGCCTGCTCCAGGCAACCCACCAATTGCGCACGGTAGTTGTTCTGGTACACCGCCAGGCCTGCGCGGTGATTGCCCAGCACCTGCGCGGCCTCGTCCGAGGCGCTCACCAGCCAGGTGCGAAACGCCTGCTGCCACTCGGCCAGGTTCATTGCTGCGCTGCCAAGGCACGGGCCGTGGACAGCTCCTGAAGCAACTCGGCCAGCGGTGGAAGCTCATCGTCGCGCTCGATCATCACCGCCACCGGCCCCAGTAACGCGATGGCGTGGGCATACAGTTCCCACACCCCGGCACACACCGGGCGGTCGTGGCTGTCGATCAACAACGCGCGGCCCTGGCTATGGCCGGCCAAATGCACCTGGCGCACGCGTTCGGCAGGCATGCCCGCGAGAAACGCCAGCGCATCGAAGCCATGATTACTGGCACTGACAAACACATTGTTCACGTCCAATAACAGCTCACAGCCGGTACGCCGGGCCATGGCAGCAATAAACTCCCACTCGCTCATGGACGCGCCATCAAACGCCAGGTAACTGGACGGGTTTTCAACCAGCAGCGTGCGGCCGAGTACTTCCTGGGCCTGATGAATATTGGCGCAGACCCGGTCCAGCGCCTCCTCGGTGTAGGGCACCGGCAATAAGTCGTGGGCATTGAAATTGCCCCTGCGCGACCAGCTCAAGTGGTCGGACACAAACAACGGCTCAATTTCATCGACCAGCGCCTTGAGGCGCTGCAGGTAGTGCGGGTCAAGCCCTTCAGCGCTGCCGATGGACATCGACACCCCGTGCAATGCCACCGGGTGCCGTGCGCGGATCTGGCGCAGGATGTGCCGGGGCTGGCCGCCCGCGACCATGAAATTCTCGGAGATCACTTCGACGAAATCCACGGGCACCGAGGTCTCCAGGAAATCGCAGTAGTGTTCCTTGCGCAGGCCCAGGCCATAGCCCGAAAAGGGCGGGTTGGATGTCAGCATGGCGGCTCTCCAGTAAAACTGCAGGCGCGGGTTTGCACGCGAAAAACTTGAGCACGCTGTGCACTGTCTGCACGCCCGCGTCCTCATTAACGCTCTTCGTGGGCAAGCCCGCGCCGGCAAGGGGTGATGGTTTATTTCGGTTCAGTCAGGGTGCCGCCGGCCTTGAGGCATTCGGATGGGGTCTTGACGATCACGCCCTCGCCCTTGCAGCTGTTGAGGCCCTTGCAGTCGTGCTTGGCGGTGGCGCACAGGCTTTCGCCCTTGCAGCTGTTGACGCCATAGCAGCGGCCGGGTTTTTCCTGCTGGTCGGCGGCACTGGCGGCACTGGCGAATGAAGCCGAGGCCATAGCGATCAGGGCGGCGGCAGCGGCGAGGCTCAAGCGGGATTTGAGTGCAGTGTTCATGGTGTTTTCCTGTGTGGGTGTGTGGGTTACTTGATGACAGACGCGGCGTCTTCGATGACCTTCGCCACAGCCTCAGGCTGGGCGATGTACACCGAGTGGCTGGCCTTGATTTCGGTGACCCTGGAGCCGGCCCGCTGGTACATCCAGCGTTGCAGCGCGGGGCTCAGTGCGCGGTCGTCGGTGGACACCACCGCATAGGTCGGCTTCTTGTGCCAGGCCGCAGCCCACACGGTGCCGCCGAACAGCGCGGTGGTGGCCGGCACTTGGGAGGCGGCCATGAAGTCGGTGCGGTTGGTGGTCAGGTCGGCGGCAAAATCGGCGTTGAACCGAGTGCGGTCGAAGAACAAGTGGCCATCGCGGCTTGGCTTGATGTCATCGCTGGGCGCGGGCATGGAGCCAATCAGCTGGGCCATGTTCTCGCCCACTTCCGGCTGGAACGCCGAGACGTAGACCAGCGACTTGACCTTGTCGCGATCGCCGGCAATCGAGATCACCGCACCACCGGAGCTGTGGCCCACCAGCACCACCGGCCCCACTTGCTGCTCGAGCACTTCGCGCGCTTCAGCCACGTCGGCGGCGAGGTTCTCGTGGCTTTGATGCACCACGGTGACCTTGTAGCCCTTGTGAATCAGGATGTCGTGCACCACACGCCAGCCGGACCCGTCGACAAACGAGCCGGGCACGATCACCACGCTTTTGCCGGTGTCGGGCTGCGCGGTGTCGGCCGCCTGGGCCAACAGCGGAACGGTCATTGCCATCGCAATGGTCAGGGAAGAAAGCATTCGCATCGGGACTCTCCATCAGAGTTGTAAAGGTTTGCTCAACAGCAAGCGGTCCAGCGACCAGGTTCCGCCGCCATAGGCCAGCAGCGGCAGCAGCAGGCCCGCCCAGGTCAGGTGCACCGGCCAGGCGTCGGGGTACACAAACACCTCGATCACCAGGGTCATGCCCAGCAGCGCAGCGGCGGCCGGACGCGTCAGCAGGCCCAGCACCAGCAGCAGCGGGAACAGGTGTTCGGCGTAGGTGGCCAGGTGCGCAGCCCAGTCCGACGGAATCAACGGCAAGGCATATTCGGAACGGAACAGCGCGTAGGTCGACGGTTTGAGGTTCAGAAAACCCGTGACCTTGGTGCGCCCCGACAGGAAGAACACCGCGGCGATCCCGAGCCGCGCCACCAACAACAGCAGTGCCTGGGGCAGCAGGCGCTGGATCACGGCTGTTCCGTCAGGCTGCCGTAGCCCTTGGGGGTCTTGATCTGGGTGCAGGTGCCTTTGTCCACCAGCACCCAGGCGTTGCCCTGATAGTCGGCGGTGGCGGTGCCGGCGCACGAGGTGCCCTTGCCGGCGGCGCAGTCGTTGGCGCCGGCGAGGGACACGCCGAAGCACTTTTCCTGAGGTTTGGGCTCATCGGCATGAGCCACCGCCGCGAAGGCGCTGAGGGACAGGGCGAGGGTTGCCGCAAGGGCAGCGTAAGGACGCTTCATCGGTGTATCTCCTGGCTTGACTGAGTGTGACCAGGGCGCGAATGGCGGTGCGTGACCGCCAGCGCCGGCTGGTGAACAGAGTTAAAGCCAGGCGTGTATCCGCTCTGTGTCGCAAACACGACAGAACGTCATGCCGGTGTATCAAGGTGGTGCGCGGATACACAGTGATACACAGTGAATAACCCACCGCTAAATAGGCGCCGATTTATTCGGCATCCCGAACGACACAATTAGAAATATTCGCCTTTCCGAACGAAGCCCTTCAGGCGGCCTCGACGACCCTAAAAATCACCATAAATTTCATGCGGTTGTTGTCATCTTTGTTACATGCCAACTGGCATACATTCTGCTTTATCCCTGTTTCTGGTAATAAAATGTTTCAGCTTTGAGACAGTCTCATCAACTGAAACACAATCCGTGGCACGCCAATAAAAACGACAACGCCCCAAAGGAGGGCGACCTTTCCCGACTTTTTGATCGACATCAACTTTCCAAGACTGCTGCTGCACATCTGTACCCAAAAGGGCGAATGGCCTGATCGCCAATAACAAGCCTGACTATAAAAAGGACGAATTGATGAGCTCGAGCAAGAACCACGCAGTGTCCTTCATGGACGCAGAACCCCTGGCCCCGGCGTGCGCCGAAAGCGCCCTTGGTTTTGGCCCCTTCCTCTTACTCGCACGCCAGCACGTATTGCTGCGAAACGGTGAGCCCGTCACCTTGGGCAGCCGCGCCCTGTATTTGCTGATTGCCCTGGCCACCCGCGCCGGCGAACTGCTGGAGAAAGCCGAGCTGATCTCGTTCGCCTGGCCCAAGGTGGTGGTGGAGGAATGCAACCTGCGCGCGCAGATCGTCGCGCTGCGCCGGGCCTTGGGCGACGATGGCAACTTCAGCTATATCGTCACGGTGCCGGGCCGCGGCTATCGCTTCGTGGCGCCGGTGACCGTGCAGGCGGCCGGCGAAGACAATCTGCCGGTGCCCCACGCGCGCGTCCATGAGCCCTCTGTCGCGCCGCCGTCCTGCGAAGTGATTGGCCGCGATGAGTTGGTCGAAAGCCTTGCCGACCAGGTGCTGAACCAGCGGTTCTTGACCATCACCGGCCCTGGCGGCATCGGCAAGACCACCGTCGCCATGGCCGTGGCCCATCAGTTAGCCAACCAACTCAAGCTGGACACTTGCTTCGTCGACCTGGCGCCGGCCACCAGCGGGCAATGGGTCACCGGCATGCTCGCCAGCGCCCTGGGCATCCAGACGGGCAGCGACGAGCCGCTGCACAGCATCGCCGCCACCCTGGCCGACCGCCGCCTGCTGCTGGTACTGGACAACTGCGAACACGTGTTGCCGGCCACCGCCGATGCCGTGGAAACCCTCTTGCGCAGCGCCCCTCAATGCTACGTGCTGACCACCAGTCGCGAGCCGCTGCGCGCCGACGGCGAGCGCGTGCACGACCTGGCGCCGCTGCAAGTGCCCGACGAACACACGACACTCAGCGCCGTCGAAGCGCTGAAATGGTCCGGCGTGCGCCTGTTTGTGGAGCGCGTGCGCGCCCTTGACCCCGACTTTGTATTCAACGACGCCGACGTGGCGGCCGTCAGCGCCATCTGCCGCAAGCTCGACAGCAATGCGCTGGCCATCGAAATAGCCGCCGCGCGGGTACGCACCTTTGGCATCCAGGACCTGGTCGGCCTGCTGGACGGCAGCTTCCGCCTGCAAATGACCGGCCGGCGCACCGCCCTCGCCCGCCATCGCTCACTGAGCGCGACCCTTGACTGGACCTATTCGATGCTCAGCGGCGACGAGCAGGCGATGCTGCGCCAATTGGCTGTCTTCACCGGCTCCTTCACCCTTGATGCCGTCAAGGCCATGACTGCCAGCAGCGCCCTCGACCCGCGCAATGCCCTGCCCCTGCTCGAAAGCCTGATGGACAAGTCACTGCTGATCGCCGGCGAATCGCAGTTGCTCAAGCGTTATCGCCTGCTGGAAACCACTCGCGCCTACGCCCTGGAAAAGCTCGCCGAACAGGGCGAAACCAACGCCACCGCCGAACGCCATGCGCGCTATGCCCTTGGGGTGTTGCAGGAAGCCGGGCAGACCCTGGATGGCCTGTCACCGCAAACCTGGGTCGCGCTGTATGGCCCCGAGATCAACACGGTGCGGTCGGCACTCGACTGGGCCTACTCGACGACCGGCAACCTGCCGCTGGGGATTGAACTGACGTTGGGCGGCGTGCCGTTATGGTTGCGCCTGTCGCTGGTCAGTGAGTGCCGCAGCTGGGTTGACCAGGGGCTGGCCAGCGACGCCAGCACCCCATTGCCGACGCGCCAACGCATGCTGCTGAACACCGCGCTGGCCAGCGCGCTGATGCTCACCGACGGCACCGGCGGCCCGTTGCGTGAAGCATGGCGCCAGGTGCGCGAGGACGGCCGCGAACTCGGCGATGCCGAGCACAAACTTCGCGCGCTGTGGGGGCTCTGGGGTGATCGTTGTGCGTGTAACCAGTACGCCGAAGCACTGGAGTTGGCCGAGCGCTACATTGCGTTGAACAACAGCGGGAACCAGCAACTGCTGGGCAAGCGCATGCGGGCGGTGGTGCTGTTTCACATGGGCGATCTGGCGGGCGCCCGACAAAATATCGACGAAGCCCTGGGTTCACCGTCGGCCCCGCGCTCGCATATCATCGACGCGCTGTTTGATCAGCGCATCGCCGCACGCTGCCTCAAGGCGAAGGTGCAATTTATGGAAGGCGACGTCGACCCGGCCCTGCGGCTGATCGGCACCTGCGTCGATGAAGCGGTCTCACTCGATCACCCGGCGACCCTCTGGTACACCTTGTGCCTGGGGGCGATCCCCCTGGCGCTGCTGGCGTCCAATCTGCCGAAAATGCGGTATTACCTGGGCCTGCTGCAGGACAGCACCACCCGCCAGGACTTGCATATCTGGCGGCAATTTCGCCTGTGTTTCGAGAGCATCCTGCTGATCCGCCAGGGCTCGCCGGAAGAAGGCGTGCCGCAACTTGGCGAAGCCCTGCAGCACCTGCAGGGCCAGGGCGATGGTCAGCTCTACAGTCTGTTTCGTTGTGAATACGCTTTGGGGTTGGCGCGCCTGGGCCTGGAAAAACTTGCGCTGGAAGTGTTGGAGGAGACGCTGCAATTGGCCATCGGCCGCCATGAGCGCTGGTTTGTGCCGCAGATGCTGCGGATCAAGGCCCAACTGACACTGCGCCAGGGCAACTACGGGTCGGTGGACAAGGCCAAGGTGCTGCTGCGCCAGGCGTGGGTGGATGCGCAACTGGCCGGTGCGCACTTCTGGCGGGCGCAGATTGCCACGGACTTGGCGCGGTTGCAGGAGCCTAAGTTACGCATTGCTTCTTTGCCCAGGTTTCAGCATCGCTGAGGGCATATCCGGTATTTGGGTGATCGCGGGTATGGGTTCCGCCCTTACGGCGGGTCACTTTGGAAAAGCCCCAAAGTAACCAAAGGGCTCTTGCCCCACCACT
>NZ_CAWOAW010000038.1:0-238 GCF_963879675.1 Pseudomonas sp. Larv2_ips
CACCACCACCGTGCCAACCGACTCACCCGCCTTGATGGTAATCACCGAGCCATTGCTCAAAGTGACCGTCACCGGCGTTTGTGCAGGGTTGGTCAGCGTTGCGGTGTAAGTGATCTGGCCACCTTCGGTGACAGTCTCGCCCGCCGTCAACGTAACGGTGGTGGTATCAACCGAATCAGTGATCGTGGTGACCGCAGGTGTAGTGCTCGGCACCAAGTTCTCGAAGTTGCCGCCAGTT
>NZ_CAWOAW010000038.1:248-513 GCF_963879675.1 Pseudomonas sp. Larv2_ips
GATCACCGAGCCATTGCTCAAAGTGACCGTCACCGGCGTCTGCGCTGGATTGGTCAGCGTTGCGGTGTAAGTGATCTGACCGCCTTCGGTGACAGTCTCGCCCGCCGTCAACGTGACGGTAGTGGTATCAACCGAATCAGTAATCGTAGTAACCGCAGGCGTAGTGCTCGGTACCAGATTTTCAAAATTGCCGCCCGTAGCCCCAGTAATCGTGGTGCTGACAGTCGAACCATTGTTGTAAACGTCGTTAGCCGGCGTATCCACC
>NZ_CAWOAW010000039.1:0-318 GCF_963879675.1 Pseudomonas sp. Larv2_ips
TCAAAAGCAGAGCACGGCGGCCTAGTAGCCGACCTGAGTGGTTAGATCAAAAGCGCAAGCGAGGCGGCCTGACAGCCGGCCTGATTCTGAGAGCTGAACTCAATTCAATGTGGGAGCTGGCTTGCCTGCGATGGCATCGACTTGGTGTGCCTGATGGACCGAGTCGTCTGCATCGCAGGCAAGCCAGCTCCTACAGAAAAGCCAAGCAGTGCGGTGCTGGCGGTCTGTACTCAGTCAAACTGTGGGAGCGGGCTTGCTCGCGAAGGCGGTGTGTCAGCTACACATGAGCTAACTGACACACCGCCTTCGCGAGCAAGC
>NZ_CAWOAW010000039.1:760-16241 GCF_963879675.1 Pseudomonas sp. Larv2_ips
CCCCCCACCCAAACCCAACGGAACTTTGCCAACAAATAACCGCCTGAATCCGGTACGCTCACCCTTTTTATTCAAGGAGTTATTCCCCATGGCCAAAGCCACCGCCCGTCACATCCTCGTGTCCACTGAAGACAAGTGCAACGAACTCAAAGCCCAGATCGAAGGCGGCGCCGATTTCGCAGAAATCGCCAAAGCCAACTCCAGCTGCCCGTCCAGCCGCGACGGCGGTAACCTCGGTTCGTTCGGCCCAGGCCAGATGGTCAAAGAATTCGACACCGTCGTCTTCAGCGCCCCGGTCAACACCGTGCAAGGCCCGGTCAAGACCCAGTTCGGCTACCACCTGCTGGAAGTCACCAGCCGCCAGGACTGATCCAGTCTGTGCTGATGCTATAAACAACGGCCCGCCTTTTGGTGGGCCGTTGTGCATGTAATGACTGGCAAGGCTTAAGCCGATAACGTACACATCTCTATTCTTCTTCACCCGGCGCTCAAGGCTGACAATGCGATTGGCTTTTTCCATAAAATTCTGCAGCTCCGCCCTGGCCCTGCTGCTGGCCAGCACCGCTGTGATCGCGGCCCCGCAGACCTACCTCACGGTCTACGGCGAACCGGCCAAGTACCCCGCCGGCTTCACCCATTTCGACTACGCCAACCCCAACGCCCCCAAAGGCGGCAGCCTGCGGCGCTCGGCCATCGAGATCGGGCGTTTTGACCATGTGCTGCCGTACATCGACAAAGGCATCGGCGTCTCTCAGGTCGACGGCTGGCTCTACGCCCCGCTGGCCCAGCGCTCCCTGGATGAGCCCTACACCGTCTACGGCCTGGTCGCCGAGAAGATGGAGCGCGCCGACGACGGCCTGTCCCTGCGCTTCTACCTGAACCCCAAGGCGCGCTTCGCCGACGGCAAGCCGATCACCGCCGAAGACGTGCGCTACAGTTTCGACCTGCTGATGACCCAGGGCAGCCTGCGCTTTCGCACCCTGTTCGCCGACGTCAAGCACGTCGAAGTCGAAAACGAGCGCCAGGTGCGCTTCGATTTCTCCAGCAATGAAAACCGCACCCTGCCGCTGGATATCGCCACCCTGCCGGTGTTTCCCGAGCACTGGTGGAAAACCCGCGACTTCGCCAACGGCGGCGGCTACGAAGCCCCGCTCGGCAGCGGCCCGTATAAAGTCAGCAAGATCGACTCCGGCAGCACCATCACCTTCACCCGCGACCCGGACTGGTGGGGCAAGGACTTGCCCGTCAGCCGTGGCCTGTACAACTTCGATCACCTGAGCCTGGAGTACTTCGGCGATACCGAAGTGGCCCGTCAGGTGCTGCGCGGCGGTGCCTACGATTTCAACCGTGAGTTCTCCGCCACCGGCTATTCCATCGGCTACAACGGCCCGGCGCTGGACGACGGCCGCCTGCAACGTGCGCACCTGGCCAAAGAGATGCCGCAACCGGCGCAGGGCTATGTGTTCAACGTGCAGAAGCCGATGTTCAAGGACCGCCGCGTGCGCCAGGCCCTGGCGATGCTGTGGGATTTTGAATGGGCCAACCGGCAGATGATGCGCAACCTGTACATTCGCCAGCAGAGCTATTTTTCCAACAGCCCGCTGGCCGCCAGCCAGCTGCCAACCCAGGAAGAACTGGCCATTCTTGAACCGTTGCGCGACCAAGTGCCCGCTGAGGTGTTCACCCAGGTGTTCAAGGCGCCGGTCACCGACGGCAGCGGCATGATTCGCGACAAACAGTTGCAAGCCCTGGCACTGCTGGAAGCGGCGGGCTGGAAACCCAAGGGTGACAAGCTGGTCAACGCCGACGGCGAGCCGCTGGAATTCACTTTCCTCAATGCCCAGCCCGGCCTGGAACGCCTGCTGTTGCCGTACAAGCGCAACCTGGCACAGATCGGCATCACCCTGAATATCCGCCGCATCGACTCCTCGCAGTATGTGAACCGCATGATGGCCCGTGATTACGACATGATCGTCGTGGGCTTCCCGGTCACCACCTCGCCGGGCCTGGAGCTGTACAACTACTTCGGCTCGCAGGCGGCCTACGACCCCGGCGCCAATAACTACATGGTGCTCAAAGACCCGGCCGTCGACACGCTGATCAGCGGCCTGGTCAAGGCCACCACCCAGGCGCAGATGCTCACCTACGCCCATGCCCTGGACCGTGTGCTGCAATGGAATTACCTGTGGATCCCAAACTATTACCCGCCCGGCACCTCGGCCGCGTGGTGGAACCGCTTCGGCCGGCCGGCGATCGAGGCCAAGAACGACGAAGCCCTGGAAACCTGGTGGGAAATCAGCCCCACACCACTGACCAATGAACAAATGAACGCCGAGTTGAAAAAACGTGGAGGGGCCCGCTGATGTTTGCCTATATCGTGCGGCGCCTGCTGCTGATCATTCCGACGCTGGTGATCATCCTGCTGGTCAACTTCGTCATCGTGCAGGCCGCACCCGGCGGCCCGGTTGAACAGGCCATCGCGCACTTGCAAGGGATTGGCGGCGGCATCGGCGGCGGTTCCGGCGAAAGTATCAGCGGCTCCCGCGCCAGCCGCGGCCTGGACCCGAAACTGATCAAGGACATCGAAAAACAATACGGCTTCGACAAGCCCGCCCCGGAACGCCTGTGGCTGATGCTCAAGAACTATGCGCAGCTGGACTTCGGCAACAGCTTCTTTCGCGGCTCGACGGTAATCGACCTGATCCTGGAAAAGATGCCGGTGACGATTTCCCTCGGCCTGTGGGCCACGTTGATCACCTACCTGGTGTCGATCCCCTTGGGAATTCGCAAGGCGGTGCGCCACGGCAGCAGTTTTGACGTGTGGAGCAGCACCGCCATCGTCATCGGTTACGCAATGCCGGCGTTCCTGTTTGCGATGTTCCTGATTGTGGTGTTCGCCGGCGGTACGTCGCTGAACTGGTTCCCGGTGCGCGGGCTGGTCTCGGAGAATTTCGAAGAGCTGAGCACCGTGGGCAAGATTGCCGACTACTTCTGGCACCTGGTGCTGCCGGTCACCGCGCTGGTGATCGGCGGGTTCGCCACGCTGACCATCCTGACCAAAAACTCTTTCCTGAATGAAATTACCCGCCAATACGTGGTCACTGCGCGCGCCAAGGGTTTAAGCGAACGGCGCGTGCTGTATGGCCACGTATTTCGCAATGCCATGCTGCTGGTGATCTCGGGGATTCCCCAGGCGTTCATCAGCGTGTTTTTCGCCGGCTCCCTGCTCATTGAGGTGATTTTCTCCCTCGACGGCCTGGGCCGCATGAGCTATGAAGCCGCCGTGTCCCGTGACTACCCGGTGGTGTTCGGCTCGCTGTTTATCTTCACCCTGTTTGGCCTCTTGATAAAACTCATCGGTGACCTCTGCTACACCCTGGTGGACCCGCGTATCGACTTCGCCGCGAGGAACGCCTGATGCTTGATTTGTCTCCGGTGGCGCGTCGGCGTTTCGAGCGCTTCAAGAAAAACCGTCGTGGCTGGTGGTCGCTGTGGCTGTTTATCGGCCTGTTTATCCTGACCCTGGGCGGCGAGCTGATCGCCAACGACAAGCCCTTGGTGCTCAGTTTCAAAAACGAGCTGTATTTCCCGGTGTTCAAGCGTTACACCGAGCAGCAGTTCGGCGGGCAATTGCCGTTCCAGGCCGACTACCGCAGTGACTACGTGCAAAAGCTGATCAAGCAGGACGGCGGCTGGATGCTGTTCCCGCCGATCCCGTTCAGCGATGACACGCCCAATTACGAGCTGAGCCGCCCTGCCCCCAGCCCGCCCTCGGCGGTGAACTGGCTGGGCACCGATGATCAGTCGCGCGATGTGCTGGCGCGGGTGATCTTTGGCGCGCGCGTGTCGATCCTGTTCGCGTTGGCGCTCACCGCCATCAGCGCTGCCATCGGCATTGCCGCCGGCGCTTTGCAGGGTTATTACGGCGGCTGGGTGGACTTGCTGGGCCAGCGCGTCCTGGAAGTCTGGTCCGGGCTGCCGGTGCTGTACCTGCTGATCATCCTGTCAGGGTTCGTGGAGCCGAATTTCTGGTGGCTGCTGGGGATCATGGCGCTGTTTTCCTGGCTGGCACTGGTGGACGTCGTGCGCGCCGAGTTCCTGCGCGGGCGCAACCTGGAATACGTCAAGGCCGCACGCGCCCTGGGCCTGGGCGATGGCAAAATCATTCGCCGGCATATCCTGCCCAATGCCATGACCGCCACTTTGAGCTACCTGCCGTTTATTTTGACCGGGGCGATTTCCACCTTGAGCGCCCTGGATTTCCTCGGGTTCGGCATGCCGGCAGGCAGCGCGTCGCTGGGCGAACTGATCGCCCAGGGCAAGCAGAACCTGCAGGCGCCCTGGCTGGGCCTGACGGCGTTCTTCACCTTGGCGCTGATCTTGTCGTTGCTGGTCTTTATCGGCGAGGCATTGCGTGATGCCTTCGACCCCCGCTCATGAGTGACTGCCTATGAACCTCATTGAAATCCGCGACCTCAGTGTTGCCTTCAGCGGCCAGACCGTGGTGCGCAACCTGTGCCTGGACGTGCGCCAGGGCGAATGCCTGGCGCTGGTCGGCGAGTCGGGCTCGGGCAAGTCGGTGACGGCCCATTCGATCCTGCAACTGCTGCCCGAAGCCGGTACGCACACCACGGGCTCGGTGAAGTATCGCGGCCAGGAGCTGATCGGCGCGTCGGCGGCGACCCTGCAAAAGCTGCGCGGCAACCGCATTGCGATGATCTTCCAGGAGCCGATGACCTCGCTCAACCCGCTGCACAGCATTGAAAAACAGATCGGCGAAACCCTGCTGCTGCACAAGGGCCTGGGTGGCAAGGCGGCGCAGGCGCGCATCCTTGAATTGCTCGAGCTGGTGGGTATCCAGAAGCCCAAGGAGCGCCTCAAGGCCTATCCGCATCAGCTCTCCGGCGGCCAGCGCCAGCGCGTCATGATCGCCATGGCCCTGGCGTGTGAGCCGGAACTGTTGATCGCCGATGAACCGACCACCGCGCTGGACGTGACCGTGCAGCGCAAGATCCTGCTGCTGCTCAAATCCTTGCAACAACGCCTGGGCATGTCGCTGCTGCTGATCAGCCATGACCTTAACCTGGTGCGCAGCATTGCCCAGCGCGTGTGCGTGATGCGCGCCGGTGAGATTGTCGAGCAGGCCGACTGCCAGACACTGTTCAACGCACCGCAACACCCTTACAGCCGCCTGTTGCTGGATGCCGAACCTGCCGGCGATGCGCTGTGCAGTGATGAACGCGAAACGGTGTTGCAGGTCGATGACCTGACGGTGCAGTTCCCCCTCAGCGGCGGGCTGTTTCGGCGCAAGACCTACCTGCGCGCGGTGGACGGCATCAGCCTCAGCGTGCAGCGCGGCAAGACCCTGGGAATTGTCGGCGAGTCGGGTTCGGGCAAATCGACCCTGGGCCAGGCGATCCTGCGTCTGCTCGACTCCACCGGCAGCATTCGCTTCCAGGGTGAAGCGCTCGACCCGCTGAATAATCAGCAAATGCGCCCGTGGCGCAAGCAGATGCAGGTGGTGTTCCAGGACCCTTACGGCAGCCTCAGCCCACGTATGTCGGTTGAGCAGATCATCAGCGAAGGCCTGGAAGTGCACGCGCCGTGCAGCTTGGCCGAGCGCGATGCGCAAGTGGTGCAGGTGCTCAAGGACGTGGGCCTCGACCCCGCCAGCCGCCACCGCTACCCCCACGAGTTTTCCGGCGGCCAGCGCCAACGCATCGCCATCGCCCGCGCGCTGGTGCTCAAGCCGGCACTGATGCTGCTGGACGAACCGACCTCGGCGCTGGACCGCACGGTGCAAAAGCAGGTGGTGGCGTTGCTGCGTGAGTTGCAGGAGAAATACGGCCTGACCTACCTGTTTATCAGCCATGACCTGGCCGTGGTGCGCGCCATGGCCCATGACATGATTGTGGTCAAGGACGGCAAGGTGGTGGAACGTGGCGCGAGCCATAGCGTGTTCGAATCGCCGCAGCATCCGTACACCAAAGAACTGCTGGCGGCGGCGCACATCCCCTTGTAGGAGCACGCTCTCCCCTGTCGGAGCGGGCTTGCTCGCGAAGGCGGCGTGTCAGGCAATACCTGCGGCATTGCTACAGCGCTTTTTCGCGAGCAAGCCCGCTCCCACAGCATTGCGACTCCACCCTCCATTTGTGTTGACGGCATAAATATGAACATCAGCGACAGCCTCAAGGACTACCAACAGGTTCGCGGCCTGGCCATCCAGTCGCTGTTCGAAATCATCGAGCAGTCCAGCGAAGGCACGGTGATTGTCGATCGCGACGCCAATATCGTGTGGATGAACGAGCGTTACGCCAAGCGCTTCGGCCTCAAGCGCGCCGACGAAGCCATCGGCCAACCGTGCGAGCAGGTGATCTCCAATAGCCTGCTCCGCCAGGTGGTGCGCAACGACCAGCCGATTTTGCTGGATATCCAGGACACGCCCAAAGGCCCGCTGGTGGTGATGCGCCTGCCCATTCACGATGACGCCGGCGCGGTGATCGGCGCGATTGGCTTTGCGCTGTTCGACGAGTTGCGCAACCTTTCGCCACTGATCGAGCGCTACCTGAGCATGCAGCAGGAGCTGGCGTCCACCCGCTCGCTGCTGCGCTCGCGGCAGAGCAAATACAACTTCGCGCATTTTATCGGCACCAGCGCGGCCAGCCTGGACGTCAAACGCCGGGCGCGGCGCAGTGCGAATGCGCAGTCGCCGGTGTTGCTGCTGGGTGAAACCGGTACCGGCAAAGAATTGCTGGCCCAGGCGATTCACGGCGCCTCGCCGCGTGCACACAAAGCTTTTGTCAGCATCAACAGCGCGGCGATTCCCGCGGATCTGCTTGAAGCCGAATTCTTCGGCACTGCGCCGGGGGCCTTCACCGGCGCCGACCGCAAGGGCCGTCCCGGCAAACTGCAGATTGCCCAGGGCGGCACACTGTTTCTCGACGAGATCGGCGACATGCCCCTGCCGCTGCAAAGCAAACTGCTGCGGGTGCTGCAGGAAAAAGAATACGAGCCGGTAGGTTCCAACGAAATGCTGCACAGCGATGTGCGGGTGATTGCGGCCACGTCCATGGACCTGGAAGCGGCAATCAAGCGTGGCGAGTTTCGCGCGGATTTGTATTACCGGCTGAATGTGCTGCCGATCCAGGTGCCGCCGTTGCGCGAACGCCTGGATGACATCCCGGCGTTGAGCGAGGCGATTCTGGAGGAGCTGCGCAGCCAGCATGAACTGAACCGCGAGGCCCTGGCGTTGCTGGCGCAGCATGCGTGGCCGGGGAATATCCGCGAGCTGCGCAATGTGCTGGAGCGCGCAGCGTTGTTGAGTGATGACCTGGTGTTGGATGCCAACGAGATTCGCGCCGCGATTGGCACGTTCAGCCCGGTGGCGCGTGGCGCCGTAGCAACCGTCGAGGGCGAGACGTTTGCGGCGGCGCGCGAGCGGTTTGATCGGCAGGTGATTGAGGCAGCATTGGCGGCGTGTGAAGGCAACGTCGTGGAGGCAGCCAAGCGGTTGGGCCTGGGCAGGTCGACGCTGTACAAAAAGATGGTGGCGCTCGGCATTGCCCAGTCTCAATAAAGAGACACGATTCTCACTATAAAGACAACCTGATGTGGGAGCGGGCTTGCTCGCCAAATCGGTGGTTCAGCAACTCATGCGCCGACTGATACGCCGCTTTCGCGAGCAAGCCCGCTCCCACATTGGGTATTCACCTGTCTCTAAATAGAGATTAATTTCAGAATTACCGATCATAAATCAAAAAATATCCCTATATTTCAACAAGTTAATAAACTGGCACACATCTGGCTATAGCCCCTCTCCAACGCCTCACCCCACAAAAATAACAATTCGATCTGGAGACACACCATGAGTGTGATCATTGCCCTGGCAGCCCTCGCGCTGCTGATGCTGGCTGCCTACCGTGGCTACAGCGTGATCCTGTTTGCCCCCATCGCCGCCCTCGGCGCCGTACTGCTCACCGACCCGTCCGCCGTCGCTCCCGCGTTTACCGGGGTGTTCATGGAGAAAATGGTCGGTTTCATCAAACTGTATTTCCCGGTGTTCCTGCTCGGCGCGGTGTTCGGCAAGCTGATCGAGCTGTCGGGCTTTTCGCGTTCGATTGTGGCCGCCGCCATCCGTTTGCTCGGCACGCGCCAGGCGATGCTGGTGATTGTGCTGGTCTGCGCCCTGCTCACCTACGGTGGCGTGTCGCTGTTTGTGGTGGTGTTTGCGGTGTACCCGTTTGCGGCAGAGATGTTTCGCCAGAGCAATATTCCCAAGCGCCTGATTCCGGCGACCATCGCCCTCGGCGCGTTTTCGTTCACCATGGACGCCCTGCCGGGTACGCCGCAAATCCAGAACATCATCCCCAGCACCTTCTTCAACACCACCGCCTGGGCCGCGCCGTGGCTGGGCCTGATCGGCACGGTGTTCGTGTTCTGCACCGGCATGCTCTACCTGGCGCGCCAGCGCAACAAGGCCCAGCGTGCCGGCGAAGGCTATGGCACCGAGCTGCGCAACGAGCCGGAAACCGCGGACAACCTGGCGCTGCCCAACCCATGGATCGCGCTGTCGCCGCTGCTGCTGGTGGGCGTGATGAACTTGCTGTTCACCCACTGGATTCCGCAGTGGTACGGCAAGACCCACAGCCTCAGTCTGCCGGGCATGAGCGCGCCGGTGACCACCGAGATCGCCAAGCTCACCGCGATCTGGGCCGTGCAGGCGGCGTTGCTGGTGGGCATCGTCATGGTGCTGGTGTTCGGCTGGTCGGCGATCAAAAGCAAGCTCGCCGAAGGCAGCAAAAGCGCGGTCAGCGGCGCGCTGCTGGCGGCGATGAACACCGCGTCGGAATACGGTTTTGGCGCGGTGATCGCCTCGCTGCCGGGCTTTCTGGTGCTGGCGGACTGGCTCAAGGGCATTCCCAACCCGCTGGTCAACGAGGCGATCACCGTAACCCTGCTGGCCGGCATCACCGGTTCTGCGTCGGGCGGCATGAGCATCGCCCTGGCAGCGATGTCCGAGAGCTTTATTTCGGCGGCCCATGCGGCCAATATCCCCCTTGAAGTGCTGCACCGGGTCGCGGCCATGGCCAGCGGCGGCATGGACACCCTGCCCCACAACGGCGCGGTGATCACGCTGCTGGCGGTGACCGGGCTGACGCACCGCGAAGCCTACAAAGACATTTTCGGCATCACGATTATCAAGACCCTTGCGGTGTTCGTGGTGATCGGTACTTTCTACGCCACCGGCATTGTGTGAGGTTTTCATGACGACATTGAACGGCAAGACCGCCCTGGTTACCGGCTCCACCAGCGGCATCGGTTTGGGCATCGCGCTGAGCCTGGCAGAGGCCGGCGCCAACCTGATCCTCAACGGCTTCGGCGACGCCAGCGCGGTGATCGCCCAGGTTCAGGCATTGGGCGGCAAGGTCGGCCATCACCCGGCGGACGTCAGCGACCCGGCGCAGATCGCCGACATGATCGCCTACGCCGAGCGCGAGTTCGGCGGCGTCGACATTCTGGTCAACAACGCCGGCATTCAGCATGTGTCGGCGGTGGAGGACTTCCCGGCCGAGCGTTGGGACGCGATTATCGCGATCAACCTGTCGTCGGTGTTCCACAGCACCCGCTTGAGCTTGCCGGGCATGAAAGCCAAGGGTTGGGGGCGCATCGTCAACATTGCCTCGGTGCATGGCCTGGTCGGCTCGGTGGGCAAGGCGGCCTATGTGGCGGCCAAGCACGGCGTGATCGGCCTGACCAAGGTGGTGGGCCTGGAGACCGCCACCAGCAACGTCACCTGCAACGCCATCTGCCCAGGCTGGGTGCTGACGCCGTTGGTGCAACAGCAGATTGATGACCGCGCAGCCAAAGGCGTGGACCCGCAACAGGCGCAGCACGACTTGCTCGCGGAAAAACAGCCATCGCTGGCGTTTGTGACGCCGCCGCAGCTGGGTGAGTTGGTGCTGTTTTTGTGCAGTGAGGCGGGTGCCCAGGTGCGCGGTGCCGCGTGGAACATCGACGGCGGCTGGCTGGCCCAATAAAAACAGACACTGAGATCGAATGTGGGCGCAGGCAAGCCTGCCCCCACAGTTTCGACCTGTGTTGGCTGCAAGATTTGTACAAGAACAAGAGACTTCCTCATGTCCGACATCCTCTGGCAACCCTCCCCCGAGCGCATCCGCAACACGCGGATGGACCAGTTCCGGCGCTTCATCAATCAACGCCACAGCCTGCAGCTGGCCGACTACCCCGCCCTGCACCAGTGGAGCATCGACCAGCGTCCCGACTTCTGGCAGGCCATCGTCGCGTTCTTCGACGTGCAGTTTCGCAGCCCGCCCACCGCGACGCTGATCGAAGGCACTCAGATGCCCAGCGCCCAGTGGTTTCCCGGCGCCACCCTGAACTTTGCCGAACACCTGCTGCGCCGTCGCGACGATCACCCGGCGGTGGTCGCGATCAGCGAGGATGGCCAGCGCGAACAACTGACCTACGCCGAAGTGGCCGAACACGTCGCCGGCCTGCAACACAGCCTGCGCGCGGCCGGTGTCGGCGTGGGCGACCGCGTGGCCGCGTGCATGCCCAACACCTGGCAAACCCTGGTGGGCATGCTCGCCACCACCAGCCTCGGCGCGATCTGGTCATGCTCATCGCCGGACTTCGGCACCCAAGGCGTGATCGACCGTTTTGGTCAGATCGAACCCAAGGTGTTGATCACCTGCGCGGGGTATCGCTACGCCGGCAAGGGCATCGACCAAACGGCCAAACTGAATGAAATCCTCGCGCGCCTGCCGTCTCTCGAACAATTGATTATCGTGCCTTACGCGCGGCCTCAAGCGCGCGTCGCAGACTATCAGACCCAGGCCAGGGTGGCGCTGTGGGATGACTTCTACACCCCCGGCGGCGAGCCTGAATTTGTCGCGGTGCCGTTCGATCACCCGCTGTACATCCTTTATTCCAGCGGCACCACCGGCGTGCCCAAATGCATCATCCACGGCACCGGCGGCGTGCTGCTCACCCACCTCAAGGAACACGGCCTGCACGCCGACCTGTCGCGCGAAGATTGCCTGTTCTACTACACCACCTGCGGCTGGATGATGTGGAATTGGCTGGTGTCGGTGCTGGCCCTCGGTGCCACGGCGGTGCTGTACGACGGCTCACCGTTTCACCCCGGACCGGAACGCTTGATCGACCTGATCGACGCCGAGAAAATCAGCGTGTTCGGCACCAGCCCCAAATTCCTCGCCACCCTGGAAAAAGCCGGCGCGCAGCCGCGCCTGAGCCACTCGCTGAACAGCCTCAAAGGCCTGATCTCGACGGGCTCGCCGCTGTCGCCGCAGAGCTACGACTACGTGTACCGCCAGATCAAGCGGGAGCTGTGCCTGTCGTCGATGTCCGGCGGCACCGATATCGTCTCCTGCTTTGTGATCGGCAACCCGGTGCTGCCGGTACGTCGCGGGCAGATGCAGTGCAAGAGCCTGGCGATGGCCATCGAAGTATGGAACGAGCAGGGCAAAGCGGTGATCGGCGAAAAAGGCGAACTGGTGTGCACCCGGCACTTTCCGGCCATGCCGATTGGCCTGTGGAACGACCCGCAGCAGCACAAACTGCGCGCCTCGTACTTCAGCCAGTTTCCCGGCGTGTGGGCCCAGGGCGACTACGCCGAGCAATGCCCGACTGGCAGCTGGCTGATTCACGGCCGCTCCGACGCGGTGCTCAACCCCGGTGGCGTGCGCATCGGCACGGCGGAGATTTATCGCCAGGTGGAAAAAGTCCCGCAGGTGCTGGAAAGCCTGGCCATCGGCCAACGCTGGCAGGATGATGTGCGCGTGGTGCTGTTCGTGCGCCTTACAGATGGTATCGAGCTGGATCAGGCCCTGGAGCAGCAGATTCGCCAGGTGATTCGCGCCAACACCACGCCGCGCCACGTGCCGGCGAAGATCCTCGCCGTCACCGATATTCCGCGCACCATCAGCGGCAAGATTGTCGAGTTGGCGGTGCGCAATGTGGTGCACGGTGAGCCGGTGAAGAACACCGACGCCCTGGCGAATCCGCAAGCGCTGGAGCAGTTTCGCCAGCGCCCTGAGCTGGCCGAATGATGAAAGGTTTCAGCGCAAAAGCACTCAATTGAAGACAAAGTCCCAATGCATGCTATTTTTCGAGGGGTAGTCAGCCGCTCCCATCTCGCGGGATAATCGGCTTTTGTTGTACTTCAAAGTGTCAGGTGTAGGGCTTTTTCATGAATGGAACATCCACCGGTAGCGAAGCCGCTGCATTGATTGCGCGGCTGGACTGGGCGCAAAGCCCCCTCGGTGAGGCCAACGACTGGCCGCAAAGTCTACGCACAGCGGTCGACATCGTGGTCCACTCACCGATGCCAATGCTGCTGCTGTGGGGCCCCCTGCTCACGCAGCTTTACAACGACGGCTTTGCGCGGCTTGCGGGCAACAAGCACCCTGGCGCGTTGGGCCAGCCGGCGCATGAGTCCTGGCCGGAATTGGCCAGCTTCACCGCGCCTGTCTACGACGCCGTGCTGAGCGGCCAAGTGCGCACGTTCAGCGAGCAACGCTTTGTGCTGCAACGCAACCACCGCGATACCGAGATCTGGCTCGACCTGACCTACAGCCCGGTCCGCGATGAAAGCGGGACGGTGGCCGGTATCCTGGTCACCGCCATCGAAACCAACGAACGGCGCAGCAAAGCCCTCGAGCTGCAGCAGCGCTCCGAAGACAGCCTCAAGGCCCAGCACAGCACCGAGCAACGCCTGCAACTGGCGCTGGCGGCAACGGATGCGGTCGGCACCTGGGACTGGGACATCGGCGAAGACCGCTTTATTGCCGATGCCCACTTCGCCCACCTGCACGGCGTCGACCCGAGTGACGCCGGCCTGCTGCCCATCAGCGACTACCTGCAAGGCGTACACCCCGAAGACCGTGGCATGGTGGCGCGCAGCATCAAGCATTGCATCACCTTCGGCACCGAGTACGCCGAGGAATACCGCCTGCTGCAAGCCGACGGCCAGGTGCGCTGGGTGTTCGCGCGCGGGCGCTGTTACAAGGATCATCAAGGCCGCCCGGCACGCTTTTTAGGCGCAGCGCTGGACCTGACCGAGCGCAAACACACCGAGCAGGCCCTGCGCCAAAGCCAGACCGAACTGCAGTTGATCATCAACGCCATGCCGGTGCTGATCGGTTACGTCGACCACGAACAACGTTTTCGCCTGAACAACAGCGCTTACCTCGACTGGTACGGCATGACGCCCCAGGAGTTGTACGGCAAGAGCATCCGCGAAGTGCTCGGCGATGAGGTGTATGCCGGGCGCGAAGACAAGATCGCGGCCGCGCTCAAGGGCAAGGCGTGCAGCTTCATGACCGTGACGCCCCACCACGACGGCCGACCGCGCCATGCACTGATGAAGTACTTGCCGCGCTTTAGCAATGACGGCTCGGTGAATGGCTTTTACATCTTCGTGATCGACGAGACCGAACGCAAACTCACCGAAGAAGCCCTGCGCCACCTCAACGAGAACCTCGAAGAACGCGTAGCCCAGCGTACCCAGGCGCTGGCCGAGGCCAACCAGCGCCTGCAAAACGAGATGTTCGAACGCGAGCGCGCCGAGGATGCGCTGCGCCATGCGCAGAAGATGGAAGCGGTGGGTCAGCTCACTGGCGGCATCGCCCATGACTTCAACAACATGCTCACCGGGATTATCGGCAGCCTGGACCTGATGCAGCGCTACATCGCCGCCGGGCGCAGTGATGAAATCGGCCGGTTTACCGACGCGGCGGTCTCCTCCGCTCACCGTGCGGCCGCCCTCACCCACCGGCTGCTGGCGTTCTCCCGGCGCCAGTCGCTCGACCGCCGCCCGCTGGACCCGAACACGCTGGTGGCGTCGCTGGAAGACTTGTTCCGCCGCACCAAAGGCGCGCATATCTCACTCAAGGTGCAGCTGGGCAAGGACATCTGGCCGGTGAATACCGATGCCAGCCAGTTGGAAAACGCCCTGCTGAACCTGGTGATCAACGCGCGCGACGCAATGCCCGACGGCGGCGAATTGATGATTGAAACCGCCAACAGCTACCTGGACGGCACCGACATCACCACCCTCGAGCCGGTCAAGGCCGGCGACTACGTGATGCTCGGCGTGAGTGACAACGGCACCGGCATGGCGCCGAAGATTCTGGCCAAGGCCTTCGACCCGTTCTTCACCACCAAGCCTATCGGCCAGGGCACCGGCCTGGGGCTGTCGATGATCTACGGGTTTGCCCAGCAATCGGGTGGCCACGTAACCATTCAAAGTGAACCCGGCCAGGGCACCTGCGTGCGCCTGTACCTGCCGCGCCTGCATGGCACCGCGCTGGAAAGCAACCTGCCGCAGCACCTGAGTGAAGCGCCGCTGGCACTGGCCGGTGAAGCGGTGGTCGTCGTCGAGGATGACCCCGCGGTGCGCATGCTGGTGGTCAATGTGCTGGCTGAACTGGGCTACACCGCCCACCAGGCGGCGGATTCACGCACGGCACTGCCGCTGCTGGAGTCGGATTTGCGCGTAGACCTGCTGGTGACCGACGTCGGCCTGCCGGGCATGAACGGCCGCCAATTGGCAGAAATCGCCCGCCAGCACCGGCCCGGCCTGCGCGTGTTGTTCATGACCGGTTACGCCGAAAAAGCCGCCGAGCGCCAGGGCTTCCTGGAGGACGGCATGGACATGGTGGCCAAGCCATTCTCGGTTGAGCTGCTGGCGACCAAAATCCGCAGCATGATCAGCGTCGATGAATGAGTTCAGGCATAATCGCGCGCCCTTACGTTTGACCGTTGCCAGGTAACAACATGAAAGCCCAAGCCCGTCACATCCTGGTGAAAACCAGTGAAGAAGCCGAACAGCTCAAGCAGCGTATCGCCAAGGGCGAAGCGTTTGATGTGCTGGCCAAGAAATACTCGACCTGCCCGTCCGGCAAGCGCGGCGGTGATTTGGGTGAAGTGCGGCCAGGGCAGATGGTCGGGGCGATTGACGCGGTGATTTTCAAGAAGCCGGTGAAGGTGGTGCATGGGCCGATCAAGAGCAAGTTTGGCTATCACCTGGTGCAGGTGTTTTACCGGGATTAAGTGTTTGGCTTGAGACCGCTATCGCAGGCAAGCCAGCTCCCACACTTGACCGCATTTCAACTCAAGAATGCAGCCTGCTGAAGGAATGCAGCCTGCTGAAGGAGTGCAGTCAACGGTGGGAGCCGGGCTTGCCCGCGAACCGCCGCAGGCGGCCATGTACTCGCTACTTCGGAATCAGTGCCCCCGGCACCTGGATAACCCGGCTCGCCAACCGATGCCCAGCCAATGCTGCCTCTTGCGGCGACTCACCCTTCAGCCGACTGGCCAATCGTAGGCAAGCCAGCTCACACACTTGACTGCATTTCCACTGAAGGAATGCAGCCTGCTGAAGGAGTGCAGTCAACGGTGGGAGCCGGGCTTGCCCGCGAACCGCCGCAGGCGGCCA
>NZ_CAWOAW010000039.1:16251-108900 GCF_963879675.1 Pseudomonas sp. Larv2_ips
ACCCGGCTCGCCAACCGATGCCCAGCCAACGCTGCCTCTTGCGGCGGCTCACCCTTCAGCCGACTGGCCAATCGCAGGCAAGCCAGCTCCCACACTTGGCTGCATTTCCACTGAAGGAATGCAGCCTGCTGAAGGAATGCAGTCAACGGTGGGAGCCGGGCTTGCCCGCGAACCGCCGCAGGCGGCCATGTACCCGCTACCTCGGAATCAGTGCCCCCGGCACCTGGATGACCCGGCTCGCCAACCGATGCCCAGCCAACGCTGCCTCTTGCGGCGGCTCACCCTTCAGCCGACTGGCCAGATACGCCGCACTGAACGAATCCCCCGCCGCCGTCGTGTCCACCACCTTCTCGACCTTCAACGCCGGCACGGCAAAGCGCTCGCCAGCACAACGGATCAAACATTCATCCGCGCCGCGCTTGAGCACCACCTCTGCAATCGCCGGGTACGCCGCAAACACCTGCTCGCTGTCGGCATACCCAAACAACGCACGCTCGTCGTCCTCGGTCAGCAAGGCAATATCCACCTCGGCCAACACGGCGTGGTACGCCGCGCGCGCCGCCTCGACGCTGGCCCATAAACGCGGCCGGTAGTTGTTGTCGAAGACTACCTTGCCACCGCGCTTGCGCGTTTCGATCAAGGTTTGCAGTAACCGCGTACGCCCGATTTCTCCCAGCACTGCCAGGGTAATACCGCTGAAATACACCACGTCATAACCCGGCAAAGCCGCCAGGATCGGCTCGGCGGCCGGGGTGGTGAAGCAGTCGCGCACGGCGGCTTCGTTGCGCCAGTAGAGGAATTTGCGTTCGCCGTTGGCGTCCGTCTGGATGCAGTACAACCCCGGTAACCGCCCGGGCAGGCGTTGGACCCTGCCCAGGCCCAGGCCCTCTTCGGCCCAGTGCTTGCACATGGCGTCGCTGAAACTGTCATCGCCCAGGGCGGTGACGTAGTCGACCGTGCCGATGTCGCCCAGCTCGCGGCGCAGGTACACCGCTGCGTTCAGGGTGTCGCCGCCAAAGCTTTGTTGGAGGCTGCCGTCGGCGCGATGTTGGAGTTCGATCATGCATTCGCCGATCAGGGCGATGCGCGGTTGTGGGTTCATGCCTTGGTCTCTCGCTGTTCTGGAGGGCCTCTTCGCGGGCAAGCCCGCTCCCACATTTGGACGTGTTCACAATCCAATGTGGGAGCGGGCTTGCCCGCGATAGGCGCGACGTGGTCTAGAAGCAGGTATGCAGCGACTCGATCACCTGCAACTGCTCATCCACCAGGCAGCCCACTTGCCACTTGTCGAAGGTCAGACAAGGGTGCGAGGTGCCGAACGAGATGATGTCGCCGATGCGCAACTCAACCCCCGGTGCCACCGTCATGAACGCATGCTGGTCCATCACCGCCGTCACGATGCAGGCGGTGACGTCATCGCCTTCGGCCGGCACAATTCCAGCCCGGTAGCGCTTGAGCGGCACCGGCAAACCGGCGTCGTAGGCCACGTCGCGCTTGCCCAGGGCGATCACCGCAAAGCCTGGCTCGGGCATCGATTGCACGTGCGCCCAGACTTCCAGCGCCGGGCGCAGGCCTTCGTTGAGGTCGCTGCGACGGTCGAGCACGCAGCATTGCGCTTGCTTGTAGATACCGTGGTCGTGGGCCACATAGCTGCCAGGTCGCAGCACGCTGAGGAAGCGGCCGGCGGCGTTTTGTTCTTCAAAGGACTCGGCGATCAGGTCGTACCAGGCCGAACCCGAGGCGGTAATGATCGGTTTGGGCAGGTCGAAAGAGCCGTTGTTTTGCAGGTCGACCGCCAGGCGCACCAGGCTGGCGGCGAAGTCGCGGATGCCGCTGATGGCGTGCTCGCCATGGATCACGCCTTCGTAGCCTTCAATGCCGGTGAGGGCCAGCGCCGGTTGGGCCTTGATCGCCTTGGCCAACTCGCGCACTTCCTGCTCGCTGCGGCAGCCGCAACGGCCGCCGACCACGCCGTACTCGATCATCACGTTCAAGCGCAGGCCACGGGCGGCGAAAAACAGCCCCAGGTCGGCGACGTTGTCCGGGTGATCGACCATGCAATGGAAGTCGAAGTCTTTGTCGGCCAGCAGATCAGCAATCAACGCCATGTTCGGCGCGCCGACCAATTGGTTGGCCATCAACACGCGATGCACGCCCCCGGCATAGGCGGCGCGGGTCTGCACCGCATTGGCCAGGGTGATGCCCCAGGCGCCCGCCTCGATCTGGCGCTGAAACAACGCCGGCATCATGCTGGTTTTGCCATGGGGCGCCAGTTCTGCGCCGCTGTTGCTGACGAAGTCCTGCATCCAGCGAATGTTGTGTTCCAGGGCGTCACGGTGCAGCACCAGGGCCGGCAGGCTGACGTCGCGGACCAGGTGGGCGCCAACGGCGGCGGCGCCTTTTTCAACGGCGTTGAGGGCAGTCATAAAAACTCCTATTCGTTGATGCGTCGGGCCAGGTTGTTGGCGCTGTCGATCAACACCCGGCGATAGTCGTTGTAGTTTTTGATCGCGTCGGCCCGTGGGGCAACGATGCACAAGGTCGCAATGCTGATACCCTGCGCGTCCCGCACCGGGGCGGCGAAGCAATGGGTGAAGGTGTCGGCCACGCTGTCGAAGGAGAAGAACCCATCGAGCGTAGCCTGGCGGATCTGCGCCAGAAACGTCTCCAGCGGCAGGCGTTGGCCGTCTGGCAGGATGAAATCGTCGTAGTCGATCAGGTCGATAATCTGCTGGTCGCTCAGGTGCCCCAGCAACAGGCGCCCGGAAGCAGTCCACGGGATCGGTGCGTTTTCGCCGATGTCCGACGAGATGCGGAAATGCCGCTCGCCCTCGCGCATCAGCGCCACCGTGTATTTGCGCCCGTTGAGCAGGCACATCTGCGCGGTTTCGTGGGTCTGGCTGACGATTTCCTGCAGGGCGTGATCGGCCTCGCGGGTCAGGTCGAAGTGGCGCAGATGCGCCTGGCCGAGGAAATACAGTTGGCGGCCGAGGTAGACGTGGCCGTCCTTGCCCACGGTTTCGAGGATGCGCCGCTCAAGCAACGAGGCGACCAATTCGTAGACCGTGGATTTTGGGCTGCCGATGCCGCTGGCAATATCATTCGGGCGCAGGGGCTGGCCGATTTCCTTGAGAAAATCGAGGATATCGAATGCACGGTCCAGTCCTTTGGCGCGGCGTTTGATGGTGTCTTCGGTCATGGCAGTTCGGTCCGGTCGAAATTCTAGGGTCTAGCAGAGATCCCCTGTGGGAGAAGGCTTGCCCCCGATTGCAGTGTGTCAGTCAATACAGGTGTTGCTGATACACCGCTATCGGGGGCAAGCCCCCTCCCACATTTGATCTTCAGTGGATTTCAAGAGAGGGGCATTTAGCCTTTTTTCTTGTAGGCCACGCAATCAATCTCAACCTTGCAGTCGACCATCATGTTGGCCTGCACACAGGCGCGTGCCGGGGCGTGTTCGGGGGTGAAATACTCGCCGAACACCTTGTTGAAACTCCAGAAGTCGCGCGGGTCTTCCAGCCATACACCAACGCGCACCACGTCCTTCAACTCGTAACCGGCCTCTTCCAGAATGGCCACCACGTTGCGCAGGGTCTGGCGGGTTTGTTCGATGATGCCGCCGTTGATGATTTCACCGTCCACCGCTGGCACCTGGCCCGAGACGTAAAGCCAGCCGTCCGCTTCCACTGCACGTGCGAAAGGACGCGGTTGGCCACCGCCGGCGGTGCTGCCGGTGCCGTAACGAGTAATGCTCATAAAGTTGCTCCTGATTTAAAAACGAATGTTCTTCAAAAATTCCGCCAGGCGCGGCGATTGTGGGCGTTCGAAGATGTCCTTCGCGCTGCCCTGCTCTTCAATGCGGCCCTGGTTCATGAATACGATTTTGTCCGACACTTCATAGGCAAAGCGCATTTCGTGGGTGACCAGCAACATGGTCATGCCCTCTTCCGCCAGACCCTTGATCACGCTGAGCACCTCGCCCACCAACTCCGGGTCAAGGGCCGAGGTGACTTCGTCGAAGAGCATCAAGCTGGGGTTCATCGCAATCGCCCGGGCAATCGCCACGCGCTGTTGCTGACCGCCGGACAACTGGCCGGGGAAGTGATTGCGCCGTTCCAGCAGGCCGACGCGATCCAGCCATTTTTCGGCCAGGGCCACGGCTTCGTCCTTGCCCATCTTCTTGACCTTGAGCAGGCCGAGGGTGACGTTTTGCAACGCGGTGAGGTGCGGAAACAGGTTGAACTGCTGGAACGCCATGCCGGTCATCGCGCGGTGCTGGGCAATCACCCGCTCGGGGTGGCGCACACGCTTGCCGGCGATTTCGCTGTAGCCGATGGACTCGCCGTCCAGGGTGATCTGCCCGCCCTGGAATTCTTCCAGCAGGTTGACGCAGCGCAGCAGCGTGGTTTTGCCCGAGCCGCTGGAGCCGATCAACGTCACCACGTTGCCGCGCTGCATGGACAGATCGACACCCTTGAGCACTTCGACCTGGCCGTACTGTTTACGCAGGCCGCGAATGTTCAAAAGCGGTTGGTTGGTTTGAGGTTGGTTCATGGCAAGGCCACCCGCTTTTCAATGTAGCGCCCGAATAACTCGATGGCGTAGTTGATGACAAAGAACAGAAACCCGGCGAACAGGTAGAACTCCAGGGTCATGAAGGTGCGCGCGATCACTTGCTGGGTGCTCAGCAGCAGCTCGGCCACGCCGATCACCGAGAGCAAGGTCGAGGCCTTGACGATTTCCGTGGAGGAATTGACCCAGGTCGGCAGGATCTGGCGCAACGCCTGAGGCAACAGCACGTAGCCCAGCGACTGGTAAAATGTCAGGCCAATCGCCTTGCCCGCTTCCAGTTGCCCACGGGGAATGGCTTGCAGCGCACCGCGCACGATTTCCGACACGTGAGAGCCGCAGAACAGCGTCAGCCCGACGGCGCCGGCCTGGAACGCGGTGATCTGCCAACCGAGCGCCGGCAGCATGTAGAAACACGCCAGCACCAGCACAAACACCGGCGTGCCACGGATCAGGTCGACATATAGACGAAACGGCGCGCGCATCCAGAATTTGCCGTAGGTCAGGATCAACCCGGCGACAATGCCGATCAGCGTGCCAAAGATAATGGCCAGCGCAGACACATACACGCTGGCCTGAAAGCCCGCCCACAGGGTGTCCCGGGCGATCCACAACTCATGCAGCCAGCTGGGGGACTCGTACATGGAAACCCTCCTTTAACGACGGATCGCCAGACGCTGTTCCAGGTAACGGAGCAGCATGGCAATGAGGTAACAGGCAGCCACGTAGAGCGCGGTCGTGACCATCCAGGTTTCAATCACCCGGTAGCTTTCGACGTTGATCTTGCGGGCGTAATAGGTCAGCTCCGGCACGGCAATCGCCGCGGCCAGCGAGGTGTCCTTGAACAGCGAAATGAAGTTGTTCGACAACGCCGGCAAGACGTTGCGCAGCATCACCGGCACGGTGATGTAGGCGCGGATACGCCACTCACCCAGGCCGATGGCCAAGCCGGCTTCCCGCAAACCCTTGGGAATATTCAGCAGCCCGGCGCGAAACACTTCGGTGAGGTAGGCACCGGCGTACAACGACAGCGTGATGATGAAGGACGGGATTTTGTCGAGACGAATCCCCAGTGACGGCAGTGCAAAGTAGATCAACAGGATCAGCACCAGAATCGGCGTATTGCGGATCACCGTCACGTACACCGAGGCGATGATGCGCAACGCGCGGTGTCTGGACAGCATGGCGAACGCCATCATCAGGCCGATCACGCAGCCAATCGCGATCGACAGCAGCGCCAGCTCAAGGCCCAGGCCGAGCCCCGCCAGCAAGCTGGGGAAATCACGCCACACGGCGGCAAAGTTCAACTGATAGTTCATGGTCGGCAGTACCTGATTGGGGCGCCGTCAGCGACGCCCCAGGGTTTACGATTTACTTGAACTCAACCGGGAAACCGATCGCCGGCTCTGGCAAATCCACGCCGAACCACTGCTTGAACGAGGCCTTGTAGGTCGGGAATTCCACGCCGGTCATGGCTTCATGCAGCGCAGTGTTGACGAAGTTCAGCCAGTCCTGGTCGCCACGCTTGACCGCGCACGCGTAGGTTTGCGGGCTCCAGGCGTAGGTCGGGCTGCGATAGCGGCCTGGGTTTTGCACCATCAGGTACTTGACCGACGACTGGTCGGTGGCGGCAGCATCGGCGCGGCCGGAGTTCACGGCCTGGTACATCAGGTCGACGCTGTCGTACTGATCAACCTTGGCCTTGGGCAGCGCCTGGTGCACCAGCTCTTCGGCGTAGACGTTTTGCAGCACGGCCACAGTGACGCCGTCGCCGGCGGCTTGCAGGTCTTCGATTTCCTTGTACTTGCTGTTGTTCGGCAACAGCAGGCCCACGCCTTCGCGGTAATACGGCAAGGTAAAGGCAACCTGCTGCGCACGGCTGGCGGTAACGGTAATGAACTGGCAACTCATGTCGACCTTGTCGGTCAGCAGGTTGGGAATACGTGCGTCGGAAGACTGCACCACAAACTCGACCTTGCTCGGGTCGTTGAACAAGCCTTTGGCCACAATGCGGCCGATGTCGATATCAAAACCCTGCAACTTGCCATCCGCTCCCTGGAAGTGCCACGGCGCATTGGTACTGCCTGTACCCACGATGAGATGCCCACGCTTGAGCACATCATCGAGCTTGCTGTCCGCCGCGTGCACAACGCTTGCGAGGGAAGCCGATGCGGCGAAGAGAAAAACACACGCTTTAAACACGGAAGGTCGGTGATGCATGACAAGCACTCCAGGAGTTGTGTATTCCGCTATACCGGAACCTAGTATGTAACAACGGAATAGACAGCAGAAAGTGTGCCACACGCAGTCGCAGAAAAACATGACGCGAGTAAAGCTGTTTTAAATCAAGTGGATAGATATTGAGTTGGGGTAAGGCGCTATGCCAGCAGCCGGGCATGTGTTGCTACGCAAGGCCACACACGGCGGTGACAGTTGGATGCGGCGCACCACGGTAGCGTTACCGTGCACCGTGGCGGTGCTAGGGCGTGGGTGTTTTCTGTGGCAAGCGGGCCCGGTGTGGCAGGCGGGCGTGTGATGGCAGACGGGCTTCTTATGGTGGCAAGCGGGCTTCTGGTGGTGGCAAGCGGGCTTCTTGTGGCGAGCGGGCTTGCCCCGCGTTGGGCTGCGAAGCGGCCCCAAAACCTGGCGACGCGGTTTTTCAGGTATAGCGCGGCGGCTGGCTTGGGAGCGCTTCGCACTCCAACGCGGGGCAAGCCCGCTCGCCACAGGAAGCTTGCTCACTACAGCTAGCCTGTTTGCCACGACTGGCCCGTTTGTCACATGGCCCATCTGCCACAAGTCGCCCGTCTGCCATGGCAGGTCTGCTCGTCACCAGCGTTTCTTGGCGAGGCTCTGGTTGTTTTTTTGTGCTGGGCTAGGCTGGTGGGAGGTCTGTGTACGGGAGCGTGGCGTGATGAAGGTAAGCCTAATGGTGGTGTTGCTGGGCTGTCTGGCGGCCGGTACGGCTTCGGCCAGTAATGATCGCCGTGAATGCAAGGAAGAACTGCAGAAGCTCAAGGAAGCCTTCAGCACCGATTACACCAGCCAGAACCACCATGGCTATCGTCGGGCGAAGGCGTCCAGGGACAATGAGGAATACAAGAAATGCGCGAGCCAGGCGCGCAAGGCGCGTGAACGAACCGAGCGTGCCGACGATGCATGAGCCTGTCTACCTGTGAAGGTTGACAGTAGACGGTGGTGATCTCGCGATCTAGCGTACCCGGCAGGCCCCCTCGGCCAGGTGCACAAGGAGATCATCATGGGTGCTGCCAATGCGGTGATTGATACCCTCAGCGACTACCAGCAGATTCTGAATCAGCACCCGCTGGTGATCGTGCTGTTTACTTCCCAGTCCTGCCAGGCGTGCCTGGGAGTTCACCCACGCTTTAATAACATCGCCGAAAAATACGCCGGCCGAGTGAAGAGCATGATCCTGGACACCGCCCGGACGCCGAGAATCGAAGGCGTCGACGGCACACCCACCCTGGTGGTCTACAAAAATGCCCTTGAGGTCGAAAACCTCAAGGGCATCGGCGCGCCGGATGAACAGGAAGCACTTCTGGATCAGGTGTTCAAAGACTACGCGCCGTAGGTATCAGCAGCACCTGCGTCACCCGCCGCTCCTCCACTGCCGCCACCGTCAGGTGCCAGCCTTCGTGCTCCAGGCTGTCGCCCACTCGCGGCAAGCGGTCCAGCAGACTCATCACCAAACCTGCGAGCGTCTGGTAATCGTCGGTGGCCACGGCCTTGAAGCCGGTGCGCTGGCGCACCTGGTTAAGGGTCAAGGCGCCATTGGCGCGAAAGCCTGCGCCCTCCTCGACGATATCCGGCCCTTCGATTTCGCTCGCATCCGGCAACTCACCAGCGATGGATTCAAGGATGTCGGTCATGCTCAACACGCCGATGAAATCGCCGAATTCGTTGATCACAAACGCAATATGGGTGGATGCCTGGCGCATCTGCTCCAGGGCGTTGAGAATCGAAAAGCTCTCCAGCAGGTTGACCGCGCGGCGCGCCAGGTGCTCCAGATTCGGCTCGTGGCCGGCCAGGTATTCCTTGAGCAACTCCTTCTTGTGCACAAAGCCCAATGGCTCATCGACAGCACCGTTGCGGATCAACGGCAGCCGGGAATAGGACGAATGCATCAATTTACGGCGGATAGTGTCGGCATCGTCCGCCAGATCGATACAGTCGACCTTGGCCCGCGGCGTCATCAAGCTGCGGATCGGGCGTTCGGCCAACTGCAACACGCCACTGATCATCACGCGCTCGCGTCGATCAAACAGCGGGCCCTGGGTCGCATCCGGCTCGTCCATCAAGTCGGCAACGTCGTCATCCATGCCCTCCACGGCCAGACTGCGACCCCCCAGTAAACGCATCACCGCATGCGCAGTGCGCTGGCGCACCGGCAACGTACCCTGTACCGACTTTTTGCGACGGGCGCGGGCAAGCTGGTTAAACAGCTCCACCACAATCGAGAAGCCCATCGCCGCGTACAAGTAGCCTTTGGGCACGTGGAAACCCAAGCCTTCGGCAGTCAGCACCAGGCCGATCATCATCAGGAAACTCAGGCACAGCATGATCACCGTCGGGTGCGCGTTGACGAAACGCGTCAGCGGCTTGCTCGCGACAATCATCAGGCCGATGGACACGATCACTGCGATCATCATCACCGCCAGCTCATCGACCATGCCCACGGCGGTCACCACCGCGTCGAGGGAGAACACCGCGTCGAGCACCACAATCTGCGCGACGATCGGCCAGAACATCGCATAGGTGGCATTGCCCGCCCGCTGGGCCACATGACCTTCGAGGCGCTCGTGCAATTCCATAGTGGCCTTGAACAACAGGAACACACCGCCAAACAACATGATCAGGTCACGGCCGGAAAACCCCTTGCCGAAAACCTCGAACAGCGGCTGAGTAAGGGTGACCATCCAGGAAATACTCGCCAGCAGGCCCAGGCGCATCAGCAACGCCAGGGACAACCCGATCAACCGCGCCCGGTCGCGCTGCTCCGGCGGCAGCTTGTCCGCCAGGATCGCGATAAACACCAGGTTGTCGATGCCCAGTACCAGTTCCAGCACAATCAAGGTCAACAGGCCGAGCCAGGCCGTTGGATCCGCTAACCATTCCATTTATAGAGCCTCGTTATAGATGTCTGAATGCCGGACACGGCAAGGCGCGGTCAGTGGACCGGGACAAGGGCAGCCATCGGAATACGGGGTGCTTCAGCGGGAACAGCAACAGCGGATGTCTTGGGGAAAGACGACTGGGAGGCTCCGAGAGGGTGTTCATGCAAGTCCTGCAGTGGAAAAGGACCTGAATCGTACAATCGAAACCTAAATTTCCTACAACGCAAAACTATTACAAAATCTGTACACAAGCCAACACAAAACCCATGTGGGAGCCGGCTTGCCTGCGACACAGGCAACTCGATGCGTCAGTCAAACCGAGGTGACGCTATCGCAGGCAAGCCAGCTCCCACACAAGCTCGCTCCCACAGATTGCTCTGCGTCGTGTCAGCTTTTACGCGTCGCATCATCCAGCGCCAAAATCGTATGCGCATTCGTCACCGTGGTTGCAAGGGTATTAATCACCCCCGAGCGCAACGCGCCAAGCGTCGCCGCCGCCTTGGTGTTCTCACTGGCAATCGCCACCACGTCCGGGATGCGAAACAGCGCCTGCACCGTCAGGCCGATCACCCGCCCCTGGATGGCGTTGACCGCCGGCTGCCCGTGTATGTCGATAAAGTCATAACCCATCATGTCGCCCACCGTACGGGACACACGGTTAGCCCGCACAGCCTCCAACCCGCCGCGATCAAGCATCCAGCTTAGTCATCTGCTTGACCTGCTCGATATAACGCACCACCGCCGGGGCTTTCTCAAAGCGCCGATGAATCAGCGACAGCCACGACGAGGCCTCGCTGCCCTGGATGCTGCGGTAGACCACGCCCGGCAAACTCACATGCCCGACCATCGACGCCGGCACCACCGCCACGCCCTGCCCTAACGACACCAACGCCATCACCGCCACCAAGCCACCCGGCTGTGGCCCCAGGCGCGGGGCAAAACCGCCCTGTGCGGCGACGTGCAAGGTGCCGCTGATTTGTTCCGGCAGAATAAAGGTCTCGTTTTGCAGGTGTTCACAGCCAATGGCTTTGAGCCCCAGCAGCCAGGAGTCCTGCGGCAGCGCCAACACAAAGCCATCGCTGGCCAGGCGCACGGCGTCCACGCCATCGGGCAGAGTCATGGGCGAGCGGATATAGCCGATGTCATAGCGCCCGTCCGCCACCGCGCTCGGCAATGTCGCCATCGCCCATTCGCGCACGTTCACGCTCACATCGGGAAATGCCTGGCTGAACGCGCGCATCTGGCGCTGCAACACGCCGGAGTACACCGCTGAGGCCACGTAGCCCAACTCGATATGACCGATTTCGCCGCGCCCGGCGCGCTGGGCACTGCGCTGGGCGAATTCGAATTGGTGCACCGTGGCTTCGGCTTCAACCAGCAACGCCGCACCGGCTTCGGTGAGGCTGACTTCGCGCTGCTGGCGGACAAACAAGCGCGTGCCCAGGCTGGCTTCCATGTCCTGGATTTGCCGGCTCAAGGTCGGCGGGGCGATGCCTAACTGCTCGGCGGCGCGGCTGAAGTTGCGCTGACGGGCGACGGCGAGGAAGTAGCGGAAATGGCGGATGTCCATTGCAGGATTAGCTCAAAGGTAATGAAGTGCTTCAGGCCAGCTAACAAGACCGGTCTTCGCTGGCGATAAGCTCACAGCACCTCAACACTAGAGAGCCTACGCGATGATCGTCAACTGCCTTTTCCTTATTGCCTGCAGGGTAATTCAGCCATGAGCCGGGTCAGTCCGCGCTTGACGCTGCTCACGGCGTCCGGCGTTTGTGCGCTGATCGTGCTCGACACCAATATTGTCGCCGTGACCCTGCCGAGCATCGCCCGTGACCTGGGCGCCAATTTTGCTGACATCGAGTGGGTGGTCAGCGCCTATATGCTCGCGTTTGCCGCGTTGTTATTGCCGGCCGGCAGCCTCGCCGACCGCTTTGGGCGCAAGAAGACCCTGGTCTGGGGCTTGAGCATTTTCATCCTGGCCTCCCTGGGCTGTGGCGCCGCACCGAATGCGCTGTTTCTGGACATCGCCCGCGCCGTCAAAGGCGTCGGCGCGGCGTTACTGCTGACCTCCGCCCTGGCCTCCATCGGCCATACGTTTCACGATGAAGTGGAGCGCGCCAAAGCCTGGGCGTTCTGGGGCGCGTGCATGGGCGTGGCGATGACCGCCGCGCCGGCCTTGGGGGGCTTGATCACTCAGTACCTGGGCTGGCGCTGGATTTTCTACCTCAACCTGCCCGTGGGCCTGGGGCTGATGGCGCTGGTGCTGCGTGCGATTGCAGAGTCCCGCGATACCCAATCGGCGCGGCTTGATCCGTGGGGCAGCCTGGCCTTCAGTGCCAGCCTGTTGTGCCTGATCTGGGGATTGATCGAGGCCAATCGCATCGGCTGGGACAACCCGCTGACCTATGCGCGGCTTATTGGCGGCGCCGTGCTGCTGGGTGTGTTTGTGCTCGCCGAGCGCGTGCAGCGACGGCCCATGGTGGACCTGCAGCTGTTTCGCCACCCGCGCTTTATCGGCGCATTGCTGGGGATGTTTGCCTATGCCGGCTGCGCCCAAGTAATGATGACGCTGCTGCCGTTTTACCTGCAAAACGGTTTGGGCCTCTGTGCGATTGCCTCGGGCCTGGGGATGCTGCCGTTTGCGCTGACCATGCTGATTTGCCCACGGATCGGCGCTCGCCTGGCCGGGCGCTTCGCACCGGCGACCATGATGGCGAGCGGTTTGGCGTTGGTCGGTTGCGGCAACCTGTTGAGCGCCTGGGCGGTGAATGTGGGCGGCTACGTGCCCTTCGCCCTGGCAATAGCCGTGACCGGCGCCGGCGCGGGCCTGCTCAATGGCGATACGCAGAAAAACATCATGGCTTGCGTGCCTCGGGACCGTGCGGGCATGGCATCAGGCATGAGTACCACGATGCGCTTCAGCGCGATCATGTTGGCTATCGGCGTGTACGGGGCATTGCTGAGCAGCCACAGCGAGCAATTGCTGCGCGCAAGTATCGAGCCGCAGTGGCAGGCGCAGGCAGCGGCGATTGCCTCGCGCGTGGTAGCCGGTGATATGCAGGCAGCGATGGGTGTGTTGCCGCAGACGGCACGGGCGGTGGTGCAACCGTTGGCACGGCAAGCGTTTGTGGGTGGGTTCAGCGCGGTGTTGTGGGTGGCGGGGGTGTTGGGATTACTGGGGGCGTTGGTGGTGGGAATGCTGATGCGAAAGCCGATTCCCGTTGTGCTAGCGCAGAACTGAATGTGGGAGCGGGCTTGCTCGCGAATGCGCTGTGTCAGTCAACATATCTGAACTGAACCACCGCATTCGCGAGCAAGCCCGCTCCCACAAGGGGTTGACCTGCAGTCTGGAATTACCAGAACCGCTGCTGGGTCAACCGGCTCCACCAGGTCATCAGCACTCGGTCCACCGAACCGCTGGCCGCCAGGCCGACCCGCTCTTGCAGGCTTTTACGCTCGGCATAGTGCAGGTGGAACACCTCGGCGGTCTTGGCCTTGGTGGCCAGGTATTCGTCGCTGGTTTGCAGCTCGTCGACCAGTTGCTTGTCGAGGGCGGCAACACCCAGCCACACTTCCCCGGTCGCGACATCATCGATTGCCAGCTGAGGGCGATAGCGCGACACGAAGTTTTTGAACAGCTGATGAGTGATGTCCAGGTCTTCCTGGAACTTCTCGCGGCCCTTCTCGGTGTTTTCGCCAAACACGGTGAGGGTGCGTTTGTATTCACCGGCCGTCAGCACTTCAAAATCGATGTCATGTTTTTTAAGCAGGCGGTTGACGTTGGGCAACTGCGCTACCACGCCAATCGAACCAAGGATGGCGAACGGTGCGCTGATGATCTTCTCGCCGATGCACGCCATCATGTAGCCGCCGCTGGCCGCGACCTTGTCGATGCACACGGTCAATGGCACGCCCGCCTGGCGGATACGCGCCAGCTGGGATGAGGCCAGGCCGTAGCTGTGGACCATGCCGCCGCCGCTTTCCAGGCGCAGCACCACTTCGTCTTTCGGCGTGGCCAGGCTCAGCAGTGCGGTGATTTCATGGCGCAGGCTCTCGGTGGCCGAGGCCTTGATGTCGCCGTCGAAATCCAGCACAAACACCCGTGGCTTGGCCTCGGATTTCTTCTTGCCATTCTTTTTTTCGGTTTTGCTTTCGGCTTTGCGCAGGGCCTTGAGCTGGTCCTTGTCGAGCAGGCTCGACTCCAGGCGCTCACGCATGCCCTTGTAGAAATCATTGAGCTTGCTGACCTGCAATTGGCCGGCGGACTTGCGACGGCCTTTGCTGCGCAGCGCCGCGAAACTGATCAGTACCACCAGAATAGCGACCACCAGGGTGACGGTCTTCGCCAGAAAGCTCGCGTATTCGGCCAGAAAATCCATATGTCTCCTTAAAAATGCACTGCGCCAGGCGCGGATGGGCCCAGCATACCGACGGCACCGCGTTCGAGCCAGTGATCAAACCGCCAGCAAGCGGGCTCTAACGGGCTTTTAAAACAAGCGTATGTTTTTTCATTGACAGCTCTCCGGCATCCTCATAACCTCGCCAGACTTTCAACGTACCGGGAAAACGGACGTGGGCAGCATTTATCTGATTCGACATGGCCAGGCCTCTTTCGGTGCAGACGACTATGACGTCCTGTCGCCCGTCGGCGTGGAACAAGCGCAAGTGCTCGGACGCCATCTGGCCGACCTGGGCCTCACGTTCGATCGCTGTATAGCGGGCGACCTGCGCCGCCAGCAGCACACCGCCACGTCCGTACTCGATCAATATGCAGCCCGTGGCCTGCCGGTACCTTCGCTGGACATCGACAGCGCCTTCAACGAATTCGACGCCGACGCGATCATCCGCGCCCTGCTCCCCGACCTGCTGACCACCGAGCCCGAAGCCCTGGAGATCCTGCGCAATGCGGCGCACAACCGCAGCGAATTCCAGCGCATCTTTGCGTTGATCATCGAGCGTTGGCTGGCCGGCACCTATGACCCACCGGGGCTGGAAAGCTGGCTGGGGTTTGTCGAACGCGTACAAGGCGGCCTGCAACGGATTCTCGAAACCGCCGAGAACACTGACAAGATCGCCGTGTTCACCTCCGGCGGCACGATCACCGCCCTGCTTCACTTGATTACCCGCATGCCTGCCGCCCAGGCGTTCGAACTCAATTGGCAAATTGTTAACACCTCGCTCAACCAACTGAAATTCCGTGGACGCGAGGTGGCGCTGGCTTCCTTCAACAGTCATACCCACTTGCAACTGTTGAAGGCGCCGCAGCTCATCACTTTCCGATGAACTGCGGCCAACCGTGACCCCAAGGTCACTGGACTCTACCCTTAAGGATCGAAACCATGACTGACGTAGCCAAAGCTGTAGAAGCAATGAAAGCCAAATTCAACCCAGCCGCTGCCGACGGCCTGGACCTGGTGTTCGGTTTCCGTATCGACGACACCCAGAACTTCTCGCTGGTGGTCAAGAACAACACCTGCGAACTGCTCGAAGGCGAAAACCCTGACGCCCAGGTCACGCTGGTCACCGACGGCGAAACCATGGAAGGCATCGTCAGCGGCGACACCGATGGCATGCAGGCCTTCATGAGCGGCAAACTGCGCACCGAAGGCGACATGATGCTGGCAATGAAGCTGAGCGAGCTGTTCCCGGCTTGATCACGCTGATTGTGTAGCGCGCTTTACCCCGACAAATCCCGCCACATGGCGGGATTTGTTGTTTGCGGGAGCGGCAAACAGCCGTGACCACCATCCCCACCACTCATCGCCCACAATTGCCCTTGATTGCCTCGCCCGCAAACGCCCGCCGAACAAACCCTATCGAATCCCCCAAAGACCCATTCACCGCCCCGGAGTGATCCAGCGCTGGATAGAAATGCCATTCCACCCGATCCCCTGCCTGACAGGCGTCCCGGACCAAGGCTTGTTGCCCCGGCACAAACACATCTCGGTCTTTACCGCCAGTGCCGAGAAACACCGGAATATCGGTTTTCAACGTGGGATAAGCCGCTTCACGCCCCACCCGATCCAACGCTGCCTTGGGCGATCGCTTGAAGCTGTTATTGAAGGTCAACCCGTCAGCCACTACCCGCTGCTCGATGGCATGCAAGCACTCATCCTGACTCGCCCTGAAGGCCGGCAGCGCCCGCTCAGCCAGGTAGTCGGCGGGCACGAACGAAGGGTCCAGCAACGCCACCGTACTCAGGCGCAACAGGTTATAGGCAAACGTCGGCACCACCGAACGGCGTGCGTTTTCAAGTTCTGGGCTGTGGCCCTGGGCGTGCGCAGAGGCATAAGGCGTACCGGTCGCCACCACCCCGACAACTTCGACATCCGGCGCGTAGTCCTTGGCCATTACCGCCGTGGCGAACGCCGCGCGGCCACCCTGGGATTGCCCGAACACCACTGCCCGCTTGGACACGTTGACAGGCGCAGCGCCGACCGCACGGATGCTGTCCAGTACGCCATACGCCAAGGGACGCGTCAGCCCATAAGGGTGCAACCCGGGCGTGCCCAGCCCCTGGTAATCCGTGGCAACAATCGCATAGCCCTGCTCGAGCCAGTCATTGAGATAGCGCGTATCCCGTGGACTGCGCTGATTCAGCGAAGGCGCGCAACGATCAGCACTGCCGACCGTGCCGTGAGCCCATGCCATCAGTGGCCAGCCACCCGCAGGCGCTGGGCCCTTGGGCACGAACAACGCACCGGAGACCGCGACAGGCGTGAGGTTGTCGAGCCCATCGGTGGAGGAATACAGGATCCGCAGGTTCAGCCCGGCCGACGCCAGGCTCTGCTGCGGCGTCAATGCTTCACTGCGCAGCAGTTTGCCGGGCATTGGCGGCACAGGGTCCGCCCAGGTGTAGAACGCGTCAGCGGCGCTGCTACTGCCGGCCGCCAGTACCCATAGCAACGCCCACGCGCGCATCGCGCATCACCACCCTTCTTTCAACATGCGCAATTCCAGGTGCTGCAACAGCATGATGGTTTTGCCATCGACAATCTCACCGCTCTGCACCATGGCCAGCGCCTGTTCAAAGCTCAGCTCCAGCACTTCGATGTCTTCACCCTCGTCGATCAGCCCGCCGCCCTCGCCGACCCGGTCTGCTGCCTGGTACTCGCCGATAAAGAAGTGAATGCGCTCGGTCACCGAACCGGGGCTCATGAACGCCGCGTAGATTTTCTCCACGGAGCCGACGCGGTAGCCGGTTTCTTCTTCGGCTTCGAGGCGAATGCGCTCCTCGGGGGTGGCGTTGTCCAACAGGCCGGCGGCCGCTTCGATCAAGTAGCCGGGGTAATCGTTGACGAACGTGGGCATGCGGAACTGGCGAATCAGCAGCACGGTGCGCTGTGCGCGGTTGTACAGCAGAATCGTTGCACCGTTGCCGCGGTCGTACACCTCGCGGGTCTGGGCTTGCCAACTGCCATCCTGGCGGCGCAGGTCGAAGGTGTATTTTTTCAGAAGATACCAATTGTTCGACAGGGTTTCTTCGGCGGTGATGCGAACGGGGCTGTTGTCCATGGTCTGGCCTCTGCTCAAAGGAGCGCGAGCATGTCGCGGCGCCAATGTCAGCGTCAAGCGAATCGCTTGTGCAAACAGGCGCGCGGGGTATCGGGTTCAGGAAGCAGTCACGGCCTGAGCGAGCGGTTGCTTGATGCGCGGCCACGCGGCTGCAACTTCTTCAGCGCTGGCGGCCTTGATCCGTGCCAGATCGCGCGGGTAATCCACCCCAGGGTTCTCAGTGAACCGCGTCGCCGTGAATTGGCCATTGCTGGCCCGCAGGACGTATCCCGTGTCCTGGCAGTGCTGCGAGGCAAGAAACAGCACACCCGGCGTCACCCATTCTGGCTTGAGTTCGTCCGGTTCCCCGGTCACGCCCCACATGCGCGTCTTGGCCACCGGCGAAATCGCATTGACCTTGATGCCGGCTTCGGCGCCTTCATGGCTCAGGGCATTCATGATGCCCAGTTGCGCCATCTTGCCGGCGCTATAGGCTACCAGGCCGGTCTGCTCGTATTGCGCGTACAGGGCGCGGTCGGAGGTGGTCAGGATGATGCGCGGCGCCGATGAGCGCAGCAGGTGCGGCCACGCATGCTTGCACAACCACAGCGGCGCGTAGAGGTTGATGTCCATGGCGCGCTGGAGGAACGCGGCATCCAGGTCTTCGATGTTCTGATAACCCACCCATCCGGCGTTGTGGATCAAGATATCGAGTTGACCGAACGCCTCGATAGCGAACCCGATCAGTTGCCGGCACCCCTCGGGCGTAGACAAGTCGCCGCCATGCCCCAGCACCTTGAGCCCTTGCGCCTGCAACTGCTGCGCCGCATTGAGCACCACCGAGCCATCGCTGCCGGCGCCGTTACTGTCGGCACCGATATCGCTGATCACTACCCGCGCGCCACGGGTCGCCAACGCCCGTGCATAGCTCAGACCCAGCCCGCGTGCGCCACCGGTGACAATGGCGGTTTTGCCTGTGAAATCCATGTGCATACTCTCCTGTTAAGCCCGCCACCCTAACAACCCAGGCATGCGTTGTTCAATGCTGTAACACTTTGCAAGTAATCCCCATTCACGGCTGTCGAATTAATTCCTGCCCCTTAAAGCCATCTGGTAAAACCCCAGCTTCGCTTTTGTCCTGGAACCTTCATGTCATCTCGTTTTTTGTCTCGCCTGGGCCTGCGCTGGTTTCCCCTGCTGTGCATGGCCATCCTGATCATCGGCCTGCCGGTAGGTTGCGCGGTGCTTCAACACAAGGAGCGTGAGCTGGTGTTTCGCATTGAGCCGGGTACCGCCGGCTGGTACACCGGCTTGCCCAAGGCCGTGCAGGAATTCGATATAAAACCCGCCAGTTTCAAATCAGGCCAGAACCTGCATGGCTGGTGGTACCCGGCCGACAAGCAGGATGCTCCGGCGATTCTTTACCTGCACGGCGTGCGCTGGAACCTCACCGGCCAGCTGTTTCGCATTGAACAACTGCACGCACTGGGCTTTTCGGTGCTGGCCATCGACTACCGCGGTTTCGGCCAGAGTCACGGCGACTTGCCTTCGGAAACCAGTGTGTATGAAGACGCCCGCATCGCCTGGGAGCGCTTTCAGGTGCTGCAGCCAGACCCGAGCAAACGCCTGATCTACGGGCACTCGCTGGGTGGCGCGGTGGCCATCGACCTGGCAGCGCAGTTGAGTCAACAGACGCCGGTGCCTGTGCGCGGCCTGGTGATCGAATCCACTTTCACCTCGCTGGGGGACGCGGCCGCGGCCGTGGCCAATACCTCGCTGCCGGTGCGCTGGCTGCTGTCGCAGAAGTTCGACTCCATCGACAAGATTGCCGGCGTGCACATGCCGCTGCTGGTGGTGCACGGCCTGGCCGACCCCTACGTGCCACCGCGTTTCAGCCAACAACTGTTCGACGCCGCTCAAGAGCCCAAACGGTTGCTGCTGGTGCCTGGCGCCACGCATAACAACAGCATGAGCCTGGCCGGGCGCAACTATGGGCAAGCGCTGGAAAAACTGATGCAAGCGCAGATGCCCGCACAGGTGGTGACGCACTCCACAGGTCGCAACGGCGACTCTTGAAAGTACTTTTCGGCACTGGGTCCGCGCTTGGCTGTCAAGCGTAAACCCTGCCCATACTGGCCCGCGCCGCAAGTTGATCAAATATTAACCGAGGGTTAAATCGCCAACCCTGCCGGGCCTTCGCAAAGTTATCCACAGAGATACCCACGGTTTTCGTGGACAACTCTTTTTACTTTTTTACGATCTTTTTGCTCAGCAAACCCCTTGGGGAAAGGTGCCGGGCAGCAAAATATCGCGATTCACATCGCGTATATCGTTATAGCCGCACAGCGCCATCGACACATCCAACTCACGGGCAATGATGTCAAGGGCCTTGGTCACGCCCGCTTGGCCCATGGCGCCCAAACCATACAGGTGCGGTCGACCAATCATGGTGCCTTTGGCGCCCAGTGCCATCGCCTTGAGCACGTCCTGGCCGGAACGAATGCCGCCGTCGAGCCACACTTCAATCTGATTGCCCACCGCCTCGACAATTGCCGGCAGTTGGCTGATGCTCGACGGCGCACCGTCCAGCTGGCGCCCACCGTGGTTACTCACCACCAATGCATCAGCGCCGGAGTTAGCCGCCAGCCGTGCATCCTCCACATCGAGAATGCCCTTGATAATCAGCTTGCCACCCCAGCATTTCTTGATCCATTCCACGTCGTCCCAGCTCAGGCGCGGGTCGAACTGCTGGGCGGTCCATGACGACAGCGAACTCATGTCCGCCACGCCTTTAACGTGGCCGACAATATTGCCGAAACCACGGCGTTTGGTGCCCAGCATGCCCATCACCCAGCGCGGCTTGGTTGCCATGTTGAGGATGTTGGGCAGAGTCAGTTTGGGAGGCGCCGACAAGCCGTTGATCAAGTCCTTGTGGCGTTGCCCAAGAATCTGCAGATCCAGGGTCAGCACCAGCGCATCCACACCCGCAGCTTTGGCGCGCTCGATCAATTGCTCGATAAACCCGCGATCTCGCATCACATACAGCTGGAACCAGAATGGCTGGCCAACCTGTTCGGCGATGTCCTCAAGAGAACAGATGCTCATGGTCGACAGCGTGTAGCGCAGGCCAAAAGCGGCGGCGGCGCGGGCAGTCAGGATTTCGCCATCGGCGTGCTGCATGCCCGCAAGCCCCGTGGGCGCCAGCGCGACCGGCATGGCCATGTCCTGGCCGATCATGCTGGCGCGGATCGAACGTTGATCGATGTTGCGCGCCACGCGCTGACGAAATTTGATGCGGGCAAAATCGCTTTCATTCGCCCGATAGGTGCTTTCAGTCCAGGAGCCGGAATCGGCGTAGTCGTAGAACATCCGTGGGACACGTTTTTGCGCCAGCTTGCGTAAGTCTTCGATGGTTGTAATCAACGACATCTAGGTCACCTCTCCCTGAACTGAGCCCAGAGAGTAACCGCCGATCAGCCGCGCAACCAGTCATTGCGTTTATATCGGCAGAAGCCTAATCTCGCACAAACCCGCATAAAGACGCATAAACATGCAAAACACTCATCAAGCCATTGACCTGCCTTCGTTGCGCAAACAGAAGATACTGTTGCTGCTGGAGCGCGACGGCAAAGTGACCGCATCCGAATTGGTGGATCACTTTGCCGTGTCCCAGGACACCATCCGCCGCGACCTCGGTGAACTGGCCGCCGCCGGCCTGTTGCAACGCGTGCACGGCGGTGCCCTGCCCCGGCCCAAAGACACCGGCAAAGACTTCTTCACCCGTGTGGGCGAGACCAATGAGGTCAAACGCCACCTTGCGCGCCTGGCCGCCGATCGCGTGGAAGACGGCCAGATCGTGCTGTTCGACTCCGGCTCGACCACGCTGCAAATTGCGCAATCCCTGCCACGCGCGATCCGCCTGACGGTGGTTACGCCGTCGCCGATGATTGCCATCGCCCTGGCCGACCACCCGGATGTGAAAGTGATTGTGGCGGGCGGCCAACTCAACCCTGCCACCTTGTCCACCAGCGGCCACGAAACCGTGCGCCTGATCCAAAGCATCAAGGCCGACCTGCTGTTTACCGGCGTGTGCGCGTTGCATCCGCAGGTGGGCATCAGCTCGTTGCATTTCGACGAAGTGGCGGTCAAGCAAGCGTTGCTCGACAGTGCCTCCCATGTGGTGGCGGTGACCATGGCAGACAAGCTCGGCGCGGTGGAGCCCTTTGTGGTGGGCCCGTGCAGCCGCATCCATACGCTGATCACCGAGTGGCACGTACCGAGTGTTGAAGCCTATGAGCAGTTAGGGCTGGAAGTGCTGCGCGTGGAGGTTGAGTAGGTACAAGGCATCGGCGGTGGCATGACCGCTGGCGGTGTTGTCGAAGATGCACCAGGTGGGAATGCCTGCGGCAACGTAGTGGCTCAGTTGCTGCGAGAATGCCTGCACGCGTTCCGGCCCATACGCGCTGTGATAAATACGCGGCGAGCCGTGCAATCGCCAATACTGCACGCCCTGCCAGCCGATGCCCGCGTCGATGACCGGCGGGTCGGCGACCACACGACCTATGTGTAAATCCTGCAATAACGCCTCGGCCTCAAGCCAGCTGGCATGGCGCGGTTCCAGAACCACGGCACCGGCAAAACGTTGGCGTAGCGCCGTGAAAAACGGCGCAACAATCGCCGCGTCATAGCCCAAAGACGGTGGCAATTGAATCAGCAGGCAGCCCAGCTTTCCACCCAGTCTCAGGCACTGCCCAAGGAATTCATCCAGCGCGGTTTCGCAGCGCTGCAAGCGCAATTCATGGGTGATGCGCTTGGGCACCTTGACCGAAAAACGAAACGCCGGCGGCACTGATTGCGCCCAGCGCTCATAGGTCATGGGCAGGTGCGGGCGATAAAACGAACTGTTGATTTCCACGGCGTTGAAACGCGACGCGTAACGCTGCAGGTGTGTACCCTCGCTCGCAAACGCCGCCCACTGTTCACGCGGCAAACTCCACCCCGCGCAGCCCATATACAGCGCTGCCGTCAAAACAGCACCTTGGCGGCATCGCGCATGAAAATCTCGATGGTCTTGGGCCCGACTCCGGCAAATTCACCCAGGCGCTTTTCGAAGGCCTCACGGTCTTCGCTGGCGCTGCGAATATGGCTGATCTTGCCGCCATACTCGGCATTCAATTTGGCACTCAGGTCGAGCAAACGCTGCGCCGTGGTTTCGTCATAGCGCACGTAATGCGCGCGCCCAAGCATCGACACCAACTCCCTGGAGGTGCAGTGCTGCAACTTGCGCGCGGTATCGCGGCCTTGCTCTTCAACAATCACCTTGTATGCCTGGGCAGCGATCGGCGCCTGAATGCGCTTGCCCATCAGGAAGCTGGCGATAAACCACTTGAACAGGCTGGCGTCGTCTTCAGGCCTTAATTCGATGCCCAACTGCGCAGCCGTAATCGACCTGGCCATGCTCAGTGGCCCAACTTGCGCTCAGCCTTGGCGGCTTGCTCGTTGATGGCGTCCGTTTGGCGTTCGATGTCTTTGATCGACGTGGGCGTCAGCACCTTGTCGACACTTTCAGTTTTTGGGTTCGGGCGTTCCAGCGTGTGGCCCTTGTCGGCTTTGTCGGTGCCTTTTTGGGCGTCTTCGGAACTGATCGGGGTTGGGGTTTTATCGGCAGTCACAGTCTGTCTCCAGGCAGTTGAAGGCCCACAAAAAATAGCAGGCGCTTATGCAGCAGAGCCTGTCGAATTTCGATAGTTCAAGGAAATTGGCATGCATGACCACCGGAGAAAAAACCGCGAATTAATTTAAACCTTTTGCCGAGGCGCCCCCTCAACAGTCAGGTACGGCATCACGCCACTGTCGATTTCAAGGAGATCCACCATGACTACTCTGCTGATGAAACAAATGGGCCTGACCTTTGTGCTGGTTGCAGGCTCGATTTCCACGGCCATGGCCGCAACGTCCAACAGCTTTGTCGACGACGCCGCCCAGGGCGGTATCACCGAGGTGGAAGCCGGCAAGCTGGCCCTGGAAAAAAGCAGCTCGGCCGACGTCAAGACTTTTGCGCAGCACATGGTTACCGACCACACCAAAGCCAATCAGGAACTGACGGCATTGGCGAAAAAGCTGGATATCGAAGTCCCCGATGACGCCGCCCTGACCGATAAGGCCAAAAAAGCCATTCTCGAAATGCGCGACGAGTCGTTCGACAAGGCCTACGCCAACAACCAGGTCGCCGCTCACGAAAAAACCGTCGAATTGTTCCAGAAAGAAGCCGCTTCCTCGGACAACGCCGAGCTGAAGGCCTTCGCCGCCAAGACCCTGCCGACCCTTGAAGCCCACCTGAAAATGGCCAAGGAGCTGCAAGCCAAACACGACCACTAAAACCATCCCTGACCCAGGAGACACTCGACCATGAGTTCGCAACTCAACGGCAAGAAAATCCTCATCATCACTTCCAATACCGGTATCGAACGCGATGAGCTGGTCAAGCCACTGGAAGCGCTGCGCGGTTATGGCGCCACGGTGACTCACGCGTCCAGCAAAGGCGGCACCACTCAGACCTTCGTCGGTGACACCGAGAAGGACAAGACTGTGGAATCCGACGTGCAATTGTCTCAGGTTACAAGCAGCGACTTTGACGCCCTGGTTATCCCGGGCGGCACCGTCAACGCTGACACCTTGCGCCAGGATGCTGCCGCGCTGCGCCTGATCAATGACTTCGTCAAGGCCGGCAAAACCATCGCGGCGATCTGCCACGGGCCATGGACGCTGATCGATGCTGGCGTGATCAAGGGCAAGACCCTGACCTCGTACAAAAGCGTGCGGATCGACCTTGAAAACGCTGGAGCCGCCGGTTGGGTGGATGCCCAGGTCAAGGAATGCAAGGCCAATGGCTGGACCCTGATCACCTCGCGTACCCCGGATGACTTGCCGGCGTTCAACGAAGCGATTGCTAAAGCTGTTGCGGGCTAAACCACCCGCTTGAACGTAAACAGGCGCCCAATGGGCGCCTGTTTGCGGTCTTCAATGGACTCAGCTTTTACGCTGCTCGGCCATTTCACGTTTTGGCCCGAACAAGGCCCAGACAATCAGCCCGAACAGCGGCACGAAAATCAGAATGATCAACCACAGCCCCTTGGTCTCCCAGCCACCGGTGCTGCGCAGTACGACGTTGATCGCCCATAGTTCCAAGATCAGCAGAATCACGGCCAGAATGATCCAGATAGTTTCCAATTGCATAGCTCACCTCCTGAGGTCTATGCATTAGGTCAAGCAGATGGCCTGAGGGTTCCATTCGATTTTCAGCAAGGGCTCACGCCCAACGGTTGCAGCTAATCCTGCGTGACCTTCTAGACTCAACACTGAATCACCTCGCCTGCACTGATTTAAGGAGGTTCAGGATGACCGAGCACGTTATCCACTTTCACTGCCAGATCGACCAGAGCACCACCGAGCGCTTTCGCGACTGTTGCCTGGACGCTATCGGCGAAGGCGCCAGTTCCCTGCTGCTGAACCTGTCGACCACCGGTGGCAGCACCAATTTCGGCTTTACCCTCTACACCTTCCTCAAGGCGTTGCCGGTGCCCTTGTGCGCGATCAACGCGGGCAACATCGAGTCCATGGGCATCATCATGTTCCTGGCGGCGAACCGACGCATCACCACGCCACACTCTCGATTCTTGATCCATCCAATGAACTGGTATTTCAGCCAGAGTTCAGTCGATCACCAGCGTCTGCGGGAATACCTGTCGAGCCTGGATAACGACCTGGCGCGCTATGTGAAAATCTATGAGTTGGAGACTACTCGAGCCGAGACCCAGCTAGACATTTTCAAGTGCCTGTCGGCTGAGGAAAAAGTCATCGCTGCGCATGAATCGCTGGCCTATGGCATCGCCCACGAGGTGCAACAGGTGGTGTTCGCTGAAGACATCAAGCATTGGAAGGTCAGCGGCGCATAGAGGCGGCGTATTGCAATCTGCCGCCTGCCCAACCATGCAAGCTGCACGAATTCGTTGCCTTGCATATCTTCTTATCTCATTGATTAATATAGATTTATTAAATTTTTTCAAGTTGGTACAACTGATGCAACCTCCATGGCACGAGGCGTGCACTTCGACATGCCCGAATGCTATCCGTGAGGTTCCACCATGAATGCAATCGACCTTCTCAAGGCTGACCACGAACGCGTCAAAGCGCTGCTGACCCAACTGAGCGAGTCCACCGAGCGTGGCGTCAAGAAACGCACTGAATTGCTGGCCAAACTCGAGATGGAAATCAGCCTGCACACCCGACTCGAGGAAGAGATCCTTTACCCGGCCTTCCGCAAGGCTGGCGGTAAAGAGCAGGACATCATGTACCACGAAGCCAAGGAAGAGCATCGCACCGTCGATGCCCTGGTGCTGCCCGACCTAAAACAGACCGAGCCGTCCACCACTGAGTTTTCCGGGCGCGTCAAAGTGGTCAAGGAACTGTTGGAGCACCACATCGAAGAAGAAGAATCCGAGATGTTCCCGCAGGCCAAGAAGCTGTTGGGCAAGACCGTGCTCGAAGCCCTTGGCGCAGAAATGGAAGCGATGAAAGCTGCGCACAAGAAAGCCCAGGGCGTCAAGCCGATCGCGGCCTGATGCCCGTTCGTCGCATGGCCACGAACTATTTCAAACTTTGATTTGGATTACGCATTCCCAATTAGGCGACACCGTTGATTCATTCATTGAAGAGGGATTTTGAAATGGCTACCAGCGGAAAAACCACGACAGGGGCAGGCGGTAAAGCCAAGCCAGACACAGCCAAGAAAAGTGGCGGTCAAGGCTCCGGCGGCAATTTTGCCAACGACCGTGAAAAAGCTTCTGAAGCCGGCAAGAAAGGCGGAGCCCACAGCTCCGGCGGCGGCGCCAAGAAGTCTTGATTGAAGCACCACCGGGGCCCGGGTTTCCCGGGCTTCGGCCCACGCAAGGGGATTGAGTCATGAAGACCAGTATTTCCCACAGGATGTTGCTCGTCGTCGGCGTCTCAGCGCTGCTGGCAAGCCCTGCTTTCGCCGCCTTTGGCGATGCCGTCGCCCCCGCCGCGAATTCACTGAGCGGTAACAGCGCAGCAGGTTCTGCTCTGCCGCCAGGCACCTATCCGAGCAGCCCTTCCGACAGCGACAAAAAAACTGAAACGCCACCCAAAGAGAAGGCCTCGACGAGCGGGACTTCACACAAGCAATCCGACGCGAAAAAAACCCAGAAAAAGACGCCGCGCAGCAGCAGCAGCAGCAGCAGCAACTAGCCACTCACAAGGGCCAGGTGAAACGCCTCGCCACCTACCTTGCTCCCAAGGCCACGGCGTGGCCTTGGACCCGCCGCGACCTCCCAGGGACTCAGGGCACCGGCAACCAACCGCTGAAATCACCCTGATGGTTCAACGGGCACCAGCCAAAGTCATCCAGCGGCGCTGGCAATTGCTGATGTTCGACGCCTGCCAACGCGCTGCCCTTCCAATCGAAAATCCTCGCCCCTCGCCACCCCAGAACCACGCCCTGCGCCTGGCTTTGATCGGTAGTGATCCAGCGCGCCGCCGCGGCCGCCATGAAAGCCTCGATGGGCTCCTCATCAATCTGTGATCGATACCCCGAGGCGAGCAGCCAGCGGCAGACGTTGAGGTGGTACGTCCAATCCAGTGGTGGCTGGTTGTGATAGGCCCAGGTCATGAAACTGCGAAACAGGTTCAACCCTTCCGGAGGATCCAGCTTGAGCAAGGCCGGACAGATGTCGAACAAGGTGTGCCAATACGGCAATAAACGCGCATCCAGGTGCACGAAACAGCGCGAATTGCTCGGGTAATCAGGCAGCGTCGGTTCGGCGCGCATACGCCGAGATGCCTTGCTGACCAGGCGACTGGCGCCTGCAGGCAATACAGAGATCATCAAATACACTCACAGTCGTGACGATAGAACGCCTCCTGAACACAGGAGACCCAAGGCACACGTCAGAATGCGGGGGAAGCGCGAGGGTTGGCCGAGGGCCAGGAATAACGCGGCGGCGCTTTGTTGCGCCGCTCATGGGCAGGACGTGGGGCGTGGCCGAGCCCCAACAGCCAGGCCAGCCCGATGAGGAACACGATGGCCACGGTGACGGCAGCGCATACCGGGCAGGCAAAGTAGTTCGAGATGTTGCCAGAAGACGGGTTACCCAACCCTTTGTCGGAAAGTGGCGCCTGGCTGCCGTCCACCGAGCAGAACGCACCGCCAATGCCGTTGAGCTGCTCGCCAAGCATCTGCCCATGGCCCAAACCGCAGACGAACAGGTTCATCAGCACGCAGAAGTACAGGGCCCAGGCGATCAGCGAACGGTCGGGGTGGCTCAATTTCATGGCGGCGACTCTACCACTGAAGCGCCAAAGGGATGAAGCACGGCGCGCCCTGTGGCAGAACGTCGCAGATTACGTGGGCTGGCCTAGGTTGATAGACTGTGCGCCCGCATCATTACTCCTTTTCAAAGCCTGCTATGCCGTTGCAGAGTCATCCAGGCGTTTCACAGGATGCACAGTTGATGAGTACGTTATTCACCCGCCGCAAAGTGCTGACCGGTATGGGCCTGTTGGGCCTGGGCAGCCTGCTGGGCGGCTGTGATTACAGCCCCAAGCTGAACTTCAAGTACGGCAAGGACCTCAGTGACAAGATCATGGGCCGCACCTTCAAGCTCAAGAACACCGACGGTGAAACCGTCACCTTGAGCTCGTTCCGTGGCTTGATGCCGGTGGTGTTCTTCGGCTTTACCCAGTGCCCGGCCGTGTGCCCGACCACTCTGGCCCGCGCCGCCCAGGCCAAGAAGCTGATGGGCCGCGACGGCGAGATCATGCAAGTGGTGTTCATCACCCTCGACCCCGAGCGCGACACCCCGGCGATTCTCGACAAGTACGTCAAGGCCTTCGACCCAAGCTTTGAAGCGCTCTACGGCACCCCGGAAGAAATCGCCGTGGCCGCCAAGGAGTTCGGGATCTTTTATGAAAAGATCCCCGCCGGCGACACCTACACCCTGTCGCACACGGCCACCAGTTTCGTCTTCGACACCCGCGGCAACCTGCGCCTGGGCCTGTCGGCATCCCTTACCGCTAAAGAGTGCGCAGAAGACCTGCTCACCGTCATGGAGGTCTGCTAATGACTGCTGTTCAACACCTCAAGCGCACCCTGATCGGCCTGTCCCTGCTGGGCCTTGCGGCGCACGCCAGTGCCCAGGTGCTGGTGACCGACGCGTGGGTTCGCGCCTCTGTGCCGGGCCAGCCGTCCAGCGGCGCGTTCATGACCGTCACCGCCGACAGCGACAGCAAACTGCTCAGCGTGGCGTCGCCGGTGGCCAAGGACGTGCAGATCCATGAGATGAGCATGAAGGACGACGTGATGCGCATGGGCCCGGTGGACTCGGTCGCCCTGCCTGCGGGCAAGGCGGTCAAGCTCGACCCCAATGGTTACCACGTGATGCTGATGGGCCTGACCGGGCAAATCAAGGAAGGCGACCAAGTGCCGCTGACGCTGACGGTGGAGAACGCCAAAGGCGAGAAACAGTCGATTGAAGTCAAAGCGCCAGCCCGTGGGCTGGACGGTATGGACCACAGCACGATGCACTAAGCCACCTCGTGGCGAACCGCGCTTGTTGCAACGAGCCGGCTTGGCGTGTCGAGCAGCTTGTGGTGGATAGCGGGCTTAGCGTGGCGAGCGGGCTGGCCCCGCGTTGGGCTGCGCAGCGGCCCCAGTCAATCCACCGCAATCCATCAGCAATAACGCGGCGCCTGGTTTCAGGGCCGCTTCGCGCCCCAACGCGGGGCAAGCCCGCTCGCCACAACAGGCCCGCTCGCCACCCCAAGGCCGCTCGCCACGATAAGCTAGCCCAACACAACAAGCCCTTCCCAGCCCACGCCAACGCCATATCCAAAAGCTCTGCCCTCAACACTTTCTATATATTTTCAATCTACAAACAGACCCGATAGCCTGATGTTGACGCGCGCGCCTCACCGCGTTCGACGGCTCATAATTCCAACAATAATCGGGTACCTCTGTGAACACATCTCCCCGCGCCCTCAAAAGTCTGCTTCACCTGGCTGTGGCCTTCGCCCTGTTCCACAGCGTCGGCGCCCAGGCGGCCAACACCGGCGAACTGCCCTGCGCCACCACCGAACAATGCGCGGCCCAGGCGGCCAAAGTCGGTGCCACGCCCGACAGCGCGCAAACCGGGCACAACGCCAAGGGCGACCCGACCCAGACTCAATTCGCCTGGCTGAACCGCATCAACAAAGCCTCGATCGTAATGCTCACCGAAGAAGGCATCGTGGCGCCTGCCATGGGCCAGAAGATCGCCGGTGGCGTGCGTTACGCCATTGCCCAGGCCGACCAGCCCGGCGGCAAGCGCCCCAGCGATGTGCTGCAGTTGGAAAAAATCATGACCGACAAGATCGGCCCTGAAGCCTCATTGATTCACTCCGGCCGCAGCCGCCAGGACATGCTCGCCACCTACCGCCTGGCCGCCCTGCGCAGCCAGGTGCTGGCCTACAGCGAGGCACTGAACGCCACCCGCCTGCGCCTGCTCGACATTGCCGACAAGAACGTCGACACCCTGGTGCCCGCCTACACCAACGGCGTGCAGGCCATGCCCATCAGTTACGCGCATTACCTGCTGGCGTTTGAAGCCGCCTTCGACCGCGATGGCCAGCGCATCCGCGAGCTGTACGCCCGCTTGAACCAGAGCCCGATGGGCACTGCGGTGCTGGCAAACTCGGCTTACCCGCTGAACCGCGAGCGCCTGGCTGAACTGCTGGGCTTTGATGGGGTGCGCGAGAACTCGCTGGATTCGAGCCAGGTGTCGACCTACGACATCCCCATCGAGGCGGCCAACCTGGCGTCATCGTCGGCAATTCGCGTGGGCGCGATGATTGGCGACATTCACACCCAGTACCACCAGATCCGCCCGTGGTTGTTGCTCGATGAAGAAGCCACTTACACCAGCAGCGCCATGCCGCAAAAACGCAACCCGGGCTTGCTGATGCGTGCACGTGAAAGCGCCTCGGACGTGGTCGGCCTGGCCCAGGCCGTGACGCTGCGCGCGCACAACGTCACCACGGGCATGACCGATTACAAGTTTGCCTTCGACTCGCTCGGCGTGTTCCGCTCGACCACCGAAATGTTCGAGGCCATTGACGCGGTACTCGACGCCCTGCAGATTAACCCGCAGCGCGCGCTGGAAGAACTCGAATCGGAATGGACCACCTCGATGGAGCTGGCCGACACCCTGGAGCGCCAATACAAGGTGCCGTTCCGCATCGGTCACAGCTTTGCCTCGTTGATCGTCACCCAAGCGCGCAGCAACGGCACCACGCCGAAGACCTTCGCGTACGCCGATGCGCAGAAGCTGTATAGGCAGGCGGCGGACACGTACAAGTGGACACCGAACACCTTGCCGCTGGATGAAGCGGGCTTGCGAGCCGCGCTGTCGCCGACCACCATGGTGCAGACGCGCAAAGGCACCGGCGGCCCGCAACCGCAGGAGGTCAAGCGCATGCTGGTGGAGGCGCGCAAGACGTTGGAGGGGGATCAGCAGTGGCTCAAGGAGCGACGTGAAAAGCTCAAAGGCGCCGAAGAAAACCTCGACACGGCGTTCGACAAACTGGCCAACACCAACGGTTGAAGCGCATTCCAAAGGTGAGAGCGGGCTTGCTCGCTTCCACCTTTTTGCGCCGGGTTCAGTCTGAAATCGCCATTTGCCGGCGCAACATCTCAGGATCTATCGACTTCTGCCGTCGGCATATCGCCAGGCATGCCACACAGTTGCCCAGCACATTGGTCAGCGAGCGGCATTTCATCAGCCGCTCCACTCCCAGCAATAATCCCACCGCTTCCAGCGGCACCCATTGCAGGATGTTCAAGGTCGCGATCAAGGTGAACAGCGCCGAACCTGCCACGCTGGTCGAACTTAACGAGGTGATCAGGCACACCAGCAACACCGCGACCAATTGCGGCACTGCCATTTCCACCCCGCCCCTGTGCGCCAGAAACATGATGGCCATGGTCAGGTACAGGTTGGTGCCGGCCAGGTTGAAGGTGTAGCCGGTGGTCAAAACAAGCCGCACTAATTGACGGTCACAGCCTGCCGCTTCAAGTTTGCTCACGCAACCAGCAAGTGCTGCCACGGAAGAACCGGTGAAGGCCACCAGTAACAATTCTTCTTTTAAATAAACAATAAGGCTGGGCAACTTGATACCCACCCACCGCGTGATAGCCGCGAACACAATCATCACAAACAAGGCACAGGTTATATAAATAACCAGCACAAACTTTATCAAGGGCACTACCGAACTAACGCCATACTTGCCCACCACAAACGCCATGGCGCCAAAGGCCGCCAACGGCGCCCATTGCAAGATAATCCGCAACAGATAAAACAACCCTTGCACCGCGGTTTCCAAACCGCTCAGGCAGCGATTGGCGAAGGCGCCACCACGCCCCAGCAGCAGCCCGCAGATGATCGCCGCCAGCATCACTTGCAGCACCAGGCTTTGGGTAAACACGTGATAAAGCGTTGACCACGCGCACAGCAGGGACAGCTCAGTCATCCCCAGTGCAGGTGCCGGCGGCGCGGGCAAGGCGCTATACCCGAGGTTGAACGCCCAGCCGGTGGCCATGCCGACCAGCAGCGCAGCGCAGGACATCAATTGGAAATACACAATGATCCGACGCACCACATGCCGCTGACCGGGCGCGCGCTGGATACCCGCAACCCCGGTGGTCACCAATACAAACAGCAGAAACGGCATCAATAAACCGACTAACTTTATAAAGCCGTCACTGAGCAGTTTCATGTCAACTGCCCGCTCTGGATACGCCCAACCCACCGTTATGCCGAGTGCGATGGCAATCAAAATAGACAGGCTTGTGTTGCTGGCGTATCGGATCGACATCAGCGCTCTTGCCTGTTTTTATTTATTGTTATTGTCGTTAACCGCCGCGTTCGGCATATTGACCGCCTGGCCGCTTCTGGCCGCAGATAATAAAGTCTTGTCACGGGATACACCACCATGGAACTTCGTCATCTGCGCTATTTCATCATGGTGGCCGAAGAGCGACATTTCACCCGTGCCGCCGCGCGCCTGAATATGCAGCAACCGCCCCTCAGCCAACAGATTCGCGCCCTCGAACAGGAACTGGGTTTCGACCTGTTCAAGCGCCATCCCAAGGGCGTCGACCTCACCGCCGGCGGCCTGGTGTTTCTCGACGAAGCCCGCGTGATCCTCGCCCGCGTCGAGCACGGCGCGCTCAAGGCCTCCCGTGCTGCCCAGGGCATCGAAGGCACGCTGGTGATCGGTTTTACCAGCTCGGCTGCCGCTCACCCGCTGATCCCGCGCATCATCCGCGCCTACCGCGAGCGCTACCCCGGCGTGGAACTGTCGATCAACGAAGGCAGCGCCCGGGAAGTGACCGAGGACGCCATCGAAAAACGCATCGACATCGGCATCCTGCGCGCGCCGGTCAGCACCCATCAAAGCCTGACATTCCACCGTCTGCTCAACGAAGAAATGCTGCTCGCCCTGCCCACCGGGCATCCCTTGCTCAAAGAACCTGGCAGCACCCTGCCGCTCATCGCGCTCAAGGACGAACGCTTCATCCTGGTCCGCCGCCCCGGCGCGCCGGGCATGTACGCCAACCTGATCACCGCCTGCCAGAACGCCGGGTTCGAACCGAAGATCGCCTTTGAGGTGGAACGCATGCTGACCAACGTCAGCCTGGTAGCGGCTGGCGAAGGCATCTCGGTGGTGCCGGCGTCGATGCGTGATGTGCACCGCGAAAGTGTGGTGTATTGCCGGATCAGCGACGCCAGGCCCAAGCTGCTGGCGCCGATTACCCTGGTGCGGCGCGCGTTCAACCCGTCGGCGCCGCTGCAGAACTTTATTGACCTGGCGCGGGCGTCTGCTGGGGTGTATCGCAAAGGGTGAGGCTCAATCCACGATAAACAGCTTCGCGCCGGTGAGGGTGGATGAGCGATGCCCTTCCATGTCATTGCCCACCTGGTAACTCATCCCGGCCGTGAGGGTGAACTGGCGGCCGTCTTCCAATTGCGTGTGCAATTGCCCTTCCAGACACAGCAACACATGCCCGCGCCAGCACCAGTGATCGGCCAGGTAACCGGGCGTGTATTCGACCATGCGCACACGGGTGGTGCCGAAGTGGCACGTGCGCCACAGGGCATTGCCGGTGACGCCTGGGTGCAGTTCAGGTTCGAGGGTGGACCAGTCGGTGGTGGCAAACGGGACGGCGGTCAGTTGCATGGTGGGCTCGGTCATTATTTAACGTGGCTCGACCCTATCCGCCCGCCACGCGCAGCGGTAGACACAGATCGCCGGCTTTTGTGGGATACAGGAGCTCGCGCTTGTTATCCTGCCCGCCCGGCTCTCATGGACGCGTGCTTATGCCGATCGACCCCGCTTTCATCCTTCACCAAACCGAGCACTGGCGGCTCAATCATCACCTGGCGTCAAAGCTGCCGGGCTACCTGATGCTGGGTGCCAAGACACCAATCGACTCGCTCGCCGACATGCCGGAAGCCGCGCTGGCTGAGCTGGGGGGCTTGCTGGCTAAAACCCAACGGGTGATCGAGGCGCAGCTGCAGCCCAAATGGCTGTACATCAGCCGCTACGGGCACATGCCCGGCTTCCCGCTGCACTTTCACTTCATCCCGGTGTACGACTGGGTCGAGCAGGCGTTTTGGCAGGACCCGCGATACCGCGTGCTGCAACGTTTTGGCACCCAGGAGCCAGCGCAAACGCTGACCGACGGGGCCGAGTTGACGCTGTTTGTGTGGCGCGAGTTCGGCGAAAGCCCAACGCCGCCGGCGGTTCAGGGGGACTCGGTTAAACAGGTGATCGAGCGACTGCGCACGGCCCTTCAAGCCCACCCCCGATCCCCTGTGGGAGCTGTCGAGCTTTAGCGAGGCTGCGAAGGCGGCGGCACTGCCGAAATAATTGTTGCCTGAACCACCGCTTTCGCAGCCTCGCCGCGGCTCGACAGCTCCCACACGGACCGCGTCCATGCCCAGACGTTTCCGAGCTTTCGGTTGATCAGCGGCGCACGCCTCTTCAAGCCCGCCCCCGATCCCCTGTGGGAGCTGTCGAGCTTTAGCGAGGCTGCGAAGGCGGCGGCACTGCTGAAATAATTGTTGCCTGAACCACCGCTTTCGCAGCCTCGCCGGGGCTCGACAGCTCCCACAGCGATCATCGGTGTTAGCCGGAGCTAGTTCGCGTCCTCGGCAACCAGCCGCTTGGTCATCGGTATACACGCCAGTGTCAGCCCCGACGGCGAGTGATACACCGCTTGTTTGTCGCCCGCATAACCGCACGCTCTGTAGAAGCTCGCCGCGTTCAGCGTCGAATCCAGCACGACGTGCTCAATGGCCAGTGCCCGTGCGAGGTTTTCCAAGTGATCAAGCATTGCCTTGCCATACCCGCGTCCGGCAAATTCAGGGAGCACAAACAGCGCGCCCACTTCGTGGTTATCCGGGTCGAGCATCCCGGTGACCACGGGCTCGCCATTCACCCAGCCCAGGTAAAACGGCTTGTCCATCAGCGCGCTGTAGCCGTCTTCGGCGCGGCCGCGGGTCCACAGCAGCATCTGTTCGCGGCTGTAGGCGCCGATGCATTGGCTGCGGATGGCCAACAGGCGAATGTCGAACGCCGCTCGGGCGTCCGCTTGGGTGGCGCGTTTAATCTGCAGCATGCTTCTCTCCGTCCATGACCTCATCGTGCCATTAGCACACTTGTGCTAATCGACCCCTTTGCCCGGCGGCGCTATATTCCACGGCACTTCCAACGCTCCCCCCGGCACCGCACGCCTGTTGCGCGAGGATGCCTTGCACGCTGGAAAAACCCTGACAATCCCAAGGAAGAACCCTCATGAACCTGCACGCCTGCGTTACCCGTCTCACCCTGCTTGGCGCCCTGATTATCGGTGTTGCCGGTTGCAGCAACGTCAAGCCCAATGAAGACCATCTCAAGACGCTGTCGGAAACCAACCTCGGTGAGCCGGTCAAGCGTATCTCCAACGTGCGCAATGACTCCATGACCACCTACTACTTCGCCAGCACCGCGTCTGGGGATTACAACTGCACCGTGCCCAGCGGTGCCAGCGGCGGCTTGTTCACCGTGGCCAGCTTTGGCCTGATGAAACCCAGCGCCTGGTGCATGCCCAAAGGCGCCAAAGGCGGTCAGGCCGCACCGTTCATGCAGTGACGGCTGGCTGGCTGAGGTCACGCAGCGTGCCGCGTAGCTCTGCAGGCCGCACCGGTTTGGACAAAATCGCGATCTTGCGGTCATGCAGGGCAGCCTGGATCTTTTCCACGTCGTGCCCGGTCAGGATCAGCGCCGGCACCGCCCAGCCGCGTTGCTGGCGCAGGGCATCGATGCACTCGATGCCGGTGGCGTGGTTGCCCAGGTCATAGTCGGCGACGATGATGTCGCAGTCGCTGACCAGGCCCTGCCCACTGGATTCGGCCTGCACCTCGCAGCCCCAGCGCTCCAGCAAGGCCTGGGTGGCCAACAGCACGTTGTGGTCATCTTCCACCAGGCAAACTTTCAGCCCCGTGAGCAAGCCGGCCTGGCGCGGGTCGTCTCGCGCCGCCGGTTGGCGCGGCGCCGTCGCCAGTGCCAGGCCGTACAGGCTCACGGAGGTGCCATGGCCCAGCCGAGAACGCAGGCTCACGTGCACGCCCATCAACTGCCCCAGCCGCTTGACGATGGACAGCCCCAGGCCCACGCCTTCGACGTCCTTGTCACGCAGTTGGCGTACCCGATAGAACTCTTCGAAGACCTTCGCCTGATGCTCCTCGGCAATGCCCCGCCCCTGGTCATGCACCTGAACCGACACGCCGCCGTTGCGAAGGCGCGCGCCGATCAGTACCGGGCGCTGCGCGCCATATTTGAAGCAATTGGAGAGCAGGTTTTGCACCATCGCCGCCAACATCGCGGGGTCGACCTGCACCCAATACGCACACGGCCGCAAGCGCAGTTGCACCCCGGCCCAGTGCGCCGCCTCGGCGTGCTGGTGCACCAGGTCGGCGAGGAATTCGCCCAGGTGAATCACTTGGTATTTGGGCAACAGCCTGCCGTTGTCGAGGGTGTAGAGGTCGAGAATCGAACGGAACAGCTGCGACACGTTGAGCAGCGAGCGGTCGATATTGTCCACCAACCGCTGTTCGTCATGCCCAAGCTTTGCCTCACGCAAACACGCCGTAAACAGCCCGATGGAGTGGATCGGCTGGCGCAGGTCGTGACTGGCCTGGGCCAGGAACCGCGATTTTTCCAGGTTGGCCGCGATGGCTTCGTCGGACGCCTTGCGCGTGCGCTCGAGCAAAATATGCGCGTACACCGGGATCACCGTGCTGGTGATCAGCAGCATCAGCACCATGAACGGTTGCGCCTGCCACAGGGGCGTCAGCCGGTACACGATCAGCAGCGCGAGCAACGCCAGTCCCGTGGCAATCGCCAGGTAGCGCGAGCCGTAGCGCATGCCGTTGCCCAGGTTGACCCACACCATCACGGCATACAGCGGCAATGCCGCTTCACCGCCCACCACCAGCCCGAACGAGGTGCCGGTGTAGTCGTGGATCATGCCCAGCACCCGCCGCGTCGGGTAATGCCCGGGCCAGCGCGCGATGACCTGGCGCAGCGCGATGGAGGCCAGCAGGAACGCGACGATGTACAGGATCACCGGCACGTAGGTGTCCACCGACTGACCGGGAAAGAACCCCAGCGCGCCGATGTAGATAATCGCGATGGCGGCCACCACGATGCGCAGGTTGGCCTGATCGAGTTCGGAGTGGGTCTCATGACTCATGGATGACGTCCTTGTGCGGCAATCGATCTGTCCGGAACGCGCCAGAAGCGTCCCTGTGGCGCGGTGCTAAAGTAGCATGGCACAGCACTCGCATGCCCCAGGAAGGAGCACACCATGACCGGCCGGATCATCATAGCCGACGACCACCCGATGTTTCGCGAAGGCATGCTGCGCACCGTGCAGCGCCTGCTGCCCGAGGCCGTGGTGCAAGAGGCCGGCGACCTGGACGCGGTGCACGCATTGACCCGCGACGGCAGCGATATCGACACACTGATCCTCGACCTGCGCTTTCCCGGCCTGACCTGCATGAGCCAGCTGGCCGAGCTGCGCCAGCACTTGCGGCGCAGCACCTTGATCGTGGTGTCGATGGTGGATGACGCGGCGCTGATCGAGCAGGTTATGGCGCTGGGTGCCGACGGGTTTATCGGCAAGAACATCACCCCGGACGAAATCGGCCAGGCGCTCCTGGCGATTCGCGACGGCGAAGTGCTGGTCAAGTTCGCGCCCTCCGGCCTGCTGCCCCTGAGCACCCCCACCCTCACCGCGCGCCAGCAAGAGGTGCTGCGCCTGATCGCCCAAGGCAAGACCAACAAGGAAATCGCCAAAGCCCTGGCGATCTCGCCATTCACCGTGCGCATTCACGTGTCGTCGCTGCTGCGCAGCTTGAAGGTGCCCTCGCGCGCGGCGGCGGCCGTCAAGTACTGCGCCGAGCGCTAGGCGTTTTCGTTGCCGGGGCGCGTGAAGGAATAACGGTCGATGTCCGTTCGCAGCGTCCAGCCCTGCCCTTGCCAATACGCGGCGGCATGGGTGTTGGTCTTGAATACATCGAGGTGGCATTTGTCGATGCCCAGTTGCTCCAGCGCACCGAGGCAGCGCTCGATCAGTGCCTGGGCGATGCCTTGGCGGCGATAGTCCGGCAGCACCAGCAGGTGTTGCAGATAGCCACGCCGGCCATCATGGCCGCACATCACGCAGGCGATCACCCGGCCGGCGGCGTGGGCGACAAAACTCATCTCGGGGTTGCGCGCCAGGTAGCGCTCGGTGGCCTCGCGGGAATCGGCGTCGCGCAGGGAAATGCCCGGGGTGTTTTGCATCAGGGCGAGGACGGCGTCGTAGTCGGCGGGGGTCATTACACGGATCGTAGGCATGGCGTTTGTCCAATGTGGGAGCGGGCTTGCTCGCGAAGGCGATGGCTCAGTGAAAGCTATATTGACTGAAATCCCCCATGCGCGGGCAAGCTCGCTGCCACGTTCGCTCTGCGCCATTCAGCGCGATCGTGTCAGCCGCTCTGCATCCGATATTTATGCTCTGTTCCCAGCTTAATAATATTTTATTAAAAATCGCCCTCACCCTAGCCTTGACGCCATGCCCAAGCTGAATCCAACTGCATTACGCAAGGACAGACACATGACGCAAGCAATAACAAAAACAGACACCCTGGTTGTGGGAGCCGGTCAGGCTGGCGTGGCCATGAGCGAACACCTGAGCAAGCACGGTGTGCCGCACCTGGTGCTGGAGCGCAGCCGCATCGCCGAGCGCTGGCGCACCGGGCGGTGGGATTCGTTGGTGGCCAACGGGCCGGCCTGGCATGACCGTTTTCCAGGCCTTGAATTCGATGACGTCGCCGCCGATGGTTTCGCGCCTAAAGAGCGCGTGGCTGATTACTTTGAAGCCTATGCGCGCAAATTCAACGCGCCGATCCGCACCGGCGTGGAGGTGACCTCTGTGGTACGCAATGTCGGCCGCCCGGGCTTTACCGTGCACACCAGCGAAGGCGTCATCGAAGCCAACCGCGTCGTCGCGGCCACCGGGCCGTTCCAGAAACCGGTGATTCCAGCAATTGCGCCCAAAGACACCGCGCTGCACCAGATCCATTCCGCCGACTATCGCAACCCTGCGCAACTGCCCGCCGGCGCCGTGCTGGTCGTGGGTGCCGGCTCGTCCGGCGTGCAGATCGCCGATGAACTGCAGCGCTGCGGCCGCCAGGTGTACCTGTCGGTCGGCGCCCACGACCGCCCGCCGCGTGCCTACCGCAACCGCGATTTCTGCTGGTGGCTGGGCGTGTTGGGCGAATGGGATCAAGCCGCGATGAAGCCTGGCCGCGAGCACGTGACCATTGCAGTGAGCGGCGCCCACGGCGGCAAGACCATCGATTTTCGCGAGCTGGCCCAGCAAGGCATGACCCTCGTCGGCCTCACCCAATCCTTCAACGGCAGCACCGCCACCTTCCAGGCGAATTTGGTGGACAACCTGAAACGAGGCGATGAGAACTACCTGGCCCTGCTGGACGCGGCAGATGCCTACATCGAGCGCAATGGCCTCGACCTGCCGATGGAACCCGAAGCACGCCGCGTGTTCCCCGACGCCGAATGCATCAAACACCCGATCCTGGAACTGGACCTGGCAGAGGCCGGTATCACCTCGATCATCTGGGCCACCGGCTTTGCCGTGGATTACAGCTGGCTGAAGGTCGATGCCTTTGACGCCGCCGGCAAGCCGCAGCACCAGCGCGGCGTGGCCCCCGAATCGGGGATTTACTTCCTCGGTTTGCCTTGGCAATCGCGCCGTGGCTCGTCCTTTATCTGGGGCGTTTGGCATGACGCCAAGTACGTGGCCGACCACATTGCCATCCAGCGCCAATACCTTGAGTACCGTGAACCCGCACCGATTGTTCAACCCTCACCTGTCAGCGCCTGATCACTTTTTTCTGGAGTTTTTTGATGCCTACTCACACGCGTATCCGCATGTTCAACACCAAGGAAACCTACCCCAACCAGAGCCTGGACAACGACCTGTGCCAGGCCGTGCGCGCCGGCAATACGGTGTATGTGCGCGGCCAGGTGGGCACTGATTTTGACGGCAACCTGGTTGGCCTCGGCGACCCGCGCGCGCAAGCCGAGCAAGCCATGCGCAACGTCAAGCAACTGCTTGAAGAAGCCGGTTCCGACCTGAGCCACATCGTCAAGACCACCACCTACCTGATCGACCCGCGCTACCGCGAGCCGGTGTACCAGGAAGTCGGCAAGTGGCTCAAAGGCGTGTTCCCGATTTCCACCGGGTTGGTGGTGTCGGCCCTGGGCCAGCCGCAGTGGTTGATGGAAATTGACGTGATCGCCGTCATCCCCGAATAAGGAGCCACACATGACCTTTTCAATCGTCGCGCGCTGCGCGGACACCGGCCAGCTGGGCATCGCCATCAGCTCATCGAGTATCGCCGTGGGTGCGCGCTGCCCGTGGCTGCGGCCCGGTGTGGGCGCGGTCTCGACCCAGAACATCACGCTGCCGGCCCTGGGCCCGGACGTGCTCGACCTGCTCGAACACGGCCTCGCACCGGCCGAGGCCGTCGACAAGGCCCTGACCCGCAACGGCTACAGCCAGTACCGGCAACTGACGGCGATTGATCACCTGGGCCGCAGCGTGCATTTCAGCGGCAGCGAAACCCTCGGTACGCACCACGCGGTGTCGGGCGAACAATGCGTGGCGGCGGGCAATATGCTCGCTGACCGCGCGGTGATCGAGGCGATGGTCACGGCCTTCGAGCAAGGCGAAGGCCAACTCGCCGACCGCCTGCTGGCCGCCATGCACGCGGCCATCGCCGCCGGTGGCGAAGCCGGCCCGGTGCACTCTGCCGCCTTGGTGGTGGTGGGCGAACTGACGTGGCCGATCATCAACTTGCGGGTGGACTGGGCCGATGAACAGCCGATCGGCGAACTGCAAAAACTGTGGGACGCCTACCGCCCCCAAGTGCAGGACTACATCGACCGCGCGCTCGCCCCCGACCGCTCGCCCGGCTACGGCGTGGCCGGGGACGAGCGATGAGCACCAGCCGCCAATTGCTGCAGACGCTGGTGGGCTTCGACACCACCAGCCGCGAATCCAACTTGCAGTTGATCGCGTTCGTGCGCGACTACCTGGCCGAATTCGGGGTCACCAGCGAGCTGGTCTACAACGCGCAGCGCAGCAAGGCCAACCTGTTTGCCAGTGTCGGCCCGACGCAGCTGCCGGGCATTGTGCTGTCGGGGCACACCGATGTCGTGCCGGTGGATGGCCAGCCGTGGACCGTGCCGACGTTTGAGTTGACCGAGCGCGACGGCAAGCTGTTTGGTCGCGGCACGGCGGATATGAAGGGGTACATCGCCTGTGTGCTGGCGCTGGTGCCGGCGTTGGTGGAAGCCGACTTGCGCCTGCCGGTGCATATCGCCCTGTCTTACGACGAGGAAGTCGGCTGCCTGGGCGTGCGCTCCTTGCTGGCGGTGCTGGAGCAGAGGCCGGTGAAGCCGATGCTGTGCATCATCGGCGAGCCGACCGAACTCAAACCGGTGCTCGGCCACAAGGGCAAATTGGCGATGCGCTGCGATGTACATGGCGAGGCCTGCCATTCGGCGTATGCGCCGTCTGGCGTGAATGCGATTGAGCATGCCGCCGAGTTGATCGGTGAGCTGGGGCGGATCGGCCAGCGACTGCGCGAGCAACAGGACCCGCGCTTTGATCCGCCGTTCAGCACGGTGCAGACCGGAATGATCTCGGGTGGCAAGGCGCTGAATATCGTACCGGCAGACTGTCGGTTTGATTTTGAGATTCGCGCCTTGCCGTCGCAGGACCCAGGCGACGTGGCGTCAGCGCTGCGGGCCTACGCCGAACGGCAGGTGCTGCCGCGTATGCAGGCGGTGAGCGCGCAGAGTGCGATTCGGTTTACCGAGTTGTCGGCGTATCCGGGGCTGGTCACCGATGAGCGCAGCCAGGCAGCGCAGCTGATCGCAGCGTTCAGCGGTTCGCGGGATTTCGGCACCGTGGCGTTCGGCACCGAGGGCGGGTTGTTTGATGCGGTGGGTATTCCCACGGTGGTGTGTGGGCCCGGGAGCATGGACCAGGGGCACAAGCCGGATGAGTTTGTCAGTGTGGCGCAGTTGCAAGGCTGCGATGCCATGTTGCAACGGATGCTGAACTCGATTCGCGCCTGAGCCGCCAGGCTGTCAAACCCGCACAGCAAAGGTGAGGGGGAGCAAATCCCCTCTCACCCTCAAGGGTGTGTTAAATCCTGGCGTGGCGCCGCGCCCGTCGACTCGCGCTCAATAAGTTGCACCTCCAGCATCGGCGGCGCCTCACAGGCAAGCCCGGCGAGACGATCAATCAGGTACTGCGCGGCCAGTTCGCCGATCTGCCGGTCGGGCACCTGAACGGTGGTCAAGGCAGGCCGACTGTGGGCCGCGATCTCGATGTCGTCGAACCCGCAAATGGACAATTGGTCGGGCACCGCGATGCCCAGCGCCTGGGCTTCCAGCAATGCGCCAATGGCAAGCATGTCGTTACCGCAAATGATCGCGGTGGGCGCCGGTTGTTGGCTCATGATGCGTTGGAGGCTGGCGCGGGCAAACGCGACGCGCCCCTCGTTCAGGCTCTGGGCGCGAATGGCCTGATGCTGAGGCCGCAGGGCAAGCCCTTGCTCGGCCAGGGTGGCGTGCACGGCCTGCAGCCGGGCCTGGATGCGGCCGTTGTCGGTGACCGACTGGAAAATGATGCCAAAACGCTGATGCCCCAGCGCCAGCAGGCGCCGGGTGATCATTGCGTAGGCCTGCCCATGGTCAAACCCCGCGCAGGGGTGCCGCGCACCGGCGCGCTTGCCAAAGGTGACCACATAGGGCGTGCCTTTGGCATCCAGCTGATCAAATAACGCATCGGGGTAATCATCCCCAAGCAGTGCCAGCGCATCGACGCCGCGCGCCAGCATGCCTCTGGCCTGACGATAACCTTCGCCCGGGTCATACGCCGAGCAGGCGACAAACACCGCCAGCCCCTGGGCACCCAAACGGTTCTGGAACGCCTGCAACTGCTGGTGAAATTTCTCGTGTTCCAGGGTCGGCACGATCACGCCGATGGTGTACGAACGCCTGGAAACCAACGAACGCGCCGCCGCGTTGGGCACCCAGTCCAGTTGGTCGATGGCCGCGCGTACCTTGGCGCGGGTTTTCTCACTGACGCGTTGCGGCTCATTCAAATAGCGCGAAACCGTTGCGGTCGACACATTGGCGATCCGGGCGACATCGGCGAGCACCGGTTCCTGGGTAATGGGCGCATGAGGCGTGTCGCGGGGCGTGGTGATTGCAGCGGGCATAGGTGGCTTCATGTCAAAAAGTAAGCGTTACGCACAACCTAAGCGGGCACCTCGGTGCAGTCAATGAATCGTTGACAGCCAGCAAACTGAAAATCTAGGATGTAAGCGCTAGACAAAAATAAACATTTTCAACATATGCTGTTTATATTGAGCACTCTGCGTTAAAGGTTCGTGCAACCAGGGACGATTTTTGTCGGGATGACAAACGATTACATAATGCCATGTGCTGCCACGTCAGCCGGGAAGCCGGGCCAACGTGCCGGGTCAGCGCACGCTGTCAAAAACAATAAAAAGAGACATCCATCATGAGTCAGACACCTGCACACCCGATTGCGCCACCGCGCATTCGGCGCCAGCAAACCCTTGCCCTCAGCCTGCTGGTGCTCAGCGGCATCATCAACTACCTGGACCGCGGCACGCTGGCCGTTGCCAATGAATTCGTGCGCGCCGACCTTGATCTGTCGCTGGGCGAAATGGGCATCCTGCTCTCGGCTTTTTCCTGGAGCTATGCGCTTTGCCAACTGCCCGTCGGCGCCCTGGTGGACCGCATCGGGCCACGCTGGTTGCTGGGCGGCGGCCTGGTGCTGTGGTCCCTGGCCCAGGCGGCTGGCGGCCTGATGTCGAGCTTTGGCTGGTTCTTGCTCGCCCGCGTGCTACTGGGGATCGGCGAGTCGCCGCAATTCCCGTCTGCCGCGCGGGTGGTGAGCAACTGGTTTCCACTGCGCTCACGCGGCACGCCCACCGGCATCTTCAATTCAGCCTCGCCGCTGGGTATCGCGCTGGCCCCGCTGTGCCTCTCGGCGCTGATCGCGGCACTCGACTGGCGTTGGGCGTTCTACCTCACCGGCGCCGCCGGGCTGTTGGTCGCGGTGGTCTGGCTGGTGGTCTATCGCGACCCGGTCAAGGACACGCTCACCGAGGAAGAACGTCGCTACCTGTACAGCGATGAACCCCACGTCACCACTCCCAAGGTCACGTTCGCTGACTGGCGCGCACTGTTCTGCCACGCGACAACCTGGGGCATGATGCTCGGCTTCATGGGTTCGGTGTACTTGAACTGGGTTTACCTGACCTGGCTGCCCGGCTACCTGCGCAGCGCCCGGCACATGAGCCTGGAGATGAGCGGCGTGGCTGCTGCGATTCCGTTCCTCTGCGGGTTTATCGGCGCGCTGGTCGCCGGCTGGGTGTCCGACCGCATCACCAGGCGCAGCGAAACCGCGGTGCTGGGACGCCGCAACGCGATGGTCGTCGCGATGGTGGGCATGGTGATTTTCACCATCCCGGCCGCGCTGGTAGAGAGCAATGTCATCGCCGTGGCCTGCATTTGCGTGGTGATCTTTTTGGCCAACGCGTCCTCGGCGTGCGCCTGGTCTTTGGCCACCGCCGTCGCGCCGGCCAATCGCGTGGCTTCACTGGGGGCGATCCAGAACTTCGGCGGCTTCCTGGGCGGCGCACTCGCGCCGATCATGACCGGCTACATCGCCCAGACCTGGTCGTTCGTGCCCGCACTGCTGACCGGCGCCGCCATCGCCATGATCGGCGCCCTGTCGTACCTGTTCCTGGTACGCCACCCCATCCCCGACACCCCGCCCGCCTGCGCGGTCACCGCCGTGGCGGCTCACCCATGAACATTCATCCAGAGGACGCCGCTGTGCCCCGCCCTGCCCAACCTGTCATCGAAGGCATTGTGCCGGTGATGCTCACGCCCTTTGACGAGACTGGCCACATCGACTTCCCCGGCGTCGACCGCTTGATCGAGTGGTACCTGGGCCTTGGCTGCGACGCGTTGTTCGCAGTGGCGCAGTCCAGTGAGATGCAATGGCTGAGCCTCGACGAGCGCACGCAACTTGCCCGGCATGTGGTTGAGCGAGTGGCCGGGCGGGTGCCGGTGGCGGTGTCCGGCCATATCAGCGACTGCCTCGAGATCCAAGTGCACGAGCTTAATGCGATGGCCGCCAGTGGCGCCGACGCCGTGGTGCTGGTGACCAACCACCTTGACCCGCGACGCCAGGGCAGCAAGGTGTTTCTCGATAACCTGCACACCCTGCTCGAACGCCTGCCCGTTGACGTGCCCTTGGGCCTCTACGAGTGCCCGGCGCCCTACCGGCGTTTGCTCAGTGACGAGGAGCTGCAGGCCTGCATCGACAGCCAGCGCTTTATCATGCTCAAGGACGTGAGCTGCGACCTGCAAGTGGTCAAGCGGCGCGTTGCCTTGGCGCAGGGCTCGTCGCTGCGCATTCTCAACGCCAATGCGGCGATCGCCTGGGACGCCCTGCAAGCCGGGGCCGCAGGCTTCAATGGTGTGTTTACCAACTTCCACCCCGACCTGTATCAGTGGCTGCGCCTGCATGGCGCACAACACCCGCCACTGGCGCAAGAGCTCGCGACCTTTCTGGTGCTGGCGGCCACCACAGAAGGCATGGGCTACCCGGCCCTGGCAAAAATCTACCACCAGCGGATCGGCACCTTCGCGTCCATACGTTGCCGGGTGATCGACTACGACGTGCGCGAACGCCATTGGGCCCTGGACGCCGTGCTCGATAAAATCGTCGCGGGTACCGAACACTTTCGCGCCAGAATCCGCGCGCTCGATACCCCGCAGGCGACACTGCCGGGAGAACCGCGCCATGGCGGATAACCGTGTCATCTGCGTGGGTTGCGCGCTGTGGGACACCATCTTCAGCGTGGATCACATCCCGTCACGCGGCACCAAGATTCTCCCCCGCCAGGCGGTCCAGGCCGCGTCAGGCATGGCCACCGCCGCAGCGGTAAGCATTGCGCGCCTGGGTGGCCCGGTTGCCCTGTGGGCGCGTATCGGCGACGACGCCACCGGCACAATGCTCATCGATGACCTGAGCCAGTCCGGCGTCTGCACCGCATGGATTCGCCAGGTGCCTGGCGGACGCACGCCGTTCTCGACCATCCTGGTGGACCGTGACGGCGAGCGGCTCGTCGTGCCGTTCATCGACCCCACACTGGAAGCCGACGCCGCCTGGCTGCCCCTCGACGACATCGCTGGCGCGGCGGCGGTAATGGCCGACATGCGCTGGCTGCAAGGGGCTCACGCAGCCTTCAGCGCCGCCCGGCGGCTGGGCGTGCCGACCCTGCTGGATGCCGACGTCGCCGCCGTGGAAGACCTTAACGCGCTGATCCCCCTGGCAGATCATGTGCTGTTTTCCGAACCGGCCTTGCAGTTGCTGGCTGGCAACGTCCCGCCCGAAGAGGCTTTGTTGGCCCTGGCGTCGCGCTGCGAAGCCAAGGTGATCGGCGTCACCCTGGGCGAACGCGGCTCGCTGATCTGGCAGCGCGAAGCGGCGAGCACTGCGGTCCAACACTTTACGACACTCCGCATTCGCGCAATCGACACGCTCAACGCCGGGGATGTCTGGCATGGCACCTATGCGTACGGCCTGGCGCATGGCTGGACGCTGGCCGAGCGCGTGCGCGCCGCGAGCGTTGCCGCCGCGATCAAATGCGAAGTGTTTGGCGGCCACCGGGGCGCGCCGACCCTGGCACAATTGGTCGCGCGCCTGGGCGCAGAAATGTCGCCGTGCTAACCCAGCAGCCGCGCGAGCTCTTCGCGGCAGTGGTCGACGAACAGTTGCACCGGCTTGGTCAGCGGCGCGCGACGCAGCCAGACTGCCGATAGCCCTGAGCCGGTCACCGTCTCTGCCAACGGTACACACACCACCTTCTGGCCATCGTAGGTGTATTCGGTAAACGGCTTGGTCACCAGGATCGAAAACCCGAACCCCCTGCCCACCATGCCCCGCACCATCTCGATCGACGGCGAGCTGAACACGATATTGGGCGTCAGCCCGCGCTCTTCAAAGATGCTCACGAAGTAGGTGCGGCTCGGCAGCACATCCAGCAAGATCATGGGCTCCAGCACCAGGTCCGCCAGCGACACCCTGGCCTGCTGCGCAAAACGGTGATCCGCCGGCAGCAAGGCATACGGCTGTTGCGGCGGCATCAGCGGCGTGGTTTCAATCGTGCCGCCCAGGTCATGCTCGAACAGCATCGCCACATCGATACTGCCCGCCGTCAGCGCCTGCACCAGTTCTTGCTGCTCGCCATCACGAATACGGATTTCCACGCCCGGCCACAGCGCCTTGAAGCCCGCAATCAAGCGTGGCAGGTACAACGGCGCCACCGTTTCGAAGCAGCCAATATCGATCTGCCCCGCCACCACATCGTTGTCGGCCAAGGCGTTCTGCTCGAACTCATGGGCCACCCGCAACAGCTCCAGCGCCTTGCGATAAAACCGTGCGCCGCTGGGCGTGAGTGAAACGCCCTGAGCGTGATGGCGGATAAACAACTGCACGCCAAAGCTGTCTTCCAGTTGCTTGATCGCGGTGGAGACCGACGGCTGCGCGATATACAGCTTGCGCGAGGCCTCGGCGACGCTGCCGCACTCGGCCGTGGTAACAAAATATCTGAGCTGGCGCAGGTTATAGGCAGCCATCGGGACCTCCGGAAACGTGGGACTTCGCCCCAAACAAGTGCGCGAAAATCGGCTTTTTCACACTGATTCAAGCCCCTGCAACATACCGGAGCAAAAAATCCGGCGAGATACTTTTTTTAAGGTCTATAGCAACAAACTTACTAATTTACCTCCCTGCGCCCATTGCAGATGATCACTCCAACAACAAAGCGTCGCCCACGCGTCGCACAGCGAAGTACGTCAACGTACTCACCTTGCCTTGGAGCTCGTCATGGTTACCACTGCAACATCCTCCGCCCCGCTTATCGAAAAACACACGATTGGATACGTGCCCCCGGAAGATCGCCACGGAAAGGTAAGAGACCTGTTCACCCTGTGGTTCGGCGGCAACATCGCACCGCTGCCCATCGTCACCGGCGCGTTGGGTGTGCAACTGTTCCACTTGAACCTGGTGTGGGGCATCGTCGCCATCCTCGTCGGCCACCTGGTCGGCGGCGTGCTGATGGCGTTGCACTCAGCCCAAGGCCCGCAAATGGGCATCCCGCAAATGATCCAGAGCCGCGCCCAGTTCGGCTCCCTCGGCGCCCTGCTGGTGGTGGTGATTGCCGGCGTCATGTACATCGGTTTCTTCGCCTCCAACATCGTGCTGGCCGGTAAATCCCTGCACGGCGTGGTCGACAGCGTGCCCGTGCCGGTCGGCATCGTCATCGGCGCCATCGGTTCCGGGATCATCGGCATCATCGGCTACCGCTTCATCCACGTGCTAAACCGCATCGGCACCTGGGTGCTCGGCGCCGGCATCGTGCTGGGCTTCGGCTATATCTTCACCCATGTGCAGACCTCGGATTTTCTGACCCGCGGCAGCTTCAACATTTCCGGCTGGCTGGCCACCGTGTCCCTCGCGGCGCTGTGGCAAATCGCCTTCGCACCTTACGTGTCGGATTATTCGCGCTACCTGCCGGCCGACGTCCGCGTGGCGTCGACGTTCTGGACCACCTACCTGGGCTCTGTCCTTGGCTCCAGCCTGGCCTTCATCTTCGGCGCCGTCGCCGTGCTCGCCACCCCGGTCGGCATGGACACCATGGACGCCGTCAAACTCGCCACCGGCGCCATCGGCCCACTGATGCTGGTGCTGTTTTTGCTCAGCGTGATCAGCCACAACGCCCTTAACCTCTACGGCGCGGTGCTGTCGATCATCACTTTGGTGCAGACCTTTGCGTATCGCTGGATTCCTACCGCCAAAAGCCGTGCGGTGATCTCGATTCTCGTCCTCGCTGCCTGCGCGATTGCGGCGGTGTTCGCCTCCAAAGACTTTATCGGCCACTTTGTCGACATGGTGCTGGTGCTGCTGGTGGTACTGGTGCCGTGGACGGCGATCAACCTGATCGATTTCTATGCGATTCACAAAGGCAAATACGATATTGCCTCGATCTTCCGCGTGGATGGCGGGATTTACGGCAAGTACAACCCACAGGCGCTGCTGGCGTATGCCATCGGGATTGCAGTGCAGATTCCGTTTATGAATACGCCGCTGTATGTAGGGCCGATTTCCGAACACATCAATGGCGCGGATTTGTCCTGGGCGGTGGGGCTGGTGGTGACGTCGCCGTTGTATTTCTGGTTGGCGAGTCGCGACAGTGCGTATAAGCGACGCATGGAGGGGGGCAAGTTGGTGGGTGGCATTTGAGGTAAAAGGCTGAAGCGTTCTTGGAGTAATGGGTGGAACCATCCCTATCGTGGCTTTGCAGCTGCGGTATGGGTGGTTTTTTTCGTTTGGGCTGCGGTTACGCGCGTGAAGGCTGTGCAAGCGCGCACGTGCGTAGCGTTTGATCAGCCCGTTGACGTGTTGTGGCCAATAATGACCCAAGTTCGATTCGAGGGCTGGCTTAGTCTGACAAAGCCGCTGAAACGTAGCGCGCTGCTTAGTCTGCTATGGGCCATAAGTTGCCACTCGTGAGGGGTTCTTGCGACATAACAACGGCGACTTGCGCGACAACTTTCCATTTAACCCTAATGGCTCCCGAGCCGAAATGGAGTAGCATTCCACCCAGTAGCTTGGTTTAAACAGATTGTTTTTCGGATCAGGGTCGCATTGTGGAAAAGCTAAAACGCCTTCAAAGCGGAATAGAAGGGCTCGATGCTCTGCTCAAGGGCGGATTGGTCGAGGGTGCTTCATATATTATTCAAGGACGCCCAGGGTCTGGAAAAACGATCCTTGCCAACCAGCTGGGGTTCCATCATGCGAATAATGGGGGCCGGGTTCTGGTCGCCACGCTGCTGGCAGAGTCACATGACCGTCTTTTTCAATTTCTTTCTACGTTGAGCTTTTTTGATTCATCCAAAGTCGGTGCCGAAATTCAATTTGTCAGCGCCTTTGACACGCTGGAAAACGACGGGCTGGATGAAGTAGTCAAGCTGCTTCGGCGTGAGATAAGCCGCCAAAAAGCCACCGTGATGGTAGTAGACGGGCTGCTCAACGCGCGCTCTAAAGCCGATTCGCCCATAGACACGAAAAAATTCATTTCAGAACTGCAAGGGCACGCCGCTTTCGCCGGTTGCACGGTGCTGTTTCTTACCAGCTCCCGACTTGATGACGGAAGCCCTGAGCACACCATGGTAGATGGCGTCATCGAGATGGGCGAAGAGCTGTATGGCACTCGCTCGGCACGTCGCATCCAACTGCGTAAAACCCGCGGCAGCGGAGCAATGACCGGTCTTCATGAGTGCGAAATCACCGACCATGGCTTGGTGGTTTACCCTCGCCTCGAAAGTCTTTACAGCCACCCGTCCGCCCCGGACAGCGCTGACATGACGCGCATCGCCAGTGGCGTTGGATCACTGGACGGCATATTGGGCGGAGGCCTTTACAGTTCCAGTGTGTCTCTGGTCATAGGGCCCTCCGGGATCGGTAAAACGACCCTGGGTCTGAAATTTCTGTCCGAGTCGACGGTGGATATGCCAGGGCTGCATTTTGGCTTCTACGAGAGCCCACAACGGTTGCGGCTCAAAGGCCAGTCACTGGGTATCGATATCAAAGCCATGGAAGACAGCGGCGCGCTGAGCATTGCCTGGCAGCCAACCACCGAAGGCCTGCTGGATGGGCTGGGAGCACGATTGCTGAGCATCGTTGAGGAAAAGGGCATCAAGCGCCTGTTCATCGACAGCCTCAGTGGCATGACGCGAGTCTCGACCAACCCGGCGCGCATTACCGACTTCTTCAGTGCGCTGATGAACGAGTTGCGGTCCAGGGGCGTTACGGTTTTTGCATCCTGGGAAATGCGCGATTTGTTTGGCTCCGAGGTCAGCGCACCCAGTTCCGACCTGTCCAGCATCGTCGATAACCTGATGCTGATGCGGTTCTCTGAGAATCGCGATGAACTAAGCAGGACGTTATCCATTCTTAAGGTACGAGATAGCGCTTATGACCCCTCTCGATTCGAGGTCGTCATCCAAGATCAAAATGTTTTTCTGAGAAAGGCTTCAAGTCATGAACCTTCAGTCATCACTGAGTCATCACCTGGTTCAATTTCTTAAGCTTTCGAGTGGGTTGAACTAACATGACCACCATTCTGGTCGTCGACGACGAGTATTTGATCGCTGATATTCTCAGCTTTGCGCTGGAGGATGAGGGGTTCATGGTGGTAACGGCCAGCAATGGTCGAAAAGCACTCGAGGTGCTGGACAGAGAACGCCCTGCCCTGATCATCACCGACTTCATGATGCCGGTCATGGACGGCCAGGAGTTCGCCACCGCTGTCCGCGCCCTTCCCGCAGGCAGTCATTTACCGATCATTTTGATGAGCGGTGCTCAGGCGCACATTGGCATGCAGCGATCGGACTTGTTTGATGTTGTGCTGCCAAAGCCCTTCGATATCGATTTGATCATTGCCGAAGTCAGGAAGCTGTTGTCCTCTGATCAATCAGTCGTTCTCTGAGTCATGAGGCGGGTGGGTAATTGAACGTATTTGCCCGCCCAGTGGCCTTTAACTGAAGCTGACCCTCGCACTGCAAGGTTATCAGCGGCGTAGAACCACCCGCAGCGGGCCAGGTGAAGCCGGCCTTGCGTCGACCGGCGCTTGGTCTGAGAACTTCGAACGGACTGTGTCGACACGAGTTGTCAGGTGGCATCCGCCAAGTAGTAAAGGATGTAACCGCAATACGTAAGAGCACCGGCTGCCACCTCTGCCTCAAAGCACTTTTTGAGTGCATCTTCATCAGCAAAACCGTACGCCGACAACTTGTCACCGGCAAAATCAGCAAGTCGCCACACGTCGAAACCATCGATCTCACCGTGGGCCCCAAAGTCGAAGTCCACCGTGCCTGTGGGGAGGCTGACCGCGCAGCCGTAGCCGTGCTTGAAGTAACGAACGCCGCCTTCAAGCTCGCCGTGCTGAGGAACGTCATTTACCACCCAATCCACATTCGTCGCGGGCAGCGGGATGCCAGACCGCTGCATCATGGCCACCGCGACGCCGACACTTGCCTGGTAGTCGCTGATCAAAATGGCGAGTTGATTATTCATACCGTCTCACTGTTATAGATGTCCGTGATGGCCAGAAAAATAGTTGGCCCGTTCAGTAGTGTTGGCGCTCGGTAGCAATCCCGTGCGTTCAGGATGTGAACCGCGCCCGCACTGTTCAAGTTTGACTTCACACTCATCAATCATCAGGGCATCTGCAGGTAACAAACCTGTTCAATAAGCTCGACGAGCATTTTCACCCATCACAGCACTTCCATTTGCCCTGTTCGATGCCGGCAATCATCAGGCCGCGCTGAACGACTTTCTTCAATAAGCTCCATGCGCAGCGCTTTGATAGAGGATTCAAAGCGCCCGCACGCTTGTATCAGATTGGCCTGTCCACAACCCGTGCATTCCAGAGGGCCCGATAGCGCTCGCGCCAACCCGGGCTGCCTTGATCCAGCCACGCCACTGTCGCCTCGATCGTATCCGCGCTGATGACAAAGTGATTGATATGCTCGGCAATCCGCTCCTGCGACAGGTGCAGCATGTCCAGGTAGGCATTGAAGCTGTCCGCCAACACCACATACTCATCGCCTTGCTGGCGACGCCCCGTCCATGCGGGTAAACCTGCGACCATCGCGCCCACGTCCTGACGGCCCTCGCGCAGGTCAAGCAGCAACAGGCTCGCACCGCCATCGCGGCCGATCGGCAACACCCCCGTAGTGGGGAAGTCAGGTTGCTTGCGCAGTTGCTCCAGTTCATAAGGGTTGGATTCATAGCCTTCGCCGGGCTGCAGCCCATACAGCGAAAAGCTCAGCAACTCATTATCGCCATTACTCATAGTGGCCAGCACGTCGTAATCCACGGTGCCACCGTTGCACACCTTGAGAAACTGCCGGTAATCGTCCGGCAGGCGGGCACCGAGCAGCGCCTCCAGTTGCGAGATGGCCTGCTCGGAGGCGCCTTCGCGGGTGTCGTCGAGCATCAATCCACGGTAGTCAGTCATTAAGCGCTCGCAGAACCTTAGTAAAAATCATAATAAAGTGCCCATTCACCGGTTTCGATGTGCTTCCAGAACATCAGGCTCCCGCTGTGGACCACGTTCAGATTGATCTTTGCGTCGGACGAAATCTGGAACACAAACTCGAAGCCTTCACCCGGATCAACACCCGACTGGCAGAACGAGGGGTAACCGCCGATCTTGTGTTCGTAGGTGTGAGTGACCAGGTCGTAATAGCTGGGTATCTCGCCCGCCCGTTCCAGCGTAAGTATGGCTTGCTCAATGTCGGCCGGCACACCGCCGCCATCCCACAGTGGAAAGTCTTCCGGCACCGCTTGCGCTTTGAGCGGGAAGGCTTTGAGAAACGAACCGTCCACCGGCAGCGCCTTGCGAACCAATACATCATCCGCCGCATATTCGCGGACAACCCAGTTGTTCCCCATCGGCTCAAAGGGCTCTGGAAGCGGATTTGAAATAAACACCGTCAGCACACGAACCCCTTCCAGCAGCGGGCTGCTGAAGGGCATGGCGGGCAGAAAAAATTGCGCATAGGGAAGCAATGGCTGCCCCGCCTGATTAGTCGGCACGCCTTCATCAGGTCGGAACACAAAGACATTGCCCAGCCAGCTTTCTTCATCGGTGCCAGAGGGACGAAAGCCGCCAGCAACGAACTTCACTGCAGGGCGGGCCAGGCGTTGCTTGATCAGTTGAATGTCCATGGCGATGTAAACCTTCCTTTTTGCGACTCACCTGACAGGTTGGGTTTTGGCGATAGCTGCCGTTCGCGGCTGGTAGCTACCGGCCAGAGGCAGACATTGCTACACAGCCAGATCTCAATTATTTACCAAGCGATATAGCGCGTGAACATGGAGTCTCGCTAGCCCTGCACGATGACGTAATCCTGTTCAGAAATGCCCTATCGGTAGTCGGCTTGAGTTAATCAAGCAGGAGCCTCGCGACTTCTGCTGCCAGGGTCGAATAGCTAGCCTGAAAGCGCCCCGTCAGAAGCCTGCGCACTGGCGCTCTCGTTAAAAAGCCCAAGGATGAAATCGCGTATATGCACGATGCGCGGATTGCGCATCGAGGCCTTGTTCCACACCAGGTACAGATTGTTGGTGGGCGCGGTCTTCTCCGGGGTGATCGAAACCAGTCGTCCCGACTCCCGCGCCTCGTTGCATTGGTAGTCAGGCAGCACGCTCCAGCCATGTCCCTTGATGACCAGGTCCTGGATGATGCGAAGATCCGGGACGGTCAGCGCCGCCTGCAGTGTGGGCGCAAACTGGAACATGGCTGTCCACACCGGCCGGATCAGTGGCAGGTCCTCGTCATAAGCGATGAGCGGAACACTCGCCAACTGTTCCGCGGTCGGGCGTTTGCCAAGCATGCTGGCAATCTGCGGCGCGAGCACCAGCAGAAACCGCTCGGTGAGCAGCCTGGCGAATCCGTGCGAATGCTCATCTGGCATGGAAGCGGTGATCGCCAGGTCGGCCGTCGAGGCATGAAGCAGGCTGTAGATACGTTCCCGGTTGCCGGTGTGCAGGCGGATCCGGAAACCTTGAGCCATCAATGGTGCCAGCCCCGCAGCGACCTTCGCATTGATGAAGTCGGAGGGCCCGGCGATATGCACGGTGCCGCCTCCCTCGCTCCCCAGGCGGTAGGAGGCCAACCGCATTTGCAAGCCGTCGAGCATCGGCCCAATCGCGCGCGCCAATTCATCGGCCGCCTCTGTCGCTGTAACGCCCCGGGCGCGCCGCACGAACAGGGGCTTGCCGACAAACGCCTCCAGTGCCTGGATGTGCTGGGATGCCGCCGGCTGAGTAATACCCAGCGCCTCTGCCGCGCGGGTAAACGACTGCAGCCGATAGGCCTCAATGAACGTACGAAGGTGATCCAGATGGCTCATGAGGTCATCGCGTCCTGGCTGTCACGCTCTCACGACAGAGAATAGCGTCGACTCTAGCCATAAAAATATTTATCCGAAGGCCAAAGAATAATAATTTTTTCAATTTCAAGCAATTCTCTAGGATTTCGTATCCGTCGGACCTGCTCCGACCACCTGCCGTTCGAGAGATACGTCATGCCATTTGTTGTTTACATCTTTTCACTCAGCGCATTCGCACTGGGCCTTGCAGAATTCGTCCCCATCGGCCTGACTGACGTCATGGCCCACAACCTGAATATCGATGTCAATCAGGTCGGTAGCGCTGTGACCGCCTATGCACTGGGTGCAACTTTCGCCGCCCCGTTCCTGACGGCCCTGACGGCAGGGTGGTCGCGAAAGCGGGTCATGCTGATGACTGCGCTGGTCTTCACCGTCGGTAGCGTGGCTGCTGCCTTTGCGACGAACCTTTCTACCCTGCTGATTGCGCGCTTTGTGGCAGGCATGGGGCACGGCCTGTTCCTGGCGGTGGCTTCCAGCACGGCGGCGCGCCTTGCCGGCCCGAAGAAGGCAGGCAGCGCGGTGGCGGTGGTGTTTGGCGGCTTCACCCTTGCCATGGCGATAGGTGTACCCGTCAGCACCTACCTGGGTGGCGTGATCTCCTGGCGCCCGGTGCTTGGCGCAATCGGGGCATTCGGGGCATTGGGCTTCCTTGGGCTGCTGCTGGGCATGAAGGAGCCAACGGAGGCTCAGTGTCGGGAAGGTGCCGGCGACGTGGGGCAAGCCTTTAAAGCGATCTTTAACCCAGTTCTGCTGTTCGCGGCCCTTGTGACCGTCCTCGGCTATGCTGGCTCGTTCACTGCCTATACCTACATCGCCCCGTTACTCACCCAAGTGACACAGGTCAGCAGCCACACCGTCGGCGTTTTCATGCTCGTCTATGGCGTGCTCGCCGCAACCGGCAACGTGATTGGTGGCGCACTGAGCGATCGGTTCGGGGTAAACCGCACAAGCGTAGCCTTGATCGCCGGCATTGCGTTGATCACTTTGGGAATGTGGGGTTTCGCGTCCTCGACGATTGCGATGGGCATCCTTGTCGGGCTGCTAGGCATGTTTACCTTCGCCGCAGTGCCGGCCCTGCAAGCCCGCCTGATCGGCGTTGCCGAGTTGCATGCGCCGCACGCCCACGGTGTAGCCGCCGGGCTGAACATCGCGGGGTTCAACTGCGGTATCGCGCTGGGCTCGTGGGTAGGCGGCGCGACGCTCGCCACGCTGGGTATTTCGTACACCGGCCTCGCGGGCGCATTGGTTTCGGCCCTGGGCCTTGTGGTGCTGCTTTTGCAATTGGCACGCCGTAGTGGCGGCAAGTATCGCGAAACGGTGTGTAAAGACCTCCCGGCGTCACCAGGATGACGAGAGAGTCGCCATATCGAAGCAGGCGCAGCGTCGCGTGCTGTTGCAGCACAGTTGGCGCCAATCGTAATGACTGGAAGGTAACGATCATGACAAGCCTCACCCACAACGCTCCCGAGCGCATCACTGTCCGAATTCCGACCGCGTCGGGTGACGAGATCGAGGCGTGGGTCTACCTGCCAGGAGGCACTGGCCCTCATCCCGTGGTGGTAATGGCCCACGGCATCGGCGCGATCAAGGCATGCGGGCTGGCCCCGTTCGCCGAGCGTTTTCGCGAGGAGGGATTTGTCGCCATCGCCTTCGACTACCGCAACTTCGGTGGCTCCGATGGGCAGCCGCGGGAAGTACTCTCTGTTCCGCGCCAGCGCGAGGATTATACAACGGTCATCGGCTGGGCCGCCGACTAGCCCTACATCGATCCGCGCAAGGTCATTATCTGGGGCACATCGTTTGCCGGTATGCATGTCGTCGAACTGGCTGCTTCGGACACTCGCCTGGCAGGTGCAATCACTCAGGCGCCACTCACGGACGGCTTGGCCGCAGCAATCATGGCCCCGCCCAAACTTGGCGTTCGGCTGTTCGGGTTGGCGCTGCTCGATGTACTCGGCGCCCTGGTGGGCCGCCAGCCGATCTACATTCCCGGTCACGGCAAACCCGGGGAACTGTCCATCGGTGCCACACCTGACGGCGTGTTCGGGGAAAGGCTCATGATGCCGAAGGATGGGACGCCATGGCATAACCGGGTGGCCGCGCGGTCATTGCTGAGTTTCTCGTGGCGCCGCCCCGTGCGCCGTGCCGCGTCAGTGCGCGTTCCCTTCCTGCTCGTCGTTCCGGAGTCAGACTCGATTGCGCCAGTGCCGGCTGCGCTCAAGGTTGCACGCAAGGCTCCGCGGGCTGAATTGTTCCGCAGCGCTGGTGGTCACTATGACGTCTACGAAGGCGGGGCAGGTTTCGCCGACGTGTTACGCACGCAGGTCGAGTTTCTCCATCGACACTTCGGGGCAGCAATCGAAAAAAAACATGTTTGAGGCACGTTCCGGACAGGCATTCGGTGCTGTCGAAAGAGAGGAATAGGATCAGACCACTATGTTGATAGGCATAGTGTTAAAGGGGGTCTGACCCCGTTTTATTCGTCTCCGCCGTTTCTTCTGCCATAGTCCTACCGTGAATAGTTATATGGGGTTGAACTCAAACTTTAGACCAAGTGGATCGCTCCGGTTTTGAGCTCACTTGAACCCGGCTGCTTTTGTCCGCTGTTGGCCGAGAGTGGACGTTTACGGATGACTTGAAGCCGTTTGGAAGCAAGGTACTATTCAATAGCTCCTTGCTCCCAGCTCCAAGATGAAACGGGTGAAGACTGAGGGCCAGCCATGTAAGAAACTCGCTAACCCCGCTGGTCCCATCTCCAGAGGGTGGCGCATCCGGTGGTAGCGCGGGAAATAGCGTATCCAGTACCAGTAGGTCTTCTCGGTGGGAATGCTGTAGTGATTCACCCCAATAACGTTACGAAACTGCTCTCGCAGGCGTGTCTTGTCTATATCGCATTCATGCTGTATTTTTGATTGCACAAAAAGAAAAAGTTAAACGAATACAGGTTGTATGCAACAGCAACAACATAACCAATTGTTTTATAGAGAGAATTTAAGTACCGAATTGACCGGGCGAGGTATTGTTATGAAGAAGTCACTAATATGCAATCATAAAGCCGTCGACCAACTCAACCGTTATATTCCATAGGGCTCGTGCCTCCCAATAGTTGCATTCTATTCAATACAATAGGCATGACTGATCAATAAGAGTAAAAAGATGAGTGTATTTGAAAGCTTCAAGTTGTTAAAAGCGGACATGATTGCAAACGGTTGGGCTATAGAAGGTTTCCCTTTGAATTACAAAGGCCTTGACTACATCGTCTTAGCAAAATTGTACGAGAAAGGAGAAATAAAGCCGAAATACGCCCTGCTAAAAATAGAGATATTAAAGAGTCAAAATATTAATGAACGACTGATTTCAGCTGTTAACGCAAATGGTTTTCTTATTGAACCGAAACTATTGAGAGAGTTTTTTAATATAGAGTATGGTGAAAACCTTGGAGATATATTGAGCCAGTTTAATGAATACTTTGCTCAATTTATTCCAACTCAAATAACTTTAGGTAAACCACCACGGATTGAGGAAGCAATGATTGCATCTCTATCAAAGAGTGATAGCCAAGATCCTAAAAAGCGCTACTGTTATGGTGTTAGGAGAAATCAAGATGGGCGAGCAAGAACACCGTTCAATGACAATAAAACTAGACTTCTAAGACCTACTTTATACCAAGAGTTCAGTGCAGATCAATCAATAAGCTTTTGCTACTCAATCGACACTAATGATCACAAGTCTGATGCAGTAATAATTCAGAATTTTTCTAATAGATGATTTTCGAGATTTTGAATATAACAAAGCCATCAAGAGCGGACGCAAAAGCTTGGCTTGCGCTCCTTCGTCGCTAATTTTAGCCAAGCCTTTTTCGCAACTTATGGCGGCGTTAGGCTCTCAGGGCAACCAGAACACCCGTAAATTTTTCCCATGCATATTAAATTGATGAGAACAATTCGTCTCATAGCACTAGAGCGGAAATAGGGGTCGGACTACCATTATTGAAAACGTGGTCTGACCCCTATTCTCGCTCAGGATGTCGCGGATATTTTTCTGTGATTGAGAAACGGGGGTTTGATGTGCCTGCTGTGGCTTGATGAAAGGTGAGTTGTGAGAAAACCCGCTTCGGCGGGTTTTCTGGCTTTCGGCGGTCGGTTCAAGCCCACCTTTTTTGTGGTGAGCGGGCTTGCCCCGCGTTGGGTTGCGCAGCAGCCCCAGAAACAGCCACTAAAATTTGCCTGGCGTACCGCGTTTGTTTTGACTGGGGCTGCTTCGCAGCCCAACGCGGGTAAAGCCCGCTCGCCACAAAAAGCCCGCGCGCGGCATTGAATGGGCCGGCGTACTGCAACAAGCCCGCTCGCCACAATCCGTGTCAGGCCCTTGATGTTTCTTTATGATGTGGCCTTTCGCTTAACGTCCCAGGAAATACCCATGCCCGCCCTCACCTTCCGTAACGCCCTCCCCGCCGATGCCGCGCGCTGCTTTGAAATCGAAATCAGCGCTTACGAAGGCGATGAGGCCGCGACCCTGGAGAAAATCGCTACGCGCATTGCGCAGTACCCCGAAGGCTTTTTGATTCTGGAGGCGGATGGCGAGATGGTGGGTTTTATCAACTCTGGCTGCGCCCATCAGGTGGTGATGTCGGACGAGGCGTTCAAGGAGTTGGTGGGGCATTCGGCCGAGGCGCCGAATGTGGTGATCATGTCGGTGGTGGTTGACCCGGCGCAGCAGGGCAAGGGCTATTCCAAGCGGTTGATGACCGAGTTTGTGCAACGCATGCAGGCCATGGGCAAGCAGACGATTCACTTGATGTGCAAGGAGCAGCATGTGCCGTTGTACACGCGCATGGGTTACAGCTATGTGCAGCCTTCGCCTTCTGACCATGGCGGGATGGCGTGGCATGAGATGGTGATGGCTTTATAATTGCCGCCATATACCTCACCCAGCGTCTCATTGGGCTCGCCGAATTAACTCGGATCAGCCCCTTACTTATCCGCTCTCTCGACGCGACCCTTGGGCCGAACGTCAATCCCGAACAAAAGACTCAACCACTCTCAGCAACCCGTATTTTTGACCCGGGGAAGGAACCTCCACGTGACCAGCGCAAGACCGCTCACCTTTCAACAAGCTCTTAAAAAGAATCTCAAGCGCATGCTGACGTTCTGGGCACCGCTCAGCGTTATCTTTACCGGGCTTGGCGCGCTGTTGGGGTTTTATACGCTATCGACCTACGCGACTGCGGTTGGGCGCCCCGACTTAATCGCGGCTGCATTGGAGGCAAAATCAGCCTTGGTCCCCTGGCTTGCCACTGTCATAGGAATGCTCGCCGCGTACATGCTGATCCTGTTGTCGACGACGGTGTTATTCGGGCTTACGGTATCTATGTTCAATGACGCCCCGCCCCTGCAGCCCAAGCTAACTGGCGTCATTTTGGTGCCTGCGCTGGTGGGTATTCTCGGTTTTCTATGGCTGAATTTCCAAGAGCCGCTGCTGAGTAATTGTTGGAAAGGTATTTGGGCATTGGCGTGGCTGCTCTTCGCCCTGTTTTGGACGTTGTTAATGCCCTCGTTCAGGAATGCGGTTTGCACCTGCGCAGACAACGCCGGGCCGGGCAATTCAACGAGCTGGCCGATACGGTTCTGGTTCATGCTGATGGTCACGCTGCTGCTCGCCAGCACAGTGATATCCGCCGTATTCCCCACGCTTCTGATCATCAAGGCGTATATCGGGAAAGACACGCCAGAGGCTGTGAATCGGTTGATGACGATCTCAATGTTCGCCGCCTGCGTCGCCTTACTGCCTGTAATCATTTTCTATGTCAGTAAAGCTGATCTGTTCAATCGCATCGCGTTTAGCGTAATAGCAACAGTGGGCATCGGCTTGATCGTTATTATCATGTCGCCGGGAAGCCCTGCTGCAATTGTTTACTCGGCAGCGCTAGTCATGAAAGTTCGAGACCCTGAACCAGCCAATTTCATGCTGACGAAAACCTATGCCAAGGAAGACTTTGATCGGACGGTCTGGGGCGGTGTCGAAAAGCGGCGCGGCCAACCCGTGGTGTCGGCCTTCCCGTTATTTTCGTTCGGCGACGTGCTGTTGTTGTGTCCAACCAGCCTGATTACCAAGCAACGCCAGGATTGGCCGCAAGATTCGGTTTACTGCGTACTCACCCAAAGTAGTAACGCCATTCGCGTCCCCAAGCGAGCAACTCAGGCAGCGGCCCCGGCCATCAAGCAGATAAAAAAAACGCCTAAAAGCCCAGCTAAGTGTTCATTGGCAGGCGCGCCCACTGGAGCTCAGCACGATGCAACCGCCACTTGTTGAAATCAGCGACCAACCCAACCCCGACGCCGAGCGCCTGCTCGGCAACGGTCTCGCCGCGTTCAATGAAGCCATCACCGGTGCCAACGACCGCCAGCCACTGACGGTGCTGGTCAGGGATCCGGGCACTCGGCAGATCCTCGGCGGCATCACCGGCAAAACCTCTTTGGGCATGGCCTTCCTCGACCTGTTTCACTTGCCCGATGCCCTGCGCGGCTCGGGCCTGGGCAGCCAATTGCTGCAAGCCTTCGAAGACGAAGCCCGGCGCCGGGGTTGCTTGAGCGCGGTGCTGTATACCCTCAGTTTTCAGGCACCGGCGTTTTACCAGAAGCAGGGGTGGGTGCGGTTTGGTGAGGTGCCGTGCTTGCCTGCGGGCAGCAGCCGGGTGTTTTTGTCTAAGGCGCTTTGAGGGTTTGCCAGTCGAGGCCGGCAAAGTGTTGCGTGAATTCGAATAGCTCGCGGTCGATGACTTCGGCATGCCCATGCACCCCGCTATCCGCCAGGCTGTACGCATCATCAAAATACCCGCACGCCTGCAGGGTGCCGGGTAAGTCGTAGCCTGACCGGGCCCATAGACGGTAGATGCCCTCGGCCAGGCGTCGCCCGAAGGTGGGGTCGCCAAGAAGTCGGCTGTGCGCAACCGACAGCACATAAGGCAGCATTTCGTCTTCGACCATGGCCGGCGTGGCGACTTGCAATAGCTGCCACATGACCTCCTCGCGACTCGACCTGCTCATGAGCGCGAGTTCTATCAGCGCATAGGGAGAGGGAGGATGCTGCAGTGTCGCCAGTGTCGCATCCGCCCATTGAATGACCGCGGCCACATCGATAACGCCGACGTCCAAGGCGCACCTGAGGTAGGCGACGGTTAGACCAAAGGCTGCTCCATCCTCGCTCATCATTCACCCGCCGGCGCTCAGGGTTTTGCCAAACAACCGGTTCTCGTGGGTTTCGCCCTGGAACGTATAGGTCGGCGAGCCCAGCAGTTCGTAGCCGCGGCGCGGGTAAAAACCCAGTGCCCGTTCATTGCCGACCCACACCGTGGCCCACAACAGTGAAGCCCCGGCCAGCGCTGCGTGTTGCTCGGCCGCTTGCAGCAGTTGGTAGCCGATACCCCGGCCGGTAAAGCGCTCCTGGATGTACAGGCGTTGTAGCTCGGCAACGTTGGAGGATGGAAGCATTGCGTGCCCGGCGCGCAGTTTGATTTGAGCAAAACCGATGAGGTGGCCGTTGGTTTCTGCCACCACCAGAGCGCTGCCGGGTTCGGTCATCAGCCGCGAGATGGTAGCCGGCGCAAAGGCTTGCAGCGCTTCGGTGGCGATGGCGCTGCGAATGCCTTGGGTAGCGTAGGTGTCGAGAAATACCTGCATGCCCAGCACGCCGATGCATAAGGCATCCTGGGGGCTGGCGGCGCGAATCTGGATGGACGAAGACGATGTCATGTGCGGCTCTAGGGCTGAAAACGGCGTGAGCAGGGTTTTTAGCATAAATGGACCTTGGCCGGCGTATTCCACCCGCAAGCCGCTCCCATTTTGCGCACAAGGGTTTTGAGGCTGAACTGTCGGGTGGAGTACTCGACGGCTGGCACCTGCCAGCCGGCTACACCTACCAACACACTCGCGATGCCGACGGCTGCGTGTAGAGCTCAGTGTTGCTGACGGCCCTGGCGGTCTGTGTAATGATCGCCCTTCGTTCCTCAAGGGATGGAGCCACCGCCATGTCGCTGAACACCTCCGCTGACCCCGCACAAGCGCCGCGCTTCTGGCGTGATGAGCGTTTGCCGTTCATCGAAGCGCGGACCATCGCCGATGGGCGCAAGGTCACTTATACCCGTCACGCCCACGAGCATTTTTCCATCGGTGCGATCACCACCGGGCGCAGTTATTACCACTACGGCGCGCAGACGTTTGAGATCAGCGCCGGCACGGTGGTGTTGATGAACCCCGGCGATGTGCATGCGTGCAATCCGATCTACGACCAGCCTTGGTCGTATCACATGATTTACCTCGACACGCCTTGGCTGACCGACCTGCAATACCAGCTGGGATTCAGTACCGATCAGGGTTATCGGCCGTTCAACACGCCTTACACCCGCGATCCGGTGCTGTTCAACGGTTTGATCGAGCTGTACGCAATGCTGCTGGATGAGCACGCCGAACTGCTGCAAAAACAGAGCGCGCTGGTGAGTTTTTTCACCGAGGTGCAACAGCGTTTAAACCCTTCGTTGACGCCAGTGCGGGAGGTCAACCACAAGCTGGAGCGGGCCGCCGAGTACATCCGCGCGCACTGCACCGAGGCGTTGAAGCTCGAGGAGATTTGCCTGGCGGCCGAGCTGTCGCCGTCGTATCTGATCCGTGCGTTCAAACAGTATTACGGGCTGACGCCGCATGCCTTTCTGGTCAACCGGCGTATCCAGTTTGCCCGAACGCAATTGCGCAACGGCGAGTTGATCGCTGACGTGGCGCTGGCGGCAGGGTTTGCCGACCAGGCGCATTTTCAGCGCGCGTTCAAACAGCATTTCGCCGCTACGCCGGGGCAATACCGCGACTTGCTCAAGCCATCAGCAAATAACCCACACTGGCCACCAGCAACGCGGCCATTGAGCGGTTGAACAGGCGTACGCCTTGCGGGTTGCTCAGATAGCGTCGCAAGAACGTCCCGGCGTATGCCCAGCACGCCACCGACAGGTAGCAGATCACCAGGTAGAGCGCCGCAAACAGCCACACTTGGCCCGCATCGCCGTCCGCCACAAACAACCCCATCCCTGCCACACAGGCCAGCCAGGCTTTGGGGTTGAGCCATTGCATGATCGCGCCGTAAAGCATCGACGGCGCGGTGGCGGTGCCATCAGCGTCGAGCCGGCCATCGTCCACCGCCAGCTTCCAGGCCATGTACAGCAAAAACGCGACACCGCCCCACTGGATCAACTGGGTCAGGATCGGCCAGCGCACCAACACTTCATGCAGGCCCAGGCCGATCAGCACCAGCAGTAAGGTGAAGCCGACGGCGGCGCCAAACACGTGTTTCTGGCTGGCGGCAAAGCCGAAGCGCGCGCCGGCGCTGAGCGCGACCACGTTGACGGGGCCCGGTGTGATGGAGGTGGCCAGGGCGAAGGCGGCCATGGAGAGGATCAAGCTCATTGCGATTCCTTTTTGTTGTGTCAAGCGAAGATGGCACCACGGTAAAGCGCTGAACGTGCGTGGTATTGAAGAAAATCACCCTGAGCACTTAGACGGTTTTATTCCATTGATATAACTGCATTTTTTTCTCTCATTCGGTGAGTTTCGATAGACAAAAATGCATATTTTCAACACCGAGGCCAATGCTAGAGTTCAGCGCCTTCTCACTGCAAAAAAGGAATCGCCATGTCACGTCGCCTGCTGGCAGTTGCCTGCCTGATGCTGTCTTTCTCTGCGGTCCACGCTGCCGAACGCTGGGAAACCCTGCCGCCCACCCCAGCACCGGTGGCCGGTGCCAAAACCGGTTACGCCGCCGTCAATGGCATCAAGGTCTATTACACACGCACCGGCCACGGCTCGCCGGTGGTGTTGCTGCACGGTGGCTTGTCCAATTCGGATTACTGGGGCAACCAGGTCAAGGCCCTGGCGGCCAAGCACACGGTGATCAGTATCGACAGCCGTGGCCACGGGCGCAGTTCGCGGGATGACAAACCCTACGGCTACGACTTGATGGCGGATGATGTAGTGGCCGTGCTCGACAGCCTGAAAATCCCGCGTGCCGATATCGTCGGCTGGAGCGACGGCGCGATCATCGGCATTGACCTGGCGCTGCGCCACCCGGACCGCATCGGCAAAGTGTTCGCCTTCGCCGCCAACACCCAGACGTCCGGCGTCAAAGACGCTGTCGAGAAAAACCCGACCTTCGCCGCCTTCATCGAACGCGCTGGCAAGGAGTACGCCAAGCTGTCGCCGACGCCCAAAGAGTACGACGCGTTTGTCGAGCAGATCAGCCATATGTGGGCCAGCCAACCGAACTGGACCGACGCGCAACTGGCGAGCATCAAGACCCCGATTCTGGTGGTGGATGGCGACCATGACGAAGCGATCAAGCGCGAACACACTGAGTACATCGCCGCGACCATTCCGGGTGCCGGCCTGCTGATTCTGCCGAACACCAGCCACTTCGCCTTCCTGCAAGACCCGGCGTTGTTCAATGCCGCACTGTTGGACTTCCTCGACAGCAAATAGACCCTGTACCCTGTCGGCGCGCACCGGTTGCGCGCCCACAGTTCCCAGCCACGTCAGGACGCCAATGCCCAACCCCATTCCTCGCCGGCGCGATGCCGCCGTCACCCGCGAAGCCATCGTGTCGTCTGCGCGCAAGGCGTTTTCCCGATCAGGCTACGATGACACCGGGCTGGGAGAAATCGCCGCAGGCGCGGGGGTGACCGTAATGCTGGTCAACCGCTACTTCGTTTCCAAGGAGCAGCTGTTTGCCGAGGTGATCGCCGAGGCGCTGGCCAGCCCGCGCGCCCTGACGCAAGGCAACCTCAGCGCGGCAACCCTCGGCCGCACCCTCGCCACCGCGTTGGTCAGCATCACCGAAGCGGGCAGCACGCCGCTGGATGGCTTCCTGATCATGCTGCACTCGGCGTTGAGCAAGCGCGCGACGGCGATTGGCCGCGAGCACGTCGAAAAAGGCCACCAGGCGACCATGGCCGCCGCGCTCCAGGGCGCGCATCGCGAAGAGCGCGCAGCGCTGGTGATGGCGCTGGTGTCAGGCTTTCAAGTGATGCGCCAGATGCTCGAACTGTCGGTGCTGGCCAAGGCCGACCCGCAGGTGTTGATCGACTTGCTGACGCCGCTGTTTCAGCAACTGGTGGACGGCTGAACCTGGCTACTTCACGAACAATTCCCGGTCCCGCGCCTTCACATGGCCGGGGCGATGGCAGGCATCGAACCAGGGTTTCTCCCCGCAGCCGGCGGTTTGGCCAGGCGCAAGGCGTGCAGCGCGCCGGGCTGGCCGGCATTGACGCGAAAGTGGAAGTGATCGAATAGGCGCAACGCCTCGATGGCATGCACCACGGCGATCTTGGGCGACACGCAGTTTGCCGTTGATCTGGCTGAGGAACACGATGGAATACAACACCGAACTGCTGGTTTGCCCGATGCTGGTGGCGATAGGGTTCAGGGACAGCGCGCCGTCGGCGTGGGGCGTAAAGCACAGTGAGACTTTTGAGCCGGGCTGATCGCGCACCTCCCAGCACTGCGGTGAAAGCGGATGCTTGCGCAAGGTCGCGGGCGCGGTCCGGTAGGCGTCGAATACCCCGGCACACTTGCCGGCCACGTTTTCATCGTCGAACAGCAGCACGTTGTTGGCCTGAATATACAGGCCGCGCAGGGCGAAACTGGTGGAGCCGCCGAGCACACGTATGGCCTTGCCCGCGCGCCGCACAATCAGCACTTTGTTGTGCTGCTGGCTGGAAAAATGCAGGCGCTTGACCTGCGCCCCATTGGTTGGCGCCGGGGCAGCGCACTTCGATGCTGAAGCCCACGAAGGCGGGCGGCGCCAGGTCTTGCGCGAGGTCGAACGCCAGCAGCGCAGCGCCCTCGCCGCGGTACAGCTTGAAGGTCAGCCCCTGGGAGCTGGTCTTGCTTTCAAAGTCGGTGATTATGGCGTGTCTCCTCTCAAGGAAGACCTCCGTACACCGGACGGGGCGTTAACCCGCTCACCACTGGGAAGCGTTCTTGTAAAGTCCAGCGGCTACGCCGCATCAAGCCACCGGCGCTTGCGTAACGATGTCTTCCAGGCCCAGCACCCGGCCATCCTCAGACACGATCTCGACCTTGCGCAGTGGCTTGAGCGAACGCGCATCCAGCACGCGCGCACTGACATGCTCAGGCTCAGTGTGCGCCTCGCCCCATTGAGCCAGCGTGACCAGCACCGGCATCAGCGCGCGGCCCTTGTCGGTCAGTTGGTATTCATTGCGCGCGCCGACCTCACTGGTGTGCAGCAGACCTTGCTCGACCATGTCTTTAAGGCGGGTGGCGAGGATGTTTTTCGCTACGCCCAGGTGTTTCTGAAAATCGCCGAAGCGTGTCACCCCGGCAAACGCGTCTCGGATGATCAACAGCGTCCACCAATCCCCCACCACATCCAACGCACGGGCGACCGGGCAGCCGTCGCCCTCCAGGCATTTGCGTTTCATCGTCGGGCCTCCAGCAATCAGAAATATTCGGTTGCATTATAGGACCAACAGGCTCAGGATAAAAACGGTTTCATTATTAAACCTAATTTATCGCGGGAGCTGATCATGGATATTCGTGGAAAAGTGGTGTTGGTCACCGGCGCCAACCGCGGCCTGGGCAAAGCCTTTGTGACCGCGCTGTTGGCAGCGGGCGCGGCCAAGGTGTATGCAGCGGCGCGCGACCCGGCCAGCGTGAACATTCCCGGCAGCACGCCGATTGCCCTGGACATCACCGACCCGGCCAGCGTGCAGCGCGCCGCCGAGCAGTGCACTGACGTCAGCGTGTTGATCAACAACGCGGGCTTTCTGAAGTACGGCTCGTTGCTCGCCGACGACAGTGTCGAGAACCTGCAGCAGCACTTTGAAGTGAACACCTTCGGCACCCTGCGCCTGAGCCGCGCATTTGCGCCAATCCTGGCCAAGCAAGGCGGCGGCGCGCTGATCAATATCCTCTCGGTATTGAGCTGGCTGAGCCCGCCCGGCTCCGGCGGCTACAGCACGTCGAAATCCGCCCAGTGGGGCCTGACCAACGGCCTGCGCGGTGAACTGCGCGAGCAAAATACTCTGGTGATCGGCGTGCACCCGGCCTATATCGACACCGACATGGTGGCCGATGTCCAGGCACCGAAAAGCACGCCCCAGGAAGTGGTCGCGATCACCTTGCAAGCCCTGAGCGAAGACCGTGAAGAAGCATTGATCACTGACATGACCCACGCGGTGAAAGCTTCGTTGTCCACCGCCAGCCCGGTCTACCTCACCCGTTGATCAACGAAAAGTGCGCGCCCACCCCGGCGCGCACGCCCTCGCCCACCGCCAGCGCCACGGAGCCGGCGGCAAGCGAGGTATCGCCACAGGCAAAAATACCGGTCACGGAGGTCTGGCGCGTTTCATGGGTGTGCACATAGGCGCCCGTGGGGCCGTCGGCCAATTCACACCCCAATTGCGCAGCCAACGGGCTGATGCGGGTGCGCGACAGGGTGAAGACACCGTCCAGCGCAATGACGCGGCCATCTGCCAATTCCAGGTCGGCGCGTTCGCCACTGATGCGCGTGACGGCTGTGCTTTCCACTGAAACTCCCCGTCGATCCAACTGCGCCTGCTGTTCGGCATCCGGCGTGAACACGCCATTGGTGAACAAGGTGGTGGTGCCCCAGTCGGGCAGCATCAGCGAGTGATGCATCGCCAGCGCGGAGGTGGCCAATACGCCGATGCGGCCTTGGTCGAGTTCATAGCCGTGGCAGTAAGGGCAATGAAACACGCGTGTGCCCCAGCGTTCCTGCAGGCCTTCGATGGCGGGTAATTCGTCGACCACACCGGTGGCGAGGATCAGGCGTCTGGCCTTGAACTCGCCATTGCACTGGGTGCGCACACTGAAACCGCCCTGCTGCACGACGGCCGTGATCACGCTGTCCTGCACCCAGGTTACCGTCGGATACTCCATCAGTTGGCTGCGACCCTCGGCGGCGATGACGTTGGGTGACTGGCCGTCCTGACCGAGAAAACCATGGGAGGTGGCGGCAAAGCGATTGCGCCGCTGACCGGCATCGATCATCAACACCTTGCGCCGCGCCCGCGCCAACTGCAGGCCTGCAGACAGGCCGGCATAGCTGCCGCCCACAATAATGACGTCGTGCACCATGAACGTGACCTCGTGTGTTGCGCGCACGGTTATCCGTGCGCTTTCACGACACACCATAAGTTACGTAAAAATACCGCGTCAAGCGTCTCGCAACTTTTCAGGTTACAAACGATACTTTGCGCCGACTCGACTGGGGATTATTTGATGAGAAACGACACCCGCCTCTCGCGCATGCTGCATGTGCTGATCCATATGGGCCGCCATGAAGAGCGCGCCACCTCGGAAACCATCGCGCAGATGCTAGGCACCAACCCGGTGGTGGTGCGACGCACCCTGGGGTTGCTCAAGGAAAAGGGCTATGTGCGCTCGGAAAAAGGCCATCAGGGCGGCTGGACGCTGGGCAAACCCTTGAGCGACATCACCTTGCTGGATATTCACAACGCGCTGGGCACGCCGTCGATTTTCGCCATTGGCCTGTCCACCGACCACCCGCAATGCCTGGTGGAACAGGCCGTAAACGCGGCCCTCACGGACGCATTCGACCAGGCGCAGGCGCTATTGATGGCGCGCTTGGGCGATGTAACGCTGGCGCAGTTGGCGGATGATTTTGACCAGCGCTACCGCGTCGCGATGGCGCCCTGAGCGCTTACAACCCGCGACTGCGCAACCACTGCAAAAAGCCTTTTTTGACTGGCACCACCGGCGCTTCCTGGGTCATGGCCTGCGCTGCGTGCACGCGAAAATCCAGCAGCGCCTTCATCGCTTCGCTGATGTCATGCCGCGCGTCCAGGCAGGGTTTGAGGTATTCCTTCTCGATGCGGTACAGGGTGCAGAAGGTCTTGGCGGAAAAGTCCGCCAGCGCCGCCTGGTCGGACAGAATCCCCGCCTCGCCAATCACTTCACCCGGCCCCATGCGCCCGGCTTCGAATTTGTGACCGCCCTTGATCAGCATCACCGAGACCACACCGGACTCGACGATAAACAAATGATCGCTGACCTCCCCCGCCGGCAGGATCATTTCGCCAGCACGGTAAGTGTGCAGCGTCATGTTCTGGCTGAAGGTGTCTTTCTCCTCCTGGCGCAGCGTGGAGAAAATCGACGAGCGCTCCAGCAATGCGCGTGCGCCGGACAGCGCTGGCGGCGCGCCGCTTTCGGTGGCGGACAGCAACCCCACACCCGCCGCCTGCAGGTGCCTGAAAGCCAAATCGTAAAGCTGGTTACGCACTTCACGCTTGAGGGTCATGGCTGGCACAAAGCCGCTGATTTCATACTCGACGCCGCCACTGGCGGAGGTCTTGAATGCCACGCTCGGCGCGGGGTTGGCCAGCAGCGGCCGGCACCCTTGCATGGCGCGCTCGAGCGCCTCAATCACGATTTGCGGACGCGCATGCGGGCTGACTTGCAGGCTGACGGCCAGGCCGAACATGTCGGCGGGGCGTGAGAAGTTGATGATCTTGGCCTTGGCCGCCAGAGAATTGGGGATCACCGCCATGCTGCCCTGGGAAGTCTGCAGGCGCGTGGCACGCCAGTCGATATCGGTGACGCGGCCTTCGGTGCCGTCGATGGAGATCCAGTCATCCAGCTGATACGGCTTGGTGGTGTTGAGCACGATCCCGGAAAACACGTCGCTCAAAGTGCTTTGCAACGCCAGGCCGACAATGATCGCCACCGCGCCGGAGGTGGCGAGCACGCCCTTGACCGGCAGGTCGAGCACGTAGGCCATGGCGGCGATGATCGCGATCAGGAAGATCACCGCGCCCATCAAATCCTGCAGCAAGCGCCCACCATGGCCGACCCGTTGCATCATCACCGCACCGAGCAATACCGTCAGGGTTCGTGCGGCGAACAGCCACCAGCCGATCTGCAAAGCAGTAGCCGACAGGTGCAAGGCGGTGTTGTCGGTGTACGGTGCGAGCTGCATGGGGTTCATGCCGTCGTTGAACAGCACGGCGCTGTACACGGCAAAGATCGCCAACCGCGCCGCCAGCTTCCAGTTGGCGAGGTTGACGGAAATAAGCCGCCACACGGCAATGTCGATAAAGATCAGCGCCACGGCGCACAACATCGGGTGATCAGCGATAAATGAGGGCATCCAGGCGACTCCAGGGCGAATGCTCAGAAGATCGCATGAATCGGGAATGCTGGAAAACAAAATGTGGGCGCTGGCTTGCCGGCGATACCGACACCTCGGTGTATCAGTGGCTCCGAGGTGATGCTATCGCAGGCAAGCCAGCTCCCACAGGGGTTTGCGCTCGACCGTCAAGCCTGCATCTGTCCGAAACGACCGGACTGGTAGTCAGCAAACGCCTGATGAATTTCCTGCTCGGTGTTCATCACGAACGGGCCGTGGCCGACGATGGGTTCATCGATCGGTTCACCGCTGAGCAGCAGCACCTTGGCGTCGTCGTTGGCCTCAAGGGTGATGTGCTCGCCGTCGCGCTCGAACAACGCCAGTTGCCCGTGGCGTGCCACTTCCTCGCCATTGACCAGCACGGTGCCACGCAGGATCACCAGCGCAGTATTGCGCCCGGCGTGCAGGTCCAGCGTGACCGCTTTACCGGCGTTCAGCCGCAAGTCCCACACGTCTATCGGCGTGAACGTACGCGCCGGCCCTTGAGTACCGGAAAATTCACCGGCAATCAGGCGCAATTGCCCGGCGTCGTTGGCCAACGGCAGCACCGGAATATCGCCGTCGACGAGGGTCTGGTAACCGGCGTCGGCCATTTTGTCCTTGGCCGGCAAGTTGACCCACAGCTGCACCATTTCCAGCGCCCCGCCGCTGCGGGCAAAGGCTTCGGAATGGAATTCTTCATGAATGATGCCTCGCGCGGCGGTCATCCACTGCACATCGCCGGGTCCGATCGTGCCACCGGCGCCGGTGGAATCACGGTGCTCGACTTCGCCGTCATACACGATGGTCACGGTTTCAAAGCCGCGATGCGGGTGCTGGCCTACACCGCGACGTTGTTCGGTGGGGGTGAAATCGGCCGGGCCGGCGTGGTCCAGCAACAGGAATGGGCTGATGTGCTTGCCCATCGCGTCGTAGGAAAACAGCGTGCGCACCGGAAAGCCGTCACCGACCCAATGGGCACGGGGGCTGGTGTAGATGCCGATGATTTTTTTCATGGTGTACCTCCAAAGTGCCTACACCCTAAGTCCGTCGGCCTCTGAACACTAGCCGGCAAAAGCAGCCCTGATCGTCCTACGTATAGGACAGTCCCTTGACCGGACGTTGGCGCAACAAGTGGAACGCGACAAACGTCGACACCGCAAAGCTGGCCTCAATGACGATCATCGGCGTGGCACTGCCATCGCGCAAATGGCTCAGCAACAGGCCGCTGCAGGTCGCACCAAACATCTGCGAAAACCCCATCAGGCCAGCGGCCAGGCCCGCGCGGTGAGCGTTGGGCATCACCGCGCCCGTGACCGAGCCGGGGAGCACCAGGCCACCGCCCAGGGTCACCAGCGCCACCGGAATGTCCAGGCCCGGCACCGACAGGCCGAACAGCTCGTAAATCAGCACCGCCGATAGGCCGCCGATGGCCACCAGTGTCACGCCCATCGCCACAATCCGCTGCGGCCCCAGGCGCATGATGTTGCGCCGGGTGTAGGTGGAACCGACGATCAGCATCGACACAATCACGCCAAAATTAATGCCGTATTCAAGGCTGCTGAAACCCAGCAGGTTGATAAACACCGCCGACGAACCCGCAATCACCGAGAACATCGCGCCATAGGTACAGGCCAATGCCACGGCGTACGCCCGGTATTGACGACCCTTGAGCAAATCCAGGTAGTGCCCGCCGAGGGTACGCCAATGGCCGGCCGTGGGATCGAGGCAGTGGTTGCTCTCGCGAAAGAACAGCACAGCCAACACCAGCACCACACTGCCAATGATCAGGGCCACAACAATCGGCGCGTGCCAGCCCAGCAGCTTGATCAGCAGCCCGCCAATCATCGGCGCGACGACAATGGCGTAAAGCATGCCGATCATGGTCAGCGCCAGGGCCGGCCCGGCTTCGGCTTGCCACACGTCACGCACCACGGTGCGCGCCAACACCAGCGCGGCGCAGGCGCCGAGGCCTTGCAACACGCGGGCGGCAATGAATTGGCCAATGTCGTTGACCAGCAGCATCGAAAAAGTCGCCAGTACATACAGCACCAAGCCGCCGATCAGCACCGGACGACGGCCGATACGGTCCGACAACGGCCCGAACAGCAACTGCCCGAGGCCGAATGCAGCAACAAACGCCGACAACGCCATCAGCGCCGAACCGGCTGGCGCCGCCAGCGCCTGCTCGATAGCGCCAAGGCCCGGGATGATCAATTGCGTCGACACTTCACCCAGCGCCGTAAGGGCCACCAGGAAAAACAACATGCTTTGCGAGGGGGCCGGGGCGCTTGCCATGGGGAATATCCGGGGGCTGGATTAATTTATATTTCGACCATAATATGCGTAAAAAATTATGTCCATAATTTTTTATTCACAGGTTAGCCCGGAGCCCGTCATGATCCCTCTTCCCCTGCGTCTTCTCACCCCTTTAGCCCTGTTGATCCTCCTCGGCGGCTGCAACAGCAAGGCCGACACCGCCGCCGAAGTGCCGCCGCCCCGCCCCGTGCTCGCGGCCAAAGTCGAAGCCGCCGGCACCCAGCAAAGCGCGTACACCGGCGTAGTGGCTGCGCGCACAGAAAGCGACCTGGGCTTCAGGGTCAGTGGCAAGGTCATAGACCGCAAGGTCGACCCCGGCCAACATGTCTCCCGTGGCGACACCCTGCTGGTGCTGGACATCGGCGACTTCGAGCTGGCACTGCGCTCGGCCAGGAACCGCGTGAACGCGGCCCAGGCGCAAGTGCGCCAGCGCCGCGATGATGAAAACCGCTACCAACGCCTGGCCAGCACCGGCGCCGTGTCGCGGCAGATTTTCGACCAGTCGGCGACCAACCTGCGCGTCGCCGAGGCTGAGCTGGCTTCGGCGCAATCGGACGCCAGCCAGATCGAAAACCGCCGCGCCTACTCGGTGCTCAAGGCCGACGGCGACGGCATCATCACCGATGTGCGCGTGGACCGCGGCCAAGTCGTCGCCGAAGGGCAGATCGTCGCGCGCCTGGCCCATGACGGCGCTCGCGAAGCCATCGTCAACCTGCCCGAAAACCAACGCGACCACGCCTCACAAAAAGCCTTGGCGTTCCCCTTCGGCGCGCCGGACCAGGCCGTGACTGCCACCTTGCGCGAGCTGTCCGCCAGCGCCGACCCGACCACCCGCACCTACCGCGCGCGCTACGTATTGCACGGCGCCGTTGACCGTTTCGCCCTTGGCTCGACCATCACCGTTCGCCTGCAAGGCAACGGCCAGGCCCAGCAAACCCGCGTGCCCATCGGCGCGTTGCAAGACGCCGGGCAAGGCACCGGCGTGTGGCTGATTGGCGCAGACGACACCGTCAGCTTCGCCCCCGTCAAGGTCGCCAGTCTCGGCCAGGAGGATGCCCTGCTCGACAGCGGCCTCACACCCGGCCAGACAATCGTCGCCCTCGGCGCGCACCTGCTGCACAGCGGTGACGTGGTGCGCCTGCTGCCCGCCCAAGCACTGGCCCTCAACCGTCAACAGGACCACTGAGCATGCGCGGCATCAACCTCTCCGAACTGGCGGTGAAACACCGCGCAGTCACGCTGTTTCTGATCATCGCGATCCTCGCCGCCGGCATCTTCTCGTTCGGCCAACTGGGGCGCGCCGAAGACCCATCATTTACCGTCAAGGTCATGACCATCACCGCCGCCTGGCCCGGCGCAACCGCCCAGGAAATGCAGGAGCAAGTCGCCGACCGCCTGGAAAAACGCCTGCAGGAACTGGACTACTACGACCGCGTCGAGACCATCGCCCAGCCGGGTTTTGTGTCGATGCGCATGACCTACAAAGAGTCCACGCGCCCCAGTGAAATCCAGGATCTGTTCTACCAGACCCGCAAAAAGCTCAGCGATGAAGCGTCGAAACTGCCCAAAGGCGTGATCGGGCCGTTCTTCAACGATGAATATTCCGACGTGTATTTCGCCCTTTACGCACTGGAAGCCGAGCACTTGCCACATCGCCAGCAAGTGCAAATGGCCGAAGAACTGCGCCAGGGCTTGCTCAACCTGCCGGGCGTGAAAAAGGTCAACATCCTCGGCGAGCAGGCCCAGCGGATCTTTGTGGAGTTTTCCTACGAGCGCCTGGCAACCCTGGGCATCAAGCCCGATCAGATCTTCGCCGCCCTCGCCGCGCAGAACGCCGTAGCGCCATCGGGATTCGTCGAAACCGCCGGCGCCCGCGCCTATATCCGTATCGACGGCGCCTTCGACAGCCTCGCGCTGATCGAAAACGTGCCGCTGGAAGTCAACGGCCGTGTGCTGCGCATTGCCGATGTGGCCACCGTCAGCCGTGGCTATGAAGACCCGCCCAGCTACCGGATTCGCCATCAGGGCGACCCGGCGCTGATGCTCGGCGTGATCATGGAAAAGCACTGGAACGGCCTGCAGCTGGACAAAAGCCTCAAGGCCCAGGAAGCCAAAATCCAGGCCGATCTGCCGCTGGGCGTGAACTTCGCCAAGGTCTCCGACCAGGCGAAAAACATCAGCCTGGCCGTGAATGAATTCATGCTCAAATTCTTCGTCGCCCTGGCCGTGGTGATGGTCATCAGCCTGCTGGCGCTGGGCTTTCGCGTGGGCCTGGTGGTGGCCGCCGCAGTGCCGCTGACCTTGTCCGTGGTGTTTGTGATCATGCTGCTGACCGGGCGTGAATTCGACCGCATTACCCTCGGTGCGCTGATTATTTCCCTGGGTTTGCTGGTGGACGACGCGATTATCGCCATCGAGATGATGGTAGTGAAACTCGAGGAAGGCGTTGACCGGATTCACGCCGCCACGTTTGCCTGGAGCTCCACCGCCGCGCCGATGCTGACCGGCACGCTGGTGACGATCATCGGCTTTCTGCCGGTGGGTTTTGCGCGCTCGGGCGCCGGGGAATACGCCGGCAATATCTTCTGGATCGTCGGCTTTGCGCTGATTTCGTCGTGGCTGGTGGCGGTGGTGTTCACGCCGTACCTGGGCGTCAAATTGCTGCCGCGGATCAAACCGGTGCCGGGCGGCCACGACGCCATCTACGCCGGCCGTTACTACCAGAAACTGCGTGATGTGGTCCAAGCCTGTGTGCGCAGGCGCTGGTGGGTGACGGGCTTGGTGGTGGCGGCCTTTGTGCTGTGCGGCTTGGGGATGGGCGTGGTGAAGAAGCAGTTCTTCCCCAACTCTGACCGTTCCGAACTGATCCTTGAGGTGTACATGCCGCCCGGCAGCGCGTTCAAAAGCACCGAGGCGGTGGCGGCGCAGTTGGAGAAAGCCCTGCTGCAAGAGCCACAGACCCGCCTGGTCGATACCTATGTGGGCGGCGGCGCCCCGCGCTTCTTCCTGTCGCTGAACCCCGAGTTGCCCGACCCGGCGTTCGCCAAGCTGATTGTGCAAACCCCGGACTCGCATGCCCGCGATGCGCTGAAACTGCGCATGCGTGAGCGCATAGCGGCCGGTGAATTCCCGGCTGCGCGTGTGCGTGTAACGCAATTGCTGTTCGGCCCGCCCGTGCCGTTTCCGGTGGTGTTTCGTGTGTCCGGGCCAAACGTGGATGTACTGCGCGGCGTGTCCGAAGAGGTGCGTCGCATTGTCGCCGCCAACAAGCTCACCAAAGACGCCTTTCTCGATTGGGGCGAGCGCACCAGCGGCTATCGCCTGGTGCTTGATCAGGACCGCCTGCGCCTGCTGGGCTTCACGCCCAATGAGGTCAAATCGCAGCTCAATGCCTTGCTCAGTGGCAACCCGATCACCGAGGTGCGCGAAGGCAATCGCACCGTCTCCGTGGTCGCCCGCGCCCAGGGCAACCAGCGCGAAGACCTCGGCAATCTCAACAATATGACCCTGACCAACAGCGCTGGCACCTCGGTGCCGCTGGCTCAGGTCGGGCATTTTCAGGCGGTCATGGAAGAACCGATCCTCAAGCGCCGCAACCGCGCGAGCACCGTGGAAGTGCGCGCCGACATCATCGACGGCGTACAACCGCCCGACGTGGAAATGGCCGTGTACAAAGACCTGCAACCGCTGATCGCAAAGCTGCCTGCCGGTTACCAGATCGACATCGGCGGCCCGGTGGAAGAAAGCGCCAAGGCCAACGTCGCGCTGGCCGCACTGTTCCCGATCATGATTTTGCTGACGCTCACCGTGATCATGTTCCAGGTGCGCTCGTTCGGCGTGATGTTCATGGTCTTCGCCACCGCGCCGCTGGGTTTGATCGGCGCCGTGCCGACCTTGTTGCTGTTTAACCAGCCATTCGGGTTCAACGCGATTCTGGGCCTGATCGGGATTGGCGGCATCCTGATGCGCAACACGCTGATCTTCACCGATCAGATCCGCCAGAACCAGGAGCACGGCATGGCGATTCGCGAAGCGATTATCGAAGCCACCGTGCGCCGCGCACGGCCGGTGATTTTGACGGCGTTGGCAGCGGCGCTGGCGTTTATCCCGCTCACTCTGTCGGTGTTCTGGTCGTCCCTGGCTTACGTGCTGATTGGCGGGGTACTGGTGGGCACGGTGTTGACGCTGTTGTTCCTGCCAGCGCTGTGCAGTCTGGTGCTTGGGCGAGAACAGGCAAGGGCTACCGAAACATCACAGGCAACACCCGGATAAGCTCTACAGATACCACCTGAAAACCTCGGCAAAGTCCTTCGCCTGATCACACAGTGCGAGGGATTGCAGATGGTTTTTTTCCGTTAAAGCCCCAGTTAATGGGGCTGTCTTTTGATCGTCGCCACCAACCAACACATTGGCCTTCTGGTACTGGCCGCAATGATTCAGAGACGCGAGACGTCGAATCCGTTCTCAGCGATTTCAAACGCTGCCTCAATACCTACGAGCTCTGGGCGGAAAGCTACGTCAGAGTTCTCGATTTGTACCCATCGGCAACACGCCAGTGATGTTGCAAACCATCGACCCCAACAGTGACCCCTGGGCGACCCCATCAAAAAATTTATCGGCCCCAGCGGCATTCTGAAAATCACCGAGTGCGATCGTAACCAGAAGTACCGAGTCAATTTTTACCCCAACGTTTCTAAAGAACACATCAAGGCCTTATATGCCACCTATCAGTCGGTCATCACCTCGCTGGAGCACTGGCTGCGCCACAGACGAAAATTTCGAATCTGCCTTCTATCTATTACCTATTTCGAAGATGAAATGATCGACAACATAGCCTTTATGAGGGTGCCACTCGAACGCCTTAAACACTATGAGAGAGAAGCAGCCTAAGAAAAAATCAATACAAGACCGACCTCTCTAAACACTCTATCTAAAGGCAACATAATTCTATGTAAATGAGCACTCAATTCGAAAGTCACAGAATGCAACTCGCGGCCCTGAATGAAGCCACCACAAGAGCAGACCCTAATCTGGAGCCTTTTACAGGGGAAGACTATTACGGAAACCCTATAGTGCGCATGCAATTGCAAGGCAGTGGTAAAGGATACATCCCAAACCCAGACGACCTGAAAGCTCAGACTTGAATTACCGACATCGAAAACTTTTAATCGACACTTTAGGCGCCACGCTTGAGGACACACTTATAACTTCTCGCAAGCGCTTAGCCCAGCGCCTGGACTTTACTGCTCCCTACCCTGGGGATGGAGCACTCTGGAGAACCCAAGAGGTTTCTTCGAGGACATTTAAAGGTTGACGAATGAGTGTTGGAAAGACGACCTTCAAAAAGCCAGCCTCGAAGACCAATCCACATGGTGAATGCCACCGGCATCACTGACGCGCCTAGAAATACTGTGGCGGGCAGGCTTGCCCTGCTTGGGACTGAAGCCCCAACAAGGGCGACGCGCCTCTTAAGCCAAAACCGCGTCGCCAGTTTCGGGCCTGCTGCGCAGCCCAACGCAGGGCAAGCCTGCTCGCCACAATAAAACCGCTAGTCACAACAGGCCTACTCACCAGATACCAAGGTTCACCCTCAAAAAATGAGTGAACCCAGCGCCCCAATCAACGCTTCGAAAGCTCCATAATCATCCGGCTAAGCAAGTAAATTCGCGGCGCTACACTCTCCACTTCCGCATATTCCTCTGGGGTATGTATGTTGCCACCGACAATCCCGAACCCATCCAGCGTTGGTGTCCCAACCCCGGCAGACAAACTGGCATCCGCTGCCCCGCCGCTGCCTTCAATGGTCAACTTACGCCCCAGCTCCCCGTAAATCCCCTGGGCGATTGCGACCAGCTTGTCCGACTCCGGCGTCTGCGGCATTGGCGGTAAACCGCGCAGCAAACTGGTTTTCACTTCGGTGTCCGCAATCAACTTATTCGCCGAAACACGGGCCAGGTCCTTCTCGATCCGGTCGAACTCTTCCGGCAATGCCGCGCGTACGTCTGCCTTGGCCGTCGCCTGGTCGGGGATGACGTTGACGCGGTCGCCGGCCTTGAGCACGGTGAAGTTGATGGTGGTTTTCTTCTCTTCATCGCCCAGTTTGCCCAGTTGCAGGATCTGGTGCGCCGCTTCCATCGCGGCGTTGCGGCCCAGTTCCGGGGCGACGCCGGCGTGGGCGGCTTTGCCTTTGACTTCAACCACGGCGGTGGCGCTGCCTTTGCGCCATACCACCAGGCCGTCGGCTGGGCGGCCGGGCTCGAGGTTGAGGGTGACGTCGTGGCCCTTGGCGGTGGTGCGAATCAGTTCGGAGGCAGCGTCGGAGCCGGTTTCTTCGCTGGCATCGAGCAGGAAGGTGATCTGTGCGTAGTCCTTGAAACCCTGATCTTTCAGCACCTTCAGCGCATAGATGCCAGCGACGATGCCACCTTTGTCATCCATCACACCGGGGCCATAGGCGCGGCCGTCCTTGATGTGGAACGGGCGTTCGGCGGCCGAACCTTCCTTGAACACCGTGTCCATGTGGGCCATCAGCAAAATCTTGGCTTTGCCGGTGCCTTTGAGGGTGGCGATCACGTGACTGTTGTTGGCCGCTTTGTCCGGCACCAGCTCGATGCTGAAACCGAGCTGCTTCAATTCTTCTACGGCGATGTCGCGCACTTGGGTCAGGCCGGGCTCGTAGCCGGAGCCCGAATCGATATTCACCAGACGCTCAAGCAGCTTCAGAGCTGGGGCCTTGTATTGTTCGGCGCCGGTCTGGATCTGTTTGTGGGGTTCAGCGCTGTAGGCCGGCACGGCGAAGGACATGGCCAGGGTCGCGGCCAGGAGGGTACGGGAGAAGGTGAAGAGCATGGACCGATCCTTGTTTTTTTGTTGGGGGGTGCGCCAACACCCTACCCCACTAGACCGATCGCAACCAACTCCCTTGCACTGAACTCACACGGTTGCGCCCGCTGCTCTTGGCCTCATACAACGCCTGGTCGGCGTCGTTGAGCCAACTGGTCGAATCCGCGTGCGCAGGTTGATACGGCGCCAGGCCAATGCTCAGGCTGGCGCGCAGTGTCGGGTCTTGGGTGTACGCCAATGCGTTGAAGCGGTCGCGCAAGGCGTCCATCACTTCGGTGGCGCGGTGCAGGGGCATGTCCGGCAGGATCACGCAGAACTCATCGCCGCCATAGCGCCCGGCAAGGTCGGTGGTGCGCAGGTTCTGTCGCAGCACTTTGCTCAGTTGGCGCAGCACGATATCGCCGGTAACGTGGCCGTAGGTGTCGTTGATAGTCTTGAAATGGTCGATGTCGATCAACGCAATGGCCGCGCCCACCTGCTCTCTGCGACAGCGTTGGAATTCGATCTCCAGGTGGTCCTTCCAGGCACCGTGGTTAAGCAGGCCGGACAGGCTGTCGGTGCGGCTCAGCGCCAGCAACTCGCGTTTGTGCCGGGCGAGGGTCACGGCCTGGCGATAGCAGATCCAGCCCAGAACCAGCGGGTACACCATCAGAATCGGCAAGCAGGCGTAAAGCTGGGTTTCAGTGGTAACGGCAATGAACGCCGGGGCGAACACCAGCAACGACGCGCCGACACCCAAGGCCTGCGCCACCCAGCCTGCCAGCATGAAGCGCGGCCCGCCAATGGCGACGTTGTTCATGGTCATCATCGACAGCGTGGTGACACTGGGCAGCGGGTTGAAGTGCATGGCGCCGACCCAGAACCCGCCGCAGAAGGAATCAAACAACAGGTTACGGCGTTCGCTGCGCAGTGAGTTGCTGGCGCGGCGCGACCATTGATAGGCAATGTGCGGCCAGACAAAGGCGTTGATCAGCATCCACGCCCACACCCACAGCGGGGGATGCAGGGGGTACATGCCAAACACCACGCACACAAAACCGAGCGTCAGCCCCAGCGTGCGCGACTTATACAACCGTGAAGCGAGCGGAAGTCCATTTCCTCCGGCGGTTGACATGGCTTGATGTGATCCTGGATGAATGCCTGGAGTCTATCAGGGCAACGTCAAATCGCCACTACCGCTCATAAACCTGCGAATCGCGCCCTCAGTGCGAAAAACCGCGCGCCAGCATCAGCGCCACACCCAGCAACAGCACTGCCGTGACCCGTTGCAGCAACACCCTCCGCCTGGGGGTTTCCAGCACGTGCTTGATGCGTTGGCCGAAATAGCAATACAGGCAGCCGCTGGCAAACTGCAGCAACAGGAACGTCAGCCCGAGGATGGCGATATCTGCCGCGCGGCTGTGCCCTCCCGCTCCGGCAAACTGTGGGAACACAGCGCTGAACATGATGAGGGTCTTGGGGTTGGAAAACCCGGTCAGCAAGCCCTTGCCGAACAGGCTGCGCGCGCCCTGCGCGGCACCGTCCCGGTTGATCGATACGCCGCTGCTGGTCCACTGCCGGTAGGCCAGGTAGAGGATGTAGGCCACACCCACACACTGGAGGGTCTGAGTGATGACAAGGTTGCCCTTGATCAATTGCGAGAAGCCTACGGCAAAGATCAGGATCGAAATCAGGTACGACACACTGGCGCCGATCTGCGCCGGGATCGAGCTGCGCAGGCCGTCCTTCAACCCCAGGCTCAACAGCAGCAGGGTCATCGGGCCGGGGCTGAAGGTCATGGTGGCGCAAAACAGCAGAAAATAGACAAACGAAGAAAGCGTCAACGTACTGGTCATGAGCCCAGACCCGGGTTGGCAGAAACAACGGCGAAGGTGCGCGCCAGGTCGGCCAGCGCGGCCTGCGCACTGTGGTGACAGGTTTCAAAGGCCACCAGGCCTTTCCAGTTCGTCTCGACGATAGCTCGCAGCACCTCGGCGTACGCGCAGTTGTCAGCGTCGTGCCCCTCCTTGTGGTTGCTGAAGGAAATACCCTTGATCAGCGCGGGGTACTTGCGCATCACTTGCGCGGGCAAGCGGCTGTCGATGTGTGTGTGGCCTGCGTCGAGCAAGCAGTACACATTGCTGTGCGCTTGCAGGTGCTCGAACACAAAGGCGAATTGCGCTGGGTGGGTGAAAATCCGGTAGTTGACGTAGTTGGACAGACTCTCCAGGTAGATATCCGTGCCCTTGGCCTCGGCGTACTGCGCCAGCTCCCTGACCGATTTGAGGTAATGCTCAAGGGCGATGTCCTTGGCCTCCAGCACCCTTTGCGGACCCACGATGCAGCCGCCGTGGATGATCAACGGCGCGCCCAGACGGCTGGCGACATCAACCTCTCTTTCCACGTACTCCACCGCCGCCGCACGAAAAGCACCGACATCGCTGCCCAGCGGCGCCTTGAAGTTACTGTGGAATATTGGCTGAACACCGCTGGCGGCGATCTTCTCCTGCAGGCTGGCGATGCGCGCATCAGTCCAGTCCTCGACCCTTTCGCCTAACAGGCTGGCGTCGATGTACCAGTGGCTGTAGCCCCCGTCAATGGCGCTTTGCAGGCCCTTTTCGGCCCCCAGGTATTTATGCTGGGCCACCCCCAGGCAGAACGGCACACCGGGGTTGATCAGTTGGCTGTCCATCACGTAATCCCTGTCATTGATGGCCCGCAGTCTAGAGCGGCAGCCTTGCACAGGGCAGGTAAAGTAATGCCTAATCCGGCCGAACTTTACCGGTAAAAATCACCGGTAAAATTACCGGCAAATACCAGGAAGGTTTATGTTTGTACCCGCCATCGCCTTTGTTGACGGCACACCCAAGGTTCAGCAGATTGTCGACGCGTTCAGCCAGGCCATCGAGCACGGCGACTGGGCGCCGGGCAGCAAATTGCCGTCAGTGCGTGAATTGACCCAGACCCTGGGCGTGGGCAAATTCACCCTCAATGAAGCGCTGGACCGCCTGCGCGGGCGTAACCTGCTGACCTCCAGCCAGGGCCGCGGCTACTTCGTGGCGATGGACAGTGCCCGCCCCGCCTCGATGACCTGGGTCGACCTGTTGCCCCAAGACCTGCTCAGCGTGTTGCGCCGCCCTTTGGTCACCGCCGGCGGCGAGCTGCGTCCCGGCAGCGGGCACTTGCCGGAGGGCTGGTTGAACAACGACGCCATCCGCCAAGCCCTGCGCAGTGTGGTGCGCGCGCCGTCGTTGCGCATCGCCGGGCTGGGCGCGCCGGCCGGGCTGTTGCCGCTGCGCCAGGCGCTGCAACAAAAGCTGCACGCTGAAGGCCTGTCAGTGCCGGTGGAACAAATCATCACCACGCCCAACACCGTGCAAGGCCTGGACATGCTCATGCGCCTGCTCGCCCGCCCCGGCGACACCGTGCTGCTGGACGCGCCGTGCTACTTCAACTTCCACGCCAACCTGGCCTTGCACGGCGTCAACGTGGTGACCATCGAGCGCCGCCCCGACGGCTTTGACTTCGCCGCCCTTGAAGCACTGCTGGCCGAACATCGCCCCAGTCTGTACCTGACCACCAGCGTGCTGCATAACCCCACCGGCCATTCCTTCAGCCCCAGCCAGGCGTTTCGCCTGCTGCAACTGACTCAGCAATACCACTGCCATATCGTCGAGGATGACCTCTACGGCGACCTGCACCCCAGCCCGCCCCCGCGCCTGGCGGCTCTCGCCGGGCTGGACCAGGTCACGTACCTGTCTGGTTTCTCCAAGATTCTGAGCGCCAACACCCGCGTCAGCTATGTGGTGGCCGCGCCGCAACTGGCGGCGAACCTGACCAATATGAAGTTGATGAGCGGTGGCGTGACCTCAGAGCTGTTCGAGCAACTGGTCTATCGCATGCTCAGCGAAGGCAGCTACGCCAGGCATCGCAAGCGCATGGTGCAACGGTTGATGGAGTCCGGCGGACGCGTCGAGCAATGGCTCAAGCGTTGCGGGTGCGAGCTGCCGATGGCGTATGAGGGCGGGATGTTTATCTGGGCGCGACTGCCGCAGGCGGTGGACGGCGAACTGCTGGCCCAGCACGCGTTGAAACACAGCATGGTTCTGGCGCCGGGCGCCTTGTTCGGTTATGACCCGTCGCACCTCAACGCGATGCGTTTTAATGTCGCCCACAGTGATGAACCGCGCGCGCAGCAACTATTTGAGACACTGCTGCTCAAGGCCGTGCGCGCCCCTTGAGCATGCCGTGGTTGACCAGCAAGGTGCGCATCGCGTTGCGGGTGATCCCCAGCAAGTCTGCGGTGCGCAGTTGGTTGAAGCCACAAAACGCAAACGCCTCGCGCACGATCAGGTCCTCGATATCGTGCAGCAAGGTGTCTCCCGGCACCTCGAACAACCTCAACAGCTGCTCGCGCATCACCTCCTGAGGGATGCGCGGCGCACCACTATTGGCGCTCGCGTGCAGCGCGCTGAGCCCGGCGGAGAACTTCAGGTGGCTGGGCATGATCGGCTTGTCGCCGGCCACCAGCAGCGCCAGGTGCACGACGTTTTCCAGCTCGCGGATATTGCCCGGCCACGGGTACTCCAGCAGCGCCTGGGTGGCGGATTCGGAGAGCATCGGCTCGGCGATCTTGAGCTTGGCGCTGTACAGCCGGCGAAAGTGCTCCACCAGCGGCAAGATGTCCAGCGGCCGCTCGCGCAGCGGCAGCACCTGCACCTGCGCAACGTTGATGCGGTAAAACAGGTCCAGACGAAAATTGCCGGCCTCCACCGCCTGTTCCAGGTCGATGTTGGTGGCGGTCACCAGGCGGATATTGATCTTGACCGGCTTGCGCGAGCCGACCCGCACCACCTCCTGTTCCTGCAGCACACGCAGCAACTTGACCTGCAGAGGCAGTGGCAGGTCGCCGATTTCATCCAGGAACAGGGTGCCGCCATCGGCCTCTTCAAACCAACCGATCCGCCGCCCGGAAGCACCGGAAAACGAGCCGGCTTCATGCCCGAAAAACTCGCTTTCGGCCAGGTTCTCGCTGATTGCCCCGCAGTTCACCGGCACAAACGCGCCAGTGCGGCCGCTGGCGCTGTGGATGTAGCGCGCCACCAGCTCCTTGCCGGTGCCGGTTTCGCCATTGATCAACACCGGCGCTTCGCTGGGGCCGACGCGTTTCAAATAATCGAGCAGTTGCAACGAGCGCGGGTCGGAAAACACCAGGGCCTTGGCACGGATCGACAGCGGGTCTTTTTCGCCGTGGGGCAAGGTCAGGATCGGCGTGGGCTGCCCGTGGGGACGGTTCATGAACAATTTCCCGGCGGCGAGATAAAAGAAGTGACGGTGACTTTACCCAGCCGCGCATATAACTAGAAATATTAAAAATTCATTAGTACATAACCGTTTATCGGCGGTGCGCCAGCGACCTCACACAGCGATCACCCAGGCTTTGCACGCCCTGCACCAGCACCACCAGCACGATGACCGTGACCACCATGATCTGATTGTTGAAACGCTGATAACCATAACGAATCGCCAGGTCGCCCAGGCCGCCGCCACCGATCACGCCAGCCATGGAGGAAAAGCCGATCAGCATCACCAGCGTCAGCGTCACCCCGGCCACCAGCGCGGGCAAGGCTTCCGGCAGCAGCACTTTGAGGATCACATGGCGCACGTCACCGCCCATGGCGACGATGGCTTCTATGCGCCCCTTGTCCACTTCATCCAGGGCGGTCTCGACGATGCGCGCAAAAAATGGAAAAGCGCCAATCGTGATCGGCACCACGGCCGCCGTACTGCCCAATGTGGTGCCGACGATCAGGCGCGTCAGCGGGATCAACGCGATCAGCATCACCACAAACGGCAATGACCGCCCCAGGTTGATCACGGCGCCCAACGCCCGGTTGAGCCGTGGCAAAGGCAGTAAACCGCCGCGTCGGCTGACAAACAGCACCACGCCCAGCGGCAAGCCGATCAACAGCGTGAACAGGCCCGCCAGCAGCACCATGTACAGGGTTTCGCCGGTGGCGTTGAGCAGCAGTTGAACAATCTCATTCCAGTCGGTTTTCATACGGCCCTCACCACGGGCAGACTTGGCGCCAGCGAACGGCCCAGGCTCGATGTCGGGTCGGCTTGCAACTGCAGCAGCGTGCCGCTTTCCACCACGCGGCCATCGGCCAGCGACACTGCGCTGTCACAGATGGCCTTGACCACATCGAGTTCATGGGTGATCAACACGATGGTCACGCCCAACTGCCGATTGATGTCGCGCAACAACTCAAGAATCGACGCGGTGGTTTGCGGGTCCAGCGCGCTGGTGGCCTCATCCGATAACAAATAGGCCGGACGCGCCGCCAATGCCCGGGCAATGCCCACACGTTGTTTCTGGCCACCGGAAAGCTGCGAAGGAAACGCCTCAGCCTTGTCACTCAAACCCACCAACGCCAGCAACTCGGCCACCCGCGCCGCGCGCTCGACCTTGGGCACCTGGGCGATTTCCAGCGGCACCGCGACGTTGCCCGCCACCGTGCGTGAATGCAGCAGGTTGAAGCCCTGGAAGATCATGCCGATGCGCTGGCGTTGCTCGCGCAGTTGCTTGTCGCTCAGTTGGGTCAGGTCCTGGCCATCCAAAAGGATGCGCCCGCAGGTGGGCCGCTCCAGCAGGTTAAGGCAGCGCAACAAGGTACTTTTACCCGCCCCGCTGCGGCCGACGATGCCAAAAATCGAGCCGTCGTTTATCTGCAACGACACGTTATCCAGCGCCGCCGGCTGGCCGTCGGCGTAGGTTTTGCTGACGCCCTCGACGACGATCATTCGGCCGCCACCGGAATCACGGAGCCCGCGTATTTTTCGCTGATAAACGTGGCCACCTCCGGCGAGCGCAGATCCTTGGCCAGCTGCTTGATGCGCGGGTCATCGACCAGTTTTGGTGTGGTCACCAGGATATTCGCGTACGGGTTGCCCTCGGCTTTCTCCAGGCCCAAGGCGTCTTTGGCCGGCACCAACCCGGCTTCCAGAGCGAAGTTGCCATTGATCACCGCCAGGTCCACATCGTCCAGCGCCCGTGGAATTTGCGGCGATTCAATCTCCAGAATCTTCAAGTGCTTGGGGTTCTCGGCGATGTCCTTGGGCGTGGCCTGCTCCTTGGACGCGTCATTGAAGCCCGGCTTGAGCGTGATCAGGCCGTTCGCTTGCAACAGGTACAAGGCGCGGCTGAGGTTGGTGACGTTATTCGGCACCGCCACCGTGCCTTTGTCCGGCACCTGAGCGAAGCGTGTGTGGCGATGCGAATAGATGCCCAACGGCTCGATATGCACGGTGGCGGCCACGGCAAACTTCTGGCCGAGGGCCTGTTCCTGGGCGTTAAGGAATGGCAGGTGCTGGAAGTAATTGGCGTCGACATCACCGTGCGCCAGCAGCTCGTTGGAGTTCACGCCGCTGGGGATCTCGATGATTTTCAGGTTCAGGCTCGGGTCGAGCTTCTGCACATACTCGAGGATCTGCGCATGGGGAATCGGGTCGGCGGCGACACGCAGCGCATCGGCGGCCGACACACTCAATGAGGCCAGCAATGCCGCCAACGTCAGTGCGGTTTTCTTCAACATGGTGATCTCCTGATCAGGCGGACAGTGCGTGGGGAAGTGTGGCGTCGGCGTAAAAACGTTGGGCGACATCCGGGTGCGAGCGCAGGCGGCCCTTGAGGTAGTTCCAGCCGACATCGCGCAGCAACGGGTTGCGCGGGTCACTGGTGGGGCCGTGGGCATCGCGCAGCAGTTCGGGGGCCAGGTCATACACCGGCACCACCGCATCCAGCTGCGCACCGAGGAAAAACGCCAGGGACAGGCGCTCGCTGCCCAGCGGCGGCGACACCACGCGGTGTACGGTGGCGCGCAAGTAACCGTTGCTGGCCAGCTCAAGCAGTTCGCCGATATTCACCACCAAGGTTGCGGGGCGTGGCGACGCATCAATCCAACGGCCCTCCTCCACTTCCACCTGCAAACCGGCCTGCTCGTCCTGCAGCAGGAAGCTCAAAAAGCCGGAGTCCTTGTGCGCGCCCACGCCCTGGCGACTTTGTTGCGCGTGGCGGCCGGGGTAGCGAATCAGCTTGATGTGTTCGTTGGGTTGGTCGCCGTACAGTGCGTCAAACGCGTGCTCAGGCAGCGACAGCGCCTGGGCGAAGGCGCGTAGCAAGCGCAACGACATGTGCGTCATTGCCTGCTGCCAGGCCAGCACCAAGGGCTTGAGTTCGGGTAAGGCGACAGGCCATTGGTTTGGGCCTTGCAGACGGGCCCACGCGGCCGGGTGCTCAGCCTCACTCAACGGCTCGCGTTCGGCGCCGACGTCAAACTGTTCGCGCAGGTCTGGCTGGCCGCGAGTGATCTCCGACGCGGCGCGGTTGTAGCCGCGAAAGTGCGCGGAGTTGAGCATGCCGACCGCCAGTTTGTCGGCCTCGGGCAAGGCAAAAAATGCGCGCGCCTGCTGCTGCACCTGAGCCAGCAGCGCCGGGTCGATGCCGTGACCGGTCAGGTAGAAAAAACCGACCTGCCGTGCAGCAGAGCGCAAAGCATCGAGAAAGTCGCCGCGTTGCTCAGGCGTGCCGTCAAGCTGCGACAGATCCAGCAGCGGCAAGGTGGTGATTGATTGCAGCATCGGCGGCTCACTCCATAAGCGTCTTGGGTTGGAGCAACCAAGCTAAACGATCTTAAAAAACCTTAATAAATACCTTTTTAGCATTAGCTTAGGCGTGCGGGTGAACGACGCCGGACGCTAGCCTGTCGGTTTTTTTGCCTCGCTGTGTATCTCGTTATCGCCAGATACACTGCAATACAAAGGGCACAAGGCAAAGCCTGCGGCGATGGCTAGACTGCGGCCCATGAGCATTTAACGAGGAACGCAGCATGGACCATGTCGACCATATCCTGATCGTCGATGACGACCGCGAGATCCGCGAACTGGTGGGCAATTACCTGAAGAAAAACGGCATGCGCACCACGGTGGTCGCCGATGGCCGTCAGATGCGCAGCTTCCTCGACACCACCCCGGTTGACCTGATCGTGCTGGACATCATGATGCCCGGCGACGACGGTTTGCAGCTGTGCCGCGAGCTGCGGGTGGGCAAGCACAAAGCCACGCCGGTGCTGATGCTCACCGCGCGCAACGATGAAACCGACCGCATCATCGGGCTGGAAATGGGCGCCGACGATTACCTGGTCAAACCCTTTTCCGCCCGCGAACTGCTGGCACGGATCAACGCCGTGTTGCGCCGCACGCGCATGCTGCCGCCGAACCTGGTGGTGAGTGAAACCGGACGGCTGATCCGCTTCGGGCGCTGGCGCCTGGACACCACCGCCCGCCATTTGCTCGACGAAGACGACACACTGGTGGCCTTGAGCGGCGCCGAATACCGCCTGCTGCGGGTGTTCCTCGATCACCCACAGCGCGTGCTCAACCGCGACCAACTGCTCAACCTGACCCAGGGTCGTGACGCGGATCTGTTCGACCGCTCCATCGACCTGCTGGTCAGCCGCCTGCGCCAACGCCTGTTGGATGACGCACGTGAACCGGCGTATATCAAGACCGTGCGCAGCGAGGGTTATGTGTTTTCCCTGGCGGTGGAAATCCTTGGAGCCACGCAATGAAATGGCGGTTGGGTTGGCCGCGCACGCTGGCGTCGCAGTTGTCACTGATCTTTCTGATCAGCCTGGTGTGCGCCCATGGGTTGTCGTTCAGCGCGCAATTCTACGAGCGCTATATCAGCGCGCGCACCGCGATGCTCGGCAACCTGGAGAACGATGTGTCGACCTCGGTGGCAATCCTCGACCGCCTGCCCGCCAACGAGCGCGCCAGTTGGCTGCCGCGTATCGACCGCCAGAACTACCATTACCTGCTCAATGCCGGCGAGACCGGTGAGCCGATGAGCAGTGACGACGTGCCGATGGCCGCCACCTCGATTGCGGATGCGCTGGGCGAGCAGTACGCGTTGACCTTTCGCACCATTCCCGGCCTGCAGAAGCACTTCCAGGCGCACCTGACCCTGACCGACGGCAACCCGATCACCCTCGACGTGCGCCCGGCCGCCCTGCCCGTGGCGTATTGGTTGCCGGTGGTGCTGATCCTGCAATTGGCGCTGTTGCTCGGCTGCACCTGGCTGGCCGTGCGCCTGGCGATTCGCCCGCTGACGCGCCTGGCCCGCGCGGTAGAAACCCTCGACCCCAACGCCCATCCGACGCCGCTGGACGAACACGGCCCGACCGAAGTGGCGCATGCGGCGGCGGCGTTCAACCAGATGCAACAACGCATCGCTGAATACCTCAAGGAACGCATGCAGATCCTCGCGGCCATTTCCCACGACCTGCAAACGCCGATTACCCGCATGAAACTGCGCGCCGAGTTCATGGAAGAGTCTGCCGACCGCGACAAACTCTGGAGTGACCTGGGGGAAATGGAACACCTGGTGCGTGAAGGCGTGGCCTACGCGCGCAGCGTGCACGGCGCTACCGAAGCCAGCCATCGCATCAACCTCGACGCGTTTCTGGACAGCCTGGTGTTTGATTATCAGGACATGCACAAGCAGGTCAGCATCACCGGTAAAAGTGCGCTGGTGCTCGACACCCGCCCTCACGCCTTGCGGCGGGTGTTGGTGAACCTGCTGGACAACGCGCTGAAATTCGCCGGCAGCGCAGAACTGGCAGTCGGCTCGACGCCAAACGGGCAGCTGTCGATCAGCGTATTGGACCGCGGACCCGGGATTGCCGAGGACGAACTGGTGCGCGTCATGCAGCCGTTTTATCGGGTAGAAAGTTCACGCAATCGCGGCACCGGCGGCACCGGGCTGGGCCTGGCGATTGCGCAGCAACTGGCGGTGGCGATCGGTGGCTCACTGACCTTGAGCAATCGCGCGGGCGGCGGGCTGTGCGCGCAGATTCGGCTGAGCTTGTAGCTCGCCTTTTAATGCGCGTTGCTAATAAATAAATCGAATGATAATTCCATATTTTAATACTTAGGTTAGAACCAACAGGCATTTTACAGACCCGGCTTCTGCCCTTACTTTTGAGCCGAGTGACCGACCCCACGCCCGGAGGAGGTGTTGATCCCGTACCTGACAAGGACTGACCATGAGCATTGAATTCATCGGCTATATCGGCGGCCATCACGCCTCTGAGATCCACCCGCGCAGCGGCCCCACCCTGCAACCGGACTACGTCGAAACCGTGGCCCGCGCCCATGAAGAGGCGGGCTTCGACCGCGCTTTGGTGGCCTTCCATTCCAGCAGCCCGGACAGCACGTTGATCGCCGCGCATGCCGCCAGCGTGACCCAAAAGCTGCAGTTTCTAATCGCCCACCGCCCAGGCTTTGCTCAGCCCACGCTGGCTGCGCGCCAGTTCAGCACCCTGGATGTTTTCAACGGCGGGCGCACCGCCGTGCACATCATCACCGGCGGCGATGACCGCGAACTGCGCGCCGATGGCAGCCACATCGGCAAGGACGAACGCTACGCACGCACCGACGAGTACCTCAGCGTAGTGCGCCAGGAATGGACCAGCGAGCAGCCCTTCGATTTCGCGGGTACGTACTACCAGGTGGAAGGCGCGCACTCGACGGTGAAGTCACCGCAGCAGCCGCACATTCCGCTGTATTTCGGTGGCTCCTCCGCGGCAGCGATTGCGGTGGCGGGCAAACATGCCGACGTGTATGCGCTGTGGGGTGAAACCTATGAGCAAGTGCGAGAAGTAGTCACTCAGGTGCGTGCCGAAGCGGCCAAGCATGGGCGCACGATCCGCTTCAGTTTGTCGTTGCGCCCGATCCTCGCCGAGACCGAGGAACTGGCGTGGGCGCGCGCCGAGACGATCTTGCAACAGGCCACGGCGCTGGCTGAGAAGAACGGATTCGTGCGACGGGAACCGCCGAACGAAGGCTCACGCCGGTTGCTGGCAGCCGCGGCGCAAGGCTCGCGGCTGGATAAGCGGTTGTGGACCGCAGTTGCCGGGCTGCTCGGCGCCCAAGGCAACTCCACCTCACTGGTGGGCACCGCCGAACAAGTCGCTGAAGCCCTGTTGGATTACTACGATTTGGGGATTACCACCTTCCTGATTCGCGGCTTCGATCCGCTCAATGATGCAATTGATTACGGCAAGCGCTTGATCCCACTCACCCGCCAATTGGTCGCAGAGCGCGAGCAGGCCCGGCAGGTCGCGTAGGTGGGACCTGGCTTGCCTGCGGTGGCATCAACTGGGTGTTACTGATACACCGAGGTGCCTGCATCGCAGGCAAGCCAGCTCCCACAGAAAAGCCAAGCAGTGCGGTGCTG
>NZ_CAWOAW010000039.1:108910-109101 GCF_963879675.1 Pseudomonas sp. Larv2_ips
TCAGTGCATCAGAAAAAGATGTGTTGCTGTGCTGTTGATCCGCTTTTGCTTCAACCACTCAGGTCGGCTACCAGGCCGCCGTGCTCTGCTTTTGATCTTGATCTGACAGGCCACGTCAACCACGCTGGCCGAACGCAGGCTTGAATCCGTGGGTAACCCGGCAGGACGCCGGGTTAGCCGTGTTGGGCCAT
>NZ_CAWOAW010000039.1:109111-109608 GCF_963879675.1 Pseudomonas sp. Larv2_ips
AGTGGGACCTGGCTTGCCTGCGATGGCATCGATTGGGTGTTACTGATACACCGAGGTGCCTGCATCGCAGGCAAGCCAGCTCCCACAGAAAAGCCAAGCAGTGCGGTGCTGACAGCTGAACTCGGTCAACTTGTGGGAGCGGGCTTGCTCGCGAAAGCGGTGGGTCAGTCAGCACATGTGTAGCTGACACATCGCCTTCGCGAGCAAGCCCGCTCCCACATTTGGAGCTCAGTGCATCAGAAAAAGATGTGTTGCTGTGCTGTTGCCCTGCTTTGCTTCTACCACTCAGGTCGGCTACCAGGCCGCCGTGCTCTGCTTTTGATCTTGATCTGACAGGCCCCGTCAACCACGATGGCCGAACGCAGGCTCACGCCGGTTGCTGGCGGCCGCGGCGCAAGGCTCGCGGCTGGATAAGCGGCTGTGGACCGCAGTTGCCGGGCTGCTCGGCGCCCAAGGCAACTCCACCTCACTGGTGGGCACCGCCGAACAAGTCGCTG
>NZ_CAWOAW010000039.1:109618-124358 GCF_963879675.1 Pseudomonas sp. Larv2_ips
CGAGCGAGGTGCCGAGTGGTGGGGCAAAGACCTTTTGGTTACTTTTGGGGCGTTTGCCAAAAGTGACCCGCTGTAAGAGCGGAACCGCCAGCCGCCGTGACCGCAGCAACGGATATGCCCCCAATCTACCTAAACACCCCCCCCTCACAAACAAACCACCCCCCAAGCCCCCCACCACTACCGACGTCAGTTTTTATACTCGGTATCAGTACGCTCCAACTGCCGAACCAACGCATTCCAATGCCGCGCCACACCCGGCCCGGCCCCGTTGCTGAACACCTTGGCCTGCTCTTCAACCTTGGCCACCACCTCCGCCGGCGGAAAGATCAACTGCGCATTCCCGCCCGCCTGCGCCGCCACCTGGATATTGCACGCACGCTCCAGCCCCTGCAGCTGCTGAAACGCATGCTCAACGCTCACCCCCGCCGTCAACAACCCATGGTTACGCAAAATCATCACACTCTTGTCCCCCAGGTCCGCCACCAACCGCTCACGCTCGTCCAGGTCCAGCGCCACGCCTTCATAGCCGTGGTACGCGATACGCCCGGAGAACGCGATAGAGTGCTGGGAAATCGGCAAAAGCCCGTCCTTCTGCGCCGACACCGCAATACCGTCACGGGTATGCGTGTGCAGCACCGCTTGCAGGTCATGCCGCGCGCCGTGGATGGCACTGTGAATCACATAACCTGCGTAATTGATGCCCAGGCCCGTAGGGTCGTCGACAATCGTGCCGTCAAGGTCAACCTTGACCAGGTTGGACGCGCTGATTTCATCGAACAACAAGCCAAAGGCATTGATCAGGAAATGCTCATCCGGACCCGGCACGCGGGCCGAGAAGTGCGTGTAGATGTGATCGGTCCACTTGTACAACGCCGCCAGCCGATAGGCCGCGGCCAGTTTGACGCGTACCTCCCACTCTTCGGGCGATACGCGCTGGCGGACGTTGCTGGAAACGCTGGATAGAGAGGTGACGCTGCTCATGGCAAAACTTCCTGGATGGCCTTAAGGACTTCCAGGCAGCCTAGGGGATGCCGAAAAATAATAAAAAGCACATTTTAATCTAAGCTAATTATTATTTTTTTTTATAAAAACTATCCCTCGCTCAGGCGGCATTGCGGATCTTGTGCAGCGAGTCCGCGACCAGCTTGCCGAATGCATCCACCGGCCCCTGCAGGTTGCCGAGAAAATGCGGATAGATCAGCCACAAATCCATCACCGGCTTGAAATCCTTGAGCGGCATGACCGCCAGCTGCTCACGGTGAGCGCTGCGCTCCAGCAAAGGCCGCGGCACCAGCCCCAGGCCCAAACCGTCTGCCACCAGCCCCAATTGCAACTCGGTGCCGAAGGTTTCCAGGTTCACCCGCAATCCCAACCCCTGATCAGACAAGGTGCGCTGCAAGCCGGCCCGGAAACCGCAGCCATCCGGGTTCAGAATCCAGCCGTTCTGGTACACATCGGCCAACTTGCACGGCTTCTTCGGCAACTGCGCCTTGGCACACACCACCACCAACTCCATTTTGCCGATGGACTCACCGACGATGTTGTCCGGGAAAATCTTGCCTGCCGGAAACAGCGCCACCGCCGCGTCCAGTTCACCGCGCTCGATCTTGCCGACCAGTTGGCTGCCCCAACCCGTGGCGACTTGCGTGCGCAAGTCGGCGTATTCGGTGCGCAGGTGCTTGAGCGCATCGAGCAGCACCACATCGCCGATGGTCTGCGGCACGCCCAGGCGCAATACGCCGGTCGGCGGCGCATCGGTGGCTACCAGTTCGCGCAGGGCATCCATTTCGCGCAGGATCAGCCGGCATTGTTCATAAACGCGCGTACCGATCAGCGTAGGCTTGAGGGGCTTGGTGTTGCGGTCGAACAGCTCCACGCCGAGCGCCTGCTCGAAGTTCTGCACGCGGCGGGTAATGGCCGGCTGGGTCAGTTGCAACGACTCGGCGGCATGGCTGATGGACTGGCAACGAATCACTTCGACAAAGGCATCGATATCGTCAATTTTCATTTGGGCCGCACATAGAGAACAGTCATTAAGATGTGTGCGAAGCATAGTTGCAGGAACGCATCATGGATAGTCCACGCTGTGATCGATAACGTCTAACGCTATGCAGACCGGTTCTAAATTACCTAAAGCTATAAGCTAATCATTAAAAAATAGCATATTAACTATAAACATTATGCTTATATAAACCCATCAAACCCTCCCCGTTAAAGCAGCGATGGAAGTGCCATGACCCAGGCCCGACACCCCGAGAGACTCAGAGCCTTTATAGGCGCCCTGGCGGAATTGATCGACGGCAATCCACGCGAAGGCGACCTGCTGCACCGTGGCGGCAAGCTCTTGGCGCAACTGGTCAGCCACGATGACTGGCTGCCCGACGAATACGCCCAACCCGACCCCGCGCGTTACCAGCAATTTCTGCTGCATGCCGATTCGCGCCAGCGCTTCAGCATCGTCAGCTTTGTGTGGGGGCCGGGGCAAAGCACGCCGATTCATGACCACCGCGTGTGGGGCTTGATCGGCATGCTGCGCGGTTCGGAATTTTCCCAGGGCTTTGAACGCGCACCCGACGGCCGCCTCGTTGCCGAGGGCAAGCCGATTCAGTTGGTGCCGGGTCAGGTCGAGGCCGTGTCGCCCAAGGTCGGCGATATCCATCAGGTCAGCAATGCCCACAGCGACCAGGTGTCGATCAGCATTCATGTATACGGTGCCAATATCGGTGCGGTACGCCGCGCGGTGTATCAGCCCGACGGCAGCGAGAAACTGTTTATCTCCGGTTATTCCAACGCCTACCTCCCGAACATCTGGGATTTGTCCAAAGAAAAGAGCCCTGCCCTATGACCACCGTATCGAACCGCAGCTTCGCCCAGATCCGTCAGGCCCTGTTGGACCGTGAAGAAGTCGCCCTGGTCGATGTGCGCGAAGAAGCGCCGTTTGCCGAGTCGCACCCGCTGTTCGCTGCGAATATCCCGCTGTCCAAACTGGAGCTGGAGGTATACGCGCGCATTCCACGGCGCGATACCCAGGTCACCGTCTACGACAACGGTGAAGGGCTGGCGCAACGCGCTGCCGAGCGCCTGGTTGCGCTGGGCTACACCCAGGTCAGCCTGCTTGAAGGGGGGTTGGACGGTTGGCGCAAGGCCGGCGGTGAGCTGTTTATCGACGTCAACGTGCCGAGCAAGGCGTTTGGCGAGCTGGTCGAGAGCGAGCGCCATACGCCGTCCCTGGCCGCCGAAGAAGTCCAGGCCCTGCTCGACAACCAAGCCGACGTGGTGGTGCTCGACGCGCGCCGCTTCGACGAATACCAGACCATGAGCATCCCCACCGGCATCAGCGTGCCCGGTGCCGAGCTGGTGCTGCGCGCGCGTGAACTGGCGCCGGACCCGTCCACCCGCATCATCGTCAACTGCGCCGGGCGCACGCGCAGCATTATTGGCACTCAATCGCTGATCAACTCTGGCATCGCCAACCCGGTGTCGGCGCTGCGTAACGGCACCATCGGCTGGACCCTGGCCGGCCAAAAACTCGCCCACGGCCAGTCGCGGCGCTTTGCGCCAACCCGCGAAGAACACCGCCAGATCGCCGCCCGGGACGCGCGCCGCGTGGCCGACAAAGCCCGCGTCGGCCGTGCGACTTTGGCTGATCTGCAACGCTGGCAGCAGGAACCGCACCGCACCACGTACCTGTTCGATGTGCGCACCCCGGAAGAATTCGAAGCCGGCCACTTGCCTGGCGCACGCTCTACTCCGGGCGGCCAGCTGGTGCAGGAAACCGATCACGTCGCCAGCGTGCGCGGTGCGCGCCTGGTGCTGGCGGATGACGACGGCGTACGTGCCAACATGTCCGCCTCCTGGCTCGCGCAACTGGGCTGGGAGGTGCATGTGCTCGACGACCTGCAAACGGCGCACTTCAGCGAAACCGGTGCCTGGGTAGCACCCGTGCCCGCGCCGCAGCAAGCCGAGTTGATCAGCCCGCACACCCTGGCGGAGTGGCTCGCCCACGGCGACACGGCGGTGCTGGATTTCACCCCCAGCGTCAATTACGTCAAGCGCCACATTCCCGGTGCTCACTGGGTCTTGCGTGCGCAATTGCCCGAGGCGCTGGCCAAGGTACCGCCCGCCGAGCGTTATGTGCTGACCTGCGGCACCAGCCAACTGGCACGCCTGGCGGTGGCCGAAGTCGAAGCGCTGACCGGCAAGCCGGTGTTCCTGCTGCAAGGCGGCACCACGCACTGGATCGCCGAACAACTGCCGCTGGAAACGGGAGAAACGCACCTGGCCTCAGCGCGTATCGACCGCTACCGCCGACCGTACGAAGGCACCGACAGCCCCAAGGAAGCCATGCAGGCCTACCTGGATTGGGAGTTCGGCCTGGTCGACCAACTGGCCCGCGACGGCACCCATGGTTTCTATGTGATTTGAGCCCCCTTAACGCCTGCCCCGGACCGGGGCAGGCCGCACCGACCCCTTTCCAGGCGGAGGTAACCCACACCTTTTCGATCTGTCTGGAATCTACCGCTCATGACCTTTACCCCTGCGTTCAAACGCCTGTTGCTGGGCACCGCCCTCGCCTTTGGCCTGCTCACCACCGCCCAGGCCGCCGACCTGCAACCGCTGCGCGTGGCCAATCAAAAATCCACCATCAAGGCCCTGCTGGAAGCCTCGGGCGAAACCCAAAACGTTCCCTATACCCTCCAATGGTCGGAATTCCCCTCCGCCTCACCGTTGGGCGAAGCCCTGAATGCCGGCGCCGTGGATGTCGGTGCGCTCGGTGATGCGCCGTATGTGTTTGCTCTGGGCGCCGGCGCCTCGCTCAAAGTGGTCAGCATCATCCACGCCGAAGGGCGCAACACCACCGCCCTGGTGGTGCCCAAGGATTCACCGATCAAGACGGTGGCCGACCTCAAGGGCAAGAAAATCGTCACCGGCCGCGGCTCCATCGGCCACTACCTGGCGATCAAGGCCCTGGCCAGCGCCGGGCTGACCACCCAGGATGTGCAATTCATATTCCTGCTGCCCGCCGAATCGCGGTTGGTGCTCGATAACGGCACCGTCGACGCCTGGGCCACATGGGACCCGTACACCACGGTGGTCACCTCACAAAGCCAGGCCAGGGTGCTGGTCAGCGGCAACCCGTTGCTGAGCAACCACCTGTATTTTGCGGCCACCCAACAGGCCATCAGCGAAAAACGCGCGCAACTGGACGACTTCGTCGCCCGCGTCGATCGCGCTTATGCGTGGGCCAATGCGCACCCCAATGAATACGCTGCCGCCCAATCGAAAATCACCGGCCTGCCGTTGGCGGTGCACGTCGAGGTGGCCAAGGACACTCATCTGAGCCCCGTCGTGATCGACGACAGCGTGATCAGCGGCCTGCAAGCCACGGCCGACACCTATCAGAAGGAAGGCCTGCTGCCCAGGCACATCGACGTGTCGCAGGGTTTCGACAAGAGCTTTAACGCCAAGCGTTTTCCCACTTCTCAAGCATCGCGCTAAGCAAGGAGCTACACATGAGCAAGCCAGGTCAATTGCAGCCACGCCATTTGAAGCTGGGCGCCATGGTTCACGGCGTCGGTCACGGCTGGGGTGAATGGCGCCACCCGCAGGCGCAACCGAATGCCAGCACGAATTTTGGTTTCTACAAGCAGCAGACTGAATTGGCCGAAGGCGCCAAATTCGATTTCGTGTTCATCGCCGACAGCCTGCATATCCACGCCAAGTCCAGCCCGCACTACCTCAACCGCTTCGAGCCGCTGACCATTCTCTCGGCCCTCGCCGCGTTGACCACGAACATTGGCCTGGTTGCCACGGTGACGGTCAGCTACAGCGAGCCCTATCAGGTGGCACGCCAGTTTGCGTCCCTGGACCACATCAGCGGCGGCCGCGCCGGTTGGAACGTGGTCACCTCATGGCTCAGCGGCACCGCCGACAACTTCGGCAAGGCCGAGCACCCACCGCATGCCGTGCGCTACCGCATCGCCAAGGAACACCTCAGCGTGGTCAAGGGCCTGTGGGATTCCTGGGAAGACGACGCCTTTACCTACAACAAGCAAAGTGGCGAGTTTTTCACCCCGCACAAGCTGCACGCGCTGAACCACAAAGGCGAGTTTTTCTCGGTCAAAGGCCCGCTGAACATCGCGCGTTCGCGCCAGGGCCAACCGGCGATTTTCCAGGCCGGCACCTCGGAGGATGGGCGCAACTTTGCGGCGCAAAACGCCGATGCGATTTTCGTGCACGTCGAGCACATTGAAGAAGCCAAAGCCTACAGCGCCGACTTGAAGCGCCGCGCCAAGGGCTTTGGCCGCGACGCCCACAGCCTGTCGATCCTGCCGGGCATCCGCCCGATTGTCGGGCGTGACGCCGCCGAGGTGCAAAGCCGCTATCAGCAGGCCGTGGACCTGGTCACCGTGGAGGACGCGATTGTCGCCCTCGGCCGCCCGTTCAACGACCACGACTTCAGCCAATACCCGCTGGACGAACCCTTCCCGGAACTCGGCGACCTGGGCGCCAACAGCCAGAAAGGCGGCTCCGAGCGCATCAAGCAACTGGCCAAGGACGAAGGCCTGACCCTGCGCGAAGTGGCCCTGCGTTTCTCGCGGCCCAAACGCGATTTTGTCGGCACCCCGGAGCAAGTCGCCGATGCGATCCAGACCTGGTTCGAAACCGGCGCCAGCGATGGTTTCATCATCAACTCGGTGCTGCCGGATGGCTTGCAGTACTTCACCGAGCTGGTGGTGCCGGTGCTGCAACAGCGCGGCCTGTTCCGCACCGAGTACAGCGGCCACACGCTGCGCGACAACCTGGGCCTGGACGTGCCGGCCAACCGTTACAGCGTCGCCACCGAGGTCGAAGAACAACAGGAGGCGCTGGCATGAGCGAATCTCTCAACCGTCAATTAGCTGAGCTGCATGCCGAACGTGTGGCCACCTGGGCGCCGGCGGCGTTGCAGGTCAATATCGACCAGCGCCAGCGCCTGGTGGATGAAGCGCAGCCCGACGCGTATGTGCAGGTGGGCGATGCGCTGGACCCGTTCACCTTGCTCAATGTGGAAGGCGGCGAACTGAACCTCGACCTGCTGCTGGCCGACGGGCCGGCGGTGCTGATTTTCTTCCGTTTTGCCGGCTGCCCGGCGTGCAACATCGCCCTGCCCTATTACGAGCGCCAGCTCTACCCACGCCTGCGTGAATGGGGCGTGCCGCTGGTGGCGGTCAGCCCGCAAGTGCCACAGGGCCTGGTCGAGATCAAGACCCGCCATGACCTCAAACTGCTGGTCGCCAGCGACCCGGACAACACCCTCGGGCGGCGCCTGGGCATTCTTTACAGCTTTGACGAAGCCTCGCGCAATGCGGCATTGGCCAAGGGCAGCAGCATCGGCGAAACCACCGGCACCGGTACGTGGGAATTGCCGCAGCCAACCGTGGTGGTGATTGCCCAGGACGGCACGGTGGCGTTTGTCGAGGTCAGCCCGGACTGGCTGGTGCGTACCGAGGCCGAGCCGGTGTTGCAGGTGGTGGAGCGCTTGTTGAGCCAACAGCCCGTGCGTATCGCTATCTAAGACCACATTTTTGACCGAGTACATGCTCATGACGTCCCAACCTTCCTTACGCTGCGTGGAAGTCGCCAACTTCGAAACCCTGCTCGAACGCCTCAGCGCTGAGCTGGCAAGCACCGCGCACCTGTACGACGCCAGCGGCGCCTTCCCCCACAACAATTTTAAGCTGCTGCATGACCACGGCCTGGTCGCCCTCACTGTGCCCAAGGCCTTGGGCGGCGGCGGTGCCAGCTTGCCCCAGGCGCGCAAGGCGATCAGCGCGATTGCCAAGGGCGAGCCCTCCACCGCGCTGATCCTGGTGATGCAGTACCTGCAACACACGCGCTTGCAAGACAGCAAGACCTGGCCCCAGCACTTGCGCGTGCAAGTGGCCGAAGACGCGGTGCGCAACGGCGCGCTGATCAACGCCCTGCGCGTCGAACCCGACCTCGGCACCCCGGCGCGGGGCGGCCTGCCGGCGACCACCGCCGTGCGCACCGCCGAAGGCTGGCGCGTCAGCGGGCGCAAGATTTACTCCACCGGCAGCCATGGTCTAAGCTGGTTCAGCGTATGGGCACGCAGCGATGACGCCGACCCGCTGGTGGGCGCCTGGCTGGTGCGCAAGGACAGCCCCGGTATAAGCATCATCGACACCTGGGACCACTTGGGCATGCGCGCCACCTGCAGCCATGAAGTGGTGCTCGACAACGTGCTGGTGCCGCTGGACCACGCCGTCAGCGTGAGCCCCTGGAGTGCTCCGCAGCCAGAGCTGGATGGCGATGGTTTCCTGTGGATGTCGGTGTTGCTGTCTTCGGTGTATGACGCCGTGGCCCAGGCTGCAAGGGACTGGCTGGTGAAATGGCTGGAGGAGCGCAAGCCATCCAATCTGGGCGCAGCGCTGTCGACCTTGCCGCGCTTTCAGGAAACCGTCGGCCATATCGACACGCTGCTGTTTGCCAACCGCAGCCTGCTGGATGCCGCCGCTGAAGGCCACACACCGGCCGCGAATGCCGCGCAGTTGAAGTACCTGGTGACCGGCAACGCGATCCGCGCCGTCGAGTTGGCCATCGAAGCCTCGGGCAACCCCGGCCTGTCACGCCACAGCCCGCTGCAACGCCATTACCGCGATGTGCTGTGCAGCCGCGTGCATACCCCACAAAACGACGCCGTGCTGCAAGGCGTCGGCAAAGCTGTGTTCGCCCAACGTGGCCCAAAATGAATAAGGAACGCTCATGAGTCAGGTGATTATTGCCAGCCAGCTGGACGAAGATTACAACGCGGTGATCCGCGAACGCCTCGCCTCGATTCATCCTGAAGCCCAGGTGATCGGCGTGCCTGTCGGTGTGCCGAGTGACTTGCCGCCCCAGGCCAATATCCTCTTGTTGCGCCCGATCAACGTACGCGGCTATACCGCGCCGGACACCCCGCCACCGGGCTGGCCGTACGGCGTGCAGTGGGTGCATCTGGTCTCGTCAGGCATCGACTTCTACCCGCAGTGGCTGTTCAACGGCCCACCGGTAACCACCTCGCGTGGCAGCGCCGCCGACAACCTCGCCGAGTTCGCCCTGGCCGCGATCTTTGCCGCGTCCAAGCATTTGCCGGCTATCTGGGTGAAGGATGCCCACTGGAATTTCACGCCATTGCGCCCACTCAAGGGCACTACCCTGGGCATTCTCGGCTTTGGCGCAATTGGTAAAAGCCTCGCGCAAAAGGCGTTGGCGCTCGGCATCAACGTGGTTGCGTTGCGTCAAAGCCATGCCTCTTTTGACGTCGACGGCGTCGAAGCCGCTGGGGATATCCACGACCTGTTCGCCCGCGCCGACCATCTGGTGCTGGCGGCGCCGCTGACCGAGAGCACGCGGCATATCGTTAACCGCGATGTGCTCGGCAGTGCCAGGCCGGGTCTGCACCTGATCAACATCGCGCGCGGTGGTTTGCTCGATCAAGAGGCGTTGTTGGAGGCGTTGGATAACGGTCAGGTTGGCCTGGCATCGCTGGACGTGACCGAGCCGGAACCGCTGCCGGATGGGCACCCGTTGTACAGCCATCCGCGGGTGAGGTTGTCGCCGCACACCTCGGCGATTTCGACCAACAGCCAAGAGGAGATTGCCGATACGTTCCTGGCGAATTTGGAGCGTTACGTGCAGGGCTCGACGCTGGCCAACCTCGTCGATCTCTGAGCCAAACCACAATCAAAATGTGGGAGCGGGCTTGCTCGCGAATGCGCTGGATCAGCTACAGATACGCTGACTGACACACCGCTTTCGCGAGCAAGCCCGCTCCCACAGGTGTGCGATGTTGTGTCAGTGGTTCAGCAACCACCCGCCAGGCGTTTACGCAAGAATTCCACCAGCGCCAGCTGAGAAGAGATCGCCGATACGTTTCTGGCGAATCTGCAGCGGTATGTGGACGGTTCGGAGTTGGCCAACCTCGTCGATCGCTGAGCCAAACCTCAATCAAAATGTGGGAGCGGGCTTGCTCGCGAATGCGCTGGATCAGCTACAGATACGCTGACTGACACACCGCTTTCGCGAGCAAGCCCGCTCCCACATGTGTGCGATGTTGTGTCAGTGGTTCAACAACCACCCGCCAGGCGTTCACGCAAGAATTCCACCAGCGCCAGCCAAGAGGAGATTGCCGATACGTTCCTGGCGAATTTGGAGCGTCACGTGCAGGGCTCGACGCTGGCCAACCTCGTCGATCTCTGAGCCAAACCTCAATCAAAATGTGGGAGCGGGCTTGCTCGCGAATGCGCTGGATCAGCTACAGATACGCTGACTGACACACCGCTTTCGCGAGCAAGCCCGCTCCCACAGGTGTGCGATGTTGTGTCAGTGGTTCAACAACCACCCGCCAGGCGTTCACGCAAGAATTCCACCAGCGCCTGCACCGGCCTGGAGCTTTGCCGGTGCTGGGGGTACACCGCCGACAAGGTCAGCGCTTCAGGGGCGAAGTCTTCCAGAAGCGTAACCAGGCGCCCGTCCTTCAACGCCTCAGCCACGATAAACGTCGGCAGGTAAGTAACACCCAATCCGGCAATCGCCGTGTCGCGCAACAACTCGCCGTTGTTCACGCGCATGCGCCCGCTGACATTCACCGACTGCAGTTTGCCCTTGGTTTGGAAGCGCCACTGCACCTGGCGGCCGTGGCCGTAGGGCAGGCAATCGTGGTCGGCCAGGTCTTCGGGCTTGAGCGGCGTGCCGCGCCGGGCCAGGTACTCGGGGCTGGCGCAATACACCCGCTCGACACTGGCGATGCGGCGCGCGATCAAGGTCGAGTCTTCAAGGGTGCCGATGCGCAGCACCAGGTCGTAGCCTTCGCCGATCAGGTCAACAGGCCGGTCACTGAGGTCGACTTCCACCGACACGTGCGGATAGCGCTGCAGAAATGACGGCAACAGGCAACCCAGGTGAGCCATGGCAAACGACAGCGGCGCACTCAGGCGCAGCGTGCCGCGCGGCTCGCTGTTCTGGCCGGCGATGCCCTGCTCCACTTGCTCGACGTCACTGAGCAATCGCAAGGCGGATTCGTAATAACTCTGGCCCAGCGGCGTGACGTCCAGGCGGCGCGTGGAACGGTTGAGCAGGCGCACGCCCAGGCGGTCTTCCAGCTGAATCAGGCGGCGGCTGACAAATTGCTTGGACAGGCCCAGTTGCTCGGCGGCGGCGGTAAAGCTGCCGGACTCCATGACCTGGCAGAACAGGCGCATGTCTTCGAAGGGGTTCATTGTCGCTTCTCGGTGGACATTTTTGCTGATTTATAACCGGTCAGTCATGGCACCACAAATCAAATGTGGGAGCCGGACTGGCCCGCGACAGCGCAGCGTCAGCCAACCGTGATGTCGACTGATGCTGCGCCGTCGCGGGCAAGCCCGGCTCCCACTGGGTTCAGCGGTGTCCTGTCTGCGGGGTTACTTGGCAGTAAACGCCGAGTAGCTGTTCATCAGGTTGCGGTAGTTGGGAATGCGTGGCGACAGCAGGTTGGCCAGGCCTTCCATGTCGTTGCGCCAGTCGATCTGCAGCTCGCAGGCCACCGCAAACCAGTTGACCAGGTGCGCACCCGCTGCGCTCATGCGCGCCCACGACGCACGTTGCACGGCCTCGTTGAACGTCCCGGAAGCGTCGGTCACCACAAACACCTCGAAGCCTTCAGCCAGCGCGGCCAGGGTCGGGAACGTCACGCAGACGTCGGTCACCACACCGGCGATGATCAATTGCTTGCGGCCGGTGGCCTTGACGGCCTTGACGAAATCTTCGTTGTCCCAGGCATTGATCTGGCCAGGGCGCGGGATGTACGGCGCGTCCGGGAACAGCGCCTTAAGCTCCGGCACCAACGGGCCATTGGGGCCGGTTTCAAAGCTGGTGGTGAGGATGGTCGGCAGCTTGAAGAACTTGGCCACATCCGCCAGCGCCAGCACGTTGTTCTTGAATTCGTTGGGCGAAAAATCCTGCACCAGCGAGATCAAGCCAGTCTGGTGGTCCACCAACAGCACCACGGCGTCGTCTTTGTTCAAGCGTTTGTAAGTCATGGGGTAGCTCCTTTGGGGGTTTTAGAAGGCAAAGCACGAGCAGCCAAACGCGCCCCAGAAACCCTGGAAGTCGCTGACCGGCACGCTGGAAAGGCGCGCTTTTTCATGGCCATGGGCATGCACGCCACACGGGCCGCTGCATTGATGGACCTGGGCTTGTAACGCTGAACCTGGGCGCCAGTGCCCCGGCACCTTGACCACCGGCGACCAGTCCGGCAGCACCGGCACGCGTGGCGGTGCGAAATCTTCGAAGTCGCCGGCGCCGTACACCACCTTGCCGCCGACCACGGTGAGCACCGACTCGATCCACTTGATGGCCTCTTCATCGACGCTGAAAAAGTCTGCCGACAGCGCGGCAACGTCCGCCAACTGGCCGACCTTGATCTGGCCCTTCTTGCCCTGCTCCGACGAGAACCAGGCACTGCCGTGGGTGAACAGCTCCAACGCGGTGAGGCGCGGCAGGCCTTCGGCGTGCAGTTCCAGGCCGCCGACGGTGCGGCCGCTGACCATCCAATACAACGAGGTCCAGGGGTTGTAGCTCGACACCCGTGTGGCATCGGTGCCCGCCCCGACCGGTACGCCTTCAGCCAACATGCGCTTGATCGGCGGCGTGGCTTCGGCCGCCTTGGCGCCGTAACGCTCGACAAAATATTCGCCCTGGAACGCCATGCGATCCTGGATCGCGATACCGCCGCCAAGCGCACGCACGCGCTCGATGTTGTGCGGGGTGATGGTTTCGGCGTGGTCGAAAAACCACGGCAGGCCATTGAACGGAATGTCGCGGTTGACCTTCTCGAACACGTCGAGCATGCGCGAGATGGATTCGTTGTAAGTGGCATGCAAGCGGAATGGCCAGCGCTGCTCGACCAGATGCCGAACCACCGGTTCCAGTTCCTGCTCCATGGTCAGCGGCAGGTCGGGGCGCGGTTCAAGGAAATCTTCGAAGTCCGCCGCCGAAAACACCAGCATTTCGCCGGCGCCGTTGTGGCGCAGGTAGTCATCGCCCTGATGCAGGGTGACACTGCCGGTCCAGTGCTTGAAGTCGCTGAGTTCTTCCTTGGGCTTCTGGGTAAACAGGTTGTAGGCGATGCGCACCGTCAGCTGTTCATCTTTGGCCAGTTGCTCGATCACCGCGTAGTCATCGGGATAATTCTGGAAGCCACCGCCGGCATCGATGGCGCTGGTGAGGCCCAGGCGATTGAGTTCACGCATGAACTGGCGGGTCGAGTTGACCTGATATTCCAGCGGCAATTTCGGCCCCTTGGCCAGGGTTGCATAGAGGATCATCGCGTTCGGCCGCGCCACCAGCATGCCGGTGGGGTTGCCGTTGCTGTCACGCACGATCTCGCCGCCCGGCGGGTTCGGCGTGTCTTTGGTATAGCCGGCCACCCGCAGGGCGGCGCGGTTGAGCAAGGCACGGTCGTACAGGTGCAGCACGAACACTGGCGTGTCCGGCGCGGCCTGGTTCAGCTCCTCCAGGGTCGGCATGCGTTTTTCGGCGAACTGGAATTCGTTCCAGCCACCGACCACGCGCACCCACTGCGGCGTAGGCGTGCGGTCCGCCTGATCCTTGAGCATGCGCAGCGCATCGGCCAGGGACGGCACGCCTTCCCAGCGCAGTTCGAGGTTGTAGTTCAGCCCGCCACGGATCAGGTGCAGGTGCGAGTCGTTGAGGCCAGGGATGACGGTGCGGCCCTTAAGGTCGATGACCTGCGTGCCACTGCCACGCAACGCCATGGCTTGGGCGTCGGTGCCGACCGCGACGAAGCGGCCCTGGTGAATAGCAACGGCGGTGGCGCGCGGGTTTTCACGGTCCACGGTGTGGAACTGGCCATTGAACAGAATCAGATCGGCGTTCATAGGGTTTCCTTTACAGAGGCTTCAAGCCAGGGAGCGAACAGGCGGGTGGCGGCCGGCATCAGCAGGTAGACCACCAGCAGCACGATGGTCAGGGTGACCAGGAAGGTTGCGACCACGTAGTTGGAGAGGAACGGATGCAGGCGTAACACCGGGCCCCAGACGATCGGAATCAGCAGGGTCAGCGGCAGGATGACAAACAGGGTCACCACGGCTTGTTTCCAGCGCGGTGGTTTGGCGGCGCTGTCGGCCAGGGGGGCGAACCAGAATTCATTGACGGCACCGACTTCGGTGTTGTCGCCGTCGGCGAGCATGGGCGTGGCTTCGTTGATCAGGGCTTGGCGCTCGGGGGAGTCGAGCCAGCGTTCGAGGTCGTCGGTGGAGCGGTAGCGCAGGACGCAGGTGAACAGCGCCAGGCGGTTTTGTTTGCTGCGCACGACATCGACGCCGAGGTGGCCTGGGCGTTCGCCGGCGATGCGCACGATGCGGCGTAGCCAGGCTTCGTAGTCGGCTTCGCGACCGGGTTTGATCAGGTGTTTGACGACCAGGGTGACGACTTCGTCGGGGCTGGTTTTGGGTGTTGGGTCCATGGTTTTGATTCCCCCCTGGAGAGTTGTGCGATAGGGGGAGTTTGGGGGGCAATGGGGGGGTTGGAATTGGATGTATGTGCTGTTTGACGTGGCGGCCTCTGGGGGCCGGTTTTTACGGAGTACATATCCGTTATTTGAGTAACGGCCGCGATGGGTTCCGCTCTTACAGCGGGTCACTTTGGAAAAGCCCCAAAGTAACCAAAGGGCTCTTGCCCCACCACTCGGCACCTC
>NZ_CAWOAW010000040.1:0-287 GCF_963879675.1 Pseudomonas sp. Larv2_ips
AAGGCAACACCACTCGTGCCGCTGATGGCACCTTGAAGGCGATCTAATCATGGCAAGAGCAGCAATCAACGTACTCGGCGCCACCGGCGCGACCTACGACTTCGTAACCAATGGCTCAGGGCTCATTGAGTCCTCGCGCGAATCGGTTGGCGTTTATCACATCACCGGATGCCTGGGCATGGTGCCGTTTCCACCGGTAGACGACGGCTGGGGCTACACAGTCAACCAGGTGGACTCGCGGGCCGACGTGGACATTCAGTTCACCGATGGCGTGCTGGTGGTGACGG
>NZ_CAWOAW010000041.1:0-281 GCF_963879675.1 Pseudomonas sp. Larv2_ips
AACAGCCGGACTACACGGGTTTCTAATCCTGTTTGATCCCCACGCTTTCGTGCCTCAGCGTCAATAACACCATAGTAAGCTGCCTTCGCAATCGGTGTTCTGTGACATATCTATGCATTTCACCGCTACTTGTCACATTCCGCCTACCTCTAGTGTATTCAAGCTCATCAGTATCAAGGGCACTGCGATGGTTGAGCCACCGTCTTTCACCCCTGACTTAATAAGCCGCCTACGCACCCTTTAAACCCAATAAATCCGGATAACGCTTGGATCCTCCGTAT
>NZ_CAWOAW010000042.1:0-321 GCF_963879675.1 Pseudomonas sp. Larv2_ips
GGATTTCTGTGAATCAGATAGATGGGTGTCGTTTGCACTCGGTCAAAGGTGGGAGCTGGCTTGCCTGCGATGGCATCAGCTGGTTGTGCCTGATAGACCGAGTTGTCTGCATCGCAGGCAAGCCAGCTCCCACAGAAAAGCAAAGCAGTGCAGTGGTGGAGGCTGAACTCGGTCAACTTGTGGGAGCGGGCTTGCTCGCGAAGGCGGTGGGTCAGTGACACATGAGCTGACTGAACCACCGCCTTCGCGAGCAAGCCCGCTCCCACATTTGGATTTCTGTGAATCAGATAGATGGGTGTCGTTTGCACTCGGTCAAAGGTG
>NZ_CAWOAW010000043.1:0-18496 GCF_963879675.1 Pseudomonas sp. Larv2_ips
TACTTTTGGGGCGTTTGCCAAAAGTGACCCGCTGTAAGAGCGGAACCCTAAGTGGCCGTGACCGCAGCAACGGATATGTACTCAACCACCCCCGCCCCCACGGTAGATCAGTGCCACCTGATCGACACGCATTGTTAAAGGCCAGCAATCCACATCCCTTTAATTCGCGGGAAGTTTCCTAGACAATCCTTCGGCCTTGCGCCTGCCCACCTCACTGGCTAGCCTTCGCTCCGTCGCTGCATATCAGCGATCAGGGGTGAGATCCTGTGTAGGCGCCAAGTGTCACAACCGCGAGCAATATGCTCTATGGCGGCTGTGTGCGGGCAGACTTCGGTCTGGCCGGGTGCTCCTACCGGTTATCTCACCCCGCACATAGCTGCCACCTTTTGTCGAGTGAGATCTGCAAAAGAATGGCTCCCAATCTTCCAGGAGTTTCATTCATGAACAAAATCGTCCCCGACCCACCCCGCGAAATTTTTGAGCGTGCCCTGCGCCACTACTTGCAACCCGATTCACTGCCGTCCTTCGTCGCGCATCACGACCTCAGCTTCGAAGACGCCCTGGCCCAAATCTGCGACCTGCTGCGCTGCGCCGCCGCCACCGCGGCCAGCACCACGCAAACGCTGCTCGGCCATGAACGCGACATGGCGAGCACCACCGAACACCTGATCAACAACGCCAAAACCTTGGCCGACCGCGCGCTGAACTGCCTGCACGCCGCATAACCCCTGTGGACGCTGGCGTGCCTGCAACACAGCCACCTCGCTCTGTCGGCACGCCAACCCCCACAGCCGATCTGGCTCGTCCGCGGGCACGGTGCAGGCTTTTACAGGTAAACTCCCCTCCTTTTCATCTTCTCCGCGGAGTTCGCCTTGCGTCTGTTCCACACCTCCGACTGGCACCTCGGCCAAAACCTGCATGGCCAGGAACGCGACTTCGAACACGCCTGCTTCCTCGAGTGGCTGCTGGGCCAATTAAAAGCCGAGCAGCCCGATGTGCTGCTGATCGCCGGCGATATCTTCGACACGGTCAACCCGCCGCTCAAGGCCCAGGAGCGGCTGTACGACTTCATCATCAGCGCCCACGAACACAACCCGAAACTCACGATTGTGATGATCGCCGGCAACCACGACTCCGGCTCGCGCATCGAATTGCCCGCGCCGTTGATGCGCCGCCTGCGCACGCATGCCCTGGGCCGCGTGCTGTGGCTGGATGACGGCCAACTGGATGCCGAGCGCCTGCTGATCCCGCTGCCTGACGCCAAAGGCAAGATCGCCGCCTGGTGCCTGGCGCTGCCGTTTTTGCGCCCGGCGGAAGTCACCGGTGCGCACTTGGGCGACGACTACCTGCGCGGCATCGGCCAGGTGCATGAATGGCTGATCGCCGCCGCCAATGCCAAACGCAAAAAAGGCCAGCCGCTGATTGCCATCAGTCATGCGCATATGGCCGGTGGTTCGGTGTCGGAAGACTCCGAGCGCAGCCTGATCATCGGCAATGCCGAGGCGCTGCCCGCCAGCCTGTTCGATGCCAGCGTGAGCTATGTGGCTCTGGGCCATTTGCACAAGCCACAAAAGGTGAACGGCGAAGAACGCATTCGCTACAGCGGCTCGCCGATTCCCCTGTCGTTTTCCGAAATCGGCTACAAGCACCAGATTCTCGACGTGACCTTCCAGGGCCAACGCCTGGTGGGCGTCGAGCCGCGGCTGATCCCGCGTTCGGTCAACCTGCAACGCCTGGACGCTGCGCCGCTGGCGGATATCCTCAAGCAACTGGCGGATCTGCCCGACATCGATCTGCTCGCCGAGACCCAACGCCACCCGTGGCTGGAAGTGCGGGTGCGCCTGGACGAGCCGCAACCGGACCTGCGCCAGCAAATCGAAACCGCCCTGCAAGGCAAGGCCGTGCGCCTGGTGCGCATCGCCGCTGAATATGCCGGCAAGCGCGGCAGCGACGCCACCGACGACGAGCGCCTGGTCGAACTCGACCAGCTCACGCCCCAGGAGCTGTTCAGCCGCGCCTGGCAGGACAACTACGGCAGTGAAGTGGATGAACAGACCTTGAAGGATTTCGCCGTGCTGCTCCAGGAAGTGCAACAGGCGGGTGAACAGCCATGAAGATTCTTGCCATCCGCCTGAAAAACCTTGCCTCACTGGCCGGCCCGTTTGAAATCGACTTTACCGCCGAGCCCCTGGCCAGCGCCGGGTTGTTTGCCATCACCGGGCCGACCGGCGCGGGCAAAAGTACCTTGCTCGATGCCTTGTGCCTGGCGCTGTTTGGCGCGGTGCCACGCCTGGGCGATACCGGCCAGGCCAAGATGCCGGATGCCGACAGCGACATTTCCATCGGCGACCCACGGACCCTGCTGCGCCGCGGCACCGGCGGTGGTTATGCCGAGGTGGACTTTGTCGGCGTCAACGGCCGTCGCTACCGTGCGCGCTGGGAGGCCAACCGCGCCCGCGACAAGGCCAGCGGCAAGTTGCAGAACAGCCGGCAAAGCCTGATCGACCTGGACAGCGACCAACTGCTGGCCAGCCAGAAGACCGAATACAAGACCCAGCTGGAACTGGCCCTGGGCCTGAATTTCGAGCAGTTCACCCGCGCGGTGTTGCTGGCGCAAAGTGAATTCAGCGCGTTCCTCAAGGCCAACGACAATGAGCGCAGCGAACTGCTGGAAAAGCTCACCGACACCGCGCTCTACACCCAGCTTGGCCGCCGCGCCTTCGACAAGGCCAAGGATGCCAAGGACGCGCACAAACAACTGCAAGACCAGGCCACCGGCGTGGTGCCATTGGCCGCCGAGGCCCGTGCCGAACTGGATCAACAGTTGGCCACGGCGCAGCAGCAGCTCAAGACCCGGCAGGCCCAGCTCAAGCAGTTGGAGTTGCAGCACACCTGGCTCAAGGAGTTGCGCGAATGGCAGGAGCGCCAACAAAGCGCGACTGAGCAACTGCAACGCGCCCTGGCCGATTGGGATGGCCAGGGCCAGCAGCGCGAGGATTTGAGCCGCCTGGAGCACTTGGCGCCACAGCGCCATCAATTTGCTCGACAGGTTGAACTCGGCACGTTGCTGACGCCGCTCGCCGCGCAGATTCATCAGCACCGCGAGCAGCAAACCGCGCTGCACACGCGTCAGGAGCAGGCGCAAGCCCAGCAAGTGGCGGCCCAGGCGGCACTGGCTGAGGCGCTGAAGCACCAGGCCGACGCCGTGCCCTTGTTGCGCCAGGCCGTTGAAGCACAAAGCACCCTCGCCCACCTGACCAAGGACCTGGCCAAACGCACCGAGGACCAGCAGCAACACGAAGTCGCCTGCACCCAAGGCCAGACCTTGTTGAAGGGGTTGCAGGACAAACACACCCACGTTGCCGAACGCCTGCAACGCCTGGCTGCCGAGCTGGAGCGCAGCGCCACCCTGGCGCCGCTGAGCGATGCCTGGGGCGCTTACCGCGACCGTCTGCAACAGTTGATGCTGATCGGCAATCGCTTGAACAAAGGCCAGAGCGAACTGCCGCTGCTGGAACAACGCGCCACCATCGCCGCCGAAAAATTCGCTCAGCAACGTGACGCGCTGGACCTGTTGTATCAGGAAGCCGGCGCCGAGCCGCACGCGGTCGCCGAGCAGATCCACCTACTGGCGAGCCTGCTGCAGGACAACCGCAAGCAGCAACGCGCCTTTGAAGACCTGACACGTCTGTGGGACAACCAGCAGCAGCTTGATCAACACGCCGCCAGCCTGACGCAGAAGCTCGCGGACGCCCAGCAACAGCGCGAACAGCTGAACCAGACCGGTCTGCAAACCAAGGCCGAGCTGGCCGTCGCCGAGCAAACCTTGACGGTGACCAAACAACTGCTCGAACGCCAACGCCTGGCCCGCAGCGCCAGCGTCGAGGAATTGCGCGAGCAGTTGCAGGACGACCAGCCCTGCCCGGTGTGCGGCAGCCATGAGCATCCCTATCACCAGCCCGAAGCCTTGCTGCAAAGCCTCGGCCGTCATGATGAGAACGAAGAAGCCACGGCGCAGAAAGCCGTCGACGTGCTCAAGGAAAAACTCACCGAGCTGCGCGGCGAAGTGGGCGGTTTGATCGCGCAACAAAAGGAGTTCCTGCAACAGCAGGAGCAACTGACGACGCAACAGCACGCGCTCAAACCCAGCCTGGATGCACACCCGCTGTCGGCCTCGTTGTTCAATCAGGACGCCGCCAAGCGCAGCACTTGGCTGGCCCAGCAATTGGCGCAACTGACGCAAAGCATCACCCAGGACGAACAGCGCCAGGGCGCCCTGCTCAACCTGCAACAAAATGCCGGGCGTTTGCAGCAGCAGTTGCAAGCCGCTCAGGATGCGAGCCAGCAAGCCCGGCAGTTGCTGGTGGACCAGCAACGCGAGCTGTCCAACGACCGCGAACGCCTCGACGAAGAGCTGCATGCCTTCGCCAGCCTGCTGCCGGCCGAAACCCTCGAAGGCTTGCGCCGCGAACCGGCCGCGACCTTTATGCAGCTCGACCAGCAGGTCAGCCAACGCCTGGAACAGCTGGGCCATCAGCGCGATGAATTGGCCGAGCAGCAGGAACGTCAACAGGCCATCGAGAAAGAACAGACCCATCAGCAGCATCGCCAGCAGCAACTGGACGCCTTGCATCAGCACGTCACCGAGTTGTCCGCGCAGCGACAGGCCGCGCAGGCACAACTCACGGCACTGCTGGGCGATCACGCCAGCGCTGAGCAGTGGCAGCAGCAACTGGACCAGGCGGTGGCGCAGGCACGTCAGCGCGAAACCGACGCCAATCAACAGCTGCAAGACCTGCGTAATGCCCTTGTTCAACTGGCTGCCGACCTCAAGGCGCAGCAGGAACGCCAACAGGCACTGACTGCTGAGCAGCACAGCCTCGACGAACGCCTGAGCGAATGGCGGGCGCTGCACCCCGAGCTGGATGACGAGGGGCTTACGCGCTTGCTCGCCTTTGATGACAGCCAGATCAGCGCGCTGCGCCAGCAGGTGCAACACAGCGAAAAAGCCGTCGAACAAGCCAAGGTGCTGCTGCACGAACGCGAGCAACGCCTCGCCGAGCATCAGGCCTTGCACAACGGCAACCTGGACGCCGACCAACTCGATGGCAGCCTGGCCACGCTCAACCAACAATTGGCCGAGGGCGAAAAACACTGCGCCGAGCTGCGCGCGCGCCAGGCCGAAGACCAGCGCCGACAGGACGCCAACCACGCGCTGGCCGAACAGATCACCCAGGCCTATGAAGAATGGCAACGCTGGGCGCGCCTGAATGCGCTCATCGGTTCGGCCACCGGCGACACGTTCCGCAAGATCGCCCAGGCCTACAACCTGGACTTGCTCGTGCACCACGCCAACGTGCAATTGCGCCAACTGGTGCGCCGCTACCGCCTCAAACGCGGCGGCAGCATGCTCGGGCTGTTGGTGATGGACACGGAAATGGGCGATGAACTGCGCTCGGTGCACTCGTTGTCCGGGGGCGAAACCTTCCTGGTGTCGCTGGCGCTGGCGTTGGGACTGGCGTCGATGGCGTCCAGCACGTTGAAGATCGAGTCGCTGTTTATCGACGAAGGTTTCGGCAGCCTTGATCCGGAGTCGCTGCAATTGGCGATGGACGCCCTGGATGGTCTGCAGGCCCAGGGCCGCAAGGTGGCGGTGATTTCCCACGTACAGGAAATGCACGAGCGCATTCCGGTGCAGATCCAGGTCAAGCGTCAGGGCAATGGCTTGAGCACGCTGGAGGTCAAGTGAGCGAGGCGCTGCTGTATTCGTTCCGGCGCTGCCCGTATGCGATGCGGGCGCGAATGGCGTTGCGCTACGCGGGCGTGCCCGTGCAGATCGTCGAGGTGAGCCTGAAAGCCAAGCCGGCCGACATGCTCGCGCTGTCGCCCAAGGGCACGGTGCCGGTATTGAGTGTGGACGGTCGGGTCATTGAGGAAAGCCTGGAGATCATGCTCTGGGCCCTGGCGCAGCACGACCCTGATGACTTGTTGCTCAAGGGCGACCCACGGGTGCTGCAACTGATCGCCGAGAACGATCAGGCCTTCAAACATCACTTGAATCGATACAAGTATGCCGAGCGCTACCCGGAGCTACCGATGGAACATTATCGGGCCGAGGGCGAGGTGTTTTTGCGTGCACTGGAGGCTTTGTTGGCGGATCGGGCGTTTTTATGGGCCGAGCATTTGAGCCTGGCCGATGTGGCACTGGCGCCGTTTGTGCGTCAGTTTGCGCACGTGGACCGCGAGTGGTTCGCCAGCGCGCCGTATCCTCGTTTGCAGGCCTGGCTGCAGCGTTTTCTGGAATCAGCGCTGTTTGTCGCGGTAATGGCAAAACCCTGAGCCCAACACAATCAAATGTGGGAGCAGGCTTGCCTGCGATGCCGACAACTCGTTCCAACGGATACACCGAGTTGCTTTCATCGCAGGCAAGCCAGCTCCCACATGTGACCGTCGCTCAGCTCACGCTCAGTGCTGGGTCTTGTGATCCAGTGCGGCGTAGAAGTTGGCGCTCTGTTGCAGGTATTTCTGGGTGTAGGCCGTGGTGTTGGATTTTTTGCCGGACACTTCCACGCTGGCGGCGGCAGGCAATGCCACGGTGGCGGAAACAGCGGAAGCGGCGATGATGGAGAAGAGGTTCAAGTTCATGTCGGTAACCCTTGTGTTCGTTGGTTTAGGTGGCCGGGGAAGGCCTTGGAACCCAACTTACGCCCGAGGGCTGAACCTTGGTAATGCTTTGAAACAGTAGCCGCTATTAATAGAATTAATACACCGAGTCAGGCCCCGCATGGCGGGGCCTGTGGCTTATTGACGCACCAGAAACTTCAGGTCACTGGGAGCATCGATCGGCAGTTTCTGCACGGTTTTACCCAGCAGGCCGGTCTTGGGGTCGCGTTCGACTACCACGATTTCGTTGCTTTTCTGGTTGGCGATCAGCAAAAACTTGCCGCTCGGGTCCAGGCTGAACTCGCGCGGGTGGTCACCTTCCACGGAGCGGCGCTGCAGTTCCTTGAGGTGCGCGGTGGCCGGGTCGATGCTGAACACCAGCATCTGGTTGGCGGTGCCGCGGTTGCTCACGTACAGGAATTTGCCGTCGCTGGAGGCGTGTAGCGCCGCACCGGCCTTGTCGGCCACCGGCTGCCCGGCAGCAAAATCGACCAGTTGGGTCTGGCTGAGCTTGCCGTCGTTGTAATCGAACACGGCGACCTGAGCGCTCATCTCGGTGGTCAGCCAGGCATGCTTGCCATCCGCGCTGAACAGCAAGTGACGCGGGCCGCTGCCCGGTGGCATTGGCACGGCGGCAGGGTTGGCCGGGGTCAGCGGCAGTTCAGGGTTGGCCTTGGGGTCGTAGTGGTAGGCAAACACCTTGTCGGCGCCCAGGTCCTGAACAAACACGTAGTTGCCGTCCGGCGATGACACCACCGAATGCACATGGTTGGAGGCCTGGCGCTCCGGGTTTACCCGGCTGGACGGATGCCCGCTCAGTTGCACCGGCGCCGACAGCTTGCCAGCGGCGTCAACCGGCAGGACTGCGAGGCTGCCACCCGGATCTTCGAGTACCGAATAGTTGGCAACGAACAGGTAACGCCCATCAGCGGCAAGGCTGGAATGGGTGGGTTCATTGCCCAGGCTCTGCACCTGGTTGATCAGGGTCAATTGATGGTTCTGCGGGTCAATGCTGTAGCTGCTGACGCGGCCGACCGGGTCTTTCTGGCCCGGGCCGTTCTCGTTGACCACGAACAAATGCTTCTGGTCTTTGGAGATCGTCAGCCACGACGGGTTGGCCGCCTTCGCGGCCAGTACCGGCTTGCCGCTGAATTGACCGGTACGGCTGTCAAACTGCAGGCGGTAGATACCCTCGCTGGTACCGGCGGTGTAGCTGCCCACCAGCAGTTCGTAGGTGTCTGCCGGGGCGGCTTGCACCGACATGGCACCGACACTGCCCGCCATCAGCAGGGGCCAGAATTTACGCATCATCATCCGCTTCATCCTCGTCGTTATTGTTGCCGGTGAAAGCGCTCATGCAGATCAGGCGGTGCTCGCCCGAATCACCGGTAAGGGTCCAGCTTTGCAAGGTGTCATCGAAGGTGGCGGCCTGCACCTGCTCCAGGCTGAAACGCCAGCGTTTTTCAGCACGGCCGTCCATGGCAGTGATCAGCAAGGCCTGTTCATCAAAGGTGAAATCAAAGGCATGCAGGCCATCGATTTCAAGCATGTCGGAAGTCTTCAGGACGGCAGGCAAATTATCAGTCATCACAGTCTTTCATCAGGTTCAAAGCGCTAATGATAGGCCAGTTTGCTGCCTGCACCTAAGGCCATAACGGGCTACCGCCTCCGGGCGACGCAGCGCATTACCTTGCTGGGGCGCGTTTTGCTCCCCTGTAAAGGAATACCCATGACAGACCCGAACACCGTCCCTGCTGCACACCCGGCCCGACAAGCGGTTGAAGCCCGGTTTCTCACTCGCCCGACGCTGCGCTCAGTCACTGCGCAGTTGCTGGCCGACCACTTGAAGGAAAAATACCCGCCGCTGCGCTCTGCGCTCGCTGACCTGCGCCTGGCCATACCCCGTGACGGCGGCGGACGCAGCTTGCTCCCGCTGCTGGAGGTGGCGCTCAGTCACCTGGCCGATGGCAGCTTTCCCGATGTGTCCATGCGCTACGGCCTGGACTGCTACCTGGGCGACGCCACGGGAACCCGGCTGAGCTTTGAGGCCGATGGCCCGCACGGCTATGACCTGGCAGTCATCGAAGTCGTTATCAGAGAACTGCCGCTGATTCTGAGCATCGCCTTTCAAGACGCTTTGGCAGCCTACTGGAGCCAGGACACGGAGGCCGGCGGCAGCCGCTGGCAGTGGCTGGCCCGCGTGCTGCACGGCGCGCTGCTCGACTCGGCCATTCGCCAGCCAGGGAGCCTGGCACGACAGCTCGATACGCTCCTCACACTGGCCCGTTACCCCGAGCGCAGTACGCGCGCCCAACGCCCCTGGCCGCAGAAGGCCGTGCGTGCCTATACCCTGGAAACCGTTCTGGAGCAGGCAGGCCGCCGACTCACCCTGCAAGCCAGCGATGTGTTGGTGGTCGCCCCGACGCAGGTGTTGCTGTGCCGCGTATCGGGGCAGATCGAGGCGTACGCCGACCTCGAGGCCTTCGGCCAGGCCTGGGGAATGCACCTGCAGCAGCGTTTTCGCGCGCAGCGCATCATCTGGAAGCAGTACGAGCCCGACGGCAATATTTTCGAGGTGCAAGCCGCGCTCATACTTGAGGGACAACTGGAGGCTCTCGCGGCCATTGAGCTCCCGGCCGGGTCCAGCGTGCAGGCCTTGGAACTGCGGTTTGCTGCCGCTACAAACCCGGCGCAAGTCTTCAGCCCCTCGACCACCACACCGCTGGCAACCCTGAATTCGATCCGCGCAGCCCTGCCCGCCTGGCTGCAGCACGCCAGCGCGGCCGAGCGCCTTGCTTACCGTGAGTGCCTGCTTGAACAGGCCGGCATCCGCCGCTTGACCCTTGGCGATTCGGATTTCGACAGCCTGGAAACCTTGCGCAGCTATGCAACCGAACATTTGAACCACCAACTGTGCCTGGATCGCAGCGTCGCCCTGGGTGGCCAACGCGCCTGCGACGCTGCCGCTCGATCGAGTGGCTACCACGCCGACGATCTGCAACTGACCTTTCACGTGGCGGTGGGCACCCTGGCCGGCGGTTACGTCGAACCGGTGACCCTGAGCCTGGTGGATCTGGCCCTGAAAAACCTCTCGGGCGCGCCCAATGGCCGCATGACACTCAGCCACCGCACCGGTCGGGCAATCGAAGCCTGGCTGACAGCCGACGCCATTCGCCAACTGGTCCAGCGTGTCGACATCGGCAAAAATTACCCTCTTTACCTGCGCCAGGAGCTGCTCGGCGATACCGAGGCCGCGCAAAAACGCAAGCGCCTGTTCGAACAGCAACGGCCGGTGCAGCTGAAAACTCAAGCGCTGGAGCACAGGCTCAAAGGCGAAGCTGGCCTGACACCGCGCGGCATCCTGTGGGTGAATGCCGTGCTGAACCCGACCTCCACGGGGCGCCGGGTCGACGGCGAAAGCATCGTCATGCGGGTGCTGGCCTTGGTGCGCAAGCCCGGCGCCACGGCGGACGTGGTGCAAAACATGTTCATCATCGAGCCCCTCGATACGCAACGAGGCCCGCACCTGCTGTATCGGCCGGCCTATCGCGACTCGCTGCTGGAGTTTGCCAGTCGCGACAGCCTGCTGGCCGGCCTCGTACGGCCCGGCGCGTTGCAGGACAGCGTTTTGACCTGGTTGCCGGAATCGGCCAGAGCCATCTACAGCAACGGTGGGTTTACCCAGCCTCACTACGTGCGGGTCGGCCTGGGCTCGGAATTCGACCCGCTGCCGCGCGTGCCTGAACCTGCGCAGTTGGCCGCCGCTGGCGACCAGAGCAGCGACGAAATCCTTCAGGCCCTGAACAATGGCAGCCTCATGGAGTACCTGTTCGGCTGCGAGACTCGGCAACTGCTGGCGCAGGCTGAGCGCGCGTCCACGTCCAATAGCGAGAGCCGCTGGGCGTTGATCCTGGAAGGTATGCAGTTGGGCTTCAATACCCTGCTGATGGCCGTGCGCGGGCCACTGGCGGCAATCGGCTGGCTGATGCAACTGGTGCAGGGCCTGACGCACGATGTGCCGGCGCTGGAAAGTGACGACCCTCAGACGCAGGCACTGGCGTGGGTCGATCTGCTGCAAAACATCGCCCTGTTGCTGGTGCATCACGGCTCGCTCACGGCGGCGCCGGTGCACCCTGTACTGGACGAAGCCTCGCCCATGTTCCCGGCGTTGCGGCGTGCAGCGTTGGGCGCGGCAACGAGCCAGCCGGCGATCATTGAACGTGGCACGGTCGGCCTGCCTTCCGAACCGCCCGGCGGTGGCCGCACGCTGGTGGATTTCGATCATTCGCTGGCCAGCGACGAAGCATCGGCAGCGCTGCTGGAAAAACTGCGGGCATTCAGCCTGCCCTGGCCACAGTCCCTACCTGCGCAGGTTAGCGCCGGGCGTCACCTGGGTTTGTATAACCTCAATGGGGTCTGGCATGCCTCGGTCGGTGGTTTGCTGTTCAGGGCCAGCATCGTTCCGGGTTTTGGCGACGTGTATATCGTGCACCCCGAAAAAACCGACCACCCCGGCATCAAGCTTCGCACCGATGGAAAAGGCCATTGGACACTGGACCGCGGCCTCAAACTGGTGGGCGGTGGCCCCAAGCGGATGGCGGCCTTGCGCGAGGAAAACCAGCGTAGAAAAAACGCGCTGCTGGCACGCGGGCAGGCGCTCAATACGCAAATAACCCATTTGATGGCGCCCTTCCTGGCATCCATGGAGCAGATGTTATCTGCCACCACCGCCTTGAAAAACCAACGCAAAACCGTGCAACTGGTCTGGAATCTTTTGCAAAAAGCGACGCCCGAGCAACAGCCGGCCCTGACGGCGCGGCACCAGCAGGAGACCCTGAACCACCAGCAGCGACGCACCGAGTTTCAGATTCTGCTGCAGAACCTCGAAGACCAATTTGCCCAGTCCCTGCCCCCACGCCTGGAAATGGTCAAGGTGGGCCAGGAGCTGGAAAGGGTCGGCGGCGCCGGTGTGCACGTGCATGACCGGGCAAAAATCCTGGGGACCCTATGGAACCAGCAGTCGGCCATCCAGACGTTGTTGTTGGACCGGTTGAACGCCATGCGTTTTTCCAGCGCGGGCGAGCCCATGGCGCAGATGGCACGCAGGATGTTTGTCGACAACCTGCTGGGAGACACCACCGTCTACGACGAATACATCCGCAACACGGTTGAATCGGCCAATATCCGCGAGCACATGGCCGAGGTCGCGGCGGTCATGGAGCATACGCTCGAACAACTGGAACAGGACTCGTTGGCGGGCCGTGTGATCCGCCAGGAATGCCTGACGCAGATCCAATACCCGCAGAATTTTTTCGCCAACAACCTGAGGCTCAATGCGCTCAATTACCTCGCCGCCGCCAGCGTGGCGACGGCCGACCGACGATTGCCACCCCAGGAGGACTTTTACCTCAACCGGCTTGAACAAAGCGACCTGGCCCAAGCCCTGCAGTCTCACGTCGAAGTGCGCAGCGGTGCCGAATACCCGCTGGCCGAGCAACGTAATGTGTATGAGACGGTCCTTGACCGGTACCGCCGTCATGAGGATGCGATTCGCGCCCTCAAGGCCCTCAACCCCGGGCGCCTGCGCCCGGAGGCCGAACGCCTGCTGACAGGCCTTGAATTTGCCCAGGCGCTTGCGCAAAGCGAACTTGAAGCGGTGGTACGCAAACAGGAAGAGCTGGACGTCGTGCTGCCCTTGTCGAAAACCCTGCGTCCCAAAAACCCGGCCAAACGGGTATTTAAAACCCGCAAAAAAGCCTACCTCATCGGTGAGCTCAAGCCTGCCGATGCACAGAACAGCCAGGAGCAACTGACCCTCACCGACGCCTTGACCGGTGAAACCATTGCCTCGTTCAGCCAACACGCAGACGGTTGGGCCACGACCGCAAAGGACCCGGCGGCTGCCCCGGCCGGCGCAGCCCAGGTTCGCTCACTGGCCACCCTCAAAGGCCTGGCCCAGGCGCTGATCGAACAACGCAAAGGCATTGAACAACTGATCACGGCCGAGCAGCAAAAACTCGACTCGCCGTTGACCCGTCAACACGTCGACCCGGGTGACTGGAATGAATTGCTCATGGGCCACGCCGGAAAACTCACGGCCTTGGCCGATGAGTTGGCACGCGACCATCTGGCGCAAAAAACCGCGGTGCAACGCCTGATCGATGAATACCGGGCACACGCCAGGGACATCAGCCGGCTGGCGCAGCGCGTGTGCAGTGAGGCGTATAAACGGCAATGGCCGACCCAGGAGAGCCTCAATTACCTGTGGGAACAAAAACAGATCGACATCAACCTGACCAGCCTGGCCGACCCGCAGCGCCCGACCCTCAGCGGCGACTTCTTCACCGAGTACGCGGTGTACGACAAGGCCAAGAAACCGCCGGTGGTGTTGTGGTATGCGCACTTTCATTACGCCCATGCCGACGCCCTGCCCGCCCACTACACGCGGGCCCACCTGAAGCTGCCGGAACAGCGCAAGTACACGCAGAAGGACTTGCTCAAGCAGCATGTCCAGGCCGACCTTCATACCCGCACGGAACCCGGCGCCGAACCGCTGACCCACATTCTGTATGTGCTGATTACGCCGCCCGTGGATCAGTTGTTCCTGGCCATCGCGCCAGTGCCACGGGCACCGCGCTGACGCCTTGCCCTGTACATTGCGCTGGGCCACTTCATAACCTGACAGGCCGCGTGGCAAGGGCATTGCGCCCTTGCCACGCGGCACTGCGCGACGGTGTCGGGCTTAGTGTGCAAACAGCGAGTTGCCCTTCTGCCCCGCGAGCTTTTCAGGCTTGATCAGGAACCGTGCCAGCGCCGGCAGCAGCCACAGCGCGCCGAACATGTTCCACAGCAGCATGAAGGTCAGCATCAGGCCCATGTCGGCCTGGAACTTGATGGCCGAGAAGATCCAGGTGCACACGCCGATGGCCAGGCACAAGCCGGTGAACAGCACGGCTTTGCCGGTCGACTTGAGCGTCTGGTAGTAGGCCTCTTGCAGTGGCAGGCCGGCGCGCAGGAAGCTTTCAAGACGGCTGTAGATGTAAATGCCGTAGTCCACGCCAATCCCCACGCCCAGCGCCACCACCGGCAGGGTCGCGACCTTGACGCCGATGCCCATGAACGCCATCAACGCGTTGCCCAGCACCGAGGTCAGCACCAGCGGCAGCACGATGCACAGGGTGGCGGCCCACGAGCGGAAGGTGATCATGCACATGGTCGCCACGCACAGGTACACCAGGATGAGGATGGTCAGTTCCGACTCTTTGATCACCTCATTGGTCGCCGCTTCGATCCCGGCGTTGCCGGCGGCAAGGATGAATTCCAGGCCGTCCCTGTTGTTTTCCTTGGCAAAATCCTGCACCGCATGCACTGCGCGGTCGAGGGTTTCGGCCTTGTGGTCGTTGAGGAACACCAGCACCGGCGCGAGCGAGCAATTGTTGTTGTACAGGCCGTCGGCGCGGGCAATGGAGTTGTTCAGCACGTCGGGGTTGCGCGACAGGGTTTCCCATTTCAGGTTGCCCTCGTTCATGCCCTTGATCATCTGCTTGGACACGGTCACCAACGAGATCGCCGACTGCACGCCTTCGGTGTTCTGCATCTTCCACATCAACTGGTCGATAGGCGCCATGGCTTCGTAGCGCGAGCAGCCTTCGGCACGGGTCTTGACCATTACCACCAGCACGTCGGAGCTGGTGGAGTAGTTGTTGATGATGAAGTTGTTGTCCTTGTTGTAGCGCGAGTCCGGGCGCAGTTCCGGCGCGCCCTGGTCGAGGTCGCCGATCTTCAGGTTCTGGCTGTACCAGAGACCGCCACCGAAGGCGATCAGTGCCAGCAGGATGGACACCGGCGCGACCTTGGCGCTGGCGAATTTGGACAGCAGGCGCCAGAACGGGTGTTCGCGGTGCGCATCTTTCTTGCTTTTGGCGATGGCGCGTTTACTGATGCCTACGTAGGAGATCGCCACCGGCAGCAGGATCAGGTTGGTGAACACAATCACCGCCACGCCGATGGAGGCGCCGATGGCCAGCTCGCGGATCACACCGATGTCGATGATCAGCAATGTGATAAAGCCCACCGCGTCGGCGAGAATCGCGATCATCCCCGGCAAAAACAATTGCCGGAACGTGCGTCGGGCGGCGGTCAGCGCGTTGTCCGCCTCACTGGACTGCAGCGCAATGCCGTTGATCTTCTGCACGCCGTGGGAAATACCGATGGCAAAGATCAGGAACGGCACCAGCATCGAATACGGGTCGAGGCCGAAACCGAAGAAGTGCATCAGGCCGAGCTGCCAGACCACTGCCACCAGCGTGGTGCTCAATACCGCGACGGTGCTGCGCAGGCAGTTGGTGAACCCCAGCAGCAGAATCAGGGTGATGACAAATGCGATGCCGAAGAACATCACCACCATCACCAGGCCGTCGATCAGGTCGCCGACCTTCTTGGCAAACCCGACGATGTGAATCTTGACGTTGGGGTTTTGTGCTTCGAACTTGTCGCGGATCTTGTCTTCAAGTTCGTGGGAAAACTTGCGGTAGTCCAGGGCCAGCAACTTGCCCTGGTCCTGTGGGTCCGGGTAGGACTCCAGCAGCGGGATGTCGACAATGCTCGACTTGAAGTCGTTGGCCACCAGGCGCCCCACCTGGCCGGACTTGAGCACGTTGTTGCGCAACTGGTCGAGGCTTTCCGGCGAGCCGTTGTAGCTCTGCGGGATCACTTCGCCGCCGGCAAAGCCTTCCTCGGTGACCTCAGTCCAGCGCACGCTGGGGCTCCACAGCGACTTGAGGCCCGAGCGGTCGACGCCGGAGATGTAGAACACCTCGTCGTTGATCTGGCGCAGGGTCTCCATGTATTCCTTGGTGAAGATGTCACCGTCCTTGGCTTCCACGGAGATGCGCACCGTGTTGCCCAGGTTGGCCAGGTCATTGCGATGCTCCATCATCTTTTCGATGAAGGGGTGCTTGAGCGGGATCATCTTTTCAAAACTGGTGGACGGGCGAATCAACGTCGCCTGCCAGAACAGAAAAATGCTCACCAGCAGGCAGATAACGATCACTGCCGGGCGGTTGTTGAAGATCAGGCGCTCAAGAAAGGTCGCTTTATCGTTGTGATGACTGCTCATTGAAACCCCGCCTTCTTATTATTTTGAGAGCTCTGCACCGGCGGCCGAGGCCACACGCACGCCACCCTGCCCGACCAGAATCAAGTTGCCGTTGCCCGTCGCGGTAACCGCCGAGAGTGAAATGCGGTCTGGGCGGTTGAACACGCTGAAGGTCTGCCCGTCGTCATGGCTGACCACCACGCTGCCACCGTTGCCGACCACCACCAGCGAACCGTCGTCGAGCAACGTGGCGCCGGACAAGCCGAATTCCAGGGCACCTCGCGCCGCGTTCAGCTCAACCTGTTCCCAGGTGCTGCCAAAGTCCGTGGAACGGTAGAGATTGCCGCGCAGGCCATAGGCCAACAGGGTGTGGGGTTGAGCGGTACTGATCACGCCAAACAGCGAGCCCTGGTACGGGCCTTCGAGCTTTTCCCAGGTCTGGCCGTCGTCACTGGAGCGGAACATGCTGCCCTGCTCACCGACGATAAACAGCCCGGCGTCCTTGATAGAGGCGATGGCGTTGAGGTGGAACTGGTCTTCGTTGTCGAGGCGGTCGCTGACGTCTGCCCAGGTTTTGCCGCCGTCGGTGGTTTCGATCAACGCACCGTAGGCGCCCACGGCCAGGCCGTGCTCGGCATCCTTGAACCAGATGTCGAGCAAGGGGGCTTCGCGTTTGAGGTCTTGGTATTGCTGGGTCCAGGTGGCGCCGCCATCGGCGCTTGCAAGAATCTGTGCGTCGTGGCCGACAGCCCAGCCGTGTTTTTCATCGACGAAAAACACCGCCGTCAGCAGTTGCCGAGTCGGCACTTTGGCTTGGGTCCAGGTGCTGCCCTGGTCATCGGAATAGAGGATGTGCCCGCGATCACCGACCGCCACCAGGCGGGAGCCGGCGTGCACTACGTCGATCATCAGGCCTTTGGCGGCCTTGGGGGATTGAATCGCAAATGCCGGCGGTGCGCCGGTTTCATCGGCTGCCAGCACGGGTGTCGACAACACCCCCAGCAGCGAGAGCGCTGTAGCCAGCATCGCAACCTTGCGTGCGGCGCGCGGGCGGCAAACAACCCAACCCATGACAGGCTCACTCATAGACCTTTCTCCCGATTTATTATTGTTAGGTCGTCTTGCCTTGCCGGCCTCTGAAACCTGCAATCTAGAGCGCCTGAAGGAAGCAGGGGCCATCCTATCGGGCTTTCGAATCGTCTGACAATCGGCGCTACGTTATCTTTTGTTAACTGGCGGGCTATGACGATGGCCTGAATATGAGTGCATTACCCAGGCTGATTAATGAATATTTATTCCATCTCTTGAATTTAGAGAATATTTATTCCATTAATGCACGTCCTGAAAACAATAATCCAAAGGAACACCGCTATGCGTGAACTCGGAATCGGCCTGATCGGCACGGGCTTCATGGGGCGCGCCCATGCCTTGGCGTTCAACAATGCCCGCGCGGTATTCGAACTGCCGGTACACCTCAACCTAGCTGCCTTGGCCGATGCCGACACCGAACGCGCACAGCGTTGCGCTACCGCCTGGGGGTTTGCCCAGGCCCACGGCGACTGGCAGGCGCTGATAGATGACCCCACCGTTGATGTCGTGGCCATCACCACGCCCAATCACTTGCATTACCCCATGGCCATGGCGGCGATTGCAGCGGGCAAGGCGGTGTATTGCGAAAAACCGCTGGCGGTCAGCCTGCAGCAGGCCGAAGCCATGCGCCGCGCCGCGAGTGCAGCCGGCGTGGTCACGCGGGTAGGCTACAACTATCAGCACAACCCGATGATCAGCCTGGCGCGGCAGATGATTGCCGACGGCGAACTGGGCGAAATCATCAGTTTCCAGGGCGAGTTCAGCGAAGATTTCATGGCCGACCCGGCCTCACCGTGGTCGTGGCGCTGTGACGTGGCACATGCCGGCGGCGCCTTGGCGGATTTGGGCAGTCATTTGCTGTCGATGGCGCGCTACTTGGTCGGTGAGGTGCACAGCGTGTGCGCCGACACCCAGACCGTCCACGCCCAACGCCCGGTCGTCTACGGCAGCAGCGACCGTAAACCCATCGCGGTGGATGACCAGGTGCACGCACTCTTGCGCTTTGCCAACGGCGCGCGCGGCACGGTGAGCAGCAGCTGGCTCAAGCACGGCTACAAGAACCACCTGAGTTTTGAAATCAGCGGCACGCGAGGCACGCTGGCGTTCGATCAGGAGCGCTTGAATGAACTGCGGGTGTGTCGGCTCGGCCAGGACGGTTTCCAACGGCTGCTGGCCGGCCCTGCCCTGCCCGGCTATGCCGCGTTCAGCCCGGCGGCCGGGCATCAACTGGGGTACAACGAGTTGAAAACGCTGGAGGTGCACGAATTGATCATGGCGCTGGCGGGGCAAGGCGCGGGGGGCACTGACTTTGAGGGGGCATGGGCGGTTGAGCAGTTGGCAACGGCGATTCGTGTGGCTGCCCGTGAAGCGCGTTGGGTTGTGGTGGGTGAGGTGTGAGCGCGGGGGCTGGGTTTGACCGGGTGTTTATCCGTTGTTTGGGGGAGGGCCGCTTTGGGTTCCGCCCTTACGGCGGGTCACTTTGGAAAAGCCCCAAAGTAACCAAAGGGCTCTTGCCCCACCACTCGGCACCTCGCTTAGGCTCGGTGTGCCCTCACTCCGGCATTACGGAGCGGGCCGCCGCGACGGGCCGTCCCTGCCCCGTCGCGGCTAAACCGGCGTCCTGCCGGTTTACCCGCTCCGTACTAC
>NZ_CAWOAW010000043.1:18506-18811 GCF_963879675.1 Pseudomonas sp. Larv2_ips
GATCAAAATCTACAGCACGGCGGCCTAGTAGCCGACCTGAGTGGTAGAAGCAAAAGCACAGCCGAGGCGGCCTGACAGCCGACCTGACCTTGAAGGCTGAACTCAATCAAAGGTGGGAGCTGGCTTGCCTGCGATGGCATCAACTGGTTGTGCCTGATACACCGAGGTGCCTGCATCGCAGGCAAGCCAGCTCCCACAGAAAAGCCAAGCACTGCGCTACTGGCAGTTGAACGCGGTCAACTTGTGGGAGCGGGCTTGCTCGCGAAAGCGGTATGTCAGTGACACATGAGCTGACTGAACCACCG
>NZ_CAWOAW010000043.1:18821-19092 GCF_963879675.1 Pseudomonas sp. Larv2_ips
GTACTCGGTCAAAAGTGGGAGCTGGCTTGCCTGCGATGGCATCAACTGGGTGTGCCTGATACACCGAGGTGCCTGCATCGCAGGCAAGCCAGCTCCCACAAAAAAGCCAAGCACTGCGCTACTGGCAGTTGAACGCGGTCACCTTGTGGGAGCGCAGTGCATCAGGTAGATGGGTGCTCCTCGTTGTACTCGGTCAAAGGTGGGAGCTGGCTTGCCTGCGATGGCATCAACTGGGTGTGCCTGATACACCGAGGTGCCTGCATCGCAGGCA
>NZ_CAWOAW010000043.1:19102-66892 GCF_963879675.1 Pseudomonas sp. Larv2_ips
GAAGAGCCAAGCACTGCGCTACTGGAAGTTGAACGCGGTCAACTTGTGGGAGCGGGCTTGCTCGCGAAAGCGGTGTGTCAGCGACACATGAGCTGACTGAACCACCGCCTTCGCGAGCAAGCCCGCTCCCACAGTTGGATCGCAGTGCGTCAGGTAGATGGGTGCTGCTCGTTTGTACTCGGTCAAAGTGGGAGCGGGCTTGCTCGCGAAAGCGGTGTGTCAGTGACACATGAGCTGACTGAGCCACCGCCTTCGCGAGCAAGCCCGCTCCCACAGTTGGATCGCAGTGCATCAGGTAGATAGGTGCTGCTCGTTTGTACTCGGTCAAAGGTGGGAGCTGGCTTGCCTGCGATGGCATCAACCCGGTGTACCCGATACACCGAGGTGCCTGCATCGCAGGCAAGCCAGCTCCCACAGAAGAGCCAAGCACTGCGCTATTGGCAGTTGAACGCGGTCACCTTGTGGGAGCGGGCTTGCTCGCGAAAGCGGTATGTCAGTGACACATGAGCTGACTGAACCACCGCCTTCGCGAGCAAGCCCGCTCCCACAGTTGGATCGCAGTGCATCAGGTAGATGGGTGCTGCTCGTTTGTACTCGGTCAAAGGTGGGAGCTGGCTTGCCTGCGATGGCATCAACCCGACGCACCTGATGGGCCGAGGTGCCTGCATCGCAGGCAAGCCCGCTCCCACAGTAAAGCCGCTCTGCTTGTGCTTGCTCTCCTCAGGTCGGTGCCTGGGTGGTTGCGAAATCTGAGCGAAAACAGGTCGCAACACACACCCAACGCTCTTCGATCATCAGATCACGAACCGCGCCACCATCGCGTTCAAATCCACCGCCAGGCGCGACAGCTCGTGACTGGCGGCGCTGGTCTGGTTGGCGCCGGCTGCCGACTGAGTCGCCAGGTCGCGGATGTTGACCAGGTTGCGGTCCACCTCACGCGACACTTGGGCCTGCTCTTCAGAAGCACTGGCGATGACCAGGTTGCGCTCGTTGATCAAACTGATCGACTGCGTAATCTGCTCCAGCGCCACACCGGCGGCACGGGCCATTTCCAGGGTGCTCTGGGTGCGCTGATTGCTTTGTTGCATCGACTGCACCGCTTCGCCGGTGCCCGTCTGAATGCCGGCGACCATTTTCTCGATTTCCTGGGTCGACTGCGCGGTGCGATGCGCCAGCGCCCGCACTTCATCGGCCACCACCGCAAAGCCACGCCCGGCTTCACCGGCGCGGGCTGCCTCAATCGCTGCGTTGAGCGCCAGCAAGTTGGTCTGTTCGGCAATCGCGCGGATCACGTCCAGCACCTTGCCGATGTCACGGCCCTGCGTGGCCAGGCCTTCGATCATCACCGAGGTGGTTTGCACGTCCTGGGTCATGGTTTGAATCGCACCAACCGTTTCCACTACCCGATCACGGCCTTCACGCGCGGCCTGGTTGGACTGGCTGGACGCTTCGGAGGTGGATACCGCATTGCGCGCCACCTCTTCCACGGCGGCGGTCATTTCGTTGACGGCGGTGGCGGCCTGGTCGATTTCGTTGTTCTGTTGTTGCAGGCCTCTGGAGGCTTCCTCGGTGACCGCGCTCAATTCTTCGGCAGCAGAGGCCAGTTGCGTGGCCGAACCGGCGATGTGCTGGATGGTCTGGCGCAGGTTGGTCTGCATCGCAGACAAAGCGCCAAGCAGACGGGCCGGTTCATCCTTGCCATCATCTTCGACGAGCGTGGTCAGGTTACCGCTGGCGATGGTTTCGGCCACTTGCACCGCTTTGCGCAGCGGCGCAACGATGCTGCGGGTCAGCAGCCAGGCGAGTAACACCGTCATCAACGCCGCCACCACCGAAACGATGATGATGCCGCTGACGGCCTGTTGGTAGCTGCCTTCAGCATCCCGCCCGGCCTGGTCGGCATCGGCGCTGTTGATCGCGATCAGTTTGTTCAGCTGCTCACCCATCAGATCCGTACCGTCCTTGATCCGCGTATTGATGAGGCTGCGCATTTCGTCGACTTTGTTCTGCTGCGACAGCGACATCATCTCGGCCTGCGCCGCGAAGTAATTGTCGAGGGTCGCGGCGAAAGTTTTGTAAAGCGCCGCCTCTTCCGGGCCTGCCGGCATAACCGCGTAAGCACCCTGGGCCTGCTTGACCTTGTCGACCAACACCGCCACGCGGGTCTTGGCTTCCTCAAGGGCGGCGGGCTCACGGTTGATCAATATCCGGAACGACAAGATGCGCAAGCGCAGCACGTTTTCCGTCATGTTGCCGAGAAATTTCACGCTGGGTAACTGGTTGGTCCCCATGTCCAGGGAAGACTGGCGAATCTGTGTCATGCGGTTGACGGCAAATACGCCAAGGATCACGACCAGCAACGCAATGAACGCAAAACCGAGGAAGGCGCGCGGGGCAATATTCAGATTACGAAGGGACATAGGGCTGCTCTCGAGAGATAGTGGGCGAGCGTCCCTGCCGCGACACGATCAGTCGGCGCCAACGCACCGCTCTGATCTTTGGGCACCACTGTTATAAGAGTTGGGTGGGCTTGAATACGGTATCGGCAGGTGCCGGGATTTAATGCAGGATGTTTCGAAATATTTTTACACACTTCTGACGGCCGGCACTTTCTGGCATCCTGCGCGCCCCTTTCCCTAACGGGCCTGTATTTTGTCTGACACTCAAACCCCTCGCCCCCGCTATAAATCCGACCTGATCTACGGCCTGGAAGATCGCCCGCACTTTACTGCGGCGATTTTTGCCGCACTGCAACATGTGCTCGCCAGTTTTGTCGGCATCATCACCCCCACCTTGATCGTCGGCGGCGTGTTGGGCCTTGAAAGCGAAGTGCCGTACCTGGTGAGCATGGCGCTGTTCGTGTCCGGGCTCGGCACGTTTGTGCAGGCGCGCACGTTCGGCCCGATCGGTTCGGGCCTGTTGTGCCTGCAGGGCACCAGCTTTTCGTTTATCAGCGTGATTCTCAGCGCCGGCTTTATGGTCAAGGCCCGAGGCGGCGGCACCGATGAAATTCTCTCGACGCTATTTGGTATCTGCTTTTTCGCAGCCTTTATCGAAGTGGTGCTGAGCCAGTTCATCGGCAAGTTGCGCAAGCTGATCACCCCGGTGGTGACCGGCACCATCATTACCCTGATGGGCTTGTCGCTGATCAAAGTGGCGGTCACCGACATGGCCGGCGGTTACGGCTCCAGCGATTTGGGCGCGGCCGGCAACATGGGGCTGGCGGCGCTGGTGCTGCTGACTATTGTGGTCCTCAACCGGTTCAGCAACCCGTTCCTGCGCCTGGGTTCGATTGTGATCGGCCTTACGCTGGGTTTTGTGGTGGCCTGGTGGATGGGCCGGGTCGACCTGGCAGCCCTGCCTCAAGTGCCGCTGATCAGCGTGCCGGTACCGTTCAAGTACGGTTTCTCGTTTGATTGGGTGGCGTTTATCCCGGTGGCGGTGATCTTCCTGATTTCGCCTTTGGAAGCCGCTGGCGACTTGACTGCCAACTCGATGATTTCGCAACAACCGGTCAAAGGCCCGCTGTATATCAAACGCATCAAGTCGGGCCTGCTGGCCGACGGCCTCAACTCGGCCATGGCCGCCACCTTCAATAGCCTGCCGATGGTGACCTTCGCGCAGAATAACGGAGTGATCCAGTTGACCGGCGTGGCCAGCCGCTACGTGGCGTATTTCATCGCCGGCCTGCTGGTGCTGCTGGGGCTGTTCCCGATGATCGGCGCGGTGCTGCAATTGATGCCCAAGCCGGTGCTCGGCGGCGCCACCCTGATCATGTTCGGCACCGTGGCCGTGGCCGGGATCAAGATTCTTGCCGAGGCCGGACTGCACCGGCGCAATGTGCTGATCGTGGCGATTTCCCTGGGCATGGGCCTGGGTGTGGCCGCCGTGCCGGAAGTGCTGCGCGACCTGCCCAAGGCGCTGCACAACATCTTCGAGTCGCCGATCACGGTGGGCGCGTTCTGTGCAATCCTGCTGAACATTTTCCTGCCCGAAGAGTTCATAGAGCTGGAAGAAGATGAATTTGATCCGGAGTCCTCTACCCTCAAGGTCATGCAGGACCCTGACGTCACGAAATAGGAGCACTTTTGAATGCGCAAGCTCATGGTTCTATCGTTACTGCTGCTGACCTTGAGCGCCTGTGCGCTGTTCCCCAATCGCGACCCGGTCAACATCAGCGTGGTCGGCATCGAGCCGCTGCAAAGCCAGGACCTGGAAGTACGATTTGCGGTGAAACTGCGGGTGCAAAACCCGAATGAAACGGCGATCGACTACAGCGGCGTAGCCCTGGATCTGGACGTCAATGGCCGGCCGTTGGCGTCCGGGGTCAGTGACCAGTCCGGCTCGATCCCACGGTTTTCTGAAACCGTGCTGAGTGTGCCGGTGAGCGTTTCGGCGTTTTCCGTATTGCGCCAGACCCTGGGCCTGAGCCAGACCCAAAGCTTGAACAACCTGCCCTATGTGCTGCGCGGCAAACTGGCGGGTGGCCTGTTTGGCACCCAGCGTTTTGTCGAGCGCGGCACGCTGGACCTGCCGAACACGGCGACCTGGTGATGGCCCGCCAACCGGTACTGTTGACCCCACGACTGATCCTGCGTCCGCTGGTGCTTGCGGATGCCGAGGCCATCCAGCGGCAGTTTGCGCATTGGGACGTGGTGCGCTACCTCAACGCCGCAGTGCCTTGGCCCTACCCGGCCGATGGCGCGCGTTGCTACCTGGAACAGGTCGCTCTGCCGGCCATGGCACGGGGCGAGCAGTGGCATTGGTCGATCCGCCTCAAAAGTGCACCGGAGCAGTTGATCGGCACTATCAGCCTGATGGACGAACCGGACGATAACCGCGGCTTCTGGCTGGGCCCGCAATGGCAAGGCCAGGGCTTGATGACCGAAGCCAGTGCGGCGGTGACCGAGTACTGGTTCGAGGTACTCAAGCGCCCCGTGCTGCGTGTGCCCAAGGCGGCGCCCAATATTGGCTCACGGCGGATATCCGAGCGCACCGGCATGCGCTTGATCAGGTCGCAGGAAGGTCGGTTTGTGGAAGGCACCTTCGCGCGCGACATTTGGGAAATAACCCGCGAAGAGTGGCTCAACACGCTACCTGCCACGCCGTAGGCGCCAGGCTTGCCGGCGCCTGCGGCTTGACCGGCTTCACTCGGTGAGGGTGCGCACGCCGGGTTTGGCGCGCTCATCCACGACCAGCTCAAACACATCCGGCCGCGCGTAATGCCCCACCACGTCATAGTCATAACGTGCCCGGACGAGGTCCTCGGTATTGATCTGCGCGGTCAATAACCCGGCCTCTCCCACCAACGGCCCGGCCAGAACATCGCCCATCGGCCCGATAATCACACTGCCGCCCGCGATCAACGCACGGTCTGACGGCCAATTGGCCACTTGCACGCCGAGCGCCGCAGGCGAGGCCTGCACCTGGCAGGCGCTGACCACAAAGCAGCGCCCTTCATGGGCGACATGGCGCATGCTCACCTGCCACATTTCGCGTTCGTCCACGGTCGGCGCGCACCACACGTCCACGCCCTTGGCGTACATCGCGGTGCGCAGCAGCGGCATCATGTTTTCCCAGCACACCGCCCCACCGATACGGCCTACAGCGGTGTCGATCACCGGCAAGGTCGAACCATCGCCCGTGCCCCAGATCAGCCGTTCGGTGCCGGTGGGCATCAGTTTGCGGTGCTTGGCAACCAGCCCGCCGTTCGGCTCGAAATACAGCACCGTGCAATACAACGTGCTGGCACTGCGCTCGATCACGCCGATTACCAGGCTGGCACCGGTACGGGCAGACAACCCCGCCAGCGTTTGCGTCTCGACGCCCGGCACGTCGATGGCGTTGGCAAAATAACGGGCAAAGGCTTCGCGCCCCTCCGGCAAGCGATAACCCAGCTGCGTGCCGAAACTTTCGCCCTTGGGATAGCCGCCCAGCAAGGCCTCAGGCATCACCACCAATTGCGCACCGCTGCGCAGAATCTCGTGCTCATAGCTCAGGATTTGCGCCAGGGTTTGCGCTTTGCCTTCTGGCAATGCACCGATTTGCAAGGCAGCCACGGTAGAAAGGGCCATCACGATCACTCCAAATGAGGGGGTTGCCCATTCTCCGGCCAGCCGTGATCATGAATAAAGCCCACTTCAATGCTGAATGATATGAGCCAAATGAATATCGCCCAGGTTGACCTGAACCTGCTGAAAACCTTCGAAGCCCTGCACGACGAGTCCAGTGCCAGCCGCGCCGCGTTGCGCCTGGGCGTTACCCAGTCGGCGATCAGCGCAGGCCTGCGACGTTTGCGCGACGTGTATGGCGACCCATTATTTGTGCGCACCGGCCGCGGCCTGGCACCGACGTTGCGCGCCAATCAGCTCAAGCCGGTGATCAGCGAAGCGCTGGACCGCTGCCGACAAAGCCTGGCCATGGTCCATCCGGACAATCTCGACTACCAAGGGCGCTCAGTGGTCCTGGGTTTATCCGATGACTTCGAAATTGCTTACGGCCGTCGGTTGATGGAAGCCATCGCCGATTGTGCGCCCAAGCTGCGGGTGATCTTCCGCCAGACCCACAGCCAGATCGTCGCCGCGGCCCTGCTTGACCGTAGCCTGGACCTGGCGATCACCGCGGGCGGGTTTGCCGAACGCAGGCTGAGTCGACAGGTAGTGGGCGAAGGGGATTACCGCTGCCTGGTCGACCCGGACAGCCTGGCGCCCAGCCAGCACGCTATCAGCCTGGATGAGTTCGTCGCGCGCGAGCACGTGCTGGTGTCGTCGGGCGGTTTTATCGGGATCACTGATGAAGGGTTGGCGGCGCAAGGGCTGAGCCGCCAGGTGTGCGCGTCCACCAGCCACTTTGCCGCGCTGCCGTATCTGCTCAAAGGCAGCACGGCCGTGGCGACGATTCCCGGCCATGCGGCCCAGGCCATCGCGCGCATGACCGGCTTGCGTGTACTGCCCTGCCCGTTGGCGCTGCCGGTTTACCCGGTAGAACTCGGCTGGCGCACCCAGGCGCAGCTTGATCCGCTGTTGCTCAAGGTGCGCGAGGCGATTGTGGCGTGCTTTATTTTGCCGCGGCCATCAGCTTGTTGACTTCGCTGCGCACCATATTGGAAAACTCCGGCGGCGACATGCCGTCGAGTTCTGCGCGCACCCATTCAGCCCACTTGCCCTTGCGCTTGGCGCGCTCGCCGAACAAGCGCGCCGCTTCGCCCTTGGCCTTGCCCAGGTTGGTCTGCCACAGGTCGTAGAGGCGTGACTTTTCATCTTCCAGCTCGGCGCGTTCGGCGAGGGTTTTGTTGGCGAGATTGAAGCTCATGTGGAATTACCTGCTGCACAAATAGACGACATCTTACACTGTAGGTCGAAATATCCTGATTCGGATTTTGCCCAAAAACAGGCCCCGGCAAAAAAACTGCAACTTTTGCCGCCGCCTGACACTCCATTGTTCACTGTCACATTCACCTGCAAGGAGTCACACAATGGCCCGCAAATCTGCTGCCCAAGCTGTCGAAGATCAAATCAAGGATCAAGCTTTCAGTGAACTGACGGCGTTGATCGAAGAGTCGGACAAACTGCTCAAGAGCAGCGCCTCCCTGGTAGGCGAAGAAGGCGAAACCCTGCGCGAACAGGTTGCCATCAAACTCAAGCAAGCGCTGGAGTCGGTGTCCAACGTGCGCGAGCGCAGCAAGCCGGTGGTCGACGCGACCGAAACCTACATCGGCGGCCATCCATGGCAGACCGTGGCCATCTCTGCAGGTTTTGGCCTGGTGGTGGGGTTGTTGCTGGGTCGCCGTAACTGATCCACCGTACTTGATGCATGGGGGCTGCGCCGTTGGCGCAGCCCCTTTTTTACGTCTCCAGCAAGGCCTGCAAGCGCGCCAGCTCGCGCGCGTCCAGCTCAATACCTTGTTGCTGCGACTTCGCCCGTGTGCGGTGACGTCGATCCCCCGGTAACCGCCGCAACCCCGCCGCATGCATCTGCCGCACCAGTTCCTGGCTGCGTTCGGCGAAGTTTTGCCCGGCCGTCTTGCTCGGGTCGATGACGATCAGCAATTGCCCGGTCCAGGGTGTACGCGCGCCCGGATGATCGGCCCAGTTGAATTCAAACGAGAAATTGCCTCCCGTCAACGCCGCCGCCAGCAATTCGACCATCATCGACAAGGCCGAGCCCTTGTGCCCGCCAAAGGGCAACAGCGCGCCGCCTTCGAGCACGGCTTTGGGGTCCTGGGTCGGCTGGCCGAGGCTGTCAACGCCCATGCCCGGCGGCAAGCGCTCGCCCTTGCGCGCGGCAATCTGCACGTCGCCATGGGCAATGGCGCTGGTGGCCAGGTCGAAGACAATGGGCGAGCCGTCGGCACGCGGTGCGGCGAAGGCGATGGGGTTGGTGCCAAACAACGGCCGGTCGGCGCCATGCGGCACCACGCAAGTCATGCTGTTGACCACGCTCAACGCCACCAGCCCTTCTTCGGCGAAGGGCTCGACATCCGGCCACAGCGCAGCAAAGTGATGAGAGTTGTGAATCGCCAGCAGTGCGATGCCGGCGCTGCGAGCTTTGTCTACCAACAACGCGCGCGCCGCTTCAAGGGCCGGCTGGGCGAACCCGTTGCCGGCATCCACCCGCACGAAGCCCGACGCCACATCCGTGACCACGGGCGTGGCCTTGCCGTCGACCCACCCGCTGGCCAGCGTGCTGAGGTAACCGGGGATACGGAAAATGCCGTGGCTGTGCGCACCGTCGCGCTCGGCGCTGGCGCAATTGTGCGCCAGGATCGAGGCAACCTGCGGTGAGGTGCCGTGCTTGACGAATATCGCGTGCAGCAATCCCACCAGGTCATCGAAACCGATGAATGCTGCAGGACTGTCAACGAGCGGGGACTGGGCAGACATCTGTAGCTCCGATTTTATAATTGGAAGAGACAACAAGAATCCAGACCGCCGATTAAACAACGCCTCCTGTGCCTGCTGTCAACGGGCGCTTGCGTTATCTACCGCCCAGCGTGCTGCGCGACCTCCTACTTTGGCGCTTGATGACCGCCGCGTGAAAGGAGAACGCCCCATGACGCAAGTGACACCACCGTACTTTTTCGATGAGTTCCTACAGACCGTCAAACGCAAAACCCCGTCAGCGCGAGAGCGCGCGCTGGGGTTTTCGGTCAAGGACCTCGATTGGCTGCACACGCTCTACTACGCCACCGATGCAGCGCGCCAGAATGAGGCGGTGCACGGCTACCCGATGAAGGTGGAAAGGCTGTTGGCCAACGCCGGGGGCAAGCCCGCCATTGTGCTGGCCGGGGCGTTTATGATGAGCCCCACACCCGATGCCGGTAAGGCCGTGCTCTACAGCCCCTATGGCGGCCTTGAGCTGTTCGACAGCCGCGCCGACCTGCTCATTGAGGTGCAGGAACGCCTGGCGCATCCGGCCAAGCGCGAAGAGCTGATGCAGTTTGTATCCATCGGCGAGCGTGATGCACTGCCGGTCAATCTGCACCTGACGGTGAGTACCGCCGTCATCCCGGGCGCGGTCATGGAAGACCAGGAGCAGGCCATCCTGGCCGGGCAACAAAAAAATGTGACCGCGATGCTCGACCAGTTACGCAAGCTCCCCAGCTTGGGTTGGATGCTCGACACGTTGCTCGCCATCATGGCCCGCGCCTGCTTTCCCGGCCTCACGCAGAGCGATACGCGGGTTAATTTTTTCAGCCAGGCCTCGGCGGCAGCGGACCGTCGCTGGGTCGCCTCGATGCCACTGCGCGATGCGCTGCTGCAGTTTTACGTCAAGCAAGCCTGGCCCTCGGGGCAGACACACACGTTCTTCAACATCGGCCATGACACCCGCGCGTTTACCGAGGCGCAATTGGCCGAAGACCAACAACGCTGGGACAGCCTCGTCGAACAAACCAGCGGTCTCCTTTCAAAGCTGTTGCACAGCCTGCTCCAGACCTACTGGAACGAAGACTTCGACGGTGGGCAATCACGCCTGCGGTTTTTTGCCCGGGTGATGAGTGACAAGTTTCGCGCCGACCTGTTGTTCAAACACCAGAATACGATCCTGAGCACTGAAGAAAGCCAGGCGCTGCGCGCGCTGTTTCTCTCGGACCAGACCGCCCGCACCGCCTACGCCAGCACCCTTAGCGTGGAAAAAGTGCGTATTCAAGCGCCCTATCATCAGACGGTGGAACTGGCCAGCACCTTGCTGATCAGCTATACCCACGCCTATCTCTACACCCAGTCGCGCGGTCTGCAGGTGCTCAAGGACTTGAATGACCTTAACGACACGCTGCGGGTCATGCTCAGGACCGCCGGGCATGAAGATGAGCTGCTTAACGTCGTCTCCCTGGATGAGCGCAGTCTGTTTGTCGGTCTGGACCCGTTGCACGTCACGGGCCATCGCGTGGTCGGCAACGTCTTCGAGGAGATGATCGAAGACATCGCGACCAAACAGTTCAACAACCTGGAGCATGCGCTGGGCCTCTATCGGCAAGGCGCGGGCAGCATCGACCTGGCCGCTCTGCTCGACAGTGCGCTGGACGTACGCACCCTGCTCGACAGCCGGCTGATGGAGCAGGAAACCGACGGGCGCTGGAGCGTTCACCCCATCACTACGGGCAGTGGACAGCCCAGCACGGTCATCGCGGAAAAGGCCAGGGCGCACTTGCAGCGGCTGCAGGCGGTGGATGCCGCGCTGGTGCTTGAACGCAGTCAATACAGGCCCCTTCGCGCGCTGGCAGCCCACGCCCTGGAGGCAGAGTTGGCCAGCAGGCACCTGCCGCTGAGTGGCGACGCTATTGAGATCAACACCTACGCCACCACGGCGCTGGAGCGCGAAGAGCGGCCCCCGCAGGCCTCGTTGAACATGGTTGAACACTTCATCGCGCGCCTCGCCCGGCAGGCCAGTGCCTTGACCGGCTCCAGCCGGAGCGGGTTTTACCAGCGGCGCAAAGGTGTCGCCCACCAAGTGCCCAGTTTGACCGTGGCCACGTTCAACGCGGTCATCGAGCGGGTGTTGAGCACGTTTACGCAAGGCTTGCGCGCGCTGCCTCACCTGCTGCTGGACACTCACCCTTCGCATCTCAGCCAGGCGATGTTTCAGGGCCTCAGTGGCGAAGCTGAGCTGAGGCGCTTGTCCAAGACCTTGCCGCAGGCTCATCTCGGGCTGCTGGGCAGCGTGCTCAATGCCGACAGCATGGACAGGCTGACGCGCCACGGCCTGAACGGCTTTATACCGGATGCCTATGGCTTGACCTTGAAGGTCGGCACGCAGAACGCGCTGCAGCCCCTGGCCAATTGTTTTGTGCTGTCGGAACGCGGCGGCCTGGACGTTCTTCATTCCGGTGCGGCGTTGCTCTGGACGGTGAGTCGCGGCTATGAGGCGTTTGATTCGATCAAGGCCTTGCGCGACGCAGTGGGACGACGCTTGCAGGATGAGCGGGCGCGCCTGCCCCTTGTCGAAAACTTGCCGGCCTCCAGGCGTGTGCCTCATCAACGTCTTCAATTGGGCCCGATGCAACGCATCGACGATCATTTGCTCAACAACCGTCAACAGTCCTACAGCCAGTTCCTGTCGGGCGAGGTTGATCACCTGCTGTCGATGACAGTGGGCGTACAACGCTTTCAGGACTGCATGGACGCGCTGATTCGGCGGGCGCCGCCGTCCAACCTGGAAAGGGCTGTCACGCTTACCCGCGCCCTGGTCAACCAGCAGGCGCTGCCGGTATGGCTGGGCATGGCGCAGCCGTCAGAGCAGATCCTGCACGCCGAACTGCTGGAACAATATCGCCTCAGTGCGCCGGACGAGCGTGACTATCTGCACAGCATCACGCCCCTGCGCGAACAGGTCATGAGCACGCTTTCAACCCTGCTCAATGCGCGCTTTCCCGGGCAGGTGGTCAACCCGGACAACATCCTGATTCCTGCGCGTATCGAACGCGAAGGCAACATTCAAACGCTGACGGATTTCGCCCTGCGGCACCTGCCCGCGTTGCGCGCCGAGCAGATCCGCCCGACCTCACGCACTGCCACCCCGCTGCCGTCCACGCTGGATGGTCATGCCGTGGTGCAACTGGTTCGGCAGCTGGACTTGAAAAGCCTCTACCAGCCATTGCTGACCATTCACATGGGCGGTCAAACCGAAGACACGCGCCAGCGCCGTCACCTGTTCTGTCAGCAGTTGCCCTGGCAACTGCTGCAATACGCCCATGAACAAAAACTGGATGGGCGGCTGTCCGGCTCGGCCTGGGGCTTTATCCGCCAAGTGTTGGATATGCCCGACGCCGTGGCTCGCGCCACCGTGCGCGGTGTGACGGCAACCATTCGCCCGCTGGAACTGATGGCCACCGAGGGTGCAGCCCTGGTCAAGGCTTTGGGTTGCTACCTGATCGGCCCGCACGCCAACGCTTCCGGCCCTGTGGTGCTGTACGCGCCCTACAGCCCCCACCATGTATTGAGGGAATACGCGAACGAAGCCGCCCTGCTCACTGAGTTCAGTACGCCCGGCGCCTTGCAGGAGTGGATCGTGGGTCAGCTGGAAACAGCCCATCAGGCGACTTACCGCCATCTGCTGCTGCCGCAAGGGCGTCAGCAGAACGCGGAGATTCGCCTAGGCTCATCACCCATCCGCGGTCATCTGCTCAACCGTCTGTTTGCGGACAACAGCGAGATGCTGAATCGGATGCTGAGCTGCCAGTTCACGCCCACGGGCAAAACACAATGGGAGGCGATCATCAGCCTGCTGACCAGCGAAATCCCCAAGACCCTGCAACTGATGGCGGGCAAACTCACGTACCCGCTGGTGGTGTGGCGCAGCTACAAACTGTTCAAACTGTCGGCCGAAGACTTGCAGCAACAGCGCTGGGCGCACGCCCTGAAAACCTTTGCATTAGGCGTGGCCGAAATGGCCACCTTGCGCACAAGCCTGGACAGGGTTTTGCCCGATGTGCCAACACCCGCGGAGCAACCGACGCTGGAGCATTGGCTCAAGGCCCCTGCCCCCACCGCGACCAGCCTGGCGGAGCAAGACCTGACAGCGCCGCTGCGTACGCAACTGCAAACCTTCGAACACCACGACATGGCCCTGGCCGACCTGACAAAAAGCGCCTACAGCCACGTGTACCACGATGACCTCGGCGCTCTCAGCCTGGTGCCGCTGGCCGGCAAAGTCTACCCGGTGAAAAAAGCCGGTGAGCACTGGCGCATCAGCTACGGTGTACAGCACGGCCCTTATTTGCAGCGCAACGCGCTGGGCGAGTGGGTGCTGGACCTCGACCGGCATCACCCGCGCTTTGGTAAAACCTTGAGCCGCTACGCAGGCAGGCTTTCCACCCGTGCAGCCGAGCGGGAAGCCATCAATATCGAGGCCGTGGGGTTGCGGGAAATCGCCGCGCTGTCCAGCTGGAAGGCGCGCTGTATCGATGAAGCACTCAACGTCGCGACCTACTATGCGGTCACCTGCAAGCGCAACATCGTCAACTTTGCCGTGCAAAGAGCCCCGAACAGCCGGGTCGGACGTTTTTTAAGTGAGTTGTTCGGCGTCATCACACTGACCGCTGAACAGGTGCACAGGGTTGAACGGCGAGTCGACGAAGTGCTCGGTGAACTGGTCAACCCCACCCTGACCGCCTCCGACTCGACGCGCTTTGTCAGCGGCATCCACCGGTACAGCCCGCACGACACCTTCGCGTTCGTCTTGCCCAACGATGCCGACAAGAAGATCTACCTGCTGGACCGGTTCTTCGACCCACGCATGGACATCTATCAAAACCGCTTGATCGCGCCGTTCGACATTTCGGCGCACGCACGCGCGACGACGTTGATTCACGAGATAACGCACCTGATCTCCGCGACCGAAGATCTGGCCTACCTGGACACCATGCGACCGTTCACAGACCTGATCAATGTACAGATCAGCGGCGCGCCGGTGATGTTGATGGACCTTGCTCACCTGCGCGACACAGCGCTGTCAACCTTGACGCCGGCGACGATGCTGTTCAAGACCTGGGATGTGTTCAGCGAGCAATGGGAGGATTTCGGTGACCGTCCCTGGACCCGAGCTTTAAAGAATAAAGTGTTGAACACCACCGGTGCGCGCACGCTCAGCGATGCCAGGGCGATCTTCATGAGCGACCCGGACAAACGCATCGATACCATTCTGGCCAATGCCGACTCGGTGACTTACTTGATCTGCCAATTGGGCCGAGCGCTGGATGCGGGAGCCTGAGCAGGCTCCCGGCGGGACGTCAGTCTTTCTGGTCACGCAGGATATTGCCCGAAGCGCCATCAATGCGCGCTTCATAGACGACGCCATCGGACTTGCGCCCTTTGACTTCCCAGTAGCCTTTGTCATCGGCTTCGGCGCTGTAGACTTCGACATACCCGGCCTTGGCCTTGGCGGTTTCAATGGCTTTCTCGATGGTGATCCAGCCCGCACCCGGTTTATCCGCCAGGGCTGCGCCAGCGCTGAGCAGCGCGGTGGTTGCACACAGGGCGACTAAGGTTTTCTTCAGCATTTTCGTACTCCATTGGGGGGAATGACGGACTCATGTCCTCTGTTTTTCTGATGTTCCCAAACGAGAATAAGTTCCAATTGATGTGCAATCGCCATGATGGCTGTTCTCGCCATCCGCCTCGGGAGGTTAGAATGTGCGAAATCAGGATGAGTTAATGAGCGAAAAGTCCCTTTCAGAAGCCGAATATGACGCCATCACCGACGCCGCCGCGCATTGGTGCATGCGCTTGCATGCCGATGACTGCACGGCAGGCGAGCGTCAGGCTTTTGCAGATTGGCACGACGCCCATCCCCTGCACGCCTTCGAATACGCAGCCATGCTGGAAATCTGGGATGTGGCCGATCACCTGCCACGCAGCGAGCCTGCGCCAGCGGTGCTGGCGTTCAAGCCGCGCAGACGGCTGCGCGCCTACGCCGTTGCGGCCGCCGTGTGCCTGGCGGCCTTGCCGCTGGCCGCCCTCACGGGCTGGGAAGCGGGCTGGTTGCCCAGCTCGTATGAACACTTCGAAGCCACCCAGGGCTTGCGCAAGGTCACCCTCGGCGATGGCAGCCAGGTGGAGCTGAACCTGGGCACCGAGCTGGTCTACAGCCATTACAAGGACGAACGCCGGGCCACCTTGAAAAAGGGCGAGGCGTTTTTCAAGGTCGCTCACGACAGCCATCATCCCTTCATCGTGCGCGCTGGCGACGGCCAGGTGCGGGTCACGGGCACGCAATTCAACGTCTGGAAATACGAAGACCTGGTGCGGGTAACGTTGCTTGAAGGCTCGGTACAGATCGCCAGCGACGCCGTGCATGGCAGCGTGCCGCTGACTCCGGGCATGCAGGCGAGCTACCACACAGGCGATGCCACGCCGCAAATCGCCGCGATCAGCGTCAATGACTCCGCGCTTGCCTGGCGCCAGGGCAAACTGGTGCTCGACAACCTGGCGCTGGCCGATGCATTGCCGCTGATCAACCGCTACCTGAATAAGCCCGTGATGCTGGCAGACACCACCACCGGGACCATTCGCATCGGCGGCATTTACAACATCAGCGAGGTCAACAACCTCGTCCCCTCCCTGCCCAGGGTTTTGCCGGTCTACCTGACCCAAAACCAGGACGGCAACCCCGTGCTCAATTCGATTCCCCGTAAAGCCCCCAAAGGCTGATGTTCTTTGCACGAACGGGCTCGCTTGCGCCCTGAGTGTCCATTTTTGAAACACTTCCCTGCCCTGAACCGCCCGTGCTGAGCGGATTCACCGTTCGGTCACACCGACTGTTACAGCCATGAGACAACCTTGAGGCGGGGCCGTACATGCACGGCCACAGGGCCACTGTCTCAACGCTGATACAGCACGGCCATCACTTCGCCCGGCTTTAACCCCAACCCCCTGAATTTGAAAAACAAATAAAAAGCGGCACGCGTTCTGCTCTCTTCCTTACAGCGCTGTTTAGGGTCAGCGCGAAGAATAAGGAACACTGCCGTGGACACACACAATCCAGGCTCACTGAGCCTCCTGCTGATCAGCTGCGTTCTGAGTGCCGGCGCAAGCCTTCCAGTGCTCGCGGCAGGTGATGGCGTGATCGTGATTGAGCGCCAGGTTCAACCGTATGTGATCGGTCGCTCACGCGGCGTCGACCCCTACCCCAACACCGTCAATGCCAACCCGTCGGCACAAGTCCTGCGCGCCTCCACCAATGAACTCAGCGACAACGACATTGGGCGCATCAGCAGCGGCTCAAGCATTACTCGCAGCATCATGCCCAATGGCGACATCACTGGCTTGAACACGATCGGCAACGGTCCAGGCCTGGGCGCCAGCAGCGCGGCCGGCCACAGTGGCGGCGGCATTTCGGGCACGGTCAACGGCGCGATATCCAGCGGCCTCGCACCGCTGAACAACATCGGCGGCATGGTCGGGGGGGCGATGAAATGAGTCGCACCTGGATGCTACTGGCGGCGCTCGGTTGCACAGCGGCGATGGCCGACAGCAACAACAACGCCAGCATTGATAACTCGGGCACGCAGTACAACGGCGTGGTCTCGATCAACCAGGCCGCAGGCGATCAGCAACAGTTGAGCAACAACGTCGCGATCGCTGTAGGCCACAACGCCCAGGCAACGGTGACCGTCACGCAAAAAATCAGCGGCGCCGCGGCCGACCGCGCGCTGAACGCCAGGACGATGATCCAGGGCAACGCTTTCAGCAATGGCAACGGCGCACTGAGTGTCAATCAGTCGGCCGGGGCCCAGAACCAGATGATCAATGCCGTGCGAATCAGCGTCAGCGCTGGCCCGCAGAGCATCGACGACAGCGTCATGTCGCAACAGAACGTTGCGCTTGCAACCGACTCAGGATTGACCTCTACCACTGGCAGCCGCCAGGTCGTGACCAGCGACCAGGCCTTCACCGGCAGCCGTGGAGTGGTACAGGTCAACCAGAGCGCCGGGGTGGGGAACCGAGTGGCTAACACCCTGAACTTACGACTCAACTGATGGAGCTGAGTCGGTAGCTGGAACGTACCAACACTTAACCAACTAATAGAAGCAAGGAGATACACCATGAAAACTACAATGGCCCTCAAACCACTGGCTTTCGCTCTCGCTGCGCTCATGGCTGTTGCTGCTCAAGCGGGTCAACCCAACCATCATCCACAGCCTGCGCCAACGACCGCAGCGGCGACCACCCAAGACGGTCAAAGCAACCACGGCAACGTGGTGCTCAATGACAAAACCAAGAACAACGCTTCGGCGAATGACTCGTACAACAACATCAGCGGCGTGGCCAACGGCAACGTGCTGAGCGGCGACAACAACCAAGGCAAAAACGATGTCGCCATCGTATCCGGCGACGCCGACTTCGTATTCGCCAGCACCGGCACCGCACAGTCGAACACCGGCAACCTGGTGGTCAACAGCGGCACCAAAAACAACGCGTCCCTCAACGACAGCGGTAACCACGCTTCAGGCGTGATTCAATTGAACGCCGCATCGGGCGCCTCCAACCAGGGCAGCAGCAGTGTGGCAATCGCCTCGGGTAATGGCGACAGCGGCGCCGCAACCGTCGCCGGCGTGCAGGACGTGTCGGGTAACCTGACGCAGAACCTGAGCAGCGGCCACGGCTGGAGCAGCAAACCGGTGGTCAACAACGCCAGCGTGAACAACTCGATGAACTTCAGCTCCGGGGTGTCGAACTCCAACGTTCTGTCGGGCAGCAACAACCAGGGTCAGAACAACGTCGCAATCACTCGCTTCTGATGCAGACAGGGCCTTGGCAACAAGGCCCTTTTTATTTCCAGTGTCCAACAGGTCCTACGATCATGCGCTTCGGAGCCCTCCTTCTGCTGCTGGCACTCACCGGCCCGACCTGGGCGGCGCAAATGGCAGTGGTCATGCCCAACGGCGCGGTGGTCTACAAGAAGGTCGAGAGCATCCGCGAGCGCAAGTTCGCCAACCTGGTGGAACAGAAAACCGATTTCAGCTGCGGCGCGGCCGCACTGGCGACCATCCTGCGCCAAGCCTATTGGATGGACGTGGATGAAGACCACGTCATCAAGGGCATGCTGGTCAACGCCGACCAGAACCTCGTACGCACCCAGGGCTTCTCGATGCTGGACATGAAGCGCTACCTGGAAAGCATCCACATGCGCGCCAAGGGCTACCGGATCACCCCGCAAGTACTGATCACCGTAAAAGTGCCGGTGGTGGTGTTGCTGGATATTCGTGGCTACAAGCACTTCGTGGTGTTGCAGCGGGCCGACAAGGACTGGGTGTATATCGGCGACCCCGTGCTGGGTAACAAGCGTTATGCCAAAGACGATTTCGTCAAAGGCTGGAACGGCATTGTGTTCGCGGTTATCGGCGAGGGCTACGACAAGGCCAACGCCCTGCTCACGCCGCCCAACCCACTGACCGCCAAGAGCCAGCTGAACGAATTCAGCCCCGTACGTGACAGTGAATTGATGGACTTCGGTTTTATCCAGAGCGACTTCTTCTAGAAGCGCAATAAGGAGCAGGACGCTCCAGGAGCACACGATGAACACTCGACGCTGGCTGACGGTCATGTGCCTGGCAGCCTCAGTACCTGCTTATGCTTCCTCGGCGTTCAAGCCGATCGAACTCAAGGACTCGGAAATGGCCGAGCTGCGTGGCCGTTATGTCATGCCGGGGCGGATTATCAGCTTCGGGATCGTCATGAGCAGCACCTGGACCAATGCCGCCGGTGCAACCGTCACTGGCACGGCCAATATGCAGGTCAGCTCAGCCACCGTGACCCCTCAGTTTTATGTGCAGGTGACCGGCAATGATGGCACCGGCATCGCCAAGCAACCCCAAGGCACCGGCACGGTCATCGGCGGCGCAGGCCTGGGCACGGGCCAGGGCGTGACGCAAAGCGTGCGCGCAGCGGGCGACGGCAATACCGCCAGCAACGGCGTGGACATCAACGTCACCCGAAACGGCCTGGCGCCTGCCAACTACGTGCAATCAGGGCAAGCGCTGATGGCTGGCCAGCCGATCACCGGCGGCACCGCTGCTGGCCAGGTGACGGTCACGGCCAATAACGGCGGGCTGCAAATGGCGCTACAGGCCAGTAACAACCAGGGCAATGTGGTGCAGCAAATTGGTGGCGGCAACGTCCTGCAGGGCACGGTCATTCAAGGCAACAGCAACTTTGTGAACAACATGACCCAACTGAATGTGGTGCTGGGCAACAACGGTCTGAACAACCTCACGCAGAACCTCAATCTTGATCAACTCAAAGGCCTACGCCCCTCCGGTTATTGAACTACGCTGAGCCACGACACTTACGCATTAGAAAGGGACGGCTTATTTCATGCATCGATCGCTATCGTTACGTGCCGTGGTTTGCTTGAGTACGCTCTTGCCCGCATCAATGCTATACGCCGCACCCGATGCCGACATTGAGGGCTTGAAACAGGAACTGCTGGAACTCAAACAACGCTATGAAGTGCAGCAAAAAGCACTGGCCGTACTGGAACAACGCGTACGACAAGTAGAAGACCAACCCGCAACTCCCACCCCCAAACGCTTGGCCAAATCCCCCGCCGACTTCCAGAAAGGCGGCACCACCGTGGCCGGTCATACGCCTGGCACAGGTGCGGCGGCGGCCTCGGGTGGCGCCGGCGGCGGCAGTTCCTACGGGCAAAGCCTCAAGGACGACTCGGCCCCGGCACAAAGCGTGAGCAACCTGTACAACGAAGCCAGCGGCTTCTTCGGTAATGGCAAGTTCAGCTTCGAAACCGGCCTTACCTATGCCCGCTACGATGCCCGCCAGCTTTCCCTCAACGGCTTTTTGGCCCTGGACTCGATCTTCCTCGGCAACATTAACCTGGACCGAATCAAATCCGACAGTTGGACCCTGGACCTGACCGGGCGCTACAACCTGGATAACCGCTGGCAGTTCGACTTGAACGTGCCGGTGGTGTACCGCGAGTCGACCTATCAGTCGGGCGGCGCCAACGGCGACTCCAACGCCACGTCCGAAGCGTCGGTGACCCGAGACCCAACCATCGGCGATGTCAACTTCGGCATTGCTTACAAGTTTCTGGATGAAAGCGCCAACCTGCCGGATGCCGTGGTGTCAGTGCGCGTCAAAGCCCCGACCGGCCAGGAGCCCTACGGCATCAAGCTGATCGAGCAAATCAATAACAATAACCTGGCCGTGCCGGAAAGCCTGCCGACGGGTAACGGTGTGTGGTCGGTGACGCCAGGCATCTCCCTGGTGAAGACCTTCGATCCGGCGGTGCTGTTCGGCTCGCTGTCGTATACGCATAACTTCGAGGAGTCATTCGGCGATATCAGCCCTAACGTCAACCAGAAAGTCCCCGGCAAAATCAGCCTGGGCGACAGCTTCCAACTTGGCCTGGGGGTCGCCTTTGCCCTTAACGAAAAAATGAGCATGTCGTTTTCCGTGTCGGACCTGGTGCAGCGCAAAAGCAAGATCAAGCAAAACGGCCAGGACTGGCAGTCAGTGGTGTCCAGCGATGCCAACGCCGGTTACTTCAACGTGGGCATGACCATTGCCGCGTCGGAAAACCTGACCATCGTGCCGAACCTGTCGATCGGCATGACGGACGATGCGCCGGACTTTACGTTCAGCCTGAAATTCCCGTACTACTTTTAAGCCGCGCAAGGAAAAGCCCCGCAACGATGAGGGTCGTTGCGGGGCTTTCGTTTTACCCGCCCTAGCGGATCTGGTGTTTGTGCAGCAATCGGTAGAACGTCGGCCGGGAAACCCCCAGCACACGGGCTGCGACACTCAGGTTGTCGCTGTGCCGATTGAGCACATCGCACAGCGCCTGGCGTTCGGCGCGGTGCTTGTAATCTTCCAGTGTAGCCATCGGTGGCGCAATTGCCTGCTCGCCCAGCAAACCCAGGTCCGCCGCTTCGATCTGCCGCCCTTCGGCCAGCACCAGGCCGCGGCGGACGCGATTGGCCAACTCGCGCACGTTGCCCGGCCAAGGGTGCTGCCCCATGGCTACCAGCGCATCCTCGCTGAAGCTGCGCGGGCGGCGCCCGGTTTCCTGACTGTAGAAGCGTGAAAAGTGGTTGGCCAGCATGGCTACATCGCCATGGCGCTCACGCAAGGGCGCGGTGACCACCTGCAGCACATTCAGGCGGTAATACAGGTCTTCACGAAAGGTGCCCTTTTCAACTGCGGTTTCCAGGTCGACGTGGGTTGCCGCCAATACCCGCACATCCACAGGGATGGGTTGGCTGCCGCCGACACGTTCGATTTGCTTCTCTTGCAAAAAGCGCAAGAGGTTGGCTTGCAGCTCCATCGGCAAATCACCGATTTCATCCAGAAACAGCGTGCCTCCGTGAGCCGCCTCGATGCGTCCGACCTTGCGCTGGTGTGCGCCGGTAAACGCACCTTTCTCATGGCCGAACAGTTCGGACTGAATCAGGTGTTCGGGAATTGCACCGCAGTTGATGGCCACAAATGGCTTGGCGTGGCGCTGGGACTTGCGGTGCAGGGTCTTGGCCACCAGCTCTTTACCGGTGCCGCTGTCACCGCGAATCAACACGGGCGATTCCGTCGGTGCCAACTTGGCCAAAAGCTTGCGCAGTTCACGAATCGGCCGGCTGTCACCCAGCAATTCGTGTTCGGGCTCATCGATCAGCGTATGGCCTTTGCCACGCAAACGGGCCATGCCGAACGCACGCCCCAGCGTGACCTGCACGCGCGCCACGTCAAACGGCAAGGTGTGGAAGTCGAAAAACCACTCGCAGACGAAATCTCCGACATTTTGCAGGCGCAAAACGTCCTGGCTGAGCACCGCGATCCACTCGGTGCCACTGCGGCTGATCAACTCCTTGACCGCTTCCGGGCGCTCAAGGTGATAGGGCTGCAAGCGCAGCAGGCCAACATCGCAGGACCGATCGCCGACGGTGCCAAGGGCACAGCTGTCGACTTCCCATCCGGCGGTGCGCAAACCGGGCAGCAGTCCGTGACAGTCATCACACGGATCGACCACAAGCAGACGACGCTGGACAGGTGTAACAACCATGACTATTCCTTGGCGCCAATATTATTAAAGTTATTTAGAAACAAAGGTTTGTGAGGTCTGGCGCTAACACTAGCAAGGTATTGACGCGCGCCTTGTACCATTTCGCTATAAGTGTTGGCACAAAGCCAGCGCTGAAAATTTGCGGGTAAAAGAGTGCCGTGCACCGCAACGGTTATTCAGCTTTCAAAACAGCCGCTTACATGACGTTGATCACGGAAAGTTGAAATTTCTTGCTCTAGCATGTGACCCGTACCCCGCCATCGAGCATCAGTACAAGTAACTCGCCGTCTGGCTCGCCCAACCGACGGCACTCACTTGAATGGGCATTAGAGAGAAGACCCACATGAACGCCCCGCTCCGCATCAACGAAGCTCTTTTGATCGCAGACCGTGCTTTCCAACCCTTCCAGTGCGTGGCCTGGCACGATGGCAATGGCGCCCTCAGCCTGAGCGTCATCGACCGCACCAACACGCGTATTGGCAGCAAACAGCTGTCCTCGAGTGCCTACACCGACCCGGCTCAGTTGGAAGATCTGTTGTTGCAGGCCCGCGCCGAACTCGACAAAGATGGCTATAAGTTGCAGTCCTGGGCAATGCCCAAGTAAGACAACACAGCAACTTCCGATCATTGCCCTGGTGTAAAAACAATGATCGGAAGTTCAGTGCATACGCATTGCGCGTGACGGCGCTTACTGCGCCGCCAGAATAAACCGTTCTAACGCTTGTGCAGCACCATCCTCGACATTGCTGCCGGTGACGACGCTGGCCTGACGTTTGACGGCCTCTTCTGCCTGGCCCATGGCAATCGACAAACCGGCCACGTGAAACATCGCCGGGTCGTTGCCGCCGTCGCCAATGGCGGCCGTCTGCTCCAGCGGTACACCCAGGTGCGCAGCCAGGGCTTTCAGGGCATCACCCTTGTTGGCCTGCATCGCCGTCACGTCCAGGTAAATCGGTTGCGAACGCGACACATGGGCCAGCCCCTGAACCTTGGGCTGCAACTGCGCTTCAAGCTCGACCAGCAACTCAGCGTTGCGACTGGCCGCGACAATTTTGTCGACCCGATCCAGGTACGGCTCAAAACTCTCCACGACCAGTGGCCCATACCCCAGGCCAGCAGCTTCAACCGCCACCATGGGCCCAGGCGGGTCACGCCGCAGCCATTCGCCGTCGGCAAACAGCCAGACTTCCACGCCCGGTTGCCCGGAGAACAGCGCCAATGTGACCAGCGCCGCCTCCGCCGGCAGGTGATGGGCCAGCAGCACGCTGCCATCGGGATTGATCAACGTGCCGCCGTTAAAGCCTGCCACCGGCACGTCGATGCCGAACGTTTCGATCATCTGCATCATGGCCTTGGGCGGCCGCCCGCTGGCCAGGCTGAAGAACACGCCGGCGTCGCGCATGGCGCGCACCGTATCAATGGTGCGCTGACTGGGCGTGTGGTCGGGACGCAGCAGCGTCCCGTCCATATCGCTCAGGACAAATCGGATGGGATGGATCGCGGCATCATTCATCCCAGGCTATGCCAGGTACGGCCATCGCGGGCCAGCAAGGCATCGGCCGCTGCCGGGCCATCTTCACCGGCCTTATAGGCCTGAATGCCACCGTCCTCTTTCCAGGCGTCAAGGAACGGCTGCACCGCACGCCAGCCGTTTTCGATGTTGTCAGCGCGCTGGAACAGGGTCTGGTCACCGGTCATGCAGTCGTAGATCAGGGTTTCGTAACCCGTCGACGGTTGCATCTCGAAAAAGTCCTTGTAGTCAAAACCCAATTCGATATTGGCCATCTCCAGGGTGGGCCCAGGCTTTTTGGCCAACAGGTCGAACCACATGCCTTCATTGGGCTGGATCTGGATTTTAAGGTAGGTGGGCTTGAGCTCATCCACTTCGGTATCGCGGAACTGCGCGTACGGCGCGTGCTTGAAGCAGATCACGATTTCGGTGTCGCGAATGCTCATGCGCTTGCCGGTGCGCAAGTAAAACGGCACCCCGACCCAGCGCCAGTTGTCGATCATCACCTTGAGGGCGACGAACGTCTCGGTGCTGCTGTCGGGCGCGACGTTGGCTTCTTCGCGGTAGCCGGGAAGCGCCTTGCCGGCGATCTCGCCAGCGGTGTACTGGCCGCGTACCGAGTTGGCCCGCGCATCTTCCAACGACCACGGCCGGATAGCGCCGACGACCTTGGCCTTTTCACCACGCACCGCATCGGCACCAAACGCTGCCGGCGGCTCCATGGCTACCATGGCGAGCAACTGGAACAGGTGATTGGGCACCATGTCGCGCAGGGTGCCGGTTTTTTCAAAGAAGTTTCCGCGGGTTTCCACGCCGACGGTCTCGGCCGCGGTGATTTGCACGTGGTCGATGTAATGATTGTTCCAGAACGCTTCAAAGAGCACGTTGGAGAAACGGCTGATCAAAATGTTCTGCACCGTTTCCTTACCCAGGTAATGGTCGATGCGGTAGATCTGCTTCTCGCTCATCACCTTGAGCAGGCATGCGTTCAGCGCTTCGGCGGTGGCGAGGTCGGAACCAAACGGTTTCTCGATCACCACACGACGGAAGCCATCGTCGGTTTCATTGAGCAAGCCGGCGCTGCCCAGGCGCTGCACCACTTCACTGAAGAAGCGCGGCGCAGTCGCCAGGTAGAACACCGCATTACCGGTGCCGCTGTCGGCGATCTTCTTGCCGATGTCGGCGTAGGTGCTGTCGTCGAGGAAATCGCCCTCGACGTAGCTGATGCCCTTGGCCAACTGAGCCCACAACTCTGGGTCGAGGGCGTTTTCGCCATTGCCCTTGACCTTGCTTGCGGCCTCGGTGCGGATGAAGTCCTCGAGTTTCTTGGCGAAGTCGGCATCGCTGATGGCGTTGTGATCAACGCCCACAATGCGCAGGCCTTCGCCCAGCAGCCCGTCACGACTCAGGTTGTACAGCGCCGGCATGAGCAGGCGCTTGACCAGGTCGCCATGGGCGCCAAACAGAAACAGCGTGGTGGGCGGAGCGGGTTCGGCCTTGGGTTTCTTGCCGTTAGCGGTCATTTTTTGGAAGTCTCCACATGGCCGCCAAAGCCGAAGCGCATGGCAGACAGCATTTTGTCACCGTAGGTGCTCTGCTGACGGGAACGGAAGCGAGCAAACAACGAGGTGGACAGCACCGGTACCGGCACCGCTTGCTCCATGGCCGCTTCGATGGTCCAACGGCCTTCGCCACTGTCGGCCACGGAACCTGAGTAGCCGTCAAGCTTGGGATCGGTGGCCAGCGCGTCGGCGGTCAGGTCCAGCAACCAGGACGAGACCACGCTGCCACGGCGCCAGACTTCGGCGATGTCAGCAACGTTGAGATCAAAGCGCTGATCTTCCGGCAGGTTTTCCGAGTTTTTAGTCTTGAGGATGTCGAAGCCTTCGGCAAAGGCCTGCATCATCCCGTACTCAATGCCGTTGTGAATCATCTTCACAAAGTGCCCGGAGCCCGCTGGACCCGCATGGATATAACCATGCTCGGCGCGGCTGTCAGCCGAGGCGGAACGGTCCTTGGTGCGAGGGATATTACCCAGGCCCGGGGCCAGGCTGGCGAAGATCGGGTCGAGACGCTTCACGGTCTCGGCGTCGCCACCGATCATCATGCAGTAGCCACGCTCCAGGCCCCAGACGCCGCCGGAGGTGCCGACGTCGACGTAGTGCAGGCCTTTTTCCGACAGGGCTTTAGCACGACGTACGTCGTCTTTATAGTTGGTGTTGCCGCCGTCGATGATCACGTCACCGTCTTCAAGCAGCTCACTGAGTTCATTGATGGTGTTTTCGGTCGGGTCGCCTGCAGGCAGCATAACCCAGATGGCGCGAGGCTTTTGCAGCCCTGCGACCAAGGCCTTCAAGTCGGCAACGCCTGTGGCGCCCTCCTCGCTCAAGCCTTTGACGAAGGCTTCGTTACGGTCGTATACAACGGTGGTATGCCCATTGAGCATCAGGCGCCGCGCAATGTTACCGCCCATGCGGCCTAGTCCGATAATCCCCAGTTGCATGTGCTGATGCTCCTAACTGCCAAATAAATGTGTGACATAGTTTATAGCGCAATGAGGCTAATGAGGGTTAGTCCAGAGCGGATCCTTGTAGTTTCATGACAAAAAAATGGCCATCGTTTCAGCATCACGGCCGTAAAAGTCACAACGACCATCAAAAATAAAAAAGTTCCATTGATTCAAAAAAGAATTCAGAATCGCTGCGACTGTTGCCGAGGACCTCGATTAAGCGTTCCGGCACCGCGATCTACCGGCTATTTGCGAGGTAAGCAATGAGCACAGCACAGACGATCCGCCTGCCACAGACCCTCTATGTCACCGTCCGTCGCGACGAACTGCGCCAGTTGAAAGACGAGCGCGATCAGCTGCAGCAGGAAGTCCTGCGCCTGCGCTCACACCTTCAAGCGCAAATCAACCAAACGTCCGGGCCCCAGCCCGCACTTTGCTGAACGTGGGCTGAACGAACCATTCAGGAATAACTCACGAAGTTTTCACATCCTCCTCCCGATACTCCCGCCGAATAGGGCCACCCACATGCGGTAGCCCTCTGCTGCGCGTATTCCTGCGCGGCAACTGGCAATTATCGGGTTGGAGCGCTGGATGGCGATGTTCAAACGCAGCACGAAGTCTGCGAAAGGCTTTGATTGGGCCGGCCTCGGCTGGTTGTTTCTGTTTTTCTGGTATTTCTCGGGCATTACCCAACTACTGATCCAGCTGACCGGCACTTCCGGCTTCAGCGGATTTCGCCAAGCCTTTTTCCTGAGTGCGTTCTGGCTTGCGCCGATGCTGCTGTTCCCGCGCCGTACGCGCCTGCTCGCCGCCTTGATCGGCGTTGTGCTGTGGGCCTGCTCCATGGCCAGCCTGGGTTATTTCTTCATTTACCAGCAGGAATTTTCCCAAAGCGTCATCTTCATCATGTTCGAGTCGAACATTTCTGAAGCCGGCGAATACGCCACTCAATACTTTGCCTGGTGGATTGTGCTGGCGTTCATTGCCCACACCGCCCTGGCGATTTTCCTGTGGACTCGCCTGCGTCCGGTTTACCTGCCGCGTGGTCAGTCGATCCTGGCGGCCACGGCGATTGTCCTGGCGGTGGTCGGTTATCCGTTGGTGAAACAGATTGCAACCAACCCCACCATGGAACTGGCCATCGATGGCTTCGAGTCGCGGGTAGAGCCTGCCGTGCCTTGGCAGATGATCGTCGCCTATCGCCGCTACACCGAACAGTTGAACAGCATGCAAGGCATGCTCACGAGCGCCAGTCAGATCCCGCCCCTGAAGAACCTCAAGGACAGCATGGCCGGCCAGCCGTCGACCCTGGTACTGGTAATCGGTGAGTCCACCAACCGCCAGCGCATGAGCCTCTACGGCTACCCGCGCAATACCACACCGGAACTGGACAAGCTGCGCGACCAACTGGCGGTGTTCGATAACGTCATCACCCCGCGCCCCTACACGATTGAAGCGCTGCAGCAGGTGCTGACCTTCGCCGACGAAGAAAACCCTGACCTGTACCTCAAGACACCGTCGATTGTCAGCGTGATGAAACAGGCTGGCTACAAAACCTACTGGATCACCAACCAGCAGACGATGACCAAGCGCAACACCATGCTCACGACCTTTTCCGAACAGGCCGACGAACAGGTGTACCTCAATAACAACCGCAACCAGAACGCCCGTCAGTACGACGGCGACGTGCTGGCGCCGTTCGCCAAGGCCCTGGCCGACCCCACCGAGCGCAAGTTCATCGTGGTGCACTTGCTGGGCACCCACATGAGCTACCAGTACCGTTATCCGCCGACCTTTGACAAATTCACCGATCGTCAGGGCGTACCGCCAGGCATCAGCGACCAGCAGCTGCCGACCTACAACAGCTACGACAACGCGGTGCTTTACAACGACTTCGTGGTATCAAGCCTGATCAATGACTACGCCAAGACCGACCCCAACGGGTTCCTGCTGTACCTGTCGGACCACGGCGAAGATGTCTTCGACTCCGCCGGCCATGGCACGCTGGGGCGCAACGAAGGCAAGCCGACGGCACCGATGTACACCATTCCGTTCATGGCGTACGCCTCGCCCAAGTGGCGCGAAACCCACGACTGGAGTTTCGCCAGTGACCTGCAACGCCCTTACAGCAGCTCGCAACTGATTCACACCTGGGCGGACATGGCCGGGCTGAGCTTTGATGAATGGGACCGCAGCAAAAGCCTGGTCAATGACAGCTTCAAGGCGCGCCCGCGGATGATTGGCGACCCGTATATAGGCCAGAAAAAAGGCCTTATTGATTTCAGCTTGATCAAGCCGAAAAAGGTCGATGCCGCCGAAGTGGTGGTCAAATAGTCACCGGCGTTGCAACACAAAGATAACAATCATTCTCGTTTAAGTCTAAAGTTCCCCCGCTCCTTTCGTCTTTGAGCCATGCCTTCCCTTCCGGGATGGCATCAAAGACGACAAGGAGTCCGCTGCGATGTTCGCACCTTTTACCCGTTCCATGACCCTCACCTTTGGCCTGTTCGGCGCCGTTGCCAGCCCGGACCTGATGGCTGAAACAGACCCCGAACACCCGCCGATCAGAGCCTATGAACTGGGTGCGACCAGCATCACCGCCGAAGGCCTGGGCACCACCACCGAGCACACCGGGGCTTACACGACCGGATCGATGAGCACCGCCACCAAGCTGAACCTGTCCATCAAGGAAACCCCGCAATCCATTTCGGTGATCAGCCGCCAGCAGATGGATGACTTCAATCTCAATACCCTCACCGATGCCTTACGCCAGACCACCGGCGTTACGGTGCAGCACCTGGATTCGGACCGGGCGAGTTACTCTTCCCGCGGCTACTCGATCAGTAACTTCCAGATCGACGGCATGCTCAATACCTTTGGCCGCATGAAGTCCGACGCCGACACCATCATCTACGACCGCATCGAGGTTGTGCGCGGCGCCACCGGCCTGACGACCGGGGCGGGCGACCCTTCTGCCACCGTCAACATGATCCGCAAGCGCCCCACCACAGAGTGGCAAGCCAAGACCGGCGTCAGCGGTGCCAGCCATGACAATTACTACAGCTACATCGATGTAGGCGGCCCACTGGCGTTTGACGGACGCCTGCGTGGCCGCACAGTGCTGGCGTACCGTGACAGCCAATCCTTTCGCGACAGCTATGCGATGCAGCGGGAAGTGGGCTACGGCATCCTCGAAGCCGATCTGACGGACAACACCGTTGTTGCCGTGGGCGTGGACTACCAGAACAAGCATGTGCAAGGCAGCTCCTGGGGCACCCTGCCCTATTGGAACAGCGATGGCAGCAAGGCTCGGCTGTCCCGCTCCGCCAACCTGGCCACCGACTGGAGCTCCTGGCCACTCAAAGACACAACCACCTTTGCCTCCATCGATCACAGACTGTCCGCAGACTGGCGCCTTAAAGCTGCCTACACCCATCGTCAAAGCGACACGGACGGCAAGGTGTATTACGGCGGCGCCGGCTTTCCCAATCCGGATGGCAGCGGCATGACGGCCTGGACCAACCAGATGGTCGGCACATCGAAAATGGACGTGGTGGATTTGAATATCGCCGGTTCTTATTCGCTGCTGGGGCGCGAGCATGAATTGATGGTCGGGTATGGCGAATCCGAACAGCGCGATACGGCGCCCTTTCAGCGCATCAATATTCCCGAGGGCTACACGGACATCGAAGATTGGCGACACATGAGTGGCATCGCCAAGTTCCCGGACCGCACCACTGGCCTCAAGGGCGAACACAGCAGCCGAAAACAGAAGGCGGGCTACCTCGCCACACGCCTGAGCCTGACCGACCGGCTGCATGCCGTATTGGGCAGCCGCTATGGCAGTTGGGAAATCGAAAGCGTCTCACCTGAATACAACACCGATAACCAACTGACCCAATCCACTAAAACGCGCCAGACCCACAATGACATGTGGACGCCTTACGCTGGCCTGCTTTACGACCTCACACCCGAATACACCGTGTACGCCAGCTACACCGATATTTTCAACCCGCAAACCGCGCGTGATTCCAGCAAGAAGTACTTGGAACCGGTGGTGGGCAGCAACTACGAAATAGGCCTCAAAGGCAGCCTGTTGAACGAACGCCTGAATCTGGCGACGGCGTATTTCTGGAGCACTCAGGATAACGTGGCCGAACTGGACAATAACGCCGCGCCGGACCCGGTCAGCCGCGAGCAGTTCTACACCGCCAGCGGCCAAGGCAACAAGGTGCAGGGCTTTGAAGTCGAGGTCTCGGGCGAGGTCATGCCGGACTGGAATCTGTCGGCAGGCTATACCTATACCCACTCGGCGAACGGCGACAAGCAGCGCAACAACACCAACCTGCCGCTCAACCTGCTGAAAATCTCGACGGCCTATCGCCTGCCGGGTGAGTGGCGCGGGTTGACGGTGGGCGGTGCGGTTAATTGGCAGAGCGATTTTTACGCTTTCGCTAACCGACCGACAGGCGGCCGCAACGCGGAAGGCGACCTGAACACCCAGAGCACCAGAATCACCCAACAGGCCTACACGGTGGTCAACCTGATGTCGCGCTACCAATTCGACGAACATGTTTCAGCGTCGCTTAACATCAACAATCTATTTGATAAAAAGTATTACGAGCGTGTCGGCTTTTATAATGGCGTGTATTGGGGCGACCCGCGCGCCCTCACACTTGCGCTGGACTGGAGGCTTTAAATCGCGGTCCCGAAGTTAACAAAATCGTTAACTTTGGGGCGCCAACCCGTTAATTCCCACTTAATAAGATCGCCCCACAATCGCCCCATGAATCTGATCACGGACGAGGCGGATACCGATCACACTTAATGGGGACACCTCACATGAAACTTTCGACCTTGATGCTTGCCAGCCTGATGACCCTGACTTCCGTAGCCGCCTTTGCAGAAGGCGGTTCAGAGCGTTCGAAGGAGTTCTATAACAACTTCACCTTCATGCAACAGAAGACTCATGGCACCACTGACCAAACAGCGATTGCCGATGGCAAGAATGTAAAGACCCGCACGGCTGAACAATCCAGTGAAGAACCGCAACCCAACAGCTGATTTAATACTTAGTTAATCCGCATTACCCTGTGCCATCCCGCTCCGTTGGCAAAGGTCAACTTGGCGCCATTCGATGGCGCCTTTTTTTGCACTTTTATTTATCAAAGCGCTTTGTTCCTGGACGAGATGCGCCCCAATGCCGGAACAACACGCGCCCTGCGCAAAAAAACTCCTAGGTGCCGAAGCGCTGCAGTTGCATCTCCTGCAAGCGGCTGAGCGTGCGGCGGAACGGAAACTCCAGGTAGCCTTCGGTGTAGAGGCTTTCAAGCGGCACCTGGGCCTCGATGTATAAGGGCACCTTGCGGTCATAGCACTCGTCCACCAGCGCGATAAAGCGTCGCACGCTGTCATCGTGCACCGACAGCTGCGGCAGCTCGCGGTCACCGGCCACCACGCGTTGGGCCGCGTCTTCGGTGCCGCGGGCAATCCTTGCCGGGCGTTGTTGCGCGCTCAAGCAGGGGACGTCTCCCAACAGGATGGCCGTGAAGCGATCGCACAGCAGCATGAAGTCCATGGCGGCCAACGGTTGCTCGCACAGCTGCGCGTAACGACACCAGAGCACCGTGTCGCACCATTGCACCGCCACAATCGAGCGCAAGCCGACACTGACTGGCCCGCTGCGCACCGCCTGCCCTGCGCTCAATTGCTTGAACAACGTAGCGAGCGCATCTGGCTGGCTCACCCAGTAGCGCTGCAGCCCCACGCCGGGATGCAAACGATGATCTTCGCCACCGTCTACCGCCACCACCTGCATATGCTGTTTGATCGCCTCGATGCCTGGCACAAAGCGCTCGCGGTTGAAGCCGTCGGCGTAGAGCTGATCTGGCGGTTGATTGGACGTGCTGACCATCACCACGCCCTGATCAAACATGACCTGGAACAAACGGCCGAGAATGATCGCATCGCCAATGTCATTGACGAACAATTCGTCAAAACACAGCACGCGGACTTCCTGGCTCAGCTCGCGGGCCAATGCCTGCAGCGGGTCCTGGATACCCGTGAGTTGAAACAGACGCTGATGCACCCACCCCATGAAATGATGAAAATGCTGACGGCGTGCTGGCACCCGCAGGCTTTGATAAAACTGGTCCATCAACCAGGTCTTGCCCCGTCCCACCGGCCCCCACAGGTAAACACCGGTCACGGGCGAACGGCCCTGGTGCAGGGCTTCGTGGCAGAGTTGCAGGGTTTCAACCGCACGGCACTGGGCCTCGTCTGGCACGAAACCTTGCTGGGTGGTGGCGTGTTGATAAGCGGCGAGTGGCGAGTCGAACGTCATGCGCGCCAGTATGACTTACACAGAGATATCCAGCCGTGAAATCTTGCCCTGCTCGTTCAGTCGAAAGGTATAGCGCAGCGCCAGCGGGCTGCCGGGGAAATTACCGGAAACCACATTGCTCACCAACACTTTGCCGGTGCGATGCTGCACGTTCAGCACTTCAACCCGGGGCTGATAGCGACGCCCGGTGTCCTCCATCCAGCGCACAATCGCGGCGGTGCCGACTTGATGCTCACCCTCATCAAATACATTGGCATCGGCGGCAAAACACTGGTCAATGGTTGAAGTGTTGCGAGTATTGGTCGCGGCGATGTAGGCCACAATCGCGGGTGCCAATTCAGGAAGGGACATGGCGCAGCTCCTTTTTAATGATGTATGACGCCATGCTAAGCCAGGGTTGTGTCAGTTTTTGTCAGGAGTAAACGGCCCGGACTCGTTCTGCTCCATCAGCTTGCGCCAGGCTCGCAACAGGTCGCTGCGTCGGCCAGGGTAACGATCACCCTGAGCGTCGGCCGCGGCCACTCGGTCAGTGCGAAAGGTGCGATAAGCGCCGCGCAACTCGCACCACGCCACAATCACGCGCACTTCATTGAGAAACCCCAGGGCCAGCGGCCAAATCAGGCGCTGGCTCTGGGTTTGGCTGGCGTCGGCGTAATCGATGTGCAGCTTGGCCTGATTGCGGATCGCCTCGCGAAACACATTCAGCGGCGCGCGGTTTTCCGGGTAGCCGAACCCCGGAGGGCCAGGTAGCAGCGTGGGGTTGCGCAACGCTTCCTGGGCGGCGGGATCGAGCACATCGGCGATTTTCGCCAACGCATTGGCCGCGGCGCGGCTCAGCACATCGTCGCCACGTTGATCGACATAACGCAGGCCCAGCACGATCGCTTCGGTTTCCTCGGCGTTCAGCATTAATGGCGGCAGAAACAGCCCGCTACGCAGCACGTACCCTACCCCGGCCTCGCCAAAAATCGGTGCGCCCAGCGCTGTCAATTCAGCGATATCGCGATACAGCGTGCGCTCGGACACCTCCAGTTGCGCCGCCAATACGGCGGCAGTCACCGGGCGTTTCTTGCCCCGCAGGGCCTGCAACAACGTCAGCAACCGTGTGGTACGCGACACGTCAAACCCGCCGAGAAAGGGAAAAAAGTGCCGCAGCTTAACAGAGCCCCCTGTCAGAAAACGTCAGCAGTAAAAAAGCCTCTTGACCGAATAAATTACGCGAATCATATTAAATACATGTTTCAAGACATGTAAAAAATCACCCCACAGGAGTCTTTGTATGCGCAATAAAGTCTTTGGTCGCCGCAGCGGCCTGCAGGTATCGGAACTGGCCCTGGGCACCGGTAATTTCGGCACAGGCTGGGGCCATGGCGCCGAGCGCGACGAAGCCAGGCAGATCTTCGATGGCTATCTCGAAGCAGGAGGCAACTTCCTGGATACCGCCAACGGTTACCAGTTCGGCCAGGCCGAAAAACTGCTGGGGGAATTTATCGCCGCCGAGCGCGACAACCTGGTGGTCGCCACCAAATACAGCCTGCGCACCCAGCCTTCCGATGAAGGCACGCTCAAGCTCGGTAACAACCGCAAAAACATGGTGCGTGCCGTCGAAGAGAGTCTCAAGCGCTTGAACACCGACCGCATCGACCTGCTCTGGGCGCACATGAGCGACAACGTCACGCCGATGGAAGAGATCCTGCGCGGCTTCGATGATTTGGTGCGTGCCGGCAAAATCCACTACGCCGGCCTGTCCAACTTTCCCGCCTGGCGCATTGCCCGCGCGGATCTGTTGGCCGAAGTGCGCAGCTTCGCGCCGATCATCGGCGTCCAGGTGGAATACAGCCTGGCCGAGCGCAGCGCCGACCGCGAGTTGCTGCCGATGGCCGAAGCGTTGGGCCTGGGCGCCACGCTGTGGTCGCCGTTGGGCGGTGGTTTCCTCACCGGCAAATACCGTGAAACGCAGGACGACAACCGCGCCAACAAACTGGGCATGCTGATCCACTCGGAAAAGAGCGCCCGCGAAACCGCAGTACTCGACACCCTGCTGGCAGTCGCTGGCGAACTCGACGCCAGCCCAACCCACGTCGCCATTGCCTGGCTGCGCGAAAAAGCCCGGCGCTCGACCACCGCGCTGATCCCGATCCTGGGCTCACGCACCCGCGCGCAGCTCGATGCAACCCTGGGTGCGCTGAACGTGCAATTGTCGGCCGAACACGTGACCCGCCTGGATGGCGCCAGTGCCCAGCCGCTGGGCGTTCCGCACACCATCATTGCCGAGCGTTTCCCAATCGACACCGGCTTGGACGCCCCTCGCCCACCGGTTATCTAAGGCGAAAAAAAACGGCCTGAGCAGGCCGTTTTTTTAATCGCAGACTTTACGCAAGGCTCTTGCTGACCACCTCGAATACATCACTGGACAGTTCACCGGAGGCACGAATGCGCTCCAGCTCCGCCTTCATCAGCGCCTGGCGCGCACCATCGTATTTGCGCCAGCGGGTCAACGGCGCCAATTGGCGCGAAGCGATCTGCGGGTTGAACCCGTTCAACTGGATCACCAAATCGGCCAGGAAACGATAGCCCGAGCCATCGGCGGCGTGGAAGTTGATCAGGTTCTGCCCGGCAAACGCGCCGACCAGCGCCCGCACCTTGTTCGGGTTCTTGAGGGTGAACGCCGGGTGCTCCATCAACGCCCTGACGCGCGCCAAGCCGCCCGGCAAGGTGCTGCCGGCCTGCACGCTGAACCACTGGTCCATGACCAGCGGGTTGTCCTTGAAGTTCTCGGCAAACACCGCCAACGCCTGCGCCTTTTCCGACTCGAACGGCGAGTTGACCAACACGGCCAGCGCCGTCAGGCGCTCCGTCATGTTGTCGCTGGTGTCGAACTGGTCCAGCGTTGCCGCCAGCACTTCCTGCTTGCCGCTGAGCATCAGGTACGACAGCGCAATGTTCTGCAGGGCGCGACGGGCAAAGTGCTCGGCCGCCGCCACGTAAGGTGTCTGCTTGGACAGCTCGCGGTTCGCCTGGTAGCGCAGCCACAGCGATTCGTAGAGGTTGTCGGCCAGTTGCTTGCGCGCATACTCACGGGCGGCGTGGATGGCCTCGACGTCCGCCACTTCACTGATTTCAGTCAGGTAGGCCTCGCTTGGCAGCGAGAGCATCTCGGCGACCATAGCCTGGTCCAGGCTTTCATCGCTCAACACCGTGCGCAGCGCGTCGATCAGGCGTTGGTCCAGCTTCAACGGCTGACCCGCTTGATGCTGACCAATCAACTCCTGCAGCACTTGCACCGACAGTTGCTGGCCGGCATCCCAGCGATTGAACCCGTCGCTGTCGTGTTGCATCAGGAACATCAGTTGGTCGCGGTTGTACGGGAAGCTCAGTTTCACCGGCGCCGAGAAGCCGCGCAGCAGCGACGGCAGCGGTTGTTCGGCGATATCGACGAACGTGAAGGTCTGCTCGGCTTCGGTCACCGAAATCACTCGGGACGTGGCGCCAGCGCTGGCCTCACCGGCCAGGCGCAAGGCAATCCCGGCGCCGTTGGCGTCCAGCAGGCCCAGCGCCACCGGAATAACGAACGGCAGCTTTTCAACTTTGTCCGGGGTTTGCGGGCAGCTTTGACGGAAGGTCAGGCTGTAGGTCTTGGCAGCGGCGTCGTAGGACTCGCTCATCGCCAGACGCGGTGTACCGGCCTGGCTGTACCAGCGTTTGAACTGGGTCAGGTCCGCGCCGTTGGCGTCTTCCATGGCCTTGATGAAGTCGTCGCACGTCACGGCCTGGCCGTCATGGCGCTCGAAATAGAGATCACTGCCCTTACGGAAGCCTTCAGCGCCGAGCAAGGTGTGGATCATGCCGACCACTTCCGAGCCCTTTTCGTACACGGTCAAGGTATAGAAGTTGGAGATTTCGATGAAGCTGTCCGGGCGCACGGCGTGCGCCATCGGGCCTGCGTCTTCAGCGAACTGGTGAGTACGCAGGTACGCCACGTCCTGGATGCGCTTGACCGTGGCCGAGTTCATGTCGGCGGAGAAGCCGGAATCACGGAACACCGTGAAGCCTTCCTTCAGCGACAGCTGGAACCAGTCGCGGCAGGTCACGCGGTTGCCCGACCAGTTGTGGAAGTATTCGTGCGCGACGATCGCCTCGACGCGCTGGTGCGCGGCGTCAGTGGCGGTTTCTGCGCGCGCCAGCACGGCGCTGGAGTTGAAGATATTGAGGCCCTTGTTCTCCATGGCGCCCATGTTGAAGTCGTTGACCGCCACGATCATGAAGATGTCGAGGTCGTACTCGCGGCCGTAGGTCTCTTCGTCCCAGCGCATGGATTTTTTCAGGCTGTTCATGGCGTGCTGGCATTTGTCGATGTTTTCCGGCTCGACGTAGATGCGCAGCGCCACTTCACGGCTGGTCATGGTGGTGAAGGTGTCTTCGACGCACCACAAATCGCCGGCCACCAGCGCGAACAGGTAGGCCGGTTTCTTGAACGGGTCTTCCCAGGTCGCCCAGTGGCGCCCGTCTTCACCCGGGCCGCTCGCAATCGGGTTGCCGTTGGACAGCAGCACCGGGTAGCTGTGTTGCTCGGCGATCACCGTGGTGGTGAAGGTGCTCATCACGTCCGGGCGGTCGAGGTAATAGGTGATCTTGCGAAAACCTTCGGCCTCGCACTGGGTGCAGAACATGCCGCTGGATTTGTACAGGCCTTCCAGCGCGGTGTTGGTTTCCGGGTGGATGCGCACGCTGGTGTCGACCGTGAAGGTCTCGCTGGTCGGGTGCAGGGTCAGGTGGCTGTCGGTCAACTGGTAGTCGGCTTCGCTCAGCTCACGGTCGCCCAGGTTGACGGTCAGCAGTTCAAGCTGCTGGCCATCGAGCACCAGCGGCGGCAGGCCCGCACCACGCTCGGGGTTGCGGCGCATCACCAGCTGCGCGTGGACCAGGCTGTGGTCCTCGAACAACTCGAAGGTCAGGTGCGTCTCTTCGATCAGGTAGTCCGGCGCCTGATAGTCCTTCAGGTAAATCATCTTCGGTTGTTCGGTGCGCATGGGTGGCATCCTTTTACTGATGCACGGCGAGCTGGTAGGCCGTGTACTTACGAATGTTGATAACGCCGGTGTCGAAGATCAGGTATTGGCCCTTGATCCCCAACAGCGTGCCTTCGGCAATCGGGTTCTTGTCCAGGTTGAAGCTGACGATCTTGGTCGGATACTGCTCGACCGGGTAGCGGATTTGGATCGGTTCAATGTCGGCAATCGTTTGGATGGCCTGCAGGCCAAAGCGTTCCTGCAAACTCTGCAGGCCTTCGGCGCACGAGGCAAACAGCGCATCGCGCACTTCGGTCAGGTTCACCGCCACCGCATCGCCCTTGAGCAGCGCGCGCCAGTTGGTCTTGTCGGCCACCTGACTACGAAACAGGTCTTCGACGAAGCCGGATTGCTGGCGGGTCGCCACGCGCATGATCGGCAGCGCCTGGCTGGCGCCCTGGTCCAGCCAACGTGTCGGCAGCTGGGTGGCGCGGGTGATGCCGACCTTGATGCCAGACGAATTGGCCAGGTAGACCACGTGGTCGGTCATGCAGAATTGCTCGCCCCAGCCCGGATCACGGCAAGTGCCGGCGTCGTAGTGGCAACGCTCGGGGCTCATGATGCACAGGTCACACTGGGCCAGTTTGGTCATGCATGGGTAGCAGTAACCCTGGCTGAAACTGGTTTTGGTCTTGCGCCCGCAATGGCTGCAATGGATGGCGCCGAGGTATTCCAGGCGCACGTGCGTGCCGATCAACGGGTTGACCGGCACCTCGGTATCGCCAAGGCGAAACGCGTATTGAACGGTCGGCTCACCGAGTTGCGCCGACATTTTGCTGACTGCACCGCGACCAATTTCAATCAATGGATCGCATCCGACTTGAACAGAATGTTCGGCACCGGTGCCGATTTCGACGCGCATTCCTGCGGGCCCATGTAGCCGGTGCGCTGCTCTTCGGGCAGGTTCTGGATTTCCCAGGCGATCACCGCTTGCAGCGACAGCTCGCGCTGCTCGGCGGTGAGCTTGCGGCCGTCGGACCACTTGCCGATTTCCACGGCGAGCTTGAGGCTCTCATAGATGTCCGGGGTGATGTTTTCGATCATTTCAGCAAAAGAGGACATTAGGCTCTTCCTTATCAAATGGAGGTTTTGCGGCGGTTGTACAACCCACCCAGCAAACCCGTCAGGCAACCGATGACCAAGCCGCTCAGATGAGCCGCGTTGGCGATTTCGCCGAAACCGATCATCGAGATCAGCCCCGACATGCAGAGCACCAGCCATATCAGCATCATCGCCAGCACCCCGCGAGGCAGGCGATAAGCCGGGTTGGGCGACAGCAACTGGAAAATCCAGCAATGCCCCAGCAAGCCATACAACACGCCGGACAGGCCGCCAAACAGGCTCGGGCCGCCATAGGCGTATTGCGCGTAATTGGACACCAGGCTGAACAGCAGGGTCAGGCCCAGCAGGTTGATACTGCCCTGGCGCACCTCAATGCGCCGGCCGAGTTCCCAGTACCACATGCCGTTCATGGCCAAATGCAGGATGCCGAAGTGGATCAGCATCGGCGTGACCAACCGCCACCATTGCCCCGACGCCATGGTCTCGGCAAAGGGCGTGAATTGAAGGTACTCGCCCGTCACATGGAACGGCAGAAACGTCAGCCAGCTCATGGTTTGCAGGTTTTCACCCAGCAACGTCACCGCGCCGACAATGATGCTCGCCAACAGTACCAGCGCCGTCACCGGGCTGTGGCGCACCTGCTGAACAAAACTGGGGCGCGTAACGGGCGCCCGCTCGGGGATGTCCAGTTGCTGGTCCGGGTCACCGGCGGGAAAGCGTTGGTACAACACGCGCACGTCTTCGCTGATGGTTTCGGGCACCCACAACACCTGCTCGCCGGCCTCTTCGCTGACACGATGGGGAACTTGCATGCGTTGCAGCAACTTGACGAAACCCGCCAGATCGACACTCAGCGGCAAGCGCAAAACAGCTACGGTGCTCATGAAATAACCTCAGGGCGCTCAACGTCGACCCATACAAATTTACGCGGATCCAGCTGGGTTTCCTGGTCCAGCCGATACGCCACCAGCTTGCCGTACAGCACGGCGCTGTAATCCAGGCAGGCCAGGTTCGGCCGGATCGGCGCGGGTTTGCCGCTGCGCCAGTAGTGGCCGACGAACAGCAACGGCTCGTCGATGCCATAGCGCAGCAGGGAATTTTTTTCAGTCGACGACAGCGGCGTACGTGCCACCGGTTCCGGCAGCGCATCGGGCTGGAACACGATGTCGCCGTAGGTTTTCGGGTCGTCTTCCCAGAATTTGGTGCGAAAGAACGAGCGCGTCAGCCCATCGCCACCGGTCAGCGTCAGGCCGTCCGGCAGGCGCATGTCGGTGCCGCGCAGCAAGCGGTCGAAGGCGTTGCAGGCAAAACTGCCCGGCACGGCGGCGGCCTGCAAAAAGTGCTGGTCGATGCAGCCATCCGGAAAGGTCGCGCGCAGCGGCTGGATAAAGCCCTCGTCCCAACACGCGTGCACCACACGGAAACGCCCGGCATCGACAAACAGCGGCATGTCATAGAACCAGCCGAGAAAGTCGTGCCAGTCGGCCGGGTGGTGCTCGAACTGGGTCAGGGTCTCGTGGATCAACCGCGCGTGGCGTGGGTTGTGCTCGCGCACAAACTGCTTGCCACTGCCCGGCGGCGCGGGCGTGCTCCAGCCCAGCGCGTTGAATTCATGATTGCCCATGATGCACAGCGCCTGACCGGCCTCGGCCATGTCGTGGACAATATGCAGCGCCTCGCGAATGCGTGGGCCACGGTCGATGATATCGCCGAGGAACACCGCCATTCGCGTCGGATGGCGCCAGGTGCCGCCCTGTTTGTGGTAGCCCAGCCGGTCGAGCAAGTGCTCAAGGGTATGAGCGCACCCGTGCACGTCACCAATCAGGTCGTAGCTACGCGCGGGATCGAGCATCAGTCGCCTCCACCCCCCAAGCGGCTGCCCCAGCCCAACTTGGTGCGGCACACTTCGTAGTAGTTGTGGTCCAGCGGGTGGATCAACCGCAACTTCTGCGCCTTTTTGCTCACGGTGATGGTGTCACCGGGGGCGCAAGTGAAATGGTTCTGCCCGTCACAGGAGACTTGCGGGTAGATCTGCATGTCTTTGGACACCACGATTTTCAGCTCACTGTTGCCATCGACCACAATTGGCCGGCTGGACAACATATGGGGGTACATCGGCACGATCACAATGGCATCCAGCTTGGGGTGCATGATCGGCCCGCCGGCCGACAGCGCGTACGCCGTGGAACCGGTCGGCGTGGCCACAATCAGGCCGTCGGCCTTCTGGCTGCACACGAACTGGCCGTCGATATACAGCTCGAACTCGATCATGCGCGTCGACTTGCCGGGGTGCAGCACCACGTCGTTGAGCGCGTCGCCCTGGCCGATGGCTTCGCCGTGGCGGCGCACTTCGGCCTGCAGCAGGAAGCGGTTTTCGACCAGGTAATGGCCGTCGAGCACCTTGGCCACTTCAACTTCAAGGTCATCGGGACGGATATCGGTCAGGAAGCCCAGGCTGCCGCGGTTAATCCCCAGCACCGGCACGTTATGCCGCGCCAACGCCCGGGCTGCGCCGAGCAGGCTGCCGTCGCCGCCGACCACAATCACCATGTCGCAGACTTCACCGAGCATTTTGCGCGATGAGGTTTGCAAACCATGGCCCGGCAAGATTTCGGCGATGGTGTCTTCGAGGATCACGTGCAGGTGGCGCTCGAGCAGAAACTTTTTCAGTCGGCGGACGGTGTCCAGCACCTGGGTACTGCCCAGGCGACCGATAATGCCGATATTGCGAAATTGCTCCATGGGGCTCCTGCGGGATGTGGGGTGTGGCAAAAACAACGATTATGGGCGAAAGGCCGCGTCAGGCAAAATCCTTTGTCGCCGTGAACCCTTGATGACAATGGTTCTCAGCCACCCCAACAGACGTTAAACGGCTATGCTCGGACCATGACTGTGTTCCCGGATTTGCACAACCTGCCCCGCCAACTGCGCCACCCCGAAGTGCGCGACTTGGCGTGGGTGATGCTCGCCCCGCCAATGCTCGCGCAAACGCCCTGGCCTCAGCGCCACCCGCTGGCCGGCAGCGATTGGGTGCAGGCCCCGCATCTGCTGGAGCAGTGGTTGCGCGCACTCGACCAAGACAGCAGCGCTTTGCAGCATTGGCTAAGCCTTGCCCGCACACGGCGCTTGGGCCTGTACTACGAGCGCCTGTGGCAATTCGCTGTGCAGCATGCGCCGGGCGTGGAATTGCTGGCCGCCAACCTGCCGATCCGCCGCGCCGGGCATACCTTGGGCGAGTTGGACATGCTGCTGCGCGACCGCGATGGCGTGCACCACCTGGAACTGGCGATCAAACTGTATCTCGGGCCGCAGGACGGCAACGGTCTGGATACCGCGCAATGGCTGGGGCCGGGATGCCATGACCGGCTGGACCGCAAGCTGGCGCATCTGGCCCAGCACCAACTGCCGATTTCGGCACGCGCGGAAAGCCGCGAGGCGCTGGCGGCGCTGGATATCCAGCAGTTCGATGCGCATTTGTGGCTTGGCGGGTATTTGCTCTATCCGTGGCCCGGCCAGGCCGAGCCACCGCATGGCGCCCATCCGCAGCATCTGCGGGGGCGCTGGCTGCATCAGCGCGATTGGCCGGCGCTGGTCAGTGCTAGCCCGCCGGGGCGCTGGCAACCGCTGCCCAGGCATGCCTGGCTGGCACCGGCGCACTACGCGCAGGCTGAGGTCTGGAGTGAGCAGCAGATGCAGGGCTGGCTGGCAGCGCTGGACCCGATGGCACCCGCGCAGTTGTTGGTGCGCCTTGTGCGCAATGGCGAGGATTGGGAAGAAGCCGAACGCCTGTTCCTGGTGGCCGATCTCTGGCCCAACGTCCCAGGCGTTACTTGACCTTCAAGTGCCGTGCGTACCAGGGCCGCCTCGGCACACGCTTGAACAATGCCTGCAAGCCTTCGTCCTCAGCGGCAAAGGTAATACGCAGCGCCAGCTTCATGGTCTCCGGGTCCATCTCCATCGACCTGCCCATCTGCAACCCCGGCGTGGTGCTGCAGCCGTGGGTGTCCGGCCCCAGCCACGGATCGCCGACTTCCACCCAACGCCCCTGCGCGAACCAGTTCACGCCATTGACTTGCAGCCGGCTGACCTCACCGGGGTTGAAGCGCTCGTGGGCGCGAAACCAATCTTCGATGCGGTCATCAATCCAGCCGTGGAAATGCCAGAACACCGGGTTTACATGGGATGAAAACGGATCACCGAGAAAGTCGTTCTCCGGCGCATACCAACGCGCGGCAAAGTCCGACGGGTCGCGGGCGAACGGCACCGGCGCGCCGTTGGACGGATCACGCGGCACCGAGGCCCAGCGCATGTGCAGCCAGTCGTGTAGGCCTAACTCCATCTCGGAACCCAATTGCCCAAGGCTCAGCTTGGCCAGGTAACGTGGGTCGCGGTATTGGGACTCCCAGACCTGAAAGTTGCTGTGGTACGTCTGGGCCGCCTTGATATCGCTGACCCATTGGGTGTATTCGCTGTCATCCGGCGCCGACCAACAGGGCGGCAGCGCGAAGCCGTCGTGGTTATCGAAGTAACGCATAAAGCCCAGACGGTCGCGTTCCAGCGCCGGCTGTGGCTCGGGGAATTGCGGCCACGACGGCAAATCTTGCATGGAACGCGCATTGCCGAGCATATGCCGGTGCATGAAAAAGAAGTCGATGCCCGAGCCGTTGCGATCTTTGCGTTTGCCGCGTGCGTCGCGTTCCTGGCCGCGCGGGCCGGGCTGCCAGCCGATGCCGCGCAAGGCGTCGCGCTTTTCCTCCGAGAGCTTGTGCCACTGGTCGCGGGTGGCGTGCCAGAGTTGGTGAAACAGGCGGTGCTCCGGCGAAATCAGCCAGGCCAGCAGTGTCGAGTTCAGGCCGATGCGTTGGCGCGCTTCGGGAAACAGCTGTTTGTGGGCGATAAAGCGGTTGTCACGCTCGGTGAATGCCAAGGGGCGGTCGAGGTTGAGGATCTGCCCGCTGAGGGTGCTGCTGCCGGCGTTAGCGAAGTCGGCCCAGACTTCATCGAGTGTCATCTTGAATTCATAGGCCGGTGCGCCGTCGGCCGCCTCGCGGTCGATCAGGCGCCAGTAAAGCAAGGCGCCCTCGCCTGTCAGCACATCACCGAGTACGCGGTAACGCGGTTCACCTTCGGCGCGCAGGTTTTCAGTAGTGTCCAGGTAGCCGCGCAGGCCACGGCCACGCGGGGCGATGTCCAGCAGCAGTTCCAGGCCTTGCAGCGGCAAGCCCTTTAGCCCGGCGTCGCGGCCTTCCAGGCGCAGGCTCCACACACCGCGCAAAATGTTCGCCAAGTGCTGGCCATCGGTGTCGGCCAAATCCACCGTGGCCTCGCCCGGGGTGATGGGGAATTCTTCTTCGCGCGTCAGCTCGCGATGGGCATAAAAGGCCGCCGGCACGGCGGCGCCCGTCAGCGCCAGGCCTGCGATGAACCCACGTCGAGAGATCGTCATTGTCTACCTTAGGAAACGGCTTAATCAGAGCTAGAACGTTTGCAGCCTTCGCAAATTTACCGCCGCGCGAAGCGGGCCTAAATTTCCCCGGCCATGGCTCGTTCCTCCCTGATAGCAAAGGCCTCAACTGACTGAGATGGCAATGACAAAACCACGTTCGAAAAAGGCGCTGTTGATCGGCCTGCCGCTGGCATTGGCCATCGGCGCCGGGGCTGGCTTTCTGGTCTGGGACCACTGGTTTCGCGGCAATGCCGGTTACCCATTGGAGGTGATCAAGCAAGCCAATGAAATGCAGGACCGCTTGCTGTCGTTCGACAGCCACATCACGGTGCCGATGGATTTCGGCACGGCCGGCAATGAGGCCGACAAAGATGGCAGCGGCCAGTTCGACCTGGCCAAGGCAGCACGCGGGCGCTTGTCGGGCGCCGCCCTGACGATTTTCGGCTGGCCGGAAATCTGGAACGGCACCAACGCGCCGCATAAGCCCACCGACGGTTTTGTCGAGGAGGCCCGCCACGAGCAAGAGGTGCGCTACAAGATCATCTCCGGCATGGTGCGCGACTTTCCCAACCAGGTCGGCATCGCCTACACCCCGGACGATTTCCGCCGCCTGCACGGTGAGGGCAAATTTGCGGTGTTTATCAGCATGCTCAACGCCTACCCGCTGGGCGATGACCTGAACCAACTGGACCTGTGGGCGGCGCGCGGCATGCGCATGTTCGGCTTCAGCTATATCGGCAACAACGCCTGGTCAGACTCGTCGCGCCCACTGCCGTTTTTCAACGATTCGACCGACGCCCTCGAAGGGCTGTCGCCCATCGGTCAGCAGGCGGTGCATCGCCTCAATGACCTGGGCGTGATCATCGATGTGTCGCAAATGTCGACCAAGGCGCTGGAGCAAGTGGCACAGCTGAGCCGTACGCCGATGGTGGCGTCCCACTCCGCGCCGCGGGCGTCGGTGGATATCCCGCGCAACCTCAGCGACAAAGAACTGCAACTGATCAAGAACAGCGGCGGCGTGGTTCAAGTGGTGGGCTTTCCCGCCTATTTGCGTCCGCTGAGCCAACCGACCCAGGACAAGCTCAACACCCTGCGCGCGCGTTTCGATTTGCCGCCGCTGCCCAACCTGGCCATGGCCCTGATGCCCGGCGACGCAATCATTGCCGCCTGGCCCGAGCAGAAGTTCGGCCAGTACGCCCAAGGCCTGTACGGCATTCTCGAAGAAGAACCCAAGGCCACCCTCAAGGATTGGGGCGACGCCATCGACTACACCGTGCGCAAGATCGGCATTGATCACGTCGGCATCTCGTCGGACTTCAACGACGGTGGCGGCATCCAGGGCTGGGAGAACGTCGGCGAGGTGCGCAACGTCACCGCCGAGCTGATCCAGCGTGGCTACTCCGAAGCCGATATCGCCAAGCTGTGGGGAGGCAACTTCCTGCGCGTATGGGACCAGGTACAAAAAGCCGCCAAGCCCTTGGCCAACCGCTAACCACCTAGAAGCACGTCCATGACTGATCGCCGTACATTTCTCAAACAGGCCGGTGTCTTCGCCGCCAGCCTGCCACTGGGCGCTGCGCTGATGCCTCAAGCACTGGCCGACAGCCCGGCACCCGCTGCGAACGCCCCATGGACGGGATTGAAACAGCTGTTCAACCAGGACCCGAACTACCTGCACTTCTCCAATTTCCTGGTGGCCTCGCACCCCAAGCCGGTGCGCGAGGCGATCGACCGCTACCGCCAGCAGATCGACCGCAACCCAGGGCTGGCGATGGACTGGGGCCTTGAGGAAACCTGGAAACGCGAAGGCCAGGTACGGGAATGGGCCGGTCGCTACTTGAACGCCAAGCCGGCGCAAATTGCCCTCACCGGCAGCACCTCCGAAGGGCTGGCGATGATCTACGGCGGGATAAAGCTGCGGCCCGACCAGGAAATTCTCACCACCGTACACGAGCATTACGCTACCCAGAACGCCCTGGATTTTCGCGTGCTCAAGCAAGGCACGCAGGTGCGCAGGTTCACGCTGTTCGAAGACGCCAGTCGCGTGTCTGCCGATGAAATCCTCGGCAATATCCAGCGCAGTATTCGCCCCAACACCCGCGTGCTGGGCATGACCTGGGTGCAGTCGGGCAGCGGCGTGAAACTACCGATTGGCGAGATCGGCAGGCTGGTGGACGCACTCAACCGTAACCGCGATGAAAACGACCGCATTCTCTACGTGGTGGACGGCGTGCACGGCTTCGGCGTGGAAAACCTCGACTTCCCCGATATGCACTGCGACTTCTTTATTGCCGGCACGCATAAATGGATGTTCGGCCCGCGCGGTACCGGCCTGGTGTGCGCCCGCGACGCCGAAAACAAATACGTGACGCCGATGGTGCCGACCTTCTCCGAAGACACCAATTTCGCCACCACCATGACGCCCGGCGGTTTCCACGCTTTTGAGCATCGCTGGGCAGTGGACGAAGCCTTCAAGTTGCATTTGCAGTTGGGCAAGCCCCAAGTGCAGGCGCGTATTCACGCGCTCAACAGCGAATTGAAGGGCCGTTTGCTGGGCCACCCGCAAATCGAGCTGGTGACGCCGCGCAGCCCTGCTCTCTCAGCCGGCTTTACCTTCTTCCGCGTCAAGGGCCAGGACAGCGAGGCCGTGGTCGCCCACATGATGAAAAACCGTGTGGTGATCGATGCGGTGGACCGTGATGTCGGCCCCGTGATTCGCACCTCCCCTGGCCTGCTTAACAGCTCGGATGAAATCCAGCGTTTCATGAGCTTGCTGAGCCAACGGCTGTGACCCCTTTTTCCTTTGAACGAGATGCCCACATGACTCCATCCCGACTCAAGCCCCTCACTGCCCTGGCGCTGACCGCCCTGTGCGGCGCGCTGTTGCCAGGCCTGGCCCAGGCCGCCACCGCGCAACCGGGCAAAGTATTCAAAGACTGCAAGGACTGCCCGGAAATGGTCGTGCTGCCGGCCGGCACCTTTACCATGGGCACCCCGGAAGACGAAGTCGGCCGCGAGCCCGACGAAGGCCCGATGCATGAGGTGACCTTCGCCAAACCCTTCGCCATGAGCCGTTTCCATATCACCGCCGGTGAATGGGACAGCTATATCCGCCAGACCGGCGTCAAGATCGCCGACGGCGACACCCGCCCTGGGCGCGAATGCATCGCCAGCAAGCCACGCTACCCACAAGGGCCGCGCCAGCCGGCGGTGTGCATGGACATGGACGACATCAAACATTACGTGGCCTGGCTGTCGAAAAAGACCGGGCAGACGTACCAGATGGTCAGCGAAGCGCAGCGCGAATATGCGGCGCGTGCCGGCACCGCCGGACCGTTTCCGTTTCCTTTCGATGAGGGCAAGGGTTACAGCATCGCCGAACATGCCAACACCTACGGCCCGGCGGATGGCTACAGCTACTCTTCGCCGGTCGGCAGCTACCCGCCGAATGCGTTTGGCATGTACGACATGCATGGCAATGTCTATGAGCGGGTCGCCGACTGCGAGCACCCCAACTACATCGGCGCCCCCACCGACGGCAGCGCCTGGGTGGAACCTAACTGCGAGAGCTACCAGATTCGCGGCAACGACTGGGGCGAAGCGCCCGTGTTTTCGCGCTCGGGCAACCGCAACAACATCTACCCGCAAACGCGCGGCGACTGGATTGGCTTTCGGGTAGTGCGCGAGCTTTAGGCGCGGCACCGTTCACAGGTGGCAGCTGGCTTGCCTGCGATAGCGGTGTGTCAGTCACCCCTGTATCGGCAGGGCCACCGCCTTCGCGGGCAAGCCCGCTCCCACATTTTGCCTTGCGTACATCAGGTAAAAATTCGCGGCAATGGT
>NZ_CAWOAW010000043.1:66902-136021 GCF_963879675.1 Pseudomonas sp. Larv2_ips
CCATCAGGTAAAAGTTCGCGGCAATGATTGGCGCGGCTGGGCTTAGGGTGGTGCGTAAACACCAAGACCGCCACCATTCAAATGTGGGAGCTGGCTTGCCTGCGATAGCGGTGTGTCAGTCCCCCCTGTATCGACAGGGCCACCGCCTTCGCGGGCAAGCCCGCTCCCACATTTTGCCTTGCGTACATCAGGTAAAAATTCGCGGCAATGGTTGGGGCGGCTGGGCTTAGGATGGTGAGTAAACACCAAGACCGCCACCATTCAAATGTGGGAGCTGGCTTGCCTGCGATAGCGGTGTGTCAGTCACCCCTGTATCAACAGGGCCGCCGCCTTCGCGGGCAAGCCCGCTCCCACATTTTGCCTCGCGTACACCAGGTAAAAATTCGCGGCAATGGTTGCGGCGGCTGGGCTTAGGGTGGTCCGTAAACACCAAGACCGCCACCATTCAAATGTGGGAGCTGGCTTGCCTGCGATAGCGGTCTGTCAGTCACCCCTGTATCAACAGGGCCACCGCCTTCGCGGGCAAGCCCGCTCACATTTTGGTGCTGTATGTACCAATAGGGCTGTGTTCAGGCCTCCTTGGCCAACAACTCCAAGCCTTCGTGCAACGCCGGGAACAGGCTGTTGTTAAAGTTGTTCCAGCGCAGTTCGAGGATGGTGTCCTCGGGCGATATCTCGGTTTTCAGCACGTCGTGAAACACTTCACCCGAATCGATGCCGTTATCCACGTAGTGGAACGAAGCGCCGGTGAGGTACAGCGGCTCGGACGGCGTGGTGGCCTTGGTCGCCCAATCCACCACGGTTTGCCCACGCGCACCGTACAAGGCATTCCAGGTGGCGTATGCGCCGCGGCGTTCGTAAGGCGATTCGATTCGGGTAATGCCTGGGTGAATGTTCATGATGCGCCGTGCAAACGGTGCACCTGGACGCACCAGCTCATCCAGAATCACCAGCAGACCGTCCAGCACGACGATATCGGCCTTCAATTCCACCAGCGTGTCGTGCAGGCGACGCTCGAAATCCTGCTTGCCGGCAATGTGCTCGGCACTGCCGCGTGGCAGACGGCGGTAGGTGGACGGCACGCTCAATAACAAGTCGTTGACCAGCCGCCCCTGCACCTGCAGATCCGCCGGGTACAGCCACTGGCGGCCTGGTTTATAGGCAAAGCCGTAATTGCTGACCAGTTGCTGGTCGCGCGGGTTCTGCTCGTCATCGTCATACACCACGCCAACCAGGTTATAGGCCTCGCCCAACGGCGTGTCGTTCAGCGAACCCACCAGAAACTCCAGCACCGACTTCATATAGCGCTCGTGATCCTTGTAGGCCACCGGCTGCCCGGCCTTGTCGGCGGCGGCATTTCGCAAGGACCACACATACACCAGGTTCTTTTTCGTCATTGTTTCGCTCTCGCTGAATGGACTGCGCGCGGCGTCGATGCACGTGCGCCTACAGCACAAGAACGAACCAGCTGCGCGGCAATTTATGCCGCGCCACCCGCAAAGGGCACGCCGAGCTAAATACTCGCGCCGGCGCTTCGTTTGTCATGGGTAAGGGTCTGTGTGCCCAGCCCCTCTTTTCACTCTCCGGGAAGTACTTATGACCGACCCCAAACGCAGCGCCTTCAAGGGTCTGCTCGCCTTGCTCAGGCCCTTTCGTACCATCGTGACGATCTCCGTCGCTCTCGGCATGGTGGGCGGCCTGGCCATTACCTTGCTGCTGGCCACCATCAATAACGCGCTGCATTCGGTCAACGGCATGACCCAAGGCGTGGTCCTGACCTTTGCGGCGCTGTGCGTACTGGCGCTGATCAGCTCGATCATTTCCGACATCGGCACCAACTATGTCGGGCAACGCATCATTGCTGCCTTGCGCAAGGATCTGGGCGAGAAAGTGCTGTCGGCACCCATCGGCCAGATCGAGCGCTACCGCTCGCACCGGCTGATCCCGGTGCTGACCCATGACGTCGACACCATCAGCGATTTTTCTTTCGCCTTCACGCCACTGGCCATCGCCGCCACGGTGACCCTCGGTTGCCTGGGCTACCTAGCCTACCTGTCGGTGTCGATGTTCCTGATGATGGTGGTGGCGATCATCATCGGCAGCGCCGTGCAATTCATTGCCGGTGGCAAAGGCATCCAGGGCTTTGACCTGGCGCGCAGCCATGAAGATGAATTGCAGCGCTACTACAACGCGATCGCTTCCGGCGCCAAGGAACTGCGCATGCACCGCCCACGGCGCTATCGCATGAATACCCATCGCATCCAGGAAACCGCCGACCGCATCAGCGATATCCAAGTGCGTTCGGTCAACATTTATATCCTCGCCAAGACGTTCGGCTCGATGCTGTTCTTCGTGGTAATCGGCCTGGCCCTGGCGATGCAGGCCTACAATCCGAACCCTGACCCGACCGTGATCACCGGCTTCGTGCTGGTGCTGCTCTACATGAAGGGCCCGCTGGAACACCTGCTGGGCTATTTGCCGGTGGTGGGCAAGGCCAAGATCGCCTTTGGCCGGATCAGCGAGCTGTCGGAGCGCTTCTCCTCCCCCGAACCGCACCTGCTGATGGATGACAGCGAAGCGCCAAAACCGGTAGTCAACAGCCTGGAACTGCGCGGCGTGAGCTACAGCCCACCGGCGATTGAAGGCAGCGAACCGTTCCACCTGGGGCCGATCAACCTGAGCATCAAGCAAGGCGATATCGTGTTTATCGTCGGCGAGAACGGCAGCGGCAAGACCACCCTGATCAAATTGCTGCTGGGCTTGTATCCGCCCCAGGCAGGCGAGATTCGCCTGAACGGCGAGGCCGTCACCGACCCCGAGCGCGATGACTATCGCCAACTCTTCACGACGATCTTCTCCGACTACTACCTGTTCGACGACCTGGTGCAGGGCAGCGCCACCCAGTCACTGGACAGCGCCGCCAAATACCTGGAACGCCTGGAAATCGCGCACAAGGTCAGCGTGAAAGACGGCGTATTCAGCACCACCGATCTGTCCACCGGCCAGCGCAAGCGCCTGGCACTGGTCAACGCCTGGCTCGAAGAACGCCCGGTGCTGGTGTTCGACGAATGGGCCGCCGACCAGGACCCGGCTTTCCGCCGGATTTTCTACACCGAGCTGCTGCCGGACCTCAAGCGCCTGGGCAAAACCATCATTGTGATCAGCCACGACGACCGCTATTTCGACATCGCCGACCAATTGGTGCGCCTGCGCGCCGGCCAGGTGCTGCACGAAATGGAACCGGCCTGAAATTTATTTTCCGGTTTTTCCAAGTAGGAACGTCTCACTAGTGGTAATGAGAATAATACTCAATAGATACCTATAACTTGCCCACTTAAACATAGAAGAGAAAGCATCCATGCCAGCAAGACTCGGTCTCAGCCCCCTGAGCAAAGCGCTATCCATGCGCCGGGCCCTGAACATCAATCTTCTTCCGAGCGCCTTGGCCCTGGCGATATCGCTGCCGGTTGCAGGTTATGCGCAGGCACAGGAGATCGAGCTGGATATTCCCGCACAGTCGCTGGGGAGCGCCTTGCAGGAATTTGGCCGCCAGACCAATGTGCAAGTGCTGTACAGCCCAAGCGATGTGCAGGGCAAAAGCAGCCGTGCGGTCAAGGGCAAGATGGAGCCGCAGCGGGCCATTGACACGTTGTTGGGTGGGACTCAGACCACTCACAGCTTCAACGGCAACTCGCTGACCGTGACCGCTGCCGGTACATCCGCAACGCTGGAACTGAGCCCGACCGAAGTAACCGGCAATACCTTGGGCAACATCACCGAGGATTCCGGTTCCTATACGCCGGGCACCATTGCCACGGCAACCCGCTTGACCCTGACGCCACGGCAAACCCCGCAGTCAATCACGGTGATCACCCGCCAGCACATCGAAGACTTCGGCCTCAATAACGTCGACGACGTGATGCGTCACACGCCGGGCATCACCGTGTCAGCCTACGACAGCGACCGCACCAACTACTATTCCCGTGGTTTTTCGGTCAACAGCTTCCAGTACGACGGCATTCCGTCCACCGTGCGCAACGTTGGCTATTCGGCAGGTAACACCCTGAGCGACATGGCGATCTACGACCGCGTCGAAATTCTCAAGGGCGCCACCGGCCTGCTCAACGGTGCCGGTTCCCTGGGCGCGACCATCAACCTGATTCGCAAGAAGCCCACCTCGGAATTCAAAGGCCATGTGCAACTGGGCGCAGGTTCCTGGGACAACTACCGCAGCGAAGTGGACGTCAGCGGTCCGTTGACCGACAGCGGGAATGTCCGTGGTCGCGCAGTGGCGGCGTACCAGGACAAGAATTCCTTCATGGACCACTACTCACGCAAGACCGAAACCTACTACGGCATCACCGAATTCGACCTGTCCCCCGACACCATGCTGACCGTGGGCTTCGACTATCAGGACAGCATTCCACAAGGCACCAGTTGGTCGGGTTCCTTCCCGTTGGTGAAATACGACGGCAGCATCAACAAGATGCCGCGCTCCTACAACAACGGCACCACCTGGAGCTCATGGGAGCAAAACACCCGCACCGCCTTTGCCATGCTCGAGCATGACCTGGGCGACGGCTGGGTCACCAAGTTCCAACTCGACCATAAGATCAACAGCTACCACGCCGACCTCGGTTCGATCCAGTTCGTTGAACCACAAGCCGATGGCACAGCGTCGATCAACGGGCAGAAATACACCGGAGAAACCAAAAGCACCTCGGCCGATCTGTATGCCACCGGGCCATTCAGTCTGTTCGGTCGTGACCATGAACTGGTCGTAGGTGGCTCGATCGGCACCTCGCGCTGGCAGGGCAAAGGCTATTGGTCGCCGGACTGGCCAGGCGGCAACAAAGTGGATTTCTACAACTGGAATGGCAAGATCGCCAAGCCAATCTACGGCCCGGTCCAACAGTACACGGACGACACCATTCGTCAAACCGGCTACTACGTGACCACCCGCTTGAACGTGATGGATGACCTGAACGTGATCCTCGGTGGCCGCGTTGCCAACTACCACGTCACCGGCAACAACCCGTCCTACAAGGAAACCGGACGGTTCATCCCGTACGCGGGTGTGATCTATGACCTGAACGACAATTTCTCGGTGTACACCAGCTATACCGATATTTTCCAACCTCAGGAAAGCACCTATAAAGATCGCAACAAAACGCTGCTGGAGCCGGACGAAGGGCAAAACTACGAGGTGGGCTTGAAGGGCGAGTTCTTTGAAGGCCGCTTGAACACCAGCCTTGCGTATTTCGAGGTGCATGAGATCAATCGCGCTATTCCGGACGATGCCTACAACAACCAATCGCCTTCCCCGGAAAACTATGCGTTCAAGGGCTCCAAGGCCGTCACCAAAGGCTACGAAGCAGAGATCTCCGGTGAGTTGAGCCCAGGCTGGCAACTGCAGGGCGGTTACACCCACAAAATCGTACGCGACGAAGACGGCAAGAAAATCTCCACCTTCGAGCCAGAGCATCAGGTCAACCTGAACACCACCTACAAACTCAAGGGCGCTCTGGACAAGTTCACCGTCGGTGGCGGTGTACGCTGGCAAACCAAGGCCTGGAATGAGATCTGGAACCAGCCGCTCAATAAAAACCAGGACATCACCCAGTCGTCCTATACAGTGGTCGACCTGATGACCCGCTATCAGGTCACCAAGAACCTCTCGGCGACCGTCAACCTCAACAATATCTTCGACACCACCTACTACACTAACGTGGGCTTTTATAACTCGGCAGCCTATGGCGAGCCGCGTAACGTGATGTTCAGCACTCGCTGGGACTTCTGATTAAATGCACTGATCGCCCCAGGCGATCAACCAACGCCCGATGAAAGCGCCGCTCTCATCGGGCTTTTTTATGCCTGTGTATTAAGGCCATGCCCGGTCAACTGTGGGACTGGCTTGCCTGCGATGGCATCGACTGGGTGCCTGATACTTCGAGGTGCATGCATCGCAGGCAAGCCAGCTCCCACAGAAAAGCATGCCTGCCCGACCTGAAATCCAGCACAAAAAAACCCGGATCAATGATCCGGGCTGATTCGTGCGTCGCCCCTTAGTCCATGGCGGCCACCAGGCTGGCGATGAACGCGGCGCTGTCGATAATGCCGTCATGATCGGTGTCGATCATCACCGAACGCTCGATGCGCCCCTGCCCAATCACCTTCGCCATGTTCTGTTCGATCAGGTTTTTGAACTGCCCCGCGCGGCTCAACGAGGCCCACCAGCAACTGACCGGCGCCTGGATCGGCTTGAAGTCCGCCGCTTCCAGGCGTTCGCTCAACGCACGGTCAACCTCCCAGGAAATCTGCGCCTCGTTGCCACGCAGCAACTCTTCCTTGATGCTGGTAAAACCTTCACCCAAATGTTGCTCTGCCCAAGTCACGAACGCATGCCATTGCCCGTCTTCATCCGCTGCCTGACGCAGGCACTCCTGCCACGCACCCTCAATCTGCTCGGCAAACGCCGGGAACATGGCCCCAAGCAACGCCGCACGGCGTTCATTGGCGGATGCCTCGCGCCCCTCCTCGATGAACACCGCGTCCCAATACGGCTTGAGCCACTGCGGCGGCGCCGAATCGATCCAGCCGACAAACTCTACCTCACGCCCTGCTTGCTCCAGCGCGTAGGCGACTTCCATCGCCAGGTTGCCACCCAGCGACCAACCGGCCAGGCGATAGGCACCCTGTGGCTGTGCTGCCAATAATTGCGCGGCGTAATCGTCAACCATCGCCTGCCACTCAGGCACCGAAGCGCCCTCTTCCACCAGCGCACGGCAGATCACCCCGTACACCGGGCGTTGCTCGCGCAGCGCCAGGGCGATCGCGGTGTAGCAATGCACCGAACCAAAGCTTGGGTGGAACATGAACAGCGGCGTACCCTGGGTCTGGCTGTTGAGCTTGACGATCAACTCGCTGCGCGCATCGCCCTGCAGGCAATTAACCTGCCCGCGCACGGTTGGGTTGAGCATCAATTGGCTGACAGACAGGTTGACCCCGCTGACCTGCCGGATGCGTTCCTTGAGCAACAGCACGCGCAAGGAGTGGCCGCCCAACTCGAAGAAGTTGTCATTCAACCCCACCCGCTCAACACCCAGCACCTCGCTCCAGATCGCTGCTACCTGTTGCTCAATCTCGCTGTGCGGCGCCTGGTATTGCTCTGCGCCGTTGGCTTCAGGCTTGGGCAGCGCCTTGCGATCCAGTTTGCCATTCGGGCTCAGCGGCATCTGCTCAAGCACGACCCACTGCGCGGGTACCATGTAGTCCGGCAAGTGCGCAGACAAGTGCGTGCCGACCACGGTTTTCCAACCCTCACTCGGCGCCTGCAATACCACGTAACCCACCAAATGCGTGCCGTCCACGGCCAGCACGGCCGCTTCACGCACGCACTCATGCTCCAGCAGACGCGCCTCGATTTCACCCAACTCGATGCGCAGCCCACGCAGTTTGACCTGATGGTCGATGCGGCCCGCGTACTCGATCACACCGTCGTCGCGATAGCGCGCCAGGTCGCCAGTGCGGTACAGCCGCTCTCCACTGCCGAAGGGGTCAGTCACAAAACGTTCAGCGGTCAACGCCGGCCGACGGTGATAACCCCGCGCCAGGCCAATACCGCCCAGGTACAACTCGCCCAACACGCCCACCGGCGCCGGCTCCAGGTTGCCGTCCAGCACGTAGCAGCCCAGGTTGGCGATGGGCCGGCCAATCGGCACGGCATCACTGCCTTCCTCGACACAGGTCCAGTGGGTCACATCAATCGCGGCTTCCGTCGGCCCGTACAGGTTGTACAACCGGGCAGCGGGCAGCTTGGCAAAAACCTGTTGTTGCGCGTCCACCGGCAATGCTTCGCCGCTGCACACAATGCGTTGCAGGCTCTGGCAAGAGCCGACCGCCGTGTCCTGCAAGAAGGCTTGCAGCATGGATGGCACAAAGTGCAGCGTGGTGACCTGCTCGGCGTTGATCAACCTGACCAACCGGGCCGGATCGCGATGATCCCCCGGCGCCGCCACCACCAGGCGCGCGCCGGTCATCAGTGGCCAGAAGAACTCCCACACCGACACGTCAAAACTGAACGGGGTTTTCTGCAGCACCGTATCGCCGCCATCCAGGCTGTATGCCTGCTGCATCCAGCAGAGTCGATTGGTCAGTGCCGAATGCCGATTGCCAGCGCCCTTGGGCTGCCCGGTCGAGCCCGAGGTGTAGATCACATACGCCAGGTTCTCGCCATCCACTGCGACATCAGGATTGTGCTCGCTGTAACCTTCAAGCCATGCTTCGCCGGTCTCCAGCACCAGGCTCTGCACGCCTGTCGGGAGCGGCAGTTGCGCCAACAAATGTGCCTGGGTCAGCAGCAGATTCACGCCGCTGTCTTGCAGCATGTAGCTGAGTCGGTCACGCGGGTATTCCGGGTCCAGCGGCACATAGGCGCCGCCGGCCTTGAGCACGGCCAACAGGCCGACGACCATCTCGATTGACCGCTCCACCGCCAGCCCCACCAGCACGTCCGGCCCGACACCTGCCGCCACTAAACGATGCGCCAGGCGGTTGGCACGACGGTTAAGTTCGGCGTAGCTCAACTGCTGCCCGGCAAAGGCCAGGGCCGGGGCGTGCGGCGTACGTAGCACCTGGGCCTCAATCAACTGATGCACGCCCTGATGCAGCGGGTAAGTCTGAGCCGTGGCGTTCCAGGCCAGCAACGTCTCACGCTCGGCCTGGGTCACGGACGGCAGTGCGGCCAGGCGTTGGTCGGCATCGACGATCAAGGCATTCAATAACTGCTGGAAGTGCTCGGCCAAGCGCTGGATATGTGCGGCGCTGAAAGCTTGCCGATCATAGTTGAACTCAAGCCCGAGGCTGTCGCCCATGCCCAGCAGCACGGTCAACGGATAGTGCGTCTGCTCCAGGCTGTGCACCGCACCAAAGCGCAGGCCCGACAGCGCGCCTTGCTCCAACGCCTCGGAAACCGGGTAGTTCTCGAACACCAGGATGCTGTCGAACAGCGCCTCGCCACCCAACCCGGCCCAGCGCTGGATCTCGAACAGCGGCGTGTGTTCCTGCTCGCGCAAGCGCACGTTCTGCGCCTGGATCTGTTGCAGCCACTGGCCGACCGACAGCTGCGCTTCAGGCGTGGCCACCACAGGCAGCGTGTTGATGAACAAACCGACTTGCTGCTCGATACCGCGCAGCTCGGCCGGACGACCCGCCACGGTAGCGCCGAAGGCCACGGTCGCCTGCCCGGTGTGATGTTGCAGCAGCAATAACCAGGCAGCTTGCACCAAGGTATTGAGGGTAACCTTGTTGCTTTGCGCGAACGCTTTGAGGCGTTCGGTGTGAGCGGCGTCAAAGCTCAGGCGATGTTCACCATTGGCCGCCACCGCAGCAGGCTCATCGCTCGACAGGCCAGGTGCCAGACGCGTAGGCGCCTGCAGATTAACCAGTTGAGCTTTCCAGAAGGCTTCGCTGACGGCCTTGTCCTGCGCCTGCAACCAGGCAATGTAGTCGCGGTAACGCCCGGTCGGTGCAGACAGCGGCTCGCCGGCATAGTGTTGCAACACCTCACCAAACAGCTGCGACCCACTCCAGCCATCCATCAGGATGTGGTGATTGGTGTAGATCAAGTGGTAACTCGACGCACCCGTGCGTATCACCGACAGGCTCAACAGCGGCGCCTGCTCCACTACAAATCCCTGGGCGCGTGCCGATTCGGCCAGGCTGTCGAGTGCCGTAGGGCAATCGGCGCGGTCCTGCCAATCAAGCACCTCAAGCGGCATTCGTCGCTGCTTGTAGACCACCTGCAACGGTTGCTCCACATCCGTCTGCCAGAGGAAGCCGCTGCGCAGGATTTCATGCCGGTCAACCGCCGCCTGCCAGGCCTGGCGGAAGCGCGGTACATCCAAACCGTCCACATCGATGCGCATCTGGTTGATGTAATCGCCCGACCCTTCGCCATACAACGACTGGAACAACATACCTTGCTGCATCGGCGACAACGGGTACAGGTCTTCAACCTCAGAAACGGCAAGCGGCAACGCATCCAGTTGAACTTGCGACAGGCGCGCCAGCGGGAAGTCCGACGGCGTCACGCCCTGATTGGCCGCAGCACAGCAGTGTTCGATCAAGGCTTTGAGTTCCAACGCGTACTCATCAGCCAGCTGTTGCACGGTTGCTTGGGCGAACATGGCCTGGCTGAAACTCCAGTTCAACTTCAGCTCGCCGCCGTACACCTGGCCATTGATTTCCAACCAGTTGCCCAGCGGCGCATCAAGGCTTTGTTCGGCGCCACTGGCGTCACCGGAAGGCGCGAACAAGCCCTCCTGTTCGCCGCTCTCGAAGCTGGCGTCGAACTGTCCCAGGTAATTGAACGTGATACGCGGGCGCGGCAAGCCCGCCAATGCCTGTTGCGCCTCGGCACTGCCCAGGTAACGCAAGGCGCCAAAGCCCAGGCCTTTGTCCGGTACCGCGCGCAGCTGTTCCTTGATCTGTTTGAGCGAACCCGCCAGGGAGTCGGTCGGTGCCAATTGCAATGGATAAAGGCTGGTAAACCACCCAACGGTGCGAGTCAGGTCGATCTCGTCGAACAGGTCCTCACGGCCGTGGCCTTCCAGGCGGATCAGCATCGACGCATCACCGGTCCAGCGCACAATAACGCGCGCCAAAGCGGTCAGCAGCACGTCATTGATCTGGGTCCGGTAGGCACTTGGAGCGTCTTGCAACAAGCGCCGGGTAAACCCTTGATCCAAGTGCGTCGTCACGCTCAGGGCATGCCGGTTACTGACACTGGCCTGTGGGTCAGCGCCCGGCAAACCAGTGCGGCTGCCCCGCAACTGCGTCTGCCACCACGCCAACTCCTCGGCCAGTGCCGCAGTGCCGGCGTACGCTTGCAAACGCTCGGCCCAGGCGCGGGTGGAACTGGTCTTGGCCGGCAGCACCACGCTGACGCCTTCGATCAGTTGGCGGTAAGCGGTTTGCAGGTCTTCCAACAGGATGCGCCAGGACACACCGTCCACCACCAAGTGATGGATCACCAACAATAAGCGTTGCGAGCCGTCGGCCATGCCCACCAGCACTGCGCGCAGCAACGGGCCTTGGCTCAGGTCGAGACTGCGCTGGGCTTCTTCGCCCAGGGCCTCAAGCTCTTCGACGGTGTTCAGCGTGGTCTGCCACAGCACCTGTTCGGCCTGATGCTGCTGTGCAGTTCGATACACCGCATGCCAGCCGTCTGCACCTTGGACAAACCTGGTGCGCAGGGCGTCGTGATGCACGATCAACGCCTCAAGTGCTGCCAACAGCACAGGCACCTCCAACCGTTGGTGCGGCTGCAGCACCACCGACTGGTTCCAGTGCTCGCGCTGCGGGATGTCATCGGCAAAAAACGCGTGCTGGATCGGCAGCAACAATAACTCGCCGGTCAGCGCCGACTGATCCAGCACCACTGCGCCCTCACCCTCCCGGGCGACGGCCGCCAGGCTCTGCACCGTCTGGTGCTGGAACAGGTCCTTGGGCGTGAAGCGCACACCCGCTTGGCGGGCGCGGCTGACCACCTGGATCGAAATGATCGAGTCGCCGCCCAGTTCGAAGAAGTTGTCATGCAAGCCAACGCGCGGCAGGCGCAGCACGTCGGACCAGATCGCAGCGATTTTCTGCTCCAGGTCACTCTGTGGCGCGACATACACTTGCTGCATCTGGCTCACGTCCGGCAACGGCAAGCCTTTGCGGTCCAGCTTGCCGTTGGGGGTCAGCGGCATGCGTGGCAGGAACATCAGGTGCGTGGGCACCATGTAATCCGGCAGGCGGGTTTTCAAGGCGCGGCGCAGCGCTTCGCGGCCGTTCGATTGCGCCACGGCGTCGTCGATCAGCGCCGGGTCCAACGGCACCACATAGGCGACCAATTGCTTGCCGGATGGGCCCTCCTGAGCCACCACCACGGTTTCACCGACACTGTCCTGCTCGCGCAGACGGGCTTCGATTTCACCCAATTCGATACGGAAACCACGGATCTTCACCTGATGGTCGACACGGCCCAGGTAGTCCACCACGCCATCCGGGCGACCACGGGTCAAGTCGCCGCTGCGGTACACACGGCTGCCGGGTTTGCCGAACGGGTCCGGTACAAAACGCTCGGCGGTCAGTGCCGGGCGCTCCAGGTAACCTCGGGCGACGCCTTCGCCGCCGAGGTACAGCTCGCCCGCGACGCCGATGGGTTGCAGGTTGAGCTGCGCGTCCAATACATAACCGCTGCGGTTGCCCAACAACGTACCAATCGGTGCGTAGACGGCGCCGCAAGGGTCACCCCTGCGGGCCTTCCACAGCAGCGGCGTCACCACCGTTTCGGTCGGGCCGTAGCCATTGAACAAGTAGGTTGGTTTCAGCGCACGCCAGGCCAGGTCATAGCTGGCCTGCGCCACCGCGTCACCGCCAAAGCAATAGACGCGCACTGCGGGTGGGTTGCCGTCGCGCTCGGCGTGCTCGGCCAGTTGCTGCAGATAAACGGGCGGGAACACGGCCATCGTCACGTTGTGGCGATGCATTTGGGCGTAGGTGTATTCCGGCAGCCACAGGCTGTCGTCGCGAATCAGTACGCTGGCGCCGTTGATCAGCGGGTGCATCCAGCCTTCGTGGGAACCATCGAAGGCAAACGACATGAAGTGCAGTTCGCAATCCGCCGGGCTGGTTTCGTAGCGCTCGCCGGTCGCAATGATATGCGCCACCAACGGGCCGTGGGACACCGCCACGCCCTTCGGCATGCCGGTGGAACCGGAGGTATAAATCACGTAGGCCAGGTTGTCGCCGTCCAGTACAACCTGTGGAGCGCTGTCGTCAGCGTCGGCCCAGGCTTCGGTCTGATCAACGGCAAGTGCTTCCAGGCCTTCGGGAATCGGCAATCGCAGCTGCACCGCCGAATGCGTCAGCAACAGTTTGGCGCGGCTGTCTTGCATCATGTACAACAGGCGATCGCGCGGGTATTCCACGTCCAACGGTACGTAGACGCCACCTGATTTCATCACCGCCAGAAACGCCACCATGATCTCGGCACTGCGCGGCATGGCGATGGCCACGCGCACTTCCGGCCCCACACCTCGGGCGATCAACGCATGCGCCAGGCGGTTGGCCTGGCCATCGAGTTCACCATACGTCAGGGTCTGCAAATCGAATTTCACGGCCACGGCATTCGGGTTTTCCCGCGCACGGTCGGCGACCAATTCGTGTACCAGGCGTTTGGCCGAGAAGCCCGAATCGGCGCAGTTCCACAGGTGCAGAATCTGTTGCTGCTCGGCACTGTCCAACAGCGGCAATTGGCTGAGGCTTTGCTGCGGGTTGGCGACCATGCCCTGCAACAGGTTCTGCCAATGGCGAGCCATACGTTGCACGGTGCCGGCCTCAAACAAATCCTGGGCATACCCCAGCGTGGCCCAGATACCCTCGTTGGATTCCTGAATATCCAGGTCCAGATCGAAGTGCGCAGTCTTGCTCTCCCAGTCGAGTCCTTCTACCCGCAACTGCGGCAGTTGGTGCTGGACCTGGGCCTGGCCGACATCGGTCTGGTGGTTGAACATCACCTGGAACAACGGGTTGTGGCTCAGGCTGCGCTCCGGTTGCAAGGCTTCGACCAGTTGCTCGAACGGCAGGTCCTGATGCGCCTGGGCATCCAGCGCGCGCTGGCGCGTGTGCTGCAATAACTGCTCGACGCTCATCTGGCCATGCAGGTCGGCCTTGAGCACTTGCGTGTTAACGAAGAAGCCAATCAGGCGCTCGGTCTCGCTGCGATTGCGGTTGGCAATCGGCACGCCGACGCGGATTTCTTCCTGGCCACTGTAGCGGTGCAGCAAGGTCTGGAACGACGCCAGCAACAGCATGAACAGCGTCACACCTTGCTGCTGGGCCAATGCCTTGAGGTCATGGGCCAGTGTCGGCGCCAGCTCGATAGGCAGGCGTGCGCCACGATGGCTCTGCACGGCCGGGCGTGGGTGGTCGAAGGGCAACTCCAGCACACTCTGCTCACCGCCCAGTACCTCGCGCCAGTACGCCAGTTGGCGCGCTTTCTCGCCCGCGTCCATCCAGTTGCGTTGCCACACGGCGTAGTCAGCGTACTGAATCGGCAACGCCGGCAATTGCACGCCCTGCCCTTGGCTGTATGCGGCGTAAAGTTGTACCAGTTCCTCCACCACCCGCTGCATCGACCAACCATCGGACACGATGTGATGCTGAACCAGCACCAGCACATGTTCGTCAGCAGCCAGACGCAGCAGCGTCACGCGCAGCAACGGCCCCTGTTGCAGGTCGAACGGCTGGGCGATTTCAGCTTCTACGCGCGCCTTGAGTTGAGCTTCCTCGACGTCGCCGCACACGATCTGCACCGACGCCAGCGGGTCAATCACCTGCACCGCGCCGTCGTGGGTCTGGCGCACATGCGTGCGCAGGCTTTCATGCCGTGCCAGCAACGTGTCGAAACTGCGCTGCAGCGCCGCCGTGTCCAACTGCCCTTTCAAGCGCAAAGCGCTGGGCACGTGATACGCAGCGCTTTGCGGCTCCAGCTGCCAGAGGAACCACTGACGCTCCTGGGCATACGATAAAGGCAGCGGCTGATCACGCCCCACCGGCACCAGCGCCGGCGCCTTTGGCGCGTTCGGGGAATGGGCTTCAATAGCGGCGACAAAACCGTCCAGGCGCGGCTGCTCGAACAGAGCCTTGAGCGGCACTTCCAGGTTCAGCGCCTGCCGAAGGCGCGAGACCACCTGCATCGCCAGCAACGAATGCCCGCCCAGCTCGAAGAAGTGCTGAGTCAGCCCGACCCGCTCGGTGCCCAGGATGTCGGCCCAGATCGCCGCAACCTGCTGTTGCAGGGCGGTAACCGGCGCTTGCCAATCGGCTTGCGCCGACGTGGCATCCGGTTTGGGCAAGGCCTGGCGGTCCAGCTTGCCATTGGGGTTCAACGGCATGCGCGCGAGGAAGATCAGGTGCGCCGGCACCATGTAATCCGGCAATTGCTCGCGCAGGCTGGCCTTGAGTTGCTCACCGGCAGCCAACTGTTCTTGCTCGGCCAGCGGTTGCGTCGGCACCACATAGGCCAGCAGCTGATTGTCAGCCGCCAGCAACAGCGTTTCGCGCACGCCTGCCTGGGCCAGCAGCAACGCCTCGATCTCACCCAGCTCGATACGGAAACCACGGATTTTTACTTGATGGTCAACCCGCCCCACGTACTCAATCACCCCATCGGCGCGACAGCGTGCCAGGTCACCGGTGCGGTACAGACGCTGGCCCGAGCGGGCGAATGGGTCGGCCACAAAACGTTCTGCGGTCAGCGCAGGTTGCTGCAGATAAGCACGCGCCAGGCCGCTTTCACTGGCGATATACAGCTCACCCACGGCACCGGCCGGCAGCAGGTTCAAATCGCGATCGAGCACATACAGACCACGCCCCGCCAGCGCGTGGCCGATAGGGCTGGCGCTGGCACCGATCACGGTGGTGACGTCGCTGCAGTCCAACACGCTGGACACCACGGTCGCCTCGGTAGGCCCGTAGGTATTGAGCAGGCGTACATGCCCAAGCCCCGCGTGACGCCACAGCGCCGGGCCGTCCAACGGCATGGCTTCGCCGCCGATATGCACCTGGCGCAACGCGCCGTAAGCGCGCGAGCCGGCCACCAGGCAATCCTGCAAGAACAGTTTCCAGTAGGCCGTGGGCAAGTCGGCCAGGGTGATGCCCTGAGCGATAATCTGCCGGTACAGCTCGGCGCCGTCCCACAGCTGCGGGCCACGCAAAACCACGGTGGCTCCGAGGGTCAGCGCCGGGTACAACTGCTCGACGAAACCGTCGAAGTTCAGGGTCGCGAACTGCAACACCCGGTCATCCGGGGTCAGGCACGAGTAGTCGGCGGCCATGCGCGCGAACTCACTCAAGGCGCCATGGTCGATGGCCACGCCCTTGGGTTTACCGGTAGAGCCCGAGGTGTAAATAACGTACGCCAGGCTGCGCGACTCGAAGTCGAGCCCCGGGTTGTACTCGGCGCACTGCGCCAGTTGCGCATCAGCCAAATCGATGTCCAGGGCGAACAACTGCTCAGGCAACGGCAGGCGTTCACGCAGTGACGACTGGGTCAACACCAGGCGTACGCCGCTGTCTTCGAGCATGTGTGCCAGGCGCTCACGCGGGTATTGAGGGTCGAGAGGCACGTAGGCGCCGCCTGCCTTGAGCACCGCCAGCAGGCTCACCACCATGGCAAACGAGCGCTCCACAGCAATGCCCACCAGCACGTCCGGCCCGACGCCCTGGGCGATCAAGTAGTGGGCCAGGCGGTTGGCCTGACGGTTCAATTGGCCATAGGTGATGGCCTGCTCATCCAGCGCCAACGCCTGACGCTCAGGGTTCTGCTGGGCCTGCGCCTCAAACAACTGATGCACCGCGTGCAGTTCGATACCGGTAGCCGGCGCGTTCCAATCCTCAAGGACCACCGCGTGTTCGGCCGCGCCGAGCATCACGACATCACTGAGGCGGCTGTGAGGTGCACTCACCACCGCGCTCAGCAGGTTCTGCCAGTGCTGAGCCAGACGCTCTATCGTTGCAGCGTTGAACAGGTCGGTGGCGTAGGTCAGTGCCGCCCAAATGCCTTCAGCGGATTCATGGGTGTCCAGGCTCAGGTCGAAGTGCGTGGTCTGGCTGTCCCAGTCCAATTCCGAGACGCGCAGGCCCGGCAATTGCTGCCCCTCGCGCCCGCCCTGGGCGTCGGTCTGGTGGTTGAACATCACCTGGAACAATGGGTTGTGGCTCAGGCTGCGCTCGGGCTGCAACGCCACCACGAGTTGTTCAAAGGGCAGGTCCTGATGCGCCTGGGCTTCCAGCGAGCGACGCTTGGTCTGCTGCAGCAGTTCGACGAAACTCATCTGCCCGTCAAGGTCAGCTTTGAGCACCTGGGTGTTGACGAAAAAGCCGATCAACCGCTCCGTCTCGACACGATTGCGGTTGGCAATCGGCACGCCGACGCGGATATCCGACTGCCCGCTGTAGCGGTAGAGCAAGGTCTGGAACGCAGCCAGCAACAACATGAACGGGGTCGCGCCCTCTTGCTGCGCAAGGCGCTTGATACCGCTGACCAACGCCGGTGGCAAATCTACCTGCAAGCTGGCGCCGCGATGGCTTTGTTGCGCCGGTCGCGGGTGGTCGAGGGGCAATTCCAGCACGGGTTGCTCGCCGCCCAGCAGTGCCTGCCAGTAAGCCAACTGACGGGCTTTCTCCCCCGCTTCCATCCAGCCACGCTGCCACAGGGCGTAGTCAGCATACTGGATCGGCAGGTCCGGCAATTTCAGGGTTAGGCCCTGGCTGCAGGCGGCATAGAGTTGCACGAGCTCATCGACCATGACCTGCATCGACCAGCCATCGGAAATGATGTGGTGCTGCACCATCACCAGCACATGCTCATCGTCGGCCAGTTGCAGCAGCGTCACGCGCAACAACGGTGCCTGGAGCAGATCGAAAGGACGCGCGACCTTAGCTTCCACCTGCGCCATCACGTGCTGTTCGTCTGTACGCACCTGCACGATTTCGATGCGAGCCTCAGGCATCACGGCCTGCAACAACTGCTCACCGTCCTGCACCAAGCGGGTACGCAGGCTTTCGTGGCGCGCCACCAAACGGTCGAAACTGTGTTGCAGCGCCACCAGGTCCAACTGGCCTTGCAGGCGCAGCGCGCCAGGGATGTGATAGGTGGCGCCGTCAGGGTCCAACTGCCAGAGGAACCACTGGCGTTCCTGAGCGTAAGACAAGGGCAGTGCCTGGACCTCGTGGCGGGTCGGGGCAATCGGCAGTTGCGCGAAGCTCATGCCACGCGCTTGCAGGCGCTGATAAAACTGCTGACGTTGTTCAAGCGGCAGGCGAAGAAAGCGCGAGACCAGATCGATATTAGGGTTGGAAAGCATGGTTCAAATCGCCTCTAGTTCGCTCAAAAAGTCACGAAGATCATCAAAATCTTCCGCGCTGCCGGCGCGGAAGGTGGCGGCGGCCTGTACATAGGCGCGCAGCGTTTCGGTCTGGAACACTTCAACCAGGGGCACTTCCAGGCCCAGCTCGGACTGGACCCGCGATGTGATCTGGATCGCCAGCAAAGAATGGCCGCCGACTTCGAAGAAGTTGTCGTCCATGCCCACTTGCGGCAGGCGCAACACCTCGGCCCAGATCGCCGCAATCTGCTGTTCCAGTTCGGTTTGCGGGGCCACGTAGCGTTGCTGCATCAGGCTCACATCCGGCGCGGGCAAGCCTTTGCGATCGAGCTTGCCGTTGGGGGTCAGCGGCATCTGCGCCAGGCACATGAAATGCGTGGGCACCATGTAATCCGGCAGGCGGGTCTTGAGCGCACGGCGCAAGGCATCGCGGAACTCGGCCTGGTCGATCAGGGCCGGATCGGCGGGTACGACATACGCCACCAGTTGCTTGCCGGTCGGGCCTTGCTGTGCCACCACCACGGTTTCACCGACGCTGTCCTGCTCGCGCAGACGGGCTTCGATTTCACCCAATTCGATACGGAAACCCCGGATTTTCACCTGATGGTCGACACGGCCCAGGTAATCCACCACTCCGTCCGGGCGACCACGGGTCAAGTCGCCGCTGCGGTACACACGGCTGCCGGGTTTGCCGAACGGGTCGGGCACGAAACGCTCGGCGGTCAGGGCCGGGCGCTCCAGGTAACCACGCGCCACACCCTCGCCGCCCAGGTACAACTCACCCGCGACGCCGATGGGTTGCAGGTTCAACTGCGCGTCCAATACGTAACCGCTGCGGTTGCCCAGCAACGTGCCGATGGGCGCATACACCGCGCCGCACGGTTCGCCCTTACGGGCTTTCCACAGCAGCGGCGTCACCACGGTTTCGGTCGGGCCGTAACCATTGAACAAGTAGGTGGGTTTCAGTGCGCGCCATGCCAGGTCGTAACTCGCCTGGGCTACCGCGTCACCGCCAAAGCAGTAGACGCGCACTGCCGGTGGGTTGCCATCGCGTTCGGCGTGCTCGGCCAGTTGTTGGAGGTAAACCGGTGGGAACACCGCCATCGTCACATTGTGGCGGTGCATTTGGGCATAGGTGTACTCCGGCAGCCACAGGCTGTCGTCGCGGATCAGCACGCTGGCGCCGTTGATCAGCGGGTGCATCCAGCCTTCGTGGGAGCCGTCGAAAGCGAACGACATGAAGTGCAGCTCGCAGTCGGCCGGGCCGGTTTCATAGCGCTCGCCGGTGGCGATGATATGCGCCACCAACGGGCCGTGGGACACCGCCACGCCCTTGGGCATGCCGGTGGAGCCGGAGGTGTAGATCACATAGGCGAGGTTGTCGCCATCCAGTGCGACCTGCGGTGCGGCATCGCTATAGTGGGCCCAGTCTTCGGTGCGATCGATTGCCAGCGTGTTCACCCCCTGCGGGACCGGCAATTGCTGCAAGGCGCTGGTGTGCGTCAACAGCAACCGTGCGCGGCTGTCGTCCATCATGTAGAGCAGACGATCACGCGGGTACTCAATGTCCAGCGGCACATACACACCACCGGCTTTGAGCACGGCGAGGAACGCCACCATGATTTCGGCGCTGCGCGGCATGGCGATCGCCACACGCACTTCCGGCCCCACACCACGAGCGATCAGCGCATGCGCCAGGCGGTTGGCCTGTGCATCAAGCTCGCCGTAAGTCAGGGTGTGCGAGTCGAATTTCACCGCCACGGCATCCGGGGTTTCCCGCGCGCGGTCGGCGATCAGTTCGTGCACCAAGCGTGCGATTGAGAAGCCCGAGCCGGTGCAATCCCACAGGTGCAGAATGTGCTGCTGCTCATCCGCGTTCAGCAGGTTCAACTGCCCGATGGCCTGCTGCTGATCATCGACCATGGCCTGCAACAGGTTCTGCCAATGCCCGGCCATGCGTTCGATGGTCGCGGGGGCAAACAGATCAGTGGCGTAACTCAGGGATGCATGCAGTGCTTCGCGCGACTCCTCCACATCCAACGCCAGGTCGAACTGTGCCACGCCCTCATCCCAACTCAACACCTCGACCTGCAGGCTCGGCAAACGCTGCAAATGGCTGCCCGCCGAGGTCACGCGGTGGTTGAACAGCACTTGGAACAACGGGCTCAGGCTCATGCTGCGCTCGGGCTGTAGCGCCTCCACCAGTTGCTCGAAAGGCAGGTCCTGATGGGCCTGGGCTTCGAGGGAGCGTTGGCGCACCTGATGCAACAGTTGCGCCACGCTCATCTGGCCGTTGACGTCAGCCTTGAGCACTTGGGTGTTGACGAAGAAGCCGATGAGGCCCTCCGTTTCAAGGCGGTTGCGGTTGGCGATCGGCACGCCAACGCGCACATCTTCCTGACCGCTGTAGCGGTGCAGCAAGGCCTGATAGGCCGCCAGCAACACCATCGGCAACGTGACCCCGGCCTGTTTCGCCACACGCCGCAAGCCAGCCAACAGCTGCGGTGTCAATTCAATGCCCAGGCGCGCACCGCGATGGGTCGGCAACGCCGGGCGCTGGTAGTCAAACGGCAACTCCAGTACCGGCTGCTCACCGCCCAACTGTTCACGCCAATACGTCAACTGGCGCGCTTTCTCGCCGGCCTCCATCCAGTTGCGTTGCCACAGGGCGTAGTCGGCGTATTGAATCGGCAACGCCGGCAGATTCGGCGTGTGGCCGTCGCTGAAGGCGGCGTAGAGTTTCACCAACTCCTCGACCATCAGCTGCATCGACCAGCCATCGGAGACGATATGGTGCTGCACCAGCACCACCACATGATCGTCCGCGGCCAGGCGCAACAATTTCACGCGCAGCAACGGCCCCCGCAGCAGGTCAAACGGCTGCGCGACCGCCTCGGCCACCTGCGTCTTGAGCCCGGCTTCATCGGTATCGCAACGTTCGATTTCAATCAGGCCCAGGTCTTCAATCACTTGCACCGCGCCGCTCGCATCTTGGCGCAGATGCGTGCGCAGGCTTTCATGGCGCGCCAGCAAGGTGTCGAAACTGCGTTGCAGCGCGGCCACGTCCAACGCGCCTTTCAAGCGCAAGGCGCTGGGGATGTGGTACGCCGAGCTGTTGGGGTCGAGCTGCCAAAGGAACCACTGGCGCTCCTGGGCGTAAGACAGTGGCAACGGCTGCGCGCGGTCGGCCTTATGCAGTGCAGGCGCGGTGACGCCCTCCTCACCCAATGCACGCACAAAGTCACCGAGCACAGGCTGTTCGAACAGGGTCTTGAGCGCGACTTCCAACGCCAATACCTGACGTACTCGCGACACCACGCGCGTGGCCAGCAGCGAATGCCCGCCCAGTTCGAAAAAGTGGTCATCGAGGCCCACCTGCGGCACCTCCAGCACGTCGGCCCAGATCGCCGCAACCTGCTGTTCGCGCGGGCTGACGGGCGCCACATGAGCTTTGAGCAACAACTCGGCATCCGCCTTGGGCAGTGCCTTGCGGTCGAGCTTGCCGTTGGGAGTCAGCGGCAGGGTTTCAAGGAATATCAGGTGCGCAGGCACCATGTAATCCGGCAAACGCGCGCGCAGATCAGCCTTGTACTGCTCACGCAGGCTTGCCTGTTGCTCGGGAGCACAGGTCACCAGGTAGGCGATCAAACGGTCGTTGTCGGCCAGTACCACGGCTTCACGCACCGCCGCGTTCTCACGCAGGCAGGCTTCGATCTCACCCAGCTCGATACGGAAACCGCGCACCTTGACTTGATGGTCCACGCGACCGATGTACTCCACTACGCCCTCCGGGCGATAGCGCGCCAAATCGCCGGTGCGGTACAGGCGTTCACCGGGTGCGCCATATGGGTTGGGCACGAAACGTTCGGCGGTCAGCGCCGGGCGCGCGTGATAACCGCGCGCCAGACCAGCGCCGCCGATCAGCAATTCACCGGCCGCCCCTTGTGGGCATGGCGCCAGCCCGGCGTTGAGAATGAACAGCGACGTGTTGGCAATCGGGCGACCGACAAAAGGCTGCGCCTGCTCCAGGCGGTGAGCAGCCGACCAGATGGTGGTTTCCGTCGGGCCATAAAGGTTCCACACCGGGCCCTGCAGGTCGAGCAGCCGTTGGGCCAGGTCGACCGGCAGCGCTTCGCCGCCACACAGGCATTTGATGCCCTGCAGCAGCGACGCGCGCGGGCTTTCCAGGAGCATGCGCCAGGTCGAAGGCGTGGCTTGCAGCACATTGGCGCTCTGGTTGTGCACCAGATCGAGAATCGCCTCCGGGTCGAGCGCCAGTTCCTGGCCGCTCAGCAGCACCGTGGCGCCCACGGTCAGTGGCACGTATAGCTCGAGGGCGAAGATGTCGAATGAGAAAGTGGTCAGCGACAAAACCCGCGCATCACTGCCGATCTGCAGGGTGTCGGCCATGCCGCAGGTAAAGCTGCACAGTGCCTGATGCCGCACCATCACGCCCTTGGGCTTGCCGGTGGAACCAGAGGTGTAAATCACGTAGGCCAGGTGCTCCGGCGTGACACGGACCTGCGGGTTGTGTTCGTCCACGCCCGCCTCATCGACCAGCAACACGTGCAGGCCCTGCGGCTGCGCCAGGCGACCATTGAGGTGTGGCTGGGTCAGCAACACCTGCGCTTGGCTGTCCTGGAGCATGAACGCCAGCCGATCCGCCGGGAACTGCGGGTCGAGCGGCACATAGGCGCCGCCGGCCTTGAGGGTCGCCAATAGGCCGACGACCATGTCCAGCGAGCGCTCGACATGCACCGCCACCAACACGTCAGGGCCGACGCCCGCCGCAATCAGGCGATGGGCCAAGCGGTTGGCGCGGCGGTTGAGTTCGCAGTAACTCAGGGTGTCGCCATTGAATTGCAGTGCGCTTGCGTCCGGTGTTGCCAGTGCTTGCGCTTCGAACAACTGATGCACGCACCGCGTGTGCGGGTACTCGGCGTGGCTGTCGTTCCAGCTGTGCATGGTCTGTTGCCATTGCTGCTCGCTGAGCATCGGCAGTTCATCCAGCGCCTGCGACGCGTCATTCACCACAGCGCGCAGCAGGTTTTGCCAATGTTGCGCCAGGCGCGCAAGCGTCTCGGGTTCGAACAGGTCGGTGGCGTAGGTCAGCGAGGCCCACAGGCCGTCGGCAGACTCTTCGGTTTCCAGGCTCAAATCGAATTGCGTGGTGTGGCCGTCCCAATCCAGCGGCTCTAACGCCAGGCCCGGCAGTTGCACCGGGGCGGAGCGCAGGTTGTCCTGGTGATTGAACAGCACCTGGAACAGTGGGTTGTGGCTCAGGCTGCGCGCTGGCTGCAGCGCTTCTACCAACTGTTCGAACGGCAGGTCCTGATGCGCCTGGGCCTCCAGGGCGCGCTGCTTGACCTGACCGAGCAATTGCTCGAAGGCCATCTGCCCGTCAAGGTCGACCTGGATGACTTGGGTGTTAACGAAGAAACCGATCAGCCGCTCGGTTTCGAGGCGGTTGCGGTTGGCGATCGGCACCCCGACACGCAGCCTGTTTTGCCCGCAGTAGCGATGCAGCAAGGTCTGGAACGAGGCCAGCAAGAGCATGAACAGGGTCACGTCTTGGCGCTGGGCCAAGGTTTTCAGGTCGGCCAACAGCGCAGGCTCGAGCTGGACCCGTTGACGCGCGCCACGCAAGCTCTGCACCGCAGGGCGCGGGTGGTCCAGAGGCAGCTCCAGTACTGGATGTTCATCGCCCAGGCACCTTTGCCAGTAATCGAGCTGGCGCTGTTTTTCACCGGCCGCCATCCAGCTGCGCTGCCACGCGGCGTAGTCGGCATATTGGATCGGCAACGCCGACAGCTGAGCTTGGCCCTGATACAGCGCCACCAACTCTTCCACCATCACGTGCATCGACCAGCCGTCAGAGATGATGTGGTGTTGGGTGATCACCAGCACATGGTGCTCGGGCGCAATCACCAGCAGCTTGACGCGCATCAACGGGCCGTTGCGCAGGTCGAACGGGCGTTGGATTTCCTGCTCCACACACTGCTGGATTTGCGCAGCCTGCGCCCTCGCCTGCTGTACCGGCATCGCCAGGGTGGGATGGATCACCTGCCAGGTCTGCTCAGCGTCTTCAACAAACGTAGTGCGCAACGGTTCATGGCGCAGCACCAGTGCCTGGAAAGCACGCTCCAGTGCGCCGATGTCGAGTTCACCACGCAGGTGCAGCGCCGTGGGAACGTGGTACGCGGCGCTGGCGGGGTCCAGTTGCCACAAAAACCACTGGCGTTCCTGGGCGAAAGACAGCGCCATCGGCTGCCCACGGCCCAGGGCCAGCAACGGTGGCGCGCTGTGCTCACGCAACCCCAGGCAGGCCATGGCAAATGCTTGCAACGTCGGCTGCTCAAACAGTGCGCGCAGCGGCACTTCCAGTTTCAAGTCATGGCGCACGCGGGAAATCACTTGGGTGGCCAACAATGAATGCCCGCCCAGCTCGAAGAAGTGATCCGTGAGGCCGACCTGCTCGACCTGCAACACCGCTTGCCAGATCGCCGCCAATTGCACTTGCAGCGTGCTTTGTGGCGCCACATACGCTTGTTGACGCAGGTTCAGGTCAGGCGCCGGCAGCGCACGGCGGTCAAGCTTGCCGTTGTTGTTCAGTGGCAAAGCGTCAAGTACCAGCCAATGCCCCGGCACCATGTAATCCGGCAGAGACTCGCGCAAGGTGGCCGCCAGGGCTTGCCCGTTCAGGGTTTGACCATGGGCAGGCACCACATAGGCGACCAGTTGCATGCCGACCGCACTCGTCTGGGCGATCACCGCGGCTTCACGCACCTGCGGCAAGGCTTGCAGGCAAGCCTCGATTTCGCCCATTTCAATGCGGTAGCCGCGAATTTTCACCTGATGGTCGATACGCCCGACGTACTCCAACGCACCGGCTTCGTTGTAACGCGCCAGGTCGCCACTGCGGTAGAGGCGTGCACCGGGCACCGCGGAAAACGGGTCAGGCAGGAAGCGTTCGGCGGTCAAGGCCGGGCGGTCGAAATAACGCTGGGCCAGGCCTGCTTCGGCGCCAATGCACAGCTCGCCGACGCCGTCAGTGGCCAGCAGTTCGAAACCACTGTCGAGCACGTACAGCGACCGGCCGGCAATGGCCCGCCCGATCGGCACGCCAAACGCATCACTGGCATCCGCCAGTTGGCAATCGTGCACACTGGACACCACCGTCGCCTCAGTCGGCCCGTAGGTGTTGACCAGGCGTACGCTGCCCAGCCCTGCGGCGTGCCAGGCGCGTACGCCTTCTACCGACATGGCCTCGCCACCCACGTGCACTTGGCGCAGGTTGCCCAAGGTGCGTTGGTCGACGGCACACTCCTTGGCCAGCAAATACCAGTAAGCGGCCGGCAAGTCGGCCAGGGTCACGCCCTGCTCGACGATCTCGCGGGCCAGTTGGCCGGCGTCCCACAGCTCATCGCCGCGCATGATCAAGGCGGCGCCCACGCACAGCGGTGGGTAGCACTGCTCGACAAAACCGTCGAAGCTGAAGGTCGCAAATTGCAGTACACGGTCTCGCGCACTCAGCCGGCTGTAGGCCTGCGCGCTGTCGCAGAACTGGCCGAGGGCGGCATGATCGATCGCCACGCCTTTGGGCAAGCCGGTGGAACCGGAGGTGTAGATCACATAGGCCAGGTCGGCCGCCGCCGCTTGGTTGGGTGGATTGGTCGCCGCGAAGGTGTGCAGTTCTTCACCGGATGCGCTGAAGTCCACACGAGTCAAGCCTTGTGGCAACGGCAAATCGGCAAGCAACCCGGTTTCGCTGAGCAGCAGGTCCAAACGGCTGTCGGCCAGCATATAGGCCAAGCGTTCGGCCGGGTATTTCGGGTCCAGGGGCACGTAGGCAGCGCCACTTTTGAGCACCGCCAGCAGGCTGACGATCAGCTGCGGGCCACGCCGACTGGCCAGGCCTACACGCTGGCCCGGCCCCACGCCGAGCGCCAACAGGCGATGCGCCAAGCGGTTGGCCCGCGCGTTGAGCTGGGCGTAGCTCAGGCGCTCATCGCCCGCCTGAACTGCCAGCGCATCAGGAGTGGCGTGGGCCTGGGCAGCGATGCGCTCATGCACGCGCTGAGGACGCTGGGCGGCACCGGCAGATTGGCTGAGGGTGAGTACGTCGCGCTGTGCTGTGGCGTCCAGCAACTGCAGGTTACCCAGCGGCACACCGGCGTCCGCCACCAGTTGCGCCAGCAGGTGACGCAAGTTAGCGCCCAGCTGCTTGACCTGTTGCTCGCTGAAATGCGCGCGGTCGTAGCTGAAGTCCAGGCGCAGGCCGGCACCGAGCTCGACGCCCAGGGTCAGCGGGTAGTTGGTGCGCTCGTGGTTATGCATCCGGCCGAAGGTCAGGCCTGCCGGCGCGCCTTGCTTCAATGCTTCGGCGACCGGAAAGTTTTCGAACACCAGCAAGGTGTCGAACAACGCCGCACCTTGCTGGCCGGCCCACGCCTGGATGTCGTAAAGCGGCACGTGTTCATGGTCACGCAAGCTGAGGTTCAAGGCTTGCAGCTCGTTGAGCCAGGCGCCGGCCGATTGGGCGGGCGACGCGGCACTGATCAACGGCAAGGTGTTGATGAACAAGCCCAACTGCTGCTCAATCCCAGGCAGCGGCGCTGAACGCCCGGCGACGGTCGCGCCGAATACCACGCAAGCCTGGCCGCTGTAGCGTTGCAGCAACAGGCTCCAGGCGCCTTGCAGCACAGTATTGAGCGTGACTTTTTGTTGGCGGGCAAATTCGCTGAGGGCCTGGGTAAAGTCGTCGTCCAGCAGCACTTGATGGTCAGCCATGCCCACGCCACCAACCGGCGCACGCAGTGCCTGAGCCAGCAAGGTTGGCGCGTGCAAAGGCGCCAGGGCATTTTTCCAGAACGCCTCGCCCGACGGCTGCTGTTGCAGCCAGCCCAGGTAATCGCGGAACTGCCCCAGCGGCGCCGACACCGCCTGGCCTGCGTAATGGGCTAGCACTTCGCCGAGCAACTGCGCGTTACTCCAGCCGTCCATCAGGATGTGGTGACTGGTGAAGATCAAGTGCCAGGCCGACCCTGTACTGCGCACCAGCATCAGGCGAAACAGCGGTGCGGCATTGAGTTCAAAGCCGCTTGAGCGCTCGGCATCGGCCAGCGCATCGAGGTCGGCATTCACGTCTTCGACCACCTGCAACTGCACGTCGACCTGACGCCTGATTACCTGATGGGCGCTGTCCAGGCCCAGCCAATGGAAGCTGCTGCGCAAGATGTCGTGCCGGTCCAGTGCCGCTTGCCAGGCGCGGCCGAAAGTCAGCAGGTCAAGGCCTTCAATGTCCAGGCGCAATTGGTTGATATAAGCCTGGCCCTCGGGCGCGTACAGGGTGTGGAACAGCATGCCCTGCTGCATCGGCGACAGCGGGTAAAGTTCGGCGATGTCCGGCCCGGCCACGGGCAGCGCATCCAGCTGCTGCTGCGTAATACGCGCCAGCGGGAAGTCCGACGGCGTGACCTGCCCGGCAGGCGTCGCACAGCAATGCTCGATCAACGCCTTGAGTTCCGTGGCGTAGTCATCCGCCAGGCGCTGAATGGTCGCAGCGTTGAACATCTCGCGACTGAAACCCCATTGCAGCGACAGCTCACCGCCATACACCTGCCCTTCCACCGTCAGCCAGTTGGCCAACGGTGCTTCGGGGTCCTGCGCCTGGCCGCTGCCTTCGCTGGCCGGGACAAAAAGCGCTGACTCATTGAACTGGCGGTCGAACTGCCCCAGGTAGTTGAAGGTGATACGCGGCGCAGCCAAATCGGCCAGGGCTTCACGCGATTGCGGTTTGCCCAGATAGCGCAGCAGGCCGTAGCCCACGCCCTTTTGCGGAACCGCGCGCAGTTGCTCCTTGATCGACTTGATTGCATCCGACAGCGTGCCTGCGGCCTGCAAACGCACCGGAAACAAGCTGGTGAACCAGCCGACCGTACGGCTCAGATCGAGGCTGTCGAACAGGTCTTCGCGACCATGGCCCTCCAGCTGGATCAGCGCGGCGGCCTGGCCGCTCCAGCGGCTGATCACGCGCGCCAGCGCCGTCAGCAGCAGGTCGTTGACCTGGGTGCGATAAGCCGCTGGCGCGTCTTGCAGCAGTTGCCGGGTGTGTTCGGCGTCAAGACGGGTTTCAAGCGTGGCGCCCAGCCGATTGTGCAGGCCGCCCTGCGGGTTATCGCAGGGCAGCTCGGCATCGCCGGACTGCGCCAGCCAGAAAGGCAGTTGCTCATCCAGCGTATGCGCGTGCGCCTGCAGCTGCTGCGCCCACTGTTGATAGCTGCTGGTTTTGGCGGGCAATCCGGCTTGGCGGTAAGCCTGTTGCAGATCCTCCAGCAGCACGCGCCACGACACACCATCGACCACCAGGTGATGGACCACCAACAGCAGTCGCTGGGCGCCATCAGCCAGGGTGACCAACGCCGCGCGCAGCATCGGGCCCTGTTCCAGGTTCAGGCTGCGCTGAGCCTCATCGCACAACGCGGCCAATTCAGCCTCGGTGTCGACGCTCGATTGCCACAGTACAGATTCAGCGGCCGGTGCGGCGTGGGCTTGCTGCCAGCCTTCGGCCTGCCGGGTGAATCTCAGGCGCAGGGCGTCATGGTGGTTGATCAACTGTGTGAGGGCGGCGTCCAGCGGCGCCGGTTCCAGCGTTTCGCGCGGGGTCAGCAACAGTGACTGGTTCCAGTGGTGGCGCGCAGCAATTGCCTGGCTGAAAAAGGCCTGCTGCACCGGGGTCAGAATCACCTCACCGGCGACCGGCCCCTGATCGATAACCACTGCGTGCTCGAAGCTCGCCACCAGCGCCAGGCTGCGCACGCTCTGGTACTGGAACACGTCGCGCGGGCTCAGGCGAATGCCTGCCTGACGGGCACGGCTGACCACCTGGATGGAGATGATCGAATCGCCGCCCAGCTCGAAAAAGTTGTCGTCCACACCCACGTGTGGAACGCCGAGTACATCACTCCAGATCGCCGCGAGGGCTTTTTGCAGGTCGCTCGAAGGCGCGATGAATGCCTGTTGCGACGCAGCCTCCGGCAGTGGCAAGGCTTTGCGATCGAGCTTGCCGTTGGCGGTGACCGGCAACTGGGTCAGCACGACGAAATGGGTCGGCACCATGTATTCCGGCAAACTGCTGAGCAGCCAGGCCTTGAGGTCCGCTGGCTCCTCGCTGTCGAGCACCAGGTAGGCGACCAACTGCTTGCCACCCTGCACCAGCACCACTGCCTCACGTACCGAAGGGTGTTGGAGCAGGCGCGTTTCGATTTCGCCCAGCTCAATGCGCAAGCCGCGCAACTTTACCTGATGGTCAAGACGGCCGAGGTATTCGATCACGCCGTCAGTGCGCTGGCGCACGCGGTCGCCGGTGCGATAAAGGCGCTCGCCGTTGACGAACGGGCTCGGCACAAAACGCTCGGCAGTCAGCGCCGGGCGCCGGTGATAACTGCGCGCCAGGCCGATACCGCCCAGGTACAGCTCGCCGGACACACCGGCCGGCACCGGGTTGAGCTGAGCGTCGAGCACGTAGGTGGCGAGGTTAGCGATGGGCCGGCCGATGGGCACGCTGTCGGCGCCTTCATCGATGCAGGTCCAGTGGGTCACGTCGATGGCTGCTTCAGTCGGGCCGTAGAGGTTGAACAACCCGGCTGCTGGCAGCTTGGCAAAGACCTGCCGTTGCGCATCTAGCGGCAAGGCTTCACCGCTGCAGACGATGCGCTTGAGGCTGGCACAGCCTTGCACGCCGGGCTCATGGATAAACGCCTGCAACATCGACGGCACGAAGTGCAAAGTGGTGATGGCGTGGCGGTCAATGGTTTCGATCAGCCGGGCCGGCTCGCGGTGTTCGCCAGGGGCTGCGACCACCAGGCGCGCGCCAGTCATCAGCGGCCAGAAAAATTCCCACACCGACACATCAAAACTGAACGGGGTTTTCTGCAGCACCGCATCACTGGCCGTCAATTCGTAGGCTTGCTGCATCCAGCACAAGCGGTTGACCAAGGCGCGATGGCTGTTGCCTGCGCCCTTGGGCTTGCCGGTCGAACCGGAGGTGTAAATCACGTAGGCCAGGTTGAGTGCGTGGACGCCGCTGTCGGGCGATGCATTGCTGTAGCCTTCCAGCCAACTGGCCGACTGGTCGAGGGCAATCACCTGAATACGCTCGACCGGCAAGGCGGCGAGCAGGCTTTGCTGGCTGAGCAGCAGCGTGATGCCACTGTCTTCGATCATGTAGGTCAGACGTTCCTGCGGGTATTCCGGGTCCAGCGGCACGTAAGCGCCACCGGCCTTGAGGATGGCCAGCAGGCCCACCACCATTTCGACGGAGCGCTCGACGCACAGCCCCACCAGCACGTCCGGGCCCACGCCCTGCTCGCGCAAAGCATGGGCCAGTTGGTTGGCGCGGGCATTGAGTTGGGCGTAGGTCAAGGTGGTTGCGCCAAACACTAAGGCTGGCGCGTCCGGTGTGCGCTGCACCTGGTCTTCGATCAGTTGGTGGATGCCGCGGGCGGTCGGATACGCCTCGCCGGTCTGATTCCACGCATGGACCAGTACGTGCTGCTCATCGTCAGCCAGCATCGGCAATTCACCCACGCGCTGTTCGCTGTCGGCCACCATCGCCTGTAGCAGGCTGATCCAGTGTTGGGCCATGCGCGCAATGGAAGGCGCCTCGAACAGGTCATTGGCGTAGGTCAGCGCAGCATGCAGGGTGCCGGACTTCTCATAGGTATCGAGGGTCAGGTCGAATTGGGTGGTGCGCCCTTGCCATTCCACCAGCGAAAGCTCAAGGCCTGAAGCGGTGTTGACGCTGGCAATGTCGGCCACCACCGGCTGGTGGTTGTACATCACCTGAAACAGCGGCGTATGGCTCAGGCTGCGCTCGACCTTGAGGGCCTCCACCAGGCGCTCAAAGGGCAATTCCTGATGAGCCTGGGCGCCCAGCGCGTGCTCCTTGATGCCTTGCAGCAGTTCGCCAACGCGGGTTTGCCCGGTCAGTTCGGTGCGCAGGACTTGAGTGTTGACGAAAAAGCCGATCAGCCCTTCGACTTCGGTACGGTTGCGATTGGCGATCGGCACGCCGACGTGAATGTCTGCCTGCCCGGTGTAACGGTGCAGCAGCACATTGAAAGCACCCAGCAACAGCATGAACAGCGTGACGTTGTGTTTTTGCGCGCAGGCGCGCAGTTGCGCAGCCAGGCCTGGGTCGATCGCGAAATTATGGCGAGTGCCCTGGTAACTCGGCATCGCCGGGCGCGGGTGGTCGGTTGGCAGTTCCAGCACTGGATGCTCGTCGCCCAGACGCGCCTGCCAGTACTCGAGCTGACGTGCCTGCTCCCCCGCTTCCAACCAGCGGCGCTGCCACAGGGCGTAGTCGCTGTACTGGATCGGCAATGCCGGCAATTGCGGCGCCTCATTGCGCTCGTGGGCGTCGTAGCAGCGGATGAACTCATCGATCAGCACGTTCATCGACCAGCCGTCGGAGACGATGTGGTGCAGGGTCAGCAGCAACACATGCTCCTGCGTATCGAGCTTGAGCAATTGCACGCGCAGCAACGGGCCGTGTTCCAGATCGAACGGCAGCAGCGATTGACGCGTCGCCGCGTCGTTGACGGCCTGCTCCTGCTCAACGGCGGCCATGGCGCTGAAGTCCAGATGCTCGACGACAAGCGAGGGCTCTATCGAAACCTGGGTCAGACGTTCATCGGCCTGGCGTTGGAAGACTGTGCGCAAGGTTTCATGCCGCGCTAACAGGCTGGCGAAGGCTTGCTCCAGCGCACGCAGGCTCAGCGCACCCTTGAGTCGCACGGCGCCGGGCAGATTGTAGGCGCCACTGGCCGGGTCCAATTGCCACAGAAACCACATACGCTGCTGCGCGTACGAGAGCGCCTGGCGATCCTCTGCCTCCACGCTCGCCGGAATCGGAAACCGGGAAAAATCCACGCCCTCTTTCTGCAAGGCCTGCAGGAATACTTGGCGTTTTTCCAGGGGCAACCCGATAAACCGGCGAGCAAGTTTCAAGGAGTCTTCAGCATTCATTTCTTGGAGTCCGGAGCAATAGGCAGGAAGCACAAAGGCACGTCGTCCCTATAAAACGAACCGGGCGGGGAAAAATTAGCGGGGGGATGAGAGGCTTGGAGCGAGGTGTCATCAAGGGTTACATCAATCTCAGCCAAGACACACGAAGCCGGGCTAGCATTGACGAACACCACTTTTTGCAACTACATTTAGTTACACGTAGGGAACGCCGTGTCCAAAAATGAAAAGCTGCTCGCCAAACTGCTCAACGAGCGCATGGCCTTTACCTGGCCAGAGCTCGAAACGCTGCTCAAGCGTCTTGGCTACACACAGATTGAAGGGGCTGGAAGCCTCGTCAAATTCGACATCGGCGACCCCAGTGCAATGATCACCTTGCACAGGCCTCACCCCGGCAACGAACTGAAACACTACATTCGGCGCCAGATCATCGAACAATTGAAATCAGGAGACCTGATTCAGTGAACAACCAACTGAAACACAACGGCTACATCGGCTCTATCGAAGCCAGCCTCGAAGACAATTGCCTGTTTGGCAAAGTGCTGTTTATCAAGGCGCTGGTCAGCTATGAGGGCAAAACCGTCGCGGAGCTGGACAGCGCTTTTCGGGAAGCCGTGGATGACTACCTCGCTACGTGCCACACCCTCGGGCAAACACCGGAGAAACCGTGCAAGGGTTCATTCAACGTGCGGGTCGGCCATGACCTGCATCTGGCTGCAGCCCTGGCAGCGGCCCGTAAGAAAGTGACGCTCAATGACCTGACGCGCCAGGCGCTGAATGAGTTTTTGCAACATCATTGCGCAGAACCTTTTCCGGCAGTCGGCTGATCAGCCCAATCGTCGATAGCCCAGCAGCGCTGCCCCCAGCACCACCGCCCCCGCCACCAGCGCCACCCAGAACCCGCTGGGGGCGCCAAAGTGGTCGATCATCCAACCGGAGCTGGCGGCGCCGATGGCCACGCCGATGCTCAGGCCGGTGATCAGCCAGGTCATGCCTTCGGTCAGGCGGCTCGGCGGGACGATCTGCTCCACCAGGGCCATGGACACGATCAGCGTCGGGGCAAAGAACAAGCCTGAGATGAAGATGGCCACCGCCAGCCCGGGGATATTTGTCACCAGCAACAACGGCAAGGTGGTCAACGCCGTCGCCACGCCGCAGAACAGAAACTGCCGGGGCAACGGCGCCTTGAGCTTGAGCGTGCCAAACGCCAACCCCGCCAGGCAGGAGCCGATGGCATACACCGAGAGCACGATGCTCGCCGCCGCCGGTTGGCCCTGATGCTGGGCGAATGCGACGCTGACTACATCCACCACGCCGACGATCACGCCCATGGCCAGCAACAGGATCATCAGGATCAGTACCGACGGTGAGGCGATCAGCCAACCGCCGTGATGGTCCTCGTGTTCATGCACCGGCGGCTCAGTTGCGCGTTGCAGCACGAAGGTGGTCACCCCCACCGCCAGCAGCAGCGCTGCCACCAAGGGCCCGGCTTGCGGAAACAGCACCACACTCAGGCCAACCGAGATCGGCGGGCCGATGATGAAACACACCTCGTCGAGCACCGACTCAAGGGCAAATGCGGTCTGCAACTTGGGCTGGCCGCGGTACAACTCGGTCCAGCGCGCCCGCACCATGGCCGACATATTGGGCATGCAACCGGCCAGGGCGGCGAACACAAACAACGTCCAGCTTGGCGCCTGCAACCCAGTGCACAGCAGCAACAGCAACAACGCCCCACCGCCAATCAGCGCCGCGATCGGCAGCACCCTGCCCTGGCTGTAGCGGTCCACTAACCGCGAAACCTGCGGCGCACAAAACGCCGTGGCCAGGGCGAACACCGCCGCCACCGCGCCCGCCAGTCCAAAGCCGCCGTGCACTTGCGACAGCATGGTGATCAGGCCGATACCGGTCATCGATATCGGCATACGCGCAAGCATGCCGGCCAGCACAAATGCCTTGCTGCCAGGAGCGTGGAACAACTCGGCGTAGGGATTTGCCATCCTGCTTGTCCTCATCCTCAAGACCTTGAAGCTTGCTATCGGCAGTCATCAAGGCAAAATACATACGGTGCGTATGTGGCAAATCATGCGTAACATACGCAGCGTATGTCAATCACTCAAACACTTTCGCGAGCCCTACCCATGAGCCGAGCCCGTGCCGAAATGATCGAAGAAACCCGCGCCCGCCTGATCGCCAGCGCCCGCCAAGCCTTCGCCACACAGGGCTATGCCAACACGTCGATGGACGACTTCACTGCACGCGCCGGCCTGACCCGTGGTGCGTTGTACCATCACTTTGGTGACAAGAAAGGCCTGTTGGCCGCCGTGGTCGCCCAACTCGACAGCGAAATGGACGCGCGACTGCTGCACATCACCGATCAGGCCCAGGACCCGTGGGAAGGGTTTCGCGAACGCTGCCGAACGTATTTGCGCATGGCCCAGGACGACGAAATCCAACGCATCGTATTGCAGGATGCGCCGGCCGTGCTTGGCGATACCGGGTCGCAGCATCACTGCGTCGCGTCGCTGGGCCAGTTGCTTGAGGACTTGATGCAGGCCGGAGCCATCGAACAAGGCCCCAGCGTCGCACTGGCGCAGTTAATCAATGGCAGCCTGGTCAACACCGCGCTGTGGATCGCCCGCGATGAACACCCGGGCGATCGCTTGGAGCAAGGTTTGCAAGGTCTGGAATTACTGCTGCGCGGGTTGAAGCAACAAGCCCGCGCTACACCAGCCGCTTGATCTGCTTGTGCCGCCACACCAGCCGGTAATACGCAGTCTGCAGCGCCAGCATCGCCAGGTAGGTCACCGGAAACGCCATCCACACCCCTTCCAGGCCGAAGTGCGCATTGAGCAAATACGCCATCGGCAGCTCAACACACAGTACGCAGAAAATCGAGATGGCGACCGGCATCAGCACCACGCCGCTGGCGCGCATGATCCCGCCCACTACCGCCTGGAAGCCGAAGACCAAAACGCTCCAGAGCATAATGTGCAGCAAGTGCTCGGCATTGAGCCGCGCCGCGTCGTCGGTGATGAACAGCCCCAAGAGCCAGTGCGATAACAGGTAACCGAGCACAATCAATCCACCCGTCAGGCAGGTGTTGATCAGCAGGCCGGTGCGCAGGATCGGCCCGATTCGCTCCAGGCGCCCGGCACCAATCGCCTGGGCACCGAGAATCGAGGCCGTAATTGCAATCGACAGCGCCGGGAACTGCACATAATTGACGATCTGCGTCACCGCGCCATACGCCGCCGTGGCCTGGGAACCGTGGCTGTTGACCAGCGCCAGGATGACCAATTCGGACAGCGACAACACCACCATCTGCAAGCCGGTCGGCAAGCCGATGCGCAGCACTTTGCCGAGGATCGCCCGGTCCAGGCGCAACGCAGCCAGCAACTCACGGTCCGGCGCCATCACATGGTTTTTGTGGCGCAGGCGCAAGATCAAGAACAGCATCGCCAAGGCGTTACCGACCAGGCCCGCGTACACCGCGCTCTGGATGCCCATGGGCGGCAGGCCGATCCAGCCGCGAATCAACGCCGGCGTCAGCAACAGGCCGACCAGGGTCGAGACCATCAGCGCCAGCAGCGGCGAGACCGTATCACTCACGCCGCGCAGCAACTGGGTGTAGAGGATGAAGACCAACAGTAACGGCATGATCAGCATCATCGCCTGGGCATATCCCACGGCATCGTCGAGCACATCCACCGGGGTGCCCAACCCCTGCAAGGCCGGGCGCGCGAACAGGCTGCCGAGCACCGCCGCGATCAGGCCCACCAGCGCGCCAAGGGTCAGCGTCGCACCGGTGATCACCTTCACCATCCCGGTTTCCTGCGCGCCCCAGGCCTGGCCGATCAGCACCGAAGCGCCCGCCCCCAGACCGATCACCAGGGCAATAAAGAAAAACACGATGGGAAACATCCCCGACACCGCCGCCAGTGCCTGGGTGCCGAGCATTTGCCCGACGTAGATGCCATTGAGGGTGCCGGAAAAGCTTTGCAGAAAATTGGACAGCACCATCGGTGCCAAAAAAATCAGGTAGATCTGCCACAACGGCCGTTGCTGAGTGACTTCCATGGTCGTTCGAGTCCCGGAATTATTGTTAGACGGGGAAAGCATTGCGCGACAGCCAGGCCAGGTACGTCTGCACATCCTTTGGCCAGTGCCCGATCTTGCTGGCGAAGGCCGCCGGATCTTCAGCGAACAATGCCCGCGAGGCGTCTTCAAACCCAGGCAGGTCGCCGCCGATGGCGCTCATGAAACGATAGCTGGCTTCCTTGGCCTGGCGCGCCTGATCACGGCCAGCGCTGGCATTTCGCGCTTCATCCACCAACCGGCGCAAGGCCGCCGAGGCGCCGCCGGGTTGTTGGCCCAGCCATTCCCAGTGGCGCGGCAGCAGCGTGACTTCCCGCGCGACCACACCCAGCTTCGGGCGGCCCACCGTAGGGGCTGCCCGAAGCTCTTCGTCGAGTGACGTGTCTGCGGGTTGCTCGGGCGCATAACTGCCTGGCCATGGGTAATCGACTTGGGCGCCGGTGGCGTCATCAAAGACCAGAAAGGTGCCGGCTGTCAGGTCCAGCCCTGCCAGGGTTTCGGCCACCGCCGAATAGGCGCCGGCCGCCACCCGTTGGTGACGCAAGAAGGCAGTGCACAGAGGCGTGTGTTGCGTTGGCATGGCTTATTACCCGGATGTTATTTGTTTTACCCGGATCATATTAGCCGTAATGGGTCGACATGCAAGGCTAATGTTTCGAAACATCCAATTGTTCACCCCGCACCGTTGCCCGCATCCCTTGCACAGCAGGATCGCGCAGCAAGCACTCCGCAATCGCCGGTTCCAGCTCCACCCGCACGCGGCGGCCCAGCGCACGCGCGCCAAACCGAGCGTCGTGCTGACGACACAACCATGCCCGCGCCGACGCATCCACGCTTAATGAGCGCTGGTGCGCCGCCAGACGCTGATTGAGCTTCTCCAGCTCCACGTCAAGCAGCGCATCAAGCCAGCGCCTGTCGAGAGGTTCGAACATCAGGATACGATCGATGCGGTTGAGAAACTCCGGCTCGAAATGCCCATGCAACGCCTCCTCCAACACCGCCGCCTCGCCCCGCACAAACACCCGCAACAGCCGCCGCCAGCCCTGAGCGAAACGTTGGCGATGACGACGCGCCTGGTGCGCGCCGATGTTGCTGGTCATGAAAATCAGGCTGTTACGAAAATCCAAGGTGCGCGTGCCACCCGCCAGGGTCAGTTGGCCGTTTTCAAGAATGCCCAGCAGGCTGCGCACCACCTCCTGGCTGGCTTTTTCCAGCTCATCGAACAACACGATGCCAGGGCGGCTGTAGCTGCCCTGGATCAATTCGCTGTTGAACAGGCTGATGCCTTCCTTGCTGCCAACGTACCCCGGCGGCGCGCCGGTCAGTGCGGCGGCGTAATGCTCCTGGGCGAGCGTGTGCATGTCGATGCGACAAAACCCGTCGGCCCGGCCATGCAGCGCCTGGGCCAGCAGGCGCACGATTTCGGTTTTGCCCACGCCCGTCGGGCCCATGAACAGGTTGACGCTCAATGGCCGATCGCGCTCGCCGATATCGGCCTTGACCACCTTGAGCAGCCGCTCCACCTGCGCCAACGCCGCGTCCTGGCCAACGATGCGGCTGCGCAACAGCGCCATCACCTGCGCCGGGTCAAAGGTAAACCGCATGCCCTACTCCGCTGTTCTTTCTTTACCGCCATGGGGCAGTTGCCCCACCGGGCACTCGGCGACACCCACGGTGCTGCGGGTGATTTTCTCGACATTTTCCTGAGCCTTTTGCGCGTCCAGCACCCAGGTGCGGTAGAACTCGAACGGGCAGTCCGCCACGCCCTTGTCGCCATCGCCCGAGGCATGCATGCCGGTATAGCCACGGTGCAGCAACTTGAACAGGTGGTTCTGCGACTGGTCGTTGGCCCGCGCATCGCGAATCTGCGACACCGACAGTTGCGCGTACTGAATACCCATCTCTTCCTCGCCGCACTCGCCCAAGGTGCGCCCGTCAAAGCCGATGATCGCCGAGTGGCCGAAGTACGAATACACCCCGTCGAACCCCGCCGCATTCGCCACCGCCACATAGCAGTTATTCGCCCAGGCCATGCTCTTGGACATCTGCACCTGCTGCTCCTTGGCCGGGTACATATAACCCTGGCAGCGCACGATCAACTCGGCGCCCTTCATGGCGCAGTCGCGCCAGATTTCCGGATAGTTACCGTCATCGCAGATGATCAGGCTGATCTGCATGCCCTTGGGCCCGTCGCACACATAGGTGCGATCGCCCGGATACCAGCCTTCGATAGGGCACCAGGGAATGCACTTGCGGTAGCGCTGCACGATTTCGCCAAGGTTATTGATCAACACCAGCGTGTTGTAGGGCGCCTTGTGCGGGTGCTCCTCGTGGCGCTCGCCGGTCAAGGAAAATACGCCCCAGGTGTTGGCTTGACGGCACGCGGCCGAGAAGATCGCCGTCTCTTCGCCGGGAATGCTCGCGGCCGTGGCCATCATCTCGTCGTGGTCGTACATGATGCCCATGGTGCTGTATTCGGGGAACACCACCAGGTCCATGCCGGGCAGGCCCTGCTTCATGCCGAGAATAATCTCGGCAATCTTCTTCGCGTTGTCGATGACTTCGGCCTTGGAATGCAGGCGCGGCATCTTGTAGTTCACCATCGCGACACCGACGGTGTCCGGGCTGCTGGAAATGTCGCCATGACGCATAACAACGCTCCTGGTCTAGTGACTGATCATCCACGGCCGAGGCCCGGTCCTGGTCTTGAGGCCCAAGGGGTTGGCCTTGCTCGGCTCGACTTTCTTGCGGGTGCCGCAGCAACTGCAACCGGCCGGATGTTTGCGGCCTTCCTGGTATTCGCCGACGGTTTGCGGCGCATGGGCGCTGCGCTCGTTACCGGCGATCGCCTTGCGCTGGTTGGCCGACAGCGTTTGCAAGGCCGGGGCCGAGACCCTGAGCTGCCCGCCCGGCCCTTCGCAGTACGGGCATTGGCTGGGCTCATTGCGTTGGGCGATGGGCCGCAACATCGTGAACGTGCCGCAGGTGGCACAGGCATATTCGTAGGTCGGCATGGCTACAGGTCCGGGGCAATGGGCAGGTCGATGCTGCCGTCGAGGAACTTGGTGGGGCCGTTGGCGTTGGGGTTGATGTCGAACTCGAAGATTTCGGTCGGCAGCCACAAGGTCGCGCAGGCATTCGGAATGTCCACCACGCCGCTGATATGCCCCTGCACCGGCGCCGAGCCGAGCAAGGCATAACCCTGGGCCGGCGAGTAGCCGAATTTGGTCAGGTAGTTGATCGCATTCAGACAGGCCTGGCGGTAGGCGACGTTGACGTCCAGGTAGTGCTGCTGGCCCTGTTCGTCCACCGAAATGCCTTCGAAGATCAGGTAGTTCTTGTAGTTGGGCGTGATCGGGCTGGGCTTGAACACCGGGTTCTTGATCCCGTACTTGGCCATGCCGCCCTTGATCAGCTCGACTTTCATGTGGACCCAGCCGGCCATTTCGATGGCGCCGCAAAAGGTGATTTCGCCGTCGCCCTGGCTGAAGTGCAGGTCACCCACCGACAACCCGGCGCCGTTGACATAGACCGGGAAGAAAATCTTCGAACCGCGCGACAGGTCCTTGATATCGCAGTTGCCGCCATGCTCACGCGGCGGCACCGTGCGTGCGCCGGTCGCAGCCGCGTCGTCACGGGCCTGGCCCTTGAGCTTGCCCATGTGTGCAGTGGCGGCCAGTGGCGCATTGGCCAGCGGCGGCACGCGGGTCGGGTTGGTGTCGATCAGTTCCTGCTCGCGGCGGTTCCAGTCGGCGAGCATCACCGGGTCGGGCAGGCAGCCGATCAGGCCGGGGTGGATCAGGCCGGCAAAGTTAACCCCCGGGATGTGCCGCGAACGGGTGAACATGCCTTTGAAATCCCAGATGGCTTTTTGCGCGCTGGGGAAATGATCGGTGAGAAAACCGCCGCCGTTCTGCCGCGAAAAGAAGCCGTTGAAGCCCCACTGCGAGTCAGCCTTGGCGCCGATATCGAGCAAGTCCACCACCAGCAAATCACCCGGTTCGGCGCCGTGCACACCCACCGGGCCTGACAGGTAATGCACGGTGGACAGGTCCACGTCGCGCACATCACTGGCATCGTCATTGTTCTTGATTGCGCCGGCGGTCCAGTCGTAGGTTTCCAGGATGAAGTCATCACCGGGCTTCACCCAGCACGCCATCGGGATATCCGGGTGCCAGCGGTTATGGATATTTTCGTTTTCAGTGACGGGCTGGTTGAGGTCGACTTTGATCAGCGTTTCGGTCATGGACTGGCTCCTGGGCGGATGGTCTGGTGCGTGGAATCCAGTCTCGGGGAGCCAGGGGAAACGGGAAATACGTTGGATGACGTATGAGATTTTCAGAGCAGACACAAAACAACGGTGGGAGCGGGCTTGCTCGCGAAAGCGGTGTGTCAGTTAACAGATAAGTCGACTGGTACACCGCATTCGCGAGCAAGCCCGCTCCCACATTAGAACTGTGTTGTTTTAGACGGACAGGTAGCGGCTTATGGTCGCCTCATCCACCCGATCCCGAGTCTCTTCAATCACAAACCGGCCCTTCTCGATCACTAGAAAACGGTCGGCGATTTCCAGGGTGAACGACAGCACTTGCTCGGACACCACAATGGTCAAATCGCGCAGGTTGCGAATCTCCTTCAGCGTGCGCGCAATGTCCTTGATGATCGACGGCTGAATGCCCTCGGTCGGCTCATCCAGCAACAACACCTTGGGGTTGGTGGCCAACGCCCGCGCAATCGCCAACTGCTGTTGCTGCCCACCGGAAAGGTTGCCGCCCTTGCGCGACTGCATGTCATGCAACACCGGAAACAACGCATATAAATCTTCCGGCACCTTGCCCCGCGCCGACGCCGGCAAGCCGGTCTGGATATTCTCCAGCACCGTCATGCTCGGGAAAATCATGCGCCCCTGGGGCACATACGCAATCCCGCGCGCCACCCGCTCATGGGTCTCCAGCGCCGACACATCGTGCCCGTCCACACTGACCAAGCCTTGCCACTGCGGCAAAATGCCCATCAGGCTCTTGAACAGCGTGGTCTTGCCCATGCCATTGCGACCCATCACCGCGACGATCTCGCGCTTGGCCACATTCAGGTGCAGATCGTGGAGGATCTGGCTCTGCCCGTAACCACAGGACAACTGGTCGATCTTGAACATGCCGGATTCCTCAGTGGCCCAAATACACTTCGATAACTTTAGGGTTGCTCTGCACCGACTCCATGCTGCCCTCGGCCAGCACCTTGCCCTGGTGCAGCACCGTGACCTTGTGAGCGATGCTTTTGACGAACTCCATGTCGTGCTCGATCACCAGCACCGAGCGGCCCTGGCTGATGCGGTTGAGCAACTCGGCGGTTTGCGCGCGCTCGTTGACGCTCATGCCCGCCACCGGTTCATCCAGCATCAGCAACTCCGGGTCTTGCATCAGCAACATGCCGATTTCCAGCCACTGCTTTTGCCCGTGGGACAGCAGGTCAGCCTGTTGCTGCAGCAAATCACCGAGGAAGATTTCCCGCGCCACTTCTTCCACCCGCGCAATCACCTGAGCGCTGCGCTTGAAAAACAGCGCGCCCCACACCTTGCGCCCGGCGGGGTAAGACATCTCAAGGTTTTCAAACACCGTGAGGTTTTCGTAGATCGACGGGTTCTGGAATTTGCGCCCCACGCCGGCGCGCACGATGTTGTACTCGCGCATCTTGGTCAGCTCCTGGCCGTCGAACTGGATGCTGCCGCTGGTAGCGCGGGTTTTGCCGCAGATCAGGTCGAGCACCGTGGTTTTGCCGGCGCCATTGGGGCCGATCACCACGCGCACTTCATTGCGGTCGATGTACAGGTTGAGGTTGTCGACCGCCTTGAAGCCGTCGAACGACACGGTGAGGCCTTCGATGGCCAGCACCGGTTTTTTCATTTCAAAGCCGACGGCGGTCATGGCTGGGTCTCCAGGATGTTGCTTTTGGCGTTGGGTTTAATTGCCGGACTCACCGGGGGCGCAACCACGGGTTTGCGCCGCAGCAGCTTGGCCAATGCCTGGCGACCGTGGCTGTCCCACAACCCGGCCAGGCCATTGGGGAAATACATGACCACGGCGATGAACAGCCCGCCCATCAGGTACAGCCATAACTCAGGAAAGGACTCGGAAAAATACGTCTTGCCGTAGTTCACCAGCAACGCGCCATACACCGCGCCGAGCAGCGACATACGCCCGCCCACTGCGGCAAAAATCACCATCTCGATCGATGGCACGATGCCGACGAACGATGGCGACATAAACCCCACCTGTAAGGCGAACATCGCCCCGCCAATCGCCGAAAACGCGGCGGCCACGCAGAACACGAAGATCTTGAAACTGGCCACGTCATAGCCGGAAAACCGCACGCGCTCTTCTTTGTCGCGCATCGCCATCAGCAGCCGGCCCAGCTTGGACGCGAGGATAAAACGGCCGATAAAGATGCAGCCGAACAGCAGGCCGGCGTTGATGAAATACAGGATCATTTTCGCGCTGTCGGTGCGCAGGTCCCAGCCCAGCAGGGTCTTGAGGTCGGTGATGCCGTTGACGCCACCGGTCAGCCCTTGCTGGCCGACGATCAGCACGGTAAGGATCAGCGCAATCGCCTGCGTGACGATGGAGAAATACACATCGCCCACGCGCCGTTTGAACAGCGCCATGCCGATGATAAATGCCAGCAGCACCGGCACCGCGATCACCGCTACCAGCGTGAAGCTGAAACTGTGAAACGGCTGCCACAGCCAGGGCAGTTCGGTGATCTGGTTCCAGTCCATGAAGTCCGGGATGCCCGGTGTGGATTGGATTTTGGTGCTCTCGGGGTCGGAGGCTTCCAGCTTGAGGAACATCGCCATGCAGTAACCGCCGACGCCGAAGAACACACCCTGCCCCAGGCTGAGAATGCCGCCATAGCCCCAGCACAGCACCAGGCCCACGGCGACGAACGCGTAGGTCAGGTATTTGCCGACCATGTTCAGGCGGAACGCGTCCAACGTCAGGGGAAACACCACCAGCACCAGCAACGCCAACAACACGATACCGATCAGGTTTTGCTGGCCGCCCAGCAGCTTGTCTAAAGCCTTCATCTGCTCGCCTCTACTTGCGCACTTTGATGGAGAACAACCCTTGCGGGCGCAGCATCAGGATCAGAATTACCGAGGACAACGTGAGTACCTTGGCCATCGAGCCACTGAGGAAAAACTCCGACAGCGATTGGGTCTGGGCGATCACGAACGCCGAGGCGATGGTGCCGAACAGGCTCTGCGCGCCGCCGAACACCACCACCAGGAAGGTGTCGACGATGTACTGCGAACCCGCCGTCGGCCCGGTGGAGCCGATGGTGGTAAACGCCGCGCCCGCGACACCGGCGACGCCGCAGCCGAGGGCGAAGGTCATGCGGTCGACCTTGCGCGTATTGATCCCCACCGCGCGGCTCATGAGACGGTTCTGCACGGTGGCGCGCACCTGCAGGCCCCAGCGCGAGCGGTACAGCATCAGGAAGATCGCGGCGGTCAGCAGCAGGGTCAGGCCCATCATGAACAGGCCGTTGCGCGGGATTTCGATGGCATCGGTGAAATTCACCGAGCCCATCAGCCAGGCCGGCGGTTCGGCGCTGACTTCACGGGCGCCGAACACCGAACGAAAGGTTTGCTGCATCACCAGGGACAACCCCCAGGTGGCAAGCAAGGTGTCCAGCGGGCGCTTGTACAACCGGCTGATCATCGCCCACTCCACCAGCCAGCCGATGGCGCCGGCGACGAGGAATGACAGGGCAATGGCAACGAAGAAGTAATAGGGTTGAAAACTTGGCGCAAAGTGCACGGTGAGGCTGGAACACACGTAGGTGGTGTAGGCGCCAATGGTCAGGAACTCCCCGTGCGCCATGTTGATCACGCCCATCTGGCCAAAGATGATCGCCAGCCCCAATGCCATCAGCAACAGCACGCAGAACACGGACAAACCGTTGAACCCCTGCATCGCCGCGATGGCTCCAAATTCCGATAGCCATTCCATGATGATGGTCTCCTACAGAGAGATGAAATGCAGGCTTTTGCCGTTTTGCTTTATGTGGGAGGGGGCTTGCCCCCGATGAGGGTGGGTCAGCTTATAAGGCTGTGACTGACCCACTGCTATCGGGGGCAAGCCCCCTCCCACAGTTTGAAACTCGACGTGCCTGAGGGTTATTGGTAACCCTTTGGAAATGGATTCGGCTCGATCAGATCCGACTCGTAGATCACCTTGAACTGGCCGTCAGGCTGCACTTCGCCGATACGCGACTTGCTCCACAGGTGATGGTTCTCATGGATCTTCACGTAGCCTTCCGGCGCGTTTTTCAGCTCGATGCCAGGGCTTGCCGCCACGACTTTATCCACGTCGAAACTGCCGGCCTTTTCCACCGCTGCTTTCCACAACCAAGGACCGAGGTACGCCGCCTGGGTCACATCGCCGATCACCGCGTCCTTGCCGTACTTGGCCTTGAAGGCTTCGACGAAGGCTTTGTTGTTCGGGTTGTCCAGGCTCTGGAAGTACTTCATCGAGGCGTAGAAACCGGCCATGTTTTCGCCGCCGATGCCGAGCAGCTCGTCTTCGGTGACCGACAGGGTCAGCAGGGTTTGTTTGGACGAATTCACGCCCGCCGCGTTGAGTTGTTTGTAGAACGCCACGTTGGAGCCGCCGACCACGGCCGCAAACACAACGTCCGGCTTCTTCAGCTTGACCTTGTTGATCAACGAGCCGAACTGAGTGTTGCCCAGCGGGTAGTAGTCTTCGCCAACCACCGTGCCGTGCAGCACGTTTTCAATGTGCTTGCGCGCGATCTTCATCGAGGTGCGTGGCCAGATGTAGTCCGAGCCGACCAGGTAGAAGGTCTTGGCGCCCTTGGTCTTGGCAATCCAGTCGAGGCTGGCGAGGATCTGCTGGGTGGCTTCCTGGCCGGTGTAGATTACGTTTTTCGACTGTTCCAGGCCTTCATAGAAGGTCGGGTAATAGAGCAAGCCGTTTTCTTTCTCGAAGATCGGCAGCACGGCTTTGCGTGAAGCCGACGTCCAGCAGCCGAACACGGCGGCGACCTTGTCGTTGACCAGCAGCTTCTTGGCTTTTTCGGCAAAGGTCGGCCAGTCGGAGGCACCGTCTTCCTGGATCACTTTGATCTGGCGTCCCAGGATCCCGCCCGAAGCGTTGATCTGTTCGATGGCCAGGCGCTCGGCCTGGATCGAGCCGGTTTCGGAAATCGCCATGGTACCGGTGGCCGAGTGCAACTGGCCGACGGTGACTTCGGTCGGGGTCACGGCCAGGCCTTCGTTATCGGCCAGCACGCCCTGGCTGAACAGAGCGGCCGCCAGTAAAGACAAGGCCAACAGCGGTGTGGAGCGGATCAATCGTGGTGCCATGGGGCGACTCCTCTGCAATGAGGGGGTCAGCATGGCGGCAGCCGGCCATCGCGGGTATACGCAGCCTGACGTAACCCTGTACGTCATTTGACGTATGCCGTTGTGCACCATTTCGGCGCAGGATCACGCCCGCCCTGACACTGGAGATCAACTGTGAGAGGGGGCTTGCCCCCGATAGCGGCCTGGCAGTCAGTGCATTTGCCATTGGCCCACCGCGATCGGGGGCAAGCCCCCTCCCACATTTGCATCTCAGCGCACTTGAGGGCATGGAACTTGCTCGCCAACCTCGCCCTCCTCTGGAGTTAACCACCGTGCACCCTTTCTCCGGCACCCAGCGCATCGTCAAGATCCGCCGCGACTACAACACCTGGGTCGCCGACGAGACCATGGAAGACTACGCCCTGCGCTACACGCCCAAATCCTTTCGCAAGTGGTCGGAACTGCGCATCGCCAACACTGCCCTGGGCGCCGTGTCCTTTCTGGCGCTGGAAGCCATTGGCGGCGTGCTCGCCTTGAGCTATGGCTTCACCAACACCTTCTGGGCGATCCTGGCGATCAGCCTGGTGATCTTCCTCACCGGCCTGCCCATCAGCTATTACGCCGCCCGTTACGGCGTGGACATGGACCTGCTGACCCGCGGCGCCGGCTTTGGCTACATCGGCTCGACCATCACCTCGTTGATTTATGCCAGCTTCACGTTCCTGTTCTTCGCGCTGGAAGCGGCAATCATGGCCCTGGCCCTGGAGCTGTATTTCCACATTCCGCTGGCCATCGCCTATGTGATCTGCTCATTGCTGGTGATTCCGCTGGTGGCCTACGGCGTAACCCTGATCAGCCGCCTGCAATTGTGGACGCAACCGCTCTGGCTGCTGTTGCTGGTGTTGCCCTACGGCTTCGTCTGGTGGAAAAACCCCGACGCCTTCAGCGACTGGACCAGCTTTGTGGGGCGCAGTGGCGACGGCGGCGGTTTTAATTTGCTGTCGTTCTGCGCCGCCTGCACCGTGGCGCTGTCGCTGGTCACGCAGATCGGCGAACAGGTCGACTACCTGCGCTTCCTGCCGGAAAAGACCGCCGCCAACCGCAAACGCTGGTGGGCCGCCCTGCTCTGCGCCGGGCCCGGCTGGATCATCCCCGGCGCGTTGAAAATGTTCGCCGGGGCGTTTCTGGCGTTTCTCGCCCTGCAACATGAAATCCCCATGGAGCGCGCCGCCGAGCCCACGCAGATGTACCTGGTCGCGTTCCGCTATGTGTTCAGCTCGCCGGAATGGGCGCTCGGCGCGATGGTGCTGTTCGTGTTCATCTCACAGATGAAAATCAACCTGACCAACGCCTACGCCGGCTCCCTGGCCTGGTCGAACTTCTTCGCCCGCGTGACCCACAGCCACCCCGGCCGCGTGGTGTGGCTGGTGTTCAACGTGGCCATCGCGCTGATGCTGATGGAGCTGGGCGTATTCGATGTGATCGACCAGGTGCTGGGGCTCTACGCCAACATCGCGATTGCCTGGATCGGCACGCTGGTGGCCGACCTGGTGATCAACAAGCCGCTGGGCCTGTCGCCCAAACACATCGAGTTCAAGCGCGCGCACCTTTACGACATCAACCCGGTGGGCGTCGGCTCGATGCTGATTGCCTCGCTGCTGTCGATCCTCGCCCATTTCGGCCTGTTCGGTGCCCTTGCCCAGGCCGCGCCGCCCTTCGTCGCGCTGGGCACGGCGCTGATCATGGCGCCGCTGTTGGCCTGGCTGACCCAGGGCAAGTACTACATCGCGCGTACCAGCGACGTGACCCTGATTCACCCGGTGGCCCCCGCCACCCACGCGGTGTGTGGGCTGTGCAGCAACCCGTTCGAAACCGCCGACATGGCGTTTTGTCCGGCCTACAGCACGCCCATCTGTTCGCTGTGCTGCTCGCTGGATGCGCGTTGCGGTGACCGGTGCAAACCTCATGCGCGCCTGGTCACGCAGTTCGAAGGCGTATTGCGCTGGCTGCTGCCCACCACCCTGATGCCGCGCCTGCATACGCGACTGGCGCACTACCTTGGGCTGTTGCTGGTGCTGGTGCTGCTGCTCGCCGGCGCGCTGGCGCTGATCTACGTACAGGCCGCCCAAGGGTTGCCGCATTCCGAGACCTTGTATCAGGCGTTTTTCAAGGCGTTCCTCACCCTATCGGTATTGGCCGCCGTGCTCGCCTGGTGGGTAGTGCTGACCCGCGAAAGCCGGCGTGTCGCTCAGGAAGAATCCGACCGCCAGACCCTGCTGCTGATGCAGGAAATCGACGCCCACAGCCTCACCGACCAAGCCCTGCAACACGCCAAAGAGGCCTCCGAAGCCGCGAACGCCGCCAAAAGTCGTTACGTCACCGGGCTGTCTCACGAGCTGCGCACGCCGCTGAACAGCATCCTTGGTTTTACCCAGATCCTGCAGCGCGACAACGCCATGCCCGAGCAGCATCAGGACGCGCTGGCGACTATCCTGCGCAGCGGCTCGCACCTGCTGTCGCTGATCGATGGCTTGCTCGACGTGGCCAAGATCGAGGCTGGCAAACTGCGCCTGGAACTCACGGAAATCCCCTTCCCCGAGTTGATCCACGACCTGGAACAGATGTTCACCCCACAAGCCCAGGACAAGGGCCTGCGCTTTCGCCTGGACTGCGTGGGCAAGATCCCGGCCGTGGTGCGTGGCGATGAAAAGCGTGTGCGCCAGATCCTGATCAACCTGCTCGGCAACGCGGTGAATTTCACCGACAGCGGCGAGGTCTGCCTGCGGGTCAGCTATCGGCGCGAGACCGCCAACTTTGAAATCATCGACACCGGGATCGGCATCGACCCTGGGCAGATCGAGCGGATTTTCCAGCCATTCGAGCGCGGCGATCTGATGCGCCAGGACAAGGGCGTGGGCCTGGGGCTGACCATCACGCGCATGCTCACCTCGCTGATGGGCGGCGAATTGCGCGTCACCAGTGAGCTGGACAAAGGCACGTGTTTCCAGGTGCGGCTGTTCCTCTCGCAAGTGCGCGCGCCGCAGGCGGTGGTGCACGTGGAGCACGACATCATCGGTTATCACGGTGTGCGTCGGCGCATCCTGGTGGTGGACGACCATGTGGACCATCGCAAGGTGCTCAGTGGCATGCTCACACCGCTGGGGTTTGAAGTGATCCAGGCCAGCAATGGCCAGGACGCGATCCGCCAGGTGGCGCTGCTGGCGCCGGACCTGATCCTGATGGACCTGTCGATGCCGACCCTGGATGGCTGGGAAACCAGCCGCTTGATCCGCCGCAATGCGCTGTCCAGCGCGCCGATCATCGTGATCTCGGCCAACGCCTTTACCGACGACCGCGAACGCAGCACCGCCGCCGCCTGCAACGATTACCTGGCCAAACCGGTGCGCACCCCGGAACTGCTCGGGTGCCTGCAACAGCACTTGGACCTGCAGTGGTTGCGGCGTACCCGAACGTCCACGCCGCCTGCACCGCCCAGCGTATTGCCCAGCCCTGAAGACCTCGCCGCCCTCGCCGAACTCAGCGCCATCGGCTACGTGCGCGGCTTGCACGAAAAACTCGACACCATCCTGGAACATCGCCCGGACGCCGCGCCTTTCATCGCCAAAGTGCGCGGGCTGCTCAAGGGGTTCCGCCTGGATGAACTCAACCGAACCTTAAAGGAGGCCGAAGATGAATGCGCTCACCCGCAGCACTGAACCTGGCGTGGTGCTGATCGTCGATGACACCCCGGACAACCTCGCCATGCTCTCCGACGCCCTTGATGACGCCGGCTACATGGTGCTGGTGGCACTGGACGGCCTCAGCGCGTTGAACCGCGTGCAACGCCGGCGCCCGGACCTGATCCTGCTGGACGCGATGATGCCCGGGCTGGACGGTTTCGAAACCTGCCGTCGGCTCAAGGCCCAACCGGCCAGCGCAGACATCCCGGTGGTGTTCATGACCGGGCTGACCGACAGCAAGCACGTGGTGCAGGGGTTTGAGGTGGGTGGCAGCGATTACGTGACCAAGCCGATCCAGACGGATGAAGTATTGGCGCGGGTGGCAGCACATTTGCGTACATCACGAATCTTGCTCTCGGCGCGTGCCGCGACCCAGCCGAGCATGCTGACCCTGGAGGACGCCCCGGCGCAACGACTGTTATCCGCCCGGTTTCAACTGACCGAGCGTGAGGTGGAAGTGCTGCGTTGGGTAGCGTGTGGAAAAACCAATCGGGATATCGGCGACATCCTGGGGTTGAGCCCCAGGACGGTGAACAAGCATTTGGAGCATGTATATGTGAAGCTCGGCGTGGAGACTCGAACAGCCGCCACCTCAGTAGCGTTGGCCGCAATCTGAATGGGTGTGGGGCTTGTGTGGATCTCAGTACATCACGTAGAGACTGTGCTGATCTGCATTGCCCTGAAACCTCAGGCTGTACTCGGTCAATGTGGGAGCTGGCTTGCCTGCGATGGCATCGACTGGTTATGCCTGATACACCGAGGTGTCTGCATCGCAGGCAAGCCAGCTCCCACAGAAAAGCAAAAGCACTGCGGTGCTGGCAGCTGAACTCGGTCAACTTGTGGGAGCGGGCTTGCTCGCGAAGGCGTCGACTGGGTGTTACTGATACACCGAGTTGTCTGCATCGCAGGCAAGCCAGTTCCCACAGAAAAGCAAAAGCACTGCGGTGCTGGCAGCTGAACTCGGTCAATGTGGGAGCAGGCTTGCCTGCGAAGGCATCGACTGGGTGTTACTGATACACCGAGTTGTCTGCATCGCAGGCAAGCCAGCTCCCACAGAAAAGCAAAAGCACTGCGGTGGTGGAGGCTGCACTCGCTCCCACATTTGGATCGCAGTGCATCAGATAGAGATGTGTTGCTGTGCTGTTGCCCTGCTTTTGCTTCAACCACTCAGGTCGGCTACCAGGCCGCCGTGCTCTGCTCTTGATCTTGCTTTTGATTTTGATCTGACAGGCCCCGTCAACCACGCTGGCCGAACGCAGGCTTGAATCCGTGGGTAACCCGGCAGGACGCCGGGTTAGCCGCGTTGGGGCCATGGATGGCCCGTCGCGGCGGCCCACGGATTCAAGCCGGAGTGAGGGCACACCGAGCCCAAGCGAGGTGCCGAGTGGTGGGGCACAGACCTTTTGGTTACTTTTGGCTGGGCCGGCATTCCGGGCGTTTGCCAAAAGTGACCCGCTGTAAGAGCGGAACCCTAAGTGGCCGTTACCGCAGCAACGGATACGCACTCATATCTACCAAAACCACCCACGGCCTCCCGTCGGCAACCACCCAAGCTACCCACCAAAAGTCTGCGAAGGCCGGCGCAACGTCGGATCAAACGGATTAATCCTCGGCCCGATCGCCGCCGCTTCACGCTTGAGCAACTCCACCACCATCGGCAACCGGCTAGGCCCCAGGCGATCACTGATGGTCGCCACACTCAACGCCGCCACCGCATACCCCTCCCGATTCAAAATCGGCACCGCCAACCCCGCCATGCCTTCCAGCACGCCGGTGTTGCGCGCGGCATACCCCAGGCTGCGCACATTCTCCACCTCCGAACGCAGCAGCACCTCGTCATACAGGTGAAAATCCTTGAGCCGAGGCAAGTTGTAGCGAATCACCGTCTCACGCTCCTCCTCCGGCAAGAACGCCAGAATCGCCAAACTGCCCTGCCCTACGCCCAACGCCACACGCCCGCCAATATCCCCGGTAAAAGTGCGGATCGGGTACGGCCCTTCGCTGCGGTCCAGGCAGACCGCATCAAAACCACTGCGTGCCAGCAAAAACAGCGAATCACCCAACGACGCACTCAAGCGCAACATGCTCGGCCGCACCAGGTCGCGCAGGTTGCCGGTCTTGCCCGCGTTCGCCGCCAGCGCGAAGAACTCCAGGCTCAGGCGATATCGCTTGCTGCGCGCGTCCTGCTCGACCATCCCCTCGTCCATCAGGCTGCGCAACAGGCGGTGGGTGGTGGGCTGCGACAGGCCCACCTGCTGGGCCAGTTGAGTCACGCGTTCGCCGCCTTCAGGCACGTCGCCCAATGCACGCAACAGCGCGAACACCCGCGACACACTGCCCGAACCCACTTCTTTGCCGCTGTCATTCCGCTCAGTGGAATCCATATCACATAATCTCGGCGTAAATTCTGCTGAATGAATAAATTGGAAAATAATAGTCCGTTGAGTGAAATTCCATCTTCCGCCCATCCTAGTCTTCGTCCTAATCTGCGTCCACAGGGGCGAAATGAACAACAAACGGCAGCCGACTCGAGATCGAGCGCCACCGCACCCGCAACACTCTTTTCGCATCTGCCCAAAACAAAAAAGCGCGTTTCGACGCGACTCAAAAAGGTGGAACGCAGACATGGCTTTTCTCCAACTCAACGCCTTGAGCAAACGTTACGGCGCCGTCGACGCGGTGGTCGCCACTGACCTTGCGGTCGAAAAAGGCGAGTTCGTTTCCCTGCTCGGTCCCTCGGGCTGCGGCAAAACCACCACCCTGCAAATGATCGCCGGCTTCGTCGACGTGAGCGGCGGGCAGATCCTGCTCGACGGCCGCGACATCACCCACGCCAAACCCGCCAGCCGTGGCCTGGGCGTGGTGTTCCAGAGCTACGCGCTGTTCCCGCACATGACCGTGCGCGACAACGTCGCCTTCGGCCTGAAGATGCGCAAAGTGCCGGCCGCCGAAATCGCCAGCAAGGTCAAGACCGTGCTGGAACTGGTGCGCCTGGCGCCGCACGCCGAGCGCTACCCGCGTGAGCTCTCCGGCGGCCAGCGCCAGCGTGTAGCGCTGGCCCGCGCGCTGGTGATCGAGCCGCCGGTGCTGCTGCTCGATGAACCGTTGTCCAACCTCGACGCCAACCTGCGCGAGGAAATGCAGTTTGAAATCCGCCGCATCCAGTGCGCCGTGGGCATCACCACCTTGATGGTCACCCACGACCAGGCCGAAGCGCTGTCGATCAGCGACCGCGTGGTGGTGATGCAGGCCGGACGCGTCACGCAGATCGACGCACCCTACAAGCTCTACGAACACCCACGCACGCGCTTCATATCGGACTTCGTCGGCAAGGCCAACCTGCTGCCGGGCGACTACGACGAACTCGGCACCCCACAAGTGCGCCACGCCAGCGGCGACGGCGAGCTGACCCTGAGCCTGCGCCCGGAAAAAATCACCTTGGTGGCCGCAGGCAGCGGGCGCGTGCAAGGCAAGGTCCTCGACAGCTACTTCTTCGGCAGCCAATGGCTGTACCGCGTCCACACCTCGCTTGGAGAAATCACCGTGGTGCGCAGCAACGACGGCAGCGCGCCGCTCGGTTGCGGCGCGGCAGTCGGCCTGGACTGGCACGCCGGCCTGCTGCGCGTGCTGGCGGCGGATGAGGTGCGCGCATGAGTCGGGGTTATCTGCTGTCGTTGCCGGCCCTGGCGCTGTTCACCGGGCTGTTGATTTTGCCGCTGGTGATGACGCTGGTGCTGTCGTTCAACGTGTTCGACTACCAGGTGGGCGTGAAGGCGGATGAATGGACCTTGGCGCATTACCTGTCGCTGTTCAGTGATGCGTACTTCTATGAAATCTTCTGGCGCACCTTCTGGATCAGCGCGCTGGTGACCTTGCTGTGCGTCGTGATCGGCGTGCCCGAGGCTTACATTCTGAGTCGCATGGGCACGCCGTGGCGCTCGATCTTCCTGATCCTGATCCTCACGCCGTTGCTGATTTCGGTGGTGGTGCGCGCCTTCGGCTGGAGCCTGTTGCTCGGCGCCGACGGGCTGGTCAACCAAGTGATCCAGGCCCTCGGCGGACGCCCGGTGAAACTGCTGTACACACCGTTTGCGGTGATCATCGCGCTGGTGCACGTGATGCTGCCGTTCATGATCATTCCGGTGTGGACCTCGCTGCAAAAACTCGACCCGTCGGCAGAACAGGCGGCGCTGTCACTCGGCGCCAGCCAGGCCACGGTGATGCGCAGGATCGTGTGGCCGCAGGTGATGCCCGGCGTGCTGTCCGGCACGTTGATTGTGTTCGGCCTGGCGGCCAGCTCGTTTGCGATCCCCGGCCTGCTCGGCGGGCGCCGCCTGAAAATGGTCGCCACGGTGGTGTACGACCAGTACCTCTCGGAACTCAACTGGCCCATGGGCGCGACCATCGCGGTGGTGCTGCTGTTGGTCAACCTGCTGATCATGCTGAGCTGGAACCGCATGGTCGAAAGCCGCTACAAAAAGTCCCTGGGGGTTTAAGCGCATGTCCAGAAACGGTCCTTTGGCCCTCGGCTTTCACGGCTTGGTGGTGCTGTTCATGATGGCGCCGCTGGTGGTGGTGTGCCTGGTGGCCTTCACCCCGGAAAACACCTTGAGCCTGCCGACATCGGGCTTCTCGCTGCGCTGGTTTCGCGCGGTGTTCGAGCGCGCCGACTTTATCCAGGCGTTCTATAACAGCCTGATCCTGGCGTTTACCGCCGCTACCCTGGCCACGCTGATTGCAGTACCGGCGGCCTTGGCGATCAGCCGTTATCAGTTTCCGGGGCGCAACTTTTTCAGTGCGTTGTTCCTGTCGCCAATCATCATCCCGCACCTGGTGCTGGGCGTAGCGATGCTGCGTTTGTTTGCGCTGATGGGCGTAAATGGCAGCTTCACCTGGCTGATGCTCGCCCACGTGGTGATCATCACCCCGTACGTGCTGCGCCTGGTGCTGGCGGCGGCAATCGGCATTGACCGCAGCGCCGAACAGGCGGCGCAGTCGCTGGGTGCCAGCCGCTTTACGCTGTTTCGCCAAATCACCCTGCCGATGATTCTGCCCGGTGTGGCCGGCGGCTGGTTGTTGGCGTTCATCAACAGTTTCGATGAAGTGACGCTGTCGATCTTCGTCAGCTCGCCGGCCACGCAAACCCTGCCGGTGCGCATGTACGTGTACGCCACCGAGTCCATCGACCCGATGATGGCGGCGGTGTCGGCGCTGGTGATTGCGCTGACCGCAGCAACCATGATTCTGCTCGACCGGGTCTACGGCCTGGACCGCGTGCTGGTGGGGAAACATTGATGGCGCTGTTCAAACGATTGGCCGAAACCCAGCGCCCGGCTGTGGCCTTCACCCTGGATGGGCAACCCGCTACGGGCTTGCTCGGCGACACGTTGCTGACCGCCGTGCTGACCTGTGCCGAGCACCTGCGCGGCAGCGATTTCAGCGCCGAGCGCCGGGCCGGGTTCTGCCTGATGGGCGCTTGCCAGGATTGCTGGGTGCGGCTGCAGGACGGGCGCCGCTTGCGCGCCTGTGCGACGTTATTGGAAGAAGGCCAGGCGATCAGCCGTGATCCGGGGCGCCAAGCATGAAGCCGATTGTGATTGTGGGCGCAGGCCCGGCCGGCATCAGCGCGGCGCGCACCCTGCTCGACCACGGCGTCACGCCGTGCCTGGTGGATGAAAGCCTGCGCGGCGGCGGGCAGATTTACCGGCGCCAACCGGCCAACTTCCAGCGCTCGGCCAAGGAGCTTTACGGGTTTGACGCCAGCAAGGCCGAGGCCGTGCACCGCACCATGGATGAGCTGGCACCTTTGATCGACTACCGGCCGCAAACCCTGGTGTGGAACGCCGAGGACGGGCGCCTGGATATGCTCAACAACGGCCGTGCCCAGAGCGTCGAGTACGCGCAACTCATCGTCGCCACGGGCGCCACCGACCGCATCCTGCCGGTGCCCGGCTGGACCTTGCCCGGCGTCTACAGCCTGGGCGCGGCGCAAATCGCCTTGAAGTATCAAGGCTGCGCCATCGGTGAGCGCGTGGCGTTTTGTGGCAGCGGACCGTTGCTGTACCTGGTGGCGTATCAATACGCCAAGGCTGGGGCCAAGGTGGTCGCGGTGCTCGACAGCGCACCCTTCAGCGCGCAATGCCGCGCCTTGCCTGCATTGCTCGGGCAACCGGCGACGCTGGCCAAGGGTGTGTATTACCGCGCCTGGCTCACGGCCCATGGCATTCCCGTGCACCAGGGCGCGACGCTCACGCAGATCGACGGCGAACAGCGGGTTAAAGGTATTCGCTGGGGCGAGCACACCTTGGACTGCGATGCCGTGGCCTTCGCCCATGCCTTGCGCAGCGAGACACAGCTGGCGGATTTGCTCGGCTGCGAATTTGCCTGGAACAGCTTGAACCGCGCCTGGCTGCCACAACGCGACAGCGCCGGGCGCAGCAGCATCCTCGGCGTGTACCTGGCAGGCGATGGCGCCGGAATCATGGGCGCCGACGCGGCGCAGATGGCCGGTGAGCGCGCCGCGTTGGCGGTATTGGAAGACGCTGGTATGCCCATTGATCATCGCCGCATCGCCGTCCTGGAACAGCAACTGGCGAGCATCCAGCGCTTTCGCCACGGCCTGGAAACCGCATTCCCCTTCCCCGAACACTGGGCCGCGCAGGCGCCGGATGAACTGATGCTGTGCCGCTGCGAAGAAGTCAGCGTCGGCGAGGTGCGCGCGGTGGTGGATGAAGGCCACTGGGAAATCAATCGGGTCAAAGCCCATTGCCGCGTCGGCATGGGCCGCTGCCAGGGCCGCATGTGCGGGCTGGCAGCGGCGGAAATTGTCGCCGAGCGCAGTGGCCGCGGGATTGAACACGTCGGGCGCCTGCGCGGCCAGGCGCCGATCAAGCCGCTGCCGTTTGGCGTAGAGGTGCAGCCATGATCGACGTGATCGTGTTGGGCGGCGGCATCGTCGGCGCTTCGGCGGCCTTGATGCTGGCGCAAAAAGGTCAGCGCGTGGCGTTGGTAGAGCGCGACTTTTGCGGCTCACATTCCAGCGGCGTCAACTACGGCGGCGTGCGCCGTCAGGGTCGGCCGTTGCATCAATTGCCGCTGTCGCAACGCGCCCATCAGTTGTGGGCCGACTTGCCGGGGCTGATCGGCATCGACGGCGAGTACGTGCGCTCCGGGCATTTGAAGTTGGCGCGCAGCCATGCCGATTTTGCCGCGCTGCACACCTATGCCGAGCAAACCCGAGGCTTTGGGCTGGGCTTGCAGTTGTTGGATCACGCGCAGCTGCGCGCGCGATTCCCTTGGGTCGGCGATATCGCGGTCGGCGCTTCATTGTGCCCTGAAGACGGGCACGCCAACCCGCGCCTGGTGTCGCCCGCCTTTGCCCGCGCCGCGCAGCGCCAGGGTGCTGAGGTATACGAGCAGGCCGAAGTGATGCGCATCGAACATGACGGCCAGCGGTTTCAGGTGCGCTGCGCCAACGGCCTGCACCTGCAAGCGCCGTGGCTGCTCAACTGCGCCGGCGCCTGGGCCGGGACCGTCGCCGCGCAATTTGGCGAACCGGTGCCGATCACCTCGGCGCACCCGGCGATGCTGGTGACCGAGCCGCTGCCGGTGGTGATGAACGTCAGTACCGGCGTCGAAGGCGGCGGCATTTATGCGCGCCAGGTCGCCCGTGGCAATTGCATTCTTGGCGGCGGCCGGGGCTTTGCCCTTGGCCCGCTGACGGCGCGTCCGGGGCAGGCGGCGGTGCTGGAGATTTTGCGCAACGCCGGCGAGTTGTACCCGTTTCTCAAAGGTGCCCAGGCGATACGTACCTGGAGCGGCACCGAAGGTTACTTACCCGATCACGAACCGGTGATCGGCCCCAGCAGCACCCAGCCTGGCCTGCTTCACGGTTTCGGCTTTGCCGGCGCCGGGTTCCAGCTCGGCCCTGCGGTCGGTGAAGCCCTGGCAGAGATCGTCTGCAGCGGGGCCAGCCGGCAACCCATCGAAGCGTTTTCCATCCGTCGTTTCCAAGCCTGAGAGGAAAAACACCCATGCACACACGTATCGCGCTGTCCTGCTTGTCCCTCGCGTTGCTCGCCTCCACCGCGCATGCCGCGCCCACGCTGTACCTGGGCATGAACGGCGGCACCATGGAGCGGGTGTACGCCGACAAGGTGCTGCCCGCGTTCGAGAAAGCCAATAACGTCAAGGTGGTGATCGTGCCCGGCACCTCGTCGGACATCCTCGCCAAGGTCCAGGCCAACAAAGACAACCCGCAAATGCACGTGATGTTCCTCGACGACGGCATCATGTACCGCGCCATCTCCATGGGCCTGTGCGACAAACTCGCACCGAGCGCGCCCCTGGACCAGATCCCGGCCAAGGCCAAAATCAAGGACGAAGCCGTGGCCGTGACCCTGGGCGTGACGGGCCTTGGCTATAACGCCAAGATGTTCAAGGAAAAAGGCTGGGCCGCGCCCACCTCGTGGATGGACCTGGCCGACCCACGCTTCAAAGACAAGGTGGTGTTCCAGTCCCTGGCCTCCTCCACCTTCGGCCTGCACGGCTTTTTGATGTTCAACCGTATCCAGGGCGGCTCCGAAACAGACGTAGAACCGGGCTTCAAGGCCTGGCCGAAAACCATCGGCCCCAACGTGCTGGAATACATCGCCAGCTCGGCGAAGATTTCCGAGATGGTGCAAACCGACGAGGCGGCGATTTTCCCTCTGACGCCGACCCAGGTGACCACACAGAAACTGCTGGGCATCCCGATGGAATATGCGCAACCCAAGGAAGGCGCCGTGGTGCTGAACGTGGCCGAGTGCGTGATCGCGCGTAACGACCAGCCGGAACTGGCGCAGAAACTCGCAGCCTTCCTGCTGACCGCGCAAGCCCAGGCGCCGGCGTTGGAGGAAGGTGACCAGATCCCGTCGAACCCGACCACGCCGACCACCGATAAAACCCGCGCGCGGGTGGAGGCCATGCAGGGTTACTTGCAGACGGCGATTTCGATTGACTGGGACCAGGTGAATCAGGCGCGGCCGGAGTGGAACGCGCGGTGGAGTCGCTCGATCGAGCGCTGATGATCGTTCCCACGCGTGGGAACGATCACGGGGCAATCGGCAGTGCTCGCTTGTGCGCTGTCTTGCTGTAGGCGCCTTCAACAATCGCCCGCACCCGCTCACTCACTGGCTCGCCCATCAGGTACGCGTCGATCTCTGCATAAGAGCAGCCATAGGCATGCTCATCCAGCTTGCCCGGCGCCAATTCTTCGAGGTCGGCGGTCGGGTGTTTGTGCACCAGGTTCGCGGGAGCGCCGAGGGCCGTAGCCAACAGCCGAACCTGGGTTTTGGTCAGGCCCGACAGCGGTGCCAGGTCGCAGGCGCCGTCGCCGAACTTGGTGAAGAACCCCATCAACGCTTCGGCGCCATGGTCGGTGCCGACCACCAAACCGTTGTGCAGGTTGGCCACGGCGTACTGCGCGATCATCCGCGTGCGCGCCTTGACATTGCCTTTGATGAAATCCACATGCGCGGCGCTGGCTTCGGTCGCGGTAAGGCTGGCCATCAGGCCGTCGACGCTGGCGGCGATGTTCAGGGTGTCGATGTGATCCGGCTTGATGAAATCCAAGGAGGCCTGGGCGTCGCTTTCATCGGCCTGGGTTTTGTACGGCAGGCGCATGGCGATAAAACGCGCGACGTAGTCTTCGGCACGCAGTTGCTCTACGGCCAACTGACACAGGCGCCCCGCCGTCAGGGAATCGACACCGCCGCTGATGCCCAGCACCAGCGCCTTGCAACCGGAGCTACGCAAGGTGCTTTTGATGAAATCGATGCGCCGCTGAATCTCCTGCGGCTCGCCGCCCTTGACGAGCGCGGGGTTGATGTTCAGTTCTTGGGCGATACGTGCCTGAGTTTGCATATCACACCTCTCTATATGACGTGGATTGACCTGTGGGAGCGGGCTTGCCCGCGAAGACGGCGTGTCAGTCAACACCTTCAAGGCTGAGCCACCGCCTTCGGGAGCAAGGCCCCTCCCACAGAAAATACCTTCGCCGCGTACTGTAAAAACGAGGCGTCTTCACAGACGTTCTTGATCGGGTCATCGGAAAACTTCACCACCGGCTCACCGTGTACGCGCACCAGTTTCATCACGATGCTCAACGGCTCCACACCCTCGACATCGCAGGCCAAACTGGTGCCCATGCCGAAACCGAACCTGGCCTTGCCACTGATGTGGCGCAGGATCGGCACGCATTTTTCGAAATTCAGGCCGTCGGAGAACATCAGGTCCTTGGTCATCGGGTCGATGCCCAGCTGCTTATAGCGCGCCAGGACTTTGTCAGCCCAGACGATGGGATCACCGGAGTCCTGACGCAGGCCGTCGTAGAGCTTGGCGAAGTACAGGTCGAAATCCTTGAGGAAAAAATCGGTGCTGATGCAGTCGGTCAAGGCGATGCCGAGGCGGCCGCGGTATTCGCGCACCCAGTTTTCCAATGCGGCGTTCTGGCTCTCGCGCAGGCGCCCCAGTTGCTGGTGCACCATCAGCCATTGGTGGGCCATGGTGCCGATCAGCGGCAGGTCGAATTCGTAGGCAAGGTGGGCGTTGCTGGTGCCGATGAACTGCCCGGGGAAGTCGCGGCGCATGATGTCCACCACTTCGCGCTGGGCCTTGAACGACAGGCGCCGACGCGTGGAAAAGTCCGAGACGCGCAGGTCGGCCAGCTCTTCACGGCTGAGGTTTTTTTCCAGCCAGTCGAACTTCTGGTAGAGCTTGCGCGTGACGTCTTCCAGGCTCACGTCGGGGTATTTGTCGCGGTTGCGCAATTCGCTGACCAACGCCAGCACCGGCTGTTCGAACATGATGCAGTGCAGCATCGGCCCGACCACGCGGATGTTCAGTTGGCCATCGACTTCGCTGACGTGGATGTAGCGCAGGTTGAAGCGGAACAGGCCCAGGAAGCGCTCGTAATCGGGGGTCAGGTATTCGCGAAAGCGTGGGTTGAACAGAAAACGCAGTTCGCCTTCGCGCATCTGCAGGCCGGCGAGTTTCTCCAGCTCGTCGCGCAATTGCGGAATCAGGTGACCGAGCTTTTCCTTGGCGCGGACGATGAAGTTGTATTCCACGTCGACATTCGGGTGCTGGTGCAGCACGGCCTGCATCATGGTGAAGGTGTAGTAGTCGGTGTCGAGCAAGCCCTGGATTACCGGAGATTCGTAGTCGTAGGCACTTTCCATGGTGTTTCTCCTTAGCGCGTGGCCATCGCGGCCAGTTCTTCGCGGGTGCTGCTGATGACAGCACCGGCCTTGAGCAACTCATTCACCGCTTGTACGCCGCCCTCCTCGCTGATACCTCGGCAGGCCGGCAAGTGCACGACCACCTCCAGGCCAGCCTTGAGCAGTTGCAACGCGGTGGTCTTGACGCAGTAATCCAGGGCCAGGCCACCGACGATCACGCGGCGCACGCCTTGAGCGTTCAAATATTCGATGACGCCGGTCGACAGCTTGTCGTGCAGGTCGTGGTAGCAGGCACCGTAGGGGTGCAGATCGGGCTCGACGCCTTTCCAGATGAAGTAGTCGTAGTCATACGGCGTGGGCAATTCGTCCAGCAGCGTAAAACCCTCGGTGCCCGGCACACAGTGGCTGACCCAGGTGACATCGGCGTGGGCCAGGCCGGTGGGTTGCAGCATCTCACTGTGCTGGGTCACCACCCATGGGGCGTGCGGGGTGTGCGCGTCTTTGCTGCCGACACGGTGGCCGGCGAGGCTGGCCATGTAGTTGAGTTCGGCACCGATCTGGTCACCGCCCACCACCGGCAATTCGTCGGGGCACAGCGGCGTGAAGCTCTTCTGGGCGTCGACGTCGAATGAAGCAATGGCAGTTTTCACGAGGGTCATGGTGATTCTCCGGTGGCCTGGAAACAAAAGTACACGTCATGTACTTTCATTGCAAGAAACATTTAGTTATCTATGCTGGAGCAAGTACATGACATCGCTGTTCGATCCGTTAGACTGTGCCCCACCGCTGTTCAGAAGGATGTCACATGCCACTTAGCGCCTACCTCCATACCGTCGACCTGTGCGTGTTGTTCTACTGCCGCGCCTCCGGGGAATTGAAGCTGCTGCTGAACAAGCGCGAAGCCGAGCCGTTTGCCGGGCATTGGGCGTTACCGGGCGTGGTGGTCAATGGCGGCGTGCAAGATCTGAGCCTCAAGGACGCCGTGGAGCGCTTGCGGGCCAGTGACAAGGTCGGCTTTGATCTGGCCTGGAGCGAGCAAGTCGGCACGGTGGGCGATGCGTTTCGCGACCCGCGCTGCTGGTCGTCGTCCACCTACTACCTGGCGATCGTGGCCGATGACGTAGCGTTGGGTGAGCATCAGGCCTGGTTTTCGCTGAATGCGGTGGCCGACGGCAGTATCAAGCTGCCGTTCGACCACAACCTGATCGTCGCCGCCGTGCAGGAGCGGCTGTTCTCCAAGTCGCTGTACAGCAACTTGCCGTTGATGTTTTTGGGCAACGAGTTCAGCGCGCCGCAAGCGACCACGATCTTCTCGCTGGTGCTGGCGCGGCCGGTGTTGAAGACCAGTATTCGCCAGCGTTTGTTGAAGCTGACTGAGGCGGGGTATTTGCGTGAGACGGGGCGCAAGAAGAACGGCGAAGGCGGCAGGCCCCAGGCGACGGTGGAGAACCTGAAGCCTGGGGAAGTGTATTTTTTTGATCGCAGTTTTGCTGACTGACTCGATATCACCAACAATGAAGATCAAATGTGGGAGCGGGCTTGCTCGCGAAAGCAGTGTGTCAGTCACCGGATGGATTAGCTGACCCACCGCATTCGCGAGCAAGCCCGCTCCCACATTTTTGATTGGTGCAAGGCGCTAGTTCATCCAGTTGCCGCCATCGACGTTATAGGTTTGGGCGACTACATAGTCGGCCTCTTTGGAAGCCAGGAAGATAGCCATCCCGGTTAAATCCTCTGCCGTGCCCATGCGCCCGAACGGCACTTCGGCCCCTACCCGCTTCTTCTTCTCGCCCGGCGCCAACCCTTCATGCTGGGCAAACAACGCGTCCACGCCATCCCAATGCTCGCCGTCCACCACGCCTGGGGCAATGGCGTTGACGTTGATGCCCTGCTTGATCAGGTTCAGCCCCGCCGATTGCGTGAGGCTGATCACCGCCGCCTTGGTCGCACAATAGATCGCCACCAACGGCTCGCCCCGCCGCCCCGCCTGGCTGGCCATGTTGATGATCTTGCCGCCGTGGCCCTGGCTGATCATCTGTCGGGCGGCGGCCTGCAGGGTGAACAGCGTGCCGGCGACGTTGATCGAGAACAGCCGCTCATAGCTGTCGCGGGTAATGTCGACGATGGGCGCCAGGTCGAACAGCGCGGCGTTGTTGATCAGGATGTCGAGCTTGCCGGCATGGGCCACCACGGCGGCAATCGCGGCGTCGATGGAGGCCTGGTCGGTGACATCCATCGCGACCGCATACGCCTGTGGGCCCAGCTCTGCGGCGGTGGCCTGGGCGCGTTGCAGGTTGATGTCGGCGATGGCTACCGTAGCGCCTTCGGCGATATACGCCTGGGCAAAGGCGCGACCGATGCCGCGCGCCGATCCGGTGATCAGCGCGCTCTTACCTTCGAGTCGTTTCATGGGGCTGTCCTGTAGAAATTATTTCGGGTAGCCGGCGCGTTTCATCTCGCGCTCGGTGGTGGACTGAGCTTCGAGCAGCGCCTGGTCAACCGTCATGCCGCCGGTCAGCGCCGCCGAAAACAGCTTGCCGACCGAGGTGCCGATGGCCTGGAACTCAGGAATGGTCACGTACTGAATGCCCACGTACGGCACCGGCTTGGCCGAGGGGTGCGCGGGGTCGGCGTGCTTCATCATTTCCAGGGTCACCTGGGCAAACGGCGCGGCCTTCAGGTAAGCCTCGCTGTAGGTGGACTGGCGGGTGCCCGGCGGTACGTTGGTGATGCCTTCCTTATCAGCGACCAGTTGGATGTAATCCTTGGACGTTGCCCAGGTGATGAACGCCTTGGCGGCGTCTTTGTGCTTGGAGGTCGCCGGAATCGCCAGGGACCAGGCGTAGAGCCAGGAAGAACCTTTGTCGGTGACTTCGGTGGGGGCCGCAGCAAAACCTACGTCGTCGGCGACCTTGCTCTGGCTCTTGTCGGTGGTAAAGGAGCCGGCGACGCTGGCGTCGACCCAGATCGCGCACTTGCCGCTGTTGAACAGCGCCAGGGTTTCATTGAAGCCATTGCTGGAAACACCAGGCGGGCCGTAGTTCTTCAGGGTGTTGACGTAATAGTTGGCGGCGGCGGTCCACTCGGGGCTGGTCAGTTCCGGCTTCCACTGTTCGTCGAACCAGCGTGCGCCAAAGGCGTTGGCCATGGTGCTCAGCAGCGCGATGTTCTCGCCCCAGCCGGCCTTGCCGCGCAGGCACATGCCGTATTGGTCTTTGTCTTTGGCCGTGAGTTTGGCGGCGAACTCACCCAGCTGGGTCCAGGTGGGATGCGCGGGCATGCTCAGCCCGGCTTGCTTGAACAGGTCGGTGCGGTAGTAGGTGACCGTACTTTCGCCATAGAACGGCAAGGCGTACAGGGTGTTATCGACCGACAGGCCCTGGCGCACCGATGGGAAAATATCCTCGGCGTCGTAGTCGGCCGGCAGTTGGGTCAGGGGTTCCAGCCAGTGCTTGGCGCCCCATAACGGCGTCTCGTAGGTGCCGATGGTCAGCACGTCGAACTGGCCGCCCTGGGTGGCGATATCGGTGGTGAGGCGCTGGCGCAGCACGTTTTCTTCCAGTACCACCCAGTTGAGCTTGATGTCCGGGTGCTGGGCCTCAAAGACCTTGGACAGCCGTTGCATGCGGATCATGTCGCTGTTGTTGACGGTGGCAATGGTGACGGTGTCGGCGGCATAGCTGGGCAGGGCCAAGGCCAGGCCGGACAGCAGGAAAAGCGCTTGCGGGAGCTTTGACATGGCGGTATCCACCTGTTGTTTTTGTTGTCGAGCGCCGATTACAGCAGCTTGGCCAAGCCCTCACAAACGAATGGCGAATGCGCCACTGATACTTTTTTAACCCAGGCGCGCAGATCAAAAAAGTATCAGTGCCGAGCGAAACCGGGGGTAGCGCAGCCGCTGCCAACGCGGGTATTTTGCTGGGATTCCAGCCGTAAAAGAGGCATCACCATGCCCATCAGCCGCGCCAAACTGTTCGAGCACCGCCCCGCCGAACTCGAAGTCATCCTGCCCGAGCCGGACCAGTGTTTTCGCTGGTTCGAACACGACTACCCCTATGACCTGGCGCGCTGGAACCACCACCCCGAGTTCGAAATTCACCTGATCCGCCAGGGCAGCGGCAAGTTGGTGGCCGGCGACTACATCGGCGCGTTCAGTGCCGGGCATGTCGCGCTGATCGGTCCGGACTTGCCCCACGACTGGATCGGCGACCTGGCCCCCGGCGAATACCTGACCGGGCGCGACGTGGTGCTGCAATTCGACGGCGCCGCCCTCCTCGCCCTGCGCAAAACCCTGCCGGAACTCGGCGACCTGCAACCGCTGTTCGAACACGCCCGGCGCGGCCTGCAATTCAGCGGCGACACCGCCGTGCACGCCGCGCGCTTACTCGAAGACATCGGCAGCGCCCAAGGCCTGCAACGGCTGATCCTGTTCCTGCAACTGCTCGACACCCTGAAAAACGGCCCGGTGGCAAACGTGCAGGCGCTGGCCAGCCCCTGCTACGCCCCCACCCTGGACGCACGCAGCGCCGAGCGCATCAACAAAGCCTTCGATTACCTGATGAGGGAACTGACCGGCGACTTGCGCTTGTCCGTCATCGCGCAACAGCTGGACATGAGCGAGCCGGGCTTCTCGCGGTTTTTCAAACGCAACACCGGCCACGGTTTTATCGACCTGATGCGCAAGTTTCGCGTACAGCGCGCCTGTCGGCTGTTGCTGCAAAGCGACATGTCGGTGGCGGATATCTGTTTTGAAGTGGGCTACGCCAACCTGTCCAACTTCAACCGGCATTTTCGGATCGAGATGAACCAGACGCCGAGCGAGTATCGACGGGAGACGGCAATGCATTTGTTTAATCGGATCGAGAAAATGACACCCAGTCATTTTTGATCAAAGCGTCGACTAATTCTGCTTTTCTCCATTTTATTCAAGCCATTGAGCAAAGTTGGTACAGCCTGTGCAAACGTTTGCGGAACGAACTTGGTAGGCAAGTTCTCCTTTGCCCGAGGAATCGGGTCAAACCGCGTACGAATAGGGATTTTCCATGCACTCCACCTCAAGGCGTCCTGCTTCCTTTGGTGTTTCCTTGCTACTGGCCGCCGTTACGGGAGTACTCAGCGCACCCATTTTGGCGCAGGAAAAACCCGCCGATGACTCAGCACAGGGCGAAACCCTGGCCCCTGAAGCCAGCCCGACGAAAAAAGGCGCGTACCTGTCGGAATGGTTCAACCAGGACCTGACATTGATCGGCAGCAAAGACATCAGCTTCGGCCCCAAACCGCAGGATGACGTGTACCTGGAATACGAGTACTTCGGTCGCAAGGGCCCGTTCGAGTTGTATGGCTATATCGACGTGCCGAAAATTCTCGGTATCGGTAACAGTAATGACAAAGGCGCATGGGACCATGGCTCGCCGGTGTTCATGGAGCACGAGCCGCGCATCTCCATCGACTACCTGGCCGGTCGCAGCCTGGCCATCGGACCGTTCAAGGAATGGTACGTGGCGTTTGACTGGATCTACGACCACGGCAGCAACAAGTCGAACCGCGCCAACACCCTGTACAGCGGCCTGGGCACCGACATCGACACGCACTCGCGGGTCAACCTGTCGGCCAACTTCTATGGGCGTTACCAGTGGGAAAACTACGGCGCGAGCAATGAATACCAGTGGGATGGCTACCGCGCGCAAATGAAGTACATCGTGCCCATCAACAAGTTCGACAACGGCGCGTCGCTGACCTACATCGGCTTCACCAACTACGACTTCGGCTCGGACCTGCACAAGGACAACCCGGCACGTACCGCCAATTCGGTGGTGGCCACCAACGTGCTGCTGTACTCGTTCACCCACCTGCGTTTCACCCTGGTCGGCCGTTACTTTCACAACGGCGGCAACTGGGAGGACGGCAGCGAGCTTAATTTTGGCGAAGGCAACTTCCGCGCCCGCTCGGATGGCTGGGGCTACTACGCCGGTGTCGGCTACCAATTCTGATCAAGGAGTATTAGATGAACGCATTAACCCGTCTTTCGCTGGCCGTCGGCCTGGCCGTGTTGCCCCATGTGGTGCTGGCGGACACCGCGCCGATCAAGCCCAAAGTGATGCTGATCACCATGTTTGCCCCCGAGGCGCAAACCTGGATCGATCGCCTGGAACTCAAGCAGGAAGTGCGCGTGCCCGGCCTGTCCGCCGAATACCCGGTGATCCGCTGCAACACCCAGGACGTGTGCCTGCTGGTCACCGGCATGGGCCAAACCAACGCCGCCGCCTCCACCCTGGCATTGGCCTTGTCGCCCAAGTTCGACCTGCGCCAGAGCTATTTCCTGATTGCCGGGATTGCCGGCATCAGCCCTAAACACGGCACCATCGGCACCGCCGCCTGGGCGCATTACCTGGTGGAGTTCGGCACCCAGTGGGAAATCGACTCGCGCGATGCGCCTAAAGGCTGGCCGACCGGTTACATCGGCATCAACACCAAAGGCCCGAACGAGAAACCGCCGCTGGACTACAAAACCGAAGTGTTTGAGCTCAACCCCAAGCTGCAAGCCAAGGCATTTGCCCTGTCGCACAAGGTGGAGTTGAGCGAAAGCAAGGAATCCACCGCCTGGCGCAAACACTACCCGGCGGCCCCGGCCAATCAGCCGCCGCAAGTGACCCAGTGTGACACCGTGGCGGGCAACACCTGGTTCTCCGGCACCCGCCTGAGCGAGCGCGCCGAAGTCTGGACCAAGCTGCTCACCGACAACAAAGGCGAGTACTGCACCACCCAGCAGGAAGACAACTCCACCTATGAAGCCCTGCTGCGCGCCAGCCGCGAAGGGTTGGTGGATATCCAGCGCCTGGCCGTGGTGCGTGCCGGGTCCGATTTCGACCGGCCGTACCCTGGCTACAGCGAAGTGGACAACCTGCTGAAATATGCCGACCAAGGCGGGTTTGTGCCGGCGTTGGAGAACCTGTACCGCACGGGCAATCCGCTGGTACAGGCGATTCTCAAGAACTGGTCCGCCTGGGAAAAAGGCGTTCCCGAAGCCTGATACAAATCAAACTGTGGGAGCGGGCTTGCCCGCGATAGCGATCTGTCAGTCCGAGAGTTGTTGACTGATGCGTCGCCATCGCAGGCAAGGCAGCTCCCACATTTTTTCGACCGTGTTAACAATTCTTATGCCGTCGGATGGGCCACATTCAGCGCCTTATCCACCAACAGCTGCACCCCTTCCAGCATCCGGCAGATGCCCAGCGCGACATTACGTTGCGACCCTTCGATTTCAAACGCCATATGGTGAGCGATCTCGCTGATGGACGCCAAATCCTGGGAAGCATTGACCAGCAAGGTTTCCGTGCCCAGATCGGCGCGCACGGTGAAGAGCCCGTCGGCAGCTTCGGGGATGGGTTTTGCGGGGTTGAGGTAGTGGTTGATCGCGCGGTAGGCCACTTCGTGCAGGGTGCTGGTATCGAAGTCTGGTTGGCCTGGGGGATTTGGGCTGTCTTTGATCATGGTCAAGATCCTAAGATTGAGTGGAGCTGCCAACATTCGCGGTCAAGCAAAGAGGGAGGCAGCTGTACGCGGGTTGACCGACCGGCAATCAAAGGAAATCCGGCATACCCGAAGGTATCCCGCGTACAGCCACCGCAACACGATACCTCAGGCGTAAAAAAAACACCTGAAATAGGTTTTTGCCGTAGCAGTACTTCAATTAATCGGACGGTCAAATCCGGTCGCTGAATGGGCAGCGACGGCAGTGAGGTTAGTCAGCGCCCTTCCGAGCGACAACCTGAAACCCTTGTGGGAAACGTCTGATCAAGCGCGCCTCCTGAAACCCAATGAAGATCAAAATGTGGGAGCGGGCTTGCCCGCGATGGCGGCCTATCAGGTAAAAAATTGTGGGCTGACTCACCGCTGTCGCAGCATAGGTATCTACACATGTTTTTTACGAATTTAGTTCTGTGGGGGTTGCGGGGGCCGCTGGGTACATATCCTTTGTTTGGGTGATGGCGGATATGGGTTCCGCTCTTACAGCGGGTCACTTTTGGAAAAGAGCCCCAAAAGTAACCAAAAGGGCTCTTGCCCCACCACTCGGCACCTCGCTCACGCTTCGGTGTGCCCTCACGCAGGCTTTGGAGCGGGGGCCGCCGCGATGGGCCATCCATGGCCCAGCGCGGCTAAACCGGCGTCCTGCCGGTTTACCCCCGCTCCAAAACCTGCGTTCGGCCAGCGTGGTTTAACGGGGCGCCTAAGATCAAAATCAAGATCAAGATCTACAGCACGGCGGCCTAGTAGCCGACCTGAGTGGTTAGATCAAAAGCAAGAGCGAGGCGGCCTGACAAACGACCTGATGTTGGAAACTGAACTCGGTTGAATTGTGGGAGGGGGCTTGCCCCCGATGGCGGTGTGTCAGTCAGCTAATTAGTAACTGACCCACCGCATTCGCGAGCAAGCCCGCTCCCACATTTTGAGCCCAGTACATCAGGTAGGTGTGTGTACTCGGTCAAAGGTGGGAGCTGGCTTGCCTGCGATGGCATCAACTCGGTGTACCTGATGTACCGAGGTGTCTGCATCGCAGGCAAGCCAGCTCCCACAGAAAAGCAGCTCTGCCTTTGCCCTGTTTTTGCTGTGCTGTTGCCCTGCTTCTGCTTCAACCACTCAGGTCGGCTTTCAGGCCGCCGTGCTCTGCTCTTGATCTGCTTTTGATCTTGATCTGACAGGCCCCGTCAACCACGCTGGCCGAACGCAG
>NZ_CAWOAW010000043.1:136148-163252 GCF_963879675.1 Pseudomonas sp. Larv2_ips
CGGGCATGCCGAGCCTAGGCGAGGCACCGAGTGGTGGGGCAAAGACCTTTTGGTTACTTTTGGGGCGTTTGCCAAAAGTGACCCGCTGTAAGAGCGGAACCCTAAGTGGCCGTGACCGCAGCAACGGATATGTACTCAAACCGAGGTGATGCCATCCCAGGCAAGCCAGCGCCCACATTGGCGAGTGAGTTAAGGCACAAAGATGATCTTGTCCGCACTGCCCGTGTTCACTTCTTCGTAGCACTGCACGCCATCCGCCAACGCCACTTCGCGCAAGCCAGTGGGCAACGGCAACGACCCCTCATCAAAAAAACGCCCGAACTGCTCCAGCATCACCGCGCACTGCTCGCAGTTGTAGAGCAACGAGTTGATCCCCACCACCGAACCGCCTTTGCGATACAGCGCCAGAGCCGGCAGTTGCACATGCCCATCCACCGGTGCGGCGATAATTGCAATACGGCCGAACGGCGCCAAACCAGCAACAGACGCCGGCAACCAGAAACCGGTGGTGTCGAAGATTACATCCGCGCCGCCCTTGAACACGGCATTAACCTGCGCGCCCAACTCTTCCGGCTTGCCCAGCGTAATTGCCTCAAACCCTTGAGCCTGCAGCACCTCGACCTGATCAGCCTTGCGCACCGCCGCCAATACCTGCGCACCCCGGATTTTCGCCAATGCCAAGGCCGCGCTGCCCACGGCGCCATTGGCGCCAATCACCAACAACCGCGTGCCTTTAACCACACCGCTTCGTTCCAGTGCATCCCACGCGGTGGTATAGGGCACGCCAAGGCTGGCAGCCTGGGCAAAACTCAAATGCGTTGGCTTATGCGCCACACCCTTGGCCGACACGGTGAGGTATTGAGCGTGGGAACCATCGGCGAAAAAGCCGAGGTCGCGCCCGGTGCCCCACACCTCTTGACCGACCAGTGCCTGCGGCCCCTCGACCACAACCCCGGCAAAATCCCGGCCGGGAATACGCGGCAATGTGGTGTATGGGAAACGACCGAGCACGTTCTTGACGTCGCTGGGGTTCAGGCCGGCAGCCTTGATTTGCACCAGTACTTCACCGGCAGCCGGCACAGGCTTGGCGACGTCAACGAAACTCAGGGCGGCAAGGTCGCCGGTGGCGGAAAATTGCAGTGCTTTCATGGCCAATATCCATCGAAGGGAAAAAAGGGAATCAGGACAACCAACCGCTGACCCACTCGCGCCCCATGGGCCAGAGTTTCTCGCCAAGCAACATGCCCATCAGGCCCACCAGGGCAATGGCAGGCGGCGCGGGTGAGCGGAAGTCCAAGGCGCCGTAGATCACGCCGACAAACAGGCCGATGGCGAGGGAAAGCAGGTAGTTCATGAGGACGGCGCCTTGTAGGTTGATGCGCTCAGTGTAGTGAGCGCCTGCCTGAAGCATCGGCCAAGTGCTTCAGGATTTCGGCCAAACCCTCAACCTGTGTAGTGCGACGGCGCCACGCCAAGTTCACGCCGGAACATGTCGCTGAAGCTGCTGGGCGAATAGCCCAGAGACCGTGCAATGCCACTCACCGACTGGCCCTGGATCAGCTCCGCCACCGCCGTGGCCAGTTGCACCTGGCGGCGCCATTCGGCAAAGCCCATGCCCAGGTGGTTCTGGAACAGCCGCGCCAGGGTGCGCACGCTGGCACCGGCGGCCTCGGCGTGTTGCTCGAACGGGACCTTCAGCGACGGCGCCGCCATCACCGCCTGGCAGGCGTTGATCAAGCGACGGTCGGCGCCCACCGGCATGGCGATGCGGATCTGCGAACGACGGGCCCGCTGCAATTCCAGCAGGGCCAGGCCGACGACGGCGTCGTAGTAGGCCGTATCGCCGTTGTCGCCCTGGTCGACCAAGGTGACGATCAGCTCGCGCAACAGCCCGCCGACTTCAATCACCTGCACCTGGCTGTCCAGCGTCGCCGCCAGGGCCGGGCGCAGGTAGATATTGCGCATCTGCAGGTCCGAGACCACGCGGATGCCATGCTCCACGCCCGGCGGCAGCCACACCGCGCGCTGGGGCGGCACAACCAGCGCTTCGCGAGGCGTTTCGACCCACATCACGCCGCTCATGGCGTAGAGCAACTGGCCCCAGTCGTGGCTGTGGGGCTCGACGTACAACCCACGCGGGTAGGTGCGCGCCAGGGGTTGCACGGGCACGGCGTGATCACTGAGGTCGGGGGGCGCGGCCAGGGCCATGGGCTACACATCATCAAGGGTGAGCCGCCATGGTAATGACCGGCGCCCCACAATCCGAGTGAATTTTTACTGCCCGCAACGATCACTTGCTTACACCTTGAGAGTAGGGAGCTCTAACAATGGACGGATCAGAACCGGTCAATGGCAAGGCGCGCATCGACTACACCCAGGACACCTTATTCGGACCGATGGCCAAGCATGCCGAGTGCCAGGTGAGTGTTCAGCGCACACCGGAGCGCACCGTGCTGCGGGTGTTCCAGCCGCTGCCGGATGATCTGCACGCGGCGCAAACCGTGGTGTTTGCGCTCCAGGGGCGGCGGATCAGCGCGGTGGTCAAAGGCCGTCAGCGCCTGGCCGACCACAGCGTCAGGTTCGAACTCAAACCCCACTGAAAAGAGGCCGGTAACACCCGGCCTCCCGCCAACACGCTTAGCCGTGAGCCGACTTGGCGCACTCACAGCCCGTTGGCGCCATACACGGCTCACCATGGGCATGGTGCTCGGCACAGCCTTGGCAGCAATAGCCTTTACCGTCCTTCATTACCGCGTCGGCGCCCAGTACACATTTGCAGTGTGGGCAAGCACAGGTTTTATCTGGCATGGTCAGACTCCTTTTCATGGTCGTCCAAGTGCTGCGAACGCAGCACCTTAAGCAATGACTCCCGGCAACGCAGCAAGGTTCAGCCCATTAATCGGCCTGACGGGTATTGCTGCGGTACATGAACACCAGCGCCAGCGCCAGACAGAGCATCGCCACGATACGGCTGCCCGACAGTTCGATCGCCGGGTTACCCAGCCAGCCGAAGTTGTCGATCAGCATGCCCATGCCCAACTGCCCGACGATCACCGCCACCGTTGCCACCGCCGTGCCGACGATGGGCACCGCGCCGACCATCACCATCATGTACACCACGCCGAACAGCGCGCCGGTCAGTTGCCACTTGGGCACCTCGAGCAAGCTGACGGCCTGGGCCGGCTCGAAAAAGAAAATCAACAGCGCCGTGGTGATTGCGCCCACCGCAAAGGTCAGCAAGCTGCTGCGCAATACGCCCACTGCCTGGCCCAGGCGGCCGTTAATGGCCGCTTGCACACTCAGTACCGCACCGGCGGCAATCACCAGTACCAACAACAGAATCAGATTCATCGCCTTACCCTCGTGCAATCAGAACAAGTGCCGCCACAATCAGCGCCAACGCAATCCAGCGCTCACCATTGACCCGCTTGCGTGCCGTGCCAAACCAGCCGAAATGGTCGATCAACACACTCTTGCCCACCTGGCCCGAGAGGATCGCGATCATGGTCATGGCGATACCGATATGCGGCGTGGCCAACGTCAACACCACCACATACATCGGCCCCAGGAAGCCGCCGATCAACTGCCAGCGTGGCAGGTCGGTCAGCGCCGGGCCTTTTTGCGGGCCGCTGAACAGCAACAGCAAAAACAGGATCGCCGTGCCCACGCCGAAGATGCTCAAGGTCGCCCACAAGTGGCCTACCTGTACGCCAAGCGGCCCGAGCAACCCGGCCTCCACCGACAGGCCCATGCCCGCCAAAATCACCAACGGCAACAACAACAGCCGTAGAAGGTTTTTCTTCGGCGTGGCCTGAGCCACACCCTCGATCGAACTTGCCTGCATACATCACCTGCGCTTCAAGAAGTAGACATGGCGCGCATTATCCGGTGGCCGTGCTGTGCGATAAATGGGAGCATGCGGATAACACCTTTGCGCATAACGCACAGCTTGGAGACCATGATGCAGGGCTTGAATGAATTGAGTTTCAAGGCGTTGCGCCTGTTTGTCGCGGTGCTGGATCACGGCAGCTTTTCTGAAGTCGCGCGCCGGGAAAGCCTGGCGCCCTCCTCCATTTCTCGGCAGATCCAGTTGATGGAGCAGGCACTCGGCCAACAGCTGCTGTACCGCCACACCCGCGCCGTGAGCCCTACCGAGGCCGGGCGCCTGCTCGGGCATCATGCGCGCTTGATGCTGGAACAACTGGAAACAGCCGGCCAGGCGTTGCAGGAACAGGAAAGCGAACCCAGCGGCCTGGTACGCATCAACGCGCCGATGGTGTTCGGCCAGCGTCATCTATCGCCGTGGCTGGGCGAGCTGTGCCGGCGCTATCCCAAGTTGCAACTGGATATCCAGCAAACCGACACCTACGTCGACCCACTGCAAGACGGCACCGACTTGCTGTTTCGTATCGGCGTGCTCAACGATTCCGGCATGCAGGCGCGCATCTTCGCGCCGCAGCGCTTTCGCATCGCCGCCAGCCCTGCCTACCTGGCCCGGCATGGCACACCGCGCCACCCCGATGAGCTGGTCAACCATCAGTGCCTGGCCTACAAGGGCATCACCGGCCAGCAACGCTGGTTTTTCCGCCGCGACCAGGGCGATTGGACGCCCTACAGCGTCAAAGGCCCGATCACAGGTAACCACGCCGACACCCTCACCCACGCTGCCGAACAAGGCCTGGGGCTGGTGGTCTTTCCGTCCTGGCTGATCGGCGAAGGCTTGCGCGCCGGCACCTTGCGGGCGGTGCTGACCGAGTACGACGTGGCGACGACGCTTGAGCCGCAGCAGATTGCCGCGTTATGGCCCGGCAGCCGCCGGCTGTCATTGAAGGTGCGCACGGTGATTGATTATTTTGTCGAGTGTTTTGGCGCGGTGCCGTATTGGGACCGGTGATTCAAAACAACCACTGCCCGATCAACCACGCGTTCGCCCCGCTGATCACTGCAAACAGAAACCACGCCAATAGCCGCGTGGGCAGGCGGTTCACAAACGGCCCCATCAATTGCTTGTCACCCGTCATGCGGATCAGTGGGTACAGCGCGAACGGCAACTGCAGGCTGAGGACCACCTGGCTCAGAATCAGCAACTTGCCAATGGCATCGTCGCCCATCAGCCACACCCCCAAAAACGCCGGGATCAGTGCCAGGCCTCGGGTGATCAGGCGACGCTGCCAGCAGGGAATGCGCAGGTTGAGGTAACCCTCCATGATCACCTGCCCGGCAATCGTGCCGGTGAAGGTCGAACTTTGCCCGGAGGCGAGCAACGCGATACCAAACAGGACACTGGCAAAAGCCCCGCCCACCAGTGGGTCGAGCAGGTGGTAAGCATCCTGAATCTCGACCACGTCGGTGTGGCCAGTCTTGTAGAACGCAGCGGCGGCCAGCACCAGGATTGCCGCGTTGACCAGCAAAGCCAGGGCCAGTGAGCCGATGGTGTCGATACGCGCCAGTTTGACCGCGTCCTGTTTGCTGGCGAGGTCTTTGCCGATCAGCCGGGTTTGCACGATGGAGCTGTGCAGGTAAAGGTTATGCGGCATTACCGTGGCACCCAGGATACCGATGGCCAGGTACAACGGCGCAGCGTCGCTGATGGCCGACAGTGACGGGGCGAAGCCACTCAACACGTCCGGCCAGTAGGGTTTGATCAGCACCAGTTCGATAAAGAAGCACACGCCGATGGTCGCGACCAGCGCCAGCATGATCGCTTCCAGTCGGCGGAAACCACGGTTTTGCAAGGCCAGGATCAACAGCGTGTCGAACGCGGTAATGACGATGCCGGTGGTCAGCGACACGCCCAGCAACAGGTGAAACGCCAGGGCGCAGCCGAGCACCTCGGCAAGGTCGGTGGCGATGATCGAAATTTCCGCCAGCACCCACTGCGTGCGGGCCGAGCGTTTGCTGTAGCGCTCACGGCACAGTTGCGCCAGGTCTTTGCCGGTGGCGATGCCCAGCCGTGAACACAGGCATTGCACAGCCATGCCTGCCAGGCTGGCCAGCAGCACCACGAATAACAGGTTGTACCCGTAGCGCGAGCCGGCCTCGATGGCCGTGGCCCAGTTGCCGGGGTCCATGTAGCCAATCGAAATCAGCAGGCCGGGGCCGGCGAACATCAGCGCCCGTTTGAAAAACGAAGCCTTGGGGTCAACGATGACGGAGCCGGCCACTTCCGGCGGGCAGAATGGGGCAGTAGCGATTTTCGGCAGGCTGAATTTCACGCGGTATCCCAGGCAAACGTACAAGTCAGAGCCGCAGCTTATCAGTCCGACACGACCGTGCGCATCACCGTCTCCCGCGGCAGGTGGAACGTGTCCACGACCTGCACCACCAGGTCCATCTCCTGGTTCAGCGCCTCGCGCGCCATGCGCTGGCGAATCATGCCGATCATCAACACCGATAAAGTGGTAATCGAGTACGCCGGGCCGGAAAACGCCCGCACGCCCGTCACCAGCAGCATCGCCGCGGCCAATGCCTGGCCCACCACCGGAATCGCCGTGGCGGCACCGCGGCGCACGATAAACCCGGTCAACCCCGCCAACGCCGTGCCACTCAAGGCCGTGGTGGCCGAGCGGCCTACATCGAAGCGGTTGAACAAGCCCTGCTCTTTTTGCGCGGCCGCCTTGAGTTCGGCGTCGAAGGCTTGCCGGTCCGCACGGCTGAGCTTGTCCTTGTATTGCTCGATCAGTTTCTCCGCGACTTGGGACTCGATGTCCGCCAGCGCGACGGTTTCCAGCGCTTGGTCAAACTTGATCCCCAGGCGCTGCGCCACATCTTCGGCGATCTGGCGATAACTCACGCCATGGCCACGGGCCAGGTTCATAAAGCTGTCACCGCCCATGCGCTGCAATTCGATGGCCAGTTTCAGCGGTTCGCGCACGCCGGCATCGATCGATGCACTGCGTTTTTGCGCCATCAATTCGGCCAGGAATTTCAACTCGTCCGGCCGCGCCTGCACCAACGCCGGGAACAACTCCACGTCCTCCTCGGCAAAGCGCACTTCAGTGCTGCGCTGATCGGCGCGGATCATGCCGCGCCGTTCCTGCAACAGGTCGGTGTATTGCACCACCGTTTTCAGCTGCGGCCAGTAGGCGGCATGGTCGAACGTCGCCAGGTGCACATTGGTGACCTTGGCCTTGAGCGCCGGCGTGACATCAATTGCATAACGCCCAATGCAACGTTCGGTGTCCGGTTTCATGGCCAGCGCCCAGTCTTTGCTGGAGTGGCAGTTGATCACACGGCCCTTGAGCGGCGCCGACACTTCATCCCACGGGCTCGACGTACAGACCGCCCCGCCCATCAGCAACAGGTTATTCAGCGGCAGTTCGCGAGCCACCTCGGGGCTGGCCAGCACGCTCTTGACCAGGATGCGCGCGCCCAGCGAATGCCCGATGAGGTTGATGCGCCGTACCTCCAGCGACTCGGCGTGCAGGTAACTGGCCAGTTCAGGCAACAGGGTCTTGGCCACTTCATCGACGCGCGCCTCGACACTTTTGTAATGGTCGAGGAAATAGGCAATCGCCTTGCCCACGCCCACCGTTGCGGCGCCCAGGCCGCCGCCGCCAAGCATCGAGGTGATCACATCCTTGAAGGGCGCAAACAGGTTTTCGAGAAAATGCCCCGCCGGCCAGAACAGCATCAGGTTGGTCGAGCCTTCGATGCTCGCCAGCTGCTGCTTGAAATTGCCCAGTTGCTGGCGGTTGAAGAAGGCCGAATAACCGTGAACGTAGAGATTGAGCACATCCCCCTGAGGCTCGCCGCACAGTACAAACGTGGGCTTGCGGGTGCGGTGCATTTCATCCCACTGGTGTTGCATGGGCCGGTGACTCCTGGTGACGATGGACGGCGATAGTAACAAAGCATGACCTTGGTGAAGGTGAATCCTGACCGACGTGTGCCGTTTTCAGAACGCAGACGCTGCCCTGGATTTGGCCAGGTAGCGCGCGGGCGCGTCTCCCAGGTTTCGGCGGAACACCGCGGTAAAGGCGCTGGAACTGCTGAACCCCAACCCCAACGCCACCTCGGTAATGGAGGCGCCATGACTGAGCCGCGCAGTGGCTTCAAGCAGGCAGACCTGCTGACGCCAGGCCACAAACGTCATGCCGGTGCCTTCGTGGAAATGGCGAGTGAAGGTGCGTCGGCTCATGTTCGACCACTGGGCCATCTCATCTAGGGAGATGGTCTGCGCAGGGGCCTGCAGAAAACGCCGGCAAGCCTGGGCCAGACGTGGCTCGGCAGGCAACGGCGCGCTGAGGGGCACTTCGGGCATGGCGCTTATTTCATCGATCAACAGCGTCAATATGCACTGCTGACGGACCGTAATCGCAGCCGACGGCGCGATCGCCAGTGCCGCTTCCAACAGATGCCTGAGCAATGGCGACACCTCGAATACCTGGCAACGATCCCGCAGCCCTGCCCGCTTGGCAGCCTGGTCATCGAGGTAGGTATTGAGCATCACCACATCGCCGCGCATGTGCATTTCATGGGGCACACCGCCCGGCACCCAGATCGCCCGCTGCGGCGGCACCACCCAATTGCCGAGGTCGGTGAACATCCGCAACGCACCGGTAGAGGCGTAGGCAAATTGCCCGCGTGCATGGGTATGCCGCTCGAAGACGGTGCCGCACGCATAGTCGCGCAGCGTGACGACGGCTTCAGGGTCAGTGGCTTCAAATGTCGGGAGCATGGCCCGATAGTGTCAAATTATGACCTGACAAAGCAAGCGGGCCATACGGCCTCGCCCTAGCATGATGGCCCGGATCAACCCATTCAAAGGCCCGCTCATGCACAAGCAACACCTCGCCCTCGCCCTGCTCGTCACCCTGGTGTGGGGCTTGAACTTCCCCATTACCCAGTTGGGCTTGCGCTCAATCGACCCGTTTGTGCTGACCGGCATCCGCTTTACCCTCGCCGCGTTGCCGCTGGTGTTCTTCATCAAGCGCCCCGCCGTCAAGTTCGGCTATGTGGCGGCCTATGGCGTTATCTTCGGGCTGGGCATGTGGGGCGTGATCAACTACGGCATCCAGGCAGGCGTCAGCCCTGGAATCGCCTCGATGATCATTCAGCTCAGTGTGTTTTTCACGCTGGGCTGGGGCTATCTGTTGTTCAAGGAAAACATTCGCCGTGCGCAGTGGGTCGGCGCGTTGCTCGCCTTGATTGGGCTGGCGGGGATCATCTGCACCCAAGACGGCGAGCATGCGGTGCTCGGCGTGCTGCTGATCGTGCTCAGCGCGTTGGCGTGGAGCATCGGCAACATCATCATCAAAGCGTCGGGGGTGAAGGAAATTTTCTCGCTCATGGTGTGGGCCAGCCTGTTTCCGCCGGTGCCGTTGTGTCTGATGGCCTGGTGGATGCACGGCAGCACCGCGTTCGAGAACGTGCCCGCCAGCCTCGACCTCACGGCGGTGATGTCGATCCTGTTTCAGGTCTACCTGGCCACGCACTTTGCCTATTGGGGCTGGAATTCGTTGCTCAAGGCCTACCCCGTTTCGACCGTGGCGCCGCTGTCTTTGCTGATACCGGTATTCGGCATCGGCAGTTCGATGCTGATACTGGGCGAGCGCATTTCTACGCCCCACCTGGTCTTCATCACGGTCATCATCAGCGGCCTGGCGATAGGGCTTTACCGCAAGCCGATTGTGCAAACCGATAGATAGTCATGGCAAAAAACCGGGATGTTGTTCGCGCATTCAGTCCACTAGCATTCGCCCTGTCTTGTACTGAACCGAGGAAACACCATGAGCACACCCGAGTTTTTTGTCACCCCAGGTTATGGCGATTACCTGCGCGAACACCTGCACTATTCCCAGGCGGTCAAAGTCGGTAACCGCGTGGAAACCTCCGGCCAGGGCGGTTGGGATGATGACTTCCAGATCCCCGCCGACCTCGGCGAAGAAATCGCCCGGGCCTTTCATAACCTGGAGCGCACCCTGGCCAGCGCTGGCGCGCAGTGGGCGCATGTGATTCACGTCAACTCCTACCACGTCGGTGGCTTCCCACCGGAGGTCAACGAGGCGATGGTCAAGCAGTACCGGCGCTACATGCCCGACCACGCGCCGATCTGGACGCAGGTCGGCGTGCAGGCGCTGGGTCTGCCGACCATGCGTGTAGAGATTCGTGTGACCGCGATTATTCCCTGACACCGAACGTATGCATCACCCATTCGGTAAATACCTTGAGCCGTGCGCTCTGGTGACGGTTGGGCGGGTAAAGGATGTGCAGCGCCGTGGGCGGGCGCGACCAGTCCGGCAATACGCTGACCAACTGGCCGGTGTCCAGGTAGTACTGCACGATGGAGGTCAAATGCTGCCCGACGCCAAGGCCGGCGAGCAGCATTTCCTTGAGGCCATTGCCTTCGTTGGTCGAGAAGGCGCAGCCGTTGACCTCGATACGCTGCCCGCCCTTCTCGAAAATCAGCGGCTCCGGCTTGCCCGAGCCGGTGAAGAAATAACCGGCTTTGAGGTGGTTGTTCTGCAGGTCCTCGGGCGAGACCGGCAGCCCTCTGCGGGCAACGTAACTGGGCGCCGCGCAGGTCAGGTACTCAAGGTCAGCCACCTTGCGCCCGATCATTGCCATGTCGTCCAGCGTGCCGGCACGGATCACGCAGTCAACGCCCTCCCCGACGATATTCACGGCACGGTCACTGATCCCCAGGGCAATAGTGATGTCGGGGTACTGCCGATGAAAATCCACCAGCGCCGGGATCAACAGGCAATTGGCAAACGAGGCCGGTGCGTCCACGCGCAGATGCCCGCCGGGCTTGAGGATTTGCCCGCGCGCGGCGCTGTCCACTTCATCGAGCTCAGCCACCAGCCGGCGTGCATGGCCATAGTATTCGAGCCCTTCGGACGTCGGCGCCAGGGCGCGGGTGGTGCGGTGTATCAACTTGAGGCCCAGGTGTTTTTCAAGGTCGGTGATCAGCTTGCTGACCGTGGAGCGTGGCAGCGCCAGCTGGTCGGACGCACGGCTGAACGAACCGGTATCGACGACACGGACAAAGGCGCGCAGGGCGAGAAGTTGGTTCATGTGAGTGCCTCAATGCGACTTAGCCGGCGAAGTTGTCGATCATGACCTCGCCACCGGCAAACGTCGCGATTCACTATTTTTAATGGGCGTATTCCCAGATTGAAACACAGCGTGTGGCGAGCGGGCTTGCCCCGCGTTGGGTTGCGCAGCAGCCCCGGATTCAGCCGCTGCGGAGTATCTGACACATCGCATCCTTGTTTGAAGAGCTGCTTCGCAACCGAACGGGGGCAAGCCCCCTCGCCACAAAGAGCGTGCCTCGGCACTGGGCTCATCAAAAACCCCAAAAAAAACCGCCCTTACGGGCGGTTAAAGGTGCTCGGCCTTGATCAAAAACCGAGGGAGAAACTGACGGTCATCGCGTGGTCCTTATCGTTACGCGAGAGTTGACCCGAGTAGCCCAGGCCCAGCTTGCCGTTCTGGCTGATCTGGTAATCCAGCCCCGCCTCCAGAACCGCACTGTCCTTGGCAATCGGTACACCTTGGGTGCTGAACGAACCCCCGCCGTTGATAAAGCTCAAGTCGGCGTCGGGCTTGGTATCGCCGAAGGCGTGGCGCCAGCCGATGCTGCCCCGCGGGGTGATTTTCGAGCCGTTGCCCAGGGTGATGGTCTGGCCAACACGCACGCCCAAGGTGGAGAAAGTCACGTCCTGATCAGCATCGCCGCGCAGCGCCGCCGACCCGCCTTTCTCCTTGAGTGTGTCGCTGTCGTAGTTGACGTAGGCCAGGCCGGCGAACGGTTCGACTGCCACGCTGCCGGCTGTGAGGGTGTAGCCCACTTCACCGAACACTTGCGCGCTGCGTGCCTTGTAATCGGCTTTCAGACGCTGACCTTCGCCAGCGACCGCCACGTCGCGTTTGCTTTCGATGTCATGCCAGCTGTAGGCCACGCCCATACGCGCGGCGAATGCTTCCTGTTGGTAAGCGGTGTAGGCCATCAAGTGGTAGCTGTCGACGTCGGCGCTGGAGCTGCGGCGCTTGGCGTCCAGGTCGCTGCGGGTGTAGCCGGCGGCCACGCCGACACGCCAGGCGTCATCCACTTGCTTGTCGGTGCCAAGCAGGAAGCCGCCAAGGTTGCGGTCCAGCTTGGCAGCGTTGCTGTCGCCGCCCATATGGCCCCAGGTGCCAAGCACGCGCATCCAGCCGACCATCTCGCCATGGCAACCGGCACTGCTCAGGCGGTTTTCGCTTGGCGCCAGGCTGTTGCGTGGGTCGTCCTCGCGATAGCAGCCAGGTTGGCGCAGGCGCTCGTTGACCGCGTCACGGATGTAGCGCGAATCCTCAAGCATTGCGCTGGCGGTGCTGGCGTGGATCTCGCCGGACAAGCTGTCAAAAGCGGCACGCGCCCCGGCAGCATCGGTGTTGAGCAACGCATTTTGCACCGCGGCCCCGCCCACGGCGGCGCCTCTGTCGAGTGCAGCCGCCACGCCACGCTGGTTACCGGTGGCCGCTACGCTGGCGTAACTGACGTTATTGCGGCTGACCGCCAACGCCACTTGGGTAGGGCTGTAGTCCAGCGAGGTGGAGAGGAACGCCAGGTTCTCCAGGTTGGTGTTGCTGAACGTGCCGTTCACCGCGCCGGCTGTCAGCAGGGTGTAGGTGGTTGCCCCGGTGTACGGCGCCAGGTTGATCACATTCAGGGTGCCGCCCAGGTTAGCCGTGCCGCCGACCGCCAGAGAACCGCTGACCGAAGGCGTGATGACCAGGTTCAGTGCGCCCGTGCTGGCGTTGGTGAAGTTACCGGCCACTGTCAGCTTGCCGCCATCGGGTGTCACGCTGCCGTTGTTGACCAGCGAACCGACACTGCCGTTACCGGTCAGGCCCGCGCCATTGGCGACCGTCACCTGCCCGCCGAACACCGTGCCCGGATTGGCCGCGTTGCCGACTTGCAGCACGCCTTGATCCACTGCCACGGTGCCGCTGAACGGCTGATTACCGGTCAGCAACAGCGCCCCGGCGCCTTGTTTGGTGAGGCTGCCGGTGCCGGTCAACGTGCCCTTGAAGGTGCCATTGGTGGCCTGCACGAACAGCATGCGCGCATTGTTCAAGAACCGGCCTTGCAAGCTGAGCGTGTTACCGGCCAACGTACCGCCGCTGACGGTAGTGCCACCGGTGTAGGTGTTGGCGCCGGTCAGCAACAAGGTGCCGGCATCAAGTTTGTTGATCGCCCCGCCGCCCACGATCGGCGCAGCAATCTCCGTGGTGACGCCCGAATTGACCCGCACCACCGCCGTGCCGGTAGGCGACAAGGTGCCCCCTGCCCCCGCCGTCAGCGTGTAGCCAGGGTCAAGAAATTGCAGCCCGGTAAAGCCTTGGTTGCCGACCACGGTGACCGTGCCGCCCTGCCCGCCAAACACGGCAAACTGGTTGTTCGACGCCTGGCCTTGGGTGCCGGTCGGATCGGTCCAGTTGGTGCCAGGGCCCCAGGTGCCGCTGCCACCGGTGATGGTGCCGTCGGGGTTGGTGGTGCCGCCGTTCCAGAACTGGATTTGCCCGGGTGCGGTTTGCACCAGCAGGTTGAGCTGGTTGGCGAGTGCCGTCTGCAAGGTCAGGTCGCCTGCGCCGACGGGCAGCGTGCCAAGGGTCAAACCGTTGTCGGTCAGGCTGCCGCCGTAGCGGAACAGTTGATAAACGCCGGCACCAAAGCCGCCCGCGTCAGTGACGTTGAGCGTGCCATCCAGGGTCAGGTTACCCGCCACATTCACCGCCGTGGTCGACGCACCCGGTGCGCCGAGGGTGAAGTCCAGCGTGGTGCCGGACGACAACGCCAGCGAACCGACCGACAGCGGCGTCGCCGCCCCGGCCCTGAGCACCGAACCATCGGCCATGTTCACTGCGCCGCCCAGCGTGCCGCTGCCGCCGAGCGTCGCGCCGTTGGCAACCTGTACCGCCGCACTGTTCAACGTGCCATTGACCAGCACGCTGCCCGCGTTTACGTTGGTGTCGCCGGTGAAGGTGTTATTGCCGGTCAGCAGCAACGCGCCGGTGCCGGTTTTATTCAACACGCCGGCGCCGGTGAGGTTGCCGGTGTAGGTGCCGTCGGCGCCCTGCTCGAAGGTCAGTGTCGCGTTGTTGGCAATCGCCCCTTGCAGGCTGGTGGTATTGCCGGTGGTGTTGCCGCCATTAAGTGTGGTGCCACCGCTGTAAGTGTTGGCGCCGGTCAGCAGCAACGCGCCAGGGCCATTTTTTACCAGGCTGCCGGTGCCGCTGACCGCGCCGTTGAGGGCCAGGTCATGGCTGCCGGCCAGCGTCAGCGGGCCACCCAGGTTGATGGCATTGGCCAGTTGCAGGTCGGTGCTGGTATCCAGAGCGGCAGCGCCGCCAACGGTCAGCGCGCCGGTGCCGAGCGCTGCGTTGTTGCCCAGGACCAGTTGGCCGGCATTCAAGCCGGTGCCGCCGCTGTAGGTGTTGGCGCCGTTGAGGGTCAGTGTCGCCGCGCCTTTTTTCAACAGGCTGCCGTTGCCGCTGAACCGGCCGTTGAGCGTCAGCGCACGGCTGCCGCCAATGGCCAATGCGCCGTTGAGTACCGCAGCGTTGTCGAGCGTGACGGCTGCGTTGCTGTCCAGCGTGGTGCCGTCAGCGGCCGTTAGCGTGCCTGTGCCCAGCGCGCTGTTGCTGCCCACCACCAGCGTGCCGCCATTGAGCGCGGTGCCGCCGGTGTAGGTGTTGCTGCCGTTGAGCACCAGGGCGCCGCTGTCGAGTTTGGCCAGGGTGCCCGCACCAGCCAGGGTCACGCCCAGGGTGGCGGTGGCGTTCGGGTCGACCCGAATCGCGGTGTTGCCGGTGCCGCCGTTGACCAGATTGAGCACGCCCGCCGTGCCGGAGGCCAGGTTATAGCCGTCGGTGACGAACTGCATGCCGGTAATCGTTTGCGTGCCATCCACGCTCACGTTACCCGCAGCGCCCTGGAACACTGCAAAACTGCTGCCCCAATTCTGGTTGAGCGTGCCATCGACATTGGTCCAGTTGGTGAGGCCGGTGCCCCAGGTACCGTTGCCGCCTTCGATGGCGCCATTGCCGATCAGGTTGCCGCCATCCCAGAATTGCACGGTGGTATTGGGCGCCGTCACCAACACGTTGACCTTGTTGCTGATGGCCGTCTGCACCTCTACGTCACCCGGGATCACACTGCCGGGCAGCGTGCCGAGGGTCAGGCCGTTATTGGTCAAGGCCCCGCCGTAATTGATGATGTTATAGACGCCGCTGCCGAAACCACCGACATCGGTGACGTTAAGGTTGCCGCCCAGGGTCAGGTCGCCGCCGACATTGAGCAGCCCATTACCGCCACCCACCACCGGAACGCCGAGTCCGACGTCCAGATTGGCGTTGCCGCCCAGCACCAACGAGCCCACCGACAAGGTGCTGCCGGTGTTCAGGCCGATGTGACCGCCGTCGGCCACCGTCACGGCGCCCGCCAATGAGCCGGTGCCGGTCAGGGTCGCGCCGTTGTTGACCGCGACGGTGCCGCTGGCCAGCGAGCCGCTGACATTCAAGGTGCCGCCATTGACGTTGGCGGCGCCGCTGATGGCGTTTGCGCCGGTCAGGTTGAGCGCGCCGGTGCCGTTTTTATCCAGGTTACCGGCGCCGTTCAGCGCCCCCGCGAAGGTGTTGTCCAGGTTGCTGCCGCCCACCGCCAGGGTAGTGCCGCCCGCCACCTGAACCGTGCCGTTGCCCGCCAGGCTGTTGAGGTTGGCATTGCCACCCAGGTTGAGACGGGTGCCCGCGCCAACGTTGACGCCCGACGTGTTACCCAGCGCTCCATTGCCCACGGTGGTCACACTGCCGCCCACCACCGTGAGCGGGCCGGCGAAGGTGTTGTTGGCGCTGAGCAGCAGGTCTGCAGCGCCGTTCTTGATCAGCGCCGCGTTGCCCGCCAGTACACCGGCCAGGGTCAGGTCATTGCTGCCGGCCACGCTGAGGTCGGCGTTGAGATTCACCGCGTTTGCCAGTACCAGCGGCGCACTGTTGTCCAGCGTGCCCGCGCCACTCAAGGTCAGCGCGCCCGAGCCCAGGGCGGTGGCGGTGCCAATGGTCAGCGTACCGGCATTGAGGGTGGTGCCGCCGCTGTAGGTGTTGGCGCCATTGAGTGTCAGGTTGGCGGTGCCGTTTTTGCTCAACGAACCGCTGCCATCCACCACGCCGTCAAGGCTCAGGCCATCGGTGCCGCCGACGGTCAGCGCAGCATTGAGCGTGGTGTTATTGGCCAGCGCCAGTGCAGTGCTGGTGTCCAGCGTTGCCGCACCGTTGACGGCCAGCGCACCGCTGCCCAGTGCCGCGCCGTTGCCCAGGGTCAAGGTGCCTGCATTCAACTGCGTGCCGCCGAGGTAAGCATTGTTGCCGTTGAGTGTCAGGTTGCCCGCGCCGCTTTTGGTCAGGCCACCGGCACCGGTGACCAGGCCGTTGAGGGTCAGGTCGGCACTGCCGAGAATGCCCAGGTTGCCCGCCAGGTTCACCGCATTGGCCAGGGTCACGGCGGAACGGGTGTCGAGGGTGGTTCCGGCAGCGGCATTCAAGGCGCCGGCGCCCAACGCGGTGTCGGAAGCCAGAATCAGCCCGCCGGCATTCAGCGCGGTAGGCCCGGCATAACTGTTGTTGCCACTCAAGGTCAGGCTGGCGATGCCATTTTTGATCAGGCTGCCGGTGCCCGCCACCGTGCCGGCCAGGGTCAGCGCATTGCTGCCGCCAACCGTCAGCGTGCCGTTGACAGTCACGTCGTTGGCCAGGCTGACCGCAGCGTTGCTGTCCAGGGTTGTGCCGTTGGCCGTGGTCAGCGCACCGGTACCCAGCGCGCTGTTATTGCCGACCACCAGGGTGCCGCCGTTGAGCACGGTGCCGCCGGTATAGGTGTTGGCGCCGTTGAGCACCAGGGTGCCCGCGTCCAGTTTGGCCAACGTGCCGCCACCGTTGAGCGTGACGCCCAGCGTCGCGGTGGCGTTAGGGTCAACACGCACGGCCGTATTGCCGCCGGTGCCGTTGAACAAGGTCAAGGCCCCCGCCGCGCCGCCGACCAGGTTGTAGCCGTCGGTGACAAATTGCAGGCCGGTAATTGCTTGAGCGCCGTCCACGGTGACGGTACCCGCCGCGCCCTGGAAGATCGCGAAGCTGTTGGGGCTCCAGGCAGTGTTGGCCAGGCCGTTGAGGCTGGTCCAGTGGGTGCCGCCGGCATTCCAGCTGCCGGTGCCGCCATCGACAGTGCCGTTCGGCAACAATTGGCTGCCATCCCAGAACTGCACGTTGGTGCTGCCATTGACCAGCAAGTTGATCTGGTTGCCGATGCTGGTCTGCACATCCAGATCGCCCAGCGACACGTTCACCGGCACGCTGCCGAGTGCGAGGCCGTTGTTGGTCAGGCTACCGGTGTAGTTGATCAGGCGATAGAGACCGACGCCGAAGCCGCCGATATCGTGCACATTCAGCGTGCCGTCGAGGGTCAGGTTACCGCCCACATTGATCAGTGCCGTGCCGCCGGTGGACGCCGCGCCCAGGCCCGCATCAAGGTTGGAGTTGCCATTGAGTACCAGCGAGCCGACGGTCAGGGCATTGCCCGAGTTCACCGCCAGATGGCCGCCATCGGCAATGTTCACGTTGCCCGCCAGGGTGCCGGTACCGCCCAGGGTGGCGCCGCTGGCGACGCCCACAGTGGCGCTGCCCAGCGAACCGTTGACGAGCAAGCTGCCGGCATTCACCTGGGTATCACCGGTCAGCGAGCTGATGCCGCCGAGGGTCAATGCACCGCTACCGATTTTAGTGAAGTTGCCCGCGCCGGTGAGCACGCCACCGAAGCTGCCATCCAGGTTGTTGCCGCCCACACTCAACGTGTTGCCGGTGCCGACCTGGGCCACGCCGTTGCCGCTCAGGGCGCCGAGGCTGGCCGAGCCGCCCAGGTTCAGTTGCGTGCCGCTGCCGAGGTTGACCCCGGCGCCTACGCCCAGCGCGCCATTGCCCACCGTGGTCAGGCTGCCGGCTTGTACATCGAAGAGGCCGGAGAAGCTGTTGTTGCCGGCCAGATTCAGGTCGCCGGTGCCGGTCTTGATCAGGTTACCGCTGCCCGCCAGCACGCCGGTCAGGCCCAGGTTGTTATTGAGAGCGCCCACCGTCAACGCGGCATTGACGTTGACCGCATTGGCCAGCACCAAGGGAGCAGCGGTGTTCAGGCTGGCTGCACCGCCGACGGTCAAGGCGCCAGTGCCCAGGGCGGTTGCGGTGCCCAGGGTCAGGGTGCCTGCATTCAGGGTGGTGCCGCCTTGATAGGTATTCACGCCAGCGAGCGTCAGGTTGGCCGCGCCGTTCTTGACCAGCGCCCCGTTGCCGCTGAGCACACCGCCCAGGTTCAAGTCGTTGCTGCCGGCCACCGTCAGCGCGGCGTTCAACGCCACGTTATTGGCCACGGCCAGCGCGGCGCTGTTGTCCAGGGTCGAGGCGCCGCCGACGCTCAGGTTACCCAGGCCCAGGGCGGTGCCCGTTCCCAGGGTCAGGGTACCCGCGTTCAGCGTCACGCCGCCGAGGTAGCCATTGGCACCATCGAGTATCAGGTTGGCCGCTCCGTTTTTGGTCAGGCTGCCCGCACCGTTGATGCTGCCCGCCAGTGTCAGGTCGGCCGTTCCGCCGATGCCCAGGTTACCGGCAAGATTGATCGCGTTATTGGCCGTGACCGCAGTGCTGGCGTCCAGCGTCGTGCCGTTGGCCGCATTCAAGGTGGCGCTGCCCAACGCCGTGTTGGAAGCCAGGATCAGCCCACCCGCGTTCAAGGCCACCGGGCCGAGGAAGGTATTGGTGCCGCCCAATGTCAGGTTGGCCGTGCCGTTCTTGATCAAGCCGCCGACGCCGCTGACCGCACCGTTGAGGCTCAGCGCATTGCTGCCCGCCACGCTCAGGTTGCCGTTCAAGAGCAGCGCATTGCCCAGGGTCACTGCGGCATTGCTGTCCAGTGTCGTGCCGCTCACCGTCGTCAACACACCGCTGCCCAGCGCGGTGTTGCTGCCAACCACCAGCGTGCCGCCGTTGAGCGTGGTGCCGCCGCTGTATGTGTTGGCGCCACTGAGGACCAGGGTGCCGGTGTCGAGTTTGTTGAGCGTGCCGATGCCGTCGATGTTCACGCCGATGGTCGCGGTGGCACCTGGGTCAACACGAATGGCAGTGTTGCCGGTGGTGCCGTTGACAGCCGTCAATTGCCCGCCGGCGCCGCTGACCAGGGTGTAGCCGTCGGTGGCGAACTGCATGCCCGTGAACAGTTGCGGCCCTTGCACCGTGACGGTGCCCGCCGCGCCTTGGAACACCGCAAAGTCGCTGGCCCATGCCTGGTTGAGCGTGCCGTTGACGTTGGTCCAGTTGGTGCCGGCGCTGGTCCAGATACCGGTGCCGCCATCCACGGTACCGTTAGGAATGGTCTGGATGCCGTCCCAGAAACGAATATTGGCGTTGGGCGCCGATACCAGCACGTTGACCTGGTTGCCCACGGAGGTTTGCACCACCAGGTCACCCAGGCCAAATCCGACCGGCACACTCGACACATTCAGGCCCAGGTCGGTGAGCACGCCGGTGTAGTTGATCAAGCGATAGACGCCAACGCCGAAACCACCGGCATCGGTCACGTTCAGGTTGCCGGCGAGGGTCAGATTGCCGCCCACATTCAGCAAGGATGTCGTCGACGGTGCGCCCAGGGCCACATCCAGATTGGCGCCCGCACCCAATGTCAGCGCGCCGGCCGACAAGGTATTGCCGCTGCTCAGCGCCAGGTGCCCGCCTGTGTTGATGTTGACTGTGCCCAACAGCGAACCGGTGCCGGTCAGGGTGCCGCCGCTGTTGACATCGACCAGGTTGCTGCCCAACGAGCCGCTGAGGTTCAGGGTGCCCGCATCGATGGTGGTGTTGCCGGTGAGGCCGTTGATGCCGGTGAGGTTGAGGGTGCCGATGCCGACTTTGGTCAGGCCGCCGCCGCCACTGAGGTCGCCGTCAAAGGTGCTGGTGGTGTTGAGGCCGCCAACGCTCAGTGTGGTGCCTGTGCCGAGCTGCACCGAACCGCTGCCGGTCAACGCTGCAAGGCTGCTGTCCACGCCGAGGTTGAGTGCCGCCCCGGCGCTGATGTTGGCGCCGGAGGTATTGCCCAGGGCACCGGTGCTGAGCGTGGTCACGCTGCCGGAGAGAATATTCACCGCACCGGTAAAGGTGTTGGTGCCACTCAATGTCAGGTCAGCCAGGCCATTTTTGATCAGGTTGCCGGCGCCGCTGACCACACCGTTCAGGTTGAGGTTGTTGTTACCGGCGACGGTCAGGTCGGCATTCAGCGCAATGGCATTGCCGATGCCGAAGGATGCGCTGTTGTCCAGGGTCGCCGCGCCACCGACAGTCAACGCGCCGCTGCCCAGGCCATTGGCGTTACCCAAGGTCAAGGCCCCGGCATTGAGGGTGGTGCCGCCGCTGAAGGTGTTGATGCCATTCAAGGTCAGGTTGGCGGCGCCGTTTTTGATCAAGGGGCCAGTGCCGCCGATCACGCCGCCCAGGGTCAGGCCATTGGTGCCGCCCACGCTCAGGCCGGCATTGAGGGCTACGTTATTGCCCAGGTTGACAGCCGCGCTGCTGTCCAGGGTAGCGGCGCCGCCAACCGTCAAGTCGCCAAGCCCCAGGGCGGTGTTATTGCCGACCGTCAACGTGCCGTTATTGAGCGTGGTGCCGCCCAGAAACCCATTGGCGCCATTGAGAATCAGGTTAGCCGCGCCATTCTTGACCAGGCTGCCTGCGCCATTGACCAGCCCGGTCAGTGTCAGGTCGGCAGTGCCGCCGATAGCCAACGCACCGGCAAGGTTGACCGCGTTGTTCAAGCTGGCTGCGGTACTGGCGTCCAGGCCGGTACCGGCGGCGGCATTCAGCGTACCGGCGCCGAGCGCGGTGTTGGCACCGACCACCAGCTTGCCGGCGTTGAGCGCCGTATTACCCAGGAATGTATTGGCACCGTTCAGGACCAGGTCGGCCGGGCCGTTTTTGATCAAGCCACCAATGCCCGCGACGACGCCATTGAGGGTCAGCGCGTTGCTGCCACCCACGGTCACGGTGCCGCCCAGGTTTACGTTGTTGCTCAGGCTCACCGCAGCACCGGCGTCCAGTGTGGTGCCGCCCGTTGCGTTCAACGCGCCAGTGCCCAGCGCGGTGTTGGAGCCAACAACCAACGAACCGGCGCTCAGTGCAGTGGGGCCGGTATAGGTGTTGACACCGTTGAGGGTGAGACTCGACGTGCCGGTTTTGACCAAACCATTCGCGCCGCTGATGACGCCGTTCAAGGTCAGCGGGCTGACGCCGCCTGCCGTCAGGCTGGCGTTGAGGGTAACCGCGTTATTGAGGGCGAGCCCCGCATTGCTGTTCAAGCTGGCTGCGCCGCCCACGGTCAGGGCACCGGTGCCCAGCGCGCTTGCGTTGCCCACTGTGAGCGTACCGCCGTTGAGCGTGGTGCCGCCCTGGAAGGTGTTCGCAGCATTGAGCACGACGCTGGAAACGCCGTTTTTGATCAGGCCCGAGGCGCCATCAATCACGCCGCTGAGGGTCAATGGGGTGGTGCCGGCCAGGGTCAGGTCGGCGCCCAGGTTGATGGCATTTGCCAGGTTGACACCCGCCGCGTTATCCAGCGTCGAAACACCGGCCACGCTCAGCGCGCCAGTGCCCAAGGCCAGGTCGTTGCCGACGTTCAACGTGCCGCCATTGAGCGTGGTGCCGGCGAGGAAAGTGTTGGCGCCGCTGAGAATCAGCGCGGCCGTGCCATTCTTGGTCAGCCCGCCTGCGCCACTGAGGACGCCCGTCAGGCCAAGGGTATTGCTACCGGCAATGTTCAGGTTGCCGGTCAGGTTCAGGCCGTTGTTGAGGTTGATTGCACCGCTGGCATCCAGCGTGGTGTTGTCGGCGGTGGTCAGCGTGCCGCCTGTGCCCAATGCCGTGTTGTTGCCCAGCACCAGCGCACCGGCATTCAGGCTGGTGTTGCCGGTGAAGGTGTTGGCACCTGTGAGGCTTAATGCAGCGGCGCCGTTTTTGATCAGGCCCCCGTTGCCGGAGATGACGCCGCCAAGGCCCAGCGCCTGGGTGCCGCCAACCGTCAACGCGCCCGTCAGATTGACGGCGTTGCCGAGGGTGACCGCGGTGCTGGCGTCCAGCGAGGTGCCCGCTGCGGTATTCAGCGCGCCCGTGCCCAAGGCGGTGTTGGAACCCACCACCAGGCCACCGCCGTTAAGCGAGGTGAGCCCGCTGCGGGTGTTGTTGCCGGTCACGGTCAGCAGGCTTGCGCCGGTTTTGATCAAGCCACCGACGCCGGACATCACGCCAGCGAGGGTCAGCGGGTTGGTGCCGGTCAGCGTCAGGTCGCCGGTCAGGGCCAGGTTATTGTTCAGTGTCGGCGCCCCGCTGGCGTCCAGGCTGGCATTGCCCGTCACGCTCAAGGCGCCGCTGCCCAGGGCATTGCCACTGGTCAACACCAACGTGCCGGCGCCCAGGCTGGTGGTGCCGGTGTAGCCGCTGTTGTTGCCGCTGAGGGTCAGGCTGCCGGTGCCGGTTTTGCTGATGCCCGACGCGCCGCTGATCGCGCCGGCCAGCGTCAGGGCGCCGGTGCCGGTGGCCGTCATGGCACCGTTGAGGGTGATCAGGTTGTTCAGGTTGATCGTGCCAGGCGCCGACAGTGACGTCGCGCCTGTGAACGTCACCGTGCCGGTACTGAAAGCCTGGTTATTGCCCAGTTGCACCGTGCCGCCGTTGAGCGTGGTGTTACCGAGGTAGGTGTTGATGCCGGTCAGGGACAGTTGACCGCTGCCGACCTTGGTCAAGCCCCCGGCGCCTGAGACTACGCCGGACAACGTCGTGGCGTTGGTACCCTGGACCGTGAGACCGCCCGCGCCGAGCGACACCAGATTACTGACGTTCAAGCCCGCGTTGCTCGCCTGCAGGACCCCGCCGTTGGAGGTCAGCACGCCGCTGCCAAACGACGCATTGTTATTGAACTGCGCAACCCCGCCATTGAGCGTGGTACTGCCCGATACCAGCGGACCTTGCAGGGTCCAGGTGCCACTGTTGATCGTCAGGTTGTTGAAGTTGACGTAATTGGCGCTCGACGCAGTGCCCACACCCGTAGTACCGCCGCCGACGCCGACAGGGTTCTGCAGAATCAGTGAGTTGACGCCCCCCGCACCGCCATCGACCGTGCCCGTCGGGCCAAAGGTCAAATTGATCCCAGCCAGGCCGCCCAACCCCACACTGACCTGGAGACCGTCGCCCACGCTCACGCTTGAGCCGGTAACGGCAGTGAAGGTGTTGGTGCCGTTCGCCCCCATCGAGACGCCGCCCGTGATCGCACCGGCGTTGGTGAACGTGTTGCCCGCCGCAGAGGTTTCGAACGCCACCCGACCATTGATAACGCCGGTGCTGCTGTTGACCATGTTGACTTGGGAACCGCCGTATACCCCGACCACCGGCGTGTCGGCCAGCGTTATGCCGCCCACCGACAAACCGGTGGAGGTAATCGTGCCGTTGTTGGTGATACTCGTGGTGCCGGTCGCTGCGTTGTTAACTGAAAGCGCCAGGCCGCCGAGGCTCGTGAGATTGAGCCCAAGCAACATCCCGGTGCCGCGCATGATGCCACTGGCATTGTTGAGTACGCTGACCGTACTCGACGCGCCAGTGCCGATGAAAGCGCCACCACTGAGTACCGACACGAGGCCCAGAAGTGCCGGGTCGAGGGTGCCCGAGTTGTTCAAGCTGATGTTGACGCCGGTGAGGTCCAGCACGTGGCCGCCCAGCGTCGCATTCATCTGCGCGCCCGCGTTGACGTTCACGGTCAAGCCGTTGGTGGCGCTGCTGAAGTTATTCAGAAACAGCGGCAGGCTCGGCACGCCCGTACAGGTCACGGTAGAACCTGCCGTCGAACAGGTGGCTAATGCCTCAGGACTTGCCAGGCCAACCATCAACCCGACAATCCCGAGTCGAATGGCCATGTTCAGAGGGGCGATACGCGATACACCGGCAGCAGCAAGTCTTCTATCCACGTCCAACTCCTTCGTGGTCCAAGCTTTCATCCATGAATGCGCAGAAGCCCAACGCTATTGACCCACACGCATCGAATTCGAAATACCTGACCGTGGTGACAACTGATCTAGTTTGTCGAAACGGTAGTAGACCTACAGAAAAGTCATTGAATTAAATGGTATTAATACTTTCGTAAGCGCCCGGTAAGAATGGGACTACAGCCAATATCCATTGCCTGTCGCGTCAAAAATACAAGTTTCGAAATGTAAAAAAGCGCTCTAATGGCGCCCTGTTGATTGGCTTTAAAGATCCTGGAGTTCGCAATGCCCCATGAAGGCAACCTGTTACAAGCAGCCGTGGTGTTCCTGCTCGCCGCCGTGCTGACCGTGCCGTTGGCCAAGCGTCTGCAACTGGGCGCAGTGCTGGGTTATCTGTTCGCGGGTGTGATCATCGGCCCTTCTGTATTGGGCCTGATCGGCAACCCGCAAAGCGTGGCGCAGTTCTCTGAATTGGGCGTGGTGTTGCTGCTGTTCATCATCGGTTTGGAGCTGTCGCCCAAGCGTTTATGGGTGATGCGCAAAGCGGTGTTCGGCGTGGGCCTGGCCCAAGTGTTGCTGACCGGGCTGGTGATGGCGGTGGTGGCGTTGTGGCTGTTTGGCCAAGCCTGGAACAGTGCGATTGTGCTGGGCCTGGGCCTGGCGCTGTCCTCCACCGCGTTTGGGCTGCAAAGCCTGGCCGAACGCAAAGAGCTGAATCAGCCGCACGGGCGCCTGGCGTTTGCGATTCTGTTGTTCCAGGACATCGCCGCGATTCCACTGATCGCGATGGTGCCGCTGCTGGCCGGCAGTGATCACCCGACCACTGAAGCCCAGGGCTTGCAACACGTGTTGCAAATACTCGGCAGCATCGCGGTGGTGATCATCGGCGGACGCTACCTGCTGCGTCCGGTGTTTCGCATTGTCGCCAAGACCGGGCTGCGCGAAGTGTCCACCGCCACCGCGCTGCTGGTGGTGATCGGCACGGCCTGGTTGATGGAGCTGGTGGGCGTGTCGATGGCCCTCGGCGCCTTCCTCGCCGGGCTGCTGCTGGCGGACTCCGAATACCGCCACGAACTCGAGGCGCAGATCGAACCGTTCAAGGGCCTGTTGCTCGGCCTGTTTTTCATCAGTGTGGGCATGGGCGCCAACCTCAGCCTGCTGCTCAGTTCGCCGCTGGTGGTGATCGGCCTGACCCTGCTGTTGATCGGCTTGAAGCTGCCGCTACTGTATGCGGTTGGCCGGATGGCAGGCGACCTCAATCGCGAGAGCGCGCTGCGCCTGGGCGTGGTGCTGGCCGCCGGCGGTGAGTTTGCCTTTGTGGTGTTCAAGATCGGGCGCGACCAGGGCCTGTTCGAACCGCACCTCTACGATGTGTTGGTGCTGACCATCACGCTGTCCATGGCCGTGACGCCGCTGCTGCTGTTGGTGTGCCCAAAGCTGTTCAAGCCCAAGGTCAAACCGGTGGAAGTGCCGGAGGAATACCGCGCCATCGAAAGCGATGCACCGCGTGTGGTGATTGCCGGCATGGGCCGTATGGGCCAGATCGTGGCGCGGATTCTGCGTGCGCAAAACATCTCGTTTATCGCCCTCGATACCTCGGTGGAAACCATCGAGCTGACCCGCAGTTTCGGCGGTATGCCGGTGTTCTACGGCGACCCGCAGCGTCCGGAAATCCTGCACGCGGCCAAGGTCGATCAGGCCGAGTTCTTCGTGATTGCCATGGACGACCCGGAGATCAACATCAAGACCGCCGAACTGGTGCGCAACCTCTACCCGCACATGAAAATCATCGCCCGTGCACGTAACCGCCAACACGTACACCGCCTGGTCGACCTGGACGCGTCACCCGTGCGCGAAACCTTTTACTCCAGCCTGGAAATGAGCCGCCGCACCCTGGTGGGTCTCGGTCTGACCCAGGCCCAGGCCGATGCGCGCATCACCCGTTTCAAAAACCATGACCTGCAAGTGCTCGCTGCGCAACACGCGGTATATGACGATGCGGCCAAGGTCATGCAAACCGCCCAGGAAGCGCGTACGGAACTGGCGCGGCTGTTTGAGATGGATCGGCTTGAGGAAGAGTCCGACAAAGTGTGAGGACAGGGATGAACGATCTGGCGAGTTTTCTGACAGAATACGCCGCAATTTCGTTCATCCACTGGAGCGCTTCATGGCCACTTTCACCAAGACCGCCGTCCTGCTGGCCCTGGCGCTTACCGTCGGCGGCGTGTTCGCGGCAACCAAGCCGACCGCTACACAAACCATTTCGACGCTGGGTGGCAAGTTCACCTTCAACTTGCCCAAGGCTTACGTCGCCGACACGCTGCCGACCGGCAAGGTTGAGGACGGCACCGCCGACACCCAGGGCACGCTGTACGCCAACTCGACCACGAAAAGTGTGGTGATCGTGGCTGAAACGGTGCGCAACGACGGGGCCACAATCAAAGACAATGACCCGCAGTTTCTGGATGGCGCCGTGGCTGATTTCGTCAAGGACCAGAGCGCTGCCCTGCCTGATTTCAAGAAGCAGAACGAGAAGAAACTGAGCTTCAAAGGTCTTGGCCTGCGGCAGGTCGACAGCACGGCCACCCAGGGTGGCGGCAAGACATTGAACTCGACATTCCTGGGTGGCTCGGGCAATCACTTGCTGGTGATTCAGGCGATTTCGCGGGCGGATGATGTGAAGGGGCATGCGGAGTTGGTGAAGCAGATTACTGGGGGTAAGTAGTCGGGTTTTGCGGGTGATTGAGGGGGTGATGGGCGGTGAGTAGTGCGGGGTGTTGCAGGGGGCCGGGGGCATATCCGTTGTGGGGGTGATGGCGGATATCGGTTCCGCTCTTACAGCGGGTCACTTTTGAAAAGCGCAAAAGTAACCAAAACGCTCTTGCCCCACCACTCGGCACCTCGCCTAGGCTCGGTGTGCCCTCCCTCCGGTACTACGCAGCGGGCCGCCGCGACGGGCCGTCCCTGCCCCGTCGCGGGTAAACCGGCGTCCTGCCGGTTTACCCGCTCCGTACTACCTGCGTTCGGCCAGCGTGGTTTAACGGGGCGCCTAAGATC
>NZ_CAWOAW010000043.1:163262-192787 GCF_963879675.1 Pseudomonas sp. Larv2_ips
AGGTGTACCCGGTCAAATGTGGGAGCTGGCTTGCCTGCGATGGCATCAACTGGGTGTGCCTGATACACCGAGGTGCCTGCATCGCAGGCAAGCCAGCTCCCACAAAAAAGCCAAGCACTGCGCTACTGGCAGTTGAACTCGGTCAATTTGTGGGAGCGGGCTTGCTCGCGAAGGCGGTGTGCCAGTGATACATGAGCTGACTGAAACACCGCATTCGCGAGCAAGCCCGCTCCCACAGTTGGATCTTGGTGCACCCAATCAAGGGTGTACCCGGTCAAATGTGGGAGCTGGCTTGCCTGCAATGGCATCACCTGGGTATGTCTTATGTACCGAGGCGCTCGCATCGCAGGCAAGCCCGCTCCCACAGAAAAGCCAAGCAGTGCGGTGCTTGCAGCTGAACTCGGTCAACTTGTGGGAGCGGGCTTGCTCGCGAAGGCGGTGTGCCAGTGATACCTGAGCTGACTGAAACACCGCATTCGCGAGCAAGCCCGCTCCCACAGTTGGATCTTTGTGCACCTTGGTCGAGGGTGTACCCGGTCAAATTTAGGAGCTGGCTTGCCTGCAATGGCATCACCTGGGTATGCCTGATGCACCGAGGCGCCCGCATCGCGGGCAAGCCCGCTCCCACAGAAAAGCCAAGCAGTGCGGTGCTGGCGGCTGAACTCGGTCAACTTGTGGGAGCGGGCTTGCTCGCGAAGGCGGTATGCCAGTGATACATGAGGTGACTGAACCACCGCATTCGCGAGCAAGCCCGCTCCCACAGTTGGATTGGTGCACCTTGGTCGAGGGTGTACCCGGTCAAATGTGGGAGCTGGCTTGCCTGCGATAGCAACCACTGGGTATGCCTTATGCACCAAGGCGCCCGCATCGCGGGCAAGCCCGCTCCCACAGAAAAGCAAAGCAGTGCGGTGCTGGCGGCTGAACTCGGTCAACTTGTGGGAGCGGGCTTGCTCGCGAAGGCGGTGTGCCAGTGATACATGAGGTGACTGAAACACCGCATTCGCGAGCAAGCCCGCTCCCACAGTTGGATCTTGGTGCACCCAATCAAGGGTATACCCGGTCAAATGTGGGAGCTGGCTTGCCTGCGATGGCGTCACTTGGGTATGCCTGATGCACCGAGGCGCCTGCATCGCGAGCAAGCCTGCTCGCACAGAAAGGCCATTAGCGCAGCGACCAGCAGGCACTCAAAGCTAGCAAACGAATAATGACTATCGCAGCAGCCCTCACCCGCGGGTTCACTTCAGGCTTTTCTCCAGCCAGGCTTTAAGGTCCTGCACTTCGGTCTCACTGACGGTGTGCGGCATGCCCGGATACCCGTGAAACTCCGGCGTCAATCCAAGGCCCACGAGTACATCATTGGCCTGCGTCGCCGAGGCATACGGCAGCGCCTGGTCGAGAGTGCCGTGACCGATAAAGATCGCCAATTTTCCCAAGGATTCGCTGGGCTTGAGTTCAGCCTTGAGCACCGGCAATACACTGCCACTCAAGGCCGCGATGCCGCGCACCAACGCGGGCTTTCGCAAGCCCACCTCGTACGACATGATCGCGCCCTGGCTGAACCCCACCAGAAACACCCGATCGCTGTGCGTGTGGTATTTGGCTGTGGCCTTGCCCACAAAGTCTTCGATCAGCGCGGCACTGCGTTGCAGGTCGGCGGTTTCGCCATTGTAGTCGCCGTCACCCGGCGTCTTGGTAAACCAGCGATAACCCTGGGGGTCCACGGGCATCGGCGCACGTGCCGACAGGTAGGTCCAGGTGGACGGCAGCGCGTCCTTGATGCCAAACAGGTCTTCCTCGTTGCTGCCAAAACCGTGCAGGAAAATCACCAACGGCTGATTGCGCGCATCGCTCTGGGTCTGTTCCAGATAAGACAGGGGCAAATCGGTGTGCAGCGTGGCGTCGGCGTGGGCGGCACTGGCCATCAGGGTCAGTGCCAGGGCAAACAGTTTGAGCATGGGAAAGTGACCTCAGGGTTTGCGCAACAAGTAAGTGTCCATGATCCAGCCATTTTCCAGACGCGCCGCCTTGCGCACCTGTTGGATTTGCTCAGCCACTTCACTGACCTTGCCGCTGATGAGGATTTCGTCCGGCGTGCCCAGGTAGGCGCCCCAGTAGATATCCATATCCTGATCGGCCACGCTGCGGTAGGAATCTTCGGCGTCGAGCATGACCACCAAAGTGTCCGCATCACTCGCCTGCCCCGCCGCCAACCGGCGCCCGGTGGTGATCTCGATGGAGCGACCGATGCGGTTCAGCGCCACCTTGTGCTGGGCGGCCAGGGCTTGCACGCTGGTGATGCCGGGGATCACTTCGAACTCGAAGACGCTGCGGCCACTGGCCAGGATCGCCTGCAGGATGCGGATGGTGCTGTCGTACAGCGCAGGGTCGCCCCAGGCCAGGAACGCGCCCACTTCACCGTCAGCCATCTGCTCGTTGATCATGTACTCGAAGGTCTGCTGCTTGTCGCGATTCAGGTCCTGCACGGCGGTGGTGTAGTCGATATCGCCGCGCACGCGCTCGGGGCAGTCGGCCTCGACGAAACGGTAGCCTGGCTCAGTGATGTAGGTTTCGCAGATCTCGCGGCGCAGGTCGATCAGCTTGTCTTTGCTTTGGCCCTTGTCCATCAGAAAAAACACGTCAGTGCGGTTCAGCGCTTTGACGGCTTGCATCGTGATGTAGTCAGGGTTGCCGGCGCCAATGCCGATGATCAGGATGCGTTTCATGGGTTGCTCTCATTGCGGGGCGTGGATTTTGCCATGTTCACGCGCTCAGGCGTGAGTTTCCAGACGCAGGCGCCACACGTTGTTAAAGCGCAGTTCAGTGGCGGACAGCGGTTCGACGTCAATCAGGTAGAACATCGAGACAGGGAACTGCAACACGTACAGCATCGCGGCGCGAATCACAAACGGGTGGGTGATGGCCACTACGTGCCCGGGCTGGGTTTCGAGACTTTTCATCCAGTCAGCGACTCGCACGCAAATCTGCTCCACCGACTCACCGCCGTGAGGCGCGCTGGCGCTGTTGGTCATCCAGTCACTCAATGCATGGCTGTCGAGCTGGGCGATGGCCTGGCCTTTCCAGGTGCCAAAATCACCGTCGCGCAACGCGTCTTCGACCTGCGCGTTGTCGCCGAACAAGCCCGCGGTTTGTCGGGTTCGGGCCTCGGGCCCACACACCAGTCGCGAGCGTTTCTTGAAACGCCCCGCCAGGGACAACGCCGCGGGCTGCCACTGCATCGCCACCGATTCGTCATCGGGAAACCGTCCCTGTTTTTGCAACGGCGTGGCGGCATGGCATATCAAGGTCAAGCGGGTGGCCTGCATCACAATTCACTCTGTTTCGACGCGCAGTCGGCGTAGACTGGCAAAGTTGTTTCAACATGTTACAACGAACATGAAAGAGGAAGCCGGTTCGAATCCGGCGCGGTCGCGCCACTGTATTCGGCCTTTTAGCCGTAAGCCAGACCCTGTTTCAGCCCAATCGCAATCCATTTCGGGACGCGTCATCCCTGGAGGTTTTCATGGCTAACACTGCTGCAACGAACCCTGATGTGTATGGACCCACCCTGCCCTTGGGCGAAATTCTGCCTTGGGCGATCTTCGGTGGCCTGTTGTTGCTGCTGGCGCTCTATTTTGTCGGCGCCGAGCAAGGCGCCACCGCTGTGTTCAAAGGCATGTATGTGCATGAATTTGTGCACGACGGCCGCCACCTGCTGGGTTTCCCCTGCCATTAATCGATAAGAGAGACACGACATGACAGGGCATTTACTCCTACGCGGGATGCTGGTGGGCTTGCTCGCCGGCGTGCTGGCTTTCGGCTTCGCCAAGGCCTTTGGTGAACCGCAGATCGACAAGGCCATCGCTTTTGAAGACCACATGGCACAGATGCACGGCGATGCGCCGGAAGAGGAACTGGTGAGCCGCGAGGTGCAAAGCACCTTCGGCCTGTTCACCGGCGTGGTGGTGTACAGCGTGTCACTGGGCGGCCTCTTCGCCCTGGTGTTCGCTTACGCCCTGGGCCGCATCGGCAAGGTCGGCCCGCGTGGCCTGGCGGCGCTGCTGGCACTGGCGGCATGTGTGGCAATTACCGTGGTGCCAGGGCTCAAGTACCCGGCCAACCCGCCATCGGTGGGCGACCCCGAAACCATCGCGCAGCGCACCAAGCTGTTCTTCCTCATGCTGCTGGTGTCAGTGGCGGCCGCGGTGATTGCGATCAACGCCGCACGCAAGCTGATTGCCCGCCGTGGCATCTGGGCCGGGGCGATTCTGGGTGCGGCGTTGTACATCGTGATTGTGTCGGTGGCCGGCAGCCTGTTCCCGGTGATCAACGAAGTGCCGGAGGCGTTTTCGGCCGTGCTGCTGTGGAAGTTCCGCGTAGCGTCGCTGGGTATCCAACTGGTGCTGTGGACCACCCTCGGCCTGGTGTTTGGCGCGGTGGCCGAGCGCAAGCTCAGCCAGCCAAAAACGCGCTTCAACCCTTGAACTGACTCCCGGGGCGGGCCAGGTACAACACCTCATAGCCCGTTCCGGGATGCGCCGCATCCAGCGCCTTGCCCGACAAGGTGATGCGCACCAGCCGCCACGCCTGCACATCCAGCGCCAGGCATACCGCGAACGTGTCGCGGCTGTCGGCCACCTGCTGATTGCGCCGTTTCTCCTCGGCGACGATCCCGGCCCAATCCGCCCCCGGCACCAGCGGCCACTCCTCTCGGTACAGGCTCAACGCGTGCTGCGCGGGCCCACGCTGCACATCCAGCGGCAACCAGCTTTCGATGTGCGGACGGCCAAAGCTGTCGAGCACCTTTTGAAAACGCTCGCCCAGTAGAAAGTCGGCGGCCTGCAACGGGTCGGCCCACAGGTACACCGACGCATACACATTGCCCGGCGCCTGCCCACGCGTCTGCGCGATAAACGCCTTGAACAGCAGCCCTTGCGCGTCATCCCACAACGGCCCCAGTTGCGCGGCGCGCCGGCGTATCACGTCCATGTCGTAGTCGGCAGGCAGGCGGTGTGAATACTGTTTGGCAAACATGGCAAAGCTCCTGTGCAAGATGTGGACTGAGCTTGCGCACTGGCGATGATTTCAACAAGATATGGCCGAATATAAGTGCGATAAGGATTGGATATGACTGACGCGCTCAAACCCCTGGACATCGACACCGTACACGCCTTCGTGCTGGTGGCTGATTTTGCCAGCTTCACCCGCGCCGCCGAGGCGCTCGACACCTCCCAGGCCGCCATCAGCCTGAAGCTCAAGCGCCTGGAAGAACGCCTCGGTTATCGCCTGTTGCTACGCACGCCTCGCCATGTGCAACTGTCGCCCCAGGGCGAGCAGTTCATCGTGGCCGCGCGTGCCCTGCTCAATGCCCATGAGCGGGCACTGGCGGACCTGGGCACCCACGCGCCACGGCGTTTGGTGATCGGCATCAGCGACCACGTGGCCGGGCCGGACTTGCCCACCTGGCTCAGCCGCCTCGCGGCCTACGACCCGCTGGTGATTCTCGAGGTGCGCATCGCCTCGTCCCGCGACCTGGTGGCTGCGTTTGATCGCAATGAACTGGACGCGGTGATCGTGCGCAACGAAGGCGATCGCCAGGACGGCGAAGTGCTGGCGGTCGAACGCTTTGGCTGGTTCGCCGCGCCCCACTGGCAACACAGCCCCGGCACACCGCTGCGCATGGCGACCATGGCCGCGCCCTGTGGTGTTCGGCACCTGGCGGTCAGAGCATTGGATGCAGCGCGGATCGACTGGACCGAAGTGTTTGTGGGCGGTGGTGTGATGGCGGTAGGCGCGGCCGTGAGCGCCGGATTGGGGGTCGCCGCCCTCGCCCCCCGCGTGGCCCCGGCCGGGGCGGTGGACGTGAGCGAGCAATACGGCCTGCCCGCATTACCCGTCAGTGAAGTGCTGCTGTACAGCCGGATCAGTGATGCACGCTCGCGCGAAACGTTGCGCGCGTTGAGCGCAACGTTTCGCGGCGTGCTGCAGCGCTGAGTGTCAGGCGACGGGCGCTTCTTCGCTGGCCACAGCGGTGGCGGCCTGGGCCTGCAACTGCGCCGCCTGCTGGCTGTAGTCACGCAGGTAGACGATGAATTCCTGCAGCAGGCGATCCCACAGTTCCAGCTGGCTGCGCAGGTGCGTGGTGCCCACACCGGCCACCACCACATCCATTTCCATCAGCAGGAACTCACCCTGCACCGACAACCGCGCAAAACGGCGCGATGCGTTCCATACCTGGGCCAGGCCTTCGGGCAATTCGCCTTGCACGCGCAGGGCGCAGCTGTAGGTGAAGTCGACGTAACTGCCCTGCTCCGCCGCCGGGTTGCCGAAGCGCACGGCAAAGCCGATACCCTGGCTCGCGCTGAGCAATTGCACGATGCCGTTCTGTTCGGTCTGGTTGACGCGATAGCCGGCTTCCTGCAGCAATTCAGTCAGGCTTTTCGGGGTAACGCTGTTGATCAGTTCACTCATGGTCAGGTCTTCCTTGAAGATCAATGATAGGCGCCTGAAACAGCGTAGCCGGGTTTTCGAAAACCGCAGTCGATCAGGCGGCGGTGGCCAGCACGGCCCCCGCCGGCGCCACCAACGGGCTGCCACTGGCGACGAAATCTTCCTTGCGCAGCACCACCAGAGCGATCAACGACACCACACCGGTTGCCACATAGAAATACCAGGGTGAGGTGATGTCGCCCGTCACCTTGATCAGCCAGGTGGAGATCAGCGGCGCGCTGCCGCCAAACACCGCGACCGGCACGTTGTACGCCACGGCAATCCCGGTGGAGCGGATGCGCGTGGGCAGCAGCTCGCTCATCAGCGCATAGGTCGAGGAGGCATACAGCCCGAACAGGATCGCCACCGCCATCAATGGCGCGAAGAACGATGCAGCAGTGGCGGTCGGCGCCGACTTGAACAGCCAGAACATCGCCAGCGTAGCCAGGGTGCCGATCACCATCAGAAACGGCTTACGTCCGTATTTATCGGTGAACGCACCGCCAAACGGCATCACGAACGCGGCCGAGAAACTCGCGACGAACACATAGAGCAGCGTGGTGCCGCTGTCGAACTTGAGGATCTTGGCCATGTAGGTCGAGGCGAAGGTCAGCACCAGGTAAAAGATCGAGCTGTGCAAGGTGATGATGAAGAACACCAGGGCAATCGCGCGCTTCCACTGCCAGACTTCGCGCAACGGTGCACGGGAAGTCTGCCCGGCGCGCTGCAAGGCGAGAAACTCCGGGCTGTCTTCCAGCTTGAGGCGGATGTACATGGAGATAAAACCCAACGGTGCGGCGATCAGGAACGGCACGCGCCAGGCCCATTCCTGCATCACCTCGGCGCCCAGGATCCAGGTCATGCCATTGGCTACGGCGCCGCCCAGCAACAGGCCGAGCACGGCGGTGACCATTAGCCAGCAGGTGGCAAAGCCGCGTCGGCCGGGGCCGGCGTATTCGGAGATAAAGCTGGTCACTGTGCCGATCTCGCCGCCCGCCGAAAAACCCTGCACGCAGCGCACCAGAATCAGCAGCACCGGCGCAGCAATGCCCAGCGTGGCGTACGTGGGCAACAGGCCGAGCATGACGGTGGAACCGGTCATCATCACCAGCGCCATGATCAGGGTTTTGCGGCGCCCGATCTTGTCCGCCAGCGGACCGAAGAACAGCCCGCCCAGTGGCCGGATGAAAAAGCTCAGGGCAAACGCTGCGAAGCTGGCCAGCAAGCTGGTGGTCGGGTCATCGGAGACGAAAAATGCCTGGCCGATGTACACGGCGAGAAAGCCGTAGACGCCGTAGTCGTACCACTCGATCAAGTGACCGGAAGTGGCACCGAGAAACGCACGGCGCCGCTTGCGGACCGTGTCTTGCGCTTGATTGCCCATCGAAGGGACTCCTTGTCTGATGTTCTGTCCATGAAAAACGGGTCTAGGGAAGCGCGGCGATACTCGCTGCTTTCAGCCACTGCCGCAAGTCAGTCTTGAGGATTTTGCCGTAACTGTTCTTTGGCAATTCGCCGGGAAACAGGTACTTCCTGGGTTTCTTGAACGAGGCCATGCGCTGTAAAAACCATGCCGTCAGCTCGGCTTCATCGAGGGGCTGGCCGCTGCGCGTCACCACAAACGCCACCACCGATTCGCCCCATTGCGCATCCGGCTCCCCCACGACGCACACCTCGAACACCTCAGGATGTTGCGCCAACACTTCCTCGACTTCACGCGGGTACACGTTACTGCCACCGCTGATGATCACGTCCTTGGAACGGTCCGTGAGGGTGAGGTAACCCGCCGCGTCGAGAAAGCCGACGTCACCGGTCATCAGCCAGCCCTCGACCAGGGTTTGGCGCGATGCCTCGGGGTTGCGCCAGTAGCCTTGCATCACCGTGGCACCGCGCACGGCGATTTCGCCGCGCTCGCCCGTCGGCACCGGCTGGTGCTGTGCGTCGAGAATGCGGATTTCAACGCACGATTGCGCGTGGCCGACGGAGGCAGCCAACGTGGCCCAGTCTGCGCGTTGGCGGTCGGCGATCAGCGCGCGAGGCAGCACGCTGATGGTCATCGGGCTCTCGCCCTGGCCGTAGATCTGCACCAGCCGCGGGCCAAAGGTGTCGACGGCCTCACACAGATCGGCCACGTACATCGGGCCGCCGCCGTAAACGATGGTCTTGATGCCTTCGCCGCGATAGCCCTGGCGCCGCGCCTGTTCGACCATGCGCTTGACCATCGTCGGCGCTGCAAACAGTGAGACGTTGCCCAGCTCGGCCGCCAGGCCAAACAGCTCGGCGGCGTCGAAACCGTGGGAGGCCGGCACCACATGCCGCGCGCCGCAGCGCACATGAATGAAGTTGTAGAGCCCGGCGCCGTGGGACATTGGCGCGGCATACAGCACCGCGTCATCGGCGCTGACCGGATCCACGTCAGTGGGGTAACACAACGACATCGCCATGAGGTTGCCATGGGACAGCATCACCCCCTTGGAGCGCCCGGTGGTGCCGGAGGTGTAAAACAGCCATGCGAGGTCCTGGTCCTGGCGTGGCTCGGGCTGTGCCAGGGATGGCCAGCCACGTGTCGGCGGCAGTGTGTGGCCGTCCAGTTCCTTACAGGGCGGGGGCAAGTCCCGCGACGCCGAAAATACTCGGCCGCCGTCGGTAAAGATCAGGCGCGCCTGGGCGTTATCGGCGATCCAGGCCGCCTCAGCCGGGTGCAATTTGGCGTTGATCGGCACAACCACTGCGCCCAGCCACCAGATGGCGTAGAGCACTTCCAGGTAATCGCAGCTGTTCTTCATCAGCACGGCGACCGCATCACCGGCCGTCACGCCGTGCTGGTCTACCAAGTGCGCGGCGCGCTGGCGAACATGCGCAGCAAAGGTGGCGTAGTCGGCCACTTGCCGCGTGCCTTCGAACAATGCCGGTCGCTGCGGGTCGCGGCGCTGGGTGTCGTGCAACCAGTTGGCAATGTTCATGGGTCAGTACCGGCGCGCGTGCAGGACCGAGGCGTAGTTGGCCACTGCCATGCCGCCCATGTTGAACACCAGGCCAAACTCCGGGTTGGGCACCGCCAGGCCAATCGGTTCGCCGGTCAATTGGCGGAACGCCAAGGCGTGCATCGACACGCCGGTGGCCCCCACCGGATGCCCCTTGGCCTTGAGCCCACCCGAAAGATTCACCGGCAGCCGCCCGCCGGCGCGCACCACGCCACTGTCGAGCACGCGATGGCCCTCGCCCTTGGGCGCCAGGCCCATGGCTTCGTAGATCAGCAGTTCGGCGATGGTGAAGCAGTCGTGCACCTCGGCGAAACTCAGGTCGGCCAGGGTGATATTCGCCCCGCGCAGCGCCGAGTGGATGGCCCGTTGCGGGCCTTCAAACGCCAGGATGTCGCGCTGGGCAATGGGCAAGCAGTCGTTGACCTGGGTCATCGCGCGAATCTGCACATCCCGACGAAACGCGCGCGCCCGCTTGGGTGAGGCCAGGATGATCGCGGCGGCGCCGTCGCTGATCAACGAGCAATCGGTCAGGCGCAGTGACTCGGCCACAAAGGGGTTGCTCTTGGACACGTTGTTGCAGTGTTCAAAATCCATTACCCGGTGCATTTGCGCCAACGGGTTGGCCATGGCATTGGTGTGGTTCTTGGTGGCGATGGCGGCCATCGAGCCCAGCGGGCAGTGGTAGCGTTCGGTGTATTGGCGCGCCGCACGGCCGAACAGCTGCGGGAAACTCAAGCCGGCTTCGGCCGGATCATTCTGATAACCGGCGCCGGCCAGGGCCTGGGTAACCTCGGCGGTGGACGTGTGGGTCATCTTCTCGGCGCCGACCACCAGCACCAGGTCGGCGCTGCCGGAGAGGATCGCATTGACCCCGGCCTGGATCGCCGCCGACCCAGAGGCGCAGGCGTTTTCACAGCGCGTGGCCGGTTTGAAGCGCAGGCCCGGGTCGGCCTGCAACAGCAAGGAGCTGGCAAACCCGTCAGGCACCAACCCCGAGTTGAAGTGACCCAGGAACAACGCATCGATTTGTGACGCATCAATGGCCGCGTCGGCCAGGGCTTCGCGGGTAACCTGCACGATCAGGTCTTCAAGGGTGGTGCCTTCCAGGCGACCAAAACGCGAATGACCGGCGGCAACAATGGAGACGCAATCAGCTGGCATAATCAATTTTCTTCTATTTTTGATGCGGACATTTACCTACAATGACGCACCGCTGAGCGCTCGCCAATTCGTGTAACTACTTACATGGATAAGTAGGCCCGGTGAGAAAAGCAACGAGGCAGGATGCCCAATGAACGCGTTTACCCAGCAACTTCAAGATATCGAACGCCTGGCGTTCCAGCTCTCCCCGGCCCCGCAACTGGTCACGCGCAACCGCGTGATGGTCGATTGCAATGAGGCCTTCCTGCAGTTGTTCGGCTATTCGCGCGACGAATTGGTCAACCAACTGACCCTGCTGATCTACCCGTCCCAGGCCGATTATCACGCCATCGGCAAGCGTAGCCACGACTGGCTGCTGGAGAGCGAGAACGGCTTCTACTCCGATGAACGCTTCATGCAGCACAAAAGCGGCGAGGTGTTCTGGGCCAAGTCCCACGGCTACACCCTCACGCCCAGAGACCCGTTCAAGCTGATGATCTGGCACTTCGAGCGCCTGGACCGCACGCACCAAGGCACCGGCGACCTGACGCCACGTGAGCGGGAAATCGCCATGCACATCGTCAACGGCCTTAAATCCAAGGAAATCGCCCAGCGCCTGGCGATCTCTCACCGTACGGTGGAAGTGCACAGGGCACGGCTGATGAAGAAACTCGAGGTGAAAAACATCGTGGAGCTGGTGTCGAAAATGATTTTCGTCGGCGGGCGCGCCTGGTTATAGCCAACCATTACAAACCCCGGTCCCGCGCTAGCTACGCTGAGAATGCTCAAAAGGAGCTTTCCCACGCAGTTACGTTTAAAGGACTAATGATATGGCGCACTCCGACCGTTCTTCGCCCGCCACCCAACCTCGCAAGACTCCGCCACCCGTCGAGGGCAGCGGTTCAAACCTGCTCACCCTGGACAACGCCGGCCCCGTGCAAATGGGCTTCTGGGTGCCCAACCGCGTGTGGGCCACCGCCAACTTCCTGGTGCCACTGCGCGACTACATCGACGCCATGAAAAAGGCTGGCACCCTCGCGCCGATGCAGCCGCAATTGGTGGAATTCAAACACTGGGTGACCACCCACAGCGTGTACCGCATGTGGGTCATGTCGCTGATCGAGCAGTCCAACGCGTTCGTGCTGACCCTGCCGCCGCACACTCGCGACCAGATCAAGACCCAGGACGGCGACGTCGTGTGGATCAAGGACTACGACAGTTTTTTCGAGATCCTCAACGAAATTGTCACCACCTCGTCCTCGTTCAACGACACCGCCCAGGTCGGCACGCCCATGAATGCCTTCCTGGCGATTTCCATGGCCACCGAAGCCGGCGTTGCGCTGTTCCATGACACCACCTTCAATGAGCAATTCAAGAACGTGCTCAACACCTGGAACGCCTACCTCAAAAGCCCGCAATCCCTGGACAAACTCGACATCAACAACCCGGAAAAACCCGGCTCGTGGATCTCCAAGGCCGCCTGGGCAGCCGGTGTATGGGACCAGATGGAATGCGACCCGAAAAAGCCCGGCTACGGCTACGATTCCTGGAACGCGTTTTTCATCCGCACGTTCGTGCCCGGCGCCCGACCGTTCCAGGGCGACGCGCAAACGCAGGTCGATATCGGCTGCGAAACCACGCCGTGGGCATACCAGAACAACATCGCCTTCGAAAGCGACTTCTGGATCAAGGACGTCAACTACTCACTGCTGGACTTGTTCGCCGGCCAACGTGACTGGGCCAGGCACTTTGAAGGTGGGCAGCTGTATCAGGGTTTCCTTTCCGCCACCCACTACCACCGCTGGAACGCGCCGCTGGACGGCACGCTGCTGCGTTCGTGGGTGCAACCTGGCACCTACTTCGCCCAACGCCCGGCGCAGAAAGAAGGCCCGGGCACGTGGGAAGGCACCGAGTCGCAGCCCTACCTGGGCCATGTGGCTGCGCGCGCCATTTTCATCTTCGAACACCCCACCTGCGGGTACGTGGCGCTGATCTGCATTGGCATGGTTGAAGTGTCGACCTGCATCATCGAACCGGGGTTTATCGTCGACGAAGGCAGCACGCCGGTGAAGATCACACGCGGCACCGAAATCGGTCACTTCGAGTTCGGCGGCTCGACTCACATGATGGTGTTCCAGCGTGACCGCGTACGCCTTGAAGAGTGGGCGGTAAATGCCGTGCTGCACCGTCAGTCGCCCAAACCGACGCCCATGGGCAGCGTGATTGCAACGGCACTCGACACCCAAAAACCCAAGTGATCCAAGGGGCAGCGGCGGCCGGTTCGCAATCAGCTGGCCGCCGACCAGCCCTGTTGCTGCTCAAACGCTTCGAACAATTCCAGAATCGTCTCTTTGACTTTCTGCACGGCATTGCTGTGCACCGCCGTATCCGGCCAGCACAACGACAGTTCGCGGCTGAACAAGCGGTGATCGATGCTCGCCAGCTTGAGCGACTGTTGCGCCAACTCCACGTGCGCCGCCGCCCACGGCAGGATGGTTACCCCAAGCCGCGCCTGTACCGCCGAGAACAATAGATCAGTGGAATTGGCCTCAAACTCCACGGCGAATGGCAGCCCCGCTTCCTGCATGGCGGACTCTACGCGGCTGCGAATGGTGTTGGGCGCGCAGGGCAACACCAACGGCATCTGCGCGAGGCTCTGCAGGCTCACCGACGTCTGCGGCAATTCAAATTCCGGCCATGCCACCAGGTACAGGGTTTCACTGAATAACCGCTGGGACACCACGCCGCGTGTCGGCACGCCATCAACTTCGACCGCCAGCGCCACGCGCCCCACGGTGATCAGGCCTGCGAGGTCGGCGCTTGGCGCGTCGATCAGCTCCAGCTTGATCCCCGGATAACGGCTGCGAATCGTGCGTGCCAGCGGCATCGCGAGCATCCGCGCGGTGCTCGAGGGCATGCCCACCGAGACCTTGCCCTGCGGGTACTCGGCGTCCTGGCGCAACAGTTCATGGGTGGCATCGGCCTGGCGCAACAGGTCGACGGCGTGTCGGTACAAGGTCTGGCCGCCCGTGCAAGCCATGGAGCACATCGCCGAACTGCGCCGCCAGGCGTGCGCCAGTGCTGATTTCGGTGAAGGGCTGGCGGCGTTCGCCGAGCGCCGTCCACCGGTATTTGAAGGGCGTTGACGCAATTTTCATATTGGGCTGTCTATGATGCGCCCCTTCGTTGGGGAGTAACCGGCTTCTGACCCGCTCAGAAGCGTTCGTATCAACATATTCGGCAACCTGCCGTGGTACGAACACCGTTGAGGTTGGTGAGACCAGCGACACATCCATGCCTAAAGTCGGGCGTGTGGTTGTGTCGTTGACTCATACAGCCCGACTGGAAGCCTCACCGTGAACCCTATTTCTCTGATTCTTCTCGCCCTGGCCATGTCCACGGACGCCTTTGCGGCGGCCATCGGCAAAGGCTCCAGCCTGCACAAACCGCGTCTGGTCGAAGCACTGCGCGCCGGCCTGATCTTTGGTGTGATCGAAGCCATTACGCCGATGATCGGCTGGGCCATCGGCCATGCGGCCACGCGTTGGGTGCAGGACTGGGATCACTGGATCGCCTTTACCCTGCTGGTCGCGCTGGGCTTGCACATGATCTATAACGGGCTCAAGGCGGACGATGAGGAGGCGCAAAAGCCTACCCAGCATTCCTTCATGATCCTGGCCATCACCGCCTTTGCGACCAGCATTGATGCGATGGCCGTCGGTGTGGGCCTGGCCTTCATTGATGTGAATATTCTGGTGGCGTCGGCAGCCATTGGCCTGGCGACCATGACCATGGTAACCATCGGCATGATGCTCGGGCGGGTGCTGGGCACGGTGGTGGGCAAGCGCGCCGAAATGGTCGGCGGCGTGGTGTTGATGCTGGTGGGTGCGACGATTCTCTACGAGCATTTATCGGCTTAACGGCTCGCACTGAACAAATGTGGGAGCGGGCTTGCCGCGAAGGCGGCGAATCAGTCGATGCATTTTTTGACTGACCCTGCGCCTTCGCGAGCGAGCCCGCTCCCACAGCAGGTCTGCAGCGTTTAAGCCGCGTGACTTTCCTTCTTCAAGCTCTCCATATCAATCACAAAGCGATACTTCACGTCGCCCTTGAGCATCCGCTCGTACGCCTCGTTGATGCCCTGGATGTCGATCATCTCGATGTCCGAGACAATCTTGTGCTTGGCGCAGAAGTCCAGCATGTCCTGGGTTTCCTGGATACCGCCAATCAACGAACCGGCCAGGCTGCGGCGTTTGAAGATCAGGTTGAACACCGTCGGCGACGGATGCGGGCTGTCAGGTGCGCCGACCAGCGTCATGGTGCCATCGCGCTTGAGCAGGTTGAGGAACGCATCGAGGTCGTGCGGCGCGGCAACGGTGTTGAGGATGAAGTCCAGGCTGTTGACGACCTTGGCCATCTCGTCCGGGTCCTTCGACACCACCACTTGGTCGGCACCCAGGCGCAGGCCGTCTTCGCGCTTGTTCGGCGAGGTGGTGAACAGCGTGACATGCGCGCCCATGGCATGCGCGATCTTCACTGCCATATGCCCTAGCCCGCCGAGGCCGACCACCCCGACTTTTTTGCCGGGCCCCACCTTCCAGTGGTGCAGCGGCGAGTAAGTGGTGATGCCGGCGCACAGCAGCGGCGCCACGGCCGCCAGGTTCGCATCATCGTGGGAGATGCGCAGCACGAACTTCTCCTTGACCACGATATTGTCCGAGTAGCCGCCAAAGGTATTTTCGCCGCCGAACACCGGGCCGTTGTAGGTGCCGGTAAACCCGTTCTCGCAGTATTGCTCCTCGCCCTCGGCGCAGGATGCGCAGTGCTGGCAGCTGTCGACCATACAACCGACACCGGCCAGGTCACCGACCTTGAATTTTTTCACGTTGGCACCGACTGCCGTGACGCGGCCGACGATTTCGTGGCCGGGCACCGACGGGTACAAGGTGTTGTGCCATTCGTTACGCACGGTGTGCAGGTCGGAGTGGCACACGCCGCAATAGAGAATATCGATCTGAACGTCGTCCGCCCCCGGCGCGCGACGCTCGAAGGTAAAAGGCTTGAGTGCATCCTTGGAATCCCGAGCGGCGTAGCTGTAAGTCTTGGCCATTTGGTTCACCTGTTGAACTGACGGTAGAGGTCAGTGGACCAACGCAGACGCGCAAGCGTTCAACCGAGCACATCCGTACAAGCCCCTGGGCCGGTTTAACGCGATAGTGAGACTGAGCTTTTGCCCCCTGACCCCAAGGAGTTTTCCATGAGCACATTCGTTGCCAAAGACGGTACCCAGATCTATTTCAAGGACTGGGGCAGCGGTAAGCCCGTGCTGTTCAGCCACGGCTGGCCACTGGATGCCGACATGTGGGAATACCAGATGGAATACCTGAGCAGCCGTGGCTTTCGCACCATCGCCTTCGACCGCCGGGGTTTTGGCCGCTCGGACCAACCGTGGACCGGTAACGACTACGACACCTTCGCCGACGATATCGCCCAACTGATCGAACACCTGGACCTTAAAGACGTGACCCTGGTGGGCTTCTCGATGGGCGGCGGCGATGTGGCGCGCTACATCGCTCGCCACGGCAACTCGCGTTTGGCCGGCCTCGTGCTGCTGGGCGCCGTCACGCCGATCTTCGGCCAAAAACCGGATTACCCGCAGGGCGTGCCTACCGCAGTGTTCGATGGCATCAAGGCCGGGCTGCTGAAGGATCGCGCGCAATTTATCAGCGACTTCAATGTCTCGTTCTATGGCATCAACAAGGGCCAGCAAGTCTCCCAGGGCGTGCTGACGCAGACCTTGCAGGTCGCGCTGCTGGCGTCGCTTAAATCGACCGTGGATTGTGTCACCGTGTTCTCCGAGACCGATTTCCGCCCGGACATGGCCAAGATCGAGGTGCCAACCCTGGTGATCCACGGTGACGGCGACCAGATCGTGCCGTTCGAAACCACCGGCAAAGTCGCGGCCGAGATGATCAAGGGCGCGCAACTGAAGGTGTACAAGGATGCGCCGCACGGTTTTGCCGCCACCCACACCCAGCAGTTGAACGAAGACTTGTTGGCGTTCCTCAATCGCTGAAGCGAATGAATCACCCTCTCCTTATTTTGCCGGGCTTGCCCGGCTTTTTTTTCGACCGGCGCTGACCCTCGGTATGATGCGGCTGAACCGGCGACTGCCCGACGCGGTCCCAACCCATACGCTCATCGCTGCAGGTAATCGCACATGTCACTGCCAAAAGAAATGACCCTGATCGAAATCACCGCCCCTGGCGGCCCCGAGGTCCTGCAACCACGCCGGGCCGATGTGCCGGTGGCAGGTCCCGGTGAAATCCTGATTCGCGTGCACGCAGCCGGCGTCAACCGCCCGGATGCGTTGCAACGCGCCGGCAAGTACCCGATGAAGCCCGGCATGAGCCCCATTCCAGGTTTGGAAGTGGCCGGCGAAGTGGTTGCATTGGGCGAAGGTGTCAGCGAGTACGCGCTGGGTGACAAGGTGTGTGCCCTGACCAACGGCGGTGGGTATGCACAATTTTGTGCAGTGCCTGCCAGCCAGGCCTTGCCGATTCCGGATGGCATGGACTGGATTCAAGCCGCCGCCGTGCCGGAAACCTTTTTCACCGTCTGGGCCAACCTGTTTGGCCTGGGTGACGCTCATACCGGCCAGCGCGTGCTGATCCACGGCGGCACCAGCGGCATCGGCACCACCGCTTTGATGCTGTGCCGCGAATACGGTATCCAGGCGTTCGCCACCGCCGGCAGCGCCGATAAATGTGCGGCGATCGCCAAGCTGGGCGCCGAGCCGATCAACTACCGCGAGCAGGACTTCGCCGAGGTCATCGCGCAGAAGACCGACAACAAGGGCGTGAATGTGATCCTCGACATCATGGGCGCCTCGTACCTGAACAATAATCTCAAGTCCCTGGCCATGGACGGGCACCTGGTGATGCTGGGCTTCCTCGGCGGCGGCAAGGCCAATGACGTCGACCTGCTGACCATCCTCGGCAAGCGCGCAGTCATCACCGGCTCCTTGCTGCGCGCACGTACCAAGGACGAAAAGGCTGCCATTGCCGAACAACTGCGCGAATACGTGTGGCCGGTGCTGTCCGCCGGACGCTGCCTGCCGATGATCGACAAGGTGTACGAATACACCGACGCCGCCCAGGCCCATGCGCGGATGGAAGGCGGCGATCACATTGGCAAGATCGTGTTGCGCGTGGAATGACGCTCATCTGCCCTGCTGAAGATCAACGGTGGCAGCTGTAGAGCCAGCAAGGCTGCGATGGCGGCGGCAGGGTCACCCTGTTGTTGCCTGCCCCGCCGCCTTCGCCGCCGTGCTACTGCTCGACGGCCCCGACAACGCAGCTGTGCCGGGGCATCGAATGGTTACTCGGCGAACGCCGGGTAATCGGTGTAGCCCTGTTCCGAGCCGCCGTACATGCCCTGCGCCCGCAGCGGGTTCAGCGGCCAGCCGTTGAACAGTCGCTGCGGCAGGTCCGGGTTGGCAATGAACGGACGGCCGAAGGCAATCAAGTCTGCCAGCCCCGCCTCCACCAGTGCTGCCCCGCGCTCAGCGGTATAGCGACCGGCGTAGATGATGCGCCCGCTGAACGTGCTGCGCACCGCCTGACGGAAAGTCTCGGGCAGGTCGGGAGCGTTGTCCCAGTCAGCCTCGGCGATAGACACATAGGCAATGCCCGATGCCTCGAGCACCTTGATCGCTTCAATGTAGGTGTGATGCGGATCTTCCTCGACCAGGCCGATGTACACGCGGTCCTGGTCCGTGCCGCTGAACAGCGGAGAAAAACGCACACCCAGGCGTTGCGGGCCGACCACGGCGGTCACGGCTTCGACGATCTCGCGCAGAAAGCGCAGGCGATTGTGCAGCGAACCACCGTATTCATCGTCACGCTGGTTGGCGTGGGCGGAGATGAACTGGTTGACCAGGTAACCATTCGCGGCGTGGATTTCCACCCCGTCAAAACCGGCGTCCAACGCATTACGCGCCGCCTGTGCGTAGTGCCCTACCAACTCTTCAATTTCCAGCCTGCTCAAGGCACGCGGCACGGGCGGCTGCATCAGCTCGCCGACGCCAGGCCCGGTTTCGATAAAGGCTTTCGCCTGTTCCGCCGCAATGGCCGACGGCGCGACCGGTGCGGCGCCCTCCGGTTGCAGCGCATTATGGGACACACGCCCCACATGCCACAGCTGGGCGAAGATCACGCCGCCTTCGGCATGCACGGCGTCGGTGACTTTGCGCCAGCCGTCGATTTGCGCCGGACTGTAGATACCCGGCGTCCAGGCGTAACCCTGGCCGCGCGGTTCGATCTGCGTGCCTTCGCTGACCATGAAACCGGCCGTGGCGCGCTGGCGGTAATACTCGGCCATCAGGTCGGTGGCGATATCGCCGGGTTGCGCGCTGCGTTGACGCGTCAGAGGCGGCAAGACAACACGGTTATTGAGCGTGTGATGCCCCAGTTTTACCGGGGTATTTAAATGATGAGTCATGTGAAACTTCCAAATTCAGGGCGAGCAAAAGCATTGGCGGCTCCAAGGAGCCGCCAATCAATAACGCGGGTGATTAATTCAGGCGGTGAGTTTGAGCAGGGCCTTGGCCACGGCACTGGAACTGGCAGGATTCTGCCCGGTCACCAGCAAGCCGTCTTCGAGCACAAAAGACTGCCAGTCAGCGCCCTTTTCATAGTGGCCGCCGAGCGCCTTGAAATCATCTTCAATCAGGAACGGCACCACATCGGTGAGGCCAACCGCAGCTTCTTCAGCATTGGAGAAGCCGGTAACGCGACGGCCCTTGACCAGCGGCTCGCCATTCACGGCCTTGACATGACGCAGAGCGCCCGGTGCATGGCAGACAAAACCGATCGGCTTGCCGGCACGCTCAAAGGCCTCGATCAGTGCGATCGACGTTTGCGATTCGGCCAAGTCCCACAACGGGCCATGGCCGCCTGGGTAGAACACGGTATCGAAGTCGTCGGCGTTGACCGTTTCCAGCTTGACGGTGTTGGCCAGGGCCTGTTGGGCTGCCGGGTCGCCAGCGAAACGACGGGTTTGCTCGGTCTGTGCATCCGGCTGATCGCTGACCGGGTCCAGCGGTGGTTGGCCGCCAGCCGGGGATGCCAGGACCAGTTCGGCACCCGCGTCTTTGAAGGTGTAATAGGGCGCCGCAAATTCTTCGAGCCAGAAGCCGGTTTTACGACCGGTATTGCCAAGCTGGTCGTGAGAGGTCAGTACCATTAATACTTTCATTTTCCAGTGCCTCGATCGATGGTTTCAGTAGGTGTATGCATCAGCAGTTCAGGGCAACCCAATAACTGTCGGGTCAGCAGCAGCGCCTCGTCAAAAGGCGCGGATGTTCGGGTGATCTTGCTCATGACGCTGGTCCCCAACCACAGCGCATACAAGCGCCGAGCCAGGCTGTCGGGGTGTTGCCGAACCGCCAGCGAGCCGTCCTGGATGCCGTGCTGCAAGGCCTCGGCCAGCAAGGCGATGGTGCGAGTGGTGCCGCGCTGCAGGGACAAACGCATTGGCTCTGAAAGGTCTGACACCTCGGCACCGAGTTTGACGGCAAGGCATTTGCCCGCGTCGGTGCAGCCGGTCTGGTTGTCGATCCAGGTGTGCCAATAGCGCATCAACCTGGCGGCCCAGGACAGTCCGGGTTGCTGGAACAGTTGCTCCATGCCTTTGAGGTATTGGTCGAAATAGGTATCGAGCAAGACCACGCCAAATGCATCTTTGGAATGGAAGTAGTGATAAAACGAACCTTTGGGTACATCGGCGGCTTGAAGTATTTCGTTCAACCCCACCGCAGAAAATCCTTTGCGGCTCACAATCAATTGCGCCGTATCCAGAATGGTCTGCCTTGTACTGTTAGTCGCGTTAGTCATTAGTTATCCCGTCCCGATTAGACCAGTCGTCTAGTTCGTTGAGGGGATGTTAGGCGTCGAGAAAAACTTCAACAATGTCATATCCGCAAGGATTTCGGACATGGCACAAAGTCGGTTGCCGTTTGCCTGGCACCCGCCGACAATCCCCTCTCCCGCGCCCTTTGGAGAATGACGATGCACAGCGTTGCGCTGATGGTTTACCCGAATTTCCAGTCCCTGAGCCTCAGCCTGGGTTCGGTGTTCGAGTGCGCGAACCTGCTGCGCGGTGAGCCGGCTTATGAGTTTCATCTGGTCTCGGAGAGCGGCGGCGCCGTCATGACCTCCCAGGGCTTTTCGGTGAATACCAGCCCGATTCGGCCACAGGGTTATGACACGCTGATCGTCAGCGGCTACCTGGAATTTCGCCTGCCCGAGGCCAACCTGCTGGAATTGGTCAAAGCCGCCTCTGCGCAGTCGCGGCGCGTGGCCTCGCTGTGCATGGGCATTTTTGTGCTGGCCGAAGCCGGTTTGCTCGAAGGCAAGCGCACCACCACCCACTGGATCCACGCGCCGGCGTTTCGCAAGCGCTACCCGGATATTCAGCTCGAAGAAGACAAACTGTTCGTGGTTGACGGCCAGGTCTGGACCGGCGCCGGCATGAGCGCCGGAGTCGACCTGGCGTTGGCCATGGTGGAAGCCGACCTGGGCAGCGACCTCGCCCGGCGTATCGCCCGCAAGCTGGTGATTGCCCAGCGCCGCGGCAGTGAGCAATCGCAATTGTCGGCGTTGCTGGAACTGGACCCCAAATCCGACCGCGTGCAACTGGCCCTGGCCTACGCGCGCGAAAACCTGACCCATGACCTGTCGGTGGAATCCTTGGCCGAGGTGGCCCGGCTGAGCCCACGTCAATTCAGCCGAGTATTCCGCGAAGAAACCGGCCAAACGCCGGCCAAGGCCATCGAGTCGCTGCGGGTGGAAGCTGCCCGGGCGATGATGGAAACCAGCCGTCACCCGGTCGAAGTGGTGGCCCGCGAAACCGGCTTCGGTGACCGCGAGCGCATGCGCCAGGCGTTTCTGCGCGCATTCGGGCAGCCGCCGCAAGCGATGCAGCAAGTGTTGTTCAACGCGGGTGCCTAGCGGCACTGACCAAGGCTTGGCTTTTAGGTTGTTTACCCGTATCCCGGTCAGGGCTGGTCACCGTGCCCTTCGGATATTCAGGCAAAACGCACTGCGAATAGAGCAGATGCGACGCCCCTGGGCGTGTGCCATTCAGGGCGAAACCGGCCGACGAGTTCAAGTGCGGCCGTGCCCGGCCAAGTTCAACATCGTGTTTAATGCAGCGCGGCCCGCGTAATCAAATAACTGACCAACTGCGGGTCGTCATCCAGCTCAAGCATCTGCACCGGGCGCGGCAGGTCATCGAGCACCGCGCGCCAGAACGCCTGCGACACTTCATCCTGATCGTAGAACCGCACCAGCCAATTGGCCTCGCCACTGCGCAGCACTTGGGTGGCGATAGCGCGGCCAATGCCCTTGCGGCGGTAGCGCTTGAGGATGAACAGGTCGGCCAGTTCCAGCGCGTCGATGCCCGGCAGCTCACTGCCTTCGATCAGCAGGAAACCGGCGATGTAGCCATCCACCAGCAGCAGGTTGGCGCTCCATTGCGGGTCGTGCCAGTAGCGGGTCAGGTGTTCGTCATGGATGTAGAAACGGCCATCCGACTCCACATCTTCCTGCTCCCAGTCTGACGACTCATAGGCATAGTACTGGTAAAGATTACGGATCAGCTCAGACGCATCGGGGCCGGTCTGGATCAATTCGACGGTGGTTTCAGGCATTGGGCTCTCGGTGAAAATACGCAAGGCCCCATTGTTCACAAAAGTGATACACACGCCAATACATTGCATAACCTTTCTGTTTGCTGAACCGATTGCGAATTTGCTTTTCCGCGTCCAATATCCTGAAACATTTAGAATAAACTTCGCCCACTGATTCTTCAAAAGCCCCTTTTTTCAAGGACACGTATTTTGACAAACGTCTGTTCCGCCGGCCTGGATGTGGGCTTTGCCTCCCTGGACTACCTGCAGATCTTCATCCTGGGCGTAATCCAGGGCATTACCGAGCTGTTGCCGGTGTCGTCCACGGCCCACATGCGAGTGGTGCCCGCCCTGCTCGGCTGGCAAGACCCGGGCTCGGCGTTTTCCGCGGCCATGCAGTTGGCGGCGCTGGCGGCGGTGGTCAGTTATTTCTGGCGCGACGTGCGCCAGGTGACCACCGGCAGCATCAGTGCAGTGCGCCGCGGCGACTACAACGACCGGTGGTTCAAACTGGCCGTGGCGATTGTGTTGGCCACTATCCCGATTGGGATTGCCGGCCTGGCGCTGTCTTCGACCTTGAATACCTGCAACTCGCCGCTACGCGGCCTGATGGTGATCGGGATTGCCTGCGTGGTGATGGCGATATTGCTGGCAGTGGCCGAAGTGCGCGCGCGCCACACCCGTGAGATGAGCGAAATGCGTCTGCGCGATGCGCTGATTGTCGGTATCGCGCAGATTGGCGCGCTGATTCCTGGGGTGTCGCGCTCCGGTTCGACACTCACCGCCGCGCTGTTCCTGAACTTCAAGCGTGAAGAAGCTGCGCGCTTTTCCTTCCTGCTGGGCCTGCCGGCCATCGCCCTCGCCGGTTTGAAAGAACTGTGGGTGCTGCTGCACGCCGACATGCCCGCCCACGCCTGGTCGCACTTGATCTTTGGGCTGGTGGTCGCCAGCGTCTCGGCATTCTTTGCCATCTGGGGCCTGATGAAGTTCCTGGAGCGGTTCTCCACCTGGCCGTTCGTGATCTACCGCGCGCTGCTGGGGATTTTCCTGATCGTGGCGGTCAGCACCGGCTTCTTGAGTTAAACCGTGCCGAGCTAAGCCCCAGGCTGGCGGTCGGCCAACGCTTCGAGCAGGTCGGCCGAGGGCACGAAAAACAGGCCGCCGGTGACCGCCGTGCTGAAGTCCAGCAAGCGGTCGTAATTACCCACGGGGCGGCCGACAAACATGTTTTCCAGCATCTGCTCCAGCGGCTTCGGCGAGCGCGCGTAGCCGATAAAGTAGGTGCCGAACTCACCGGCGCCCGGGCGGCCAAAGGGCATGTTGTCGCGCAGGATCTTCACTTCTTCACCGTGCTCGTCGGTGATAACGGTCAACGCGCTGTGTGAGTTGCTCGGTTTGGTCTCTTCATCCAGTTCGATGTCCGCCAGCTTGGTACGCCCGATCACCTTCTCCTGCGCTTCCACGGTCAGGTCGTTCCAGGCCGCCATGTTGTGCAGGTATTTCTGCACCAGCACGTAGCTGCCACCTTCGAATTCGCGGTCTTCGTCGCCGACGATAGTGAAACCCACCGCCTTGCGCCCCACCGGGTTCTCGGTGCCATCGACAAAGCCGATGATGCTGCGCATGTCGAAGTAGCGAAAACCCTGGACCTCATCCACGACCTGGACGCTGTCGCCCAGGGCCGCCATCAGTTGGGTGGCCAACTCGAAGCACAGGTCCATCTGCTCGGCACGGATGTGCAGCAGGATGTCGCCAGGGGTCGAGACGGCCTTGCGCCCTTGCACACCAAACTCGCGAAATGGATGCAACGCCGCCGGGCGTGGGGCGCCGAACAGCCGGTCCCAGGCATCCGAGCCAAACCCGCAGACGCAGGTCAGGTTGCCTGCCGGTACGCGCTTGCCGACCGAACGCACCAGCCCGGCTATGTCACCGCACCAGGCCCGCACAGTGTCGAGATTGCCGGGCGTCAGGGTGGCGACCATGAAAATCGCGCTGCTGGTGATGGGGTGGCAGACGGACTGCGGTTCAAGGGGTGGCTGAACGGGGCACGTATTCATGATGAACATCCACAGGCTAAGGGCGGTTTTGACCCGCGCAGGTTAGCAGATCAGACCCTGCGACACTCGACCAGCAACCCGCCCTCCTCGCGCACACGGCTTTCGATCACCACCGGCAGGAAGCGTTGAATTACCGTCGTATTGCTGTGCAAGTGCTCGCTCATGTGTGGCGTGGTAAAACGTCCGCCGCCGGCCAACGCCATCGGCAACAGCAGTTGGTCCGCCAGGTGCTCACCCACCGCAGTGTCGGTGCCCTGCCACTCCATCGCCTGGTTGATGGCCTCATCGGCCACGGCCTCGGCCCGCACGGTGGTCATGCCGAACGCACTGAATACTTCGGTGACCTGCGCGTGGACGTATTCCAGCATCAGCACATTGCCCGGTCCTTGCTGCGGGTCAATGTCTATCGGGAACAGCTGCGCCTGGGTGAACCCCAGGCGCTGGCGGACGCGCTTGAATTCACGCTCACTCACCTGATCCGCCAGCCCGGCATTCAGGACGATGGCGCGTTTTTCCAGCAGCTTGCCGCACTGCATCAGCTGCAACGCCTGCAGGTCCGATGGCTGGATAAACGCCTCCACTTCGCCGCCGCCCGCCGGGACGAAACCATAGCGTATGAGGTTCAACTCGACGCGCGCCCCCATGCGCCGCAACAGCGGCAGCCAGGCCCGCTGCAAAAAGTCCACCGGAGGCGCCAGCGGGTTATGGGTGCCGCCGCTGATCGTCACGCGGCTGGTGGTTGGCGCGCGCAACAGCGCCGGTAGCAACGTCTGCAGCACCAGGGTGCAGCTGCCGGCCGTGCCGATCGCAAAGCGGTACTCGCCGCCTTGTATCGGCCCGGGCTCGAACAGCAGGTTCTGCGAGCCCAGCTCAGCCCCTTGCACCGTGGCGCCACACACGTGGGCGGCGGCCAGCACGGCAGTCAGGTGTTGGCGCATCAATCCTGGCCGACTGCGCCTGGCGCGGATGTTTTTGATGCGCAACGTCAGCCCGGTCACCATTGCCAGGCTCAAGCCACTGCGCAACACCTGGCCACCGCCAATGGCGCCGTCGAGTTCAATCACGTCCTGTTTCATGTTCGTCCTTATGCGTAGCGGTTAACCGTGTGTCGAAGGTAATGATCCAGGCGCTTTGCGTCTGCTTGCGTGCGTGGCAAAACCGGCACTTCGCGTTCCAGCTCGCGCTGGATAAATGCGTGCAGTGCCGGGCGCCGTGGTCCATAAGCGGCCTCGCCGGCATTGCGCTTGAGGGCCAGCAGCGTTGCCACTTCGTCGAGCAGTTGCGGGTCATCCACCGTGCCAAGCAAGTCGGCGAAGGTCATCGGCGGGCGTCCCAGGCCCAGGTCGATCCAACGCACTGCCAGCAACGGCCTCAGCACGTAGAAGTACTTCTTGAACCGCACCTCCTCGCCTTGCAGGTAACCACGAAAATTCTTCCTGGCCATCGACAAGTAGTGATTACGCGCCGCCGGCGGGCTGTAGAACGTTTCGGCCAAGGCCCGCAATTGCGCCGTCGCCTCAGTTTCCTGGCGATACACCAGGGGCGAATCCAGCCACTCCAGCAACGTAGGGTTGGACTTGCGCAACAGCCCCAAGGTCTTGCGCAGCTCCCATCCGCTGACATCCAGCTCGTCATCCAGCGGGCGCTCGATCACATCCCGCGGCGCATCCACCTGCATAAACCAATCAGGCTTTTCCACGTAGACAAAGCGCACGTCGTAATCGCTGTCGGTAGACGCAAACCCCCAGGCGCGACTGCCCGACTCACAGGCATACAGCACGCTCACGTTGCGCTCGCGCTCTATGCGTTCCAACTCATCCAGCACCCGCGCGCGCATGGCGTCGCTGAGTGGGTGACGTTCTTCCCTTTCCATCGTTGTGCTCCTCTTAACCTTTTACGCACACCACCTGACGCAGGGTGTGCAGCACTTCAACCAGCTCGCGCTGGGCATGCATGACGGCGTCGATGTCCTTGTAGGCCATCGGAATTTCATCGATCACATCGGCGTCCTTGCGGCACTCCACGTGGACCGTGGCGCGGATCTGGTCGGCCACCGTGAAGGTGTTTTTCGCTTTGGTGCGGCTCATGGTGCGGCCGGCGCCGTGGCTGCACGAGCAGAACGACTCTTCGTTGCCCAGGCCGCGCACGATGAAACTTTTTGCGCCCATGGAACCCGGAATAATCCCCAGCTCGCCCTTTTTCGCCGACACCGCGCCTTTGCGCGTCACCAGGATCTCTTCACCAAAGTGCCGCTCCTTTTGCACGTAGTTGTGATGGCAGTTCACCCCTTCCAGCACCACTTCAAACGGCTTGCTGATCACCTGGCGCGTGGCCTGAACCACCGCGCGCATCATCAATTCGCGGTTCTGCCGGGCAAAATCCTGCGCCCAGCCCACGGCTTGCACGTAGTCATCGAAGTGCTGGCTGCCCTCTTCGAAATAGGCCAGGTCGCGGTCCGGCAAATTGGCCAGGTGCTGGCGCATGTCCGCCTGCGCCAACTGGATAAACAGGTTGCCGATGGCGTTGCCCACGCCGCGCGAACCGCTGTGCAACATGAACCAGACACGGTTGGCTTCATCCAGGCACACTTCGACAAAGTGGTTACCCGTGCCGAGCGTGCCCAAATGCTGGCGGTTGTTGCTGTGCTCAAGCTGCGGGTACTTATCGGTAATTGCCTTGAACCCGGGGTGCAGCGTCGCCCATACCTGATCGGCCTGGGCCGGCACGTCCTCCCAGGCGCCTTTGTCACGTCCTTTACGGCTGCGGGTACGACCATGGGGCACGGCGGCCTCGATGGCACAACGCAGCCCGTGGAGGTTGTCGGGCAAATCGCTGGCGGTCAGCGTGGTGCGCGCGGCAATCATCCCGCAGCCGATGTCCACGCCCACCGCCGCCGGGATTATCGCGCCCACCGTAGGGATTACGCTGCCGATGGTCGAACCCTTGCCCAGGTGCACATCCGGCATCACCGCGAGGTGCTTGAAGATAAACGGCATCTTGGCGGTGTTCATCAACTGCTGGCGGGCTTCAGGCTCAACCGGCACACCTTGGGTCCAGAGTTTGATCGGCTTGCCGTTGGCCACTTCCAGCAGTTGGTAGGTGTTCTCTTGCATGATCTCGATTCTTTTTTTGGAAAGCCGTCATCGCGGCGTTGAACAGGCTATAGCAGCGGGCGTGCCAGCTTTTTACGAAACCCAGATAAATCCATATCTCATTGTTTTATATAAATATTTATCCATTATGGAATTTAAACGCTGAAAATCGATGGCAAGCGTCTTCGCCAATTCATATCCTTGCTTATCGTCACTTATATTTTGGTCTAGCCATGAAGCACAAGCGCACCGTCGCCATCGGGTTTATCGGGTCAAAGCTGGACCGCGTCGGCAAAGGCGCCAACCGCTGGAACCACTGGCGCCCCAGCGTCGGTCTGTGCCAGCAGGCCGATGTACTGATTGATCGTCTGGAGCTGATCCACGACGTCGATGCCCGCGACGTCAGCCTCGCCGAACGGGTGCGCGCCGACATCCTGCAGATCTCCCCGCACACCGAGGTGCGCCTGCACGCGATGCCGCTGCAAAACCCGTGGGATTTCGAAGAGGTCTATGCCGCGCTGCATGATTTCACCACCGACTATGCCTTTAACACCGAGCACGAGGACTACCTGGTCCACATCACCACCGGCACGCACGTGGCGCAGATTTGCTGGTTCCTGCTGACCGAGGCGCGCAACCTGCCGGCGCGCCTGATCCAGACCGCACCGGCCCGCCGCCGTGACGACACCGCGCCCGCCACCGGCACGCACACGCTGATCGACCTCGACCTGTCGCGCTACGACCGCATCGCGTCGCGCTTTGCCCACAAGCGCCTGGAAGGCCTGGCGTTTCTCAAGTCAGGCATCGCCACGCGCAATAGCGCTTTCAACCACTCCATCGAGCAGATCGAACGCGTGGCCGTGCGCTCCAAGGCGCCGATGCTGCTGATCGGCCCCACCGGTGCCGGCAAGTCATTCCTCGCCCGGCGCATCTACGCACTCAAGCGCAGCCGCCACCAAATCCAGGGGCGTTTTGTTGAAGTGAACTGCGCGACATTGCGCGGCGATGGCGCGATGTCGGCGTTGTTCGGTCACATCAAGGGCGCTTTCACCGGCGCCCAAAATGCCCGCGATGGCCTGCTGCGCGCGGCGGATGGCGGCATGCTGTTTCTCGATGAAATCGGCGAACTGGGTCTGGATGAGCAGGCGATGCTGCTCAAGGCCATCGAAGAAAAACGCTTCTACCCATTGGGTGCCGACCAAGAGGTGGGCAGCGACTTCCTGATCATCGCCGGCACCCACCGCGACCTGCGCGAGCGGGTGGCGCAAGGGTTGTTTCGCGAAGACCTTTACGCGCGGATCAACCTGTGGACCTTTGACCTGCCGGGCCTTGCGGGCCGGCGTGAGGATATCGAACCCAATATCGATTTCGAACTGGAGCGCCATGCCCGCGAGCAAGGCCGGCGCGTGCGTTTCAACCTGGAGGCGCGGCGGCGTTACCTGGCGTTTGCCTGCTCCAGCGAAGCCGTCTGGCTGGGTAACTTTCGTGAGTTGTCGGCCTCGATCACCCGCATGGCCACGCTGGCGGACAGTGGGCGTATTGATGAGGCGCAGGCTGAAGAGGAAATTCAGCGTTTGCGTTATGCCTGGGGGTTGTCTGCGCCGCAGGCTGATTGGCAAGCCTTGCTGCCGACGGAGCTGGATCTGTTTGATCAGGTGCAACTGAAGGCGGTGATTGAGGTGTGTCGGCAGTCCGACAGCCTCTCGGATGCGGGGCGCCGGTTGTTCGGTGTGTCGCGTCAGGCCAAGGCGCAACCGAATGACGCGGACCGTTTGCGTAAGTACCTGGCGCGGTTTGCGCTGGATTGGAAGCAGGTGGCGTCTGTGCAGGCCTGAGGTTGGCCGCTTGATTTGCTGGGGATTTTTTCGCGGTGTTAGTGGGGGTTGAGGTGGGTTTTATCGGGTTCTTGGGTTTGGGTAGTTGGGCGCTCTGGGGGGAATTGAGTTGGCGGCTCTTTGGGGGGGGCATATCCGTTAGCTGGGTGATGGCGGATATCGGTTCCGCTCTTACAGCGGGTCACTTTGGAAAAGCCCCAAAGTAACCAAAGGGCTCTTGCCCCACCACTCGGCACCTC